>CAWDFQ010000007.1:0-195248 GCA_963801625.1 uncultured delta proteobacterium
GATCCCAACACTCGCCCCTGCCTCCCTGGCGAGGCGGCGAAGCGCCCTCAGTTCGGCGGGTTTGAACCGCAAGAGAATCGATAAGACGCACTTCCCCGTGCGCCTGAGATTCGGCAATCCAGGCGTCTGCCTCCGCGGTGTCGAGGCGGCCTCGAGTGAAGTCACTCTGGCTCCCGTAGCGCTTCCGAGGCGACGGAAACACGACTACGGGAGTTTCAGCTTCGGGGTGTACCCCTGCGGCGGTCGCGCGGCGCGGCAATGTCTCAGCGGCAGGGCTCTCCACAGGAACGTGGGAACCATCCTTCCAAGGGGCCTCGGTCGGCCATCGCTTCGTTCGGTTCTTCGGAGGGGCATAGCTTATGCTCGGGGCCCTCGGGCGGGATGCCCGAGGCCAGTCGGTACATGGATACTCACCTCCGAACCGTTCTTGTCTTTGCGCCCGGTGGCGACGACTCGATCGGGTGTCCCCCAAGCCGAGCCGTCGCCTACACGCCGCGGTCTGTCGTCATCGGTCGCCGGATTCGCTCCGGCTGGTATTCCTCCTCGTGCTTCCACATGCACAACACGGTCGCGGCGATCGTGCGCGCCACGGTCAGTTTGGCGAGATTCGGCTTGGTTCCCGCCTCCAGCATCTGCTCGTAGCGTTCGTAGAGCGGACCCTTGTCGCGTTGCGTGAGGACCGTCGTCGCCGCGCCCTTGAAGATGTCCTTCAGCACCCCGTTGAAGTGCCGGGAGAGTCCCCTCGTTTGCGCCACCTGGCTGCGGACCCAGCTTCCATCCGCCTTCCGGACCCAATCCGATCTCGAGCGCATCACAATGCCCAAACCGCAGTAGCTCCAGAACTGTCGTTTGGTGCGGAACCGATGCGGGGTCACGACGATCGGAACCAGCCGGGCCGAACGAATCGGGCCGAACCCCGGCGCTGTCTCGAGGATCCGGACGATCGGGTGCTTCTTCGCTTCCCGGAGCAGGTCGCGCTCGACCTGCTTCTTCTGCTCGACGAGGAAGCCCGGCTGCGCGTAGAGCGGCGCTGCTCGCAGCCGGGCACTCGCCGGAAGCCGCTGCTGCCACTCCTCTCGGTGTCGTGCGCCGTAGACCGAGAGGCCCGCGACCAGGATGCCCCGCGAGCGGTAGAGACTCTTGATCCGTGCCTGGACCCGAACGACTTCGTGCACCACGGTGATGTGCATCCGCGAGAGCTCGCGCAGCGCGCCGAACTCCCGAGGCGCCTTGAAGATCCGCTTCTCGAGCGCCCCCGTCCGCAGCTTCTCCGCCAGACCGTAGGCATCCCGCCGGTCGCTCTTCTGACCCCGACTCTCGGGGATCCCCGCGACGACGATCTCGTCGAGGTGGGGACTCAGCGTCTCGTAGAGCCAGGCACTCTGGATGCCTTCCTCGAAGACCCAAGTGCTTGCGGCCCGGAATCCTCCGGATCGCCTCGACCAGCGCTTGGCCGTTGGTCTCGATCGGGAAGTCCGTGAGCCGCTTGCCCGACTGCGAAATGACCGCGAGCGTGCAGCTCGCAGCATGGACGTCCAGTCCCAGAACCCGTTCCATCGGTGTCTCCTCTCGTTGGGGATCGTTGCATCACCAACTCGAGGATCCTCGGCGGGCTCGGGAGGCACCAATTCCCTCCTTCCTCCCGACTCACGCACCAGCTCGTAGACGCCATACCCCTATGATGCTTATGCTCCGGAGCTCGAGTCTTCCATCGGGGCATGGCCGAGCATCGGGGGATGCGGGCAGAGGCCGCTCGGATGGGTCTCGCTGCGCCCGATCGGGACGCGCTAGTGCCCTCCCGGGCCTCGCCCCCAGAATCCCGACGCCGCCTGACGGCGCGCGCCGAGCAGCAAGCGCTTCAAGGAGGCGACGCCGGACGCGGGCGGGTTCTCCCGTGTGTCGGACCCCGCCGTCGAGCGGGTTCGGAGGGCATCCAGGATGGCGCGCACCTCGACGGCGATCCCGTGCATCTGACGGTGCACGGGAGTCCCCGGCGCGCCGTGGAGGATGGAGAGCGCGCGACCTTGCGGGTTCGTGTAGAGCGTCTCGACCTTCGGGCTGAGTGAGACGAAGCCGTCGAGGAGCGGATAGCCACAACGGCGGGCCTCGGAGACGAGCAGGCTCCGAATGTCCTGCAAGCCCTCGTTGGCGTAGCGGATGCGCAGATCGAGCAGCGAGAGGACGACGCGTGCGCTCTCCAATGGGCGGTCCCAGGATCGCAGCAGATCGAATACGCGCTGCGCCTCGACGAGGGAGGCGCGATCCTTCACCACGACGATGGTGAGATCGGCCGCGGCGATCGCGCTCCGCGTGAGGATCTCGAGATCGCTCTTGGTGTCGATGATGACGAGTCCGCGCCAACACGTTCGAGCGAGCACCTGCTGCAGGTACTCGACGCTCCGGATCTCCCGCTTGAGCTCCGCGACCTCGCGGCTCGACGGCACGTAGTGGACGCCGTACTGCCCGAAGCGGATCGCGGGCGCGAGGACCCCCGAGCGCAGGGCGTCGGCGATGGTGGGCACCGCGGGAAGTCCGTCGAGGGCGAACATGTGGTCGATCATCTGCTGGTCGTCGAGACCGATCACGAGGATCGGCAGCTCCTCGTCGAGGGCGCGCAGGTAGACCGCGAGGTTGTGCGCGAGCGTGGTCTTGCCGACGCCGCCCTTGTTGCTCGTGACGGTCAGGACCTGGAACGGGCGCGCTTCGCGGGCTCCGCTCACGGCCTCAACGCGGGCGCGCTCGGCTCTCGCCAGGGCGTCGAAGGTCTTGCTCATGGCGCTCCCTTCGGCGACGACAGGTTGCGCGCGCGCCGCTCGCGCGGCACGTCTCGACCCTAGCACGCGAGGCGCCGGCCATGACCCGACCTCGCGCTGCCGCCCCATTCCGAGACCGCCGCGGCCCGCGCGTTCACATCAAAGCGTGGCTTGCGGAGTACGGGACGTTTCACCAGGCCGTTCACGATGTCGCAACGGCGGAGGTCGGTGCCACGGTCGACCCGGACACGTGCGAGCAGAGAGGGGTGGGCGCAGCGACTTTGTGCGCGATCTGGACCGATCCCGGTTTCGAATCCGATCGCGCGGCCGTCCACTACGCGCGCGTCGTGGAGACTCCGAGTTGTCGATGGAGTACTTGGGCCTGTCTTTCCATGCCTCCGGACGAGCGCCCGGACGGCTGCTCGGACCAACGGGTTCCGCGAACCATCCAAGAGCGCGGCGCAAGAACATCAGCGCAACAGTCACTTCGGATCGTCGCCTCGAGGCGAGCTGCTACGCCTGTTGCGAACGGCAGAGCCCGGGCTTACCGGATCAGGCCCACCCTCGAATGACCGCGGCGGAGAAGAGCGCGATCGATGCCGCGGCAGATCCCGCAAAGAATGCCCGGAAGATCCAGCGCGACTCGCCATCGACTCGTGACATCTCCCCGGCATCCGCCGCCCGTCTGCGACGCATTACCGGGATCACGCACAGGAAGTTGATGAAGACGGCAGTCGAGCCCGAGGTGACCAGGACCAGATACCAGCCGTGCAGTAGCTCCACACGGAGGAGGAGGAGGCCCGTCACGAGGACCGCGATCAGTATCGGGATCTCGATCAAATGATCGATCGCGGCGTGCGGAGACGCAACCATGCGTCACTTCTTGGGATTTCTTCGCCTTCCCAAGCTGAGGGTCGCGGGCCGGTAACCGTTCTCGTGTAGCCACGGTGTAGCAGAGCCCACGAACAAACGTGGATGCAATCGAACGCTGGCGGACTACTAGGCTAGCCAGTGAATCGCGACTAAGTAGGCGTCGGCAAATTGCTTTGAACGTCGGTGGACGCTGACAGACGCCAGACTCAACGCGTCACGAGCAAGTCTCCGAAGCAAGAGGTCGCAGGTTCGATTCCTGCCTGGGTCACCACGCCGATCGGCGTCGATCCGACTCAAAAGATGCTCTGGCCTGGCGCGGCGTCGCAGGGACCCACGGTGTCAAAGAGCACGTTCGCGGCGACTACTTCGTATTGGAAGAACACGTCGCCTTCGGGCACGAACCCGATTCGGTCGAAGCAGTCCGGCTCGATCAGTGTGAAGCCGCGGCACCGTCGCGCTTCTGGGGAGCAATGGCAGTGCCAAGCGCGACGTCGCGCGATCAGGGATGCGCGACGCGGAGCTGCAAGTCGCCGCGAATGCATCCGGTTCCGCTCCACCGGCGCGCTCGCTTGCCAGCACCGCCGTGGGCGCAGGGTGACGCTTTTCGGCGCCCCAGCGACGCAGTGCGCACCCGATGACGGCGATCGGTGGCGCCGCCGGCGATCGGGTCAGGTCTCCTGGAGGCCGCGCACCATCAGGATCTTGCCCGAGCGCACCAGCTCGCGCATGCCGTAGGGGCGCAGCAGTGCGATGAAGGCGTCGAGCTTCTCGCTCGCGCCGTAGACGCGCAGCATCAGCGACTCCTGCCCGTAGTCGATCACCTTGGCGCCGAAGTTCTCGGCGACCTGGAGGATCTCGGTGCGCTCGTGCAGGTCGGCGCGCAGCTTCACCAGCGCGATCTCGGTCTCGTAGGCGTCGCCGCCGGTGTGATCGGTCGCGTGCACCACGTCGATCAGCTTGTGCGAGCTGCTTGATGATCTGCTCGAGCGTCGCGGGGTCGCCGCTGCAGGTGATCGTCATGCGCGAGAAGTCGCCGTCGACGGTGGGCGAGACGACGAGGCTCTCGATGTTGTAGCCGCGTCGCGAGAACACCAGCGCGACGCGCACCAGCACGCCCGGCTTGTTGTTCACGAAGAGCGAGATGGTGTGGACGTCGTCGCGCGTACTGGATCGGCCGGGTTCAGGTGCTGCCAACGGGCTTCTCCAGCCGGTGCTTCGGCGGTTCGATGATCATGTGCGAGACGGGCGCGCCGGCCGGGATCATCGGGAAGACGTTGTCCTCCTTGATGACCTCCGCGACCACGACCACGGGCCCGTCGTTCCAGGCGCGCGCTTCCTTCAGCTTGCGGTCGACGTCGCCGGGCCGCGTGATGCGCAGCGCCTTGATGCCGTACGCCTCGGCGAGCTTCACGAAATCGGGGTTGCCCTCGAGATCGACGCCGGACAGGCGGTTGTCGAAGAACAGCTCCTGCCACTGGCGCACCATGCCCAGGTAGTTGTTGTTGATGATCAGGCACCTTCGCCGGCGAGCTTGTGGACGGCCGCCGTCGCGAGCTCCGCCATCGTCATCTGGAAGCCGCCGTCGCCGACCACCGCCCAGACTTCCGGCTCCGGGCCGCCCGAACTTCGCGCCGATCGCGGCCGGCAAGCCGAAGCCCATCGTCCCGGCGCCGCCGCTGCGTGATCCAGTGGCGGTTGCTGGTGGTCTTGCAGAACTGCGCGGCCCACATCTGGTGCTGGCCGACGTCGGCGGTGATCACCGCGCGACCGCCCGTGAGTGCGTGCAGCCGGTCGAGCACGTGCTGCGCGTGCAGCCCGCCGCGCTTCGGGTACTTGAGCGGGTACTGGCGCCGCCACGTCTCGCACTGCTTCACCCACGCCGCGGTGTCGTTGGGCTCGACGAGCGGCAGCAGGTCCTCGATCACCAGCCGCGCGTCGCCCACCAGCGACACGTCGGGCCGGATCACCTTGTTGAACTCGGCCGGGTCGATGTCGACGTGGATCTTCTTGGCGTCCGCGCAGAACTCGTCGAGCTTGCCGGTGACGCGATCGTCCCAGCGCGCGCCGATCGCCATGATCAGGTCGCAGTGGATCACGGCCTTGTTCGCGTAGGCGGTGCCGTGCATGCCCAGCATGCCGAGGTGCAGCGGGTGGGTCTCGTCGGCGGCGCCCTTGCCGAGCAGCGTGTTCACGATCGGCGCGCGCAGCTTCTCCGCGAGCTGCGTCACCGCCTTGCCGGCGCCCGAGATCACGGCGCCGTGGCCGACGTAGAGGAGCGGGCGCTCGGCGCCGGTGCAGCAGCGCCGCGGCCGCTTCGAGCGCTCGCGCTGTCCGCGTGGCCGGGCACGACGTAGCCGGGCAGGTCGACGTCGTCCACGAACGGCGCGTCGCACGGCCCGCGAGCTCACGTCCTTCGGCACGTCGATCAGCACGGGCCCGGGGCGCCCGGTGGTGGCGAGGTGGAACGCCTCGCGCACGACGCGCGGGATGTCGCGCGCGTCCTTCACGAGGTAGCTGTGCTTCACGACCGGGTAGGTGATGCCGGTGACGTCGGCTTCCTGGAAGGCGTCCTTGCCGAGGTTCGCCGTGTTCGTCTGGCCGGTGATCACGATCAGCGGCGACGAGTCCATCAGCGCGGTGAGCAGGCCCGTGACGGTGTTCGTCGCGCCCGGGCCCGAGGTCACGAGCACGACGCCCGGACGGCCGGTGGCGCGGGCGAAGCCGTCGGCCATGTGGGTCGCGCCCTGCTCGTGGCGGACCAGGATCAGCTTGATCTTCGAGTCGACGAGCGCGTCGAAGATCGGGATCGCCGCGCCGCCGGAGAGGCCGAAGATGTACTCGACGCCTTCGCGCTCCAGGCATTGCACCAGCTTCTCGGCTCCGGTCGGAATCGCTGTCGCCATCGGCCCTCCGCCACCATTCTGGTGGGCGCAGAGTAGAAGACGGCCATTCAACCGGCAAATCAGCGCCTCTCAGCGCCGAGTCGTCGAGATCCGGTAGGTCGATGCAGGCGAAATGCGAGGGCCTGATGGATACCTGGCGCGGATCTAGCGGTGAATCTCTGAAAGTTGATGTCCCCTTGGGGTCTATGTGCAGATCAATCAGCTCAGCAGCGAGGCGATCGGGTCGATCGAGGCGGCCTCGGCACGCAGGCGCTCGCCGACTTCGCGCGCCCGTTCTGCGACGACCTCGTTGTCGAGCATCGCGCCCAACGCCGCGACGAGGCCCGCGGAATCGAGCCGACTCCGCCGGATCGGGGGAGCGCCGAGACCGAGCTGGACTACGCGTCGGCCCCAGTAGAACTGGTCGGCCAGATGCGGCACCACGAGCTGCGGCGCGCCGCTGCGAGCCGCCGTCGTGGTGGTGCCGGCGCCGCCGTGGTGCACCACGGCGGCGCAGCGCGCGAGCAGTTCCGGGTGCGACACGGCGCCGATCTCGATGACGCCCTCGCGAAGCGCGGTGCCCCGCCAGCTCCGCCCAGCCCGCGCTGATCACGGCGCGGCAGCCGAGCGTCGCGACGGCGTCGAGCAGGGTGCGCGTGGTCGCTCGCGGTCTGGCATCCGGCATGCTGCCGAAGCCGAAGTAGACCGGTGCCGGGCCCGCGTCGAGGAACGACGCGAGCTTGGCCGGCAGCGCTTCGCCGGCGAGCGGGTGCAACGCGGGGAACTGCGCGCGCGGGGGCGACGCATCGGCGTGTGCGCGCGCGAACACGGAGTCCACCGCGAGCAGCGGCCGGTCGCTGAAGACCAGGCCCATCACGTCGCGCACGGGTGCGAGCCCGACGCTGCGCCGCGCTGGGGCGAGCACCCGGCGGATCGCCATCTGGATGGGCGCCATCACCAGCGGCCAGAGCGCGCGGTTTGCCCAACCGGGGAGGCCCTGCCACGGCACGAAGAGCGGTGCGTGGGCGCGCGACGGAAACAGCGCTGGGCAATACGCCACGTAGCGATACTCGACACCGTTATGTTCTGCCGCGCTCGAAGCCGCGAACTCGGGACCTCCTCCGACCACCAGATCGGCGCCGAACGTCACCTCGATCAGGTCGGCGAGTCGCGCGGTCATCTGCTGGCGGAGGTGGCGAATCGCCTCGGTCAACAGGGACATCGGGTTGCGGCCGAGCCGGTCGGCGCGTGCAATCAGGAAATCGTGGCAGCTCGGCCCGAGCGAGTGGAACGCCACACCGCGCGCCAGCGCCTGCGCCGCGAAGTCGGGCGGGCCGCACACGAGCGCGTCATGTCCCGCGGCGCGCAGCCGCGCGCCCAGCTCGATCATCGGCTGCAGGTCGCCGCGGGTCCCCTCGGCGGCCAGGACGATGCGCATCGGGATCCTTCCAACGGTGTCGCCCGCCATCGATCTGCCCGAGGCCGCGCTTGAGTCGAATCGGTCGCGTGCGACAGCGACTCCGGCGCAGCGCCCTCGATTGGGCCCGGCTAGAGGCCGCGCGCCCACGCAGGCGCGGCAGCAGCGCGCGGGCGGTGGTGAGGATCGGCAGCCAGTGGTCGAGCGGCAGCACGAGACGCGACCTTCGTAGCGCATCGGTCGAGCTACGAGCGCCGTCGCGCGGGCTGCGCGCGCAGCAGCGGCACGAGGTGCCGCCCGGTGTGCGAGGCGCGCACGCGGGCCACCTGCTCCGGCGTTCCCTGCGCGACGAGCTGACCGCCGAGCGGTCCGCCTTCGGGGCCGAGGTCGATCACCCAGTCGGCGCTCTTCACGACGTCGAGGTTGTGCTCGATCACGACCACGGTGTTGCCCGCGTCGACGAGGCGTTGCAGCACCTCGAGCAGCTTGCGCACGTCGTCGAAGTGGAGGCCCGTGGTCGGCTCGTCGAGGATGTAGAGCGTCCGGCCGGTGCCGCGTCGCGACAGCTCGCGGGCCAGCTTGATGCGCTGCGCCTCGCCGCCCGAGAGCGTCGGAGACGGCTGGCCGAGGTGCAGGTAGTCGAGGCCCACGTCGGCGAGCAGCGCGAGCGGTTCGCGCACGTGCGGGTGCGCGGCGAACAGCTCGAGCGCTTCGCGCACCGTGAGGTCGAGCACGTCCGCGATCGACTTTTCCTTGTAGCGGACCGCGAGCGTCGCCTCGTTGAAGCGCCGGCCCTGGCATTCCTCGCAGTGTACGTAGACGTCCGGCAGGAAGTGCATCTCGATCTGCTTCATGCCGTCGCCCTGGCAGGCCTCGCAGCGACCGCCCTTCACGTTGAACGAGAAGCGACCGGGCTTGTAGCCGTGCACGCGCGCGTCGGGCAGCTGCGCGAAGAAGTCGCGGATCGCGTCGAAGACCTTGATGTAGGTGACCGGGTTGCTGCGCGGCGTGCGTCCGATCGGGCGCTGGTCGATCGCGATCACCTTGTCGAGCTGCTCGACTCCTGCGAGTCGCGCGATGCCGGCCGGCGCGCTGCGACGACGCGTGGAAGCGGCGCGCGAGCGCCGGGTGGAGCACGTCGTTCACGAGCGTCGACTTGCCGGCGCCCGAGACGCCCGTCACGGCGATCAGGACGCCGAGCGGGAACTCGACGTCGATGTCGCGCAGGTTGTTCTCGCTGGCGCCGCAGCACCTGGAGCGCGCCGCTCGGCTGTGCGGCGCTGCGACGGGTACCTCGATGCGCGCGCGACCGGAGAGGTACGCGCCGGTCAGCGACTTCGGGTTCTTCGCCAGCGACGCCGGCGTGCCCGCGTGCACGATGCGGCCGCCCTGGACGCCGGCGCCCGGGCCGAAGTCGATCACCCAGTCGGCGTCGCGGATCGTCTCCTCGTCGTGCTCGACCACGACGACGGTGTTCCCGATGTCGCGCAGGTGCACGCAGCGTCTCGAGCAGGCGCTGGTTGTCGCGCGGGTGCAGGCCGATCGAGGGCTCGTCGAGGATGTAGATGACGCCGGTGAGTTCCGAGCCGACCTGCGATGCGAGTCGGATGCGCTGCGACTCGCCGCCCGAGAGCGACGGACCGGCGCGGTCGAGCGAGAGGTAGCCGAGCCCCACCGCGGCCAGGAAGTCGAGGCGCCCGCGGATCTCCTTCAGCAGCTCTACGGCGATCTTCTGGGCCGCGCCTTCGAGACGCAGGTCGGCGAAGAACGCGCGGGCGTCGTCGATCGTGAGCGCCGAGACCTCGACGATGGTGCGGCTCGCGACGCGCACGGCCGCGCTCTCGGCGCGCAGCCGCGTGCCGCGGCACCGGGAGCAGGCGCTGTCGGCGAGGAACTGCGCGTACCAGCGCTTCGCGCTCTCGGAGGTGCTCTCGCGAAAGCGGCGCATCAGGCGCGGGAGTACACCCTCCCAGTCCATCACGAAGATCGCTTCGCCGCCCTTCTTGCCGGCCCACTTCACCTTGAACTGGCGTTCGCCGGCACCGTGCAGCACCAGATCGCGCTGGCGCTTCGCCGAGCTTGTTCCACGGCACGTCGAAGGGAACCCCGAGCTGCATCAGGATCTGGGTGCGCAGTCCCGACCAGCTCGTCTTCTCCGAGATCTCCTTGCCCCACGACTTGACGGCGCCCTCGTCGATCGTGAGCGACTCGTCGGGCACCACCAGCGCGGGATCGATCTCGACGCGCACGCCGAGGCCGTTGCAGTCGACGCACATGCCCTGCGGACTGTTGAAGGAGAACGCCTGCGGGGTGAGCTCCGGGAACGACAGGTTGCAGGCGCGCGCAGGCCATCTTCTCGGAGTAGACGCGATCGTTGCCATCGCGGTCGGCGATCAGCGTGCCGTCGCCCTTGCGCAGCGCCTGCTCGACCGAGTCCGTGACGCGCGCGCTGCTGGCCCGAGCCGACCACGATGCGGTCGACGACGACCTCGACGTGGTGCTTCTTGCGCTTGTCGAGCGCGCTCGAGCCCCTCGCTCTCGACGATTTCGCCGTCGACACGCAGGCGCACGAAGCCGGCCTGGCGCAGCTCCGCGAGCAGCTCGCGGTGTTCGCCCTTGCGGTTCACCAGCACCGGGGCGAGCAGCACGACGCGCGTTCCGCTCGGCGCCGCGAGGATCTCCTTCGCGATCTGCTCCGCCGTCTGCGCAGTGGACGGGCTTGCCGCAGCGATGGCAGTGCTGCACGCCGACGCGCGCGAAGAGCACGCGCAGGTAGTCCGCGATCTCGGTGATGGTGCCGACGGTGGAGCGCGGGTTGGTGCCGGTGGTCTTCTGCTCGATCGAGATGGTCGGCGAGAGGCCGCGGATCGAGTCGTATTTCGGCTTCTCCATCTGCCCGAGGAACTGGCGCGCGTAGGCCGAGAGCGACTCGACGTAGCGGCGCTGTCCCTCGGCGTAGAGCGTGTCGAAGGCGAGCGACGACTTGCCCGAACCCGAGACGCCCGTCAGCACCACGAGCTGCTTCTTGGGGATGCGCACGTCGACGCCGCGCAGGTTGTGTTCGCGGGCGCCGCGGATCTGGATGTGGTCGAGTTCCATGCGGTCGGGCGAGAGTAGCCGCGGAGAACGCCGCTGCCGCGTATCATCGGGGCCATGAGAACCAGGTCCGGGTTGGCTCTGTCACTCGGGTCGCGACCGCGGCGGGAGCGGGCATATCAACTTTCGAAACGGAGCGGCGGCGCATGGTCGATGAGCAGATCGAGGCGCGAGAGATCGTGCGATCCGCGCGTGCTGGAAGCGATGCGCACGGTGCCGCGCCACGAGTTCGTCCCGGCGGCGGAGCGTACCCACGCCTACGAGGACCGTCCGCTTCCGATCGGCGAGGGGCAGACGATCAGCCAGCCCTACATCGTCGCGCTGATGACGCAGCTGGCCGCCGTCGGTCCCAGGTCGAAAGTTCTCGAGGTGGGGACGGGATCGGGCTACCAGGCCGCGGTGCTCGAGGCCTGCGGCGCCGAGGTGTATTCGATCGAGATCGTCGACGCGCTCGCGAAGCGGGCGCAGCACGACCTCACGCGGCTCGGCTACGCGAAGGTCCACGTCCGCAGCGGCGACGGCTACCGCGGCTGGCCCGAGGTGCGCGCCCTTCGACGCGATCGTCGTCACCGCCGCCGCGCCGCGCGTGCCGCCGGCCCTGCTCGAGCAGCTTCGCGTCGGGGGGCGGCTGGTGATTCCCGTCGGCGAGACCTGGGACGCGCAGTCGCTACAGGTCCACGTGCGCACCGAAACGGGATTCGAGGTGCACGACGTCGTGCCGGTTCGCTTCGTGCCGATGACGGGCACGGTGCGCAAGAAGCCCTGAACGAGGGAGTGGCCGCCTTGCAATACGAGCAGATCCGCGTCGAGCGCCGCGACGAAATCGCGCTGCTCACCTTGCACCGCCCGGAGCGCCTGAACGCCTGGACGCCGCGCATGAGCGTCGAACTCGTCGACGCGATCGAGCGCGCCAACCAGGACCGCGACGTCGGCGCGATCGTCGTGACCGGTGCGGGCCGCGGCTTCTGCGCCGGCGCCGACATGGCGGACACCTTCCAGTCGCGCCTCGACGGGCGCGATCCCGGCGAGGACACCGCGGGCGGCGAGGGCGGTCTGCCGCGCGGGCTCGACTGGGTGGCGCTGGTGCGCGACTCGAAGCCGCTGATCGCCGCCGTGAATGGCGCCGCGGTCGGCGTCGGCCTGACGATGATCCTGCCGTTCGACGTGATCGTCGCCTCGGAGCGCGCCCGCTTCGGCATGTTCTTCATCAAGATGGGACTCGTGCCCGAGCTGGCGAGCACGCACTTCCTGGTGCAACGGATGGGTTTCGGGCGCGCCAGCGAGATGTGTCTCTCGGGGCGGCTCTACACCGCGGCGGAAGCGTACGAGAAGGGTCTCGCCGATCGCCTCGTGCCGCACGACGAGGTCGCCCTGCAGGCGATCGCGCTCGCTCGCGAGATCGGAGCCAACCCCGCTCCGCAACTCCGCATGACCAAGCAGTTGCTGACGCGCAACGGCTCCGCGACGGATCTCAGCGAGATCCAGCGCGCGGAGACGCGTCTGCTGCGCGAGTGCTGGAAGACGCCCGAGCACAAGGAAGCGGTGCGCGCGTTCCTCGAGAAGCGACCACCGAAGTTCTCGTAGCCGGGCTCAGCGCCTTGCCAGGAACTGAGAGCCAGGGAAAGGCGAGCCGACAGGCGATCGCAATGCAGCCCTCGGCCGATTTCCGGCAACTCCGTCAGAGCCGGTATGCCTTGGCGCGTTCCACGATGAAGCGCTCCAGCGCGGCGTTGGCGTCGTCCGACACCCCGGTGAAGCGCACGCCCATCCCGACCGGCACGTTCGGCCGGCGCAGGTTGCCTGGGACGTTGTTCCACATCACGAGGCTCTGGATCTCGACGTCGCCAGCTTCGAGCGGGAGTTGGATCTGCAGCCTTCCGCCGCGCATCGCCGGACGCGGGGTGGCCAGGTAGGCGCCGAGTTTCGAGAGGTTGCAGACCACCGCGACGCGTTCGCCGGTCTTGCTCGTGACGCGCGCGCGGATCAGGGTCGGAACGCGCAGCTCGGTGCGCAGGAGTTCCGGGCGAGCCGGCATGGTGCGCTTCGTTCACGACGAAGCGCAGCTCTTCGTCGCTGAACGGGTCGAAGAGCGCGAAGTGCACGCCGGCGCCGCGCAGCGCCTCGAGTTCGGCCGTCGTCGGGCCGCTGTCCGATCGCGATCCACTCGAGCGGATTCGGCGAGAGCTGCGGCGATCTCGCGCAGCGTCGCGGCAGAGTCGGCCAGGCCGTGATCGGTGGCGAGCAGGCCGACGCGAATCGGTGGTGACGCCAGCGCGAGCATGCGCAGCGCGGCAGCCAGGTCCTTGGCTCCCGCCGCGCGGTAGCCGAGCAGCAGCAGATAGCCCGGCCAGAAAGCGCACGCGCTCGGCGGGACCGAGGATCAGCACCTGCTGGCGCGCGGCGGTGCCCGTCCCACTCACGGGAGTGTCTTCGGCCACCGCGCGGAAGGGCTTGACGGGCCAGCTAGCCCGCCGAGCCCGCTCCCCTGGCGTGCGCCTCGAGGACGTGTGCGACCGCGCCGGTGAGCCGTTGCGCAGTCGGCACGTGCAGGAATTCGTTCGGGCCGTGCGCGTTGGCGCCCGGCCCGAGCACACCGGTGATGACGAACTGGGCGGCCGGGAAGCGCTCGCCGAGCATCGCCATGAACGGGATCGTCCCGCCTTCACCCATTGCGACCGCGGGACGACCGAACCAGTCCTGCGACGCGCGCGACAGCGCCGCGCCGAGCCAGGCCGCGGTCGCCGGCGCATTCCAGCCCTGTGCCGCGGCGTCGGCGGCGAAGGCCACGCTCGCGCCGTACGGCGGATCGGCGCAGAGCAGCTCGCCAATTCGGCGCGTGGCGGCCACGGCGTCGGTGGTCGGCGGCAGGCGCAGCGAGAGCTTGAGCGTGGTTTCGGGGCGCAGCACGTTGCCCGCGCTCTGCAGCGCGGGCAGGCCGTCGGCTCCGGTCACCTCGAGAACTGGACGCCAGGTTCGGTTCAGCACCAGCTCGGCGCCGTCGCGGTTGACGGGCCGCGTGCCTTTCGCGAACGGAAAGCGCTCGTGAAGGATCGCGCCGAGCACCTGCGCAGCGGCATGTGCCTGCGCGGCGCGCTCGGCGGGAATCTCGGCGTGGAATTCACGCGGGCGGATCGCGCCGGTCGCGGCGTCTTCGAGGCGGTCGAGGAGTTGACGCGCGATCCGAAAGCTCGATGGCACGACGCCGCCGGCGTCGCCCGAGTGCACACCTTCGTCGAGCACGCGCACGCGCAGTGCACCCGCGGCGATGCCGCGCAACGACGTCGTGCACCAGAGCTGCTCGTAGTTGCCACAGCCGGAGTCGAGCGCCACGACGAGACTCGGGCTGCCGATCCGATCGCGCAGGTGATCGATGTAGAAAGGCAGGTCGAAGCTGCCGCTCTCCTCGCAGGTCTCGATCAGCACGAGGCAGCGCGCGTGGGGCAGCCGTTGCGCGCGCAGCGTGCGAATCGCCGTCACCGCGGAAAAGACGGCATAGCCGTCGTCGGCGCCGCCGCGACCGTAGAGGCGGTCGCCACGGCGCACCGGCGTCCACGCACCGAGTCCCGCCGCCCAGCCGCTCATCTCGGGCTGCTTGTCGAGGTGTCCGTAGAGCAGCACGGTCTCGTCGACGTCGCCCGCCGCTTCGAGCAGCAGCAGGGGCGTGCGACCGGGCAGGCGCACGACGTCGAGTCGCAGTTCGTCGAGGTGCTGTGCTTCGACCCACTCGGCGGCGAGCGCCACGACGCGATCGAGCTGGGCGTTGCGTTCCCATTCGCCGTCGAACGCCGGCGACTTCGCGGGAATCGCGATGTAGCGCTCGAGCGCCGGGAGGATCGATGACTGCCACGTGTCGCCGACGAGCGCGCGTGCGGCGTCGAGATCCATCGCTACTTCGCGTCCACCAGGGCGCGCAGCTCTTCGAGGTGTTCGGCGACCGACGCGGGCAACTGCTCGCCCTGGGTGCCCGTGTAGCTGGCCACCGTCTCCTCTTCGAGCACGAGGTAGGCCTCCAGCGCCGACGGCTCCCGGGGCGCCAGCCGGATCGCGGTCTCCAGGTAGATGTCGGCTTGCGAGACCCAGTAGGTGCTCCCGACGTGTGTCTCCGCGAGTCCGAGCAGGTAGTAGGCCTCGGCGGCATCCCGGTTCGAGGGCGGCGGCGTCGTCGCGAGGACGCGCTGCAACACGCTCGACGCCACCAGGTAGTGGACCAGCGGAGCGTAGTCGGCGGGAACCTTGGCGATGCTCCTGGCGCGCTCGATCAAGTCGCGCGCCGTGGCGAGCTCGGGCGCGCTGCTCCCGAGCGGTCGCAGCTCGCGCAGCGCGCGGATCCACGTTTCGACGTCGACGCGCAGGTGGCGCCACAGATCGGGGCGCTTGGCGAAGCGCGCGAGCGTCTTTGCTGGACGTTCGAAGTCGCCCTTCACGCGCACTTCGATAGTCAGGTAGTCGACGAGCGGTGTGAGCACTTCAGTCGGCCGAACCTTCGGCGACGCGAGCAGCTTCTCGTAACTGGCGATCGCCTCGTCGAACTGGCGGGTCGCGACCTCCAGCCGAGCGCGTTCGGCGAGCGGCAGGCCGGCGAGCGCCGAGCGATCGACGAAGTGCACGCCGACCGGCGAAGCGGCAGCGCCCACCAGCTTGGTATGACAAGCGACACAGTTCTCGGTTGCTTGCTGGATCTGGAAGGCGGCGCTTTCGAAGTGACCGGCGCGGTAGCGATCGAGCGCTTCGCGGGCGTCGTGCTCGAGAGATCCGCCGAGGGAGAGGCGGGCCGGGTCGCTGCCGCGCGCATGCAAGGAGAGGGCTCTGGCGTTGTTTGCGAGCGCCGCGAGCGCCTGCTCGACGGCGACGCGGTTCTCGTGCGCCGCGAACTTGGCTTCGTTCACGCTGAGCGGGAGCACCACGCGGATGCTCTCGAAGATCTGGCGCATCGTCGCGCGAGTCGCTTCGCGCTCCACGTCCGTTGCGTCTACCGCGGTGGCAGGCGAAGCCAGCGCAACCAGCCCTGCCAGTACGCCAGCCGAACGAATCCACCTCAAGTGCATGCCCCCCAACCAGAACTCGCCGGCGCGGAACCTAGCTCGCAGCCGCGCTGCCGAAAGGCGGAGCGGCTGGAGCGGGTCCAGCTCTGCAGGGGTCCCGCCGATGTGACGGAGTGGATTCGTGCGGAGTCTCGAGCCATTGGTCGAAGCGATTCACGCCTGCGAGCGGCTGCGCGTACTGCTGGTCGATGGGGACGCGGCGGCGGGTGCACGCCTCGCCGCGGAGTTGCGCGCGCGCGGCCTCGAGGTGGCGGTCTGCGCGAATACGCACGGCGCGCTGCGCAACCTGCACGAGCACGGAGCCGACGCGGTGTTGCTGGCCATCCCCCTCGGCGACAGCGATTGGATCGCCGCCGCCGCGGCGCTGAAAGAAGGGACCACACCGCCCGCGCTCTTCGTGCTCGACGGCACCGTCCAGGGAGCCGAGCTGGGCCGCGTGCTGCCTGCAGATCGCGCGCCCGACGCGATCCTGCCGTACTCCGCGAGCACCGCGGAACTGTTGTTCTGGATGGCGGAGGTGCTCGGAACGCTGGGCAACGCGGGGCCGTGCTTCCCGGAGATCCTGGTGGCGATGCGGTCGCGGGCGGATTCGGGCGTTCTCGAAGTGCACGGCGGTGGCGTCTGCACGCGCATCCTGTTGCGCGAGGGCGTTCCCGTCTTCGCCGAAGGCGGCGCGTTGCGCGAGACGCTCGGCCGCATGCTGCTGCGCCGCGGCGCGCTCACGGAAGCCGAGTACGTTCGCGTGATCGAGCGCATGACCGAGCGCTTGATCGAGAACGAAGCGACGCGCATGGGCGAAGTGCTGGTCGAACTCGGCCTGCTGACGCCGCAGGACGTCTTCGATGCGCTGTCGGCCCAGGTGCTCGAGAAGGTCATCTCTTGCTTTCGGTTGCCGAACTTCGAGCACCACTTCGAGCCGCTCGATGCGCTGCCCGAGGACGTGCTCGCCTACGGCTGCCCGCCGGTCGAGGCGCTGGTGCTCGCGGGCATCCGCGAGCACTTCGACGCCGCGCGCATCGAACCGCTGTTCGCCGCGCACGCGGCGAAGCGAGCCCGTTTGCGGCGAGGCGCCGAGGAAACCGCGCTGCGCTTCCAGGTGACGCCCGCCGAGCAGCGCATGCTCCGCGAACTCGACGGGGAGCGCACGCTCGCCGAAGTTCGCGACCATTCGGCACTCGGCGCGACGCACGCGGCGCAGGTTCTGGCGGCGTTGCTGGTGACGCGAGCGCTGGTTCTGGAGGACGAGCCGGCGCCGGCGCATGCTGGCGCGCCGCAGACCGAGAATCCCCGCGTCGCCACCGCGGCACGCGCCGTTCCGCGCGGCGAGCCGGCACACGCTGCGGCCCGAAGCGCCGCCGTGGCGAGCCAGGCAACGCTGCGGCCCCGTGTCGTGGCGATGAATTCGCTCTCGAAGCTGCGCCGCGAGCTGGTCCGGTCGGGCAAGGCGCCGGCACCCGAACTGCCCCGACCCGGGGACGAACGCAGCGCGCGGATCGAGGCCGAACGCGCCTTCCGGCAGGGCATCCAGATGCTCGAGCAGTCGGCGATCGGCGGCGCGCAGAAGGCGTTCGCGCTCGCCTGTGAACGGAACGGCGACGAGCCCGAGTACCGCATGTTCGAGGCCTGGACGCAGGTGCTGAGCGTGAAGGACGAGGAGGCGCGCGGCGTCGCGCGCAACCAGGCGGCGGTGTGGGCGCGGCGCGTGCTGGAGCGCGATCGCGACTCGTTGCGCGCGCATACGATTCTCGGCCAACTGGCAGCGGCGGCGGGCGATCTCGACACCGCGGAGCGTCACTTCCGATACGCGTTGCGCGTCGCACCCGCCGATCGCGACGGACTGCGGGGCATGCGGCTCGTCGAGCGCCGCCGCAGCGAGCAGTCAGCGTCCGCGAAACCCGCGAAAGCGGCGAAGTCCCCGAAGCCGAAGAATCGCTAGAAAGATGGATCCCGTCGCTCGGAAGCCCACCCGGGAGGCGCGGGGGCGTGACGTTCGTCCGAAACGTCCTCGGCGGACGCAGCTCGGCAGCTTCGGCGAGCGCTGGTAACCGCCTGCCGGCCTGATGACCGGAGGGCTTCGCGGGTTTCGGCCGAACGCCCCGCCCCCGCTACTTGCAATCGTTCTAGGACTTCCGTTCATGAACGGAAGACGGAAAGCCAAGCGCGGGCGGGGGACTCGGCCGAAACAATCCGCAGGCGGCCGCCAACGCTCGCTGCGAAGCTGCAAATGTTCGACCGCCGAGGACGTTTCGGACGAGTTCCCCGCCCGCGCGCCTCGCAGCAACGAGACCGGCAACGATCCAGAACGAGTCAGGCTCCTGGCCCTCTAGGCGCGCAGTGCCAGGGCCCAGGCGATCGCGAGCGCGGCGAGAGCGCTCGCGCCCGTGAGCGCCTGGAATGCGCGAGACGCGAACCAGCGTGCGGGCAGGCGTGACGCCAGCGCACCCAGCACGACCCCTGCCGCGAGCCCGAGCCCGTGCGCCCACAGGTCGACCCGCTGGCCTTCGGTGCCGAGCATCGCCAGCAGGGCGAGCGCCGCGCCGATCGGCAGCCACGCGGGCCGCCCGCGCAGCGAGGTGCGCCGAAGCACGAGCGCGCGGCCGGCCAACAGGCCGAGGGCGCCGAACACGGCCGTCGACGCGCCGATCGTCACGTGCGACGGCGCTTGTACCAAGGCATTGGCGAGATTGCCGAGCGCACCTGCCGCGAGCGCGAGCGCGCCGCCGACGCCGAAGCCGAAGGCGTCGAACACCGCGAACAGGAACAGCGCCCCGGCCGTCGCATTGCCGAGCACATGCGCAAGATCGGCGTGCAGCGTGAGCGCGGTGATGGCGCGCCACACTTCACCCGCGAGAATGCGCGCCGACGTCCGCACTGGCGCCGCGCTCCCCGAAGGCGGAGTCGGATCGGCCCGCGGGTCCCGTCGCGGCGAAGAGCGCGAGCAGGAAGCCCGCGACGACGAGCGCATGGCGGACCGAGGCCGGGTCCAGCGGCGCGGGTTCGCTGGGTCGCGGCGCGCTCTCGTTCTCGCGTTGCCAGGCGGCGCAACGCGTGCTCGGCGCCGCAGCCACGTCGCTCGCTGCAACCTCCAGCACGAAGCCCGCGGGACCGCCCCGCACGCTGCTGCGCAGGCCCTCGGCGCTGAGCACCAGCACCCACTCGTCCACCTGCGCCCGGCGTCGCGACACGCGCAGCGCGACGAACTCGTCGGATCTCGTCCATGGCTGCGTCCAGCATGGCACAACTGCGATCCGCTCAGGAGTGCGTCGCTCCGGGCGGCGGATCCGCGGCGCACTCGGGCGGGAGGTGCGCGACGAAACACGCACCCCCGTCGGGGGTCGGGCGGAGTTCCAGTACGCCGCCGTGCTCGCGCACGATGTCGAACGCGATCGAGAGCCCGAGTCCGGTGCCGCGCTCGGGTCCCTTGGTGGTGAAGAACGGATCGAAGATGCGATGGCGCAGCGCCTCGGGCACGCCCGGACCGTCGTCGCGAACGCTGATCTCGACGACGTCGCCGACCAGACGCGTCACCACTTCGATGCGACCTGCGGACTGCGCGGCAAGCGCGTGCTTGGCGTTCACCAGGAGATTCAGGAAGACCTGTTCGAGGCGCGAAGCCGAACCCTGCACGAACGGCAGGTCGGGTTCGAGCAGGGACTGGACGAGCACGTCGCGGTTGCGGTGCAGGTCGGCGAGACGGATCGAATCCTCGACGACCTGGTTCACGTCGACGGACGTGAACTCGTCGCTCGGCACCCGCGAGAAGCGCTGCATCGCATCGACGATGCGTCGGATGCGGCCGATGCCCTCGATGCACTCGCCGACGAGCTGCGGCATCTCCGCCACTTCCTCCGCCTCGCGGGCTTCCAGCGCGGGGAGGCGTTTCGACAGCAGCGCGGCCATGCCCTCGAGCTGGCCGAGGTTCGCCAGCACGAAAGCGAGGGGGTTGTTGATCTCGTGCGCCACGCCGGCGACGAGGCTGCCCACCGTTTCCAACTTCTGGCTCTGGCGCAGCAGGTGCTCGGTGCGGCGTTCGTCGGTGCGATCGCGGAGCACCGCGAAGCGGCCGCGGGTGTCGCCGCCGGGCGCGCGTAGACACCTGGCAGTGATCTCGATGCGGCGCTCCTGGCGTGTCGACAACTCGACCGGCGCGGCGGCGTCGTCGGGCGCGAGCTGTTCGAAACGTTCGCTCAGCAACTGGATCGCGTCGGCGTCCCGGCCGAGTGGCGCGAGCAGTTCGCCGAGGCGCGCGCCGCGCACAGCGGAGCGCGTACAGCCGAGAATCGCGAGCGCACCGGGGTTCGCGTCGATCACGCGGCCGCTGGCGTCGGCGATCACGACGCCGTCGCGCAGGTGGTCGATCACGTCGCCGCGTGTCAGCGGGAGCGCTTCCAGGAGCTGATAGCGAAACACTCCGAAGCGTCAGGATCACGAGCGAGCAGCCGAGCATGGCCGGCGTCGGGTCGTAGCCATCGGCGCACAGCCGGCAGTTGAAGAGCAGGCTGGCGGCCGTGGGAAGCAGTGCTGCGCTCACGAGGAGCACGCCGCGCCGCCGGTCGCTCGCATCCCACATGTGTCGGGCGGCGACCAGGAACAGCACGATGCCTGCGATCACCATCGTGTAGGCGAAAACGAGGTAGGCATAGAAGAACGGCCCGCGCACGGGCACTCCGTGGGGGATGAAGGTGCGGAAGAAGAGCTGGTGCTTCAGCGTGGTCGCGACCGCGATCAGCGTGAGGACCGACGGCACGAAGAGGGCGATGGCGAGCGCCGGACGCCGCTCCAGACTGCGGACGCGCGCGTAGCGGGCCGCCATCAGGAACCAGAGCGGAGGGACCGTCGCGATTCCGATCCAGGTGAGTACGAGTCCCGCGAATGCGCTGCGAGCGTCGGTCGCGGCGAAGCGCCAGATCACGCCGCCCGACCAGACGATCAGCGCAACCAACAACGCGAGGAGCGGAACGCGCAGCGGCGCGTGCCGCGCGCGGAGCTGGACGAAGGTCGCCAGCACCGCGGCGACCAGGAGCGTCAGGGCCGCCTGGAGCGTCGCGCCGAACATCCCTGGCTTCATCGGCCCGAGACGCTGCGGGCGTGAGGCGGCCTCAGGCGGCGAGGAAGAGGCCGGGCTCGACCTCGCGGACCGCGCCTCCCGCCAGCAGTCGCTCGAGGTGCTGCGACATCGAGCGGGTCTCGATGGGCTCCGCGAAGGGAACCGGATCCTCGGGCCGGTAGACGAAGCGATGCCGGGCGATCTCGGCCAGCGTGTGCGGCGCTCGGCCGCAGGTACGCGACGAGACGCCGCTCCCGGTCGGCGATCACCGCCTCGAAGCGGTCGAGGCGGGCCAGGAACGCCGTCGCGGTCGTCGAGCACGCCGATGTGATGAAAGGTGGCCCAATGGCGTGGCGCGAGCGGTCGCAACGCGGCGAGCGTGCGCTCGAAGTCGGCGAGGCTCGACCAGGCGTCGCCGTAGTAGGGCCCGAAGCTGGAGAGATCGACGTCGGCGAGATAGAGCACGTCGTCGGGCTCGATCCAGAAGAACGAGTGACCGCGCGTGTGACCGGGCGCGTGCAGCACGCGGATGCGTACGCCGCCGCCGAGATCGAAGACGGTGCCGTCGCGAAACGCCTGCGCGTCGGGTCGCGCGACGAAGTGGAACTCGTCGACGACGACCTTGCGAAAGGCCGAGTGCGATCGGCTCGGGATAGCCGTAGATCGCCATCATCGCGTCGAGCGAACGGATGCCGGGCAGATCCGCTTCGTGCAGATGCCAGGGCGCCGCGGGGAAGAGGTGGTTGCCGGCGATGTGGTCTTCGTGGCAGTGGCTGTTGAGCACGCGGTCGACGTGCGGCAGCGGCGTGCGTCCGCGCCACCAGCCCGAGACCCGGGTCGATCACGACGCTCTCTTCGGCGCCGCGCACGAGCAGCGAATTGCCGTGCGGGTACTTGCCTCCGCGCGCCCCGAAGAGCACGGTGACGGAACCGATGCGGCGTTCGAGAAGCGACTTCGCGCACGGCGCGTCACGGTACCGCGCTTCAGCGATCGGCTCGATTCGCCGACCGTCATCGCATGCCGCGAACGCCGCAGACGAACCCGACTCCGCCCCGCAGCGCAAAGCGGAGCGCGTTCATCGTCCGTCGTGTGCGCGTGGTGCAGCGCTCCGATCCGGCGCCCCGCGGCGCGCGCGCAGGCCCCCGCGCTGAGCCACGGACTCTGCGCGCCGTGCGCTCGACAGCTTCGCCGTAACGGCTCTCGCTAGTCGCTGCGCGCACGCGCGACGGCGCGCTGCCACGCGGCGCGCCGCTCCCGGCGTTGCGCGTCCGGGATGCGCGGCGCGATCCGCCTGGGCGCGGCGGCCGTGGCGACCGCTTCTGCTGCGCTGCGCCAGATGCCCACCGCGAGCCCGGCGAGATACGCCGCGCCGAGCGCCGTCGTCTCGATCTCCGCGGCGCGCCAGACCTCGCGCCCCAGCGCATCCGCGAGCGCAGCGACAAAGGCCTCGCTGCGCGCCAGTCCGCCGTCGACGCGCAGCGGGCCGGGCGCGGGCGCGAAGCGCCTCGCACACGTCGGCGCAGCGCTGCGCGATCCCCTCGAGCATCGCGCGCACCACGTGCTCGGCGCGCGATCCGCGCGTCAGGCCCAGCAGGATCGCGCGGGCGCCGCCGTCGAGATACGGCGTGCCGAGTCCTTGCAGCGCGGGTACGCAGACTACGCCTTCGGGCGTCGGTGCGCGTGCGGCGACCGCGTCGAGGTCGCCGGCGCTCGCGAGCAGGCCGAGATCGACCAGCCATTCGATCGCGGCGCCCGCGGTGACGACGGTTCCCTCGAGACAGAACGCGCGGCGCCCGCGCTCGAGTTCCCACAGCGCGAGCGGATAGGCGCCGCGCGGGGCATGCGCCGGCGCGTCGCCGCTGTGGAGTTCGAGCGATCGCCGAGGTGCCGACCGTGAGTTTCGCCGCGCCGGGCGCGAGGGCGCCCTGCGCGAAGGTCGCGGCCTGTTGATCGCCGGCGCGCGCGGCGACCGGCACGCTCGCGCCGAGCCAGGCGCGCGGGGTCTCGCCGACCACGGCATTGGTCGCAACCAGAGCGGGCAGCCACGCGCACTCGATCTCGAAGAGTTCGAGCGCCGGCGCGGACCACGCGCCGCTGCGCAAGTCGTAGAGGCCCGTGCAGGAGGCCTGGCTCGCGTCGGTCGCGAAGGCGGCGCCGCCGGTGAGGCGATCGGTGAGCCAGACGTCGGGGGTCCCGAGCCGGAGCTGATGCGTGCGAGAGGCTTCTCGGAGCGCCGGCTCGTGGCGCAGGAGCCACTCGAACTTCGTGCCGGAAGTCATTGTCGAAACAGGGATTCCCTGGGCGACTAGTTCTCCGACGCGCGCTCCCGTCCGCTGGTCCTGCCAGCCGATTGCGGGGCCCAGCGGCACGCCGTTGCCCGCGTCCCACGCGAGCGTGGTCGCGCGCTGGGTCACGACGCCGATGGCGGCCAGATCGCGGGCGCTGAGCCGCGCCGCAGCGAGCGCGGCGCACACCGCCTCGTTGCTGCGCGTCCAGTACTCGGCGGGGTCCTGTTCGAACCAGCCGAGCTGCGGAAAGCGCGAGCTGAGCGGGCGCCAGGCGCGCGCGCGAATCGCGCCGTCGGCGCCCACCACGAGCGCGCGCACTCCCGTCGTGCCGAGATCGAGTGCGAGCACGTGCTCTGCCATCGCGCTGGCTACGGGATCAAGTTGCCGGGATTGAGCAGTGCGCCGGGATCGAGCGCGTGCTTCAGCGCACGCAGTACGGTGACGCCCGTCGCGCCGAGTTCGGCTGCGAGCCAGGGACGCCGCACGCGGCCGATGCCGTGGTGGTGCGCGATCCCGCCGCCGGCGGCGAGCGTCGCCTCCATCGCAGCGCGCCAGCAAGCGGCGTAGGTGTCGCGCAAGCGCGAGGCGTCGGCGGGTTTCGCGGCGAAGCTGAAATACAGGCAACTGCCCGAGCGATAGCTGTGACTCGAATGCGCCGTCGCGGAGAGCACGCCGGGCACGCGCGCGAGCGCGGCGGTGACGCCGTCGTAGAGCGCGCCGACGCGGCTCCAGGTCGCCGCCACTTCGATCGTGTCCACCACCACGCCTTGCTCGAGAAAACTCCGGAAGCCCGGCACGCGGTTGCGGTGTGCCATCCACTGATCCACCGCGGCCGCATCGGTTTCGACGCCGCCGGCCTCGCGACACAGGCGTGCCAGCGCCTCCGACTCGGCTGCGACGGCGCTCGCCGGTCCTTGGTGCAACAGCAGCAGCAGCGCGCGGTCCTTCGGGGCGAAGTCGCGGAAGTTGCGGCGCGACTCACGCGCGTCGTAGAGACGCGCGACCGGCGGGCGCCAACCAGCGCGCAGCGCGCGCCGGATCGGTTCGACGCCGGCGCGGAAGCCGTCGAAGTGGAAGGCCTGACCGCGCGACGTTTCGGGGCGCGCGCGCACCGAGAACGTCACTTCGGTCACGACGCCGAGCGTGCCCTCCGAGCCGAGGAAGAGCTGGCGCAGGTCGGGACCGGCGGCGGCGCGCGGCGTCTCGCGCGTGCGCAGCACCGAGCCGTCGCCGAGCACGACTTCGAGCGCGAGCACGAGATCCTCGATGCTGCCGTTCGCGGTCGAGAACTGGCCCGAGGCGCGCGTCGCGACCCAGCCGCCGACCGACGAAATCTCGATCGACTGGGGCCAGTGTCCGAGCGTGAGGCCGTGCGGCTCGAGCGCTTGCTCGGCGTCGATGCCGAGCGTGCCGGCGCCGAAGACGGCGAGCAGATCGTCGCTCTCGAGGCGGCGCAGGCCGGCGAGCCGGCGCGTCGAGAGCGCGACGCTGCCGGCGTCCAGCGCGATCGCTCCGCACACCCCCGAGCGCGCGCCGGTCGGCACCACGGCGACGCCCAGCGAGCGACACAGCGCGAGGGCGCGGGAGACCTCTTGCGTCGATGCGGGTTCGAGCACGGCCAGCGGCGTTGCGCGCGGCGCGTTCTCGAGCGCGTCCAGCTCGGCCATCACCCAGGCGTCGGCGGAGTGGGCAGCGAGCGTCGCGGCGTCGCTGCGCACGGCGTCGCCCAGTTCGCGGCGCAGCGTTGCGAGAATGTCGGTCACGGTTTCTTCTCCTCGCGAAAGGCCAGATCGGCGTCCAGTCGTTCGCGCACGGCGCGCGTCTGCTCGCAGGTCTGCTCGGCGCTCCAGCCGAGTCGCGCGGCCATACGCTGCGCTACCGGCAGCGCGATGGCCATGCGCGCATCGGGGTCGTAGAGCGCTGCCCGCGTGCGGCGATACACCACGTCGAGTGCGTCGAGCGCGCCCTCGACGTCGATCGCCCAGTCCACTTCCCCGGTGAGCACGGCCGTGCCCGCGACGAGCGGTTCGCGACCGCGTGCGATCACTTGCTCAGCCTCGGTGCCGTAGAGCCGCGCGAGTCGCGCGGCGCTGCGCGTGTCGGCGCCGGTCACGCGCACGAGATGTTGCGCGAGGGTCTCGAGATTGCCGTCGAAGTCGCCGCCCGGGAGCGGGGTGTCTTCGTCGCGCGCTGGCGCGAGCGCGCGGCCGAGCAGCTCGGCGACGCGCGCGAGCACCTCGACGCCCATCTTGCGGTAGCCGGTGAGCTTGCCGCCCGCGATCGTGACGACCCCGCTCGGGCCGACCGCGATCTCGTCGCGCCGCGACAGCTCCGACGGCTTCTTGCCGGCTTCGGCGATCAGCGGGCGCAGTCCTGCCCAGGCGGTCACGCAATCCGCGGGACGCAGTGGCTCGATCGCCAGGTAGCGCGGCAGCGGCTCGAGCAGATACTCGACATCTTCGCGCAGCACCGGCGGCTCGGGATCGGGGCCGTGTCGGTAGCTGGTGTCGGTGGTGCCGAGGTAGACGACGTCGCCGCGCGGGATCGCAAAGATCGAGCGCTTGTCGGCCGTGCCGAGGATCGCGATCTGGCGCAGCGGAAGCCGCGCCGCCGGCACGGACACGTGTACGCCCTTCGAGAGGTGCAGCCACGGCGGCGTGTCCGGCGTTTCGAGGCGCCGCACGGCTTCGACCCAGGGGCCTGCCGCGTTGACGACGCAGCGGGCGCGCACGCGGACGCTGCGACCGGTGGCGCTGCACGACGCCACCACGCCCGCGGCGCGACCGGCTTCGAGTGTGATGCCGCTCACCGGCGCGTGGTTCAACACGACGGCTCCGCGCCGCGCCGCGTCGCGCAGGTTGGCGAGCACGAGGCGCGCGTCGTCGGTCAGGTACTCTCGGTAGATGCAGGCGTGCGGGAAGCGGTCGCGCCGCAACAGCGGTTCTTCGCGCGCGAGGTCGCCGGCGTCCCAGTTGCGATGGCGATCGGCTTCCTCGACCGCGCCGAGTTTCTCGTAGGTAGCGAGCCCGGCGCGGAACTTGAGGAGTCCCGCGTAGGAGCGCGCGGGCACCAGCATCCAACGTCGCTCGGCGAGATGCGGCGCGAGTTGGAAGACGCGCTTGCGCTCTAGCGCGGTGTCGCGCACCAGCGTCACGTCTCCCATCGCGAGGTAGCGCAGACCGCCGTGAATCAGTTTCGACGAGCGACTCGAGGTGCCCGCCGCGAAGTCGCGCGCTTCGAGCAGTGCCACGCGTAGGCCGCGCAGCGCCGCTTCGCGCGCCACGCCCGCGCCGGTGATGCCGCCGCCGACGACGACGCAGTCGAAGTGCTCGCGCTCCAGCGCGACGAGCGTGCGCGCGCGATCCGGCGTGGAGAGCGCTGCGGGTGACGCGGGCGGCATGGGCGCGGGCATCGTATCAGAACGCTGCGCAGGACCCGCTCGAAGCTCGCAGAGGGCGCGAGGTGTTCTAGTCTCGGCGCGCCGTGATCCAAGCGAACGACGCCCACGCTGCTGCGCCCGACGGAGCGAGTGATCTCGCGATCGGCGCGTTCTCGGATCACGGACCGTGGTGCGTCGATCCGGCGCGCATGACCTGGCGTCGCGGTGTGGAGGCGCTGCGCGCCGCGAGCCAATCCGAGGTGCCCGAATGGCTGCGAAGGCGGCGGCTGCCGCCGGTGCGGCGTTTCGTGCGCGCGGGCGTGCTGGTCGGCGCTGCAGTCGCGGCGTGGGGGCTCTTCGAGAAGCGGCGCGGGCCCGAGGCGTCGCGCGCCGGTCTGTCGCGGAGGCTGCGAATCGCGTTCGAGAAGCTCGGTTCGTCGTACATCAAACTCGCGCAGATCGTGTCGTCGGGGAAGGGCATCTTCCCCGACGAACTGGTCGCGGAATTCAAGAGCTGTCGCGACCGCGTGCCGCCCGAGCCGTTCTCGCACGTGCGCCAGGTGATCGAGCAGGAGCTGGGCGCGCCGCTCGAAGCGGTCTTTGCGCGCTTCGACCGGGCGCCGTTGGCGTCGGCGTCGATCGCCCAGGTGCACGCGGCGACGCTGCGCAGCGGCGAAGAAGTGGTCGTGAAGGTGCAACGCCCGCAGGTTGCGACGCGGGTGCGCCAGGACGTGGCGGCGATGGCGTGGATCGCGCCGCTTCTCGTCGGGCGGATCCCGGTTGCGGCGCTCGCGAATCCGCCGGCGCTCGTGGAACTCTTCGCCGAGACGATCGCGGAGGAACTCGACTTCCGCCTCGAAGCCCAGAACATGCTCGACATCGCCCACGTGCTGCACGACGCCGGCCAGACGCTGATCGTCGTGCCGCGGCCGCACCCGGAACGGGTCACACGCCGCGTACTGGTGATGGAGCGCTTGCACGGTTTCCATGCCGACGACATCGACGGCATGCGCGCGGCCGGCATCGACACCGCCGCGGTGTTGCGCGCACTGATGATCGCGTTCCTCGAGGGCGCGATGATCTACGGCGTTTTCCACGGCGACCTGCACGGCGGCAATCTGGTCGTGATGCGCGACGGCCGCGTGGGCCTCTTCGACTACGGAATGACCGGCCGCATGGCCGAACCGCAGCGGCTCGCGTTCCTGCGTATGATGATGACCGGAGCCGCGAACGACGTGCGCGGCCAGCTCGCCGCCTTTCGCGATCTCGGCGCGCTCGCGCCCGACGCGGACCTCGACGAGCTGATGCGCATCCTGAAGGTCGACCAACCCGTGCGCGATCCGACCAAGATGGCGGGCGAAGAGCTGATCGCGGAGATCCAACAGGTATTGCGCGCACTGCTGAAGAACGGCGCGCGCATGCCTAAACATTTGATGCTCTACGTGAAGAACATGCTCTTCATCGACGGCTCGATCGGTCGCTACGCGCCTGACGTGAACCTGTTCGGTGAGCTGGCGAAGATCTACGGCTACTTCGCCGAGAAACACGGCGCTCGCATCCTGCGCGACATCGGCTTCGACCCGAGTCGTCAGGCGCTCGACCTCACCGGCGTGCGCGCCGGTCTCGGCATCGAGGGCGACGTGGACTCGCTCACGCCCGAACAGCTCCAGGCGCGGCGCGACACGATGCGCAAGAAGCTCGAGGAAGTCCGCCCGCAGCTCCGGAGCAAGCGGTCCTAGCGGGCGCGCCGCGCTTCACCACCCCGCGAGCCACTCGGCGGGCGTGCGCAGACTCGGATCGTGGCGGGCCACGCTGCGCAGCAGATCGCGCGCCTGGCGCGGGCCGAGCGCGAGTTCGTGCTCGCGCAGGAACTCTCCCAGATGGTCGCGACAGAATGCGACGGCGTCGTCGCGCGAGAGGCGCTCGGCGTCCATGCCGAGTTCGCGCAGGCGCAGCCACAGCGCATAGCGCGGCGCCAGGCGGCCGATCCGCACCGAGATTTCCTCGAAGAGATGGTCGAAGCGCCGGCGTCGCAACGTCGCTGCCTCCCATACCGGGAGGTGGATGGACGTGCGCGCGCGTGGCATTCCGGGCATCCCCGGGACCGGGACACTTCACACTTCGAGCCCGACCGCGCGCATCAGGGCCAGCGCGTTGCTGCGCGTGACGACGCCCGCTCGCATCCGGTAGTCGAAGCGCATCACGCCGTCCTCGACCTGATCCTCGAAGTGCACGTTCGCGGCCCGGGTCCCGAGCTCGTCGGCGATCTGGGCGAGCGCGAGATCGTGGGTGGTGACGAGCCCGATCGCGCCGCGCGCGACGAGGTTGCGCACCACCGCTTCCGCGCCGATCCGGCGGTCGTGCGAGTTGGTGCCGTGCAGGATCTCGTCGAGCAGGAAGAGCACCGGGCTCGTGCCGGTGGTCAGTTCGACGACCTGTCGCAAGCGGCGGATCTCGGCGTAGAAGTGCGAATGGCCCTCCTGCAGCGAGTCGAACACGCGCAGCGACGCGCCGACCGCGAGCGGCGACAGCACGAGACGCAGCGCGCGCACCGGTGCGCCGGCCTGCGCCAGCACCGCGGCGACGCCGACGCTGCGCAGCAGCGTGCTCTTGCCGGACATGTTGGAGCCGCTCACCAGCAGCAGGCGCGGCGCATCGCCGAGGCGCACGTCGTTGCGCACGCAGCGCGACGCGGGGAGCAGCGGGTGGCCGAGCGCTTCGGCCTCGAAGCGGGGCGATCCGTCGGACAGCTCCGGGAAGACGTCGTCCGGGTGTTCGTAGGCGTGGGTTGCGAGGGAGGCGAGCGCTTCCAGCTCGGCCGTCGCAGCGACCCAGGCTCGCAGCGCAGGGCCGCAGCGCGCGCGCCATGCGTCGATCGCGAGCGCGATCTGGGTGGTGAAGAAGAGCGCCGCGCCGAGCGGCGCGAAGAGCTGGTTGCGGCGGGCGTCGAGCACTTCGACGAGTCGCCCGAGCCGCGCAATCTGCCGCGAAGCCGGAAGACCATCCGTCGCGATCGCTTCGCGCAGCGCGACGAGCCGCGGCGCGTTGAAGCGCTGCGATTCGACGATCGCGAGCAGGCGCGCGAGCAGCGCGAGGTCACGGGCGGGCGCTTCGGTTGCCGCGATCGTGCGGCGCACGCGGCTGCGCAGCGTCGCCGCGACGCCGCCGCCGATCGCGAGCACGGCGAGCCACGGAATCAGCAGCGGCGCGCCCGCGAGCGTGGCGGTGATGAGGGCCGCCGACAGCAACGAGAGTGCGGCGACGGTCGCCCGCAGCGCCGCAGCCGGGGCGGGCGGCGCGGACTCGCCCCAGCGCATCAGCGCTTCGGCGTGCAGACCGCTCGCGACCGACTCGCCGACCAGCGCGAGCGACTCGCGCAGGTCGAGCGCCGGGCACAGCTCTCGGACCGCTTGCTGGCGACCGCGCACTTCGTCGCTCGGCGCCGGGGCCAGCAGCCAGTGGGCGAGTGTCGCCTCGCCCGCCGCGGTGCGCGCGCGGCACAACAGCTCGAAGAGACCGGCTTTGCCGAACAGGTCGAGATCGTCGGCGTAGGGATGCTCGGGATCGCGGAAACGCTCGCCGCTGGGGCCGCGGCCGGCGAAGTTCGCATCGAGTCGCGCGGTGGCGTCTTCGTAGTAGCGGACCGAGTGCTCGCGCGCGTCGCGGCGGCGCAGCACGCGATCGTGCGCGACGACCAGCGTGAGGAAGCCGAGCGCGGGCGCGAGCAGCCAGCGCGGGTCGAGTCGCTTCGCGCCGAACGCGATCCCGGCGAGCACGACGCCGAGCGCGAACACGGCGAGACGCGCCTGCGAGATGCGCGTGGCGCATCGGCGCGCCGCCGTCGCATCGGCGCGCCGCAGCGCCAGACGCTGCTGGTACTCGGTGCGCACGCGCGCTTCGGCTTCGGGGACGCCGTCCGTAGACATGGCGGCGGAGTCTCCCGAACTCGTCGTGCGCGCGCATCGTCCTGCCGCTAGAAGATGCGGGGGGACGCGGTACGGTCCGTCCGCTGGAGGTGATGGTGGATCGTTTCGCCGCGCGCGAAGTCGCCTGGATCGCTGGTCTGGCGCTGCTCGTTGCCGCGGGTGCAACGGCGCAGCAGCCAGCGCGGCCGCTGGTGATTCCGATCGGGCGCACGACGCTCGAACTCGGCGCCGGCTATGACTCGGAGCAGGGCGCCGCGCGCGGCGAGCTGGGCGCATGCGTGATCCCTGGAGAGCCCACGCGCCGCGAGGGCGCAGGGGCGAACTATTCGATCGCGACGCTCACGCGCGTCGGTGGCCGGCTCGTCGTCGGCGTGCACGTCTCGGCGCCGCTCTTCGTCGACGTGCTGCCGAGTGCGCGCATCATCGGATGCCGCGCGCCGCCTGCAGCAGGCCGCGCCCGACGACTTCCGCGAACTGTGCGGCGACGGCTTCGTCGCCGCACAAACGATCGGCGACCACTTCCTCGCCGAGGTCGAAGTGGATCGCAAGGATGTGTTGCATGCGCGCACGCATCTCCAGGCTGGAACCTGGACGGATCCCGAACCGTTTCGTCAGGCGCTCGCAGCGCTCGTCGAACACCATCAGGTGGCGGTCCGCGAACTGCCCGGCGGCAGTCGCGCCGCGGCGCGTCCGCTGACGGTCGAAGCGCTGCTGAGTCGCGCCCTGGCGTTCCCCGCCAGCGTCACGCCGGAGAACGCACGGCCGTATCTCGCGGCCTTCGAGCCCTACAGCCGCGACTCCTTCGCGGGGATGCCGCTGCCGGAGCCGGGCGAGCTCGCGGGGACTGAGGTTGCGGAAGAGGTCTTCCGCGAACGCGGTGGGCGCCCGCGGAGCACGGCGGCGGCTCGGGCCGCCGACATGCGCGCCGCACAGGTGCATCGGACGGAGCCCGAAGAGCCGCCGTCGGTCCCGCTCGATCGCGGTGCTTCGAGAGCGGCCCGCGTACGCGGAGCAGTCCGAACCGGTGGCCGCGACCGCGAGCGAGCTTCGCGCCGAACGCGCGGTCCCGCGGCCGGCTGCGCCCGCGCCCGAAGCGGCGTCCGCAGCGCCGCAGCTCCACTCCCAGCCAGCGCTCGTGTTTGCGGCGGAGGGAGAGCTGCCAGTCTTCGCCACCACGCACGCGCCTGGTGGCGTCTACGCCGAGCGCGTGCGCCAGCGCGACTACTGGGTTCCGGGTGCGGCCAGCGCCACCCCTGCGGTGAAGCGCGCGATCGAGCGGGCTCGCGCCGAGTCGCCGGCGCGCGGAACCACGGTGGTGTTCGCCCAGGTGGGCACCGCGACGGTCGTGATGACCGACGCAGCACCCGCCGGCGAGACGCACAGCGAAGCGGCAGGTGAGCGGCGCGCTTGGATCGCCGGCGTCGCTGCGCCGAATGCGGCCCAGCGAGCGGCGATCGCAGCGGCGATCGAGGCCGAAGCGCGCGCGCAGTGACGACGAAGCGCCGACGCGCCTAGAATGCGGCTAGTTCCTGATCCAGAGGGCCAGGCGCTTCGCGCCTCGCTCGATGATCCAGAGGGCCAGGCGCTTCGCGCCCTGCGTCATGATCCCGAGGGCCCGGCGCGTTGCGCCCTGGTCTCAGCCAGCTCACAAGGAGGGGCGCCGTGCGCGTTCTGCTGATCAATCCGTCATACCCGTTCGAAGAGTTTCCGCGTCTCCTGGTGACGCTGCCCTACCTGGCCGCCGCGCTGCGTTCCGAAGGCCACGAGGTGGAGATCCTCGACCTGCTGCTGGCGCGCACCACGCCCGACAAGATCGAGCGGCGCATCGAGCGCTTCCGGCCGCAGGCCGTCGGCATCACCTCGGTCACGCTGAACCACCACATCGCCGAGGGTATCGCGGAGGTGGTGCGCAAGTGCGACGAGCGCGTGCCGATCGTGATGGGCGGCCCGCACGTCTCCTTCGAGATCGAAGGTTCGTTCCGGCGCCTCCCCGCCCTCGACTACATCGCGATCGGAGAGGGCGAGCACACGCTGCGCGAACTGGTGCGTTCCCTCGAAGGCCGCATGGACGTGCGCGACGTGCGCGGTCTCGCGGGCATCGACCGCAGCACCGGCCGCGCCTGGAAGAACGCCCCGCGCCCGCTCGAAGACGATCTCGACACGCTTCCCAATCCGGCGCGCGATCTGGTGCCGCTGGCGCGCTATCTCGCGTTCGACAGCCATGCGAGCGTGGTCACCAGCCGCGGCTGTCCCTACGAGTGCATCTTCTGCTCGGCGCCCGCCTGGACCGGACGCAAGGTCCGCTACCGCGATCCCGTGCAGTGTGTGGACGAGATCGAAGACCTGGCACGCCTGGGCTTCACCGAGATCACCATTGAGGACGATCTGTTCACGCTCTACCGCAAGCACTTCCTCGCGGTCTGCGGCGAGCTGATCGATCGCAACACGGGGATCCGCTGGAACGCGTTCTCGCGCGTGGACACGATCACGCCCGAAATCGTCGGCACGATGGCGCGCGCCGGCTGCCAGGCGATCTGCTTCGGCGTCGAGAGCGGAAGCCAGGAAGTCCTCGACCTCGTCAAGAAGAACTCGAGCCTCGCCAACGTGAAGGAAGCGATGCGGATGACGAAGGAGGCGGGTATCAGCGCGCTCGCGTCGTTCATCGTCGGGCTGCCCGGCGAGACCGACGAGACGCTGCGCCAGACCGTCGAGTTCGCCGAGGAGCTGAAACACGAGTTCGGATCGCTCTACGGCTTCCACATCCTGTCGCCATTCCCAGGCACTGAAGTGCGCGAGAAGGCCGCCGAGTACGGCCTCGAGATCCTCAACAGCGACTGGACGAAATACGACGCCAACCACGTCGTGTCGCGCACGTCGGGTGCCAGCCCCGAGGCGATCCAGGCGGTGTCCGACGCCTACGAGAACACCATCGAGCGCTACGTCGCGTACCAGGATCATCTGGTCGCGACGGGTCAGCTCTCGGGCTACGAGCTGAAGACCTACCGGCGCCGCAAGCGGCAGTCGCTGCTCTGGAAGCTGCTGCTCGACGAGGTGATCGAGACGCTGCCGGTGCTGCGCGGCGACGCGCCCGCCGAATTGACCCGCCACATCGTCGAAGCGACGGGTGCACGGCCCCCGATCGTGGCAGAAGAAGTCGCGCGTGTTCTCGAGCTCGGGGCGCTGGTCGCGGACACCACCCCGGAAGGCGTGCGGTACCGCTGGGCGGAATGAGAGAATCGCTGCGTTGTGACGCGATCGTCGTCGGTTCGGGCGCTGGCGGCGCGCCCGTGGCAGCGGCGCTCGCGGAGGCCGGGCTCGACGTCGTCGTGCTGGAAGCCGGTGCGCGCTTCGAGACGCGCGACTTCAGCGGCGAAGAGGGCGAGATGATCGCCCGGCTGATGACCGCGAAGGGCTCCGCGCTGGTGAGCCGGGTGCCGGACGCGGAGGCGCGCGGGGCGCGTGTCGTGCCGCTCGCGCGCGCCGACCGCATCGAGGTGGCCGGCGGCGGCGTGCGCGCCGTGCAGGCGACACGACTCGACCCGCGCACGCGCCAGCCGGTCGGGTTTCGGCGCCGAGCACGAACGCGTGATGGAGGCGCTGCCGTACCTGGCGCGCGCGGTCGTGGTGCTGCACAGGGATTCTGCGACGAGAGCGGTCGCGCCTTCGACGTGGCCGGTCTCTACGTCACCGATGCGGCGGCGTTGCCGAGCAACACCGGCGCGAATCCGCAGATCACGATCATGGCCAACGCGCTGCGCATTGCGGGCGGGATCACCGCGGCTCGCGGTGGGCGTCGATCCGACGAGGAGAGCGTTCGGTGACGCTCCTTGCCGGTTCGTCGCGCGACGCCGGGGGCCTGCCGCGCGAAGTCGCGGAGCCTTTCCTACGGCTCGATCGGCGCGGATTCCTGCGGTTCGCGGGGGTGCTCGCGGCAACCGGAGCGCTGCCGTTGGGCCGCCGCGGGGTGCCCTCCGAGCTGAATTTGCCCGGAGGAGTCGATTTGCAGGTGCTCTCGCCGCGCGCGTATGCAACCCTCCAGGCCGTCGCGATGCGCTGCGTCGGGCCTCGGGGAGCCGAGGCGATCCGGGCGAGACGCATCGACCCGGCGCGCGCCGCCGATGCATGGGTGGCGCACTTGCCGGCACTGGCGGGTCCGCTGGTGCAGGCGCTCTGGGTGCTGGAGTGGGGCGTTGCTCCGCTCGTTGCGAAGTGGCGGCCCTTCACGGCGCTGGACGGCGCCGGTCAGGATCGTGTGTTGGAGGATCTGATGCGCTCGCGTCTCGAGCTGAAGAGCGACTTGTTCAAGGGACTGAAGTCGCTCTCGATGTTGACGTTCTACTCCGACCCCGCGAGCCGCGCAGAGGTCGGGTACCCGGGCGCATTCGACGCCACGGGCATCGCCGCGGCGATGACGTACGCGCCCGGTGTCTGAGCCGCCGCGCGAGGCGCGCCCGCGGCGTTCGCGTCGCGGTGGGCGTCGCCGCCGTCGCGGCGGGACGAAGCTCGCGGCGCGCGAAGTGGAGAATGCGCCGCGCGTGGCTGCTGCGCTGCCCGACGAGCCCGCGGTGAAGAAGCGGGTGCGCCGACCGAGGGCGGCCGTGGTCGAGTTCCCGCCGGAGTCGCGCGTGGTCGCGGCCTCGCCTGCGCAGGCCGCCCTGCGCCTCGGCATCGAGCGACTGCATCCCGAGCAGGAGCAGGTCGTCGCCGACGTGCTCGCGGGCCGCGACGTGCTGCTCGTGCTGCCCACCGGCTTCGGCAAGTCGGCCTGCTACCAGGTTCCGTCGATGTTGTTGCCACGGCCGGTGGTCGTGGTGTCGCCGCTGATCGCGTTGCTGCAGGATCAGCACCGCCGGCTCATCGAGAGGGGCGTTCGCTGCGTGCGCCTCGACGGCACGGTGCGCGGCAAGGCGCGGCGCGCGGCGATGGCGGAGATCGCCGCGCGGCGGCCCGCTGCTGGTGATGACCACGCCCGAGACGCTCGGCAGCAGCGAGCCGCGCGAGGCGCTCGTCGCGAGCGGCGTGTCGCTGGTGGCGATCGACGAGGCGCACTGCATCTCGGAGTGGGGCTACGACTTCCGTCCCGAGTACCGGCGCCTCGGCCAGCGCGTGCGCGAGCTCGGCGGGCCGCCGATCCTGGCGCTCACCGCGACCGCGACGCCGATGGTGCGCGACGCCATCGTGCGTTCACTCGGCATGCGCGATCCCGACGTGGTCGGCGTCGTCGCCGCACCGCTCGAATCTCGCCTTCGAAGTGCTGCGCTGCGAGGGCGACGCGCGCTTCCGCGCGCTGCTTGCGCCTCGCCCGCCGGCTGCGCCGCCCGGGCATCATCTATTGCACGACACGCGCGAGGTCGACGCCGTCTACGCGCTGCTGATGCGCTTCGGGATCCCTGCGCACCGCTACCACGGCGGCATGACGGGGCTCGAGCGGGAAACCGAGCAGGAGCATTTCATGAAGGACGAGCGCCGCACCGTGATGGTCGCGACGAGCGCCTTCGGCCTCGGCATCGACAAGCCCGACATCCGCTACGTGATGCACTTCCAGTCGCCGGCGTCGCTCGAGCAGTACGTGCAGGAGGCCGGCCGCGGCGGTCGCGACGGGCGCAAGGCCAACTGCATCCTGCTCTACGACAGCAGCGATCGGGCGATCCACGAGCTGCTGCTGGCGCGCAGCCGCGTACGCCCCGACCAGCTCTACAAGCTCGGCGCCGCGCTCGCGGCGTGGGCGGAAGAGGGCCGCAAGCCGACGGTGCAGGCGCTCGCGGTGTCGGCCGAACTCGGGCCGCGCATCGCCGGCGCCCTGCTCAACAAGCTCGAGGAAGCCGGGCTCGTGCGCTGGGAGGGCGACCAGATCCAGATTGCCGGCGCGCCGGAGACACTGGAACAGGACGCTCGCGCACTCGCCGGGCAGTTCGAGACGTTGCGCCGGCAGGACGCGCGCCGCCTCGACGCGCTCGGCGACTACGCCGCCTCCGACGAGTGCCGTGCGATCTACCTGCGGCGCTACTTCGGCGAGCCCGACGAGACGCCGTGCGAGCTGTGCGACGTGTGCCGCGGCAGTCCGGAGCGGCCCGCGGCGTTCTTCGAACCACTGGTGCGGCCGAAGCAGCCGGAACGCCGACGCCGGTCACGGCGCCGCGGGGCTCACGAGCGCGAGGGGAGGCAGCGCGACCGCGGTGTGCGACCGGAGCCGGGTCCGAGCCCGCGACCGGCGGTCGCTGCAACGGCCGCAGCAGCGGACCCGGGCGTGGCGGCGGGCGAACATCCGCATCGTCGCCGTCGTCGCGGCCGGCGCGGCGGTCGTCGCCGGAGCGGCAGGCGCGATGGCCACGGGGAAGCGTCGCCTCCGGTGCAGCCCGAAGACTGAGAGCGGCGGCCCGGTTCCCGACCGCGCGAGCGCGGGTCAGAGCCTGAGAAGAAATCCCCGACCGAGCAGCGCGCAGCGCCGGTGGGCCAGCTGCAAGGCGCGACGACGAGTCATATCGGGATATGGCGAGGAGGAGCAACGCAGCAGATGGCCCGCCGCCGCAAGCGATGCGACCGAGGGGATTTTTTCTCAGGCTCTCAGGTGCGGTGTTCGGCGCGGCGACCCCGCAGCCGGCGCACTTCCTGGACGAACGCGTCGACTGCCTCGTTGAGCGCCTTGCCGAGATCCTCCCCCGTTCGCGTCGCGACGACTTCGGCACCGCGCGCCTGACACGTGATGTTCACTTCCTGGCCCCCGTGGCGGTGGTGGCTGTTCGGTTTCGCCACGATGCGCAGATCGATCAGATCGTCGTGGCCTTCGGCCAGTGCCTCGCAGGCGACGCTCCACCGCTTCGCGCTGCGTGGCATCGATCTCGTCCATGTTGCGCCAGTGAATCTCCACGGGTCACCTCCTTCGATCGGGTTCTGATTCGTGGCAGTAGCGAGGCTTCAGCTCGGATCCTGGAAGCGCGGCGCCCGCTTCTCGAGATTGGCGCGCACCGACTCGATCTGGTTCGGGCGGCCGATCAGCCCGAGCTGGAGCGTCTCTTCGAGCCGCAAGCCGTCGGCGACGGGCACGACGCCGGATGCGTCGAGCAGTTGCTTGGCCGCGCGGATCGCGTCGGGCGAGCGGGTGGCGATCTCCGCGGCGACCTCGAGGGCCGTCGCGCGCGGATCGACCGCGACGCGCGTCGCGAGCCCGAGTTCGACGGCCTCGGTGCCGGAGACGACGCGGCCCGTGAAGGTCAGCTCCTTCGCGACGTCGAGACGCACCAGCCGCCGCAGCGTCTGCGTACCGCTCATGTCGGGCACGAGTCCCCACTTGATCTCCATCACCGAGAGCTTCGCGTCGGGCGCGACGAAGCGCAGGTCGGCGCCGAGCGCGATCTGGAGTCCGCCGCCATACGCGACGCCGTGCACCGCGGCGATCACCGGCACGGGCACTTCGGTCCAGATCCACGCCGCGCGCTGCGCAAAGTTCGCCGGGCTCGACGCGTCGCCGCGCGCGAGCAGGTTCGGTGCTCGCTTGCCGGACGCGCGAGTCGCCACTCATGGACTGGAAACTCGAGAAGTCGAGGCCCGCGCTGAAGGCGCGGCCTTCGCCCGAGAGCACGACGGCGCGCAGCGACGGGTCGCACGCGAGTTCGGCGCCGGTCGCGACCAGCGCTTCGAACATCGGGATGTCGAGCGCGTTCATCTTGTCGGCGCGATTGAGGCGCACGTCCGCGACGCCGCCCGGCAGTCTCGTCACCACGACCCGATCCGACATGGCTTCTTCTCTTCAGCGCAGCCCGGCGCTGCGCAGATGATCGATCTCGTTGAAGTTCTGGAGCGACCAGACGAAGCCGGTCATGCCGACCGGTCGCGACTGCACCACCGTGTAGGCGGCCAGCTCCATCTCGAAGCGGTTCCACTCCCACGGCACGCACGGAATGTCGAGCAGGTGCGTGATCGCGACCGCGTTGGTGCCGCCGTGGGCGACGATCGCGATGCGCTGCCGTTGCGGCGGCAGCTTCCACACCGTGAACTCGTCCTCGCTCTCGCGCGGCACGCCGTGGCGCGCGAGCAGCGCTGCCGAAGGTGCTCGAGACGCGCGTATGGAACTGGCGGAAGCTTTCGCCGCCCGGCCAGCCGCTCCAGTGTTCGCGCAGCGGGCGCTGGATCGCGCGGCGGAAGTAGGCGTCGACGTCGGTCTGCGAGAGGCCTTCGAGCGGGAATGTCGATCTCGGCGAGACCTTCGATCGTGATCGGCTCGACGCCCGTCGCCTTCGCGACGCGGAGCCGCCGTCTCCTGCGCGCGGCGCAGCGGAGAGACGTAGAGCGCCTGGATTCCGCTAGCTCGCGAGCGCCTGCGCTGCGGCTTCGGCCTGGAGGCGGCCGCGCGCCGTGAGCGCCGCGTCGAGCACCGAAAGACCGCCGTCGGGTGTCCAGTCGGGTTCGCCGTGTCGCAGCAGGATGATCTCGATGGCGGTGTCGTCGCGTTGCCGCGCCTCGCGGCGGGAAATTGCGCCGGGCTCGGGAACTTCGAGCGCGCGCAGGGCACTGGGGTGACAAGACGATCCTCCGTCGGAGATTGCCCGCGGCAGTCGCCTATCATAGCCACGCAGACGAGCCCGGCCCGACCGCGCAGCAGGAGGAGTCACGCATGCCGACTGCGCCCCAGGAACCCGTACTGCTCGTCGATCGCGAGGACGGCGTCGCGACATTCACGCTGAATCGTCCTGCGGCGATGAACGCGTTGTCGCGCGAGCTGCGTCGCGCAATCGCGGCGGCGTTCCGCGCCATCGCCGAGGACGCGGACGTCGGCGCCGTCATCGTGACCGGCAACGGCCGCGCATTCTGCGCCGGTCTCGACCTGAAGGAGCTGGGCGGCGAGACGGCCGACGAAGCGCCCGGCACGCTGCTCGGAGAGACCGACATGATGAGCGCGCTGCGCGCCTGCGCCGTTCCGGTGATCGGCGCCGTGAACGGCTTCGCGATCACCGGCGGCTTCGAGCTCGCGCTCGCGTGCGACATCCTGATCGCATCGAGCCATCGCGCGCTTCGCCGATACCCACGCGCGCGTCGGCATCGTGCCGGGTTGGGGCCTCTCGCAGCTGCTGCCGCGCCTCGATCGGGATCGGCCGCGCGAAGGAGCTCTCCTTCACCGGCAATTTTCTCGATGCCGAGCAGGCCCTGGCGTGGGGACTCGTGAACCGCGTCGTCGCGCCCGGAGGATCTGCTCCCGACCTGTCGCAGCCTCGCGCGCGACATGCTCTCGTGCGACCGCGCGACGCTGCTGCGCCGTGAAGCGCGTCTACGACGAGGGCTACCGCGCCACGCTCGCCGACGGTCTGCGCATCGAAGGCCGCATCGCGGTCGAACACGCGCGCGCGGTGCGTCCCGAGCAGGTCGCGGCGCGACGGCGCGGCGTGCAGGAGCGCGGTCGGTCGCAGTCCCGCTGAGCGGAACGCGAGCGAGTCGTTCCGCGATCCGAAACGCGCTTTCGCGTCGGCGCTGCGTGGCTAGACTCGGGTCATCCGTCACGCCGGGGGGAGCTCATGAGCGACGCACGAACGAGTACGACCGGCGCCGTCGATCGCGGACTCGAGGGCGTGGTCGCGTGCAGCACCGCGATCAGCACGATCGCCGGGACGACGCTGCTCTACCGCGGCTACACGATCGAAGACCTCGCCGCGCACGCGACCTTCGAGGAGGTCGCGTATCTGCTCTGGTTCGGGCGGCTGCCCGACCGCAGACGAACTCGCGCGCTTCCAACGCCAGCTCGACGACGCGATGCCGCTGCCGCCGTGGAATCCTTCGGCTGGTTCCACGGGCTGCCGACCGACGTGCACCCGATGGACTTCCTGCACGCCGTCGTGGCGGGCCTTTCGCTGCACGATCCCGACGCCAACGTGCTCAGCTACGAGGCGAACCTGCGCAAGGCGGTGCGACTGACTGCGCGCCTCGCGACGATCATCGCCGCCTACGACCGCGTGCGGAACGGCCAGTGGCCGCTGCAACCGCTGCCCGGTCGCTCGATCGCCTGGAATTTCCTGTACATGCTGCACGGCAAGGAGCCGTCCGCGCGACGGGTCCGACAGTTCGACACCTGCCTGGTCCTGCACGCCGACCACGAGCTGAACGCGTCGGCGTTCTCGGCGCGCGTCACGTCGAGCACGCTCTCCGGGATGTATTCGAGCGTGATGGCGGCGATCGGCACGCTGAAGGGCGAGCTGCACGGCGGCGCCAACGAGCAGGTGATGCGGATGCTGCTCGAGATCGGTTCGCCGAAGCGGCTCGAGGCCTATCTCGACGACGCGCTCTCTTCGAAGCGCAAGGTGATGGGCTTCGGACACCGCGTCTACAAGGAAGGCGATCCGCGCGCGGCGATCCTGAAGCGATGAGCGCGATCTCACCGCCGAGACCGGCCGGCCCGAGCTCTACGAGATGAGCGCCGCGATCGAGGAGTACATGCACGATCGCAAGGGGCTGATCCCGAACGTCGATTTCTACTCGGCGACGGTCTACTACAGCATGGGCATCCCGATCGACCTGTTCACGCCGGTCTTCGCAGCGAGCCGGGTCGCGGGCTGGTGCGCCCACGTCCTCGAGCAGTACTCGAACAACCGGATCTACCGGCCGCGCGGCAACTACGTGGGCCCGCGCGACCTGCACTACCTCCCGATCGACGAGCGCTGACGCGGGCCGACGGCGCCGGAAGATCGAGAAAAGTCGATGTCATCCATTGTCATCGCTCGTATTACAAATTAATCTGCCGCCAGACCGAGGGAACCGGAGGCGGAGATGGACGATGAAGAGGCGCGGCTCCGCGAAGAGCGGCGCAAGGACCGTCTGATCCAGACGCGTGTGCCCCGGGACCTCGAGTCCACCTTGAAGCGCGAAGCGCGCAGGAGGCGGCTCACCGTGTCCCATCTCATCCGCAACGTTCTCGAAGACACCTTCCAGCTGGTCGACGATGTGGTCGCGAACGTCGATGAGATCGTCACCGATTCCGTCGAGCTGGCGCGCCGCGTCGGTCGCGACGCGCGACGCGTGGCCGATGTCGTCCGCGACGCCGTCGTCGCGCCGGAGACCGATGGCGAGGCGACTGCGACGGACGCGCCCGCCGAGGCGCCGACCGACGCTGCGCCGGCGGCAGGGTCCGACGCGGCGCACGACGCCCCGCTGCCGCTCGACCAGGTCTACGCCTGGAACCGCGTGGTGCGAATCGGCGCCGCGACGTGCGCGCGCTGTGCGACCGAACTCCCGCGCGGCAGCGACGCCTTCGTGGGTCTCTCCGATGCAGCGAACGGCCCGCGCCTGTGGCTCTGCGCCGCTTGCGGGGAGTCGCTCTGATGGTCACCGCCACGCGCAGCGGCGCAGCGCGCAGTTGGTTCGCAACGCTCGACGACCTGGTTTCGGGCGTCGAGGAAACCGCATGGGAGCTGCGCGGGATCGCCGAGCGCTTCCTCGACCTCGGCGAGACCGTGCGCGACGACTGTCTCGACACTGGCGCACGACGCGCGCGCGCTCGGCGCCGAGATCGAGCGCTGGCCGGCACGCGGCGGCCGCGCGGCGGGCGTCGGCTGGCTGCTCGCGCAGATCGCCGCGAGCTATCGGCTGCACGCGATCCAGTCGGCGTTCGTGCCCGAACGCGTCGCGCGCGCGCAGCTCGACGCGCTGCACGCGCGCAATGCGCGGCGCTTCGTCGAGGCGAGCCTGCGCCACGGCGGCGCATTCCTGAAGGCGGGCCAATTGCTCTCGTCGCGACTCGATCTGCTCCCCGAGGCCTGGTCGCAGCAGCTGAGCCGACTCCAGGACGGCGTGCCGCCCGCCCCATGGCCGGACGTGCGCGCGATCCTGGAGGGCGATCTCGGCGGGCCGCTGGAGGATCACTTCGCAGTCGTTCGATCCCGAGGCGGTCGCGGCGGCCAGCATCGCCCAGGTACACCGAGCGCGGACGCACGACGGGCGCGACGTCGCCGTGAAGGTGCAGCGTCCCGGTATCGAGCAGATCCTCGCGCTCGATCTCGATCTGCTCGCGACGTTCGTCGCGTCGATGCGCTCGGCGCTGCCGACGGCCGACTACGACACGATCGTCGCCGAGGTGCGCGCGAGCATCGGCGCGGAGACGGAGTTCGCGCGCGAGGCCGACGTGCAGGAGCGGCTCGCCGACTTCTTCGCCGATCACCCGCGGATCGAGGTGCCGCGCCCGCTGCGGGAGCTGTGCGGCGGCCGCGTGCTCACCAGCCGTTCATGGAGGGCCGGCGCATCACGCTCGTCCTCGACGAGTGGCGCGCCCGCCGCGACGCGGGCGACGCGGAAGCCGGCGCGCAGACTCGACGAGACGCTCGGCCTGGTGCTCGAGGCCTACACGCGGCAGGTGCTCGAAGCCGGTGTGTTCCAGGCCGACCCGCATCCCGGCAACTCTGCTCGTAAGCGGGGATGGGACGCTCGTGCTCCTCGACTTCGGCTGCGCGCGCGAGCTGCCTCGCGCGGCACGACGGCAATACGCGGAGCTCCTCGTCGCGTTCTTCGCTGGCGACGCCGCGCGCGTCGCGGAGTTGCTCGCCGCGTTGGGTTTCCGCACCGCAGAGCGGCCGGCCTGACACGCTGCTGCACTTCGCCGAGGCGATGCTCGGCGCGCTGCGCCGGGCCGCGCTCGAAGGCGGTGGGGTGCCGTGGCTCGATCAGGACGGAGTTGGCAGCGCAGGCGCGCGCCTTGCTCGAGGCGACGCGCGACGACCCTGTCGTCCGGATCCCCGAGGAGTTCGCGATGTTGGGGCGCGTGTTCGGAGCGCTCGGCGGGCTCTTCCAGCATTACCGGCCGCGCCTCGACTCGACGCGCACGCTGCAGCCAGTGTTGGGCTGCGCTCGCCGCGAACTGACACGAATTCCTGGCGATCCCGTGAGCCCCAATCGAGGACGGAGGGACGGTCCCCTTCGTCCTCGATGTCATTCGGCGACGAGGACGGTGGGCGCGCGGGGAGTCAGCTCGCGCGGCGCGTCGCGGCGGCGGCCGCGAACATCCGCTCGGCGTTGCCGCCGAGGATCGCGGCGCGCGCTTCGGGTTTGCCCTCCGTCACGAGCAGCACCTTCGCGAGCGTGGCCGCAAGCGGGTAGAACGGCCAGTCGCTGCCGAACAGCAGCCGCTCGGCTCCGACCGCGCTCATCAGACCGGCGAGCTGCGTCGCACCCTGGCAGGCGATCTCCAGCCACACGTTCGGGTACTGCTGCGCGGCGGCGAGCGCGTCGTCCACGTCTCGTGCGCCCGCGTGGCCGAGCAGGAACTGCACGCGCGGGTAGGCGGTGATCGCCGGCACGTAGTGGCGGATCAACGCGTACGGCCGGATCGATTCGGGCTCGATGCCCGAGCGACCGGCGTGGAAGATCACCGGCAGGCCGAGCCGCTCGCACTCGGCGTAGATCTGCATCGCCTCGGGATCATCCGGCGCGAAGCGCATCATCTCGGGATGCAGCTTCACACCGCGTGCGCCGCGCGCGGCGAACGCGGCGAGCTTGGCGCGCCAGCCGGCGTCGCGTGGGTGCACCGAGGCGAACGGAACGAAACGATCGGCCGCGGGTGAAGCCTCGATCGCGTCCATCCACTGCTCGGTCAGGTGATCGCCGAAGGGCAGGCCGATCGCCATCCCGAGCACCGCTGCGCGCTGAAACCGCATCGCGTCGAGTTCGGCGAGCAGGTTGGCGAGCGTGTGGGTGCGCGCCGCGCTGCCGCCCCAGGGCAGCAGCTGATCGCGCATCTGCGCGGTCAGTTCCGCGAGCGCCGCGTCGCTGAAGTTCGCGTTCTGGTAGACGTCGAGATCGAACTCGCAGCCGGGATCTTCGCGATCGCAGTCGAGGTAGTAGTGCGTGCGCGGCGTCCGCGCGGCAAGATCGATCTGCGGGTGCGAGTAGCAGCGCAATCCCGAAATGCGTGTGCAGGTCGATCGCGGGCGGGATGTCGATGGCGAGACGCAGCGTGCCGTCCGGCGCGAGTTCGAAGTAAGGGAGCTCCGCGAGGCCGCGGTAGCCGCGGTAGCGGAGGAGACCGAGAGAACCCTTGCCCGCGCGCTCCGTCTCGTCGCGACGCTGGCGATCGAGCGCTGCGCGATCGACGTCGGTGTACTCGAGTCCCGAGCCGCAGCCCGGCACGGCCCACAGCGACGCGAGCGAGCCGAGCGCGAGCTTTGCGAAGCCACGCCGATCGAGACGGGGATTGCGCATCACCGTCTACGCTGCCTCCCCGGCAGCGCGCTCGTGGGCTCGGCGTCCTCGTGGATCCCCTGGCCGCTCTGGATCGTCATCGGGTAGCCGCTGGCGCGCTACACCACACGGTGACCGTTCGCAGGCAGGTCGTACGCGACTTCCTGCGGCGAGCGGCCTTCGCGTGTCGACCCAGCCGGGCCTGACGAGCAGGGTGTCGGCGCGAATCATTAGATCGTGCATGGGTCGCCTCGGTACGCTGTTGCGTGCGCACGCTACCACACGAAATCTGCCGAACCGGGTCGCTCGCGCCGGGGCTCAGGACGACGCGTTCCCAGATGGGCCGAGTACGACGCGCTCGACGGTGTTGGGCACCTCGTCCGCTCGCCACAGCGCGGATCGGTACAGCTCGAAGCGCGACCACGGGGCCGAGAGATTCGCGTGCCAGGCGGAGCCCGGGTCGCCGCTTGGTCCCGAGGAATGGGCGAACCACGCTTCATCGGGACGCGCGAGGTCGCACACGAAGCGGCTCGTCGCGCCGACGAAGGCGCGCAAGCGCTTGCCTTCGTCGAGCGAGCGGGAGGGGCTCACGGTGTAGTCGTCACCGGGGAACGGGGCGTCGAGCGCAATCAGACGGGCGCCGACGAGCGGCAATTCCGCGAGCAGGGTACCGAGTCGCGCGCGCTGGATGCGGCCCCACGACAGGCCCCTGTTGGCGTGCGAGTCGGTGTGCGACTGGGCGTCCGACTCGACGTCCGACGGGGCCTCCGACTCGGCCCCGCAGATCGACGCGATGCGATCGATTCCCGCGCGCAGCGCATCGGCGGCGAGATCGGCGAGCGGGCCGGCGGCGCGCTCGATGTCGGCGCGCAGCGGATCGGCGCTGTCGACGAGCAGGCGCTGGAGGCGCGGGATTGCGCGCCGGCTGTTCGCAAAACGCGGTCCGACACGGGGTCCCAGCAGCGCCTGCGCGACGCGTTCGGAGAGCGACTTCTGCGTGAAGAAGAAGATCGCGGCGGCGGCCGACTCGATCGGGAAGCTGCCGTCCCACGCTGCGAGCGACGCGACGGCGCGTCCTTCGCGTGAAGCCTCGCCCTGAAAGCGTGCGAGCAGCAGCACCAGCGCGTCGCGCAGCGGCGGCGCGTAGTCCGCCGTCACGTCGGCCTGCATCGCACGAAAACTCTCGACGTCGTGCTCGACGCGCGCGGCCAGCAGGCGCTCGATGCGATCCTGGCGGTGGCGCGGCTCGAAGTGCACGCGCGTCGCGATCGGGCCGATCTGCGCGGCGTCGACGATCGAATTTGCGGTCGCGATCGCGCCCTCGGCGGGGTTCAATCGCTTCGGCATCTCGGAGAAGTCGAGGAATCCGTCCCACTGCGCTTCCGGATCGTGGGCGTCGCGCACGAAGAGACCGTCGCGCCGCCGCCGCGGCAGGCGACCGAAGAGTTCCCAGCCGAAGTGGCCGTCCTTATGGGCATAGACGTGATTGAAGTCGAAGGGTCCCTCGTTCATGTCGGCGAGTGCGGCGCGGTGTTCGTTCACCGTCGTCGAGGCAGCGAGTGCGAGGTAGCCGGCGAGATAGCGGCCGGTGTCGGACGGCACGTAGCGGACCGCGAGGTCCGCGCCGTCGTCGTGCTTCCAGCCCGGATACAGGATTCCGTGTTTACAGGACTCCCACTCGAGCCTCACGGAGCGACCGAAGCGGGCAGGCCGCTTCTCGCGGTGCGTGCGGATCGCGCCGGTCCCCGTGCTGGTCCGATAGCGCGTGCGGTCTCCCGGGACGCGGTGCACCCGGTAGAGGTCCCAGCCGTCGCGGAAGCCGGTCGTGCAGCCCCATGCGAGGTGGCCGTTGTGTCCGAAGCCAAAGGCGGGGTAACCGGGGAACACTCCACCTTGCACGCGCGCGCCGGGCCATTCGAGATGGGCGTGATACCAGTAGGTGGGGAGGGGCACCAGCGGAACGTGGGGATCGTTGGCGACGATCGGCGCACCCGAAGCCGAGCGTGTCGCCGCCACGGCCCAGTTGTTGCTGCCCGCCGAGGGCACATGCACCGGCGGCTCGGGGAGTGTTCCTTCCCCGTGTCGCTCGAGGTCGGGAACGTGCTGCCACGGGGCCTCGGGATAGATCCGGCGCGCCACTTCGTCGCCGACGTGACCGCGCACGGCGTCGAAGACGAGTTCGTTGTCGAGGTTCACCAGGGAAACGACGAAGCCGCAGGTGCGCGCCGCGAGCAGGCAGTCGGCCGGGTGCCACGCGCGGGCGCGGCCGAGCAGCAGGTACTCGGCCGGGTAGACGCCGTTCATGGCGCGCAGCGCGGCGTTCACGCCTTCGGCGAAGGCATCGACGCAGCTGCGGGCACGCGCCGGCATCGTCGCGAGATCCGCGTGGCTCGCGGCCTCGAAGTCGAGCGGGCGGACGAAACCGTCGAGGTCGGCGATGGCGCGGCCAGAGAACAGGGACTCGCCACGTGCCGGTGCGCGCCAGTTGCCGAGCAGCTCACAGACACGACCCGCACCGAGGTGCCGAATCAGATCGAGCAGTACGAAGCGGTCCGCGCCTTGCAAGAAACCGAGCAGCGCATACGCGTCGCGCTCGTGCTGGGCGTAGACATGCGGGATGCCGCGGGCGTCCCGCACGACTTCCACCCGTCCGTGCAGCGCAGGAACCGCGTTTGCGGTGAGGGCCGGGCGCGTGCCTCGGACGCGCCGTCCCGCGAGAGCGGCGACGAGACGCATCGCCATCGCGAGCCGTCGCTTGCGCGGGAGCGGCAGGTCGTGGAATCGTGTCAAGCGGGGCGGCCTCCCAGGATTCAGCTTCTCGGCGGATTCCGATGAGCTCGCCGCGCTGTGCTGAAGTGGTATACACGCGATGCCTCTCGCTCGCGAGGCAGGGAGAGAAACGATGAGCGACGACGCCGACCGGAAGCAGCAACAGCTGAAGCAGAAACTGCTGGAACGCGTGGCCGTGCTGGAAGCGCGCGCGGGGCGCATCAGTGGCGACTTGCGCCACGAGTCGCACCCCCTCGAGCAGGACTTCGCAGAGCAGGCCACGCAGCGCGAAAATGAAGAAGTGCTCGGCGCGCTCGATGAATCAGGCCGTCGCGAACTCGATTCGATTCGAGCCGCGCTCGCTCGCATCGAGGCTGGCGACTACGGGATCTGCCGCCGCTGCCGCGAGCCGATCTCGCCCGAGCGCCTGCGTGCGCTCCCGACCGCGCTCGAGTGCGTGCGCTGCGCCGCCTGAACGCCGGGTCTCGCTAGAGGAATCCGAGGCGGCGGTCCGCTTCCTCGGAATCGTAGTCCTCGAACTGGAGGATGCCGAGGCGGTCGAAGGCCTCTCGCACACGCGCGGTGAGCAGTCCGAGCTTCTTCAAGTTCGGCACGATGCGCATGAAGAGCATCTTGCGGAACATCTGGGCGGGCGGCGACGCGAGGAACACCTCGCGCACCTCGTCGGCGTTCCAACCCATCGCATTGGCGATGTCATCGCCGATCAAGCGGTTTCTCATCAGCTCGCAGGCGTAGATGATGAACTCCTCGCGGTCTCGAAGCTCGCTCGCCGGCATGTCCTCGTAGTAGCCGCGGAGCGAGAGCACACCGAACGCGACGTGCCGCGACTCGTCCTTCATCACGTACTTGAGCAGCTCCTTGAGCAGCGGCTCCTGCGCGAGCTGATAGAGGTTGCCGAAGGCCGCCATCGCGAGTCCTTCGATGATGATCTGCATGCCGAGGTACTTGAAGTCCCAGCGGCTGTCCTTGATGGTGGCGTCGAGCAGTTCCTTGAGGCTCGCGTTGATCGGCCACTCCCATTCCAGCTTGTCGTGGAGGTAGCGGCTGAACACTTCCACGTGACGCGCCTCGTCCATCGTCTGGGTGCCGGCGTAGTACTTGGCGTCCATCCAGGGAACGCCGCCGACCAGCTGCGAGGCCACGATCAGCGCGCCCTGCTCCCCGTGCAGGAACTGCGAGAGCTGGAGCGAAATCTGCGCGTGGCGCAGGCGGGCGCGTTCCTTTCCGTCGAGCTTCTTGAACGGGCCATAGTCGGCGAGCGGGTTGATGGCGGGCGGGATGATCTCGCCCTCCGGATCGACCTGGGTGTCCCAGGCCAGCTGCGTCGTGCCGTTCCACTGATCGCGCTTGGCCTTCTCGTAGAGGTCCTGGAGACCTTCCTTCACGCTCCCGTAGTTCCAGACGTAGTTGGTGTCGAAGGAGGTGAGCACCGTTTCCAGCTCGCGGTCGAGGTGACGAAGCTGGTTCACGGACGGTGACTGGGCGTGGGACATCGTCGGTTTCTCCTGCGGCGGGGCGCCGCGGCCAGCCTATCGGTGGCCACCAGGTGTGTCCAACGGCCACTCATCTTGCACACACAGCGGATCCGCACGGGCTCGATCGAGATCCAATCCCTGGGAGAGGAATCCGGCCGGAATTGATGTATAGAAAATATCAGGACATCGCATTGACATCTAATCCAATTGCGCCGATGCTTCGTATCCATTTTCTGGCCGTATCCACGAGGGCATGAGGCTTGAAAGCAGCTCTGAGCCAGGTTCGAGGTCTTGCCGTGGCCTGCGGCGATCGACACGTGCTTGCGGATCTCCCGGATTTCGGCACGGAGCGTGCGAACAATGGCCGCTCGTCGGCCGTCGTAGCCCGCTCCGATTTGGCAGCCCCCGATTTCTCGCCGAGGCCCGGTGGCGACGCGATCGACGTCCGGCCTTGCGACGCCCCTGGCACCCGACTCTCAGCGCGCGCCCGCAACTGAGTGGATGGAGACATGGACGACGACCTCATTCGCACCGAACAACCGCTCTTCGACGATCTCGAATCCGACGCCGCACGGCCCGAACCGAATGCGGTCCCGGATCCGCTGCGCGACGAGGACCACATTCCGAGCGCGCGCGAGACCCGGGCAAGCGGTCCACCCGATGCGCTCGTTTCCTACATCCGTTCGATCTCGCAGACACCGATCCTCTCGCGCGAACAGCAGTACGAGATCGCGGGCGCGCTCGAAGCGCATCGCGAGGCATTCCTCGACGCGATCTTCGCCGTGCCGGCGACGGCAACGGAGATCGTGCGCCGCTGGCGCGAGCGAAAGGCCGCGGGCTACGTCACCGCCACCTTCTCCGCACACCACCTCGACGGCAGCGGTCGCGACCTCTCGGCCGAGATCGATCGCGCGCTGGGGGCGCTGGAGAAGCTGGTCGCGCGACGCGACACGGTGGTGCGCAACCGGCAGTCCCTGCGCCAGAGCGAGATGCTCGAGCGTCGCATCGCACGCGGGCTGCGCGAGGCCGGGCTGGCGTTCGAAGTGGTCGTCGAGACGTATCGCGGCCTGGCAAAGGCGGCGGCTTCCCCGCGCCGTCGCGCGCGCGGCTCGGCGGCCGGACGCGAGCAGCTCGAGATCGCGCGGCGCTCCCTCGCGAGCTACGAAGTGACCAAGCAGCGCTTCGTGCGTCACAACCTGAAGCTGGTGGTGAAGTTCGCCAAGCAGTATCGCGGCATGGGCGTGCCGTTCCTCGACCTGATCCAGGAAGGCAATCTCGGACTGATCCGCGCCGTCGAGAAGTTCGATCACCATCGCGGGCACAAGTTCTCTACCTACGCAGCTTGGTGGATCCACCAGGCGATGATTCGCGCGGTGCAGAAGCACTCGCGGACGGTGCGGGCTCCCTCGCACGTCTACGACCTGCAGCTTCGCTTCAAGCGCGCCGAGAAGAAGCTGCGGGGGCGAACGTCGGCGGAGCCGTCGCGGACCGAGATCGCGGCGGAGCTCGGGCTCTCTGCGCTCGAGATCGACCGTCTGATGTCGACGATGATGCCGATCGCCTCGACGCACGCGCCGCTCGCCGGTACCGAGTCGCTCACGCTCGACGACGCGCTCGCGGACGACACGCTCGTCGATCCCGGCGAGGCGCTCGACCGCAACGTCGTGGTGAGCGAGATGCACGCGCTGCTCGAAGACCTCGAGCCCCGCGAGCGGGCCGTGATCGAGCGTCGGTTCGGGCTCGGCGAAGAGCCGATCCAGACGCTGCAGGTGATCGGGCAACGCCTCGGACTTTCGCGCGAACGTGTGCGGCAGATCGAAGCGAAGGCACTCGACCGACTGCGGAAGAGCGGCAAGGCGGATCATCTCGCCAGCCTCCTCGACGGACAGCGCGAGGTCGCTTGAGAATCGTGCGAGGCGGGTTGCAGGTGGCGCGGTAGGCTCCGGGCCTCGTACGCCACGAGGGGATCCATGAAGCCTCGCCGTCGTGTCGGCCTCGTGCTCTCCGGCGGTGGTGCCCGCGGTGCATACGAGGTTGGCGTCCTCGCGCACTTCTTCGAGCAGATCGTGCCGAAGCTCCCGCCGGGCTTCGACTTCGACCTGGTGAGCGGCACCTCGGTGGGCGCGATCCACGCCGCCTACGTCGCCGCGAGTTCGCACTGGGACGCCGCCCAGCGCGCGCGCCGGCTCGTCGACACGTGGAAGGACATGGAAGTCGCGCAGGTCGTGCGACTCGGCGTCGCTGACCTGCTCGGTGTTCCCTTGCGCGCGCTCGGCCTCGCACAGCTGCGGCGCCGTGCCGGTGGCAGGGCCAAGGCGCCCGAGGTGATCGGCGGACTCATCGACGTCTCGCCGTTGGAACGCATCGTCGCGCAGCGCGTGCCGTGGAGTGCCCTGCGCGACAACCTCCACAAGCCCCGCCCGCGTGCCCTTTGCGTGCTCTGCACGCAAGTGGGTTCGGGGCGCGTGGCGGTGTTCATGGACGGGCCGCTCGCGGACCCGTCACCCTGGTCGACCGACCCGAACATCCTGGCGATCCCCACCGAAATCACCGCGATGCACGTGCGCGCCTCGGCAGCGATTCCGTTTCTTTTCCCCGCAGTGCGCATTGGCGAGCATTACTACGTCGACGGCGGCCTGCGCATGAACACGCCGCTCTCGCCCGCGCTGCGACTCGGTTGCGATCGCCTGCTCGTGATCGCGTTGAAACATCACCCCGCCGGTCCCGTCGAGACGCCCACGTTCTCGGACGCCGTGATCACGCAGCCCGCGTTCCTGATCGGCAAGGTGCTCGACGCGCTGATCCTCGACCAGCTCGAAGTCGAGATCCACCGACTCCGCGTGGTGAATGCACTGCTCGCCCAGGGGGTCGCGATCTACGGCGACGACTTCATCGACAACGTCAGTGGTGCCGTGCGCTTGCAGCGCGGAGCGGGCTACCGGATCGTCGAGACGGCCGTCGTGCGACCGGGCGAAGACATCGGCCGCATTGCCGCCGCGTGCTATCGCAAGCACGGAGCCGGCGCGCTCGGCGCACTGCCCTCGCTGATGACGCGGCTGGCGCTGCGCGGTGTTCCCGAGGGCGAGGCTGACTTGCTCTCCTACCTGTTCTTCGACCGCCGCTTCACTTCCGAGCTGGTCGCGCTCGGCCGCGAGGACGCGCGCCGCCAGGAAGACGAGATCCTGCAACTTCTCGTCGATTGAGTCGGCGCTTCGTGGGCGATCAGGCGAGCGCGGCGAAGCGCACGTCGGTGAGCGCTTCGGAGAGTTTCCAGAGTCGCGCCGCACTTGCGAGGTCCTTCGAGCGGGCGCTCGATCCGACCTTGCGCGGATGGCCCCATATCTCGCCGAGACTGGCGGGGCCGAAGAAGTCGCCGCCCTGCGCCTCCGGCGCGGTGGCGGCGTAGAGCGTCGGCAGCGCGCCCATCGCAGCGCTCTGGGCGATCAGCCGGTTGGCGACTTCGAAGAGCCGCTCGAGCGCACGGGATCCTTCCATCCGCGCTCCGACGGATTGCAGGTTGGTCGCTGCGTAGCCGGGGTGCACCGCGACACTGATCACGGACGCGCCCGCCTTGCGCAACCGTCGATCGAGTTCGAACGCGAAGAGCAGGTTGGCGAGTTTGCTCTGCGCATAGGCGCGCCACTTGCGATAGCGGTGCTCGAGATGGAGATCGTCCCAGTGCATCTTGCCGGGACGGTGTGCCGAACTGCTCACGGAAACGACGCGCGCCCTGGGGGTGTCGAGCAGGCGTGGCAGCAACAGACCGGTCAGCGCGAAATGGCCGAGATGGTTGGTCCCGAGCTGCATCTCGAAGCCGTCCGCGGTGCGGCGGTGCGGGATCGCCATCACGCCCGCGTTGTTGCAGAGCAGGTCGAGTCGTTCGTGTTTCGCAACGAAGGCTTCCGCGAAAGCGCGCACCGAGGCGAGCGAAGCGAGGTCGAGCGGCATCGCTTCGACGGAGGCAGCGGGACTCGCCGCGCAAATTGCCTGCAGCGCAGCCTGCGCTTTCGCCGCGTCGCGACAGGCGAGTACCACGTGAGCGCCCTTCGCCGCGAGCGCGAGCGCGGTCTCGCTGCCGAGCCCGCTGTTGGCGCCCGTCACGATCGCGACGCGACCGTTCTGATCCGGGATGTCGGTGCTGGCCCAGCGCGTGTCGTCGCTCATCGGAAGCCTCCAGGACGCTGGGTGCGCGCGTCCGGCGCCCTCCAACCGTGGAAGGGATGGCGCGCAACCAGCTCGGGATCGCGGAATACGAGGACGAGCAGCATGCCCGCGACGAATCCACCGACGTGGGCCCAGAATGCGACACCGCCGCCTTCCGCGCCGAGACCCGTCGCGCCGCCGATCAGCTGTAGCGCGAGCCAGTAGAACAGCATGAATGCCGCCGGCACCGCGACGGTCGTGACGTAGAAGCCCAGCCACAACAACAGATGGACGCGCGCGCGCGGGTAGAGCATGACGTAACCGCCCATCACGCCGCCGATCGCACCCGACGCGCCCACCATCGGAATCGGCGACGTGGGGTTTGCCGCCACCTGCAGGCCCGCCGCCGCGAGTCCGCAGAGCAGGTAGAAGAGCGCGAAGCGCGCGTGCCCCATCGAGTCCTCGACGTTGTTCCCGAAGATCCACAGGAACCACATGTTGCCGAGCAGGTGGAACCAGCCGCCATGCAGGAACATGTGCGTGAACAAGGTCATCCGGTCGGGGTTCGCGTCCACCACGCAGGTGAAGTGGGGCGTGAGCGGCACGCTCGTTCCCGGCGCTGCGAGTTGGAGCAGCTCACCCGGGATCAAGCCGAGGTCGCAGAGCGAATGGGCGAGGCCGGCCTCGCTGCCCAGTTTCTGGACCGTGAACCAGGCGAAGACGTTGAGCCCGATGATCCCCCACGTGACGACCGGCGTGAGGAAGTGCGGGTTCTCGTCGCGGATCGGGAACATCGCGCCGGTGCTCCGCCGCTCAGACCAACCGGCTCTGGTGGCCCTGCCAGTAGCGGCTGCGCAGCTTGCGCTTCAGCATCTTGCCGGTCTCGGTACGCGGCAGTTCGGCGACGAAGTCGACCGTGCGCGGACACTTGTAGTGCGCGATCTGCGCGCGGCAGAACTCGATCAGTTCGTTCGCCGAGCGCGGGGCCGGCTTCGCTGCCAGGCGCGGGTACCACGACGGCCTTCACCTCTTCGCCCATCTCGTCGTTCGGCACTCCGATCACCGCGACGTCGTGCACCTTGGGATGCGTGATGAGATGACTCTCGGTTTCCTGCGGGTAGATGTTCACGCCGCCCGAGATGATCATGTTCGACTGGCGATCGGTGAGGTAGAGATAGCCCTCGGCGATCGAGGTAGCCGATGTCGCCGATCGTGAAGAGGTCGCCGCGATAGGTCGTCGGCGGTCTTGCGGTCGTCCTTGTAGTAGTTGAAGCGCGCCGTGGGATCGGGCGGCGCTTCGAAGTAGATCGGCGCCCTCGCGGTTCGGCTCTTCGATCGGCCGGCCTTCCTCGTCGAGGATGTGGACCTTGCCGCCGGACCAGTGGCGACCGACCGAGCCCTTGTGTGTCGAGCCACTCCTGCGCGCGAATCAGCGTGCCGCCACCTTCGGTGCCCGCGTAGTACTCCTGGATCGCGTCGCCCCACCATTCGATCATCGCCTGCTTCACTGCGATCGGGCAGGGCGCGGCCGCGTGCACCGCGACGCGCAGCGAGGAGACGTCGTAGCGCTTGCGCACCGCCTTCGGGCAGCGAGAGCAGACGCTTGAAGTGCGTCGGCACCCACTGCGACGTGGTCACCTTCTGCCCCTCGATGATGCGCAGCGCTTCCTCGGCGTCGAAGTGGCGCATCGCCACTACCGTCGCTCCGATCCGGTGTTGCGCGGACGAGAACGCCAGCGGCGCCGCGTGGTAGAGCGGGGCCGGCGAGAGATAGACGTCGCCATCCTTCATGCCGAAGAGCAGCGCGAGCCCGACCTGCATGAGCGTCGCCTTCGGATCGCCGGCCGGAGCGTGGACGAGGGGACGCCGCACCCCCTTCGGTCGGCCCGTGGTGCCGGAGGAGTAGAGCATCACCGAGCCTTCGAGTTCCTCACCGAGCGACTCGTCGCTGGGCGCCGATGCAATCTCGTCCTCGAGGGCGCGGAAGCCCGGAATCGCGCCGCCGACGCTCGCGGACACGACGAGCCGCGGGACTTCGCGCGCCACCGCCTGCGCCAGCTCCGCAAAGCGTGCGTGCGCGATGAAGAGTTTCGCGTCGCAGTTGTCGACGACGTACTGCACCTCATCGCGCTGGAGGTGCCAGTTCACCGGCGTGAAGTAGAGACCCACGCGGTGGCAGGCCCAGAAGAGGTCGTAGAAGACGTCGTCGTTGGCGACCAGCGCGGCCACGCAGTCGCCGGGCACCAGACCGCAGCGCCGGAACGCGTGCGCGATGCGCCGCGATCGCTCTTCGAGCTGCCCGTAACTCTCGACGAACTCACCATTGCCGAAAATCACTGCGGGCCGATCGGGTTGCTTCGCTGCGTATGTGGTGATCGTGAACAATGCGCGCCTCCGTACGCTCCGCGCCATGCCGCCGGGTGGCGGTCGCGCGAGCCGGGCGAGGGTAGACGAGCCCGCGCAGCGAATCCCAGCCCAATCCCAGCGACCGTGGCGATCCCAACGAGCCGCGCGGGTCGCTCCAACTGTGGAACGCACACCGCTCGCTGCCAGCAACGCGCACGCCGCGTTCACGGTCAGCAGTTCGAGCTGCCCACGGTGCTTCCGATTGCTCATGACTCCCTCCGAACTCGGCAGCGACGTGCGAGAGGAGGTCGCTGCGTCGTTTGATGGAAGGAGTATCTGCGGGGGGATCTGCTGGGCCTTCCCGCCGACCGGGTAAACGCACATCCTGGTCTGCTTCCTGGCCTACGTGCTGTGGAAGACGCTCGAGCAGCGGCCGATGCTGCTCAATCGGCTGCGCCTCCCGTCACGGATCAACGAAATCTCGTGCCAACTCGGGAAGCCAACTCTGCGAGAAACCAGGGAAAAGCCTTCTAACTGGCGAATTTGGGCTGCCGAGTGCGCCTGCACCGGGCGTCCACTTGGGCGTGCGGGTGCGTGGCTTGCTGGTGCGCTCCGCGAAATTCGCCTGGAGATGTCATTTGTGCGCGTCGTTTAGGCTACGGTCCCCATGTTGAATAGGAAGACGTCTCCGGAACGTGAGGGGAGAAGGTTCATGAAATCAGCCCGAGTGAGCGCCTGTGCAGTTCTGGTCTTGGGTTTGGCTGTCGTGAGTACACCCACGGCGGCTACGGCCAAGTCGTGGACGGTCAATCCCGGGCAGTCGATTCAGGCCGCGGTCGACGCCGCTGCGCCGGGCGACACGGTCAAGGTGATGCCCGGCGACTACACCGAGACGCACCCGGGCACCGCCGCCGTACGGATCACCAAGCCTCTCAAGTTGGTCGCCAAGAGCAAGCTGCCGAAGGGCGACCGCGAAGGTTCGCATCCTGCCGAACCCGGGGCAGAGGGACGGCATCGTCGTCGAGCCCGCAAATCCGGGTGATCCGGATATCGACGGCGTCGAGATCAAGGGCTTCACCGTCGAGGGTTTCCCGAACAACGGCATCTGGCTGCGCCACGTGAACAACTTCAAGATCGAGAACAACGAGTCGATCGACAACCTGGAGAACGGCATCTGGCCGACCCTTTCCGCGAACGGGCAGGTGAAGAAGAACGTCGCCTACGGCTCGCAAGACAGCGCGCTGTGGGTCGAGGCTTCCGAGAACGTCCGCGTCGTCGACAACGATCTCCATCACAGCCCGACGGGCCTCGAGATCACGATCTCCAAAGACGATCACTGCGAAGAAGAACGACATCCACGACAACACCGTCGGAATCGGCCTCTACCATCCTGCGGCGGCGGGGCTGGATTCGCCCTGGCCGTACTCGGAGCTCGGCGACTGGCGGATCGCCCACAACAACGTGCACGACAACAACGAGCCGAATAGCGCGTCGGGGGGATGAGACCGCGGCGCTGCCGCCCGGTGGCGGCATCCTGCTGCTGGGCGTCGACCGCGTCGATATTCAGAAGAACCGGATCGAGAGCAACGACTTCGTCGGGGTTGCCATGGCCGACTGGTGCCTTGCAGTGATGGGAACGGGTTTCGATTGCCGACCGAAGATGCCCGACTACGCGGACCACACGCCGGACTACAATCAGGTCATCGGGAACAAGTTCGCCAACAACCACGCCGACACATCTCCTCCCCCGGACGAGTCGCCACTGCAGGCAGCGGACATCTTGGACGTCGGTTTGGAATGGTTGTATTACGGAACGTATGGAACGGGAACGGGCAACTGTTTCAGCAAGAACAGGCTCATCAAGACGCCCCACGATATTCCCCTGCTGACGTTCCCCGACCCGCTCCCCGGGTGCATCTAGGATCTTGCCCGGCGGTTGGGTGAGCGCTCGGAGCGCGATCGGAACGTCGCCTGGGAGGTGACGTGGTACGCCCGAGCGCCTGCTCGACCATCCTCCGGCAGTTCGCCGGCCCGGAGGCGGACGAGCTCGCGATCCTCTGTCGCCCAGAGGGCCGATCGCCGGATCCGGTCCACCAGGCCGAGGCGGTCTACCGGGCGTTGGCGACGCTGCTCGCCGCCCATCAGGCGTCGTTCCGGGATCTCACCAGCGAGACGCTCTTCCTGCGCGACGTCCGGCACGATCTTCCGCTGGTGCTCGACGTCCGGACGCGGGTTCTCGCTGACCTCGGCCAGAGCGCCTGCGCGCCGCTACCCGCGTTCATCCAGCAGGCGCCCGTCGGCCAAGGCGCGAGCTTCGAGCTCTCGGCGTCGGCCGTGGTCCCTCGCCATCGCGACGCCTGGTCGGTGCGCGACGTCCGGGCGGCGCCGTCGTGCGCGTGTGAGGGATGCGCCCGATCCGGTGCACGGCTCGTTCGCCTCGGCGACCAGGTATCGCTCCACACGACGAACGTCTACGGCGCCGGTGGCGATGCGTTCGAACAGGCCTGGGACATGTTCCGCGCGGCGGAGCGCCTGCTCGATCAGTGTGGCATGGGGTTCCGCGACGTCGTCCGCACCTGGATCCACCTGCGCGACATCGACCGGGACTACGACGCGCTCAACAAAGCCCGACGCGAGTTCTTCCGGCACTGCGGCATCGAGCGAAGGCCCGCCAGCACCGGCGTCCAGGGCATCCCTTTCCCCGACGCGCACGACTTCTCCATGAGTCTCCATGCGGTGCAGTCCGCCCGACCGCTCGACGTCACACCGATGTCCACGCCGTCGCTCAACGAGGCGTGGAGCTACGGTGCGGACTTCTCGCGCGGCCTGAGGCTCGCCGAGGCGAACAAGGTGACGCTCTACGTCTCCGGAACCGCGAGCATCGACGAGGCGGGGCGGACCGTCCACGTGGGCAACTTCGAGGCTCAGGTCGATCGCATGCTGGACAACATTGCATCGCTTCTTGCCCAGCAGGGGGCCAGCTTCGAGAACCTGGTCTCCGGGGTCACGTACCTGAGGAACCCGAGCGATGCGCCGGTTCTGCGTTCGATGTGTCAGCAGCGCGGCTTCGACGGCTTCCCGTGCGCGCTCGTCGAGGCCCCGCTGTGCCGGCCCGAGCTTCTCTGTGAAGCGGAAGCCGTCGCGCTGCTTCCTCTCGCAACAGCAGGAGCGTAGGCAGCGAAGATGCCGCAGGCTCGTCGTTCGGTCGTGGTCGCCACCGTCATTCCGCTTGCTCTCGCTGCGGGCCTGTTCATCGCCGGCTGCGATCGCGAGCCCAGCACGCAGGCGATCGTCGCCGCTGTGGCCGATGCGACCGAAGCACGACTGCAGATCACCTATCCGTTGGAAGGCACGCTGTTCCCCCCCGAGAGCGTCGCTCCGACCTTCGTGTGGGAGGACAAGACGGGAAACGCCGATCGCTGGGACGTCGTGGTTCGCGACGACACCGGCGGCGACGTGCTGCGGGCTTCGGTCGACGCGCCGCGCTGGAGACCTTCGGAGGAGAGCTGGAAGCAGATCAAGCAGCGGAGCGCGGAGCGCGATGCCGAGGTGATCGTCGCCGGCGTCAGCCAAACGGAGCGTGCGACCGTCTCGTCATCGGCGCGCGTGCACATTCGCACGTCGAAGGACGAGGTCGGCGATTCGCTGTTCTATCGAGAGGTTCCGCTGCCGTTTCTGACGGCCGTGCAGGATCCATCCCGCATCCGTTGGCGCTTCGGAACCATCGACGCGGAGTCCGGCCCGCCGATCGTGCTGCAGAACCTGCCCGTGTGCGGCAACTGTCACTCCTTCGCGGACAACGGCAGCATTCTCGGGCTCGACGTCGACTACGGCAACGACAAGGGCGCCTACGGCATCATGCCGGTGTCGAAGCACATGGTGATGGACGACGCGAAGATCATCACGTGGGCGGACTACAAGCGCGAGGACGGCGAGCTCACCTTCGGGTTGTTGTCGCGGGTCTCTCCGACGGGACGGTACGTGATCAGCACGGTCAAGGACCGGTCGGTGTTCGTCGCCATCCCGGACCTCATGATCTCGCAGCTCTTCTTTCCCATCAAAGGCATTCTCGTCGTCTACGATCGGGAGACGAAGACGTTTTCGGCGTTGCCGGGGGCCGACGACCCGCAGTACGTGCAGACCAACGCGGTGTGGAGCCCCGACGGCAAGGAGATCGTGTTCGCCAGGGCGAAGGCCTACCACGCGGAGCGCCTCGATCAGCAAAACAGCGCCCTGGTCGACGAGAAGGACGTCCCGGAGTTCACCGTGGAGAAGAAGCCCTTTCGCTACGACCTGTACCGGATCCCGTTCAACGACGGGAAGGGCGGAACGCCGGAGCCGTTGCAAGGCGCCTCGGACAACGGGATGAGCAACTTCTTCCCGAAGTACTCGCCGGACGGCAAGTGGATCGTCTTCTGCAAGGCCAAGAGCTACATGCTGCTGCAGCCCGACAGCGAGCTGTACATCATCCCGGCCGCGGGCGGCGCCGCGCGACGCCTGCGCTACAACACCGCACGCATGAACTCCTGGCACAGTTGGTCGTCGAACAGCCGCTGGCTGGTCTTCTCCTCGAAGGTGAACACGGCCGTACACGCAGCTGTTCCTCACGCACATCGACGAGAACGGCAACGACAGCCCGCCGGTGCTGCTCGAGCGATTCACCTCGCCCGACCGGGCCGCGAACATTCCGGAGTTCGTCAGGCTACCCGGCGACGCCATCGCGGACATTCGCGAGCAGTTCCTGGATCCGTACTCGTTCCTGCGGGCCGGGATGGCCAACGAGCACACGGGGGACCACAAGGGCGCGGAACGTGCCTATCGGCGCGGGTTGGAGATTGCTCCGGACGACGCCGAGCTGCGCAACGCGCTGGGATGGACGTTGTTCCAGGACGGGCGGACCGCGGAGGCGGTGGCGGAATACGAGCGAGCCCTGACGGCGAATCCCAATCACGCGAAGTCGCACAACAACCTGGCACTCGCGTTGGTGGAGCTCGGTCGGCTCGACGAGGCGGCCGGTCACTTCAAGACGTCACTCGCGCTCGAGCCCAAGGCGGAAATATACAGCGACCTCGGATTCATCATGGCGCAGCTGGGCAAGTCGGAGGAGGCGCGCGCGGATTACCAGAAGGCGCTCGAGCTGGACCCGAACTGCGCGTCGGCGCACTTCAACCTGGCGGTGACCTTCGTGCAGGCGGGGAAGTTCGGGGAGGCCGAGTCCCACTACCGCCAGGCGCTCCCTGGAAGGCCCACCGCCGAGACCCACAACGGCTTGGGTTACGTGCTCGCCCGACAAGGCCGTACGGATGAGGCGGTTGCAGAATTTCGCAAGGCGATCGACGTCGACGCGAAGTTCACGCCTGCCTACAACAACCTCGCGGAGGCGCTGGCGAAGCAGGGAAAGCTCGAAGAAGCGGAGCATTACTACGAGCGCTCGCTGGCGGAGAAGCCGAGCGCAGCCGTGTACAACGCTCTCGGCGTCGTCCTGCGCAGGCTCGGCAAAATGGATCGAGGCAGCGGACCAGTTCGGCAAGGCGAAGGCCCTGAACGGTGGGTTCGACCGGAAACCGTGACACCTGAAACTCATCTAGGTAAGGGTTGTCCCTTCCGATAACGCCGTAACGCTTCACGCTGCGACTCGCTCGTATCGGTGGTGGAGCCCGCGGAGCTCCGGGAAGGAGATCACGGCTCCGAGCTGCCTTCCCTGCATGCGCCGCCGCTCCGGAGCGTCCGTCTCGAGCGCCAGATCGGTGCGCGCGCAGTGCAGTAGCGGGCGTAGTCGGAGAGGATCCGGGGCTCGCCAACCATCTGGGCGAGCGTGGTCTTGCCGGATTGGCGCGGGCCGTGGATCAGCACGACCGGAGAGTCGGCGAGCGCCTCGATCAGACGCGGCTCGGCGTAGCGCGGGCAGAGGGAGGGACATCTCAGCCGTCGTCGGCCGATCGTGACTCTAGGGCTCGGCTGATTGCAAGGTTTGAGGTCGGCTAGATGAAAGGACGGGGACGGTGAGGCTCACATGGATCACTGGCGAGGGGCAGGGCGGGAGGTTCGCAGCGAAAGTACGAGCGAGGGCCCATTCCATTGCTCGGCTGCCGCTTCGTGCTTGAATACCATTGCCTCGGCATGGGATGGGTCGGAACTTGATTGAAACATTTGACGACTTCGAGCTGGATCACAGGTGCTTTCAGCTCCGCAGACGCGGGTCACCTATCCGGATTGAGCGACGAGTCTTCGAGCTGATCGCGTATCTCGTCCGGGAACGGGATCGTGTCGTCTCCAAGGAGGAGATCTTTGCTCGCGTCTGGGATGGGAGATCCGTCACGGAAGGATCGTTGACCGTCGCCATGACGGCTGCGCGAAAAGCGCTGGGCGACGATGCCAGAGCGCAACGCATGATCGAGACGCACCCTCGGCGGGGCTACAGATTCATCGGAGAGGTTCGGGAGCAGTCGATCTGGCCACACCGTGTAGGCGATAGCGCGCGCGCGCGGTCTGAATCCGTGCGCGATCCCTTCGTGGGAAGGGAAGCGGAACTGAGAATCGTGGCCGATTCGTTCCGAGCGGCAGGAGCAGGCCGGGGTTCGCTCGTTCTTCTAGGCGGCGAAGCTGGAATTGGGAAGAGCTCCGTGCTCGTGCAATCCGGTCATGAACTCGAGCGTGCAGGAAGCTCTAGTGCTCAAGGGCATGTGCAACGAAGGGGAAGGTGGCGCCGCCTTCCGGCCATGGGTGCATGTGCTGAGGGGGTGCTTGCGGCAGCGACCGCGATCTGAGATCAATCAACTCCTCGGCGTATTGATGGAGGAAATTACGCGCCTTCTGCCGGAGATGAGCGATTCGTTGCGAGAGCCCGATTTGGAACCCGCCACTTCCCGTCTGAGGCTCTTCGATGCCGTCTCCCTCCTGATTCAGCGCCTTAGCGAGAAGCTGCCAGTAGTCGTCGTACTCGACGACCTGCACCGCGCCGACAAGCCTTCGCTGCTCCTTCTCGAACTCTTAGTGTCCGAATTGCGGAATGCACGCGTATTGATCGTAGGGTCACATCGAGATTCCGAAACCGCTCGCGATGAGTTCAGGTCCAGAATCATCGGCAACATCTGTCGGCAGCCCGGGTGCCGAGTCGCAGAGCTCTCCGGTCTCGGCGCATCCGAGGTGAGCGATCTCCTAGAGCAGTCGCTCGGGTCGAGACCCGGTGCCGCGGCTGTCGATCGACTGCGAGAACTCACGGGCGGTAACCCATTCTTCCTCACGCAGCTCATGCAGGTTGCTCGATCTGGAGGCGCCGACGATCTGCTTGCCGGCACTTTGCCCCCCACCATCCGCGATGCCGTTGTGCGGCAGATCGATGGGTTGTCCGAGGCCACGCGCAAGTTCCTCGTACTCGCCTCCGTCGTTGGCCGAGAATTCTCGCGATCAGTCCTTGAGCATGCCGGAGTCAATAGCGGGCACTTCGTGGACTGCATCGACGAGGCGGTCGGGGCACGGGTGATCCTCGAGGTCGAGGAGGAATCCGAGAGCTATCGGTTTGCACATGTCCTCGTCCGAGATGCGCTCTACACCGGGATCGAGCCGATGGAGAGAGCGAGGCTCCATCAGCGGATTGGTCGAGCGCTCGAGACGGTGCTGCGTGGTGAGGTTCAAGACCATCTAAGCGAGCTGGCTCATCACTTCTGTGCCGGAGTGGCCGCTGGTACTGGCTCGGACGCTCTTCAGTACTCGGAGCGTGCGGGAGCTTGGGCGACTGGGCGGCTGGCCTACGAGGAGGCGGCGGAGCACTACCGAGAGGCCCTGCTTCAGCTGGAGCGCCTGATTCCTGCAGATGACGAGAGGAGGGGTGAGCTGCTGTTCGCTCGCGCTACGGCGCTGATGCGGGCCGGTGAGAGACTAGCCGCGCGCGGCACCTTCGAGCGCGCCGCGAGACTCGCAAGACGAGCAGGGAACTGGGAGCAACTTGCGCGCGTCGCTCTGGCGATCGCACCGGGACTGCTCGCGGTCGAGGCAGGAGCGCCCGACGCGCTGGTGATTGGCTTGCTGAGGGAGGCGCTGGATCGGGTGCCCGATACCGCCGGGCCCATACAGGCGAGGCTGCTTGCACGGTTGGGTATGGCGCTGTTCTGGGCAGGCGATGACCACGAACGACGCGTCCTCAGCGATCGAGCGTGGCAGCTTGCAGAGCGCCTCGACGACCCGGGACTGGAAGCCTATGTGCTGCTTGCACGGTGGTTCGCGGAGTGGGATCCGACAGCATGCGAAGTTCGGTGGCAAATCGCAGACGAGTTGGCGCAGCGGCGTAACGATCTCAAAGACCCCGAGCTGCAGATGGTGAGCGAACTCTTTTCTCATCACATGCCTAATCGAGCGCGGAGAAATCGAGGAGTTCGAGCGCCGCGCAGGTCTCTTCAGCCAGTTCGCGGACGACCTGCGCCAGCCGGAGGCGCTCTGGTACGCACTCTTGTTGAGATCAATGCGCGAGCTGCTGGCCGGGCATTTCGATATCGGCGAGGAGATGTCCGTTCGCTTCGCCGAGATAGGGCAGAGGGTGGGGGACGCAAACATCTTCCACAGCAGGATGGCTCATCGACTCGTGCTCGCGTACGAACGCGGGCGTTACGACGAACTCGTCGAGACGGCACGAGAGGCTACCAATCGCCATCCGGAGATTCTCGGTTGGCGTGCTGCGCTTGCGTGGTCTCTCAGCGAAGCAGCCAGGTTGGATGAAGCCCGAAGTGAATTCGAGTTTCTCGCTCGGAATGAATTTCGGAACATTGCTCGCACGATGGACTGGTCGGTCGCGATCGCACTGCTCTCAGAAGTTTGCGTGAAGCTCGGCGACCGCAGTCGCGCAACGCAGCTCTATGAACTCCTGCTCCCGTTGCGGGGGCGGTTCGTGATGTTAGGTCTTTGCGTAATGAACTGGGGCTGCGCTTCTCGATACCTCGGCCTCCTCGCAGCCCTTCTCCAGGACTACGACGGCGCCTCCGCGCACTTCGATGAGGCGATCAGCATGAACGCGGCGATTGGAGCACGGCCCTGGCTCGCACACTCGAAGTACAACTACGCCGAGTGCCTTGTCGCGTTGATGCCGGTGAGCGGAGAAGAGAGGGCGCTGCGGCTGTTGGAGGACGCGCGAGCCATAGCAAGCGAGCTGGGTATGAAAAACCTTCTGCGACGCATCCGGCTACTTCGGCCTGCGGATGCACGTGGCTAGCCGCCTGGTTGAGTGGCTACTCGTTGGCGAACCACCTTAAGCTCACGTCTTGACCGTGCTTTGGCTGATAAGCACTTGTCTTTGGCCCACCAGACCATGATCGCGACTGACTAAGTCGTCCAGTTAGTATCGATCGATACCTCAAGGTCTGCGATAGTACGTGTCGCATCGTGGGGGGGGGCATGAGCGACGGTTCAATCGTCCTATCAGGTTCTCGGTTCAGCATTGACTCTGACGTCCTTCGCCGGCTTCACGCCAGCTCAGTCAACGACGCGGAGACGATCAGGCACATCCTGGAGCGACTACGCAATGAGAGCCATGAGCTAACCGGCAAGCGGACTCTCCGCGGTGACGCCGAAGTCGCTCGAATCCGGCAGGTTCAGAACTCACAGATTGCGATCTCGTCGGTTCATATCTCTCGGAAAGTTGGCGAGAGCATCTTCTTGAACTTTGCGCTCGATGGCCGCAGCTACTTCTTCTCCTCGGTTGCCATTGCTCTGAACACGAAGAACGAGCCCACTGACATCTCTTTCCCCTCGGTGCTCTATGTGGCCGAGAGGCGTGATCGCCCGCGCCGTGCCAGAGGTTCCGAGGATGAGGCACCGCAGCGAGTTCGTCTCTCCCGGGTATGGCAGGATTGGTCTACCGAAGCAGAGATCGATGACTATTCACCCGTCGGGTTGAATGTAGAGACGAGTTGGGAGTCCTCAGCGAGAATCGGAGATCAACTTCGGGTGCAGTATCTAGACGGCTCACTTGCGGGGCGCGAGCGCTGGGCGGAAATCCGGTACGCCGGGCCCGCAGAGGGGCGGAACGGTTGGCTGCGGCTTGGGCTCTCCGTCAGTGAGGTACGCCAAAGTACGCCGATCGAGGTCGAGAGGCGCAAGACGATTACCGGATCTAGCCGCTTGCGTCGCGCCAGGCAAAGCCTCGCGATGATGTCAGCGGGCGCAGCAGCCATGTCCGCGAAGGTCTTGGGACGCGGAGTCGCGCGGACGACAGCAGAGATGAGTGTCGGCGTTGTTGAGTATCACAACGATCGCGGCGAGAAGCTCAAGGGAATCGTGAACTCCACGGGGACGCCGCGGGGAGCTACCGCGGTGCTGATTCCTCCCGCATGGGGCCGCACCAAAGAAACGCTCCTCCCGCTCGCTAAGACAATTGTCGAGACTTTCCGCCGCGCGGGCGAACCTGTCACAGTGCTCCGGTTCGACGGAACGCGAAGGCGTGGAGAGTCTCACAAGGAGCGCGGATTCGAAGCGGCCGGGTCCGAGCATTTGAAGTTCACGTTCAGCGACGCGATCGATGACATTATCGCCTCTGCTCGCTTTCTCACGCAGACTTCCGGGATCGCCGCGTCTCGAGTCATTCTGGTTACGTTCAGCGCTGCGTCGATCGAAGGGAGGCGGGCCATCCTCCTTGATCGAGGCGAGAATATCCGTGGCTGGGTAAGTGTTGTCGGAACTCCAGACTTGCAGTCAGGGATGCGAACTGTTACGGGCGGCATCGATTACATAGCCGGGGCCGAGCAAGAGATCCGGTTCGGTGTCCAAGAAATCATGGGCGTTGTTGCGGATGTGGATCTGTTTGTCTCCGACGCGCTTGCGTTGCGATTGGCATTTCTTGAAGACTCGCGGCGTGACATGACTGAGATTCGGATCCCCGTCACGTGGATCCATGGGGCCAACGATGCCTGGCTCGATCTCGACCGCGTGCGCGCGGTGATGAGCTGCGGTGACCTGAGTAGGCGAAAACTCATAGAGGTGCCTACAGGGCACCAACTCCGAAGCAGCCGAGAAGCGCTCGAGGTGTTCCAGCTCGTCGCTAGCCAGGTCGGAGAGATGGCTCTCCGAAGGTCCCTCGAAGGAGCAACGCCGAATCTGACGGCACTTGAGGCGCAGCGCCGCGCTGAGCGCGAGCGGCTGCCGAAGCCTTCTGCCGACGTCCGAGGCTTCTGGAAAGACTACCTGGTCGGCCGGGGTGGCGCGCTCGGTATCGAGCTCATGAACGCTACACGAGCCTTTGGCGACCTAATGGAACTCCAAATCGCAGGGCTCCGCCTTTTCGAAGGCGCACAAGTAGCAGACGTGGGCGCTGGGACTGGGGCATTCCCGCTCTTGTTGGCCGATGCTCCAAGTCGGCCCCTAGATCTCCAGATCGATGAGATCGACTATGTCCCTGAGGGCCTGGAACGGGCGAAGGCTCGCCTCGATGCCCGTTCGCCTTCGGGAATTCGAGTGCGGTTCGTGGAGTGCGATCTTGAGGACCCTACGGCTCTGACCAGGATCTTCGTCCCATCGTCGTACGATGCGGCACTGCTTTCATTGGTACTGAGTTATGTGCGCGAGCCCGGCGAGGTGCTCCGCGCGATCTATCAGTCGCTGAGACCGGGCGGCCGGATTGTCGTCTCCAGCTTAAGGCGTGACGCGGATATCTCGCGTCTCTACCTCGAAGGAGTCGACGAGCTCCGGCAGGGGCGAGCGCGCGAGATTCTCGGTTCCGGCGCCGAGAAGCAGGTCGACGAGTCCGTACGCAGCTTTCTCAACGACATGGCCCGAGTTTTGGATCTTGAGGAGCAGGGTGTCTTTCGCTTTCTTGATTCCGACGAGATTGCAGCTCTGGTCTCTGAAGTTGGGTTCTGTTCCTTGACGACGAGTCTCGCGTTCGGCAATCCGCCCCAAGCGGTGGTCATCGCCGGAGCGAAGCCGGCTGACAACTCCTAAGCCCAGCGCGGTCTAGCTTGGCGGGTGAAAATGCACGCACCCTCCTTATTGGGTGGAGCCCTGGTGGCATAAAGCCGAGGGGCCGACTAGACCGATGAACCTCTAGCCGTGACCACCCATGACGCGGTCTCTGATCTAGCCGGTCGCGACCTCTATCGACGAGAGCTAGAGCGATCGGTCGTTCCGCCCCACGTAAAGACGGCGGCTGCGGTCACCTTCGCAATCAACATCGTATTCACCGCGCTTGACCGGTATGCATTCCCGTCGCAGTTCGGCCACATGCTCATCATTAGGCTAGGTCTGAACGCCGTCCTGCTGGCGGCTTTCTTTTCTGGCCACAGGAAGTATCCGCGGGCCTCGCAGTGGGCAGTAGCTCTGTCGACTGGAATGATGCTTCTCACCGTCGTGTACGGGACCGGTTCGCCAACCACAACCGACTATTACGTGGGCCTGCTTCTCTACTTCGTCGGCGTGCCCGTCCTCCTGCCTCTTACGGGCCGGCAAGATGCATTGGTTTGCGGCGTCGTACTTGGCGCGTTCCTTGCTGCGCCAGCCATGCCCCCTGGTGCAAGAGTCTCTCAGACGTTCGTGATTCACAGCATCTTTCTGTTGTCCGGTGGAATTGTGAGCGTTGCGAGCTCAGTCCTTCTCGATCGCATGCGGTTCCGTGAGTTCGTGAGGCGCAAGGAAGCCGAAGCCGCCCGCGACAAGCTCGCGGAGCTCGACGAGGCGAAATCGCGCTTTTCTGCGAACGTGCACCACGAACTCCGGACGCCGCTTACGCTGATGCTCGCGCCGCTCGACGCGATGCTGGATGGGGATTTCGGAGAAGTTCCCGCGATGCAGCGCGGCTATCTCGAGACGATGCACAAGAACGCGCTGCGGCTGCTGAAGCTGATCAACAACCTGCTCGACTTCGCGAAGATCGAGAGCGGGCAGGTGGAGTTGTGCCGGCAGCCGCTGGAGGTGGCGCGCGTGATCGGCGACATCGTCGAGAGTGCGCGGCCGATGGCGGAACGGAAGGGCGTGGAACTGGTGGCCGCGTGCGCGGGCGGGCTGCCATTCGTGAACGCGGATCCGGACGCGCTCGAGAAGATCCTCGTGAATCTGGTTGGCAATGCGCTCAAGTTCACGGACGCCGGTGGACGCATCACGGTGTCCGCGATGTTGGATGATTCGCTCGCGGAACCGAACGAGACGGCGAACGACGATGGGACGGCCGCCGCGCCCTCCATCCGCATCACCGTGACGGATACCGGGATCGGGATCCCGCCCGATCAGCTCGATCGGGTCTTCGACCGGTTTGCGCAGGTCGACGGCTCCGCGACGCGACGTCACGAGGGAACCGGGATCGGGCTTTCGCTGGTGCACGAGCTGACGGCGCTGCACGGCGGCCGCGCCTGGGCGACCAGCGAGGGGCTCGGTCACGGCACGCAGTTTCACGTGACGCTGCCGCGCGGCGCGGCGGACGAGGGCGCCGAGGAAGTGATGGAGGCCGATGACGGCCGCGCGCTCACGCTGCGGCGTTCGTTCGACGCAATCACGGCGGATCTCGATCACCATCGCGAGGACGCGGCGAGCGCCGAGGTCGCGGCGCACGCAGCAGGCGAGAGCGCAGTTGGGGAGATCGTCCAGAGCGATCACTACCGGACGCTCGAGCTGGAACGCACGGTGGAGCGAATCGAGGGCGATCACCGGCAGGACGATCTGGTGCTCGCCGCTGCGAGCGGACCGGCGTCGCTGCCCGAGTTGGTGGTGGCCGAGGACAACGCCGACATGCGCCACCTGCTGGTACACCTGTTGAGTGCCGAGTTCCGCGTGCGTGCCGCCCGCAACGGTCGCGAGGCGCTCGACTTCGTGCGCGAACGCGCGCCGGCGCTCGTCGTGACCGACGTGATGATGCCGGAGATGTCGGGCACGGAACTCTGCGAGGCGATCAAGACGGATCCCTCCCTGGCCGGCGTGCCGGTGATGCTCGTCACCTCGAAGGCCGAACGCGAGATGAAGATTCGCGGCCTCGAACTCGGCGCCGACGACTACGTGACCAAGCCGTTCCACCCGCGTGAGCTGGTGGCGCGCGCCCGCTCGCTGGTGCGGTTGCGCGCGTTGCAGCTCGAGTTGGCCGAACAGAACGCGGCGCTCGAGCGCGCGCTCGAGCATCTGCGCCAGACCGAGGTGGCGCTGGTGCAGGCGGAGCGGCTGGCGGCGGTCGGCGAGCTGGCCGCGGGCATCGCGCACGAAGTGAACAATCCCGTGAACTTCGCGCTCAATTCGCTGCGCATGCTGAAGGCGACCGTGAAGCAGGTGCGCGAGTTCGCGTCGCGCGTGCAGTCACTCGAGTGGCGCGATGCGGCCAAGCTTCCGGACAGCGCCCGCGAGTTGGAACGGCTCGAAAGCGAGATGGGTCTCGGCGAGGTGGGCGCCACGCTCGATGAGCTGGTCAGCATCGTGATCGAGGGCCTCGATCGCACCAGCCGGCTGGTGCGCGACCTGCGCGACTTCGGCGCCGGCGAGCGCGAACCCGAAGCGATCGACTTGCGCCTCGCGCTCGATTCGACGCTCCAGTTGCTGGGTCCCCACTTCGCCGACCGGCGGGTGAAGGTCGAGCGCAACTACGATGCGGAACTGCCGCTGGTCACGGTGGATCCGAGTGCGATCAAGCAGGTCTTCCTGAACCTGCTCAAGAATGCGGCGGATGCACTCGATGAGACGGGGGGCACCGTTCGGATTCGCGTCGCGTCGTCGCCCGAGCGGCGGAGCGTCGAGATTTCGGTGGAGGACAACGGGCCGGGGATCGACGCCGGAACTGCGCTCGCGGATCTTCGACCCCTTCTTCACCACCAAGCCGGCCGGCCGGGGCACCGGGCTCGGGCTCGCGATCTGCCGGCGGATCGCGGAATCGCATCGCGGCACTCTCGAGGTCGAAGCGGCCCCGGGCGGCGGCGCCGCCTTCACGCTTCGCCTGCCGATGGAGACGACGAATGCTGCAGCGGATCGGACCTAGGATCGAGCGCCTGCTCGACTACCGCGAGTATCCGATCCTCTTCGTCGACGACGAGATCGAGAACACCCGGATCTTCGAGCTGACCTTCCGTCGCGACTACCAGATCCGCGTCGCGAGAAGCGGCGAAGAGGCGCTCCAGGTCCTGAACGAGCACCCGGCCGCCGTGGTGCTCTCCGACCACCGCATGGACGGCATGAGTGGCGTGGAGCTGCTCGCCAAGGTGCGCGAGGTCGACCCGAAGACCGTCCGCATCCTCGTGACCGCGTACGGCGACGCCACGACGCTCAGCGAAGCGATCAACAACGGTTGGATCTACCGCTACCTACCGAAGCCGTGGACGCCCGACGAGATGCGGCTCACGATTCGCAACGCGATCGAGCACTACGCGCTCGATCGCGAGCGCGAGCATCTGCTCTACGAGCTGGAGATCCTGAACCGCACCTCGAAGCTGCTGAACCGCGAACTCGAGCTGGTGCCGCTGCTCGACCTGCTGCTCGCCACGCTCACGGCCGAGCTTCGCTACGACGGCGCCAGTGTGTTCCTCTTCGACGCGAGTGGAGAACGCCTGCAACTGGTGCGCAGCGCACCGCGCGACGCCTCGATCGCGCGCCATCCGGCGGAGTACGACGTCGCCGTCGCACGCCGCGCCCGAGTTCATCGGGAAGCTGCGCGAAGGGCGCGTCCAGTTCGTGCGCATGAGCGAACTGCTCACGCTCGAAGCTCCGCTCCGGCGCATCGCCACCGAGATCGCCGCCGACGAGATTGATGTTCGTGCCGTTGGTCGGCCACGCCGGCGTGATGGGTACGCTGGTCGTGGACAACCGCAGCGGCGGCCCCGGCTTCGGCGCCTCCGACTACACGCTGATCGACGGGATCGCCGCGCAGGCGGTGATCGCGATCGAGAACGCGCTTCCTGGTCGACGATCTGCGCCGGTCGCGCGAGCAGATGCGACGCGCGGACCGGCTGGGAACGCTGGGTACGCTCGCCGCCGGGCTCGCGCACGAGATCAACAATCCGTTGGTGTCGATCCGGACCTTCTTGACGCTGGCGCCGGCGAAGCGCACCGAACTGGACCGCGAGTTCTGGGGCGACTACAACCAACTGGCGCTCAAGGAAGTCGATCGGATCCACGGCCTGGTGAAGACGATGGGCCGACTGGGTCGCGCGGGCGACGAGACGGCTCCGCGCGTGCCCTGCGACGTCGGCGCGCTGGTGCAGGAAGCGGTGCTGCTGCTTTCGCCCGAGGCAACGCAGGGCCACGTCGTCGTGGATCTCGACATCTCGCCGGAGACGCCGAAGCTGGTGGTGGTGCGCGATCACCTGCACCAGGTCGTCTTGAATCTCGTGCTCAATGCGATCCAGGCGACCGCGCAGCCGGTCGCCGACGGCAGCGCGACGAGCGAAGCGGCCGGCCACGTTCACATCACGGTCCGCCCCGAGCCCTTCGACGGCGCCGCGGGTGTATGCATCGCGGTCGCCGACGACGGCTGTGGGATCCGCGGCGAGGATCTCGAGCGGGTCTTCGATCCATTTTTCACCACGAAGGAGCCGGATCAGGGGTCGGGGCTCGGGCTGATGATCTGTCACCGCATCATCACGGATCACGCTGGCCGCATCGAAGTCGAGAGTCTCGAAGGACGCGGCACGACGTTCCGAATCCGGCTTCCCATCAGCGAGTGACCCATCGCCCGCGCGGGCCCGGTTTCCTTGACCCGCTCCGGCGTGGGTGGTACGAACGCCGCGGTCCAACTGCCGCGGAGGCTCGTTCCCCGTTGCGCCGTAGCTTCTACTCGCTGCTCCTATCGTTGGTTGCGCTCGCGTCGCTTGGTTGGAACCAGCCGGCTCGCGCGGAAGAGCGCGTGCGCATCGCGCTGTTGCCGTCGTCGTGCACAGCAGTGACGGGCGCGACTACCTGCAGAAGGGCATGGCGGACATGCTCGTCTCGCGACTCGGACGCGACCCACGCCTCGCCGTGGTTCCCGTCGAGGACGCGAGCACCGCGACGACGGAGATCGAGGCCGCACGCAAGACGGGTGCCGCGAACGACGCGGAGTTCGTCGTCTTCGGCTCCTTCACACGCTTCGGCGAGGGCGCGAGCCTCGATCTCTCCTGCGCTTCGGTGCGCGACACGGAGCGCGAGCCGCGCAAGATCTACGTGCATGCGAGCACGATGGCCGAACTGATTCCGCTGCTCGACGGGGTCGCCGATCGCGCCTCGTTTGCGGTGCTGGGGAGCGCGTCGCCGGCAGCGGGCGTCGCCGCTGGCCCGGATTCCGCAGCCGACGGGAATCCGTCCGAGGAGCAGGAGCAGCGGCGTCGCGCCGATGCGCTCGAAAGCGCCGATTCCGATCCGGGAGCGCAAGCGAAACCCGCCCCCGGAGCCGCGGGCGGAACGCCCGATCCGAAGCGCCGCGCACCCGGCCTGCCCAGCGATCGCGACGCCGATGTCGTTCGCTAAGCTGCCTGCCCTCGCGCGCTGCGCGAACCCATCGTGGCGGTGTAGCTCAGTTGGTTAGAGCAGCGGTTTCATAAGCCGCGTGTCGGCGGTTCGAGTCCGCCCACCGCCACCAGGGCAACGCGGGGGATCGAGGATGAGAGTGCGTCGGGCACGCGGCATTGGCGGCTGATCAGGGCACGCTGAAGACTTCGAGTATGGCGTCGAGGTTCGCGCGCACGCGCTCCGGCGGGACGCCGACCGTCGGCGCGTAGAGCAGCGGCTCGTCGCTCAAGTCCTTCCATTCGCTGAGCCGGTCGCGCGCTTCGTCGGGCGTGCAGGCGATCGCGATCTCGTCGACCAGCGCGTCGGGGATCGCCTCGGCCATCGCGCGCAGGTCGAAGCGCGCGAGCGCGGCGCGGCAGGCGGCGGCGACTTCGGGCAGTGCGTGGAAGGCGAGGATGGTGTGGTAGACGGAGACGGTGAAGTAGAAACCGATCTGGCCCTTGGCGTCGCGCACGGCCTGCTCGCGGGTCGCCGCGAGCGACGTCAGGACGTACGGCGCGAGCTTGCAACTTCCCGCCGCGCGGCCCGCCTTCGCCTCGGCGGCGCGCAGCCAGGGGAGGGTGCGCTCGCGGTGCCAGCGTCGCGTCGCGATCGGGTGTCCCACCAGCGCGTCGGCCGTCCTGCCCGCGGCAGCGACCATCTTCTCGTTGACGCCCGCCACCCAGATCGGGATCTCGGTGCGCGCGGCGCCGGGACGCGTGAACACCGGGATCTCGATCTGCCAGAACTCTCCGTCGAAGCGGAACCCGAAGCCGCTCGTTGCGGCGAAGTAGGCGCGCAGCAGCTGCACGAGTTCGGCCATGCGTGCGGCCGGTCTCGCGAACGGCACCCCGAACCACTCCTCGTTCATGCGCTTCGTGCCGCTGCCGAGCCCGAGCACCATGCGTCCGCCCGAGAGTTCGTCGAGATCCAGGGCTGCCGTGCCGTGCACGATCGGCGAGCGCGTGAAGGCGTTCGCGATGCCGGTGCCGAGGCGCGCGCGCGACGTGCTCACGGCGATTGCGCCGAGCGTCGCGTAGGCGTGCGCGTTGAAGAACTCGATGCCGAAGACCGCGTCGAAGCCGGCGGCTTCGGCGCGCTGGGCGAGCGCGACATTGGCCTTCGCGGTACCGCCGGTGAGGATGAGTCCCAGGGGCAACGTGCGTCCTCCGCTCGTGAGCGGCTGCAACGCTACCGGTGCCGCGGAACGATGCCCAGCGCATCCGCGGCCTCGGCGAGCGGCTCCGGGCCGTCACCCAGCGCGCCCGCCTGGCCCGGCACGCCGTTTGCGCGGGCCGCCTTGCGACACATCGAACAGTGACGCGGCGCCATCCCCTCGAAGGGCCCGGCCGCCGCCGAGGCGGTTCCTGCGCGGTCAAGCTGATGCCGGGATTGGTCGATTGAGGGGACGACGAAGAGAGGAGTATCCCGTGGTTGGAGGCGTGAAAGGTACGGCCCTCGAGTCCGTCGTCGCCGACGTGAACCGGCTCGTCGACGCCGGTGTCATCAGCCGTGCCGAACTCGATGTGCGGCTCGAGGCAGACGACCTGGGGCTGCTCGACCAGAAGCTGCTGCCGTCGGCCTGGTATTCGCTCGGCTCCTACGGGCGCCTCACGCAGCTCCTCTTCGAGACGGAGGGGCGCCGCCGGATCGAGTACCTGGTGGAGCGCGGGCGCCGTGCGGCGGAGCGAATCCGCAATGCAGGGCTCTATGCGCAGTTCACCGCCGATCGCGATCGCTGGGGCGACCGCATCGGCGCGATGCTGGTGACGCTCGGACCCGCGATGTACCGCGACACCGAATGGAAGTTCCGGCTGCTCGCGGGGGGCGGCGGCATGCGCTTCGAGATCGAGATCAGTGTCCCGGAGAATTTCCCTGACGTGTGTCGTCACGCCACGCAGGGCTTCATCGAGTACACGGCCACCCATGCTGCAGGAATGAGGGTGCGCGTCTCGAGCGAGCGCGTCGGGCCCACCCGTATCGTGATCCGCGCCGCCACGACCTAGCTTCGTGGCCCACGCCGCAGCTTCGTGGTGTCGCTCTATGCTGTCGGGACCGTCCGACCCGGACCGAGCCGGTGCTTCTGCACCTTGCCCGTCACGGTGCGCGGCAGCGATGCCACCGCGACGAACGAGCGCGGCACCTTGAAGGTGGCGAGGCGCTCGCGGCCCCAACTCCGCAGCGACGCCTCGTCGAGCACCGCTCCCGGCGCGAGCACGACGTAGGCGCAGCCGACTTCGCCGAAGCGCTCGTCGGGCACGCCCACCACCGCGATCTCGCGCACGTCGGGATGCTGCGCGTAGGTCTCCTCGACCTGCGCCGGGTACACGTTCTCGCCGCCCGAGATGAACAGGTCGCGCACGCGACCCGACCAGCGTGACGAAGCCCTCGGCGTCGACGGTCGCGAGATCGCCGGTGCGCAGCCAGCCGTCCTCGCGCAGCGTCTCGGCGGTCGCCTCGGGACGCTTCCAATAGCCCGTCATCGTGATCGGGCCGCGCACGACGATCTCGCCGGTCTCGCCGACCGCGACGTCGCGCCACGCGTCGGTCGGCGCCGTCGATTCCGTCGCGCGCCACGACGCGCACCTCGGCGTGGAAGACCGGCTTGCCGACGCTCCCGGCCTTGCGGATCGCGTCGCGCGCGTCGAGGCAGCAGAGGATCGACGTCTCCGTCTGACCGAAGCCCTGCTTCAGCAGCACGCCGCGCTGCTCGAAGGCGTGGATCAGCTCGACGGGGATCGCGGCGCCGGCGGTGAACGCGAAGCGCAGCTTCGCGACGAGCGCGGCGCGGTCGTCGCGCGCGTCGAGCGCGCCGAGCAGGTCGCGGAACATCGTCGGCACGCCGCCGAAGAAGGTGACGTCGTGCTCGGCGACCGCCTGCCACAGCGCCGTCGCGTCGAAGTGGCGCTGCAAGACCAGCGACGCCCCGGCGTAGAGCGCCGGAATCGAGAGGATCTGCAAGCCGAACGAGTGGAAGAGCGGCACGACGACGAGCACGCGGTCGCGCCCCGAGCAGTCGAAGAAGAGCTGCGCGTTGAGCGAATTCGCAGAGCGTCTTGCGGTGCGGGAGCAGGGCGCCCTTGGGCACGCCCGTCGTGCCCGACGTGTACATGAGGATCATCGGGTCGTCGGGCGACACCGGCGCGACCGAGAAGTCGGGCGCATGCGCCGCGAGCGTCGCTCGTAGGCGTCGGGCGCGGCGCCGACCGCGAGGCGCAGCGGCGGCTCGGTGCATTCCGGCACAGGCACGCGCGATGCGGTCCTCGAGTTCCGCTTCGTGGAGCAGCACGCGCGGCTCGGCGTCGTCGAAGATCTGGCGCAGCTCGGGTGGCGCGAGGCGCGTGTTGATCGGCAGCGCGATCGCGCCGATTCGCGCCGCCGCGAAGACGGTCTCGAGGAACGCGGCGCGATTCGAGAGCACGATCGCGACACGATCGCCGCGCGCGACGCCCGATGCCGCAGCCACCCAGCGCAGCGCGCGCTGCGCTCTTCGAGCGCGCGGTAGTCGAGCGTGCGATGCGTTGCGTTCCGCGCGGCGCCGGGGCCGACGTCGTTCTCGCCCCGCGTGGACTCTTCGATCAGCGCAACGCGATCCCCGCTCATCGCAGCCCGCCGCGCGAGCCAGCCGCCGGCGTTGTGAAGCGCGCTCTTCGCCATGCGCGTCTTCGGATAACCGAGGGAGCAGGGCCCTGCCAGACGCTCTACCTTGGTCGAAGGAGGTGCAGCGATGAACTTCAAGGGCGAGCCGGCCTACGTCGGGCGGCACTGCGGATCGAACAGCTATCGCGTGACGCCGGAGCTGGTGCGCTTCTACGCCGACGCGCTCGACGACGCGAGTCCGCGCTACGCGCAGGTCGCGCCGTCGCTGCTCTTCCACTCCGAGTGTTACAAGGTGCTCGGCGAGTGGTACCTGAAGAACCTCTTCGGGAACCTGCACGCGCGCCAGGATTGGGAGCTCTTCGGCGAGATTCCGATCGGCGCGACCGTGCCATCGCGCTCGACGATCATCGAGCGCTACGTCAGAAGCGCGGCCGCGACTACGTCGTCAACGAGACCGATCTGCTCGACGCGGACGGGCGCCTGCTGGTGCGCGGCCGCACGCACCAGTCGTTCCTGCCCAGCGGTGGCGCGCCGAAGGCCGGCTTCGTGGTCGACGAGAAGACGGCGCAGGACAAGGCGACGCGCGAAGCGCGCGCGCCGTTCCCGAGCGGCAACGGCGAAGCGATTGCCGGCGATCGAGAAGGTCGTCGACGAACGGCGCTGCTGGATGTTCTCCGGGCCCGGCAAGAACTATCACACCGACCGCGAGATGGCGGCAGCAGCTCGGCTTCCCGAACATCGTCGTGCAGGGGATGATGAGCACCTGCTTCGTGCACCAGCTGATGCACGACCGCTTCGGGCGCGGCTGGATGGTGGGCGGCAAGATGTCGGTGAAGCTCACCAACGTGCTGTGGGTGGACGAACGCGTCGTCGCCCGCGGCGTGGTGCGCGAAGAGACGCCGGAAGGAACGGCCACGCGCGTCGCCTGCGACGTGTGGGTGGAGAAGGCGGACGGAACGAAGATCCTCGTCGGCGACGCGAGCGCGCTCGCGTAGGCGCGACCCGCTGCTGCGCGCGGTCGCGGCGGCGCTGCCCGCGCTCGGGCCTCGACGGACGCGCGATCGCCGTCGCGTGCTCCGGCGGCGTCGACTCGATCGTGCTCGCCCACGCGCTCGCATCAGCTCGCCGATCGCTTCGCGCTGCGCGTCTCGCTCGCGCACGTCAATCACTGCTTGCGCGGCGCGCGAGTCGGACGCCGACGAAGCGTTCGTGCGCGACTTCGCGGCGCGCTCGGCGTGCGCTTTCGCAGCGGAGCGCGTCGACCCGCGCGCGCTCGTGCGAGGCGCGCTCGTCGAGCCGGCGCGACCGACGCTGCAGGAGGCGGCGCGGCGACTGCGCGCCGATGCGCTGCGGCGGCTCGCCGCGTCGCTCGGCGCCGATCGCGATCGCCACCGCGCACACCGCCGACGACCAGGCCGAGACCGTGCTGCTGCGCCTGCTGCGCGGCAGCGGACCGGCAGGGGCTCGGCGGCATCCCCGAGCGTTCGCTGGACGGGCTGGATGGCGCGGCCGCTGCTCGCGCGTGTCGCGCGCCGCCGTGCTGGCCTACGCGCAGGCCCACGGGCTCGCCTGGCGCGAGGACCCGAGCAACGCGAACGATCACTACGCCCGCGCGCGTCTCCGCCACGACTGGCTCCCGGGGCTCGCCCGCGACTTCAACCCGCAGCCTGCTCAGGGCGATCGGCGATCTGGCCGAAGCACAGCGCAGGGAGTCGGAATGGATCGGAGCCCTGGTCGAACTCGGAGGCGTCGCGTCGCTTCGCCTGGCACGAAGCCGGGCACCTCTGCATCGACGCCAAGGGATGGGACCCCGATACGACGCCCGATGCCCTGGCCCGACGCCTCGCGCGACTCGCGCTGCACCGACTCGGGGCCGGGCGCGACGTGACGCGTGCGCACCTCGATCGGATCGTGCGCTTCTTGCGTTCCGCGCAGCCGGGACGATCCATCGAGCTGCCGGATGGGACTGCGAGCTCGCGCGCGATGCGCGGGGCTTCCGCCTCGGCCGTCACTTGCCGTCCATGGCGCGGCTGCTAAGTCTGCGCTCTTGAATGACGATTTCCGGTCCGAAGGCGCCCCTCGAAACCAGCATGAGGTCCGCGTGACGCAGCAGTTCTACAAGAACATGGCTCTGTGGGTCGTGATCCTGCTCATGATCCTGCTCCTGGTCACGATGCTCCGGCAGAGCCAGACGACGCCCGCCGATGTGCCCTTCTCCAAGTTCCTGGCCCAGGTCGAGGCCGGGGAAGTCGCCGCCGTGACGATCGAGGAGGGCCGCATCGAAGGCCGCCTCGGCTCCGGCCAGCCCTTCACCACCTACGCGCCTGCCGTCACCGACAAGCTGCTCGACAGCCTCGACGCCAAGAACGTCGAGGTGACGGCGCGGCCGGCGCGTGAGTCGCCGATGTGGCAGCAGATCCTGATCATGTGGTTCCCGTTCCTGCTGCTGATCGGACTCTGGGTCTTCTTCATGCGCCAGGTGCAGTCGGGTGGCGGCAAGGCGATGAGCTTCGGCAAGTCGCGCGCGCGACTGCTCAACGAGAGCCAACAACCGCGTGACCTTCGCCGACGTCGCGGGCGTCGACGAGTCGAAGGCCGAACTCGAAGAGATCATCGCGTTCCTGCGCGACCCGAAGAAGTTCACGCGCCTCGGCGGCCGCATTCCGAAGGGCGTGCTGCTGGTCGGCCCGCCGGGCACCGGCAAGACGCTGCTGGCGAAGGCGGTGGCGGGCGAAGCGGGCGTCCCGTTCTTCTCGATCTCGGGCTCCGACTTCGTCGAGATGTTCGTCGGCGTCGGCGCGTCGCGCGTGCGCGACCTGTTCCTGCAGGGCAAGAAGAACGCACCGTGCATCATCTTCATCGACGAGATCGACGCAGTCGGGCGTCACCGCGGCGCCGGTCTCGGCGGCGGTCACGACGAGCGCGAGCAGACGCTGAACCAGCTGCTCGTCGAGATGGACGGCTTCGAAAGCAACGAGGGCGTGATCCTGGTCGCCGCGACCAACCGCCCCGACGTGCTCGACCCGGCGCTGCTGCGCCCCGGCCGCTTCGACCGCCGCGTCGTCGTGCCGCGCCCGGACTTCCGCGGTCGCTACGAGATCCTGAAGGTCCACACGCGCCGCGTTCCGCTCGCCGACGACGTCGATCTCGAGATCATCGGCCGCGGCACGCCGGGCTTCGTCGGCGCCGATCTGCAGAACCTCGTGAACGAGGCCGCGCTGCTCGCGGCGCGTCGCGACGGCATCACGCGTCGCGATGATCGACTTCGAGCGCGCCAAGGACAAGGTGCTGCTCGGCGCCGAGCGGCGCAGCCTGGTGATGACCGACGAGGACAAGCGCATCACCGCCTATCACGAAGGCGGCCACGCACTGGTCGCGATGCTCTCGGCGAGCAGCGACCCGGTGCACAAGGTCACGATCATCCCGCGCGGCATGGCGCTCGGCGTGACGCAGACGCTGCCGCCGGAGGACCGCTACAACCTGACGCGCGACCAGATCCTCGCGATGATCAAGCACGCGATGGGCGGTCGCGCGGCGGAGGAGCTGGTCTTCGGCCATCTCTCGACTGGCGCGTCGAACGACCTGCAGCAGGCGACGCGGCTCGCGCGCCAGATGGTCTGCAAGTACGGCATGAGCGACAAGCTCGGTCCCGTCTCCTACGGCGACGACGACCACGACGTGTTCCTCGGTCGCGACTTCATGACGCGCAAGGACTTCAGCGAGAAGAAGGCCGAGGAGATCGACGACGAGGTGAGCCAGACGCTCAACTCGCTCTACGTCGAGGCCACCAGGTCGCTGCAGGAGAACCGCGCGACGCTCGACCGCATCGCCGAATCGCTGCTCGAGCGCGAGACGCTCGACACGGCGGACCTGCGCACTGCTGATCGCGGGCGAGACGCTGCCGCCGCTGGCGCTGCCGAAAGGCGCCGAGCGGCGTCGTCCGAGCCGCGTCGCGAGCCGAAGGCCGAAGCCGCTGCCGAAGTTCCCGGGCAAGAAGCTCCCGATCCGGAACCGGCTCCGGGCTAGCGGCGAGGCGAGCCGAAGCCGAGCGAAGTCCAAGGAGTTCGCCCACGCCGCGCGGCGGAAGGGAGGGCCGTCGATGCGAAGCCCGATCTTCCCGCGCGATCGCGTGACGGTGATGGGCGTGCTCAACGTGACGCCCGACTCGTTCTCCGACGGCGGGCGCTTCGTCGCGCGCGATCGGATCGACCTGGACGCGGTCGTCGCGGCGGCGCTGCGCGATGCAGCGCGCCGGTGCGCACGTGCTCGACGTCGGCGGCGAGTCGACCCGGCCGGGCGCCGCGGAGGTGCCGGCGCAGATCGAGCTCGCGCGCGTCGTGCCGGTGCTCGAGGCGCTCGCCAAGGCCACGCGAGCTGCCGCTCTCGATCGACACGCGCAAGGCCGCCGTCGCGCGCGCCGCGCTCGCGGCCGGCGCGCGCATCGTGAACGACGTCTCGGGCGGGCGCTTCGATCCCGCGCTGCTTCGCGGCCGTCGCCGAGCAGCGACGCCTACCTCGTGATCGGCCATCTGCGCGGCACGCCGGCGACGATGCAGGACGCGCCGCACTTCGACGACGTGCTCGCCGAAGTCGCGCGACGAGCTCGCCGCGAGCGTCGCGCGCGCCGAGGCCGCGGGCGTCGCGCCGCGCAGATCGCCGTCGACCCCGGCATCGGCTTCGGCAAGCGGCAGCACGACAATCTGGTGCTGCTCGCGAACGCGGGCCGCATCGGCGAACGGCTCGGCAAGCCCGTGCTCGTCGGACCGTCGCGCAAGTCGTTCCTCGGGCGGCATCACCGGGCGATCCCGTCGATGCAGCGCGACGTCGCCAGCGCGGCCGCCTGCGCGGTCGCCGTCTTCGCCGGCGCGAATGCGATCCGCGTACACGACGTCGGAGCCGGCGTTCGCGCCGCGCAGGTCGCGGCTGCGCTCCGGGGGGCCCGCGCTTGATCGAGATGCTCTGGAGCCTGCTGCTCGATCAGGTCGCCGGTTTCGACCCGGTGCGCGACACCATCGACATCGCGCTCGTCGCGCTCGGCGTCTACTGGCTGCTGATCCTGATCCGCGGCACGCGCGCCGTGCAGATCCTCGTCGGCCTGCTGCTGCTGATCGGCACCAGCCTCGTGTCGCACGCCTTCGAGCTGACCACCGTCGAGTGGATCCTCGACAACTTCCTCTCCTCCGCGGTGCTGATCATCATCGTGCTCTTCCAGGCCGACATCCGGCGTGCGCTGGCGCGCGTCGGGCGCGGCGTGTTCCCGTCCGTCGCGAAGCAGGAGGAGACGCAGCTCGCCGAGGAAGTGGCGCGCGCGGCGCAGACGCTCGCGCAGAAGCGGGTGGGCGCGCTCTTCGTGCTGGAGCGCGAGACGCATCTCTCGGATCTGATCGAAGCCGGCACCGCGATCGACGCGGCGGTGAAGCGCGACCTGCTCGTCTCGATCTTCCTGCCCCAGTCGCCGCTGCACGACGGCGCGGTCGTGATCCAGGGCGGCCGCATCGCGCAGGCGGGCTGCATCCTGCCGCTCACGCTGCGCGAGGACCTGCCGGAGGGCGTCGGCACGCGCCATCGCGCGGCAGTCGGCATCACCGAGGAGAGCGACGCCGTGGTGATCGTGGTTTCCGAGGAGACGCAGGCGCTCTCGATCGTGGTGGGCGGCGTGATGGCGCGCAGCCTCGACGGCGCGCGGACTGCGCGAAGTGCTGCGCGACGTGCTGGCCGGCGGCGACAGCGAGCGGCGCGTGATGGCGGCGATCGGCGGGACGCGGGATCGGCGCGAGCAGCCGGGCGCAGCGAGCGCGCAGCGATCGAAGCGCCCGCAGGCGGGGCGCGCCTAGCGATGCGGTTCTTCGGCGACGTCGGCTACAAGGCTCCTCGCGGTCGTGATCGCGCTCTTCCTCTGGGTGGTCGCGCGCGGTTCGTCGAGCGTCGAGCGCGGCTTCGACATTCCGGTCGTGCTGCAGGGCGTCCCCGACGACCTCGTCGTCGTCGACCGCGGCGCCGACGTCGTGAACGTGCGCCTGCTCGGCACGCGGTCGGCGCTGCGCAACTTCGACCCGGAGCGTCTCGAGTATCCGCTCGAGGTCTCGGAGGCGAAGCCCGGACAGGCGGACTTCGAGGTCGATCTCTCGCGCTTCGATCTACCGCGCGGGCGCGCGCGTGGTGTCGCGGTCGCCGTCGCGCATCGAGCTTTCACTCGAGCGGCGCATCGGCAAGACCGTGAAGGTGAAGCCCGATCTCGACGGGGACGCCCGGCGACGGCTACCGGGTCGGCCGCATCGTGACGTCGACCCCCCGCGGGTCCGGATCACCGGGGCGCGCTCCGAGGTGCTACGGCTGTCGGAGGTCGCGACCGAAACGATCGACGTGGCGGGCGCGACGGGCCCGGTCGAGCGGGAAGTCCGCGTCTCGGCGGGTCCGGGTCACGTCTGGGCCGATTCGCCGCGGACGGTGAAGGTCACGGTGGAGGTCGAGGCGGATCGCACGCACGCTCGGCGCCGCCGGCGCCGCGTGGATCGGGCTAGACGCAGCGGGACGAGGAGAGGGAATGGCCAGGGAACTCTTCGGGACCGATGGAGTGCGCGGTCGCGCCAACGTCGATCCGATGACCGCGGAGATGGCGCTCGCGCTCGGCCAGGCCGTGAGCGTGGTGTTCCGCGCCGCGGCGGCGACCGGCACAAGATCATCATCGGCAAGGACACGCGCCGCTCGGGCTACATGTTCGAGAACGCGCTCGTCGCCGGCATCTGCTCGATGGGCGTCGACGTGCTGCAGGTCGGTCCGATGCCGACGCCCGGCATGGCCTTTCTGACCGCCGACATGCGCTGCGACGCCGGCGTGATGATCTCGGCCAGCCACAACCCCTTCACGGACAACGGCATCAAGTTCTTCTCGCACGACGGCTTCAAGCTGCCCGACGAGTTCGAGCTGCGCATCGAGGAGCTGATCGGCAACGGCAGGCTCGCGTCGCTGCGCGCGCCGGCGGAAGAAGTCGGTCGCGCACAACGCATCGAGGACGCGACCGGCCGCTACGTCGTGTTCCTGAAGAAGACCTTCCCGCAGGAGCTGACGCTCGAGGGTCTGCGCGTCGTGCTCGATTGCGCGAACGGCGCAGCCTACAAGGTCGGGCCGACGGTGCTGAGCGAGCTGGACTCCGAGGTGTTCGCGATCGGCGACGCGCCGAACGGCAAGAACATCAACGACGGCGTCGGATCGGTGTACCCCGAAGCCACGCAGGCCAAGGTGAAGGAGTTGCGCGCCGACGTGGGCATCTGCCTCGACGGCGACGCCGACCGCTGTCAGATGGTCGACGAGAAGGGCAACCTGGTCGACGGCGACGCGCTGCTGGCACTCTCGGCGCGCGACATGGTTCAGCGCGACACGCTGAAGGGCGGCGCCGTGGTCGCGACCGTGATGAGCAACCTCGGCCTCGAGCGGGCCGTCGAGAAACTCGGGCTGCGACTGGTGCGAACGGCGGTCGGCGACCGCTACGTCGTCGAGGAGATGCGCTCCGGCGGCTACAACCTCGGCGGCGAGCAGTCGGGTCACATCGTCTTCCTCGATCACAACACCACGGGCGACGGCCTGATCACGGCGCTCCAGACGCTCGCCATCATGCGCCGCAGCGGCCGCCTGCTTTCGGAGCTGGTGCGCGACATCGAGCGCTTCCCGCAGGTGCTCGTCAACATTCGCGTCGCAGAGAAGCGGCCGCTCGAAAGCCTGCCGTCGGTGCAGGCGGCGGTCTCGAAGGTCGAGAAGGCGCTCGACGGCCGCGGCCGCGTGCTGATCCGTTACAGCGGCACGGAGCCCAAGGCGCGCGTCATGGTCGAGGGCGAGGACGAAGCGCGCGTGCGCGAGTACGCCGACCAGATCGCGAGCGAACTCAAGCGCGCACTCGGCGGCGAGCCCAACACATGATCCGCGCTCGGCTCCGTCGCTCTGCGCGGAGCGCCAGCGTGTCGCCATGCGCGCGCTAGTCGCCGACCTCGACGCCGCCGCGGCACTTCGGGAGATCGCGGGTCGGAGCGAGCCGCGACTTGCCGCCATCGCATTGGCTGCCGAGATGAGCGGGGCGGACGCCGTGCGACTGTCGGCGAATGAGGCGCTGCGGCCGGTGCGGAGGACGACCTCTACAACGTGCGCCGCGTGGTGCGACAGCTCGAGCTGCGCCTCGCGCCGACGCCGTCGCTGCTGAAGCTGGCGCTGGAGCTGCGACCCGATCGCGTCGTGCTGGCGAGCGAGCCGACGCAGTCGCGCCTCGACGCCGCTCCGCTCGATTCCGCCGCCATGCGCCACGCGCTGCCGCCCGCAGCGCGCGCGCTCCGGGAAGCCGGCATTCCCGTGTGGGTGCGGATCGCGCCCGAGCCCGAATCCGTGAAGCTCGCGCGCGGCGCCGAAATCTCGGGCGTCGAACTCTCGAGCGTCGGAACCGTCGACCTCCCCGAGTCCGAACGAGCCGCGGGGCTCGAACGCCTCGGCGATGCCGCTCGCCTCGCCGCCAAGCTGCGGCTGCCGATCGGCGTCGCCGGTCGGCTCGAAGCGGGGCGCGTGCGGGCGCCTCCTCCTGGCGGCGCCGATCATCGAGCGCGTGGTGGTCGGTCGCGCGCTCGTCACCCGCGCTCTCCTCGTCGGGATCGAGCGTGCCCTCCGCGAGCTTCGCGCAGAACTCGCGTGAGTCGCGCGATCCCGCCACAATCGGGATCGTGAGCCCCACGGAGACGAACCGGTGAAGCACGGAATCTGGCCGCTCGCGAGCGCCGCGTCGATGCGCGCGCTCGATCGCCACAGCATCGACGTGCTCGGCGTTCCGGGCGAACTGCTGATGGAGAGCGCGGGTCGCGCCGTCGCGGAGGTCGTGCTCGCGGAGCGCGCGGGAACTGCGGGGTCCGTGCTGGTCGTCTGCGGCACGGGCAACAACGGCGGCGACGGCTTCGTCGTCGCGCGTCATCTGCATCTACTCGGTGTCCCCGTGCGCGTGCTGCTGGTCGGCGAGCGCCGCAAGCTGCGCGGTGACGCGGCGGCCAACGCGATGCGCCTCGACAAGCTGGGCGTTGCGATCGCGACTCGTACGCCACGCAGCGCTGACGCTGCGGTGGTCGTCGACGCGCTCTTCGGCACGGGTCTCGATCGCGCCGTGACGGGAGCCGCGGCGGCGGCGATCCGCCGGATCAACGCAGCGCGGCTGGCGTCGCGCGTGGTGTCGGTGGACCTGCCGTCGGGACTCGACTCCGACACGGGCCAGGTACACGGCGTGGCGGTGCGCGCCGACGTCACCGTGACGATCGGGCTGCCGAAACTCGGGTTGGCACAGGAGCCGGGGCGCTCGCTCGCCGGACGCGTCGTCGTCGCGCGCATCGGCATCGCCGACGCCGCGCCCGGCGTGTCGCTCGACGCCGAAGTGTGGACGCGGTTCGGTGCGGCGCGTGCGCTTCCGGCTCGACCCGCGGCGGCTCACAAGGGCAGCTTCGGACACGCACTGGTCGTCGCCGGTTCGCGCGGCAAGACGGGCGCGGCGGCGCTCGCGGCCGCGGGGGCCGCCCGCATCGGCGCGGGTCTCGTCACGATCGCGTGCCCGACCGGTCTCAACGAGATCCTCGAGGTGAAGTGCACCGAAATGATGACGGCGCCGCTGCCGGACGCTGCCGAAGGGAGCTTCGCGAGCGCAGCCCTCGGTCCGCTGCTGGCGCTCGCCCGCGAGCGCGACGCGGTTGCGCTCGGTCCCGGCGTCGGTCGCGAGGCGGACGTGCAGAAGCTCGTGCGCGAGTTCGCGGTGCGCTGTTCGCGACCGCTCGTGATCGACGCGGACGGGCTCTTCCCGTTTGCAAAGGCGGCGCTCGGCGCGTTGAAGGCGCGCAAGGCCGCCACTATTCTCAGCCCTCACCCGGGAGAGGCGGCGCGCCTGCTCGGCGTCACGGCTGCGGAAATCAACCGCGACCGCGTCGGCGCCGCGCGGCGACTCGCCGCGGAGGCGGGCAGCGTGGTGATCTTGAAGGGAGCCGCAACGGTGATCGCCGGGCCGGATCGGCGCACCGCGATCAATCCGACCGGCGGCCCCGCGCTCGGCAGCGGTGGCACCGGAGACGTGCTCACCGGGATCGTGGTGGGTCTCGTCGCGCAGGGGGTTCCGGCGTTCGAGGCGGCGACGCTCGGCGCGTGGCTGCACGGTTTTGCGGGCGATCGGCTGGCGGCGCGTCGCGGCCGCTCCGGCATCCTGGCGAGCGAGGTGGCGGCGGAGTTGCCCGAGGCGTGCGAGGCGTTGCGCAGGCAGGGCGGCGTCGCGGAGCAGTGCGGCGTTGCGCTTCCGTTCCCGTAGCAGTGCCGAGACGCGCGATGCGGCCCGCCGCCTGGGTGCGGCGATCGAAGCCGTCGCTGAAACCCGCACGATCGGCTGCGTGGTCGGTCTCACCGGTCCCCTCGGTGCGGGCAAGACGGAGTGGGTGAGGGGATTGGCGGAAGGGCTGGGCATCGACACGAGACTGGTGACGAGTCCCACCTTCGTGATTGCGAGCGAGTATTCGGGCGCGCGACCGCTCGCCCACGTGGATTTCTACCGCCTTTCGAGCGAAGCAGAATTGGAGGCGACGGGATTCGTGGACCTGCTCGATCCCGGCCGGGTGGTGGCGATCGAGTGGTCCGACCGATTTCCCGGCGCGCTGCCGGGGGATCGGATCGAAGTGCGCATCGCCCGCGACGCGGACGAACCGGGAAACGCGCGCGAGGTCGAGACGGCGGCGCTGGGTCCGATCGCCGAACGCGTGCTCCGGCACTTCGAGCGCGAGATGAAGGCCGTGGAGGAACGAGCGCCGTGGCGTTGATCGTCCAGAAATTTGGCGGCACCAGCGTCGCCAACGTCGAGCGGATCCGGCTCGTCGCCCGGCGCGTGGTCGCGACCGTGCAGCAGGGTCATCGCGTCGCAGTCGTCGTGTCGGCGATGGCGGGCGAGACCGACGCACTGGTGGCGCTCGCGAACGACGCGGGAGGCGAGTGTCCCGATCCGCGCGAGTACGACGTGCTGGTCGCGACCGGCGAGCAGAAGACGATCGCGCTACTCGCGATGGCAATCCAGAGACTGGGTCACAAGGCGCGCTCGTTCACCGGCGCGCAGATGGGGATGCGCACCGACGCTGCGCACACACGCGCGCGCATCCAACGCATCGACCGCGCGCGCATCGAAGCCGTGCTCGAGGCGGGCGCCGTCGCGGTGATCGCCGGCTTCCAGGGCGTCGACGACGCGGGCGACGTCACGACGCTCGGCCGCGGCGGCTCGGACACGTCGGCCGTCGCCGTCGCTGCCGCGCTCGGAGCCGACGTCTGCGAGATCTACACGGACGTGAACGGCGTCTACACGACCGACCCGAACATGGTGTCCGCCGCGCGCAAGCTCGCCCGCATTTCCTACGAAGAGATGCTCGAGATGGCGAGCCTCGGCGCCAAGGTGTTGCAGATCCGGTCGGTGAAGCTCGCCCAACAACATGGGGTGCCGCTGCACGTTCGCTCGACCTTCGAGGATGGGGAGGGCACGTGGGTGACGCGCGAGGAGGATGTGATGGAACGCCTGGTCGTTTCCGGTGTGACCTACCAACGCAACGAAGCCAAGATCCGCGTCGCGGGCGTGAAGGACCAGCCGGGCATCTCGGCTCGACTCTTCACGCCGATCTCCGACGCGGGCATCGTGGTGGACATGATCGTCCAGAACGCCAGTCAGGACGGCAGCACCGACATCACCTTCACCGTGCCGCGGGCCGACCACAAGCGCGCGCTGGAAACGGCGGCGCGCATCGGTCGCGAGATCGGCGCACAGTCCGCCGAGGGCGACGAGCGGATCGCCAAGGTCTCGATCGTCGGGCTCGGCATGAAGGACCACGCCGGCGTCGCCTCGAAGATGTTCCGCACGCTCGCCGACGAGGGCATCAACATCCAGATGATCAGCACCAGCGAGATCAAGATCTCCGTCGTCATCGAGGAGAAGTACACCGAGTTGGCGGTGCGCGCGCTGCACACGGCCTTCGTCGAGAACGGCGCCGCCGAACCGAAGGCCGAGTGACGAGTCGCCGGAGCTGGGCGGCGTTGCTGGCAGCCGGCCTCGCGCTGGCGGTCGCGGCGGTGCAGCGCATCGCGCCGGCGGCACCGGCCCCCTGTCCCGCGCCGGTCCTGGTGGCGATGCGCGCTGCGCTCGTTGCCGTTTCCTGTGCGCGCAGCGGCGCGCCGCTCGAGGGCGCCGCGCGACTCGCCTTCGGTCTCCCCCTCGACGTGAATCGCGAAGGTGTACGTGCGCTCGAAGCATTGCCCGGCATCGGCGCCGGGCGCGCCGCGGCGATCGTGGCGGCGCGCAGCGCGGCGCCGTTTTGCGACGTGCGCGAGTTGGAACGCGTGCCGGGGATCGGACGCGCGACGCTCGCGCGACTCGCAGGCCATGTGATGGCGGGTCCCGATCCCGGCTGCGCCGTGGCCAGGTCGTAGGAGCGCGCCGATGGCCGTCGACGTGGCAGCCCTGCGACAGCGCATTCACCGCTACTTCGAACGCGACATCTGGCAGCGACGCACGAGCGACGGGCGGCTCGCCGCGCTCGCGCGCTCCGCGCTGCAGGTGCTCGTCGTCGTCGCGCAGGGCATCGAGCGCGATCAGATCCTGCTGCGCGCCACGGCGCTCACCTACTTCGCGATGCTGGCGCTGATCCCGATCCTGGCGCTGGCGATCGGGCTGGTCGGCGCCTTCGGCGTCAGCGAGGAGCTGGCGAGCGCCGTCGTCGAGAAGGTGGCGGCGGGAAGTCCCCAGGCCGGCCCGTACATCCACGACCTGGTGAGGAAGGTGAACTTCGGAAGCTTCGGCGCGGTGGGCGGCGCAACCCTCTTCGCGACCACGGTGCTCGGCCTCACCAACGTCGAAAAGGCCTTCAACAAGATCTGGGGCATCGAGCGCGAGCGCTCGCTGATGCGCCGCTTCGCCGACTACCTCGCAGTGCTGGTGGTGGCGCCGCTGCTCTTCACGGTCGCGGTGTCGCTCGCGACGAGTCTGCACATCGATACGATCGTCCAGCAGGTGCGCGCCAACCCGCTGCTGGCGGAGGCCTACAAGCTGGGACTCCGGCAGGTACCGACGGCGCTGCTGCTGCTGGGCTTCGCGTTCCTCTACTGGTTCCTGCCGAATACGAGTGTGCGGATCGGGCCGGCGCTGCTCGGCGGACTGGTCGCAGCGGTGCTGTTCGGGATCGCGCAGGCGCTGTACATCGGCTTCAACGTCGGCGTCGCGCGCGCGAACGCGATCTTCGGGAGCTTCGCCGCGCTGCCGCTGTTGCTGGTCTGGCTCTACGTCTCGTGGATCGTGGTGCTGCTCGGCTGCGAAGTCGCGTTCGCGGTGCAGAATCTGCACTCGTTCCGGCGCGCGCGCGTCGGCGAGGAGCCGCGGCCGGCGGCGCGCGAGGCGATCGGGATCGCCGTCGCGGCGCGCGTGGCACGCGCCTTCCGCGCGGACGGCGGCATCACCGACGAAGTCATCGCGGGGGAGCTCGACGTTCCCGTGCGCACGGTGCGCGCGATCCTCGGCGATCTCGAAGCCGGCGGGATCGTCTCGGTGCGCGGAGCGGATCGACGCGACGCCTACCAGCTGGGTCGCGCCGCCGACGCGATCTCGATTGCGCAGGTGCTCGAAGCGCTGCGCGGCCGTTCGACGCCAGCGGGCCGCGAGTCGCCGCCCGACCCTTCCGTGCGTGCGCTCGTCGCAGAGTTGGAGCGCGGCGTCGAGAAGGCGCTCGACGAGCGCACGCTCGCCGACCTCACCCCTGCAGTGCCCCCGGCCGACGCTGCGCGCTAGCCTGCGCCGCATTCACGAATCGCCGCACCCCCCAGCCCAGCTTCATCCCATGCACAGATCCATGCGCATCTACCTCGATCACAACGCCACTACGCCCGTGCGCGACGAGGTCGCCGAGGCCGTGCTGCGCGTGCTGCGCGACGTGTGGGGCAACCCGAGCAGTGCGCACGCGGAGGGCTCTGCGGCGCGTGCGGAGGTCGAGAGCGCACGCGAACGCGTGGCGGCGCTGGTCGCTGCGAAGCCAGCCGAAGTCGTGTTCACCGGCGGCGCCACCGAGTCGAACAACCTCGCGATCTTCGGAGTCGCGCGCGCGCCGGGGGTGTCGGGCCGCCATCTCGTGACGAGCGCCGCCGAGCACCCGTCGGTGGAGGCACCGCTCGCGGCGTTGGAGGCCGAGGGCTTCCGCGTGACGCGCGTGCCGGTGGACGCGGACGGGCTGCTCGACCCCGATGCGGTGGCGGCGGCGCTGACGCCCGAGACCTCGCTGGTGTCGATCCTGTGGGCGAACAACGAGACGGGCGTCGTGCAGCCGGTTGCGCGGATCGCCGAACGGGCTGCGCGCGCGCGGCGTGCCGCTGCACGTCGACGCGACCCAGGCGGTCGGCAAGATCGCGGTGCGGCTCGACGCAAGTGCCCGCCGATCTGCTCTCGGCTTCGGCGCACAAGTTCAACGGGCCGAAGGGCGTTGGTTTCCTGGTCGTGCGCGGCGCGCGCTCTCTCGTGCCGTGGCTGCGGGGCGGATCGCAGGAGCGCGGCCGTCGCGGCGGCACGCACAACGTGCCGGGCATCGCGGGACTCGGCGTCGCCGCGGAATTGGCGCACCGCGAGCTGGACGAGCGCGCCGTGCGCTGCGCGTCGTTGCGCGATCGTGCTCTGGTCCGGCATCGAAGCGAAGGTGCCGCGCGTGCGACGCAACGGTGCGGCGGTCCGCGTGCTGCCCAACACGCTCTGCGTCGAGTTTCGCGACACGGCGGGCGACGTGCTGCTCGAGGCGCTCGACGGCGAGGGCGTCGCGGTTTCCGCCGGCGCCGCCTGCGCGTCGGGATCGGTGCAGCCGTCGCGAACGCTGCTCGCCATGGGTCGCACACCCGCCGAGGCGCGCGCGTCGCTGCGCTTCTCGGTCGGCCACGGCGTCGACGAGGCGCAGATCGAGCGCGTGCTCGCGCTGCTGCCCGATCTCGTCGCGCGCGTGCGATCGCTCGGATGCGCGAGATGAGCGAGCGCGTGGTCGTCGCGATGTCGGGCGGCGTCGATTCGTCGGTCGCGGCGGCGCTGCTCGTGGAGCAGGGCTTCGACGTGATCGGCGTCACGCTGCGCCTGGTCGGCGACGCTTCGCGCTGTTGCTCGCTCGACGACGCCGAGGACGCGCGCCGCGTCGCGGAGCGGCTCGGCATCCGCTTCTACGTGGCCGACTACGCCGACGCATTCCGGCGCGAGGTGATGGAGCCGTTCGCCGACTCCTATCTCGCGGGCCGCACGCCGATCCCCTGCGTCGGCTGCAACCAGCGCTTCAAGTTCCGCCATCTGCTGGAGCGCTCGCGTGCACTCGGCGCCGCGGCGGTGGCAACGGGGCACTACGCGCGCATCGAGCGCGATCCCACGAGCGGCGCGCTCGCGCTGCTGCGCGGCAGCGACCCGCGCAAGGACCAGTCGTACTTCCTGTTCGATCTTCGCCCCGAGCAGCTCGCGCAGATCCGCTTCCCGGTCGGCGCGCTGGCCAAGAACGAGGTGCGCGCCCGCGCCCGCGCGCTGGGTCTCGCCACCGCCGACAAGCCCGAGAGCCAGGAGCTGTGCTTCGTGCCCGATGGGAACACGGCGGCGGCGGTCGAGCGACTGCGTCCCGGTCGCGCGCCGGGCGCGGGCGAGGTCGTCGACGAAGCCGGCCGCGTGCGTCGGGCGTCACGACGGGCATCCATCATTTCACGGTCGGCCAGCGGCGCGGGCTCGCGATCGCGCTGGGCGAGCGGCGTCTACGTCAAGACGATCGACGCAACGCATAATCGCGTGACGGTCGCGCCCGGCAACGCGCTCGGCGCGCGCGGCGCTCGCCTCGGCGGCGTGTCGTGGGTCGCGGGCGCGGCGCCGGACGCGCCGCTGCGCGCGACGGTGCGGATTCGCCATCGGCACGCCGGCGCGAAGGCGAGCGTCGAGGCGCTCACGAGCGCCAGCGCGCGGGTGCTCTTCGACGAACCCGTAGCGGCCGTGACACCGGGCCAGGCGGCGGTCTTCTACGACGGCGACGCGGTGCTGGGCGGCGGCTGGATCGAAGAGGCACTCCCGTGAGTGACGCGACACCGGAGCCGGACGCAGTGGCCACGCGCGCCGCACTCGAAGCGCTGCTCGGCCATCATTTCGACGACCCGCGTCTGCTCGACGTCGCGCTCGCCCATCCGTCCTTCGCGCACGAGTTCGACGGCTCGCGCGGCAACGAACGACTCGAGTTCCTGGGCGACGCCGTGCTCGACCTCGCGGTGGCGCGACTGCTCTACGACGCGCACCCGCGCTGGAGCGAAGGCGACCTGACGCGCGCCCGCGCCGCGCTCGTCAACTCGCGCACGCTGGCGCGCCGTGCACGCGAGCTGGGTCTCGGCGCACTACGCGCGACTCGGTCGCACCGAGCGCAAGACCGGCGGCGCCGACAAGGAGCGCATTCTCGCCAACGTCTTCGAGGCGCTGCTCGGCGCGCTCTATCTCGACGCCGGTCTCGCGCCGGTGACGGCGCTCGCGCAGCGACTCTTCGCCGAACTGCTGGTGACCGGCACCGATCCGCTCGCCGCGGATCCGAAGACGCGCTTCCAGGAGTGGTCGCACGCCAAACATGGCTCGACGCCGCGCTACGCGACCGTATCCGACAGCGGCGTCGAGAACGACGAAGCGCGCTTCGTCGTCGAAGTGCGTCTGCTGGGCGACGCCTGGGGGCAGGGGACGGGTCGCACCAAGCGCGCGGCGGAGCGCGCGGCGGCGGAAGACGCCCTCACGCGTGTCCCCGAGGTCGCGGAATGACGACCCGCGTGACGAGCGAGGGCGACGAGGACGGCGCCGCACCGTTGCGGCGTCGTCGCGTTGCTCGGGCGTCCCAACGCGGGCAAGTCGACGCTGCTGAATCGCCTCCTCGGCGAGAAGATCGCGGCGGTCACGCCCAAGCCGCAGACCACGCGCAGCCAGCTGCTCGGCATCGTGACGCGGGCCGGATCGCGCAGATCCTGCTGCTCGACACGCCCGGCCTGCACGAGGGATCGAAGCCGCTCGACGTGGCGATGCGCGACGCCGTCACGCGCGCGACCGAGGACTGCGACGTCGCGCTGCTGCTGGTCGACGCCGCGCAGGGCTTCGAGCCGGTCCACGCCGAGTGGCTGGCGCGACTGGCGAAGCGCGGCGTCCCGGTGCTGCTGGTCGCTGCGCAGATCGATCGTCCCGAGTGCGCGCGGGCGCCGTGGCCGCCGCCCGGCGTGGAGGGCCTCGCGGCGACGCTGCGGATCTCGGCGCGCACCGGTGAGGGCGTCGAAGCGCTGCTCGCCGAGATCCTGTCGCGGCTGCCCGAGGGTCCGCCGCACTTTCCCGCCGACCAGCTCACGGATCGCCCGCTGCGCTTCGTCGCGGCCGAGTTCGTGCGCGAGGCGGCGTTCCTCGAGCTCTCGCAGGAGCTGCCGTACCGGCTCGCGGTCGACCTGATCGAGTTCGACGAGCGAGATCCGAAGCTCACGCGCATCCGCGCCAACCTGCTGGTCGAGCGCGACTCGCAAAAGCGCATCGCGATCGGAACGCGGCGGCGAGCGCGTGCGCGCGATCGGCACACGGGCGCGCCGCGACATCGAACGACTGCTCGGGCACCAGGTGTATCTGGAGCTGCGCGTGAAGGTCGACCCGGCCTGGGCAAAGCAGGCGAAGCGCTTGAAATCACTCGGCTATCGTTGACCAACAGTCGCTCTTCCGTCGATTGACGCCAGCGCCGACCTTCGTGTACGGTCGCCCGACCGAAGCGCTGCGCGCGGATGCGCGCGTTTCTTCCCCGTCTCGCCCGCACCCCAACGGAGATCTCGATTCATGAGCCAGAAGGAAGTGGTGATCTGTAGCGCCGTGCGAACCCCGGTCGGGAGTTTTCAGGGCGCGCTTTCGTCGTTCTCGGCGTCGGACCTCGGCGGCGTGGTCGTCGCGCGAAGCCGTGAAGCGCGCGGGCGCCAAGCCCGAAGACGTCGAGCGCGTGATCATCGGCAACGTGCTGTCGGCCGGCATCGGCCAGGCGCCGGCCCGCCAGGCCGTGATCAAGGCCGGCCTGCCGGTTTCCGTCGGCGCGATCACGATCAACAAGGTGTGCGGTTCGGGCCTGCAGGCCGTGATGTTCGCGCGCCGCGAGATCCTGGTCGGGCGACGCCGAGACGCTCGTCGCAGGCGGCATGGAGTCGATGACCAACGCGCCCTACCTGCTGCCGCAGGCGCGCAGCGGCTACCGGATGGGCAACGGGCAGATCATCGACTCGATGATCCACGACGGCCTCTGGGATCCCTACGACAACCTGCACATGGGTAACTGCGGCGACGCGGTGGCGGCCAAGTACCACTTCACGCGCGAGGACCAGGACGCGTTCGCCGCGGATTCCTACAAGCGCGCGCAGGCCGCCCAGCAGGCAGGCCGCTTCAAGGAAGAGATCATCCCGTTGACGGTGAAGACAAAGAAGGGCGACACGCTCGTCGACGAGGACGAGGAGCCGAAGCGCGTGCAGCTCGACAAGATGGCGGGCCTGCGCCCGGCCTTCTCGAAGGAAGGCACCGTCACCGCGGCGAACGCGTCGACGCTGAACGACGGCGCCGCCGCGCTGCTCGTGACGTCGGCCGACCACGCGAAGGCGAAGGGCTGCGACGGTGCTCGCGCGGATCGTCGCCGACTCGACCGCCGCGGTGGAACCGAAGTGGTTCACGATCGCGCCGGTCCACGCGCTCGCGAAGCTGTACGAGAAGACGAAGAGCAAGCCGCTCGACTGGGACCTCTACGAGATCAACGAGGCGTTCTCGGGCGTGACGATGGCGGCGATGAAGGACCACGCCATCCCGCACGATCGCGTGAACGTGCACGGCGGCGCGGTCTCGATCGGTCACCCGATCGGCTGCTCGGGTGCGCGCATCCTGGTGACGCTGCTGCACGCGCTGCGCCAGCGCGGGAAGAAGACCGGCATCGCAACGCTCTGCATCGGCGGCGGCGAAGCGGTCGCGCTCGCGGTGGAGCTGGTCTGATGGCGGCGGCCAAGCACACGATCGGCGTCGTCGGCACCGGCACGATGGGCCAGGGCATCGCCCAGGTCGCGGCCCAGGCCGGCCATGAGGTCGTGTTCCAGAACCGGCGTCAGGAGTCGGTCGATCGCGGCCTGGCGGCGATCGCGAAGACAGCTCGAACGGCTGGTCGCGAAGCAAAAGCTCACCGAGATCGAGAAGACCGAGACGCTCGACCGCATCCGCGGTGTCGTGTCGCTCGGGGAGATCAAGGGCTGCGAGCGCGTGATCGAGTGCGCGCCCGAGGACCACGATCTCAAGCGCGATCTGCTCCAGAAGATCGACGCGATCATCTCCGACGAAGCGATCATCGCGACCAATACCTCGAGTCTCTCGATCACCAAGCTGGCGTCGTACCTGAAGCGGCCGGCCCACTTCGTCGGGCTGCACTTCTTCAATCCGGTGCCGATGATGAAACTCGTCGAAGTGGTTCGCGGCATGCGCACCAGCGACTCGACGGTCGCCGCGGTGCGCGGCCTCGCCGAGAACTTCGGCAAGGTGCCGATCGACGTGAAGGACTCGCCCGGTTTCGTGGTGAACCGGGTGCTGTTCCCGATGATCAACGAGGCGGCCTTCGCGCTGCAGCAGAGCGTCGCGACGCCCGAGTCGATCGACGAGTGCATGAAGCTCGGTTGCAACCACCCGCTCGGGCCGCTGGCGCTGGCGGATCTGGTCGGGCTCGACGTGGTCTTCGCGATTCTCGATTCGCTCTACCGCGAGTACGGCGAGTCGCGTTACGCGCCGTGCCTCGAAATCAAGAAGCGCGTGGAAGCCGGCTGGCTCGGTCGCAAGTCGGGCCGTGGGTTCTACACGTACGACGCCTAGAGGTGCAAGCCGCCACAGGCGGCGCGCAGCGAGCCGCAGGCGAGCGAAGGCCATGAGAGCGTGAGGCCCGACATCGTCGTCTACGAGGTCGGGCCTCGCGACGGACTCCAGAACGAACCCGAACCGGTCGCCACCGCGGCGAAGGCGGAACTGGTGGGGCGACTCGCCGCCGCCGGTCTCTCGCGGATCGAAATCACATCGTTCGTCTCGCCGAAATGGATTCCGCAGCTCGCCGATGCGGACGAGCTGTGTCGCATCGTCGCGCGACCGCCGAGCGTCAGCTACAGCGCGCTCGTTCCCAACGAAGCGGGCTACGAGCGGCTGCGACGGGCCGCGTTGCCGGTGGCGGCGTTCTTCGTCTCGGCGAGCGAGGCCCACAACCACAAGAACGTGGGCCGCGGCATCGCCGAGCATCTCGCGCGCTTTGCACCGGTGGCGGAGCGCGCGCGGGCGGACGCTGTGCGGTTGCGCGCCTACGTCTCGACTGTGTGCGGCTGCCCGTACGAAGGCGCCGTCGCGGTCGGCGCCGTGGTCGACGTGGTGCGGCGGCTCGACGCGCTCGGCGCCGACGAGATCTCGCTCGGCGACACGATCGGCGTCGGCCATCCGAGGCAGGTGCGCGAGCTGGTGTGCGCGGTGGCGGGCGTGATCGCGCTCGAACGCATCGCCTTGCACCTGCACGACACGTGGGGCCGCGCGCTCGCCAACGTGCAGGCCGGCTTCGAAGCGGGCGTGCGGACCTTCGACGCGTCGCTCGGTGGGCTCGGCGGCTGTCCGTACGCGCCGGGCGCGTCGGGCAACGTCGCGACCGAGGACGTGGTGGATCTCTTCGAGCGCGCAGGCGTCGCGACCGGCGTCGACCTCGATGCGCTCGTCGACACGAGTGCCTGGCTCGAGCGCGACGTGTTGGGTCGCGCGCTGCCCGGTCGCGTCTATCGGGCGCGCCTGGGACAGCGCGAGCGGGAACGGAACCAGGCAGAGGGGGCCGCGTGAAGACTGGCGACGACGTCCGTTCGAAACTGGCGCGCATCCGGCAGGGCGGCGGGCCCAGGTATCACGAGAAGGCGCGCGAAGAGCGCAAGCTCTTCTGCCGCGATCGCCTGGCGCTGCTGCTCGACGCGGACTCGTTCGTCGAGGACGCCGCCTTCGCGAACAGTCTCGCCGGCGATCTGCCGGCGGACGGCGTCGTCACCGGCAGCGGCCGCGTCGGCGGCCGTGCCGTGTGCGTGATGGCCAACGACTCGACGGTGAAGGCGGGCTCGTGGGGCTGGCGCACCGTCGAGAAGATCCTGCGCATCCAGGAGACCGCCGAGCGCCTGCAGGTGCCGCTCGTGTATCTCGTCGACTCGGCCGGCGCGCGCATCACCGATCAGATCCAGATGTTCCCGGGCCGTCGCGGTGCGGGCCGCATCTTCATGAATCAGTGCCGGCTTTCGGGCTGGATCCCGCAGCTCTGCCTGCTCTTCGGGCCGTCGGCCGCCGGCGGCGCCTACATCCCCGCCTTCTGCGACGCGCTCTTCATGGTCGAAGGCAACGCCAGCATGTACCTCGGCTCGCCGCGCATGGCGGAGATGGTGATCGGGCAGCTGACGACGCTCGAGGAGATGGGCGGCGCACGCATGCACTGCTCGGTGTCTGGACTCGGCGATCTGCTGGCGAAGACGGAAGAGGAAGCGATCGCTGCCGCGCGCAGCTACCTCTCGTACCTCCCGCTTCGTTGTGGCGGGGAGCTGCCGGGTGTCGCGGCGCGTTCGCCCGCGAAGGACTGCGCCGACCTCGAGGCAGCGATTCCGCGCGACGAGAACAAGCCCTTCGACATCCGCGAGGTGATCGATCGCGTCGTCGATGCCGACTCGTTCTTCGAGCTGAAGAAGCTCTGGGCGGGCGAGCTGTTGACGGGCTTTGCGCGCATCGAGGGTCGCCCGATCGGCGTCGTGGCGAATCAGTCGAAGGTGAAGGGCGGCGTGCTCTTCGTCGATTCCGCCGACAAGGCCGCGCGCTTCATCGGCCTCTGCGACGCCTACGGTCTCCCGCTGCTCTATCTCGCCGACGTGCCCGGTTTCATGATCGGCAAGCAGGTCGAACGCCAGGGCATCATCCGCGCCGGCGCGAAGATGGTGCAGGCGGTGTCCGAGACGCGAGTGCCGCGCATTTCGGTGATCGTGCGCAAAGCGTACGGCGCCGGTTTGTATGCCATGTGCGGCCCTGGCTTTGCGCCCGACGCATGCCTCGCGCTGCCGACTGCGATGATCGCGGTGATGGGTCCAGAAGCCGCCGTGAACGCCGTCTACTACAACAAGCTCCAGGCGATGCCCGAAGCGGAGCGCAAGGCCGCCACCGAGAAGCTGCGCTCCGAGTACCGCGAGGACATCGACATCGAGCGCCTCGCGAGCGAGCTGGTGGTCGACGCGATCGTCGTCCCCGAGCGGCTGCGCGACGAGCTGGCCGCGCGCTTCCGGGCGATTCGCGACCGCACGGCCGATGCGCCGCCGCCGAAGCGGCGGTCCGTCATTCCGATGTAGCTCGCGCGAGTGCGGCGCGACGTGCGAGCGGAGCCAGCGCGGCCACCGTAGCGGCGCCGAGCGGAAGCCAACCCGGCTCGGGCAACAGCACCGAGGATTGCTGGAGCAGGCGCTTTGCCTCGCGCACGCCCGTCTGCACGGCGCCGTCCGCATAGCCGAATCGCGTCGCGCTCTGTGTTCGCCTGCAAAGAGGATCCGCCCCGCGACGGGTGTGGCCAGCGTCGCGAAGTCGGCGGGGGTCGCCCCACGCGCGATGTAGGTGTATGCGCCGCGCGTGAAGGGCTCGTTCCCCCAGCGCGAGACCCTCGTATCGGTCGGATCGGGAATCGCTCCCCCGAAGATCGTGGCAAGGACCGCCCGGACGCTGTCGACGATCTCGACGTGGCTCTGCCGCGCGAAACCCCGCGGCGAGCAACTTCGTCGAGCCGACACGCGTAGATCGATGAAGAGCGGGACGCCATCGGCGTCGGGCCGAAGCTGGACGAGTGGTGTGCCCGTCGGCGGCGATCGCCGGCCTGCGCCGACTCGCGCGGCACGACGCCGCGATGGCGGGCGTCAGGCCCGGCTCGAGCGATAGAGCGCGTCAGCGAGGGATGCGTCGGGTCCGAGATCGTCGCGCAGCTGCGGGAGCGCACTCGCGAAGGTCTCCGTGTAGAGCAGCGGCAGGCCGATCTCAGCGCTCGTGAGCCAGCCGGACTCGGCCTCCCAGCCCGAAAGCTTCTCCAGGTTGGTCGGATCGGCGGGTGTGATGGCGACACCCGCGAGCGTCGCCACCGTGTGCATCGGATTGCCGTCGGGCGTGTGGATCCACGAGGCGCCGAGATCGACTGGAACGCCGCCGACGTCGGCGGTGAAGGTGCGCCCCCCGAGACGATTCTTCGCTTCGAGCACCACGACGTCGATGCCGGCATTGTGCAGCGCCTGGGCGGCGCCGAGACCCGCCATGCCGGCGCGCAGCACGAGGACCCGTTCGATCGGTCCGTCGACGGGGGGCGGGATGCTGCTCGAGCCGTCATCGAAGACGCCTCGCGCAGCGCTTGCGCATCGCGGGGAGACGAGGGCGCTGGCGCCCCCGGCAAGGGCGACGGAGAGGAAGCTCCGGCGAGCGAAGCGCATACGGCTTGTCGGGCCCGGACGGTAACTCGATCGGGGTTGCCGGTTCTGGGTCCGACGTGCTAGCCAGTTAACGTGAGCTGGCAAACCAAACCGGATGCGCGGGCCTTGCACGACGCCGAACTCTCGATCGCCAAGGTCTGCGAGCGCACCGGTCTCTCCGCCCGGACGGTCCGCTACTACGAAGAACTCGGGCTGTTGCCGGACGTGCGGCGCCGCGCCGGCGCCCGCCGGGTCTACGGCGCCGACGAGGTCGAGCGCCTGCGCTTCATCACGCGCCTCAAGACGCTCGGCCTGTCGCTCGCCGCGATCCGCGACCTGAACGAAGTCCACGCCATCGGTGGCTCGACGGCCGCGATGCTCGATCGCCTCGACGAGGTGCTGGCGCAGCGCCTCGCCGAACTCGACACGCGAATCGGCGAACTCGCGGGGCTGCGCGACCAGATCGAGAAATACCGCGCGCGCGCCGCGAGCCGGGCCGGCGCGCTGCGCACCGGAAAGGGGAAGTCGTGAGTTCGGCGTCGCTGCGCCTGGCAGACGCGAATCCCGAGCCGGGCGCCGTGCGCGTCGTCACGGCCGCGTCGCTCTTCGACGGTCACGACGCGTCGATCAACATCGTGCGCCGCCTCCTGCAAGCGCAGGGCGCGGAGGTGATCCACCTGGGCCACGACCGCGGCGTCGACGAAATCGTCGACGCCGCGCTCCAGGAAGACGCTCACGCGGTGTGCATCTCGTCCTACCAGGGCGGGCACATGGAGTTCTTCGCGTTCCTGGTGGAGCAGCTGCGCGCACGCGGCGCTGGACACATCCGAGTGTACGGAGGCGGCGGTGGCGTGATCGCGCCCGAGGAGATCGAGCAGCTCCACGCGCTCGGCGTGGCGCGCATCTTCAGTCCCGAGGACGGCCGCCGCCTCGGGCTCGAAGGGATGATCCGGCAGATCCTGGTCGAGTCGGCGCAGCGTCCCCGCGTCGATGCGCAGGCGGAGTTGGCGAGGCTCTCGCCCGGCGAACCCGTCGCGGTGGCGCGACTCGTCAGCTGGTTCGAAGCGCGCGGCGCGGACGCGAGCGCCGAGGCGGAGCGCGTGCGCGCGGCGCTGGCGGTACGGCGCCGCGAGGCGCCCGCGCCGATCGTCGGCTTCACGGGCACCGGTGGCGCCGGCAAGTCGAGCGTGGTCGACGAAGTGGTGCGCCGGCTGCGTCGCGATCACCCGCAGCTGACGATCGGCTGCCTGCTGGTCGACCCGACGCGGCGTCGCACCGGCGGCGCGCTGCTCGGCGATCGCATCCGCATGAACGCGATCGGCCAGCCCGGCATCTACGTGCGCTCGCTCGCGACACGTCAGGCGCACCTCGCGCTCTCGCAGGCCGTGCGCGACGCGGTCGCGGTGTTGCAAGGCGCCGGCTTCGACCTCGTGCTCGTCGAGACCGCCGGCATCGGCCAGAGCGACTCGGAGATCACCGAACTCGCCGACCTCTCGATCTACGTGATGACGCCCGAGTACGGTGCGCCCTCACAACTCGAGAAGATCGACATGCTCGATCTCGCCGACCTGGTGGTGCTGAACAAATCGGATCGCTACGGCGCCGAGGACGCGCTGCGCGATGTGCGCAAGCAGTGGCGCCGCAATCACGCGGCCTTCGACGCGCCCGATGACGCGGTGCCGGTATTCGCGACGATTGCGAGCCACTTTGGCGATGCGGGGACCGAGCGCTTCTATCGCGCGCTGCTGGCGCGTCTCGCGGAACGAGCGGGCAGGAACTTCGCGTTGCCGAGTGAGGCACCGGCAGCGGCGGTGGAGACGAAGCCGCTCGTGCCGGCGTCGCGGCGGCGCTATCTCGCCGAGATCGCCGAGGTCGTGCGCGGTTATCGCGCGCGCTCGGACGCCGAGGCGGAGCGCGCGTCCGATGCGTGGGCGCTCGACCGGGCGCTGCACGCGGTCGAGAGGCCCGAACTGGTCGCGGCGCTGCGCGAGCGACGCGACGCGGCGCTCGCGGCGCTGCCCGAAGCGGCACGCGACGATCTCGCTGCCTGGCCCGCACTGCGGGCGCGCTACGCCGCCGAGACGCAGCGCTACGAAGTGCGCGGCCGGTCGATTCCGGTCGAGAATCAGGTGGAGACGCTTTCCGGTTCGAAGCTGCCGCGCGTCGCGCTGCCGGCGTCGACGAGTGGGGCGCGGCGCTGCGCTTCCTGCGCCGCGAGAACGTGCCGGGCGCGTTCCCGTTCACGGCGGGCGTGTTCCCGTTCAAGCGCGAGGACGAAGAGTCGACGCGCATGTTCGCCGGCGAGGGGACACCCGAGCGCACCAACCGGCGCTTCCACCTGCTCGCAGCCGGGCAGAGCAGCGCGCGGCTCTCGACTGCCTTCGACAGCGTGACGCTGTACGGACGCGATCCCCACGAGCGGCCGGACATCTGGGGAAAGGTCGGTAACTCGGGCGTGTCGGTCTGCACGGTCGACGACGCCAAGAAGCTCTACTCGGGCTTCGACCTCTGCGACCCGAAGACCTCCGTGTCGATGACGATCAACGGACCGGCGCCGGTGGTCCTGGCGTTCTTCCTGCACGCCGCGATCGACCAGCAGGTGGAGAAGCACCTGCGCGAGACGGGCCAGCTCGACGCGCGTGCGCGCGCGCTTCGCGTCGCTCCCGAGCTACGCCGGCGCGCTTCCGTCCGGTCACGACGGTCTCGGGCTCGGCTTGCTCGGCATCCCCGGTCGCGAGGCGGTCACGCCGATACCTACGCGCGCATCCGCGCCGACGTGCTGCGCCGCGTGCGCGGCACCGTGCAGGCCGACATCCTGAAGGAAGACCAGGCCCAGAACACCTGCATCTTCTCGACCGAGTTCGCGCTGCGCGCGATGGGCGACGTGCAGGACTGGTTCGTCGCGAACCAGGTGCGCAACTTCTATTCGGTGTCGATCTCGGGCTATCACATCGCGGAAGCCGGGGCGAACCCGATCACGCAGCTCGCGTTCACGCTGGCCAACGGCTTCACCTATGTCGAAGCCTGGCGTGGGCGCGGGATGGCGGTGGACGCGTTCGCGCCGAACTTCTCGTTCTTCTTCAGCAACGGCCTCGACGCGGAGTACTCCGTGATCGGACGCGTCGCGCGGCGCATCTGGGCCGTGGCGATGCGCGAGCGCTACGGCGCCTCCGAGCGCTCGCCAGAAGCTCAAGTATCACGTCCAGACGTCGGGTCGCTCGCTGCACGCGATGGAGATGGCGTTCAACGACATCCGCACCACGCTGCAGGCGCTGACCGCGATCGCCGACCACTGCAACAGCCTGCACACCAATGCCTACGACGAGGCGGTGACGACGCCCACCGAGGAGTCCGTACGCCGCGCCGTCGCGATCCAGCTGATCGTGAATCGCGAACTCGGCCTCACCAGGAACGAGAATCCGATCCAGGGCGCCTACGTGATCGACGCGCTGACAGACGCCGTCGAGGAAGCCGTGCTGCGCGAGTTCGAGCGCCTCGCCGAACGCGGCGGTGTACTCGGTGCCATGGAGACGCTCTACCAGCGCTCGAAGATCCAGGACGAGAGCCTGCGCTACGAAGACGCGCAAGCACTCCGGCGCAGCTGCCGATCGTGGGCGTCAACACCTTCGTTCGTCCCGAGAGCGCGGCCGAACAAGACGTGGCGCCGCGGGAACTGATCCGCTCGGACGAGATCGAGAAGAAGCGGCAGCTGAACAATCTGCGCGCATTCCAGCTGCGTCACGCCGATCGCTGCGAAGCGGCGCTCGCGCGTTTGCAGTCGGCCGCCGTCGCCGGCGAGAACCTCTTCGACGAATTGATGCGCAGCGTGGAGGTGGCGAGTCTCGGGCAGCTCTGCGATGCGCTGTTCGCGGTGGGCGGTCGCTATCGCCGCGCGATGTAGCGGCTATCTTGCGCCGTCCGGAAAATCGGGAGTCTCACGATGTCGAAGCGTGCGGATCTGGAGAAGTGGCGCGAGTTCGCCGGGCGCGAGCTCAAGGGCAGGGATCCCGAGTCGCTGGTCTGGGAGACGCCCGAAGGCATCCGCATCAAGCCGCTCTACACGGCGGCGGACCTCGAAAAGCTCGAAGCGCTCGATACGTTGCCGGGCGCCGCACCGTTCCTGCGCGGTCCGCGCGCGACGATGTACGCGAATCGCCCCTGGACGATCCGCCAGTACGGCGGTTTCTCCACCGCCGAAGAGACCAACGCGTTCTTTCGCAAGAACCTCGCGGGTGGCCAGCAGGGGCTCTCGGTCGCCTTCGATCTCGCCACGCATCGCGGCTACGACTCGGACCATCCACGCGTCACGGGCGACGTCGGCAAGGCGGGCGTCGCGATCGACAGCGTCGAGGACATGAAGCGCCTGTTCGACGGAATTCCTCTCGATCAGGTGACGGTGTCGATGACAATGAACGGCGCGGTGCTGCCGATCCTCGCCTGCTTCATCGTCGCCGGCGAAGAGCAGGGCGTCGCGATCGGCAAACTCGCCGGCACCATCCAGAACGACATCCTGAAGGAGTTCATGGTCCGGAACACCTTCATCTATCCGCCGGCGCCGAGCATGCGCATCGTGGCCGACATCATCGAGTACACCGCGCAGTCGATGCCAAAGTTCAATTCGATCTCGATCAGCGGCTACCACATGCAGGAAGCCGGCGCGAACGCCGTGATCGAGCTGGCGTTCACGATCGCCGACGGGCTCGAGTACGTGCGCGCGGCGCTCTCGAAGGGTCTGGCGATCGACGCCTTCGCGCCGCGGCTGTCGTTCTTCTTCGCGATCGGGATGAGCTTCTACATGGAGGTGGCGAAGCTGCGCGCCGCGCGCCTGCTTTGGTCGGAGGGGGTCGCCCAGTTCGCGCCGAAGAAGGCCGAGTCGTCGATGCTGCGCACACACTGCCAGACCTCGGGCGCGAGCCTCACCTACCAGGATCCGCTCAACAACGTGGTGCGCACCACGATCGAGGCGATGGCCGCCGTCTTCGGCGGGACGCAATCGCTGCACACCAACGCCTTCGACGAAGCGCTCGCGCTGCCCAGCGAGACGAGCGCCCGCATCGCGCGCAACACGCAGCTGATCCTGCAGGAAGAAACCGGCATCCCCGCGGTGATCGATCCCTTTGCCGGCTCCTACTTCCTCGAGTCGCTGACGGCGACGCTGGCCGAGGAGGCGCGCAAGGTGATCGTCGAGGTCGAAGCGCTGGGCGGCATGGCGCGCGCGATCGAGTCGGGCATGCCGAAACTCCGCATCGAGGAGTGCGCCGCGCGACGCCAGGCGCGCATCGACCGGCGCGAAGACGTCGTGGTGGGCGTCAACAAGTACCAGGTGGCCGGTGCGGAGAACGAGTTCGATCTGCTGGAGATCGACAACGCGGCGGTGCGCGATTCCCAGGTGAAGCGGCTCGCCGAGCTGCGCGCGAAGCGCGACCCGGCGGAGGTGAAGCGCACACTCGATGCGCTCGAGGCGCTCGCGCGAGGAGGCGCAGGGCGCGAAGCGCCTGGCCCTCCGGGTCATAGGGACGGCAATCTGCTCGAGCGGGCCATCGATGCGGCGCGCGCGCGCGCGACGGTCGGCGAGATCTCCGAAGCGCTCGAGCGCGTCTGGGGTCGCCATCGACCCGAGACGCGTACTATCTCAGGCGTGTACGCGGGTGTCTCCGAAGGCGACCAGGACTACGAGGCGGTGCGCGCCGAAGTCGAGGCGTTCGCGGAAGCGGAGGGTCGCCGCCCGCGCCTGCTCGTCTGCAAGCTCGGTCAGGACGGTCACGACCGCGGCATGAAGGTGATCGCGAGCGCCTTCGCCGACATCGGCTTCGACGTCGACATCGGCCCGCTCTTCCAGATGCCGGAAGAGGTGGCGCGCCAGGCGATCGAGAACGACGTGCACGCAGTGGGCGTGTCGACGCAGGCGGGGGGTCACAAGACGCTGATCCCGCAGCTCGTCGAGGCGCTGCGCGCGCAGGGCGCCGTGGACATCGCCGTCGTCGCAGGCGGCGTGATCCCGCCGAAGGACTACGGCGATCTCCACGCGAGCGGGGTCACGGCGATCTTCGGTCCCGGCACCCCGGTGCCGAAGGCCGCGCGCGAGGTGCTCGCCGCGATCCGCGCGCGACACGCATGAGCGAGGGCTCGATCCGGGCCTACATCAGCGGCGTTCGCGCTGGCGAGCGGCGCACGATCGCCAAGACGATCACGTTGCTCGAGAGCCGGCGCGCCGACCACGCCGCGCTCGGCCAGGCCGTCCTCGAGGAACTGGTGCCGCACACGGGTCGCGCGGTGCGGCTCGGCGTCACCGGCACGCCGGGCGTCGGCAAGAGCACCTTCATCGAGGCGCTCGGGCTGCACTTGATTGCGTCGGGAAAGCGCGTCGCGGTGCTCGCCATCGACCCGTCGAGTCCACGCTCGGGCGGTTCGATCCTCGGCGACAAGACGCGCATGGAGCGGCTGGCGCAGGATCCCGCGGCGTTCATCCGTCCGTCGCCTTCGGGCGGGTCGCTGGGCGGTGTCGCGCATCGCACGCGCGAGACGATGCTGGTACTGGAAGCCGCGGGCTTCGACGTCGTGATCGTCGAGACGGTCGGCGTCGGGCAGAGCGAGGTCGCCGTCGCGTCGATGGTCGACTTCTTCGGCGTGCTTGCTGCAACCGGGCGCGGGGGACGAGCTGCAGGGCATGAAGAAGGGTGTGCTCGAACTCGCCGACGCGCTGGTCGTGAACAAGGCAGACGGCGAGCAGCGCGAGGCGGCGAGGCGGGCGCGCGCTTCGTACCGCCACGCGCTGTCGCTGCTGCGGCCGGCATCACCGAACTGGCGTCCACCCGTGCTGCTGGCGAGCGCCCTAAGCGGCGACGGGATCGCGGAGTTCTGGGAGCAGGTCCTCGAGCACCGGGCACGGCTCGAGGCGGCCGGAGAACTCGAGCAGCGCCGCAGCCAGCAGGCGAAGGCGTGGCTGTGGAGCCTCCTCGGCGAGGCGTTGCAGCAGAGCTTCCGGACGCACCCGGCGGTTGCGCGGGCGATCCCGCGGCTCGAGGCCGAGGTCGCCGCCCGCAAAACGACCCCAGGCGCCGCGGCTCGCGCCCTGCTGGACGCCTACCGGACCCACTGAGGCCCGGGTTCGTCCAACGCCTCACGACCCCGATAACTTGACAACTGGATAACTTGACGCCCGGCTCCGCTTCCTCCGCTTCCTTGCTTCACTTCGGCCCAGGCGCTGCCGATGAAGACGACGGTGGCGTCTTTGCGGACGGTCGGGCGGTCCCGGCCGGGTACTCCGCGGGCGCGGAGGAGCCATGGTCCAGATCAACATGGCAGCTCGGGAGATCACCTTGAAGGTGGTCTACTACGGACCCGCGCTCTCCGGCAAGACCACCAACCTCCAGCAGCTCCACCAGCTCCTCGACCCCGCGTCGCGCGGCAAGATGGTCACGCTCGACACGACCGACGACCGCACGCTCTACTTCGACTTCCTGCCGATCCAGTTTGGCGCAGGGAAGGGCGTGTCCGTGAAGCTCAAGCTGTTCACCGTGCCCGGGCAGGTGATGCACAAGTCGACGCGCAAGGTGGTGCTCGCGGGCGCGGACGCGGTCGCGTTCATCGCGGATTCGCAGCGCGCCTCGGCGAGCGCCAATGCCTACTCGTGGCGCGACATGGAAGCCAACCTGCGCGCCAACAACATCGACTTCGACGGGATCCCGAAGGTCGTGCAGTTCAACAAACGCGACCTGCCCGACGTGAAGCCGCTGAACGAGATCCGCGCGTCGTGGGGCGAGATCGCGACCTTCCCGGCCGTCGCGATGAAGGGCGAGGGCGTGCTCGAAACCTTCCGCGAGTTGCTCCGCAAGCTCTACCGCCATCTCGACCAGAAGCACCAGTTCGCGACCAGCTTCGGCGTGAGCGAGGACGATTTCCTCTCGGGTGTCTTCAAGAACGCCGGGCGGATGCCGGAGAGCAAGGCCGCAGCGCTCTGATCCGATCCGGCGCCCATACCCCGCAAGCCTTCCCTCGAGCGCGACGGTTGACGCTCCAGTCAGCGGTCGATAATCTGCCGCGGCTTCCCCACGGGAAGCCGGCCTGCGCGCTGGCGCCAGGTCGAACCCCCGCCGCGGTCCTGCGCCCACGCGGCCCTGCCAACGAGAGGCAACGGCATGGTGTCGAACGCGGGCTCGCCGCTGCGGCTCAAGCCCCGCCGCGTTCCCCCGGAATGGGCCGACGTCATCGTCCCGGTCGAAGTTGGCGTCGCCGAGATCCGAGCCGGCCGGATGATCATCCTCACCGACGACGAAGATCGCGAGAACGAGGGCGACCTCTGCATGGCGGCCGAGTGCGTCACGCCCGAGGCCGTCAACTTCATGGCGAGATACGGCCGCGGCCTGATCTGTCTCTCGCTCACCGAAGAGCGCCTCCAGGAGCTGCGGCTCCCGATGATGGTGCCCGACGGCGACAACACCACGACCTTCGGCACCGGCTTCACCATCTCGATCGAAGCACGCCAGGGTGTCACGACCGGCATCTCCGCCGCCGACCGCGCGCACACGATTCGCGTCGCGATCGACGACGCCTCGCGGCCGCACGATCTCTCCCGCCCCGGTCACGTCTTCCCGCTGCGTGCGCGCGCTGGCGGCGTGCTGCGGCGCGCCGGTCAGACCGAGGGTTCCGTCGATCTGGCGCGGCTCGCGGGCAAGAAGCCCGCCGGTGTGATCTGCGAGGTGATGAACGACGACGGCACGATGGCGCGCATGCCACATCTTGTGGAGTTCGCGCGCAGTCACGGTCTCAAGATCGTGACGATCGCGCAGTTGATCGAATACCGGCTGCGCAACGAGAAGCTGGTCCGGCGTGTCGCCGAGGCGGAGCTGCCCACCGCGGGCGCCGGCGAGTGGCGCACCTACATCTTCGAGAACGACATCGATCACGTCGATCACATGGCGCTCGTGAAGGGTGACATCACCGCGGATCACGACGTGCTCGTGCGTGTCCACAGCGAGTGCCTGACGGGCGACGCCTTCGGCTCGCTGCGCTGCGATTGCGGCGAGCAGCTCCAGGCCGCGATGAAGCTGATCGACGCCGAGGGTCTCGGCGTGATCCTCTACATGCGCCAGGAAGGCCGCGGGATCGGCCTCAAGAACAAGATCCGCGCCTACAGCCTGCAGGACAAAGAAGGGCTCGACACCGTCGAGGCCAACGAGCGACTCGGCTTCCCGGCCGACCTGCGCGACTACGGCGTCGGCGCGCAGATTCTCGTCGATCTAGGCGTGCGCAAGATGCGCCTCATCACGAACAACCCGGGCAAGCGTGCTGGCATCGAGGGCTACGGTCTCACGATCGTCGAGCGCGTGCCGCTCGAGATCGCACCCAACGAAAAGAACTACGAGTACCTGCGCACCAAGAAAGAGAAGCTCGGTCACGTGCTTCATCTGATGAGCTAGCGAAGCCGGAAGTCACTGGACTCGTGTTGGCGCGCCGGCGTCTGCGCTGGTGGCGAGAGGTCATGGAAAGCGATGTTCGAGACAGTCGAAGACGTCCAGAAGGATCTCGAGAAGCAGGGCTACATCTGCAACCGCCGCATCGCGACGGTGGTGTACCTGGCGTACAAGCTCGAAAAGCCGGTGCTCGTCGAGGGCCCCGCGGGCGTGGGCAAGACGGAACTCGCCAAGGTGGTCGCGAAGGCGTCCGGTCGGCCGCTCGTGCGGCTCCAGTGTTACGAGGGTCTCGACGAAGCCAAGGCGCTCTACGAGTGGGAGTACTCGAAGCAGCTGCTCTACACCCAGATCCTCAAGGAAAAGATCTCGGAGGTGATGGAGGGAACGAAGAGCCTGCGCGAGGCGGCCGAGCGCGTCGGCAAGCAGGACAGCGTGTTCTTCTCCGAGCAGTTCATCGTGCCGCGCCCGCTGCTCCACGCGATCACGTCGAAGGAACCGACGGCGCTTCTGATCGACGAGGTCGACAAGTCGGACCCGGAGTTCGAAGCGTTCCTGCTCGAAGTGCTTTCGGACTTCCAGGTGACGGTGCCCGAGATCGGAACCTTCGAGGCGGTCACACGCCCGATCGTGTTCCTCACCTCGAATGACGCGAGAGAGATGAGCGACGCGCTGAAGCGCCGCTGTCTGCACCTGTGGATCGATTACCCGGACGAGGATGTCGAACGCAGGATTCTCCAGGTCAAGGTGCCGGGGATGGACGCGAAGCTCGTCGCCGACGTCGTGTCGCTGATGCAGAAGCTCCGCGGCCTCGACCTCAAGAAGACGCCGTCGATCAGCGAGACGATCGACTGGGCGCGTGCGCTGCTCGCGCTGAACGCGTCGTCGCTCGACGAGGACCTCGTGAAGGACACGATGAGCGTGATCCTCAAGTACGAGGCCGACATCCGCAAGGCGCAGCAGGAGCTGTCGCGCATGATGACGAAGGCGACGCCCCCGCCGGGTGCAGCGCCCGGCGCGCCGGCACCGCTTCGCAAGAAGGGCACGCTCCACTAACCGGCGATCGTCGCCCGCGCCGGAGTAGCGCATGCAGCGCAAGATCCTCGAGTTCGCGAACCTCCTCCGGCAGAGCGGTTTGCGCGTTTCGGTGTCGGAGGCGATCGACGCCTTCCAGGCACTCGACGAGTTGTCGATTGCGGATCGCGACGTGTTCCGCGACGCCTTGCGTGCATCGCTGGTGAAGCGCGGCGACGACATTGCCACCTACGACCAGCTCTTCGACCTCTACTGGTCCGGCTTCTACGACAACCTGAAGAACGCCTTCGATTCCGCCACGGGTTCGCTCGGCGAGCAGGGCATCGACGTCCAGCAGCTGCTCGAACAGATCCGCCAGCTGCTCGAGAGCGGCCAGATGCCAGAGGGCGAGGTCGATCTGTCGGAGCTGGCGCGCGCGTTGCTGACCGGCGACCTCAATCAGCTCGAACAGATGATCCGCGCCGCCGCCGCCCAGGCCGGCGCCGCGCGCATCGAGAACATGCTCCAGATCGGTTTCTTCTCGCGCCGCACGATGGAGGCGCTCGGCGCGGAGGGCGCCGCCAACGAATTGCGCGAGCTGGCGGCCCGCCTGCGCGCTGCGGGCATGGGCGACGCCGAGGCCGAGGCGATCGGCAAGCTCGCCGAGCGCTTCTTCGAAGCGTTAAGGAAGAGCGTGCGCGATTTCATGGAGCGCGAACTCCAGACCCGCAACTTCGACTACATGGAGAAGTTCCGCCGCGAGGCGCTCTTCGAGAAGAGCTTCTACTCGCTCAGCGAGGAGGAGATCGCGCGGATGCGCGAGGTGGTCAACCGCCTGGCGCAGAAGATCAAGAACGTGATGTCGATCCGCCGCAAGCGCCGCAAGAAGGGCAAGCTCGACCTGCACACGATGCTGCGACGCAACGCCGGACACGGCGGCATGCCCTTCGAACTCGTGTTCAAGGAGAAACGCAAGGATCGTCCGAAGCTCGTGATCCTGTGCGACGTGTCGTCGTCGGTCGCCAACGTCTCGCGCTTCATGCTGCAGTTCGTCTACAGCCTGCAGGAATGCTTCACGAAGATACGATCCTTCGTATTCGTCGCGGAGTTGGGCGAGGTGACGCCCGTCTTCCAGGACCACGACGTCAGCAAGGCAATCGAGGAAGCGCTCGAAGGCGGCGGCGTGATCAACGTCTACACGCGCTCGAACTTCGGGATGGCCTTCCACACCTTCTGGCGCGACTTCCTGTCCGCCGTCGACGGCAAGACCACCGTGTTGGTGCTCGGCGACGCCCGCAACAACTACAACGACCCCAAAGCCTGGTGTCTGCGCGACGTCCACACGAAAGCCAAGAACGTGATCTGGCTGAATCCCGAGAGCCCCAGCGCCTGGGGCTTTGGCGATTCGGTGATGGACAAGTACCTGCCGTACACGACGATGGCGGAGGAGTGTCGCAACCTGCGGCAGCTCTCGCGGATCGTCGACAAGCTCGTGCTGTAGGGCGCCCTGTTCCCAGAGCGTGATTGCAGTTGCGGGCGCGAGCCCGATGGGTCTTCGCTCGGCTTCGCCTCGCTGCGCGCGCCGTCGCCGGGCGGCGGCGCCGCTTGCAAGGCAGAACGCCCCGCCTGGTTTCCCAAGCGGGGCGTCTTGCAAGGGCGGAGAGGCGGTGGACAGATGATGGGGGGTGAGAGGTTGGACATTTCAGATCGAAATGTCTCATCCACCGCCACTCCAGAACCTTCGAAACTCGGTGGTCGCTCCTCGATTCCTTCGAATCACGACTTGATGGTTGGCATTATGCCTGCGGTCATATCCGGCTGTCAAACAGCTTTTTGCAATTGAGGCAATTCCCCGTCGCAGACGCGGTATAGGCCCCCCTGGAGAACCCCGGCAAGACCCGGTAGGAAGCGCTCGGAATCGGTGGCGACCGCAGGCTCGAGCGCCTTGGCAGGTGGTTCCAGGCTCCTATAGGTTGCGCGACACATGGCAGCCCGGACCTTCGCGATCCGCACCTTCGGGTGCCAGATGAATGCCCACGACTCCGATAAGGTCGCCAACCTGCTCCTCCATGCCGGCTACGAGGCCACCGCAGAGGCCGGGAACGCCGATCTTCTCGTGATCAATACCTGCTCGATCCGGGAGAAGGCCGAGCACCGGCTCTACAGCGACCTTGGACGCCTCCGCGAGTGGAAGGCCCTGCGGCCCGGCCGCCTGCTCGGGGTCGGGGGCTGCGTGGCTCAGCAGGAGGGCGACGCGCTGCTCGCGCGCTTTGCCCAGGTCGACTTCGTATTCGGGACCCACAACCTGCGCCTGGTCCCCTCGCTGGTCCGCGCTGCCGAGATCGGCCAGCGGGCCGCGCAGGTCTCGACCTCGCCGAGCCTCGATCGCTTCGATCTCCCCGAACGCCACCCCGCCTTCGTCGAGCCTTCGCCGGGCCGCGCCTATCTCACGGTGATGGAAGGCTGCGACATGTTCTGCTCGTTCTGCATCGTGCCGACTACGCGCGGGCGTGAGGTGAGCCGGCCCGCGGACGCGATCGTGCGAGAGGCCGAGTCGCTGGCGGCGCGCGGTGTGGTCGAGATCGTCCTGCTCGGCCAGACCGTCAACGCCTATGGCCGCCACGACGTGCGCCGCGATCGAACCGATCAGGCCGGCACGACGAGCTTCGCAGCGCTGATCCGACGCCTCGCTGCGATCCCCGGTTTGCGCCGCATCCGCTACACGAGCCCGCATCCGATCTTCTTCGACGAGGATCTCGTACGCGCCCACGGCGACGTCGAGAGGCTCTGTCCGCATGTGCACATGCCGGTGCAGAGCGGCGCGGACGCCGTTCTCGAGCGCATGCGCCGCCGCTACACGGGGGACGACGTGCGTGCGCTCGCGGCGCGCTTGCGCGCGGCGCGCCCGGATCTGGTGCTCACAACCGACCTGATCGTCGGATTCCCCGGGGAGAGCGATGCCGACTTCGAGGCGACGCTCGCTCTGATCCGCGACGTCGGCTACGCGGACGGATTTTCGTTCAAGTACTCCCCGCGACCCGGCACGCCTGGCGCCGAGCTGGCCGGCCGGGTGCCCGAAAGCGTCGCACAGGAGCGCCTTGAAGCGGTACAGGACTTGTTGCGTCGCCAGACGCTCGGCTACCACCGCGGCCGCGTGGGGACGTGCACGGACGTGCTGGTCGCCGGGCGCAGCCGCCACGAGCGCCAGCTCGCCGGCCGTGACCCGTGGCATCGCGTCGTGAATCTCGATGCGGCGGCCTTCCCCGATGCGGTTCCGGGACGCCTCGTTCGTGTGCAGATCGCCGAGGCCACACCCCACTCACTGCTCGGCGAGCCGGTCGCCTCGGTGCCCGTCGCGCAAGCGGGAATCCCCTCAGGAGCCGTCGCCATTCGCCGATGAGCTTTCGAGGCGCGGTGGCACCGCGGGTTCCCTGCTTCTGGGGGCTCCGGGGGCGGCCGTGCGGGCGCTCGCCAAGGGCCGAGCGTCGGGGGAAGGATGGCCAAGGCCCGGATCCTCGCGGTCGACGACCAGCGCTACTTCCGCGTGTTCCTGGAAGACTTGCTCGTGCAGCAGGGCTTCGAGGTGCGCACGGCCGGCAGCGGCGAGGAAGCGCTGCATCTGCTCGAGCGCGAAGCCTTCGACGTCGTCGTCACCGACCTCGTGATGCCCGGGCTTGCGGGCGCCGAACTGGTCGAGCGCGTGAAGGCGCGCGCGCCCGACCAGGACGTGATCGTCGTGACCAGCGTCGGCGACGTGCGCACCGCGGTCGACGCGATGCGGATGGGCGCCAGCGACTACCTGCTGAAGCCGCTCGATCCCACACTCCTCGAGCGCTCCCTCGAAGGCATCCTGCAACGCAAGCGACTCCGCCAGGAGCATGCGTCGCTGATGGCCGAGAACCTCGAGTACCTCGGCCATCTCTCGCTCTACGAGCGGACCCTCGCGTTGTTCTCGACGCTCGCGATCGAACCGCTCGCAGATCGAATCGTCGAGGCTCTTTGTCTCGAAACGCGCGCGCAGGGTGGCGTCGCGTGGGTGGCGCGCGCCGACGACGCGGGGCGCCTGCGCCTCGCCACGGCGCGCGGCCTCGTGCGCATCGAACGCGAGCCCGAAGAGATCGCGCTCGACGCGCTGCCCAGCGGAGCTCGAAGCGCTGGGCAAGCCCGAGGGGGCTCCGTTCGCGGTCGAGATCGGCGGTCGCATCCGCACTCGTCGTGCCGCTCCGTCACGAGGGCCGCGTACTCGGCTTCGTGCGTCTGACCGACCGGATCGCCGGCTCCCCGTTCGAGGATCGCGACCGTGCGGTCGCCGAGCGCTTCGCCGCGCCGGCCGCAGTGGCTCTCTCCAACGCGCTGCGCTTCCGCGCCCTCGAGCACCGCTCGTTCCGCGACCCGGTGACACGTGCCTACACCTACGCGTTCTTCGAGGACGTCGTGCGCAACGAGATCCTCAAGGCGGGTCGCTTCGGGCGTTCGTTCTCGCTGATCGAATTGGAACTCGCAGACTTTGCGCGCTGGCGCCGCGAGCTGACCGACGCCGAGCTCTCCGCGTGGCTCGAGCGCTTCGCATTCCAGATCGGCCGCGTGCTGCGTACGACCGATCTGTTGGCCACCTCCAGCGAAGAGCGCTTCGCCGTCCTGATGCCCGAGACCGACGCGCTCGGCGCCGCCGTGCTGAAGCGCCGCATGTGCGAGCTGTTGATGCGCGCCGAGGTGCGCGGCAGCGTTGCAGCCGGGCCGCCGCGCATGCACCTGGCGGCCGTCTCGTTTCCCGTCGACGGCACCCAGCTCGAGGAGCTGCGCCGCGTGCTGTCGGCGCGCCTCGCCGAGGACCGCGAGAGCATCGTCCACGAGTTGGAAGGCAAGCCGTTCCCGCTGGTGCTCGACGCACTCGCCGCGAAGGGTCAACCGCTCAGCGCGGAAGTACTCCCGCAGGTGCTGCGTTTCGTGCTGGGCGAAGTCGAGCGACGCTCCCAGGAGCGCGGCCTGCTGTGTGTGGCGCCGGGCGCGCAATGGCTGCATCTGGTCCGCGAGGAACTTGCGCGCTTCGAGCCGTCCCAGACCCACACGGAAGTCGTGCTGATTTCCGACGAGCGCGCCGAGTCGCTCGCGGGCTCGACAGTGACCTGCGTGGCGCCGTCGCAGATCGGCACGCGACGACCCTTCCTGGTGTACTACGCGGAAGGACCGGGCTACGCGCTGGTCGGCGAGCCCGACGCGTCGGCCGCCTCGCCCGTGTTGTTCCAGACGGCAGACCGCGTGACGGTCGAGCACCTGGCCTTCCAACTGCAGCGCGCGCTCGGCGTGCCCATCACGCGCTAGCAGGCGGGGAGCAATCGTGAGCCACCTGGTCGTGATCGCCGATGCCAACCTGGAACGCGCCGAGCGCCTGCGCGAGGCGTGCGCCGTTCGCGGCTACGCGACGCGATCTGTCCGCATGGCGCCGCCGCGCTCGAGACCGCCCTCCGCGAGGTGCCTGACGTGCTCGTCACCGCGGATCCGCTCGAACTGATCGACGCCGCCAGAGCTGGTCGAGATCCTGCGCGCCAACCCCCGCACGCGTCGCGTGCGCTTCGTCTTCGTCGGCGAGCCGCCCGCGGGCGGCGCCGAAGAGTGGGGCGCGTTGACGGTCGCCGGCGACGCCGATGCCGATGAGGTGGGCGACCGCGTCGCCGAGCTGGCGGAGCGTGGATCCGAACTGGATGCGGTGGTGCAGGAAGCGCGCGAGGTCGTCGAGGGTCGGCTGTCGCAGATCCCGCTCGTGGACCTGCTCCAGCTCTTCCACCTGAATCGGCGCAGCGGCACGATCGAGCTGCGCGCGGCGCAACTTCCGACGGCCGCGCCGTGCGCGGACGCGTGCACCTGCGCGAGGGCGACGTCGTCCACGCCGCGACCGGTGCCGTCGAAGGGGAGAAGGCGTTGTTCCGGCTGCTCGGCTGGAGCGAGGGAAGCTTCGAGTTCCGGCCGGATGCCGGTCGCGTCGCGACGCAGATCACGACGCCGACCCGCGCGCTGCTGCTCGAAGGCATGCGCCAACTCGACGAAGGCAGGCGCTTGCATACGCAACTGCCGTCGCGCGACGCGCACGTCGCGCTCAAAGTGCGCAGCGGCGCGTTGCCGAGCGTCGTGCAGCCGCTGACCCAGGAAGTGCTGCTGCTGCTCGAGCTCTACTCACAGGTGGGCGAGATCGTCGACCACGCTTCGTTCCCGGATTACCAGGTGCTGCGCACGCTCCAGACGCTCGTGCAACGCGGCATCGTCGAGGTGCGCGAGCGGGCGCCGGTACCGCCGCCCGACGCGGGCCTGTTCCGATCCGCGCAGGTGCGGCGCCTGCGGGAATGGCAGGGCAGCGCACGCGGCGAGAACGGCCCCCTGCGCGATGCCAAGCTGCTGGTGGCCTCGTGCGATCCGCGCCTCACCGAATCCTTCTTCTCGTTGCTGTGCGGTCTGCCCGGTCTGACGCCGCACCCGCGTATGGAGAACGGCATCGCCGCCGACGCGCTCGGGCCGCTGGCGCGGCTGCGCATCGACGACGAGCTCGGCATCGAATTCGTTCACGTGCCAGCCGATCCGCACTTCGCGTCGCTCTGGCCGCTGGCGGGCCATGGCGCGCTGGGGACCTTCCTGCTGCTCGGTGGCAGCGTGGCCGAGGCCGCCGACACCCTGCGACCGCTTTCCGAAACGCTCGGCGCGCTTCCGCGCTCGCGTGTGCTGCACCTCCTCGTGCGGCGCCCCGGGCGAGCCCGATCTCGCCGACGAGCTGCGGGCGAACGTCGCGCTGGTCGAGGCGTCGATGTTGTTCCTGTTGCCGCTCGAAGGTCGCAAGGATCCGCTCGAACGCCTGCGCGGCGCCTTCTCGAGAATCGTTCCGTGAGCGCGGCCGAGCTGAAACCGTTTGCGTTGTTCAGCGATCTCGGGGACGCCGAGCGCGAGGAACTCGCCGCGCTGCTCGAGGAGCGCGACCTGTCGATCGGCGAAACGCTGTTCGTCGAAGGCGAGGAGTCGGACGCATTGGTGCTCGTGCTGCGCGGCAGCGTCGAAGCTCGCGAGTCGCCGCAGCATCGAGAAGATCGCGGTTGGCGCCGGCGGGACGATCGGCGTGCTCGCGCTCTTCGCAGTAGGCGCGCGCGAGACGAGCGCCGTCGGCGTCGATGCGAGCGACCTGCTGCTGCTGCGCCGGGAAGAGTTCCTGCGCTTCGCCGAAGATCACCCGCGCGCGGCTTTCCGGATCGCCGCAGCAGTCGCCGCCGAGGTGGCGCAGCATGCGCGCGCCGCGCTCAGCGGCGGAGACGCTTCTGTCGGTTGACCCTCGCGAACGCGGCGAGTAGACTCGCCCGCACTCGGAACCCCCGGGCATTTCTCCTCCGCGAGTCTTCTTCTGCTCGTGCTCTGTAACTGGCTCATCCGCCTGCGCATCGCTCCGTCGCAGTTCGTCGCGCCAGGTTGGTGGGCCCACATCCAATGGTCGACGCGATGACCCATGAGCTTGGCGAAACCGACGGCGTCCCGATCCGCGAAGCGCTGACCTTCGACGACGTGCTGCTGGTTCCGGCGGCGTCGCAGGTGCTGCCGCGCGACGTCAGCTTGCGCACGCGTCTCACCCGCGAGATCGTGCTGAGCCTTCCGTTCGTGTCGGCCGCGATGGACACCGTCACCGAACACGAGACGGCGATCTGCATGGCCCAGAACGGGGGGCTCGGCGTCGTCCACCGCAATCTTCCGCCGGCCGTGCAGGCTGCGGAAGTCGCCAAGGTGAAGCGCTTCGAGTCGGGGCTGATCGTCGACCCGGTCACGATGCGGCCCGAGCAACTGATCCGCGAGGCGCGCCGCATCATGGCGCAGCATCGGATCTCGGGCGTGCCGGTGACGAAGGACGGCAAGGCGGTCGGGATCCTCACCAACCGCGACCTGCGCTTCGTGCGCGACGACGATCAGCCGATCTCGAACGTGATGACGCCGCGCGAGAAGCTCGTGACGGTGCCGCCGGGCACCCAACTCGAGCGCTGCAAGGAACTGCTGCACGAGCACCGCATCGAGAAGCTGCTCGTGGTGGACGAGCACGGCGATCTGCGCGGGCTGCTCACGATCAAGGACATCGAGAAGAACGAGCGCTTCCCGAACGCCGCGAAGGACGAATTCGGGCGGCTGCGCTGCGGCGCCGCGGTGGGCGTCGGACCGGATCGGCTCGAGCGCGCCCAGGCGCTCGTCGACGCGGCAGTCGACGTGATCGTCGTGGACACCGCGCACGGCCACTCGCAGTTGGTGCTCGACACGCTGGTCGAGATGCACCGCACCTTCCCGAAGCTGCCGATGGTCGGCGGCAACGTCGCCACGGCCGAGGGCGCCGAGGCGCTGATCAAGGCGGGCGCGTCGGCCGTCAAGGTGGGCGTCGGGCCCGGCTCGATCTGCACGACGCGCGTGGTGACGGGCGTCGGCGTGCCGCAGCTCACCGCCGTGATGGACGCGGTGCGCGTCGCGTCGCGCTTCGATGTGCCGGTAATCTCGGACGGCGGCGTGAAGTTCTCCGGCGACGCGGTGAAGGCGCTCGCGGGCGGTGCGTCGACCGTGATGATCGGCTCGCTGTTCGCGGGTACCGACGAAGCGCCCGGCGAGACGGTTCTCTACCAGGGCCGCACCTACAAGCTCTACCGCGGGATGGGTTCGCTCGGCGCGATGGCCGATGGCTCGCGCGACCGTTACTTCCAGGGCGATGTCGAGGCCGCGAAGCTGGTGCCCGAGGGCATCGAGGGACGCGTGCCCTATCGCGGCAGTCTCACCAGCAACGTGCACCAGATGGTGGGCGGTCTGCGTTCCGGCATGGGCTACGTCGGCGCGGCGGATCTCGCCGAGCTGCGACAGAAGGCGCGCTTCGTGCGGATCTCCCAGGCGTCGCTCCAGGAAAGCCACGTGCACGACGTGGTGATCACGAAGGAAGCTCCCAACTACCGGCTCGAGTAGAACGAGGGATCCGCGCTCATGCCCCCCGACGTGCATCGCGACCGGGTCCTGATCCTGGACTTCGGCTCCCAGTTCACCCAGCTGATCGCGCGCCGCATCCGCGAGCGCGGCGTCTACTGCGAGATCCATCCTTGCGGCATTTCGCTGGATGCGGTGCGCCGCTTCGCGCCGCAGGGCATCGTGCTCTCGGGCGGGCCGTCGAGCGTGCTCGACGCCGACGCGCCGTTCGCGCACCGCGAGATTCTCGAACTCGGGGTTCCGGTGCTGGGCATCTGTTACGGCCTCCAGTGGATGTGCCAGCAGCTCGGCGGTGTCGTCGAGGCATCGGACGATCGCGAGTATGGGCGCGCCCAGTTGAAACTCGAGCGCCGCGGCGACCCGCTCTTCGCCGGCCTCGAAGACCGGCCCGCGCGCACCGTCTGGATGAGCCACGGCGATCGCGTGCTGCGCCTGCCCGATGGCTTCGAGCGCATCGCGTCGAGCGATAACTCCCCGTTCGCCGCCGTGCGCCACCGCGAGCGACCGCTCTACGGCATCCAGTTCCATCCCGAAGTGGTGCACACCGAAGGCGGTGGCGAGCTACTCGCGAACTTCGTGCACGGCATCTGCGGTTGCGGCGACTCGTGGTCGATGGAGGCGTTCATCGAGGAGGCGGTGGGCAAGATTCGTACGCAGGTCGGTGCTGCACGGGTCGTGTGCGGGCTCTCGGGAGGCGTCGACTCGTCGGTGGCGGCCGCGCTCGTGCACCGCGCGATCGGCGAGAAGCTGCACTGCATCCTCGTCGACCACGGACTGCTGCGCGAGAACGAAGCCAGCGAGGTCGAGCGCATCTTCCGCGAGGGGCTCGGCATCCCGCTCACGGTCGTCGATGCGAGCGAGCGCTTCCTCGCCGCGCTCGCTGGCGTCACCGATCCCGAGCGGAAGCGCCGCATCATCGGCCATCTCTTCATCGAGGTCTTCGAGCGCGAGGCGGAACGCATCGGCGACGCGACCTTCCTGGTGCAGGGAACGCTCTACCCCGACGTGATCGAGAGCGTGTCGGTTCGCGGCCCCTCGCAGACCATCAAGACGCACCACAACGTCGGCGGATTGCCGGAGCGGATGAAACTCGCGCTGGTCGAACCGCTGCGCGAACTCTTCAAGGACGAGGTGCGCGCGGCCGGCCGCAAGCTCGGCATCTCGGAGGCGCTCGTCGGACGCCATCCGTTCCCGGGTCCGGGGCTCGCGATCCGCATCCTGGGCGAGGTCACGGCCGAGCGCCTCGCGATCCTGCGCCGCGCCGACGCAATCTGGATCGAGGAACTGCGCCGCGGCGGTCTCTACGACGCGGTGTGGCAGGCCTTCGCGGTATTCCTGCCGATCCAGACGGTGGGCGTGCAGGGCGACGCGCGCACCTACGACCACGTCGTCGCGCTGCGCGCGGTGACCTCTGTGGACGCGATGACGGCGGACTGGGCGCGCCTCTCGTACGACGTGCTGGCCAGCGCGTCGAGCCGCATCACCAACGAGGTGAAGGGCGTCTCGCGCGTGGTCTACGACGTCTCGTCGAAGCCGCCCGCCACCATCGAGTGGGAGTAGCACGGGGGATGCCGCGACCCTTCGCCCACCTGCATCTCCACACGCAGTTCTCGCTCCTCGACGGTGCGATCCAGCACAAGGCGCTCTTCGCGCGCGCCAAGGCGCTCGGCATGCCGGCTGTCGCGATGACCGACCACGGCAATCTCTTCGGCGCCGTCGAGTTCTACGAGAAGGCGCGCGACGCGGGCGTGAAGCCGATCCTCGGCTGCGAGGTCTACCTCGCATCCGGCTCGCGCTTCGAAAGGAAGGGCCGCGAGAAGGACGACGCGGGCTTCGACGCGATCAACCACCTGCTGCTGCTCGCGATGAACGACACCGGCTACCGCAATCTGATGGTGCTGGTGTCGAGGGGCTATCTCGAGGGCTTCTACTACAAGCCGCGCATCGACCTCGATCTGCTGCGCGAGCACAGCGAAGGGCTGATCGCGACGTCGGGCTGTCTCTCGTCGATGGTGTCGCGCGCGATCCTCGACAACGACGCCACGCGCGCCTGGCGCCTCGTCGAGGAGTTCGCGTCGCTCTTCGAGGGCCGCTTCTACCTGGAGCTGCAGCGCCACGGGATTCCCGCGCAGGACAAGGTGAACGCCGAGCTGGTGAAGATGTCCGCCGATCTGCACCTCCCGCTGGTCGCAACCAACGACGCCCACTATCTCGAAGCCGACGACCACGAGCCGCACGACGTGCTGCTCTGCATCGGCACGGCCGCCAACCTCGACGATCCGAAGCGCTTCCACTTCGACGGCCAGGGTTTCTACGTGAAGGACGGCGACGAGATGTGGGAGGTCTTCCACGACCACCCGTCCGCCGTCGCGGCGACGCTGGAAATCGCCGAGCGCTGCGACGTCGAACTGGAGATGGGCAAGTACCAGCTGCCCGATTTCCAGGTGCCCGCCGGCACGACCCGCGAGCAGGTGCTGGAGGAGATGGCCTGGACGGGGCTGCGCCGGCGCCTCGGCTTCGAGCGCGACGAACCGCTGCCCGGCAACTACGGCGTCTACGGCGCGCGCATGAAGTACGAGCTGTCGGTGATCCAGTCGATGGGCTTCGCCGGCTACTTCCTGATCGTGGCGGACTTCATCGACTACGCGCGACGTACCGGTGTGCCGGTCGGCCCGGGACGCGGTTCGTCGGCGGGAAGCCTGGTCGCCTACGGCCTCGGCATCACCGGCGTCGACCCGATCGAGTACGACATCCTCTTCGAGCGCTTCCTCAACCCCGAACGCGTCTCGATGCCGGACATCGACGTCGACTTCTGCATGCGCGGGCGCGACTCGGTGATCCGCTACGTCGCCGAGAAGTACGACGGCACCGCGAAGCCGGCGCCCGACGAGATGCGCGTCGCGCAGATCGTCAGCTTCGGGACGCTGCAGGCGAAGGCGGCGCTGCGCGATGTCGGCCGCGCGCTCGGTATGCCCTACGCCGACGTCGACCGCATCGCGAAGCTGGTCCCCGAGGCGCTCGGCACGACGCTCGAGGAGGCGCATCAGCAGTCGCCCGAACTGCGCGCCCGCATCGAAGCGGACGGGCAGGTGGCTCGCCTGTTCCAGACCGCGCGCAAGCTCGAAGGGCTCACGCGCCACGTCTCGAAACACGCGGCCGGCGTCGTGATCGGCAATCGCCCGCTGATCGAGACGGTGCCGCTGTACCGCGACGCGACGTTCCGGCGACATCATGACCCAGTACGACATGCGCTGCGTCGAGAAGGTCGGGCTGATCAAGTTCGACTTCCTGGGGCTCAAGACGCTCACCGTGATCGCGGACGCCGAGAAGCTGATCCGTGCGGTGGATGCGGAGTTTTCGGTCGAGAAGCTGCCGCTCGACGACGCGCGCACCTTCGACCTGCTCTCCAGCGGCGACACCGAAGGCGTGTTCCAGGTCGAGTCGAGCGGCATGACCGACCTCGTGATCAAGCTCAAGCCGCGCACCTTCAAGGAGATCATCCCGCTGGTCGCGTTGTATCGGCCCGGCCCACTCGGCTCCGGCATGGTCGACGACTACGTGAACCGCAAGAACGGCGCCACCAAGGTCGAGTACCTGTTGCCGGAACTCGAGGAGCTGACCGCCGAGACGCTCGGCGTGATCGTCTACCAGGATCAGGTGCTGCAGATTGCCAACAAGCTGGCTGGCTACAGCCTCGGCGAGGCGGACCTGCTGCGCCGCGCGATGGGCAAGAAGAAGCCCGCGGAGATGGCGAAGCAGCGCGAGCGCTTCGTCTCGGGCGCGACGGCGCGCAACATCGACAAGGGCAAGGCGGAGAGCGGTCTTCGAGCTGATCGCCAAGTTCGCGGAGTACGGCTTCGCCAAGTCGCACTCGACGGCCTACGCGCTGATCACCTACCAGACCGCCTATCTCAAGGCGAATCACGCGCGTGAGTACCTGGCGGCGTTGCTCACCGTCGAATCTGGCAACCACGACAAGCTCACGCGCTACATCGCGCACGCGCGCGAGAAGGGCATCGAGATCCTGCCGCCCGACGTGAACGAGTCGGTGCGCGACTTCACCACGACCGGCAGCAAGCGACCGGAGGGAGCGCGCAGCCCGCAAGGCGGCGAAGGCGCCGCGCAGCGAGCCGGAGGCGAGCGAAGCTCATCGGGCCCGCAGGCGAGCGAAGAACATCAGGATGGCATCCGCTTCGGTTTCGCCGGGATCAAGAACGTCGGGGACGGCGCGATCGAGGCGATCGTGGAAGCGCGCACAGCGAACGGGGGCCGCTTCCACAGCCTGTTCGACTTCAGCCAGCGCGTCGACGCGAAGCGCGTGAACCGGCGGGTGGTGGAGAGCCTCGTCAAGGGCGGCGCATTCGACTCGCTGCACGCGAACCGCGCAGCGGTCTGGGGCGCGCTCGACGCGGCATTCGAACGCGGCGCCGCGGCCCAGCGCGATCGCGAGATCGGGCAGGAAAGCCTGTTCGGCGGCGGCAGCGCGCGCGTGCCCGGTCCCGAGCCGAAACTCCCTGATGTCGCGGCCTGGACCGACACCGAGCGGCTCGGCTACGAGCGCGAACTGCTCGGCTTCTACGTGACGGGCCACCCGCTCGGCGCCGTCGCGCCCGCGCTGGCGCGCTTCACCGATACGCGCTCGAGCGCCACCGCGGGCAAGGACGGTCGCGACGTGCGCATCGGCGGCTTGCTCACGCAGCTGCGCGAGACGCGCACGCGCAAGGGCGATGCGATGGGCTTCGGTACGCTCGAAGACCTCGAAGGAGCCTTCGACCTGGTGATCTTCTCCGAACCCTACGCGCGACTGCGTCCACTGCTGAAGAACGCGCTCGAGCCGGGCCCGGGACAGGCGCCGATCCCGCTCGTGATCGCCGGCAAATTGGAGGGCGGCGATCCGCCGAAGGTCCTGGTGCGCGAGGCGCTGAAGCTCGAAGACGCCGAGCAGAAGCTCGCGACCCGGTTGCGCATCGACGTCCTCGCGGCGGAGGCCTCGCGCGATCGCTTCTGCGCGCTGCGAAGCGCGTTCGAGAGCCATCCCGGCGATTGTCCGGTGCTCCTCCATGTGCGAATCGCCGGCGAGAGCGAGACGGTGATCGCGCTGCCCGACGCCTGCTCGGTGAGCCCGAGCGAAGCGTTGCTCGCGCAGGTGAACGCGCTGTTCGGCCGTCGCGCCGCGGAGTGGGTGCATTGAGGGCACCGGCCGCTGGGATCGCGATCGTCCTTGCGTTCGCCACGCTCGCTTCGGGCGCTGCGCGCGCCGAACTGGTGCGCGTCGAGTCGGTGGGCTCGGTGCCGCTCGCGGCCGGGTCCAGCGGCGGTGCGAGCGCGCGCCAGGCCGCGCTCGAAGCGGGCGTCCGCGAAGCGGTGGAGCGGGCGGCCCTCGATCTCGCCTCCCAGGCGGGTGCGAGCGCCTCGCAGGATTCCGTACGCGCAGCCCTCGGGAGCGATCTGCTCGTCTATGCGTCGCAGTTCCGAATCCTCGAGGATCGGGGCGAGCGCGCGCCGCTGCTCGAACAGAGTCCCGCCGCGCAGCGCGAGTACGTCGTGACCGTCGAGACCCACGTCGACCGCTCGCGGCTGCGCTCCCGCCTCCAGCAGGCGGGCCTGCTCGGCGCTCCCGCGCAGCCGGGCGCGCGCACCGCGCTGCGGATCGCGTTCGAAGGGGTCGACTCGTACCCGCTCTGGAAGCGGATCGCGCGCGCGCTCGGGGCACGCGGCGGCGCCGTGCGCCCGCTCGAGTTCGCGCGCGGCCGGGTCGTCGCCGAGGTCGAAACGGCGGAACAGGGCGGGGCACTCGTCGGGCGGCTCGGGACCGGGCTCGGCGCCGACTTCGAGGTGCGCTCGGTCGGGATGGACGGCGACACGCTGCTGGTGGCGATCGCGCCGCGCCTTGCGCCCGAGCCGGCGACGATCCCGGACGCTGCCGCGGTCGAGGCCGCCCCCAAGCCCCCGACTCGTTGACGAAGCCCAGCCAAATCGGTATTGACTGCGCCACGTTAGCTGGCTTCTTGGCACGTAGCTCAGTGGGAGAGCACTACCTTGACACGGTAGGGGTCGGCGGTTCAATCCCGCCCGTGCCAACCACGATGATTGACGGCCTTCACTGTCTGAGATCCCCCCGGCTGGGAACCTCGAAGAGTTCTGCCCATGCTTTTGCTCCGCTCATGAGCCAGATCCAAGTGCGCCTGCCCGATGGCAGGCTGCTCGAAGTGCCCGTGGGCACCACCGTTCTTGGCGTGGCGGAGCGCATCGGGCCCGGGCTCGCGCGCGCCGCGCTCGCGGGCCGCGTCGACGGGCGCCTGGTGGACCTGCGCGTGCCGCTCCAAGCCGGTGCCGCGATCGAGATCGTCACCGCCAGAGATCCGCAGGGCGGCAGCGTGATCCGGCACTCGGCCGAGCACGTGATGGCCGACGCAGTGAAGCGTCTCTTTCCCGCCGTGCAGATCGACGTCGGGCGCACGGATCACGCGGAGAAGTTCCAGTACGACTTCCTGATCGACCGACCGTTCACACCCGATGATCTCGTGCGCATCGAGGACGAGATGCGGAGCATCGTCGCCGAGCACGCGAGCTTCGAGCGCCGCGTGGTTTCGCGCGCGGAAGCGAAGGCGCTCTTCGAGTCGATGGGCGAGACGCTGAAGGTCGCGCGCCTCGCCGACATCCCGGAAGGCGACGACATCACGCTCTTCGCCCACGGCGGCTTCGTCGACCTGTGTCGCGGCCCGCACGTGCAGCGCGCCGACCAGATCGGCGCCGTGAAGTTGCTCGACGCGGCCGGCGCCTATTGGAAGGGCGACGAGTCCAACCCGATGCTCCAGCGTATCTACGGCACCGCGTTCGCGAGCAAGAAGGAACTCGACGAGCACCTGGCGCGCATCGAAGAGGCGAAGCGCCGCGACCATCGCCGCCTCGGCGTCGAACTCGATCTCTTCCACATCGAACCGCTCGCGCCGGGTTCTCCGTTCTACCACCCGAAGGGAATGGCGCTCTACAACGGCCTCGTCGATTACATGCGCAGCCTCTACCCCAGGTACGGCTACCAGGAAGTGATGACGCCGCAGCTCTTTCGCGCGGATCTCTTCAAGACCTCGGGCCACTACTACGAATTCCACGACGACATGTTCTGGTTCGAAGGCGACGAGGGCGAAGAGCTGGGCGTGAAGGCGATGAACTGCCCGGGCCACTGCCGGCTCTACCAGTCGGCGAAGCGCTCGTACCGCGATCTGCCGATTCGCTTCGCCGAGTTCTCGCGCCTGCACCGCAACGAGCGCAGCGGCACGCTCACCGGGCTTTCGCGCGTGCGCGCGATGGCGCAGGACGACGCCCACATCTACTGCGAGCCCGACGCCGTGCCCGCCGAGATCGAGCGCTTCTTTGTCATGACGGCCGAGGTCTACCGCGATCTCGGCCTGTCGGGCGTGAAGGTCTCCGTATCGACGCGCCCCGAGCGCTTCCTCGGCGAGGCCGCCGATTGGGATGTCGCAGAGAAGGCGCTGATCGACTGCGTGAAGAGCGCCGGCTTCGAGTGCGGCATCAAGAAGGGCGAAGCGGCCTTCTACGCGCCGAAGGTCGAGTTCGATTTCCAGGACGTGCTCGGCCGCGCCTGGACACTCTCGACGATCCAGGTCGACATGGCTGCGCCCACGCGCTTCGCGCTGGCCTACGTCGGTCGCGACGGCCAGGAGCATCGCCCGGCGATGCTGCACCGGGCGATCCTCGGCTCGCTCGAGCGCTTCATCGCGATCTACCTCGAACACACCGCGGGCGACTTCCCGCTCTGGCTGGCGCCGGTGCAGGTCGTCGTGCTGCCGATCACCGAGCGGCATGCGGACTACGCCGCGCAGGTCGGTGCCGCGCTCCAAGCGGCCGGCCTGCGCGCCGAGTGCGACGTTCGCAACGAGAAGCTCAACCTCAAGATCCGCGAAGCGGAGCTGCAGAAGATTCCCTTGATGCTCGTGGTCGGCGACCAGGAGGTGGCGAACGGGACCGTCACACCGCGCCGCCGCCACGGGACGAAGGACGCCGCGGAGTCGGTCGCCCTGGACGCGTTCGTGTTGAAGCTGTCGGCCGCGGTGGCCGAGCGGCGCGAGTCGATCTAGTCCCCTACGGAGGAAACCCGCATCCGATTCCCCAAGCGTGGAGAGCAGCCGCGTACCAAGGACGACACCCGGATCAACGAGCGCATCCGCGCCCGCGAGATTCGCGTCGTGGACGAGGACGGAACCCAGCTCGGCGTGATGACGCCCTTCGATGCCGTCCAGCGCGCCGTGGAAAAGGGCCTCGATCTGGTCGAGGTGGCGCCCGGCGCCAACCCGCCCGTGTGTCGCATCATGGACTACGGGAAGTACAAGTACGAGCTGAAGAAGAAGCAGGCCGTCTCCAAGGCGAAGGCCCACGCGGCGACGATGAAGGAAGTGAAGTTGCGGCCGCGCACCGACGAGCACGACCTCGACTTCAAGTTGAAGAACGCGCGCCGGTTCCTGGTCGAGGGGGACAAGGTCAAAGTCACGTTGATGTTCCGTGGGCGCGAGATCGTCCACACCTCGATCGGGCGCGAGCAACTCGATCGCGTCAAGGAGATGCTCGCGGACATCGCGGCCGTCGAGAACCCGCCCCGCATGGACGGCCGCTTCATGTCGATGATCCTCGTGCCCAACCGGGAAGCCATCCAGCGACTCGAACGGGCGCGCGCGCAGCAGGAGAAGGCGGAGGCGGCAATGGACAGCGGCGCGGCAGGCGTCCAGCAGGCCGAGTCGGATGCCCCGCCGGCCGGGACACACGCCGAGCAGGCAGAGACGGGGGACGAAATGCCCCCCGCAGGAGAGAGTTGATGCCCAAGATGAAGACCCATCGCGGTGCGGCGAAGCGCTTCACGCGCACCGGCACCGGCAAGATCATGCGCTCGCATGAGAGCAAACGGCACATCCTGACCAAGAAGAGTGCGAAGCGAAAGCGACGCCTCACGGGGAGGGTGGAGGTGTCGCACGGGGACCGCTTGCGATTGGAGCAAATGCTGCCCTGAGTGAAGGGCGCACAGAAGGAGGGAGATCATGCCCCGAGTCAAACGAGGCGTAACCAAGAAGAGCCGCCATCGGCGAATTCTGAAAGAGGCCGAGGGTTATTTCGGCTCTCGCCATCGACTGGTGCGCGTCGCGCGCGAGACGGTCGAGCGCGCCTGGCGTTACGCCTATCGCGATCGCCGCCAACGCAAGCGCGATTTCCGCAGCCTGTGGATCGCCCGCATCAATGCGGCCGCGCGCCTGCACGAGCTGTCCTACAGCCAGCTCATCAACGGGCTCAACAAGGCCGGCATCGAGATCGACCGCAAGAACCTGGCCGACCTTGCGTCTGCGGATCCGCAGGCGTTCGGGGAGCTGGTGGCGCGCGCCAAAGCGCAGCTCGCGTAGCGGGTCGGAAGTCGCGGTGGCGGGGGAGGGGGAGCGGCCGAGCCTCGCGGCGATCGAGGAGGAAGCGCGCCTGGCGATTGCCGAGGCGCGGAGCCTTCCCGTGCTCGCCGAAGTTCGCGCGCGCTTCCTCGGCAAGAAGGGCTCCGTCGGGGCGCTGCTGCGCGGCATCGGCGCGCTCGCGGCCGACGAGCGCGCACGCGTCGGCGAAGCGGCAAACGTCGCCAAGGATCGCATCGAAGCGCTCGTGGCCGAGCGCCGCGCCGCGCTCGAAGCCGGCGCCCGCGATCACGAGCTGTCTGCGCGACGCCTCGACGTGTCGCTTCCAGGCGTTCGTGCCCCGCGCGGCCACCTGCATCCGATCACGCAGATCGAGCGCGACATCGTCGCCTTCTTCACCGGGCTCGGCTTTGCGGTCGAGGAGGGTCCCGAGGTCGAGACCCAGTGGAACAACTTCGAAGCCCTCAACATCCCGCCCGATCACCCGGCGCGCGACATGCAGGCGACGTTCTTCGTCGACGGCGGGCACGTGCTGCGCACGCACACCTCGCCGGTGCAGATCCGGGCGATGACGGGCCGCCTGCCGCCGTTCCGCTTCATCGTGCCGGGGCGCGTGTACCGCAACGACCGCTCGCCGCGGCACTCGCCGATGTTCCACCAGGTCGAGGGATTCATGGTCGACGAGCGTGTCTCGTTCGCCGACCTGAAGGGCGTCCTCTACGCCTTCCAGCGCCACATGATGGGATCCGACGTCGAGCTGCGTTTCCGCGCCTCTTACTTCCCGTTCACCGAGCCGTCGGCGGAACTCGACTACCGCTGCCTGCTCTGCTCGGGCGCCGGCTGCGCCACCTGCTCTCAATCGGGATGGATCGAGGCGGGCGGCTGCGGGATGATCCACCCCGTCGTGCTCGCCAACTGCGGGCTCGACCCCGAGCGCTTCCAGGGTTTTGCCTTCGGCATGACACTCGATCGCGCGGCCATGCTGCGCTTCGGCGTCCCGAACATCCACCTGCTCTTCGAGGGCGACCTGCGCGTCCTGGAGCAGATCTGATGCGTGTCCCGCTGCGCTGGCTCGCCGAATTCGTCGACGTGCCGGAGGCCGATGCAATCGCGGCGGCGCTCACCGAGGGTGGACTCGAAGTCGAGAGCACCCTGCGCCTCGGCCCCGATCTTTCGGGCGTGCGCGTCGGTCACGTGCTCGCGCGCGCGCAGCACCCGAACGCCGATCGGCTCTCGCTGTGCCGCGTCGACATCGGCAGCGGGGAACCGGTGGAGATCGTGTGCGGCGCGCCGAACGTCGCGGCCGGACAGAAGGTCGCGGTGGTGTCGCCGGGTTCGAGACTGCCCGACGGCAAGAAGCTCGAGAAGGCAAAGATTCGCGGCGTCGTCTCGCACGGCATGATCTGTTCGGCGCAGGAACTCGGCATCGCCGCACCGAGCGACGGGATTCTGGTGCTCGACGCGAGCGCAAAGGTCGGTGCGCCGCTCGGCGACGTGCTCGCGGCGGGCGACTCGGTGCTCGAGATCGCGCTCACGCCGAACCGCGGCGACTGCGCGTCGATGCTCGGCATCGCGCGCGAGGTGCGCGCCCACTTCGGCGGCGCGCTGCGCCTTCCGCCCTTCCTGCCGGACGAGGCGGGCGAGCCGGCCGTCGCGAGCCTGCGTGTCGAGATCGAAGACCGGGACGGTTGTCCTCGCTACTGCGCCCGCCTCGTGCGCGGTGTCGCGGTGGGTCCGAGCCCCGCTTGGCTCGCGGCCCGACTCGAAGCGGCCGGCATGCGCGCCATCAACGTCGTGGTCGACGTGACGAACCTCGTGCTGCTCGAATTCGGCCAGCCGCTGCACGCCTTCGACGCTGCGACGCTGCGCGGCGGCGCGATCCACGTGCGGCGCGCGCGTGCCGACGAGAAGATCGCGACACTCGACGGCGCCACGCGGGCACTGCAGAGCGAAGATCTCGTGATCGCCGACGCCGAGCGCGCCATCGCGATTGCGGGTGTGATGGGCGGGGCGGAGACCGAAGTCGGCGCACGCACCACCGACGTGCTGCTCGAGAGCGCGCACTTCGAAGCCGTGCGCGTGCGGCGTACCGCGCGCCGTCTCGGCCTCAACAGCGAGGCGTCCTACCGCTTCGAGCGCGAGATCGACCGCGACGGGCTGCGCCGCGCGATCGACCGCGCGGCGCGCCTGCTGGCGGAACTGGCGGGCGGCCGCGTCGCGCCGGGCGTGGTGGAGGCGACCGGCCGCGCGCCGTCCGCGGTCGCCGAAATCGCACTCGATCCCGATCGCGTGAATCGCCTGCTCGGCACCCACTTCGATCGCGCCGCGATCGCTGCACTGCTCGCGCGCGTCGACGTCGTCGATGTGGACGCCGGCTCGGGACCGCTGCGCTGCCGGGTGCCCAGTTGGCGCAACGACCTGCGGCGCGACGTCGACCTGATCGAAGAGGTCGCGCGCATCCACGGCTACGACCATCTTCCCACGACGCTCCCGGTCGCGCTCCTCGGCCCGGTTGCGGTGTCGCGCGGGCGCAGCGTGGTCGAGGGCGCGCGCAACGCGCTGTGCGCGGCGGGCTTCGTCGAGTGCATGACGCTGCCGTTCGCGAGCGCAGCGGACCTGGATCGCATCGGGCTTCGCCGCAGACGACGCGCGGCGTCGCGTCGTGCACCTGCAGAACCCGCTCACCGACGAAGAGTCGAAGCTCCGGTCCACGCTCGTGCCGTCGCTGCTCGCCGTCGCGCGCACCAACCGCAGCCGTCAGGTCGAGCGCGTCCGCGCCTTCGAGGTGGGGCGGGTGTTCGCAGCGCGTGGCGAGCGACGAGCTGCCGCACCGAGACGCTCCATGTGGCCGGTGTCGTGATGCGCGGGGAAGGCGGTCTCTGGGCCGCGCCCGCGCCGCCGCCGCTCTTCTTCGACGCGAAAGGGGCGGTCGAACGGTTGTTCGACGATCTCGGCCTCGCGGCGAGCTTCTCCGCCGACGCGACCGAACCGTTCCTGCACCCCGGTGCGAGCGCCGCGATCGCGCTCGGCGGCCGGCGGGTCGGCGTCGTCGGGGAGCTGCACCCCGAGACGGCGGCGCGCTTCGAGACTCGACACGTCCTGCGCGATCTTCGTGCTCGATCTCGATGCAATCGCGGCCACGCCGGCTGCGCCCGTGAAGTACAGCGAAGTGTCGCGCCAGCCGAGTGTCGGCGCGATCTCGCGGTGCTGCTGTCGCGCGACGCAGCCTGCGCGCGGCGTGCTGGACGCGATCCGCGGCACGGCAGGGCCGCATCTCGTTGCCGCCGAGATCTTCGATCGCTACGAAGGAACCGGTGTCCCGGAAGGTCGCGTGAGCGTGGCCTTCCGTCTCGTCTTCCAGCGCCCCGACCGGACCCTGCTCGACACCGAGGTCGCGCGTGCGACCGAACGCGTCGTGCGCATGCTCGCCGACCGTTTCGGCGGCGAGCTGCGGCAGGGAACCGGCGAGGCCAATCCAGCGGGGGGGTGATCGCGTGGGAGGTCGCACCATGACCAAGGCCGAGATCGTCGAGCAGATCTACGAACGCGTGGGTTTCTCGAAGAAGGAGTCGGCTGACCTGGTGGAGAAGGTCTTCGAGATCATCAAGGAGACGCTCGAAGCGGGGGAGAAGGTCAAGATCTCCGGCTTCGGAAACTTCGTGGTGCGCGAGCAAGAACGCGCGCAAGGGCCGCAATCCGCAGACCGGCGAGGAAATCGTTCTCGAGGCGAGGAGAGTGCTCACCTTCAAGCCATCTCTCGTGCTAAAAAACCTCTTGAACGACGAGCAGGAGACGGGTCCCGAGTTCGACGACGATTCGGACGACTAGACCCGCAGTTCCGGGAGGGGGTAGGTGACGCAAGAGACTGCTCCGTCTCCGCACGCCGCGGGCGCGCCCGGCGAAGCCGCGGTGAATCCGACGAAGCGCTACTACCGGATCGGCGAGGTTTCGCGCCTCACCGGCGTCAAGGCGCACGTACTCCGCTACTGGGAGTCCGAATTCCGCTGGATGGCGCCGGCGAAGTCGCGTTCGCAGCAGCGCCTGTACCGCCACCGCGACATCGAAGTGATCCTGCTGCTGAAGCGCCTCCTACACGAGGAGCGCTTCACCATCGCCGGCGCGCGCAAACGCCTGCGCGAACTCGGCGTCGCGCGCGCCCTCGAAGTGCCCCAGGTCGACCTCGGCCTCGAGATCGACCACCTCGCGCGCTACCGGCGCATTCGCGAAGAGCTGCTCGCAATCAAGGCGCTGCTCTAGCCAGGCTGCCGTGCGCTTGGTCGACAGGCGCCGTGACGACGGCTAATCAATGCACCGTCGGGCCGTAGCGCAGTTTGGTAGCGCGCCTGAATGGGGTTCAGGAGGTCGCTGGTTCGAATCCAGTCGGCCCGACCAAGAGATCGTCCGAGAGTCGCGTGACTCAGTGTCGCTCGGAGTAAGTTCCAGAGCGCGAAGCATCCGATGCATGTCGGGCCTGTTGCTGCCGGCCGGTCTCTACGCGCTGATTGCTCGGCGGCGGCACCCGAGCCCGGCGGTCGCGAGCAGCGGCGCGACCGCGCTCTCGCATGCGCCCGGCTCGGGCACCAACCGGCCGTAGATGTTGGTGTTGGTAGCCAGTAAAGGCTGATCCTGCCAAGTCAGCAGAAGATCGCCGAGTCCCGCCGCGAGCGCCTCCGACTCCGGGAAATCGAGGGGTCTACTGATCGGCGAGGGCGTCTCGCCGGAGACGGCTGTGGCAATCCGCGACCTCGCCCTGTGCAACCCGCGCGTACGCAACGCCGCCCGTGCCCTTTCGATGTATCTGGGACCCGACGAAGTATTGCTGACGCTCGACGTGGAGTTCGAACGCGATTCGACCGCCGATGAGATCGTCGCTGCCATTGCGAATGTCGAACAAGACATCCGAGTGCGATACCCGAAGATCACCCGCATCTACATCGAGGCGCGATCGCTCAGCGGCGCAACTCGGCCACCGAATCAGCCTCGACCCCGCGCTGCACGCTGATCCTGTCGCCGATCGCCGGTGCTTGAACTCGCTTTGAGTACCATGCGGCGCGTCGTCCTCCACGAGAGGTCGACGACGTGTCCCAATACGAAGAACGGAGATCCTCTCACAATCCACGGCTCGAGGATCGAGAGCACGACGAAGCTTCTGGTTCGTGCCTTCCCTGATCGCCGCGGTCGCGCGGGTGCCCCGCGCACAAGTGGATTGGATCGGCGAGGTGGCAGGACGCACGATCGGGCCCCGACACGACCAGGCAGGTTTCGAGAGCCGGCCGGCGGCCACGCGCCGACGGACGAGCCGTCAACAGAGGCATGCAAATGAAGATCGACTCCGATGACTTCCGTGTTCCGGCAGGGAAGAAGGTCCATCTCGACGAGTGGCCGCGCTGCGGAGCTGGAGCACGACTTTCTGTGGCGCACCACCCGATCCCTGCCCGAACGCGGCCGCATCGGCATCTTCAATCGTTCCTATTACGAGGAAGTCCTGATCGTGCGGGTCCATCCGGAGATCCTTCGCACCGAGGGTCTGCCGGCCGAGTCGCTCGACGAGAACACCGTCTGGCAGGGGAGATATCGCTCCATCGTGCAGCTGGAAGACCATCTCCACCGCAACGGAACTCGAATCATCAAGTTCTTCCTGCACCTTTCGAAGGAGGAACAGCGAAAGCGCTTGCTCGAACGCATTGATGAGCTGGACAAGAACTGGAAATTGAGCCTTGCCGATATCGAAGAGAGAGAGTTCTGGAAGCAATACATGCAGGCCTATGAGGCGTGCCTGAGCGCGACGAGTACGACGAACGCACCCTGGTACGTCGTTCCCGCCGACGACAAAGAGAACGCTCGGCTGATCATTTCCGAGATCGTCCTCGACCTGTTCAAAGGGCTAGAAATGGCTTACCCGAAGTCCAGCGCGAAACGCCGGCGAGAGCTGCAGTTGATACGCGAGAGGCTCGCGAAGTGAGCCCTCGTAGGTCCGGACCGTTCTCCGCAAGCTCTCGTCGCGCCAGCGGTGACCCGGCTGAAGCCCGGTGGCCACAGGATATCCGTCCGATGAGTCCTACCCGTCCCCCGCCTGCGCGCGCGTCGTTCGAGCGGCGTGATCGGGGCTGACATGACCCACGATGGTGTGATCGTGACCGAGATCGATCGGGCCGGCGATGATGTGATGCTGGAGCGGCTCCAGCGTGCCGCGTTCGACTACTTCCTGCAGGCGGTGAATCCGGCCAACGGACTGGTCGCCGACACCTCGCGCGAGAATTCGCCGTGCCAGCATCGCGGTGGTCGGGTTCGCGTTGTCGGCCTATCCGGTGGCGGTGGAGCGCGGCTGGATGGCGCGCGCCGACGCGGTCGAGCGCAGCCTCGCCGCGCTGCGCTTCTTCCGCGACAGCGATCAGAGCGGCGGTCCGGAGGCGACCGGCTACAAGGGTTTCTACTACCACTTCCTCGACATGCACACGCGGTGCCCGCGTCTGGCGCTCGGAGCTGTCGATGATCGACACGGCGCTGCTGATCGCCGGCGCGCTGACCGCGGGCATGTACTTCACCGCGAACACGCGCGGACGAAATCGAGCTGCGCGAGCTGGTCGATGCGCTGTACCGCCGCATCGACTGGCGCTGGGCGCAGGACGGCTGCGAGACGATCCGGCAAGGCTGGAAGCCCGAATGCGGATTCCTGCATTACGGGTGGGAAGGCTACAACGAGGCCATCGTGCTGTATGTGCTGGCGATGGGATCGCCGACGCATCCGCTCGAGGACGACTGCTACCACGCATGGACCGCGACCTACCAGTGGGAGAATCTGTACGGCTACGATTTCCTGTATGCGGGGCCGCTGTTCGTGCACCAGTTCTCGCACGCATGGATCGATTTTCGCGGCATCCGGGATCGCTTCATGCGCGAGAAGCGCTGCGACTATTTCGAGAACAGCCGGCGCGCGACCTACGTCCAGCGCGAGTACGCGCAGCGCAATCCCAACGGCTTCGCCGGTTATGACGAAAACTGCTGGGGCCTGACTGCCTGTGATGGTCCGAGCGACGAGCTGCCCGAGGTGGCCAACGAGCCGCGGCGCTTGTTCGGTTACGCCGCGCGTGGCGTGCCGTACGGACCGGATGACGGAACGCTCGCCGGCTCGGCGGCACTGGCCTCGCTGCCGTTCGCGCCCGAGATCGCCTTGCGCGCCGCGCGCAACATGCTGCGCGCTACCCCGAGATGCTGCGCGGGCAACGGTACGCGAGCAGCTTCAACCCGACTCTCGCCGGCGCCGACCGGCGCGCCTGGGTCTCCGCCGGTCACTTCGGGCTCGACCAGGGCATCGTGGTGATGATGATCGAGAACCATCGCACGCAACTGATCTGGCGGCTGATGCGGGACTGTCCCTACGATCACGACCGGTTTACGGCGCGCGGGATTCCGCGGCGGCTGGCTGTAGCAGCTCCCTTCATCTACGGATCACGACGATGCAGCAGCACAACGCTCCCTACACGACACTCGCGCAGGACGCGTACGAACGCGAGCGGCTGGGAGAACGTACATCCCGCCGAATGGCGCAATCCGCAGCCCGCGGGTCGCTACAGCCTGGTGGTCGTCGGCGCCGGCACGGCGGGACTGGTCGCGGCGCACGCCGCGGCGGCGCTGGGCGCGAAGGTCGCGCTGATCGAGCGCGATCGGCTCGGCGGCGATTGCCTGAATGTCGGCTGCGTGCCGTCGAAAGACGCTTCATCCGCACTTCGCGGCTGTACGCCGAGATGCGCAATGCCGAGCACTACGGCGCGCAGATCCCGGCCGATATCCGCGTCGATTTTTCCGCCGTGATGCAACGCATGCGGCGTATCCGCGCCCGCATCAGCCGCGCCGATTCGGTGCGACGCCTGCAGCGCAGCCGGCGTCGATGTGTTCTTCGGCGAGGCGCGCTTCACCGGAACCGACACGCTCGTGGTCGACGGCGCGAAGCTGCGCTTCAAGAAGGCGATGATCGCCACCGGCGCGCGGCCGGACACGCCCTCGATTCCCGGCCTCGTCGAGGCCGGCTATCTGACCAACGAGAACGTCTTCGACCTGACCGAGCTGCCGCGCCGCCTGCTGGTCATCGGCGGCGGCCCGCTCGGCTGCGAACTGGCGCAGGCATTCTGCCGCTTCGGCGCGCAGATCATCATCGCGCAGGACATGCCGCTGTTCCTGCCCAAGGAAGAGCGCGACGCCGCGCAGATCCTCTCGGATGCCTTTGCGCGCGACGGCATCGAGGTGCGGCTCAACACCACGGCCGTCAACGTGCGCGTGGAAGACGGGCAGAAGCTCGTCGATCTGGTCAGCGACGACTACGAGAGCACGGTAGCGGTCGATGCCATCCTCACCGGCACCGGCCGGGTGCCGAATGTCGAGGGCCTTGGACCTGGAAGCTGCAGGCGTCGACTACGACGCCACGGTCGGGCATCCGGGTCGACGATTTCCTGCAGACCAGCAATCGGCGCATCTATGCCGCCGGCGACGTCTGCCTGGAGCACAAGTTCACCCATACCGCGGACGCGTCGGCGCGCATCGTGGTCCAGAACGCGCTGTTCCTCGGTCGCCAGCGACTGAGCGCACTGACGATTCCGTGGTGCACCTACACCGATCCGGAAATCGCCCACGTCGGCCTCTACGTCCGGGAGGCGCGCGAGCAGGACATCCCGGTGAAGACCTTCACCATCCCGATGCACGACGTGGATCGCGCGATCGCCGACGGCGAGGAGACGGGCTTCGTGAAGATCCACGTCAAGGAGCGGACGGATCGGATTCTCGGCGCGACGATCGTCGCCCGTCATGCGGGCGAGATGATCAACGAGATCACGCTGGCGATGGTCGCTGGGATCGGCCTGCGCACCCTTGCGCGCGTCATCCACGCCTATCCGACCCAGGCTGAAGCGATCAAGAAGGCGGCGGACGCCTACAACCGCACGCGCCTGACACCGACGATCCAATCGCTGCTGCGGCGCTGGCTGGCGTGGTGAGGGCCCATGCTCGGCTCGCGACGGGCGGAGCGGCCGAGCGTGGCCACGAGACTCGCTCGGGCGGCGGCCAGGGGCGCGCTCTCGGAAGCCGGCATATCGAGCAAAGGCGGTGCAAGCGCGGCTATAGCGGCGTGGCGATCGTGATCGATCAGGTGCTCTAGCGCGTCAGCCGGTCCGATCGAGTCTCGCGAGCTGCTCGGCGGTGCCCGCAACGACGAGCCGATCGCCCGGAGCGATGCAGTCGTCTGCCGTTGGCACGCGGACCGCCTCGCCGGCGGGCGTTCGTGATCGCAGCAACAGGACCTGGATCCCGTGGCGTCTGCGCAGATCGATTTCGCGTAGCGAGCGCCCGTAGAAGGTCCCCGGCGCCTCGATCTCCATCAGCGCGTAGCCGTCGCCGAGGTCGACATGGTGCCCGCGATTCGCGAGCGACAGGCGCGTGCCGAGCCCACCCGTGAGATCGCGACGCAGCATCTCGTGGTGATACGCCTCGAGCACGCTGCGCTCATTGATCGAGCCCATCAGCCGCGTGGGATCCTCTCGCGAGACGACCGCGAGCTCGGAGACACCGGCGGTTCGCAGCAGCTGCGCGATGCCGTCGAGGTCGTCGTCCTCGAAGACTCTCGGTCGATCGGCCTCGAGCAGATCTGCGGCCACCACGATGCCGCGCAGCGCGAACTCTTCGTCGAGGAGTCGCCGCAGCGGCTCGAGCGAAATTGTGCCGCAGAGCCGTCCGGCATCGTCGGTGACGAAGATCTCGTCGTGCTCACTGTTCATCAGCTGATCGAGTACGCCGCTGAGGTCGGTGTCGGCGCGGATCACATCGGGAGAGCGGTCGAGGACGTCGCTTGCTCGCAGCGAGCGCAGCACGTGCGGGTCCTTCTCTGCGTAGACGTCGAGACCCTTGTGGACGAGGCTCAGCGTGTAGATCGACTCGCGCCGCAGGAACATCGCCGCAAGCGTCGCCAGCACGCACGCCGTCATCAGCGGTGGGATGATCGCGATCGATTGGGTCATCTCGAAGATCAGCAGAATCGCGGTGATCGGCGCGTGGGTGGCCGCCGCTACCACGGCGCCCATGCCGACGAGCGCGTAGGCACCGGACGACGCCGTGGAGGCAGGAAGCGCCGCGTGCACCACCGATCCGAAGGCGCCGCCCGTCATCGCACCGAGGAACAACGATGGCGCGAATACACCGCCGGAGCCGCCCGAGCCGAGCGTGATCGACGTCGCCACGACCTTGGCGAGCAACAAGATGATCATCAGGCCGACGGAAAGCCCCCCGGCGAACGAAGCATTGATCGTTCCGTAGCTGCTGCCGAACACGTGCGGAAGAAAGACTCCGATGCAACCTACGAAGAGTCCGCCCACCGCTACCTTCCCGGCTGCAGGCATGCGCAACTTCTCGAAGGTTTTCTCGGTGGACCAAACGGCAGCGCCGAACCCGACGCCCACGACGGCCGCAACGAGTCCGAGCCCGGCGTAGGCGAAGATCTCCCACGGACTCGCCAGCGACCACGAGGGAACGGCAAAGGCGGGCGTATCCCCGAGCATCGCCCGCGACAGCACCGTGGCCACCACCGACGAGACCACGATCGGGACGAACTGCGTCGTCGCGAAATCGCCGAGGATCACCTCGACGGCGAACAGCGCGCCGGCGATCGGCGCGTTGAAGGTGGCTGCGATCCCGGCCGCTGCGCCGCAGCCCACCAGCGTCCGCACGCCGCGCGGTGGGAGCTGCAACAGTTGGCCGATCGCGGAGCCGATCGCGGAGCCGATCTGCACGATCGGCCCTTCGCGCCCCGCCGAGCCGCCCGTGCCGATCGTCAGCGCCGAGGCGATTGTCTTCACCAATGCGACACGTGGACGGATCACACCCCCGCGGACGGCGACTGCTTCCATCACCGCCGGTACGCCGTGGCCCTTCGCTTCGCGGGCGAGCATGTGGACGATGGGACCGACGAGCAGCCCGCCGATCGCCGGCGCGATGAGTCGCCGCCACCATGCGAGGTCCATCCCGGGTGCGAGCGCGCTCGGATGTTCGGCCGCCAAGGCGTCGCGTAGCACCGAGGCGACCGAGACGTGCAGCGGCTCGGGCGAAAACGCGAATGCTTCCACGAGATGGATCAGCGTTCGGAACACCACCGCACCGAACGCGCCGGCGACTCCGCAGGCGACCGCGACCCCGAGCACGAACACGTGTGCCCGCATCCGATCCGTGCGCCGCCGCGAGCCTCCGGTCACCGAATTCACCGTTCGACCTTAGCAGCCTGCGAGGCCGATCTGTCGAAGATTGGGTTGCTAGCCTCCGCGTCGATGGAGCACCCGCGTCCGTGGACCGTCCTCGACACCGAGCAGGTGCAGGACAGTTCCGTGTTCCGCGTCCATAGCAATCTCGTGCGCGCGCCGCGCTCGGGCGAAGCGCACACGTACTGGCGCATCGAGGCGGCCGAGTGGGTGAACGTGGTGCCCGTCACCGACGACGGATATGTCGTGATGGTGCGGCAGTGGCGTCACGGCACGCGTGAGATCACGATCGAGATTCCCGGCGGCATCGTCGACCCGGGTGAGACGCCGGCGCAAGCCGCTGTGCGCGAGACGCTCGAAGAGGGCGGCTACGGCGGCGGCGAACTGATCTCGATCGGCACGCTCTCGCCGAATCCCGCGCTTGTCACCGTCGCGTGCACAGCTTCTGGGCGCGCCGCGTCACGCGCGTCGCGTAGATCGAGAACCACGGCGAGGAGAGACCGCCGCAAAACTCGTCCCGCTCGCCGATCTCGACCGTGGCGTGAGCAAGGGCGACATCCCGCACGTGCTGGTGATCGCCGCGCTTCACTGGTTCCACCTGGCACCGAACGAGACGTGAAGGCGGTCAACGATCGCCCGCTGTCGAGTAGCCCGGGGCAGTTGCCCACCCCGGGCCCTCTCCAGATCCGGACAAGGAGATTTCCACCATCCGGCTCCTCCGTCGAGACGGCTCAGTGGTCATGAACCCCAGATCTGGACCGTGATCCGCGGCCGCGGGAGCGGCAATGCGCGGAGCAGATCCGCGAATCGCTCCCAGTTGAGACGCGTGCGCTGGCTCCGGCGGCTCAGCCACTTGTACCAGGTCCGTTTCGCCGCTCATGACGAGCTGCAGACTTCGGCGATGTTGCCGTTCACGCCGAAGTAGTTGAAGTGCCCCTGATGCGCCTCCCGAGCGCGGCGTGCTGCTCCTTGACCGGCTCATGTCGATGGCGCCGACACCAGTCGTTGACGGATTGGATCACCCGTCGCAGGCTCGCATTCCGTGTCTTGCAGTCATCCCCCAGTCCCTTCCGGGTCCGCGACCAGAACAGCGTGAAGCCGAGAAAGTCGAAGGTCGCTTGACCTTTCCGCCCCGTCGCCGCCGTGGCGGACGCCGGAACGGCACCAGGCGGGTCTTCTCGGGGTGCAGCCGCAGACCGTATCGCCATCCGCTGGTGGAGCACCTCCATCACCGCTTCGCGTCGTCTTGCGTCGCTCGAAGCCGATCACGAAGTCGTCGGCATAGCGAAACAGGTGCCTTGCCCGCAGCCGAGGCCTCACTCCCGCTCGAACCAACGTCGAGCACGTGGTGCAGGTAGATGTTGCCCAGCATCGGCGAAAGCACCGACCCCTGGGCCGTACCCGTCTCCGCGTGGACGCTCCTCACCGTCCAGCACGCCCACGTGCAGGCACTTGCCGATGAGTCGCAAGAGCGACCCATCGTCCACCCGATCCTGGAGCATCTCCTTCAGCTTCTTGCGGTCGATGCTGTCGAAGAAGGACTCGATGTCTGCCTCCAGCATCCAGTTCACCTCGCCTCGATGCACGATCCGGTTCAGGGCCCGCAGCGCATCGTGCGCACTGCGTCCGGGCCGGAAGCCGTACGAGCAGTCCAGAAAGACCGGCTCGTACAGCGCCTCCAGCACCTCGCGCAGCGCGTCCTGCACGATTTTGTCCTCGAACGTCGAGATGCCTATCGGCCGCGTCTTCCCAGCTGCCTTCGGGATGTGCACCCGCCGGATGGGTTGGTGGCGATATCGCATCGCCTTCATCCGCGTGTGCAGGCCCCGGAGGTTGTCGCTCCAGGCCCTGCCCGTACTGCTCCTTGGTGACGCCATCGACGCCCACCGCCGCATCCTTGCGGATGCGGTCGTAGGCTCGTCTCAGGGCAGGCTCATCGATCAGAGGTGCCAGCGAGTGGAACCGTGCTTCGGGCTCGCTTTTCGCTCCTCCACTACCTCCAGCAGTTCCGGTGACATGCTTGCCGACGTCGCTGCGTCGCACATGGTTCCCTCCTGAAGTTCATCTCGACACGGGCCGCCTTTGCTCGACCGGGTCCGGGTGCCTACCCGTTCCCCGACTTCATCGCTCGTATGCGGCCCTCCGACGTCTCGCCCCCGTCGACCGCGGCTTCGGTTTCCCTTGCTCTCGGCCTACCTCGGTGCGGCGCTTGTTCTTGCTCGGCCGCGCGTGCACCCTGACGCGCGGCGCGTCGGGGATTGATCACCGGCTCTCCCGTCTGCCGGCTGTGTCGAGGAGAGGCGAGGCTCTCCCAGGTTACTGGGCCGTCCTCTTCGTGCGTGCCGTGGTCCGCACACCCCGCCGGGTGCGCCGTTCCTTGCTCTGCCCTCTTCGCGAGACTGCGACGCTCCGTCGCCTTCAGGACTCAGAATCCTCGGACACCCGGAATACCATATGTTTCGAGGCTGAGCTCACACGGCTCACACGCTCGCGTACCTACGCATCGCCGGTGACCGTTGCCGGCCGCGCAAGGCTCGCTACCGGCCGGGCGGGCTCGCCCTTCGCCGGGCGGGTTTCGCACCCGCTGGACGACCGACGAAGTTTCATGAAGCTATCGCAGTCCTCCATTCCTCTTCGACCAGCAGGGCCTGGTCGCGCTCTTTGTCCTACCCGTCCGCCGTAGAAGCGCCGTCCGGCAGCGGCCAGGCTCGGCGAATCGATCGTGTAGGAGGTGTACGTGCGCGAGCTGCCGAGCGCGTCGAGCCAGCGCCGCACGAACCATGGCCCGCCGTTGGCCGTGCGGTGAAGACACAGAGTCGTGTATTACTCGCGGGAATTCGTCCCGTCCGCGAGCTCCGCGTTAGTCCGCCCGTTGCTTCGAGCCGCCCGGATCTCCGGGACTGGCAACCGGCCGGCACCGACGCTGCGCCCCCTGTTGCATCTCCCGGGAGCCACCGTGCGGCTTCCCGGCGTCAACTCAGATATCTGTAGTTTGCCTGGAGGTGTGTTGCTCGAAGACGGGCCTGGTCAGCGACTGCGGCCGTGGTCCCGCTCGTGCTCGACATCCTCGAACGCCAAGGTGAGCGTGCGCCGCTCGCGGCTCTCCTGCTCCGCGGTGGCCTCGGCCCGCGCGCGAACGGAGTGGCCCCGGTCGAGGTCTCGGCGATCCGTCGGGACTGCGGTCAACTCCTGCCCGGTGTCGAGCACGACGTAGCTCTTGCCGTCGTCCTCGACGGCGTGGCCGACGACGGGGCCTTGATAGGCACGGCCGGGCTCGGCCTTGCCCGCACCACTGTCCTTGCCGTGGACGCGCTCCAACTCGCGCAGGGTCGGCGGGACGCGATCGTCTCGGATCATCCTTCCCTCGACCATCCGCTCGGCTCCTTTCTCGACTTCGAAGGTCCTCTCGGATCCTGTATCGCGGCTTCGACGCAGGAGGTCCTCCCGGTCGAGCACAGGTGCGCGCGCGCGGATTGCGGCGCGCCACTGGCGGAAGAAGCCGCGGCGGTCGGGGGCCGGAGAGGGAAGGGCGCCGGGCTCTCGCACGGATCGAGGGGCACTCGCGGTCGAGCGACGGTGGAGGCGGTCTCCGCACGCTTCAAGTCGCGTAGCGGCCCGTGCTCGAGGATCTCGGTTCGCATTTGCGCGCTCCGGTGCGCGTGGTCGCATCGCCGCGAAGCGTCACGATGGAGCCCGGCCGGAGGCGACCCTCACCCCGGGCCGCGACGATCTCCGGCGTCTGCGGGATCAGATGGCGACGGCCATCCGTGCCCTCGACGATCAGCAGCGGCTCGTCGCGCGACTCGTCGATCCCGCCTCCGGTCACGCGACCCGTGACCTCCACGCCCGCCAACATACGCGTCAGCACCAAAGGCGCGTCCCGATCGGACACCAAAGTGCGCGAGCTCGCGAGGCTCTTCTGCACGTCGCCGGCGATCTGGTCTGTACGACGACATCATCTTGCAGGGTATGGGACTACCCGTTGGCGTACGCTGGCGGACGATCGACCGCCGAGAGATGCGCGCGCCAAATCGCTTGGCGGATTCATCGTCGTCCCTGGCCGCGGAGCCAAGACGTGGAGCCGGATCACGAATGCTTGCGCGCCGGCGCTGTGTCTCCGCTGCGCCCGCTCGCGCTTGCTCCGTCGGTGAGGGGCGAGCTTCCGCGTTTCAGCATGTCATTCGAGCTCGGGTTGGCGGTCGCATTGCCTCGAGAGACGAAGAAGCACCGGGTCATCTGGCTCGGAGCGGATCTCGATCGCCGCCATATGGATCGACATCGGCTCAGCGAAGCCGATCCGAGCCTATGCGCTTCTCGGCACTGACAGCTATGCTGTCATGCTCTGGAGGTTCCCATGGCCAACGACGCCCGCATGACCGTGCGCCTCGATCTCGCTACGCGGCGCAAGGTCGAACGCCTCGCCGCTCGCGAAGGGATCTCCCTGAACGAGGCGTTGAACCGGCTCCTCCAGCGCGCTGCGGACGAGGGTGAGCGCCCGGCGCGACGCCCGCGCTACCGACTCAAGCCGCGCAAGGTGGGATTCGGCTTCGACATCGCCCGGGCGCGAAGCCTCGCGGGTGAGATGAGCGACGAGCAGACGCTCAGCAAGCTGAAGCGCGGCCGGTGAAGATCGCCGACGTCCAGATCCTCTTCTACGCCATCGACCCGACCTCCGACCGGCACAACTCTGCGGCCCGTTGGCTCGAGGACGCGATCAACGACCGCGAGCCGCTCGGCCTCACCTGGCCCACGATTCATCAATTCCTGCGGCTCGGGACCAATCCCGCATTCCCGGGCTGCATGACCGATGACGAGGCGATGGCGTGGGTGCAGGACTGGATCGAGGCAGGTGTCGAGGTCATCGGTGACGCTGATCTGCGCTGGGACCTCTTCGCAGAACTCGTCCGATCGTCACGTCGCTCGCTGCGCCGCGCGATCGACGATGCGTACCTCGCCGCGGTGGCCATCTCGCGCGGCGCCACCCTCGTATCGTTCGACGCGGACTTCGAGCCCTTCGTCCGTCACGGGCTGCGCTGGGAGAAGCCTGGCAGCTGATCCAGCGAGGCTGCCGCGGCTGAGGCCTCGAGTCGGTGTGGCTCTACCAGCTTCCGGAAGCTGGTAGAGCCCATCGACCGCCAAGAGATGCGCGCGCGAATTCGCCGGGTGGTTTCTCGTCCCGCGCCGCGGATCCAACACAGGGAGCCCGAAGACGAGTGCTTGCGCGGCGGCGCTGCGTCTACTCTCCTTGCACCACCGTCGGCGAGTTCAGGAAGCCGTGGAAGGCGCTGCTCGAGGCGGCCAACATCGCGCACACCGATCCCTACGTGCTGCGGCACACGTTCGCGTCGGAGGCGGACATCGTGCAGCTGGCGTCAGTCCGTGCCTGAGTTCGGTTGCAAGCCAAGTTGTGTCGAACACCTGGATCGTGAACATGACCGGACTACCTCGACGACACCCGTGGCATCGCCGAGATACCTGGGCGTGCGCGGCGGGTGGCGGACCATTTCGGAATGATCGTGGCTGCCATGAGCACCATGACACCCGAAAAGGGGGCGCGCGATCAGCCGGCGGTGCCGACGCCGAAAGCGAGCCGCTTGTCCCTGCGGACTACCTGCGCCGCGGGTGCTCGCCGCGCGCGCGAGTCGGCGCTGTCTTGGCGCCGTCCGACGCGATCTTTGACGCGGCCTTGCCCGCTGCCAACAGTACCGGGTCCCAGACCGGCGAGAACGGTGGGGCATAGGAAAGGTCCATGCCGCCCACCGCCTCCACGGTCATGTTGTTCCACAGCGCCGTGGCCAGCACGTCGATGCGTTTGCCCGCGCCCTCCCCGCCAACGATCTGCGCGCCGAGCAGCCGACCCGTCCGCCGGTCGGCCACGATCTTGATCCGCATCGGCTGCGCACCCGGGTAGTAGTGCGCCCGGCTCGATGCCTCGGTCGTCACGCCAACCGCGTCGAACCCGGCGGCCCCGGCCTCGCCTTCGGTGAGTCCGGTGCGAGCGATCTCCAGGTTTCGGAATTTGGTGATCGCCGTGCCGAGCACTCCGGCAAAGGTCGCGTTGCCGCCGGCGATGTTGGTGCCGGCCGCGCGACCCTGCTTGTTGGCGTGCGTGCCGAGGGCGACCACGACCGACCGCCCGGTGATGCGATGGTAGGACTCGACGCAGTCGCCGGCGGCCCAGACGTGCGGCGTACCGGTGCGCAGGTGGTCGTCGACGATGATGCCGCCGGCCTCGCCCACGCCGATGCCCGCGGCGCGAGCCAGGTTTACGTTGGGGCGCACCCCCAGCCCAATCACCACGAGGTCGGCTGCGATGGGACCCGCCGCAGTCTCCACGGTGGTGACTCGTCCGTCGAGGGCGGTGAATCCGGTGACCGCGGTGCCCAGCCGCAGGTCGATCCCCGCGGTCTGCATTGCTTCCGCGAAATGGGCGGCCATGTCGGCGTCCAGCACGGCGCCCATTGGTGCGTCCAGCCGTTCAACCACCGTCACATCGAGGCCACGTCCGAGCAGCCCCTCCGCGACCTCCAGCCCGATGTAGCCGGCGCCAACTACCACGGCGCGCCGGGCGCCCGCACCGAGCAGTCGTTCCACGTCCGCCGCATCGGCGAGCGTCCGGAGCTGCAGCACCCCTTCCGCGTCGATGCCCGGCCACGGAGGGGCGATGCCCGACGCGCCGGTACCGATGAGCAGTTCGTCAAAGTGCTCAATGGAGTCGCTACCAGTTTCGAGGTCGCGCACCGTCACGGTCAACGCCTTGGCGTCAATGGCAGTAACCTCGTGGTGGATCCGAACGTCGATGCCGTTGGCCCGGTGCTGTTCCGGGGTCCGGACGATGAGAAGCTCCGGTGTATCGACGAGCCCCCCGACCAGGTAGGGGAGGCCGCAGGCGGCGTAGGAGGTACGGGACCCGCGCTCGAAGGCCACGATCTCGAGTTCGCCAGCGGATGTCATCCGCCGCGCCTGCGCTGCCGCGGACATCCCCGCGGCGTCACCACCGATGATCACCAGTCGTCGTGCCATCTCTGTCTCCCGTCGCCGCGACTATTTCGTCACCGCTCGGGACCTTGTCCCATGGGATAAAGGGTGGATCGCTTCAGGCGGTCGGGCTGGCTCTCCGCACCGCAACTGGGCCAGCCGATGCGCTCCGTTTGATGTCGCTCGCGACAGGGCATCGGGTTTCTCACGTTTCGCCTTGGTTCAATCGAACAGCGACCGCCACCTCATCGATAACCGAGGGAAGTCGATCATGGCGCCGCTATCGCGATTCAGGCGGCGACACACCGACTCCCTATTCCGTCGTCTTGCCGTCAAAGTGTTCAGTGTCCGCTTCCGCCTCGTCTCGGGTATGGTGGACTACGGCATCCCGATGATTCGGCGGCGCATAGAGCGTGTAGAGCTTCAACGGAACATTGCCGGTGTTGATGATGTTGTGATTGGTCCCTGCCGGGACCAGCACCGCGAAGCCGGCACGGATCGCCGTACGAACGCCATTGAGAACCGCCTCCCCAGTCCCCTCCTCTTGATGGCGACACCCTCGATGTCTTGCACGAAGCCCTTCATGACGACTCTCCTTTCGTTCGTTAGCCGCGCGACTCCCGTTCGATTGCCCCAGTCGGGAGTCTCGTACTCCTCCTCTCGCGGGTTCTAAGCGCGTGCCTTCGCGAGTTTGTAGAAGAGCGTGCCGTCGTAGAACGACCGCATTCTGGCGACGCTCAAGGCAGGCACCGACTTGCCGCGCTCGACGGCCTTCGTGTCGGCTGCGAGCGCAAGCAACACCTGCCACTCAACCGTCGATACCAACGATCCAAGGAGCGTCTCACGGTTCGCGTTGATCATTTTGGTAAGCTCGGTTGCGGTGAACACCTTGTCGCCGTTCCGGTCGACCGTGGAGCACGCGCCGAACACCTTCTCGAAGCGCCTAACGTTGAATCGACCTCGCTTGTCCAGGATGCTGGTGTCGCTGTCGTGCTTGCCCTTCTGAATGTTCTCGATGTCGATGTTCAGCGCCAGCAACGAGCCTCGCGTCTGGATGCTCAAGGGCGCAACGATGGCGAGCGCGGCGACCTCTGCCACTCCAAACGGGAGGCCAAGGGCCTTGAGCCCACGCGTGCACTCCGCAACGCCGACGCCGCGATCGCCATTGTCATCGAAGAAGGACGCGTGCCGCTGCAGGGTGGTGTCGCCAGGTCGGCTGCGCGCTTTCAACGTGCGAGGCAACGCGCGGGACTCCTGACCTTCCCATTTGCGAGGGGAAAGCGACGAATTGGGCGACGACTTACGGACGGCTGTGGAATAGCTCATGGTGGTTCGATTCCGAGTAGGGGTGAACGGGGATGGATAACTGGCGATAGTTCGTTGACACCCCCATGTATGACACGAGCGGCGGTAACCGCCTTGTGGATGGCTGCACGCTCGATATGGTGGGCGTCAGCGCGCAGCGGGCACCTGCACCGGGGGTTGAACGAGGGGCCGTCTGGGGCCGTGTGGCCGTCGTCGATGCAGTCGAGTGCCGCCATTTGCACCCTGCCGCAAGGCAGGAGACGCAACCGTGAGTCACTTCTTGCGCTTCTGACGCTTTGCCAACGTGAGGGTCGCGGGTTCAAATACCGTTTTTCGTATCTTCCTCCGCCGGTTCAGACTCGGCGAGGTCGAGCTTGCTTCGATCTCCCGCGCGGCGCTGATCTACGACACCGCCTGGCGTAGTCGCATGCGTCGCGCGACTCAATCAGCTGATAAGTTCACGCCTTCCCGCCGGCTCGCTTGCGCGCATCGCCACGGCGATCGAGCAGGACATAGCCGGGAAGGCCCATGGCGCGGAAGACGGGGCGCAGCGCCGCGGGCAGGCGCGCCTCGGCGGCACCGAAGGCGACGATCCGCGGATTGTGCAAGGCGACGCGCCGGCCGCTCTGCTCGACCTCGCCGCCGTGCGCGGCGACGAGATTGCGCGCCCAGTCGACGTCGCGGCCGTAGGTCATCGGAATCACGAGGCCCTTCACCGAGGCGAAGGCGAGCACGGGTGTGCGGTAGCGCCGGCCGCTCGTGCGTCCGACGTGATGGACCACCGCCAGCGGCGGAACCCACCATGCGAAAGTCCGCATCAGCGGGTTCGTGACTGCCCGATTCACCCGGCGCAGGAAGCGAGGGAGGTGCATACGCCCATTCTACTCCCGTCAGCGGGACGGATCGCAAGTTTGTAGAGCCTCGCGCCATCCAGTCGCTGTCGAGGAAGCGCGCAACGATCGGTCGCGCGACCGCAGTTTCGAGCTTCTCGGCGAGCCCAGCTCGACGACCCGGACCTTCGCCGCGGCGAGAGCCTGGGGGCCCGCGCTAGAAGACGGGTGGGCGTTCTCCGAACGAAATGGGATCGTCTACCGAGACGCGAACCGATTGCGGCTAGGCGCTGCTGCCGCCAGCGGCATCTCCGACTCCGCCCGCGCCCGTCGGGCCCGACGAGAGTCGATCGAGCTTGTAGACGAGCCGTGTGCACTTCGGAGCGACGGCCATCAACCGAACGACAGCCGCGCTATCGCACTCGGGATGCGAGAGATTCCGCCAAGCAATCTTTTCATTCGGAACTCGCTCAGTCACTTCGATCTCCCACTCGATCGGCTGGCCGGCGCGCTTTCCGCGGCATCGGTAGCGGACCCCCCTGGGTTCGAGCGGAACGACCTCGTCGAGATGCGGAACCATGCGGGGAAGCACGTGGAGCGACGAGCAGCGGTCATAGACGACCGCGATTTCTTCGTTCACCAGGACGTCGACGACAGCCAGAACGGTGGGTTCTACGAGAGAAGATTTTTCGTTGCTCATGAGCGGTAGCAACGCAAACAACATGCCGGGATTAGAGACCGCCTGAACGAATTTCGCAGCCCGTGCGATGGCCGAGTTGTAGAAATTTCGAGACCCAATCGACACGCGGGCTCAGCGATTCAGCAGCGGTGGTGGTCTGCGCCGGCCTTTTCTCGCACCTCGAGTGACGCGCGCATGGGAATGCATTCGGGGCGCGCGATCCATTGGAACGCCTGTAATACGTTCAAAATTCCACTCCGCTGAGCAATTTCCGCACGGGTTGGGACCGTGGGCAGCGGTGCGACGGTTCCTCGAGTCCTTCACTGGCTCGCGGCTTGCAATCGTCCGCCTCAAACGAAGGAGGATCGTTCGATGGAAATTCTGTGGATGATTATCGTGGGCCTGGTTGTCGGAGCGCTGGCCAAGTTCCTGATGCCGGGTGACGATCCCGGCGGCATCATCGTCACGATTCTGATCGGCATCGCCGGCTCAGTGGTCGCCGGCTACCTCGGTCGCGCCGTCGGTTGGTACGGACCGGAGGATGCGGGCCCCGGCATCATCGCCTCGGTTGTCGGCGCGATGATCCTGCTGTTCGTCTACAAGACGCTGATCGGACGGCGCACGCCAACGGTGCCTTGATCGATCTCCGGCTCGGGGGATTGGGCAGCAACGTACGGATTTCGTGGGGTCGAACTCGTTGGGGACGCCACTCGCCGCGCTGGTGGGTGTGAGTTCAGCTTCGGATCTGCGTCGTGAGGCCCCGCGACACCTGCGGGCGTCTTCTTCACGTCGAGCACGGCGGTCTATGCGCAGGACGACGGCTCGTGGGTGGACGAGTCGAGCCCCACCGAGCCGAGGGACTTTCGCGGCACGCGCATGCTCGAAGCCGAGGCCGTGCTCGCGGCGAGCGGTTTCCCCTCCGTGTCCCTGCGCCTCGGCGGCATCTACGGGCCCGGGCGCACGCGACTCGTCGAGAGCGTGCGCAGCGGTCGCGCGACGATTCGCCCGGGTCCGCCGCACTTCGGCAATCGGATCCACCGCGACGACGCGGCGGGCGCGCTCGCGCACCTCGCGACGCTCGCGCTCGCGGGAGGCGCGCTCGCATCGCTCTACCTCGGCGTCGACGACGAACCGAGCGACGAGGCGACCGTGCTCCGTTGGATCGCGTCGCAGCTGGGTGTCGCGGAACCGCTCGTGCGCGACGGCGAACCCGCTCTGGGTGCGCGCGACGCGAACCGCGCTGCTTCCAACAAGCGCTGCTCGAACGCCCGGCTGAGCGCGACCGGCTACCGCTTCCGGTTCCCGACGTTCCGCGAGGGCTATGCCGAGACGATCGCGTCGATCACTTCACCGTAATCGTGATCGGCTCCGAAACCAGCGGCGGGTCGTGCGGCACGTGGTCCTTGTCGGCGAGCACCAGCTGGAGTTTGTGCTTGCCGGGCATCAGCGCGACGCTGGCTTCGGTCTGGCCAGCGCCGAAATGAAGGTGCCTATCGTCTTTCGGCAGCGGCGCGTCGAATGCCGGGACGGGCGAGTCGATGATCAGGTGGTGATGACCGGTGTTCGGTGACGCTGTGCCCGCCGGCGCCACCTCCATGCCCGTGAGCCCGAAGCGCACCGTCACCGGACTCGAAACCGTTTCGCCGTTCTGCGGCGAGATGATGTAAAGCTTGGCCTCCGCGGGACGCGGCGTGCGCGCGATCGCGGGAGCGGTCTCAGCGTCGGTCTCGGTCTCGGTATCGGTCTCAGTATCGGTATCAGCGTCGGTATCAGCGTCGGTCTCAGTCTCGGTCGCAGCTTTGGTCGCAGTCTTGTGTGCGGTTTTGTGTGCAGTCTCCGCCGCGCGTGCAGAGGGCGGCGCGAAGAACGCGATGAGGGCGACGGCGAGAGCCAAAGCAGCGGCGAGGTGAAGACGAGCGATCATGGGGTCTCCTTGCGTTGAGGGACGGGATCCTAAGCGATCTGCGAGGCGAGGTCGGCGGCGGCGCGGAAGGCGAGGTGGAGGCGCACGATCGCCTTGCGCTCGGCGACGCGCGCGGCGTCGCCGAAGCCCTGCTCGCGCGCGCGCGCCGCAATCCGGTCCATCACAGCGACCTCCTCTTCGAAGCGCGAAAGGTCCTCGGTCGGCACCGCCGTCGCGCTCCCGGCGTGACGCCGGTAGGCGTACGCGCGACGCCGCGTGCCCGCGATCTCCTCGCCGTCGAACAGCAGACGCGCGAGCAGGTCGAGGTCCTGCACCTGCTTCCAGGCGGGGTCGAAGCGGCGGGCGCCGAGCCGCTCGCGCCGCCAGGCGAGCGTCGGACACATGACGAAGTCGCCCGTGCGTGGCTTCCTGCCTCATTTCGTCCGTGCTTGACAGAATGGGAGTTATCGGACCTTGCCAAGAACGCAGCATGAAATCCCTATGCCCGAGGCCGCCGATCCCGAGCTCCGTCGGGTCGTTCGAGAACCGATAGCTCTCGATCAGGGCAATTCCGACACGCACCGTCTCGCATGATACGCTGGCCGTGGCGCAATGCCGGAGCACCCCGATCGCGCCGCGGGGCAGGTCCGTGGAGCTGAGTAGCATGCGTCCCCAGGCTTCGTTCGAGCACCTCCTCGCGCCGGGCCGGATCGGTCCGGTCGAGGTCCGCAACCGCATCTTCCTGTCCGCCATGGGGACGAACCTCGCGGAGCCGGACGGGCACGCGGGCGAGCGCATCCAGCGCCACTACGAGGAGCGCGCGCGCGGCGGCGCCGGCATGGTCATCGTCGGCGTGGGCGCGATCGCGTTTCCGGCCGGCGCATGCATTCCGCGCCAGCTCGCGATTTCCGACGACGCGTTCCTGCCGGGCCTGCGCGCGCTCACGGATCGCGTGCACGCGCACGGGGCGCAGGTCGCGATCCAACTCCAGCACGCCGGGAAGGTCGCGACGCAGGACACCGCGACGGGGCGGCCGCTCTGGGTTCCGTCGGTGGTCTCCGGAAATCGCGGGGATCTGATGAACGACCTCGCCCCGCACGAGGTCGCCGCGATCGCCGCGCCGTTCACGAGGCCCGGCGCGAAGTTCGGCCTCCACGAGATGACGCGCGAAGACATCGCGACCCTCGTCGGCTGGTTCGCGGACGCGGCCGATCGCGCGCGCCGCGCCGGCTTCGACGGCGTCGAGATCCACGGCGCCCACGGCTATCTGTTGTCGTCCTTCCTCTCGCCGGCGTCGAACACGCGCGGCGACGAGTACGGTGGCGGAACGGTCGAGAACCGCGCGCGGCTGCTCTGCGAGGTGATCCGCGCGGTGAAGGCGCGCGTGGGGGGCGACCTCGCCGTCTGGGTGCGCCTCGACGCGAAGGAATTCCGCGTCGCGAACGGCATCACGCTCGAAGACGCGCGACGAAGTGCCGAACTCGCCGAAGCCGCCGGCGCCGACGCGATCCACGTGAGCGCGTACGCCGACCCGACCTGCGGCGTCGCCTTCACCGATGCGCCGCTCGTGCACGAGCCGCGCGGCTACCTCGAGTTTGCCGAACGCATCAAGCGCGTCCTACGCATTCCGGTGATCGCCGTGGGGCGGATCGAGCCCGGCGAGGCGGACGCCGCCGTTCGCGACGGGACGGCCGACTTCATCGCGATGGCGCGCGCGCTGCTCGCCGATCCCGCGCTGCCGCGCAAGCTCGCGGAAGGGCGGCCGGAAGACGTGCGACCCTGCATCTACTGTTACACCTGCGTGGGACGAATCTTCCTGAACGAGGCCGTCGCCTGCGCGGTGAATCCCGCGGTCGGACGCGAGGCGGAGTTCGAGACCGTCCCCGCGAAGCGGCCGCGGCGCCTGCTGGTGGTGGGCGGCGGGCCGGCAGGCATGGAGGCCGCCCGGATCGCCGCGCTGCGCGGCCATCGCGTGACGCTCTGCGAGAGCGGCCCACGGCTCGGCGGAACGCTGCTCTTCTCGTCGCTGCTGTACGAGCCCAACGGCCGGCTCGCCGCGCATCTCGAGACGCAGGTGCGTAAGGCCGGCGTCGAGCTTCGACTCGGCGCCGAGGCGACGCCGGCGGTCATTCGCGAGATCGCGCCCGACGTGGTGCTCGTCGCGACGGGCGCGCGGCGCGAGGCGCCGCCGATCCCCGGCGCCGACCGTCCGAACGTGCTCTCGGGCGACGACCTGCGAAGCCTGCTCAGCGGGAGCGACCCGAACGTCGCCCGGCAGAAGCTCTCGTTCGTGCAGCGCGCCGTGATCGGCGCCGGCCACTTCGTCGGTGCGACCGAGGACACGGCGCTCGCACGCGAACTCTCGCGCCGCTGGATGCCGCTCGGCCGTCGCGTCGTGATCGTCGGCGGTGGGCTCGTCGGCGTGGAACTCGCGGAGTTCCTGTCCGCGCGCGAGCGCGAGGTGACCGTTCTGGAAGAGGGCGCGACGCTCGCACCGGAGATGGCGCTGCCGCGCCGCTGGCGCGCGCTCTTCGAGGCGCGCGAGCGCGGCGTGCGCTTCGTGACGCGGGCCCAGGTGCTGGCGATCGGTGACACCGAGGTGTCGTACTCCAACGCGTCCGGCGAGCGCAGCAGCGTGCCCGCCGACCACGTGATCCTCGCCGTCGGCGCGCGCGCGGACCGCTCGCTCGGGGAAGCGCTCGGCCGCCTCGGCATCGAGGTCCACCTTCTCGGCGACTGCGACGGCGTCGGCTACATCGAGGGTGCGATGCTCGGCGCAGCTCGCGTCGCAGGAAGTCTCTGACGACGCTCCGTCACGCGGAGGGGCGGAGCTGCCTGGAAATTGCGCAGCAGCTCTAGGCCATCGAAGGCGCGGTCAGCCAGGCCAAGAAGACCCTGGTGCATGACCACATCGACAACTGCCTTGAACAAGCGGTGCGGGATGGCACGCAGAGCGCCGGCGACACCATCGACGAGTTCAAAGCGATTACCAAATACCTCTAGGGCAACCTGTGACCGATTTTTCCACCCTGCTGCAACAGGGCACCGCCAATGCCTGGCTCTTCATTCCCAGCGCCATCTTGCTGGGGGGACTGCATGGCCTCGAACCCGGCCACTCCAAAACCATGATGGCCGCCTTCATCGTGGCCATTCGTGGCACGCCTCTGCAGGCCGCTCTGCTCGGACTTTCCGCGACGATTTCCCACACTGCCGTCGTGTGGGCCATTGCGCTGGGCGGGATGTATTTCGGTCAGAAGTGGAACGCGGAAACCAGCGAGCCCTACCTTCAAATCGCATCCGCAGTGCTTATCGTCGGCGTCGCCGCTTGGATGATCTGGCGAACATGGCGCGACCAGCGACTCGCCGACCGCGACCACGATCATGATCACGACCATCATCACGATGAGGGGAAACGCGTCGACACCCGCCACGGGGCGGTACGGCTGGACGTGTTCGAGGACGGCGTACCGCCGCGCTTCCGGCTGGCCCGGGAAGGCAAGCACGGTCACGACTGGACTGCCGATGAGGTGAGCGTCGAGACGGAGCGCCCGGATGGCAGCCGCCAGTCCTTCACCTTTGTGCAACGCGACGGCTTTGTCGAGTCCGAGCAGGAAATTCCCGGGCCGCATGAATTCGTCGCCCGCCTGCGCTTAGGTCACGCGGGGCACAGCCACGACTATGACGTGGAGTTCGTCGAGCACGATCACCACCATCACGCGATCAAGGATTATGACGGGTTGGACGTTTCGGCGCCGGGTTACCAGGACCCGCACGAACTGGCCCACGCCAATGACATCCGCCGCCGCTTCGCCAACCGTGACGTGACGACTGGGCAGATCGTCATGTTTGGACTGACCGGCGGGCTGATTCCCTGTCCCGCCTCGATCACAGTGCTGCTTCTGTGCCTGCAACTGAAGCAGATAACGCTTGGCGCAGCTTTGGTCCTGTGTTTCAGCATCGGACTGGCGCTCACGATGGTTGCCTCTGGGGTCCTTGCCGCTTTAAGCGTCAAGTACGTTTCCAAGGGCTGGAGCGGCTTCGGCGAGTTCGCGCGGAAAGCACCCTACTTCTCCGCCGTACTCATCGTGCTAGTGGGCGTATACGTCGGCTACCACGGTTGGGTCGCCCTGCCTTGAGCATCGACGCGGCAAGCAGCAAAGCCCGGCGATCCAAAGTCGATTGAGGTCGACATGCCGGCGACCATCTCAACGATTCCGTCCTCGACCACGCCCTCGGCGATCAGCCTGAAGGTGCTGATGACCCGTGCGCGATGGGTGGAAGTCGCGCGGATTCCGTCTTCTCATTCAGCGGCAGGAAGCCAGCGACTGCCACACACGAGCGAATGCGACAACCCGTGATGCGATGGGCTCCGCTGTCCCTTAATGCGCCCGCCATTAGCTCGCGTTCTGTAGGGCGAATTCCCAATTGATCAGTTTGTCGAGCACGGCATTAACATAGTCGGCACGACGATTCTGATAATCCAGGTAGTAAGCATGCTCCCACACGTCAATGCTAAGCAGTGGCTTCATGCCCGTTGTCAAAGGGACTTCGGCATTGGCGGTCTTTACCACCTTGAGCTTGCCGCCATCGAGGACAAGCCAGGCCCAACCACTCCCGAACTGTGAAACAGCCGCGCTGGCAAGTTCCTTCCTGCAGGCATCGACACTGCCGAAGGATGCCTCGATTCTCCGCTTGAGCGCAGCCGGCGGTTCGCCTCCTCCTTTCGGTGTCATGCTTTTCCAATAGAACGTGTGGTTCCAGGTTTGCGCCGCGTTGTTGAAGATCGCGGCTTTTTCTGGTCGCCCTGCGGTACCGGTAATAATCTTCTCCAATGACAGGTCGGCATATTCTGTTCCTGCAATAAGCTTGTTCAGGTTGTCCACATAGCCTTTGTGATGTTTCCCGTAGTGGAAACTCATGGTTTTGGCTGTTATAACCGGATCGAATGCGTTTTCGGCATAGGGAAGAGGAGGTAGGACGTGGAGCGACGCTGCTCCGGGCACGGTCGATGACTTGCTTGTGTCTTTCTGGCTCATATCGGTCTCCTTGCGGTTGGTGGGTGACGCACAACGGCTTGCGCTTCAGAGGCGGCGAGCCAAGCACATCGAGGCAAAGGCGTCCGCCGAAAGCGGTCGTTGGGCGGTCTTTCCCGGAAATTCTTTAGTTCATTTTCTAGATTTCGTTTCCTACTTCTTCTGCCCCATCGGCATAGAACTCTTCTTCATCGCCGAATCTCCTGCCTCAGCGTTGCCTGCAGCGTGATCTCCGGAACGCTGGCAAGTGCCTTCGACAACGGGCAATCGCGCTTCGTCGCGGCCGCGATCTCCTGGAACTTCGCATCGTCGATGCCGGGCACCGTGGCCTGCAGCGTCAGCGCGATGCGGTCGATTACGAAGCCCTCGCCCTGCTTGGACAGGCGCACGCTGGCCTTGGTGTCGACGTCGGTGGTTGCCAACCCGGCCTTATCGCAGGCGAACGAAAACGCCATCGTGAAACACGCGGCGTGGGCTGCGCCGAGGATCTCCTCGGGGTTGGTGCCGCGCCGGTCGTCCTCGAAGCGGCTCGCAAAGCCGTAGGGGTAGTGCTTCAGCGCACCGGTCTCGGTGCTTATCTTGCCCTGGCCCTTCTTGCCTTGGCCTTCCCAGTGCACGACGGCGGTCTTTTCGGTCATGATGTGGCTCCTGTTTCGGTATGGGGAATGGCGAAGCAGCTGAAGAGCGTGACGGAATTGTTCAAGGCAATCCGTTACTTCATCTTCTTGATTTTTCCTTCTACTTCTTTTGCCCCCTTCGCATAGAGCTCTTCTTCATCGGGGGCAAGCTCGCGGAGCAATCCCCGAAACTCTCCCGCGTGTACAAGTTCCTCGTCTGCAATTTCCTTGAGCACTTTCACGGCGAGCTTGTTGTCGGTTGACTCGGCAAGCTGCATGTAAAACTGAGTCGCTTCGTACTCCGCGGCCATCATGAAACGAATTGCTCTGACGAGCTCCTCATGCGTGAGCTTCCTGTCGTTTGCTAACCCTGAAAAGGGTGATCCGAACCCTGGCATGTTTATTCTCCTTTCTTACTTCCTTTCGGACTTCCTCCTAACGGCGCCGAGCAAGCCGCTCGGCGGAAATAGGCAACGCTACTTCACCTGTGCGAACTTCGAGTCGGTCAGCGTAGCGGCGGCGCCAGGACGCCGTTCACCACGGCGGACCCGAAGAGCATCGCCACCGCATTGAAGCCGGCGACGTCGAGCAGGAGTCCAACGAGCATCGCGGTGGCCACGACCGCATAGAAACGGCGCGCGTGTTTCGGCTTGTCTTCGAGGGACCCGCGCCACGCGAAGGCTTCCCGCCGCGCGCTCAGCAGCCTGAACATCGACATCCTCTGCGCCAACACGCCTGCGGCGAACGGCAGAGCCCGGGCTTACCGGATCAAGCCCACCCTCGAATGACCGCGGCGGAGAAGAGCGCGATCGATGCCGCGGCAGATCCCGCAAAGAATGCCCGGAAGATCCAGCGCGACTCGCCATCGACTCGTGACATCTCCCCGGCATCCGCCGCCCGTCTGCGACGCATTACCGGGATCACGCACAGGAAGTTGATGAAGACGGCAGTCGAGCCCGAGGTGACCAGGACCAGATACCAGCCGTGCAGTAGCTCCACACGGAGGAGGAGGAGGCCCGTCACGAGGACCGCGATCAGTATCGGGATCTCGATCAAATGATCGATCGCGGCGTGGTAGCGGGCGACCTGCACCCTGAGCTCCGGCTGGGACCGCGCCGCGCTCTCCAGCAGCATCTCGACCGCTACGCACCCGCCCCAAAGGCCGAGGACGAACACGTGAAGGAAGGCGTTCATGCTCACATCGGTTCTCCCGTGAGATGTTGAACCGCCCCAGGTTTGCCGGAGGCTGAGAACCTCGCCGCGCACGGTTGACCCGCCCGGCTCGACCGCATAGGCTGCGCCGCCCATGGGCCAGAACACGCCCGAGAATCCGGTCCGCGGGGCGTGCCTGTGCGGGGCGATCCGGTACGAGATCGAGCTTCCGACGCTCGGCACGGTGCACTGCCACTGCACCATGTGCCGCCGCTGGAACGGTGCCGGCTACACGACGTGGTTCGCGATCCAGAAGGACCACCTCCGCATCGTTGCGGGCAACGATCACCTGCAGCGCTACCAGTCCTCGGATCACGCGGGTCGGCTGTTCTGCAGCGCGTGCGGTAGCTCCCTGTTCGGCGATTCGTCGAGAACGCCGGACGTGATGTACATCGTGCGCGGACCCGTCCAGGGCGAGATCGATACCGCCCCTGCTGGCCACCAGTGCATCGAGTCGCTCGTCCCCTGGATCGAGATCGGCGACGAACTACCCCGCCGGCAGGGCGCGGGCGTACTCACGACGCCGCAGGACTCGACTCCGATGAGCGACCCGCAGACGCAGTCGGCCCCTTCGATCAGCGAGCAGGTGTTGCGTGCGGCCGGACTCTACACGCACATCAACGATCTGCTCGATGCCCAGGGCCAGATCCAGGGCTTCATCCACTACCACCTGGGCTTTCAGCACGCGACCGAAGCGCTCGCCGACAAGCTGGAGGGCCTCGGCGTCGATTCGTCGTGGCGTCTGCTGGACCTCTGCTGCGGCTGGGGGGTGCCGACCCGATACGTCGCCGGCCGCTTCGGCTGCCGGATCACCGGAATCGACATCACGCAGCGCTCGATCGACTTCGCTCGGAAGGTCACCGAGGGCACCGACGCCGAGCCGCTCGTGAGCTTCCGGCAGGGCAGTGCCCTCGAGCTGCCCGTCGAAGCCGGTGCGTTCGACCTGGTGTGGAGCCAGGATGGTTTCTGCCACGTCCCGGACCGGCCCCGCCTGCTGGCCGAGTGCTTCCGGGTGCTTCGCCCCGGTGGCCATCTCGTGTTCACCGATTGGCTGCGCGGGGAGTTCATCACTCCCGAGGAGCTTCGCGTTTTCTGTGAGGCTTGGTCCTTCCCCGGCGTGGAGACCCTCGAGAGCTACCCCTCGCTGCTCGCGACCGCGGGCTTCGAGATCGTGAGCCAGGAGGAGGTCGGCTGCGACTACGCGGTCGCCGGGGATTCCGAATCCATCAGCCGGGGCCTGTCGAGCTTCATCCAGCGGGTCGGTGCCGGGGATGCCGACGACGTCGCGAAGTTCGTGGAGGCCCATGGGCGGAAGGCCCACCTCGAGCGCCTGGAGCGCGAGAAGATGGACATCCACTTTGCCCAGCGGAAGATGGCGCTCGGCCGCTTCGTCTGCGTCAAGCCCGCCTGACGAACGCGGGATCCATGCGGCTCGTTGGGAGCCGTGAGATTCACAGGCCCGATCGCATCCTGCGGTATCGCCGGATGAGGTTGTTGGTCGAGCTGTCGTGCTCCAGCCGCGGCGCGTTCTCGGCCTCGAGCTCCGGGATGATGCGCTGCGCGAGCGCCTTCCCGAGCTCGACGCCCCATTGGTCGAAGGAGTTGATGCTCCAGATGGCGCCCTGGGTGAAGACGCTGTGCTCGTAGAGGGCGACCAAGCTGCCCAGTGTTTCCGGCGTGAGCCGGTCGGCCAGGATCGTGTTCGACGGTCGGTTGCCTTCGAAGACGCGATGCGGAACCAGCGCGGCTTGGGTGCCTTCGGACCTCACCTGCTCGGGCGTCTTGCCAAAGGCGAGCGCCTCGGTCTGGGCAAACACATTCGCCAGCAGGATGTCGTGGTGCCGGCCCAGCGGCGTGAGCGCATGCGCAAAGGCGATGAAGTCACACGGAATCAGTCGCGTGCCCTGATGAATCAGCTGGTAGAACGAGTGCTGCCCGTTGGTGCCGGGTTCGCCCCAGTAGATCGAGCCTGTGTCACAGTTCACCGTCTCGCCGTCGAGCGTGACGCGCTTCCCGTTGCTCTCCATGGTCAATTGCTGGAGATAGGCCGGGAAGCGCTTCAGGTAGTTCTCGTACGGCAGCACCGCCACCGTCTGGGCGCCAAAGAAGTCGCTGTACCAGAGTGAGAGCAGCCCCATCAGCACCGGCAGGTTCTTCTCGAACGGCGCGCTGCGGAAGTGCTCGTCCATCTGGCGAAAGCCGTCGAGCATCGCGCGGAAGTTCGCCGGGCCGACGGCGATCATCGTGGACAGGCCGATCGCCGAGTCCATCGAGTAGCGGCCGCCCACCCAGTCCCAGAACCCGAACATGTTCGTCGTGTCGATGCCGAAGGCCGACACTTTCTCGGCATTCGTCGAGACGGCGACGAAGTGCTTCGCCACGGCCTCGACGTCGCCGCCGAGCCCCGCGAGCGACCAGTCGCGCGCGCTCTGCGCGTTGGTCATCGTCTCCAGCGTCGTGAAGGTCTTCGACGACACGACGAAGAGCGTCTCCGCCGGGTCGAGGTCGCGCGTCGCTTCGACGAAGTCGATGCCGTCGACGTTCGACACGAACCGGAAGGTCATCGAGCGCTCGCTGTAGTGGCGGAGCGCCTCGTAGGCCATCACCGGGCCGAGGTCCGAGCCGCCGATGCCGATGTTGACGACGTTCCGGATGCGCTTGCCGGTATGACCCTTCCACTCGCCGCTGCGGACGCGGTTGGCGAAGCCCGCCATCTTGTCGAGGACGGCGTGCACCTCCGGCACGACGTTCTCCCCGTCCACCACGATCGAGGCGTCCCGCGGCGCGCGTAGGGCGACGTGTAGGACGGCGCGGTTCTCGGTGACGTTGATCTTCTCGCCCCGGAACATGGCGTCGATCCGGGCTCTCAGCCCCGACTCCTGCGCCAGCTGGACGAGAAGCCGCATCGTCTCGTCGGTGACACGGTTCTTCGAGTAGTCGAGGAAGAGCCCGGCTGCCTCGGCGGTGAGGCGCTCGCCGCGCGCCGGGTCGTCACCGAAGAGCGTCCGGAGATGAAGGTCGCGCATCGTCCGGGCGTGCGTCTCGAGCGCCCTCCACGCCGGGCGGCTGGTCAGCGGGGTCGGCACCGTGCTCATTTCCTGGCGTTCTCCCAAAGTCGGAATCCCCCTACGAACGCGTTGGCGTTGTCTCCCATCCGGCATCCCTCTCTCACCGTTACTTCAGCGCGGCGCTCTTCGAGGCGATCACCGCCATCAGCTCCTTCCACGACGCCACTGGCTTTTGCGTCGTAGGCGAGGAGGGGCGACACCTCGAGCGAGACCCAGCCGTCGACGCGATCGGTCCGCTCCCAGATCGGCCGGAACAGGTCGGCCGCCCGGGTGATGTCCTCGAGCGCGAGGTCGAAGAAGAGTTCTTCGCCGGACCTTCCCTTCGCGAGACCCGCCCGGATCGCGGTGTCGTACGCCGAGCTGTTCTTGATCGCGTGTTCGAAGATCGTCGGGTTCGACGTCAGGCCGGTCACGGAGAGCTCGTCGATGTACCGATTGAGCGTCCCGGTGTCGAGGAGGTCGCGCGTGATGTTGTCGAGCCAGATGCTCTGGCCCAGGTCGTGCAGCAGCTTGGTCGCTTTCATCGGGTCACCTTTCTCTTCGCTTCGCCATGCTGGTTCACTCGCCGACATGGTGGTCGTCGTTCCACAGACGGATCACGGGGCGTGTGAGGTCGTGCTCGTAGCCGACGGCGCTGAGGCTCGCGGTTCCGAGGAGGAAGTGCCGGCCGGGGGCCCCCGGATCGGCACCGAGCCAGCGCGCGGCCAGGACGCGGATGAAGTGGCCGCTCGAGAACACGAGGACATCGCCGTCGACCGCCCGGATGCGGGTGATGACGCGGTCCGCCCGCGCGCCGACCTGCTGCGGCGTCTCACCGCCCGGACAGCCGTCCCGGAACAGCTGCCAGTCGGGGCGCTTCTTCCGGATCTCCGCCGTGGTAATTCCCTCGTACTCGCCGTAGTCCCACTCGACGAGGTCCGGGTCGACGACGGCGACGCCGCCGAAGCCCGCAAGTTCGCAGGTCCGAAGGGCTCTCTCGAGGGGGCTCGAGAAGACCTTCGCGAAGGTCAGTCCGGCGAGGCGCTCTCCGAGCCGCCGGGCGTTCCGTTCCCCGCGTTCGGTCAGCGGGAGATCGGTCAGCCCCGTGTGCTGGCCGGTCAGGCTCCAAGCGGTCTCGCCGTGCCGCGCGAGATAGACGATCGGCAGCGTGTCGCTCATGACACCGCACTCTTTCGCGCTCTTCTCGCGCTTCCGCGGTCGGACGCCCCGTCGGATGACCGCGGGCAGTTCCTATTGCTCGTCATTTCGACGGCTTCTCGAGATGGCCGCCGAACTCGTGTGGACGAGCGGCGCCAGTGCCATCGCCGTGCCCGGGTGTCCGGACTTCGCCTGCTGGACTGCGTCGATCGACAGGGTGCGAATGGTGTTGATCGACAGTCGATCGAGTTCTTCGTTGGTCATGGTGCTCATCCTCGAATGACGGGGCGGTTTCCTCGGCCGATCTCGGGCATCTCGAGCCGCTGGGCCGCCGCGCGGTCGGCCAGGATCAGGGCGTGGTCCTGGCGCACCCGCCCGGCCGGAATCGATGCGTCCGCCGCAAGCAGGCGGGGCAACATCGCGAGTTTCTCCGCTCCGGTCACCACCCAGAGAATGCGCCGCGAGCGATTGAGCATTGGATACGTGAGCGTCATCCGTCGCCACTTCATGTAGACGCCAGTCAGCGCGACATCCCGGTCGATGACGTCCAGAACGGGATCGTTGGGGACCAGAGAGGCCGTGTGTCCGTCCGGCCCGAGCCCGAGATGCGCGACGTCGAGCACGGGCGGTGTGCCAGCGATCTGCTCGAGGACGCGCGCGTAGCCGCGGGCGGCGACTTCGACGTCGGCCTCTTCGACGGGCATGGCGTGGATGTGTTCCACCGGCAGCGGCGCATGCTCGAGCAGACTCTCGCGCAGGTGCGTGAGGTTACGGTCGGGATCGCCGGCGGGCGCGATGCGTTCGTCCACCTGGACGACGTGAACGCCTGTCCACGGCACATCCTCGCCAGCCAGCGCACGCAGCATCTGCCACGGCGTATGGCCACCGCTGACCGCCACGACGAACCGCGTGCGCGCTCTCACCGCGGCACGCGCTTCAGCAGCGATCACCTGGGCGGCCGCTCTGGCGACGGCATCGGCGTCGGAGAGGATCCGAGCCTCCATCGTGGGTCCCACTAGCGGCTCACCTTCGTCCCGAAGAAGACGAGGGCGTCCGACCGCGGAGCGTTCCTCTCGCTCGTCATTTCGACGGCTTCTCGCGATGGCCGCCGAACTGGTAACGCATCGCGGAGAGCAGTTTGTTCTGGAAATCGGCTTCGCCGCGCGAGCTGAAGCGCTCGTAGAGCGCGGCGGTGAGGACCTCGGCCGGCACCCCTTCGTCGATTGCGGCGAGGATCGTCCAGCGTCCCTCGCCCGAGTCCGAGACCTGACCCGAGAAGTCCGCCAGATCCGGCGACTCGAGCAGCGCAATGGCCATCAGGTCGAGGAGCCAGGACGAAACGACGCTTCCGCGCCGCCACACTTCGGCGATGTCGGGAAGGTCGAGATCGTAGTGATAGTGTTCGGGGTTGCGGAGCGGTGTCGTCTCGGCATCGACCTCGCGGCTCGCCTTGCCGACGTTCGCGTGCTGGAGGATGTTGAGCCCCTCGGCGTACGCGGCCATCAGTCCGTACTCGATCCCGTTGTGGACCATCTTGACGAAATGGCCCGCCCCGTTTGGGCCGCAGTGGAGATAGCCCTCTTCGGCGGTGCCTCGGGCCTTCTCGCGTCCGGGCGTCCGCGGGATGTCGCCCCGACCCGGGGCCAGCCGCTTGAAGATCGGGTCGAGATGCTTCACGACGGCGGGCTCGCCGCCGATCATCATGCAGTAGCCGCGCTCGAGCCCCCAGACGCCGCCGCTCGTCCCGACGTCCACGTAGTGGATCCCGTGCGGGGCCAGCTCCTTCGCGCGCCGGATGTCGTCCACGTAGTACGAGTTCCCGCCGTCGATCAGGATGTCCCCTCGCTCGAGGAGGGGCCCGAGGTCGGCGATCGTCTGGTCCACGACGGCCGCCGGGACCATCAGCCAGACGGCCCGGGGCTTCGCGAGCTTGGCGACCAAGTCGGCGAGGGAGGAGGCGCCCAGCGCCTTCTCCTTCCCGAGCGCCGCGACGGCCTTCGGCGACCGGTCGAAGACGACGCACGCGTGGCCGCCGCCGATCAGCCGGCGAACCATGTTCGCGCCCATCCGGCCCAGTCCGATCATTCCCAGTTGCATGTCCGACTCCTGCATGTGTTGCGGCCCCGCGCGACTCCTGGCGACGCAGCGCGGGATGGATCGCGCCACCGCCGGGCGCGGCGAGAGCGAAGCGGAGAGCAGTCGTCAGCGGCGCGAGTCGTCGAGGCATGCGAGTGCCATCGATCGGAATAGGTTTACACGAACCGGATCCGTCCCTGCCAATGCAGGCGGCCTTGGGCACGGCATACTCGGACCGCATGGAACTCGAACGCCGGCACCTCGCGCTGTCGCGCAGCATCTTCCTCCTTCCTGCCGACTGACGCACCCGTTCGAAGATGCCGTACCCCTATGATGCTCACGCTCGCCGTCGCGGCATGGCGGTCTCCGTCGTCGAAATGGCCCGGTGCCGCGGCGCGGGCGCGGCCGATTCGCGCGATGATGGCCGGCCAACAGGGGAGGGCGCATGTCGCCTGCGCAGAAGCCGACCGTCCAGGGACGTCAACTTACGCGCTCGGCGCGCGCGATCTCGCCGGCTTCCGCCGCGGCATCGGAACCATGATCGCGTTCATGTTGCTCGCGGTCGTCGTGCCCAGCTATTCCGAATGGGTCACGCAGCTGATCCGGGTGCGCTGGCGGCGCTGGTTCACCGGCCACTACATCACGCGCTGGATCGGTCCGCACGCCTACCGCGGCGGTCTGCTATCCGTCCGCGCCGGGCGCCTTCCCGGACGAGCGGATCGAGGTGGCGCTGCGGACGAGGCGACCTCGGACCTCGACGATGCGACCGAGGCGAAGGTGTACGAAGTGCTGGCGCAACAGATGCCGAACGCCGCGCTGCTCGTCGTGGCCGAGCGGCCCGGTGCCCTCGAGCGCCTGCCGCGCCGCTGGACGCTCAGCGAGAGTGCCGGGGGTCACGTCGCGCTCGAGGCCACCTGAACTCGCACGCGAAGAGAACCGACGACGCTGCGAACGAACCGACCACAGGACGCCCCATGACGATGCCCGTTTCCATCACCAGCGCATCCGACCTGCGCGTGCAGGTCAACGCCAACGGCTCGTTGCGGCGGATCGACCATCGCGACGTCATCGTCAACCTGTTCCCGGGCAACGAGATCGAGGGCGGGCCCGACCAACCTCTATCTGCGTCGGCGAGACGGGCGCAACGAAGCGATCCCGCTGCTCGGTCCGCGCAGCCCCGCGCACTACCGGATCCGCGAGGACGGCTTCACGGCGCGCGGCGAATGGGACGGCATCCGCTTCCAGCTCGTCGCTGCGACTGGCGCAGTCGGCGCCCGCGTGGTTCTGGCACGTCGCGCTCGAGAACGTCGGCGACGCGCCGCTGACGGTCGATCTGATCCACGCCCAGGACCTGGCGCTCGCGGATTACGGCGCCGTCCGGCAGAACGAGTACTACGTCAGCCAGTACCTCGATCACACGCCGCTCGCGCATCGCGAGCGCGGCACCGTGCTGGCGGTGCGCCAGAACCTGTCGGTGGGCGGCCGCCACCCGTGGGCCGTGCTCGGTTCGCTCGGATCGCGCCACCAGCTTCGCGACCGACGCGCTCCAGTTTCACGGCGTGAGCGGCCGCGGCGGCGACGGCCCGGCGGGTCTGCGCAGCGACGCGCTGCCCGGAAAGCGCCAGCAGCACGAGCACGCGATGGCGGTGCTGCAGGACGCCGCGCGTGCGGCTCGAGCCGGGCGCGCGTGCCGAGCGGGGATTCTTCGGCTGGCTCGAGCCCGATCATCCCGATGCGACGTCGGCCGCGGATCTCGCGTTCGTCGATCGCGCGCTCGCGCTGCCCGAGGCTGCAGCCCGGCAGCGACGGACGCGCCCGAGCAGGACTTCACCGCGCCGTCGCCGACGCTGTTCAGCGCTGGCACGCGACTCGCATGCCGCGACCTCGCTGAGCGCGAGATCACCGACCTCTTCGGCAGCGAGCTGCGCCACGTCGAGCGGGAGGACGGGCAGCTCCACTCCTTCTTCACCGGCGCGAATCGGCACGTGGTGCTCGCTGCCAAGGAGCGCGGCGTGCTGCGACCGCACGGACAGATCCTGCGGACGGGCGACGCGTCTCGTTCCCGACGAGGCGTCGCTCACGTCGACGCGCGTGGATGGCCGGCGTGTTCCACTCGATGGTCACGCAGGGCCACGTCAGCATCAATCGCTTCCTGTCCACGACGCACAGCTATCTCGGCCTGTTCCGCTCGCACGGCCAGCGCGTCTTCGTCGAGTGCGCCGACGGCTGGCAGCTGCTCGACGTGCCCTCCGCGTTCGAGATGGATCCGAGCGGCTGTCGCTGGATCTACCAGCACGCGGGCGGACGGATCGAGGTGCGCAGCCGGGCGGCGGTCTCCCGCCACGAGCTGCTGCTCGAGATCGAAGTCGTGGATGGCGCGCCTTGCCGCTTCCTGGTGTCGAGCCACGTGGCGCTCGGTGGCGACGACGGTGCGGACGCGGTTCCGCTGCGCGCGGTGCGCGACGAGCGGGGCGTCGCGCTCGGCGCTCCGCCCGACAGCGACGTCGGCCGGCGCTTTCCGTACGGCTGCTTCCGCATCGACCCCGTGCGCGGCACTGCCATCGAAGCGTTGGGCGGCGACGAGCTGCTCTTCGCCGACGGCCGCGGGCGGAATCAGCCCTTCCTGGTGCTCGTGACGGCCGCGTCGACGATCGTCGGCTTCCGCATCACCGGCCATCTCGTCGATTCCGAGCGCGTCGATTCGGCGCGCGCGAAGCGGCGGAGTTCGCGCCGGACGCGACCGCGCTGCGGATCGCGAGCGCGCCGACCGCTTCTGGCGCGACATGACCGGCCCGCTGCGGCTGCAGCCGGTCGCGGGTACGCCACTCGCCGCCGACATCGCGCGACATCCAGGAGATCCTGCCGTGGTTCGCGCACGACGCGCTGATCCACTACCTCGCGCCGCGCGGGCCTCGAGCAGTATTCGGGCGGCGGCTGGGGCACGCGCGACGTCTGCCAGGGGCCCGTCGAGCTGCTGCTCTCGCTGGGTCGCTGCGCAGCCGGTGCGCGACCTGCTGCTGCGCGTCTTCCGCAACCAGAACCCGGACGGCGACTGGCCGCAGTGGTTCATGTTCTTCGAGCGCGAGCGGAACATCCGGCCCGGCGACTCGCACGGCGACATCGTCTTCTGGCCGGTGCTCGCGCTCGCGCAGTATCTGCTCGCGTCCGACGACGCAGCGCTTCTCGACGAGCCGGTGCCGTTCTTCCACGCGCGAGGGCGACGACACACGCCGAGCACGCGACGATCTGGCAGCACGTCGAGCGCGCGCTCGCGTCGATCGCGCACGCGCGTGATTCCGGGCACGCGGCTCGCGGCGTACGGCCACGGCGACTGGAACGACTCGCTCCAGCCGGTGGATCCCGCCATGCGCGAGCGGCTGTGCAGCGCGTGGACCGTGACGCTCCAGGTGCAGACGCTGCGCACGCTGGCCGCTGCACTGCGCCAGCTCGGACGCGGCGAGCACGCGCCTGCGCTCGAGGCGACGGCCGCGCAGGTTCGCGACGAGTTCCAGCGCCTGCTGATCGGCGACGGCGTGCTCGCGGGCTTCACGCTACTTCCGCGAGGACGGCGGCATCGAGCGGTTGCTGCACCCGAGCGACGAGAGCACCGGAATCCACTATCCGCTTGCTGCCGATGATCCACGCGATCCTCTCCGACCTGTTCACGCCGGAGCAGGCGCGTGCGCACGTCGCGCTGATCCGCGAGCACCTGCTCGCGCCCGACGGCGCGCGCCTCTTCGATCGCCCGCCGCCGTACCACGGCGGGCTGCAGCGCCACTTCCAGCGCGCCGAGAGCAGCACGTTCTTCGGCCGCGAGATCGGCATCATGTACACGCACGCGCACCTCCGCTACGCCGAGGCGATGGCGCACTGGGGCGACGCCGACGCGGCTCTTTCTCGCACTGCGGCAGGCGAACCCGATCGGCCTGCGCGAGGCGGTCGCGCCGCGCGCGCCCGCGCCAGGCTCAACTGCTACACGTCGAGCTCCGACGCGTGTTTCGCGGATCGCTACGACGCGGCGTCGCGCTACGACGAGCTGAAGGCCGGCGCGGTCGCGGTGGAGGGCGGCTGGCGCGTCTACTCGAGCGGCGCCGGGATCGCGACGCAGCTGATCCGCGGCGCGCTGCTCGGACTGCGCCAGTCGCAGTCGCGACTCGCGATCGATCCGGTGCTGCCGCGATCGCTCGACGGCTTGCGCGCCGCGCATCGAGGTGGCCGGCATGCCGCGTCGAGGTCGTCTACGCGATTCGCGAACGCGGCCACGGCCCGACCGCGCTCACGCTGAACGGCGCGCCGCTGGCCTTCGAGTCGGAGGCGAACCCGTACCGCGCGGGCGGCGCGGTCGTGTCGATGGACGTGCTGCGCGCAGCGGCTCGTCGCGAGCGGCAACACGCTCGTCGTGGAGCTTCGCTGATGCTGGGGAGCGATGACGGTGCCGACGGACGACACCGAAGCAGGCGAAGTGCTCGACGCCTTCCGGGATCTCTCGGGCTGGAGCGCGATCGCGTCGGGGCAGGCGCAGCTCACGATCACGCCGGGACGACGGCCCGCACGGCCAGCGCGATGCGCCTCGACTTCGACTTCCACGGCGGCGGCGGCTTCGTCGTCGCGCGCAAGCTCTTCCAGCGCGCGATGCCGCCCAGCTGGGCGATCCGCTTCCAGGTGCGCGGCGCGGCGCCGGCCAACAAACTCGAGCTCAAGCTCGCCGATCCGTCCGGACGCAACGTGTGGTGGTTCCATCGCGACGCGTTCGAGTTTCCGGCCGACTGGCAGACCGCTGCGGATCCGCAGCCGCGAGGTCGAGTTCGCCTGGGGACCGGCCGGCGGCGGCGCGATGCGCGAGCTCGGCGCGATCGAGATCGCGATCGCCGCCGGCCCGGGCGGCAAGGGCAGCGTCTGGCTCGCGGACCTGCGCTTCGAGGATCTCGAGCCGAAGGCGCCGCCCGAGGTGCGCGCGTCGAGCGCGCTGCCCGGACACGATCCGGCGTCGGTTCTCGACGGCTCGCCGCGGACGAGCTGGCGCAGCGAGCCGGCGCCGCGGCCCGCAGTGGATCGCGCTCGACTTCCAGGCGGAGCGCGAGTACGGCGGCCTCGTCGTCGACTGGGAGTCCGCGCGGAGGCGCGCGCGCGTTCGAGGTCCAGACCTCGAACGACGGCACGACGTGGACGCGTGCCTGGGCCGCAGCGCAGGCCGAAGGCGATCGCAACTACGTGTCGCTGCCGGGCGGCGCGTCGCGCTTCGTCCGGCTCGACCTGCTCGAGACGCAGGGCGGTGCCGGCTTCGGCATCACCGCGATCGGCGTGCGGCCGAACGACTTCTCGCGGACCCCCGACGAGTTCTTCCACAACGTCGCGCCGAGCAGCGGCGCGGCCTCCACCCGCGCTGGCTCGTTCGCGAACAGAGCTACTGGACGCCGATCGGCGTCGCGAGCGGTTCTGCTTCGGCGCTGCTCAATGAGGAGGGGCTGCTCGAGGTCGATCGCGGCAGCTTTTCGCTCGAGCCGTTCCTGTTCGCGGACGGCCAGCTCGTCACCTGGGCGGACGCCGAGATCTCGCAGCAGCTCGTCGAAGCGCTCGCTGCCGATTCCGTCCTCGCAGTGGCGCGCGAACGGCTTCGTTCTCACCACGACCGCGTTCGCGACGGCGGCGCCCGCTGGGCCGGTGCTGTACGTTCGCTACCGGATCGAGAATACCCGCGACATCTCGCGCGCGGTGACTTTCTTCTGCGCGCTGCGCCCGTACCAGGTCAACGCCGCCGTGGCAGGCGTTCCGGGGATTGGGCGGCGCGTGCCCGATCGGCGAACTGCGCTGGCACGCCGGCGCAGTGTGGGTCGACGAGCGCAAGCCGGTGATCCCGCTCGAACCGCCGGACGGCTTCGGCGCCGCGGCCTTCGAGCAGGGCGGCGTCATGCGATTTCTCGAGCGCGGGGAAGTGCCGCCGCGGGATCAGGTGCGCGACGCGTTCCGTCACGCGTCGGGCGCGCTTCGCTTCGATCTCGAGCTCGCACCCGGCGCCGCGCGCGAGTACTTCGTCGCGGCACCCTTCGGCGCGCACGACCCCGCACGCGCCGACTTCGCCGAGCTGCAACGGATCGGCGGCGCGGCGAACTTCGAGAGCGCCACCTCGGCGTGGCGGGAGAAGCTCGGACGGCTGGAACTCCGCGTCGGCGGTGCCGCGCGTCCCTGCGTGGACGCGCTGCGCACCGCGGCCGCTCACATCCTGATCAACCGCGACGGGCCTGCGCTCCAGCCCGGACCGCGGCGCTACACGCGATCGTGGATCCGGGACGGCGCGATGATGGGCGCGGCGCTGCTCCGGATGGGCTGCGCGGACGAGGTGCGGGACTTCCTGCGCTGGTACGCGCCGTATCAGAAGGCCGACGGCAACGTGCCGTGCGCCGTCGATCGCGAGGGGCCCGACTGGCTGTCCGGAGCACGACAGTCACGGCCAGCTGGCGTTCCTCGTGGCCGAGTACTTCCGCTTCACGCGCGATCGCGATCTCCTCGCGGAGCTGTGGCCCGCTGTGCTGCGGGCGGTCGATTATCATCGAGTCGCTGCGCAATCAGCGCCTCGGGCGCGAGTTCGCCTCGGGCGATCGCAAGGCGTGCTACGGCATCCTGCCCGAATCGGTCAGCCACGAGGGTTACCTCGCGCAGCCGGTCCACGCCTACTGGGACGACTTCTGGGCGCTGCGCGGGATCGGCGACGCGGCGCACCTGGCGCGCGTGCTCGGCGACACCGCGCAGGAGCGACGGCTCGGCGAGCTGCGCGACGATCTGCGCAGCTGTCTGTACGCGTCGATCGAGACGACCATCGCGCAGCGCGGTCTCGCCTACGTGCCGGGCTCCGTCGAGTGGGCCGACTTCGACGTGACGGCCACCGCGACGGCACTCACGACCACCGATGCGGCCGAGACGTCTTCCGCCCGCCGCACTGGCCTACACCTACGACGAGTACCTCCGCGGCTTCCGCAAGCGCCGCGACGGCACGATCGACTGGAACAACTACACGGCCTACGAGATCCGCAATCTCGGCGCGCTGGTGCGCCTCGGGCGCGTGGACGAGGCGCACGAGCTGCTCGACTTCTTCCTGGCCGACCGCCGCCCGCGCGCGTGGAATCAGTGGCCCGAGATCTCGTGGCGCGATCCGCGCAGCCCGGGTCATCTCGGCGACGTGCCGCACACATGGATCGGCGCGGAGTGGGTGCTCGCGGTGCTGAGCCTGTTCGCGTACGAGCATCCGACGAACGGATCGCTGGTGCTGGCCGTCGGGCGTTCCCGCCGCCTGGCTCGACGTCGGCGCGGCGATCGCGGTCGAGCAGCTTGCCGACCTGGTACGGCCGCCTGTCATACACGATGTCGCGACAGGGGCACGAAACTCTTCAAGTCGCGTTCTCCGGTGACCTCGAGACGCCGCCCGGCGGCATCGTCGTGCATGCACCGCTGTCACGGCCGCTCGTGCGCGTTACGGTCGATGGCCAGCGCATGGCGAGCGTCGAGCCGGCGCGCGTCACGCTCGATCGGTGGCCGGCGACCCTGGTATTCGAGTGCTGAGTAGATGAGCACCGTCGCCTGAGAAGGGCAGTTGGCCGGGGCCGCCCGATGAGGCTATCGCTTCATCGCGCCGCGCGATCCCGCGCGGCGTCGGGAGGAAGAGCCATGCGAACTGCGATCCGGATCGGAGCCCTCGTGGCGGTGTTCGGGACCGGCTACCTGGTCGGCGCGGTCACGCAGCCGACGGCCGAGGCGCAGATGGGCGAGATGGGCAAGAAGGCGATGGAGCAGGCAGCGAGCTCCGGCGGGCCGCTGGGCACCGCCGCGCAGCTCGGTACGACGATCACCGGCCTCCAGAAGAACGTGACCGAGCTCCAGGGCCACATCGACACGCTGAACAAGATCAAGGCCGCGTTGCCGGGCAGCTGATGCTCCGCGCCCAGGCGCGGAACTGCGATCCTCGAGCGAGTGCGACGCTGCGACGGGTCGGGCGATCAACGGCAATTATTTCTGCCGATTCGAGATCCCGGCCGCGCAAGCACCATGCGACCCGCGTCTCAGCGCGCTGGGGCTTTGTGTCGTGGATCGCCAGGCGCACCGTGGACGTCGGTGGACGCGCAGAGCACCGGACATCTCTAGATGGCGTTGACAATGCCTCGAAACGCAGGCTGAGGTTTCACGGCTTCACGGGATCGGCTGTAGGCACGTTCGATTTGTTTTTCAGCTCCAAGATTTTTCTCAAATTGTTGCGCGCCTCGACATGATCAGGTTTCAGGCGAATGACCTCCTGAAATTGGCAGATCGCCTCGTCGGTTTGGCCCTTCTCGTCGAAGGCCATGCCGAGGTTGAAGTGCGCGAGATAGTTGTTCTCCGTGACCGCGAGCGCATGCCGGAATAGGGCTTCACTGTCCTGCCAATACCCGAGCTGTCGCTGCGTCGACGCCATGCACAGGACGATCGCTACCGAAGCCGCAACCGACGACAACATCACAGGGTGACGCCAGCGTCGGGTCAGTTCATACGCACCCCAGAGACGGAATGTAGGTATACCGATCCCCCATCGCCTGTTCGCCCATTTGCTACCAACCCGATCACGGGCACCAGCATCCCGTGAGGTGGACCCCATTCTTTGGACCACTACCGGGCCACGTTAAGGTGTGAGCCTGCTCCGGTTCCGTGATCAGGGAATCGCCTTCGTGTCCAGGTCCCTCCTGGACTCTTTCACGCTCAAGTGTACATGGGGGTTCGGGGGGGCTTGCCCCCCCGGAGTTCCCCGCCGCGAGGGCAAAGAACGGGAGTTTCTCCCGCACCAAAGGCCAACTGGTCGAGAGGCGAAGGGCTGCTCGCGAATGATCGCAGTCGAGAGTTGGGAGTTCAAAGCGACGCAACGGCCAGTACAGGGCGATCGTCACCAGCAGCAGCAATGCCGCCATCAGCCACACCGGCAGACGCGACCGGGCCGTGACAGGGGTAGACGCCACCGGCAGGGCGGGTTTGGATTTCGTCAAGGCTGCCCGCAAGAGCTTGGGGATGGGACTTCTCGAATTGCGATTGCTCATGCCTGCTCGAGTCCCATGTCGAAGCTTGTCACAGCTTCGAGGCCTTGCGAACTCGCTGCGCGAAGGACTCGAGGAGACTCGATCTCGAGAAGAGCCTCGCGTGAGACGCTTCCCCAAGGAGCCGCCGCTCATCCAAGATCAAAAGCGAACGGGACATGCCCCTGAGCCCAGGCGCTTTTCTGGACTGACAGCTATGCTGTCATGCGCCGGAGGTTCCGATGGCGAACGACGTCCGCATGACCGTGCGCCTCGATCCCGCTACGCGGCGCAAGGTCGAACGCCTCGCCGCTCGCGAAGGGATCTCCCTGAACGAGGCGTTCAACCGGCTCCTCCAGCGCGCTGTGGACGAGGGGGAGCGCCCCGCGCGACGGCCACGCTACCGACTCGAGCCGCGCAAGGGGGGATTCGGCTTCGACATCGCCCGGGCGCGAAGCCTCGCGGGTGAAATGAGCGACGAGCAGACGCTTCGCGAGCTGAAGAGCCGTCGGTGAAGATCGCCGACGTCCAGATCCTCTTCTACGCCATCGACCCGACATCCGATCTGCACGAGCCCGCGGCCCGTTGGCTCGAGGACGCGATCAACGACCGCGAGCCACTCGGCCTCACCTGGCCCACGATTCATCAATTCCTGCGGCTCGGGACCAATCCCGCATTCCCGGGCTGCATGACCGATGACGAGGCGATGGCGTGGGTGCAGGACTGGATCGAGGCAGGTATCGAGGTCATCGGTGACGCTGATCTGCGCTGGGACCTTTTCGCAGAACTCGTCCGATCCTCACATCGCTCGCTGCGCCGCGCGATCGACGATGCGTACCTCGCCGCAGTTGCCATCTCGCGCGGCGCCACCCTGGTATCGTTCGACCAGGATTTCGAGTCCTTCGTCGGTCACGGGCTGCGATGGGAGAAGCCCGACAGTTGATCCAGCGAGGGTGTCGCGGCTGAGGCCTCGAGTCGGTGTGGCTCTCCCAGCTTCCGAAAGCTGGCGGCCCATCGACCGCCCTGGGATTTGCACGTGGAATCGCAAGGCGGATCTCTCTTCGGGCAGCGAGGGCCAGGAAGGACAGGAGGATTGAACGATGAAGGTAATCGGTGCCGGCTGCCCTCGGACGGGAACGCTTTCTACTCACGCGGCCCTCACGCGCTTGGGCCTGCCCTGTTATCACATGGGCGAGGTGGCACTACACGAGGATCACACGCGTGCCTGGTACTCGTTTCTCATCGAACGAAAGCCGATGGACTGGAAAGCGCTGTTCTCGAACTACTCGGCCACGGTCGATGCTCCGGCCGCATTCTTCTATCGTGAAATTTTCGCGGCTTTCCCCGATGCAAAACTAGTGCTGAACCTGCGTGACCCCGAGAGTTGGTACAAGAGCTTCATGACCCTGCACGGAGCGATGCAGCATCTCGCTCCACATCGTCACGCCAATCCGCGACTCGACATGTGGCTGCAGGTGGTGGAGGCGATTCACGAGCACTCGATCGGCGCCAACGCCGACCATGATCAGTGCATCGCCGCCTTCAATGCTCACAACCGGCGCGTTCAGGAGGAGATCCCCACGGACCGGCTGTTGGTCTTTCGCGTCCAGGAGGGTTGGGCTCCGCTCTGCGATTTTCTCGGTTGCGAAGTGCCTGACGAGCCGTTCCCCCATCTGAACGAAGGCGCCGACACGGTGAAAGCCGGCCTGTCGGTCATCTTCGGGATTTCGTAGCCATGCCGGTCGCGATGAAGGCGTCGATCCGTGGCTACCGCAACCTTCCAGGCGAGCATTGCGGCAGCACCGCGATGCGGAACCTCTTGTTCCACTACTGCGGGCTCGAGCTGTCGGAAGAAGAGGTGTTCGGCATCGGCTCGGGCCTCGACTTTCTGCTGATCCAAAACGAGGCGAACGATCCCGCTATCTATACGTTCGGCCGCAGCGTTACGATGGAAGTCGACATCGCCGACGCGCTCGGCGTCGATTACCGCGAGCAGCCGGAGCCCGACAATGCACGGGCTTGGGAGGTCGTGCGCCGCGAGGTCGACGAAGGGCACCCGACGATGCTCTCCGGCGACGCTTTCTACCTCGACTATCGCGACTTCCGTGTCCATTTTCCCTCGCACCGGTACGTGCTGCTCGGTTATGACGACGAGCGGCGGCGAGCGCTCGTCGCTGATCGAATCATTCCAGACACACAAGAGTGCAGCTACGAGGCTCTCGCTCTCAGCCGCAACCCGCCGCTCGGAATCTCGACCCACAACCTGTGGGGCAAGTTCGACGGGACCCGCGTCAGCCGCTCAGTCCCGGAAGCGATGGCTCGCGCGCTCGAGAAGTCAGCGGGCCGTATGCTCGGCACCGACTCGTCGCAGGCGGACATCCTGCGCATGCTGAATCGAGGGGCCTCGACCGAGGTCCGCTCGGGCCTCGCGGCGCTGCGCAGCTGGCACGCTTCCCTGCCCTCGTGGCGGGAGCGTTCGGATGCGCGCGGTCTGGCGACATACTCGTCGAACACGATCGAGAAGTACGGTACCGGGGGCGCCAACTTCCGCGTGCTGTATGCGGGGTTCCTGCGGCACGCCCGCGCGGTCGTGCCCGAGTTGGTCACCGAGCGAATGCTGGAGTTGATGGACCGCTCTACGGCCTCGTGGAAGTCGCTCGGTGCGAGGCTCGCCGCCATTGCAGCCGGTAGCACCAGAGACGAATGGCAGCCGGCGCATGCGGCACTCGGAGAGATCGTCTCCGCGGAGACCGAATTGTTCGAGCGGTTGGGCAAGACGACGGCTGTCTCTGAGTGACGCCTTCCCGAGCGGATTTTGACGGAGGATTCCCGGCGGAAACGGGCACTTGTCGTGCGAGTCCGGTGGATCTCGCTCTCAGCTGGGCTTGTCATGAGAATCATCACCCAATGTGCTCGACTCCGATTTGTGACTGCCTGCGACTGCGCATCGTGTCGCGACGAGTCGCTGCGATCAGCCCGGGTCGCTGCGCTTCAGCAGGCGCGGCGTCAGGAAGAGCGCCGCGCCGTAGCAGGCCAGCGCCATGAACATCGTGAAGGGCTGGCCGTAGCGGAAGTCTTCGCCGAGCAGCTTGGCCCCGCCGATCGCGAGCAGCGGGTAGACGATCCACATGAGCTCGCGGCGCGACCAGCGCCGGCCCGCCCAGGCGAGGCCCACCGCCAGCACGGCGAGCACCGCGGTGCGGCCGGTGGCGACGAAGGCGCGGCTCGCCGGCTCGCCTCCAGCCGCGACGAGCGGGCCCTCCAGCAGGCCGGCCGCCAGGCTGGCCGCGGATAGGACGACCAGCGCCGCCATCATCGTCTCGCCGACGCGATCGAGGTCCGCGCGGGCGCCGGCGCCGGTTCGCGTCGTCGCGAGCAGGCTCGCGTAACAAACCACCGCCACCACGGCGACAGCGGCCGCGGCCAGTGTGAGCGAGGAGTGCGGTTCAGTCGGGTCGGCGAGCAACGCATCGTAGGCATAGCCGATGAGGCCGCTGTCGGCGGCGGCCGCGAGCAGATAGAGCGCGCCGTGGAACTGCAGCGTCACGCGTCCATGACGCCCGCCGATGGCGACAGTTGCGACTGCCAGCACCAGCCACACGAACGTCAGCAGCGGACCGGCCATCAGCAGCCGGCTGCCCGCGAGCACCAGCGCCACTGCCAACGCCATGTAGGCGTTGAAGTTCAGGCCGCGCCCGGCGCGGCGGTCGATGAAGACGAAGGCCGTCGCATAGCTCGCCGCGCCGAGCGCGAGCGCGACCACACCCACCAGCGCCGGGCTCGCGCCCGCGGCTCCGAGCACGCGCCAGGCCGAGCCGAGGCCGATCACCAGCGCGACGACCACCTGCACCATCTCGAAGCCCGTGACGGGCAAGCCGCGCAGCAGCGTGCGCCCGCCGAGGCCGGAGAGGTAGACCACCGGCAGCGCCAGGGCCATCGGCACCACGAACTCCGGGGGGATCTCCGAGCCCTCGCGCGTGGCCTTGAAGGCGAGCACCAGCACAGCCAGATCGACCGGCAACGCCGGCAGCCAGCGCAACACTGGCCAGTGCTGCGTGATGGCGAGCACCTCGACGCCTGCCGCGACGACCAGCAACACCAGGCTGAAGACGAGCCACTCGCCCGTGTCGAAGAACAGCCCCAGCGCGCTGGCGACGCTGGCCGCAATGAGCAGCGTGGCGACGGCGCCGAGTCCGTTGCGCACGGCGATCAAGAGACCGAGACCGAGGAAGGCGAGGATCGCCGTACCCGCCGCTGCCGGTGCGAGCAGGTCGAGGCGCGCGGTCGTCTCCCAGATCAGTGGGTAGGCGACGAACGCCGCCGCCAGTCCGTGGAAGAGCGCGCTCTGCCTGCGATCGGCGCGCGCGCTTCGCTCGGCCTGCCAGAGCCACCAGGCAGCGTAGGCAAGCCCCGCGAGCGGCCCGATACGGGCCGGCAGCACGCCGGCCTCGGTGAGCGCACGGAACAGGAATCCGCCGCCGACGGCCATCAACGTGCGTCCGGCCAGGGTGATGCTTCCCTCAGGCAGCCCGGGCAGAACGAGCGGTGTGATCTCTCTCGCCTCGGCCGCGACCGGCGGCGCGGACGCGACGCTGCGGCGAGCGGAATCGACGGGGGTCTGCTCGACCGCCGCACCGCTCGTCGCCTCCAGCCGGGCGACTCGTTCGGCCATCTCCGCCAGCGCGCGCTCCAACTCTGCGATCCGCCCGGGCAGCGCCTGGGCCTCGCCGAGAGGTTCGCGGAGACGGTCTTCGAGATTGCGGGCGATCATCGCGAGGGCCTCCCCCAAACATCGAACAGTCCTGGCGAGTCATCTTACAAGCACGCACGCCTCGTGGGCGAGGTATTGTGCGGTTCGAGAGCGAATGCGCAGCGGGCGCAGGACGCACTGCCGCGCATTGGCCGGCTGTGGGCAGCGCGGGAGTCCGGCAAGCCGTGCGGGTGCAGTACCGGAGTCGAGCGCAGTCGGTCGAGCGTCCTTCGCAAGCGCCAGATGGGTGCGCGCACGGTTGTCTTGGCGGGCATACACCGAGAGGATCCGGTAGACGGGGCGTCTCAATCGCTCCCGTCGCGATCTGCAGAATAGGGCGGCATCCGTGGGGGGGAGTCGTGACCTGGTTCGAGCCGGTCTTCAGATGGTCGCCGGCGTTCGCGGATCCTCGAGTAGATCGACTTCCCGGATCCGACCGTCCGCCTCGAGCCGGAGCGTCTTCAGCTCGAAGGCACCGATCTGTGTCTCGATGCGCCGCGCGTCGGGCACGGTGATCGTCGCCCGGCTGGCGCTCCCCTGGGTCTCGTACAAGCGCAGGATCGACGCGTCGCCGTCCTCGGCGCCCTTCATCGCCGTCGCAATGACGCTCGGCGGCTCGACCGAAAGCAGCGATCCATACGGGCCCCACGGACCGGCATGGGGATACTGGAATACATTCACGAAAGGATTGTCGAGCGCGTGCGCGTGGCGGACGGTGCCGGCATCCTGCCAGCTTCCCGTGTGGGGAAGCAGGGCGTAGCGGATCGTGTGGAGCCCCTGGTCGAGGAAGAGGTACTCCGCCTCTGGCACCGGCCGAGCTGGCTCGTGGAAGCAGTAGATCGGAGAGCGCACGAGGCTCATGCGCAGATCGTTGCCGAGGCAGTCGAAGCCGTACTTGCCGTCGTTCAGCAGGGAAATGCCGTACGCGATGTCGCGGCCGTCGTTCGTCGCGGCGCGTCCGGAGAGGTCGATCCACGACTGCCCGGGCTGCTCGCGCCCGTCCTGATCGCGCACCTGGACGCTGTAGGGGCCGTCGTAGGTGAGGGTCCCCTCGCGTACGGCGACCGGCACGGAGAGCTTCAACATCCGGTTCCGCTCGTGCCAGTCGAGCGTCAGCGTGACGTCGATGCGGGGGCTGTCGCGGTACAGCGTGAACTCCTGCCGCGCCTGCGAGCGGTTCCAGCTCGTGTCGATGCGAAGCGTTGCGTGGCTGTCGCCGCTCGAGACCACGCGCAGCGTCGCACCCGAGAAGCGACCGACCTCATCGTGCCACGACGCGATCCCGTGTCCCCACGTGTCGCCCGGGTCGTCGAGCAACACGAGCGTGCACGCCGGCGCCTGCGTGGTCTCGACGACGCTGCGCTTGTCGAAGAGGCGGACCAGCGCACCGTTGGTTGCGTCGAACTCGAGCGCGTAGAAGCGGTTCTCGAGGGAGCGAGGGCCCGCGCGCGGCGCTTCGCCCGCGAGCGCGGCGTCCTCGGCGCCAGGCTCGGCCTTGACGAAGCGGTAGACGCGGTAGCCGTGGGCCGGCAGCGTCGCTTCGAAGTGGATCCGCAGGCCACCCGGAAAGACGTCCGGCTGCGCCATCTGGAACGCGACGTCGGCGCCCCGCTCGTCGACCAGGCGGTCGCCCGGCGGCCCCGGCCATCCCCACTGGACGGTGACGGCATCCGTGCGCTCCCACGAGGAGGGGTTGAAGAGGAGGACGGGACGCCCCGCGGCTGTCGGCTCGCTGCGAGAATCGATGCGCGTGTCGATCTGCGCCGCCAGCGCTTGGAGCGCGGCGTTCTCCAGCCGCGCCGCGATCGAGAGCGCCTCGCCGTAGCGATGACGCGCGTCGATGTAGGCGGCCGGCAGGCTCGTGCCCGCCAGCGTGTCGTGGAACTGGTTGAAGAGCACCTGTTTCCACGCCTGGGCAAATTCCTCGGTGGGATGGGGCCTCCCGAGGGCAATCGCCGCGAGCGCACACCAGCGCTCCGCTGTCGCGAGCCGGTTCTCGGCCAGCCGGTTCGAGCGCTTCATCTCGGCGTGCGTCGTGTAGCAGCCGGGGGCGTGGTGCTGGAGGTCGCCGCGCACGGTCGGGAATCGCCCTGCGTCGGCCCCGATCGCGTCGACGAAGGCCTCGAGGGTGCTGAAGATCGCGTTCGGCTCGGACGGATCGTCGCGCAGCGCGCGAATGCTCGCGATGGCCCGCTTCGTTGGCCCCCCGCCGTGATTGCCGACGCCATAACACACGAGCATCTGCTCGAGGCCGAGCTCGTCGGCCTTGGCGGCCGCCTCGCGGACGAGATCGCCGAGGTCGTCCTGCCAAGCGGCGTAGTGTCCGGCCGGCGGACGGATCGCGAGCACCCGACTGCCGTCCGGTCCCTGCCACCAGAAGAAGGGAGCCGGCAGGTGCTTCTCCTCGGGCCCCGGGCGGAAGAAGCAGTAGGAGTCGTAGCCGCTCTTCGCGAGGATCTGCGGAAGCCCCGCGTTGTGACCGAACGCGTCCGGGCTCCATCCGCTCCGGACCTCGACGCCGAGCTTCTCTCGGAACCAGCGCTTCCCGTAGAGCGCCTGGCGGACGTAGGATTCGCCGCCGGGGATGTTGCAATCCGGCTGCTCCCAGAAACCGCCGATCACGTTCCAGCGACCGTCACGCACGTAGCCGCGGATCTCCGCGAAGAGCGCCGCGTCCACCTCCTCGATCCATGCGAAGGTGGCCGCCTCGCCGCGGCTGAAGATGAAGTCTCGGCTCGCGCGCAGCCGATCGACGGCAGCGCGACAGGTGGCGAGCGTCTCGCTGTAGCCTTCCTGCCAGGACCAGCGCCACACCGGGTCGAGGTGGGCGTTGCCGATGCAGTGAACCGTGACACGACGTCGGGTTGCCATGGGCGCCCCGGCAGACTAGACCAGCCGGCTCTCACCTACACCGGCCGGTCGGCGTCCGCAGCGAAGCGGCGAAGGCCGAACGGTGAGAACACACAGAGGGCAGTGAGGGCCGCGAAGATCACGGACCCGAGCGGAGCCCCAGCGGGCTCAGGCAGGTACAGGTTGTCGAAGTACGCCACGCCTGGCGCGCTGCTGCCGAGCGGCTTCGTGATGCCCAGATCGATCAGGACCGACTGCGCCGAAGCCGGCGGGGTGAGCGGTCCCCCGCGAGCCGCGTCCAGCCCTGCCCATCCGAGACGGTTCCGAGCACGAACTCCGTCGAGATCTCGCCCATGGACGTGGAGACGCCTGCGTCTTTCCAGGCGCAACACGACGAACCCGACGGGTTTTCGCGAGCCCATGGCGCAATCCCGGCGCGCGCCGGGGTCTGCGACACGGGGTGCTTGAAGTCGCCGCTCTGCCCCCATAATATTGGTCGCGTGAACAAAAAGATTGGCCGGACGGACAATAAGGGACGGCGGTCGCGCAAGGCCCGTCCCGGGCGACGTTCGCTGGCCGAGACGGCGCAAGTGCGGGTCCGAATTCTCGATGAGGCCGAGCGCCTGTTCGCGGCCCGCGGCTATCGCGGCGTGTCGTTTCGCGAGCTGGGCCGCGCCGTCGGGGTGCGACCCTTCACGATTCAGCACCACTTCGGGTCGAAGCTCGGCCTCTACTCCGCGGTGCTGAGCCGTTGGGACGGCGAGGTGCGCGGGCTCGTCGTGGGTGCGCTCGGCGCCGCTCCGCCCGACGACGCGGCGGCGCTGATCGAGCGCGTGATGGACGAGCTCTTCGAGTTCCTGCTCGTGCACCGCGACTGGGTGAGCCTCAACGCGCGTGCGGCACTCGGCGAAGGGCTGCCGCCTGGCGTGGAGCTCGAGGATCACAGCTGGGTGCGATTTCTCGGCAACGTGACGCGCTCCAGCGCGTTCGCCACTGCCGGCTTCGACCTGCGTCTGCTGCTGATCACCGTCGAGGGCATCCTGAACAATCTCGTGTTGTCCGAGGCGCGCTACCGCGAACTTTTCGGCTGCGACCTGGATGACCCGCGTCTCCGGTCGCAGGTCAAGAATCACTTGAAGCGGGTGCTGCTGCGTTTGTGGCTGCCGGGCGAAGCCGGCCCTCCGTCGGCGCCGTCCCGCACGAGGAGGTCTCGATGAATCCTCTCGCTGCGTTCCGTGGACGCGTCGCGCTGGTGACGGGCGCCTCGAGCGGCATCGGCCGCGCGCTCGCCGTGCGAATGGCGGGCGCGGGGATGCGCGTGGCGCTGGTGGCGCGGCGTCGCGATGCGCTCGATGCACTCGCCGCCGAGATTGCAGGCAAGGGCGGCGAGGCGTGCGCGTTCCCGTGCGATGTCGAGTGCGCGGCGGAGGTGGCGGCGACCGCGCGCGTCGCGACCGAGCGCTTCGGCGCGGTGGACCTGCTCGTCAACAACGCCGGCTACGGCCATCACCGCGCGTTCCTCGACTGGGATCTCGACGACATGGAGCGCATGATGCGCGTCAACTATCTCGGCGCGCTGCGCTTCACCAAGGCGCTGCTGCCCGGCATGGTCGCGCGCCGGCGTGGCTCGCTGGTCTTCGTCGCGTCAGTGGCCGGCAAGATCGCGACGCCCGACGAGACGGCCTACAGCGCGTCCAAGTTCGCGATGGTCGGACTCGCGCAGTCGCTCTCGCTCGAGGTCGAAGACGCCGGTGTGCACGTGCTCGTGGTCTGCCCGGGCGTGATCCGGACGCCCTTCTTCGACGAGGAGGCGCTCTCGCGGATGCCGCCCGTGTCGCTTCGCTCGATGGTGGAGGTGGAGGGCCTCGTCGACGCGATCGTCGATGCGCTCGCCAAGGGGAAGCGCGAGGTGACGTATCCGCGTTCGATCGGGGCCGCCTATGTGGTACAGGCGATCGCACCCGAGTTCATGCGCCGCCAGGTGAAGCGCACGACGCTCGCGACGCAGCCGCCGGCCACGCCGCGACCCGAGCTCGCGCGATGATCGACGTCCTCGTGCTCGGCGCGGGTGTCGCAGGCGTGACGGCGGCGCGCGCGCTGTCGGCGGCCGGTCACCGCGTGGTCGTCGTCGAGGGACGCCAGCGCATCGGCGGTCGCGTGCACTCGATCCGCGATTTCTGCGAGCGGCCCGTCGAGGGCGGCGCCGAATTCATCCACGGCGTGCGGGCCGCGACCTGGCCGGAGGTGCGGGACGCGAAGCTCTCCGTGCGTGCCTGCCCCCAACGCAACATGATGTTCAACGGAGGCGGCGCCACGCGCTGGATGCCGTGGGTGCTGCTGCATCCGGGCGTGTGGCCGGCCTTCACGATCTTCCGCGCGCTCGGGCGCGTCCGTCCGCCGGACGTGTCGGCACGCGAGTTTCTCGAGCGCCTCGGCTACCGCGGTCGCGCGCGCCTGATCGCCGAGATGGTTCTCGCCGGCCACCTGCCGGGCCGCGTCGACGAGATCGGCGTGCTCGGCCTGCTCGACGATGGCGTGCACACGCTCGAGCGCGGCACCAACTACCGGATCGATGACGGCTACGACCGCTTGCCGCAGCACCTCGCGGCTGGCCTCGACGTGCGGCTCGACTTCGCAATCGAGACCGTGCGCTGGGACGCCGGTGGCGTCGCGGTGGTCGCGCGCGACGGTCGCGAGCTCTCCGCGCGCACGGCGATCTCGACGCTGCCGGTGGGCGTACTCGCGTCGGGACTCGTGCGCTTTGCCCCGCTGCTTCCCGAGACGAAGCGCGCCGCGCTCGAACGCGTCGAGATGGGGCCGGTGGTGAAGCTGCTGTTGCGCTTCCAGGAGCGCTTCTGGCCGCGCTGGGCGAACGCGATCGCGTGCGCGACGGGCCCCGTCACGCTCTACTGGCCCGTGTTCCACGGCGAACGCGACGCGCCGCCCGTGCTGGTTGCCTACGCCACCGGCGCGCGCGCGCGTCTGCTCGGCTGCGTCGGCGAAGCAGAGGCGGTGGAGATCGCGCTCTCGGATCTCCGGCGGCTCTTCCCAGGCTCCGACCCGCAGCGCCGGCTGGTGGATGCGCGGCGGATCGACTGGTCCGCGGATCCCTTCGCCGCTGGCGGATACACGTTCCTGCGTCCAGATGCGCGCGGCGCCCGGCAGCGCCTTGCAGCGGCGGACACGGGCGCGCTGTTCTGGGCCGGCTCCGCCACACAATCGCTCCCGATCGCGGACACGGTCGAGGCCGCCTATGCAAGCGGCCTCCGCGCAGCGGGAGAAGCGGCCGCGCATCTCGTGAAGCGCTCCGTCCCGGCAGCCCGCCGCGGTGTCGCTGCGCTGTGGCCATCGCTGGCGATCAGCGGGTGATGGGGGCGGGGTCCAGACTGTCCGACGGGGTCGTCGCCGCAGCCGCAGCGACGATGCTCTACGGCCTGGCGGTGGTCATGCAGAAGAGCCAGGCGGAGCGCGTGAGCGCGCGGGGCCTCCGGATCCTTGGGAGTCTCGCGAGGCGCCCGGTCTGGCTGCTGGCGGTCGGGATCCAGATGGTCGGCTTCGGGTTGCACTCCTACGCACTCACGCGTGCTCCCGTCGCGGTGGTCCAGCCGATCATTGCGTCCGGTCTGCTCTTCGTCGTCGTATTCGCGTTTCTACTGCTCGGAGAGCGCCCGAGCCTGCGCGAGACGACTGGCTCGGTGCTGCTGCTCGGCGGGATCGCGCTGCTCGTCCGCGAGCTGCAGGGCTCTGCGGCGATCGGGAACGTCTTGCCGCAGGATCTCGGTCTGGCGCTGGTCTCGTGCATCGGCCTGATCGCGGTTCTGACCGGCGGCGTCCGGTCGCCTCGCGTCGGGGCCAGTCTGGCGGCGGTGTCACTCGCCGGTGCTGCGGGGCTCGGACAGGGAATGAGCGACGCGATGAACCGGCTCGCAGTCGCCTGGCTCGTGCCGAGCGGAGGCTGGATCCCGCCGGCCGCGATGGGTATCGCTGCGGCGCTCCTGCTGATCGGCTTCGGGCTGCAGGGGCTCGCCGCGGCGCAGAACGCGCTCAAGGCGCATCGAGCGAATACGGTCGTGCCGTGCCTCGTGGGCGTCCAGGTGCTGGTGCCGATCGCGATGGCCCAAGCGGTCTATGCGCAGGACGTGCGCGTCGCGTCGCCTGCGGCATTGGGCGCGGCCGCGTTCGCCACCGCCGCCGGACTCCTGACGCTTTGCACGTCGCCGCGGGCGGTCGCGAGGTCATTGCGATGAAAGCCCTGCAGTTCCGCATGAGCGTGCCGCGGATCGTTCTCACCCGAGCGCTCGGCGCCTTCTCATCTCGCCTGTGTGTCCCGCGTGCGTGCAGGGCAAGCTGTCGCTCTGCGGAAACTTCGACCGCGGCGACCTTTCGCCGGGACTGCACCTCGGCAATTGCCTGAGCGCACCGGGCGCCTATGCGCCCCGGGTCGCGCTCCATGAGAGCCAGCTGTTTCCGTTTCCGGTCGGCGTGGACGCCGATCTATTTCAAGGAGCTGCGCATCGCCGGGTCGAACGCGTTCGGTGTGGAGGAGTTCCGAGGCGCGAGGAAGCACGCGATGGAGCATTACGTCGACCTCTGCGCCTCGGGCGAGGTGGACCTCGGATTCCTCGTCACGCACCGCTATCCGCTGGAAGAATGGCGGGCGGCGTTCGCGCCGGCGATTCGGAAGACGACGGGTTGCGTAAAGGTGGCGTTCGCGTTCGGAGAAGAGAAGACGGGCACCGCACTCACATGACGAGCCGGAGGTCGCGCGCAAGCACGCGCGCGCGTGCTTGCGCGCGAATCGACGTCCGCGTCGCGCAGGACTCGAGCGATCGGCGAGTTGTCAGCCGCCTGCTAAGCGCCTTCGCGCGCGCGGTCACGTCGCCACCCCAGATCGGCGGCAGGTTCAGGATCTCGCGCGGGAAGCGCTCGACCAGCAGCTCGACCACGTCGCGCACCGACACCACGAAGACCGGCCGTCCGTCGCGGTCGACGACCGGAACGTGACGGAAGCCGCCGACGCTCATCTTGTTGAGCACCCAGGCGACGCTCGCCTCGACCGGCAGGCACTCGGGCTCGCGGGTCATCACTTCGGCGAGCGTCAGGCGGGTCGGGTTGTGACCGCGGTCGATGATGCGGAACAGCACGTCGCGCTCGGTGAAGATTCCGAGCACGCGCGTCTCCGCCGATCCGTCCTCGGTCACGAGTACGCAGCCGCGATGCTCCTTCTGCATCGCGTGCATCGCTTCGGCGACCGTGTGGTGTGATGCGAAGAGCAGCGGGTGGCGCGCGGGCAGGGCGCGTACCGACTGGCGGAGCAGGGTGGCGTCGAAGACCGCGTTGGGCGGCAACGCGCGCTCGGACTCGAAGTAGGGGTCGTCGAGGAATTCGTCGTCGGGTCGATCGATTTGCTGGGTCATGGGGGCCCTCAATGGGTTTTACCAATGATACTCCGGCGCCCCCCCATTCGAGAAGCCCCTGCATGACGACTCGCCATTTCCCCTTCGCGGGACTGTGCCGGACGCGACGTGAGCGTGCGCAGCGGTACCTTGCGGGTCGCTTGGGGGAGCAGCGTGGCAGCGTCACTCGCGGACCTTCTCGATCGACAGGCAAGACGGTGGCAAATCGAGGGCGGCGCCGGGATGCCGCAGCCGCGCGGCCCGCTGGTGGCGTTCTCGCGCTGGGCCGGCGCCTTCGGCGACGAGGTGGCGGCCCGCGTCGCCGAATGGCTCGACTACGGACTCTTCGGCGCCGAAACGATCGACCGACTCGCGGCCGATCCCACGCTCTCGGCGCGCCTCGACGCGGGTCTCGACGCCGCGCAACGCGCTGCGATCGGCGAGCGCGTCGCGACCGTGCTCGCCCGCGCACCCGCGGCGCCGGCCGCCCTCGTGCGCGTCGTCGCGACGCTCGGCGAGCGCGGCATGGCCGTGGTGCTGGGTCGCGGCGCCGCGTCGATCCTGCCGCCAATGCGCGCGCTGCGCGTGCTCGTCGTGGCGCCCGAGGCGCAGCGCGCCGAGCGCATGGCGCAGGCGCAGGGGATTCCGCTCCAAGAGGCCGTCGCCTGCATCGCGAGTGCAGACAGCGCGCGTCGCTCGGCGCTGCGCGAGCGCTTCGGCGTCGCCGCCGAAGACCTGACGCACTATGACCTGGTGCTCAACACCGAAGCCTTGTCGATCGAAGCGACGGCGGCGCTGGTCGTAGACGCGCTGCGACGCCGCTTCCCGCTGCACTGATCGCGAGTCACGTCGGAGCGGGAATCCGCGGACGCAGCCGCCGGAGTTCGTGACGCCGCAGCACGCGGCGCAGCACGACTTCGGGCGGCTGATACGCGGCTGGCAATCGCGGCAGCACTGCGCGCCAACGCGGATTGCGGCGCAGCGCTCTGCGCAGGGCGAGAACGCCGGCCTCTTCGTCCCCGCAGCGCGCCAGGAATACGCCCACCCAGAACGACACCTCGTCGTGTGCTCCGCCGCGGCGCAATGCCTCGGCGCCGAGTGCGCGCGCGTCGTCGGTGCGCCCTTCGCCGAGCGCGCGCGTGGCTTCCTCGAGCGCTGCGAACGCCTGATGGATGTGCAGCAGTCGCTGCAGCTCGGCGATCGGCTTGCGATGGTTCTCGACGCGGAGGTCGACGGCGCGATTGCGCCACGTCTCGCTCTCCGACACGGATCGCACCACGAAGAGCGCGGCGGACTCGCGGCCGCGCGCGTCACCCCCTGCGGCCTGTCCCGCTTCGAGCGCCGCGAGCAACCGCGAGGGCAGGGCGCCCCGCGCGCGCTCGAACGCCCGAACCATGGCGTCGCAGACGCGATCCGTTGCGAGCAGGTTGCCCTGGACCGCGAAGCCGTCGCCCGCGCGGTGTCCCGCGAACGGGATGCAGCCGGCACCGGTATGCACGGCGACCTCGCCGCGCGCGTCCACCACCGCCACCTGTCGTACCGCTGCGCCCGGATCGGCGGCGAGCAGGCGATCGAGCGCTTGCCCGGCGGCCACGCCCGCGCGCAGCAGTTCGAGCGCGCGCGGCCCGTAGCCCGGCTCGGCGAAAGCCTGCGTCGCGACGGCTCCCACGCCGGCCTCGGCCCATGGCACGACCGCTCCGACGTTGAAGCGTCGCGACTGCACCGCGACGCCGAGGTCGCCGCTCGCGATGTCGCGCGCCACGATCGAGAAGGTCGAGACGAGTCGCGGTTCCATGCTGGCCGGCCACGCTATCTCCGGCATTCGGGACTGTCATCCGAGATCGGGTGAACCGCGCCACAGATCCGCGCGTAGAAGGAGACGAAGAAGCGCCCGCGAGGAGAACCATGTCGACCCGAACCTGTCCCTGGTGCGCCGAGGAGATCCAGTCCGAGGCGATCAAGTGCCGTTACTGTGGGAGTCGCGTCGCCGGTGGCTTGCGCGATCCCTCCGAGTGGCACCGCGATCATCCCAACCGCCGGATTGCGGGCGTCTGCGCCGCGATCGCCCATCACATGGCGATCTCCGTGACCGCCGTTCGGGCGGCGTTCGTGCTCTTCACGCTGCTGCACGGCTTCGGGGTCGTGATCTACGGCGTGCTCTGGTTCGTGCTGCCGAACGAGCCGGGGGGGCGCTCGGGGGTCGATCGCGTCGTAGAAGCGGCGCGCACCCTGCTCGGCAGCGATGCATCGCGCGATCGCAGCGATGCGCGCGCACCGCGCCCTCCCGATGACCCCGATCGTGGGGGATCCTCCGGCGGATGGAGTCCGACGAGGAACTGATGCGGGCCGTGGCGCATGGCGACGAGCGCGCACTCGCCTCGCTCGTCGAGCGCTACGCGGCGCGCATCCACGCCTTCTTGACGCGCGTGACCGGCGATCGCGACGATGCGGACGATTTGTTGCAGGACACCTGGGTGCGTGTCGCGCGCGGCGCCCGCGGTTTCGACGCCGCGCGACGGGTGCGACCGTGGCTCTACGGGATCGCGGCGAACCTGGCGCGCGATCTCCAGCGCCGTCGTGCGGTACGGCTGCGCGCGGCGCGAGAAGGCAACGTGGCAGCGAACGAGTCGGGATCGACGTTCCGCCCGGTCGAGCGGATCGACATGCGCGAGCGGCTCGCGCGCTTGCCCGAACGACTGCGCGAGGTGCTGGTGCTGCGATATTTCGACGGACTCGACGAAGCGGAGATGGCGGTGGCGCTGGGCATCCCGCGTGGCACCGTGAAGAGCCGCCTGCACGGCGGCGCTCCGCGAGCTGCGCCAGAAATGGGAGGCGACATGAGTTGCGACGCGTTCCAGCAGCAACTCGACGCGTGTGCGCTCGCGCACGCGCTCGCGCCGGATGGCGACGCGGCGGCGGTCGAGTCGTTCGCGCACGCCGCGTCGTGCGAAGCGTGCGCCGCCCATCTGGCGTTCTTGCGCGCGCTCGACGCGGAGCTGGCTGCGCTCCCGCTGGCAGTGGCGCGCGCGTCCGTCGTCGCGACCGCGCAGCAGCGCGCGACACGCGCTTTGCGGGCCCGCGAGCGGCCGCACGGCTTCGGGCGCGAACTCGCGGCGGCTCTCGCCGTCGCAGTTCTCGCGCTGCCGCTGGTGGTCGCGCAGGCGTTCGTGGTGGTCGAGAGCGGCGCTTGGCTGCTCGCGGGCTGGGTGCCCCAACCCATCCTGGTGTGGCTCGGCTTCGGCTACCTCGCATCCTTCGCGCTAGGCGTCGGGGCGCTCTATGGATCGATTCCGCTCGTCGTCGCATGGCGCCGGCGTGCGCTGCTGGAGTGGGCATGAACGAGAATGGAATGCGCCGTCTCGAAGCGAACGCAGGCACCAAGATCTGCCCGTTCTGCGCCGAGGCGATCCGCGCCGAAGCGGTCAAGTGTCGCTATTGCGGCAGCATCGTCGAGTCGCGCGCGCAGAGCGGGCTCGCGCGATCCCTGGTTGCGGCCGCGCGAGGGCCGCAAGATCGCGGGCGTCTGCATGGGTCTCGCCGATCAGTTCGGCATCTCGGTGACGCTGATCCGGCTCGCCTTCATCCTCGGCTTCCTGTTCTCGGTCGGCATTCCGTTCGTGCTGGTCTACGTCGTGCTGTGGCTCGTGATGCCCGACGCGGACGACGCGCCCAGCCCGCGCGACCGGGTCAGCGACGACTACGGTCCCGATTAGGCCCGGCGCCCGTCCAGCCGATCCGGGACGGGATGCCGGACGTCTGCGACTTCGTCGAACTCGAGCGCGAGCAGCTGCTCGCCGCAGTGGACGCGCGCGCGGACGAGGCGCGCGCAGCTGGCGCGCTGGATGTCGGCGCACCCGGAGCTGGCGCTCGAAGAGCACGAGGCGAGCGCCCGCTACCGCGCCTGGCTCAGCGGCGCGCGGCGTTTCGCGTCGAGTCGCCCGTCGCCGGGATGGACACCGCCTTCGTCGCGACGCACGGCAGCGACGCGGCGCCGCTGCGCGTCGCCTTGCTCGCGGAGATGGACGCGCTGCCGGAGATCGGCCACGCCTGCGGGCACAGCCTCTCGGGGCCTGCGACGCTGCTCGCCGCATCCGCGCTCGCAGCGGTGCTGCCCGCCGACGCGCTGCGCCTGCACGTGGTCGGCTGCCCGGCGGAGGAGATCGGGCTCGGCAAGCGGCGGCTCGTCGAGGCCGGCGCCTTCGCCGACGTCGACGTCGCGCTGATGGCCCACGCCGCCGGCATGCGGCGCGCGCACCGGCTCTTCCTCGGCAATCGCAAGTTCGAGTTCCGCTACCGAGGGCGCGCGGCGCACGCGGCGGCGTATCCCGAGCGCGGCGTGAACGCGCTCGACGCCGTGATCGCGCTCTTCGTCGCGCTCGGGCCTGCTGCGCCAACAGCTTCCGCGCGGCGTGCGCGTGCACGGCATCGTGAGCGATGGCGGCAAGGCGCCCGAACATCATTCCCGAGCGCGCTGCCGCGCGCGTGTGGGTGCGCGCACTCGACGACGGCGAACTCGCGGACGCCGCGCCGCGCGTGGTCGCGTGCGCGCGGGGCGCCGCGACGTCGCGAGCGGTGCACTGCTCGACGTGAGGGAGGAAGAGAGTACGTCGCCGCCGCTGCTGCCGAACCTCGCGCTCGCCGGCGTCTACCGGCGCCAACTCGAGCGACTCGGTCTCCCCGAGTCGGGTCCCGGCCCAAGCGACGCGATCGGCTCGAGCGACATCACGCACGTGTCACGCGTGGTGCCGACGATCCATCCCAACTTCCCGATCGGCGACGGCCTCGAGATCCACAGCGCGCGAGTTCGCCGCGGCGGTGGCGAGCGAAGCGGGCGAGCGCGGCCTCCTCGAAGCTGCGCGGGCTTTGGCCCTCACCGTGCACGAGCTCGCTCGCGATGGCTCGCTGCGCGAAACCATCGCCGGCGAATTCGCGGAACGGAGCGGCTCCGCAATTCTCGCATCCAAGCCCTTGTAAACCTTGCCGCGCGCCTCGCTTCCGGCTTACCCTGCGTGCGGGGGTGAGAGTTTGATCTGCGCGACCCGCTCCAACGCGGAGCTGCGGGGCGCACGTCGTCGCATGGTGCTGCGCCTGTCCCAGGAAGGCGTTCGCGATGCACGCGTGCTCGCCGCGCTCGAAGCCGTTCCGCGCCACTGGCTGGTGCCGGAGGCGCTCCGCAGCCAGGCGTACCGCGACAACGCGCTGCCGATCGGCGGCGGCCAGACGATCTCGGCGCCCTCCACCGTGGCGGCGATGAGTTCCGCGCTGGAACTCGCGGGCGGTGAGCACGTGCTCGAGGTCGGCACCGGCTCGGGCTACCAGGCCGCCGTGTTGGCGAAACTGGCCGAGCGCGTCGTGTCGATCGAGCGGTTGCCTCGACTCGCCGCCGAGGCGCGCCGCGCGCTCGATCGGCTCGGCGTGACCAACGTCGTCGTGCACCTCGGCGACGGCTCGCTGGGCCGCCCGGCCGAAGCTCCCTACGACGCGATCGTGATCACCGCCGGCGCGCCGGCCGTGCCGGAACCGCTGCTCGATCAGCTCGCGCCGGGCGGGTGCCTGGTCGCGCCGGTCGGTCCGCGCGGCGAGCAGCGTCTGGTGCGCATCCGCCGCGGCAAGGACGACCGTTTCACGCGCGAGGTGCTCGGCCCGTGCCGATTCGTCGACCTCGTCGGTCGACACGGATGGGCCGCCTAACTCGCGTCGTCGCGCTGCTCCTGCTCGCGGGCCTCGCCGCGGGAACGCTCGCGTGCAGCCACGCGCCGAAGGGCAAGGGCGCCTGGCACGTGGTGCAAGCCGGGCGACACGCTTTGGCGATTGTCGCAGCGTTACGAGACCTCGGTCGGCGCGATCGAAGGCGCCAACGACGATCTCGACGCGCGCTCGCTGCGCGTCGGCCAGAAGCTGTGGATTCCGCGCGGCGGCGCCAAGCGACCCGGCGGCTCTGCGCCCAGCGCCGGTCGCTCGCACACCCTCGAGCAGGACGCGGGGGAGCCGTGCGACGCGCTCGCTCGCCAGGAAAAGCTCGCTTTCGAGTGGCCCGTCCTCGGTCACCTGAGCTCACCCTACGGTGTGGAACGCGGCAATCACGATCACGACGGCATCGACCTGCGTGCCGAGGAAGGCACACCGATCCACGCCGCCGAAGCCGGCCGTGTCGTCTACGCCGGCGACGAACTCGGCGACTACGGCAAGGTGATCATCATCAAGCACGTGGGCCGTTGGGCGACGGTCTACGCGCACAATCGCAAGCACTTCGTGGACGAAGGCGAGTTCGTCGAGAAGGGCGACGTGATCGCCGAGGTGGGCGACACTGGCAACGCCAGCGCGCCGCACCTGCACTTCGAGGTGCGCCGCAACAACGCAACCCGCGACCCGCAGAGCTGCCTGCCCTGAACTGGAGAAGAACCGCGATGAACTCGATCGAGCTGCGCCGCTACGTCCGCGACGTCCCGAACTTCCCGAAGCCGGGAATCCTGTTCCGCGACGTCACCCCGCTACTCGCCGACCGCGTGGCGCTGCCCGCGGCGGTCGAAGCGCTCGCTGCGCCCTTCCGGGAGGAGGGCATCGAACAGGTGCTCGGCATCGAGTCGCGTGGCTTCGTGCTCGGCGCGCCCGTGGCGCTGGCGCTCGGCGCCGGCTTCACCCTGGTGCGCAAGCAGGGCAAGCTCCCCTACCAGACGCGCAGCGTCACCTACGACCTCGAGTACGGTACCGACACCGTCGAGATGCACATCGACGCGGTGACGCCCGGCCAGCGCGTGCTGATCGTCGACGACCTGATCGCCACCGGCGGCACCGCCGCCGCCGCCGTGAAGCTCGCGCGCGAAGCCGGCGCGCAGGTGGTGGGGTGCGTGTTCCTGATCGAGCTGGCGGCTCTGGGCGGTCGCGCGCAACTCGGCGTCGAGCGCGTGCACGTGGTGATGGAGTACTGAAGCAGTTTCCTTATGATCCACCCCGCCGCCCCCGTAGCTCAGATGGATAGAGCAGCGGTTTCCTAAACCGTTTGTCGTCGGTTCGACTCCGGCCGGGGGCGCCAGTGCGAAGCCGAGAAATCGCTATTTCGGACGCAAGGTTACGCGCTTCCACGGGGGCGACCGGAGCGTCGGTCGGGAGCGAGGTCGGGGGACTCTCGGGGGACTCGGCAAGGCGCGCGAGGTAGTCGGCCGGCACTTCGCCCGCTCCGAGCTGCATCGGCTCGCGGTAGGCGTCGTCGCCGCACCACTTCGCGTAGTGCTTCGCCGTGACCGCAACGTCGGCGTGGCCGATCTGCCGCGACACGTAGCCGAGCTGTACGCCCGCCGTGAGTAGCTGCGACGCGAACGTGTCGCGCAAGTCCTTCGGCCGGACGTAGAAGCCCGCCCGCTTGCAGATGCGCCGCCACTCGTTTCGGTGGAAGTTGCCGGGGTCGTAGCCGGCGAGCACGTGCGCGTCGGGCGCCGGCTGCCAGCGCTCGCGGTAGAGCGCCAGCAGCGCCGCTCGCAGTCGCCGTGACAGCGCGACCGTGCGCGCCCGTCCGCTCTTCGTGGGGCCAACAGCGCCGCCACGCGGGCGCGACTCTTCGATGCGCAGCGCACGCCGCGGGTCATCGTCAGACCCCCAAACGACGTTGCCCCAGCGCAGCCCGCTCGCTTCGCCCGGCCGCAGCCCTGCGTCGAGACAGAGCAGCGTGAACACGGTGGCCGCAGCGCCTTCGTCGCGCGCCGCCGTGACCAGCGCCGCAACGTGCGCGGGGCTTTCGATCGGTCGGATATGCCGCGCAGGGTCCGCGCCTGCGCGCCCTCGCTGCGTCCGAGTGCGGCGCCGCAGCGTCGCCCGGAACACGAGCAGGGGGTTGGATTCGAGAAGCCCCAGTTCTTGCGCGAACGCGAAGACAGCCGAGAGCGCGGCGACGTAGTTCTTGCCCGTGTTCAGCGCGAGTGGTCGCGCCTCGCGACGGCGCAAGCTGGTGGCGGCCGTCTCGATCTCGGAGCCCCACCACTCGCGCAGTAGGGCAGGGGAGATGTCGTCGAGTCGCCGCGTCCCGAAGGCGCGCACCAGCGGGCCATGTTCGCCGAGTAGCTTCTTGCGGTCGCTTCGGGTCGTCGGCGCCAGGTGCGCGGTGTCGGCGAGCAGGTAGCGCGCGGCGAAGTCGCTGAAGCGCGGCGATTCGAGGATCGGCGCCGGTAGCCGGCCGATGCCCTTCCGTTGCTCGAAGAGGTCGCGCGTCGCTGCCGCTTCG
>CAWDFQ010000008.1:0-134430 GCA_963801625.1 uncultured delta proteobacterium
ATCGCCGCCGGTTGGTTCCTGCTCTGGATTCCGGGTGCCCCGCGCGCCGGTGTGATCGAGGACCCGCATTGCGTGCCGGGCACCGTGAGTGCGAACGGGTTGCAGCCCTGCACGGCGTGCGGCGCCGGTACTTTCAGTCCCGGCTACGGCGTGATCGCGTGTCAGACGTGCCCGGCCAGCACCTTCGCAGGCACGCCGGGTGCGGTGAGCTGCGCAGAGCCCGTAACGATCTCCTTCGATGGCGTCGTGGACGAGAGTTCCCCGATCCCAATGGGTCCAATCCGTTCGCGATCGGCACGACGTTCGAGGGCTACTGCATCGTCAACCCGAACGGCCCCGGACACCAACCCGTACGCCGCGGGCAATTTCGACGGTGCCGTGATCGAGTTCGCCGTGCGGGCGGGACCGATCGGAAGCCCACTCACGGGATTCGCCACGAGCGGCGTCGCGTTCGTCTCCGACAACAGCGTCGACCAACTCGTGCTGATCACCGACGACTTTTCCGGAGCGAGCGGGGCGACCGAGTCGTTCGAGATCCAATTGGAGCGCAGCGATGGAACCCTGTTGGACTCCGCAGCCCTCGCCCCGGCTTTGGCTAGCGCCGGCGGTGCATTCGACAGGCGAATACTCTTGTGGAACTACGGTGACGGGATCGCGCTCGCCCATGATGCCAACGTGAGGGCGCCCGAGCCGGGTGCCGGCGCTGTCGGCTCGGCAGGGGTCGTCGCGCTGATCGCGCTGCGCGCACGCCGGCGCTCGCTACTTCGCGCTCCGTTGGCTCTCGCGCGAGCCGGAAGTTACCATGAGACTCACGATCTGCCGCTCGCGTGGTTCTTCGCTGTGACGCTCGCCGGTGGCGTGGCGGGCCCCTGGAAGGCGGTGGAGATCTAGGAGCCGCTCTTCGCCGGCTCGATCGTCAGCGACTCGATCACCACGTCTTGCAGCGGGCGATCGGGCGGCCCGTGGCGGCCGTACTGGTCGCGTTCGGTGGTGGCGATCGCGTCGACCACCTCCATGCCCGCGATGACACGTCCGAACACGGTGTGCTTGGTGTCGAGCTGCGGCGCCTCGCCGACCAGGATGAAGAACTGGCTGCCGCCCGTATTGGGCCCTGCGTTCGCCATCGACACGATGCCGCGGCGATGGTGGATCCCGTTGATCTCGTCGGGGATCTTGTAGCCCGGTCCGCCCATGCCGTCGTTGCGCGGGTCGCGATCCTTTGACAGCGGGTCGCCAGTCTGGATCATGAACTCGGGAATCACGCGGTGGAAGAGGATGCCCTCGTAGAAGTTCTCGGTGGCCAGCTTCTCGAAGTTCGCGACCGTCTGGGGCGCCGCGTCGGGGCGCAGCGCGATCCGGATCTCGCCGCGATCGCGCACGCGCAGTACCGCGACCGGGAGCGTGTCGAGCGCGGGCTCGGGCGGTTCCGCCCGCTGCGGCGCTCCTGCTTCGTCGCGGCCGCACGCGAGCAGCGCCGCGAACAGGACCGCCAGCGAGGCGCGTCGCGTGGCGCCCTTCACGGCTGTGTCATCCACTCGTGGATGCGCGCTGCGACGAGATCGGGATGCGTGACCGGCAGCATGTGGCTCCCCCCTTCGACCCAGACGAGCTTTCCGTGCGGCAGACGCCGCGCCAGATCCTCGGCGACCGTCCTTCGCACGGCGCGATCGTCGTCGCCGTGCAGCACGAGCGTCGGAATCGCGATCGCCTCCGGACGCAGGTGTGCGTAGCCTCCGTTGCGCTCCTCGGCGAGCCACGAGTCGACGGTGCCGGGCAGCGCCATCTGCGCCGCGCTGCGGTCGATGAAGCCCGGTGGAATCTTCGCCGCACCCGAGAAAACGTCGGCGAGTGCGCCCGCGAGCACGGCGCCGCCGAGCGGCGGCACCGAGGTCACGTAGCGGAACAGCGCGGGCCCGATCGGCGAGCGGCCGAGCCGCCCGATGAAATCCGCGGGTTCGTCCGGGATCGCCGGCCCGACCGATCCGAGCAGCACCAACTGGCTCACGCGCTCGGGATGCTCGAGCGCGAAGGTCTGCACGATCCCGCCGCCGTACGACCAGCCCACCAGCGCCGCGCGCGGGATGCCGAGTTGATCGAGCAGCGCGCCGAGTTCGCGCGCGTTGGAGCCGAGTGTGTAGGCGTCGCCCGCGACGGGCGGGCGACTCGACCAGCCGTAGCCGGCGCGGTCGTACACGACCACGTGATGGCCGAGCGCGGCGAGCTTCTCGGGCACGCTGGCCCAGTCGCCGATGTTCGACGGCAGTCCGTGAACCAGCACGACGGGCGAGCCGCTGCCGAGTTCGGAGACGTTCAGCGCGACGTCCGCGCCAATTCCGATGGCGCGCTCGCGCGGCGGCAGCGCCGAAAGGTCAGGAGCGCGGACCAGCAGCGGTAGGCCGGCGATGATGGCGACGACGAGGAGCGCGGCGGTGAGCAGGATGCGACGCACGGCGCGCAAGGTAGCGGCGGAACGCACGAATGGGGCGGGGCGCTTGCCGCAATCTGGTCTCCCGAGATCGCTCGGGGCGATGTGATAGGGTCGCCCTCGATGCGTCCGACAGCTCGCGTTCTCGCACTGGTTCTCGTCGCCGCGGCGTGGCTTTCGGTTTCATTTGCGGCGCGCGCCGCGGCGCCGGCTCCTGCCGTCGGCATGCACGGCATGGTGGTGGCCGCCGAACGCAATGCGGCGCAGGCGGGCCTCGCAATGTTGCAGGCGGGCGGCAACGCGATCGACGCGGCGGTTGCGACTTCGTTCGCGCTCGGCGTGACCGAGCCGTATCACTCGGGCCTCGGCGGCGGCGGCTTTCTGCTGATCCGGCTCGCGAGCGGCGAGGTGATCGCACTCGACGCGCGCGAGACGGCGCCCGCCGGCGCGCGTCGCGACATGTTCGTCGCAGACGGCGTCGCGAACGACGCATCGCGCTCCGGACCACTCGCGGTCGCGACGCCCAGTCTATTGGCGGGCCTCGCTCTCGCGCTCGAACGCTACGGAACGAAGTCGCTCGCCGAAGTGATGGCGCCGGCGATCGAACTCGCTGCGGGCGGTTTTCCGATCTCGTTGCGGCACGCGCGCGTGCTCGAGGCGTGGCAGGCGATGGGCCTCGCCGAGCGCTTTCCCGAAACCGCCGCGATCCAGCTCCCGCCGGCCGGTGTGCCGATCGCGCCGGGCTGGAAACTCGTGCAACCGCAACTCGCCGCGATGCTGCGTGCGATCGCGCGCGAGGGACCGGACGTGTTCTTTCGCGGCCGCATCGGACGCGCAATCGCCGCCGAGGTGCAACACCGCGGGGGTGTGCTCGCGGCCAGCGACCTCGCGAGCTACACGCCGATCCTGCGCGAACCCGTGCGCGGCAACTACCGTGGGCTCGAGGTGCTGTCGTTCCCTCCGCCGTCCTCGGGCGGCATCGCGCTCGTCGAGATGCTCAACATCCTGGAGGGCTTCGAGCTGCGACCGCTCGGCGCGGGCTCGTCGGCGTCGATCCACCGCATCGCGGAGGCGATGAAGCTCGCCTTCGCCGATCGCGCCTCGTACCTCGGCGATCCCGATTTCGTCACGGTGCCGACGGCCCAGCTCATCGCGAAGGACTACGCGGCGAAGCTGCGCGCGCAGATCCTGCCGTCTCGGTGGCGCCGCGCGCCGTGGACCTGGGGCCGCGACGAGGTCGCGATCCGCGTGAAAGGCCCTGGGCTCGGCGAGCTGCCGCGGCTGGGTCATGACAGCGGGCACGAAGCGCCCGTCCCTGTCGATTCCGGGGGCGGCAGCACGACGCATTTCTCGGTCACAGACGCCGCGGGCAACGCCGTCGCGACCACCCAGACCGTGAACCTGCTGTTCGGCTCGGGCATCACGGTGCCCGGAACTGGCATCGTGCTGAACGACGAGATGGACGACTTCTCGGTGGCGCCGAACCAGCCGAACGCGTTCGGACTCGTCGATCTGCACGGCACCAACGCGGTGGCGCCCGGCAAACGGCCGCTCTCCAGCATGACACCGACGCTACTGCTGGAGAACGGCAAGCTGCGGATGGTGGCCGGTAGTCCCGGCGGTCCGCGCATCATCAGCACCGTGCTGCTCGCGCTGCTCAACACGATCGACTTCGGCATGGACCCGTCCGAGGCGATCGCCGCGCCGCGCTTCCATCATCAGTGGCTGCCCGACGAGCTGTCGATCGAAGCGGGCATGCCCGCCGACGTACAGGACGCGCTGCGCCGCCGCGGTCACAGCGTGAAGGTGGCGGAGCGCAACTGGTCGAGCGCCCAGGTAATCGCGATCGACCCGAAGACCGGCTGGCAGCTCGGCGCGACCGACCCGCGCACCGACGGTCTCGCGGTCGGTTACTGAGCGTGAGCGGCGACGACTGGATCGACATCGCGACCGCGCGCGATCTGCCCGGCCTGCGGCTCGTGCTCAGCGCGGGCGTTCCCGAGCTGCCGGTGCGGCTCTAGATTCCCCACTCGAAGCCGAGCACGACGCGGTCGTCGCGGCCGAACTCGCCGAAGACGCCGTCGCGCGTGCCGTAGAACAGATCGACCCCGAACCAGATCTGCAAGTCGTCGCGCAGTTCGTAGCTGGCCTTCGGGCGCAGCAGGCCGTCGCCCTGGTTCAGGTTGTGGATCCAGATCGTCTCGATCGTCGAGCGTCTCGTTGCGGAACTGGCGGCGCGCGAGCAGCGTGACGTTGGTGTCGATGCGATCGCGCAAGGACCCGACGGGTGATCGGTGAGGACGGTCTGGAAGACCTGCGCGGAGAGCAGCGTCTCGGGGATGCCGTACCAGTCGAAGCCGAGCGACGGCGCCGAGCTCTCCGGTCTGCGCGTAGCCGTCGCGATCGTTCGGGTCGTCGATCGGCAGGAAGTGCCGCGTGGTGTAGGCGACCTCGGCGCGCACGGTCAGATTGCCGAACGCGTTGCTCGCGCTGCCGCCGAGCACCGCCGTGCGCCGGTAGCCCGGCTTCGACGCGCACGCTCGGCATGGCGCCGGCGAGGTCGATGCTGCGGAACGGGATCGGGATGTCGTCCTAGTGCCAGAGCGCGTTCGCGCTCAGATCGAAGCCGTGCCAGAAGGTGGTGAGGCGCGCGCCGGCGTCTGAGTCACGCGAGTCCGTCGTCGGGCAGGTCGGGGTCGCGCAGGTCGACCGCGACACCGGGCGGTGGCCGCGGCCCGACCAGGCGCGGCGCGGTGAACGCGAAGCTGCCGTCCTGCGGCGGCAGATGGTGCGCGCTCGGGTCGGGGATCCACAGCAGTTGGAGCTGCGCCGGGCCGATCGGGATCTCGCCGTTCAGCGTCCAGAGCGGAATCCGCGAGTCCTCGAAGTTCGGCAGGATGAACTCGCGGAAGTCCTGCGGATCGATGACGTCGAGCACCTTGAGTCCGTCCGCCTGACCCCATACCACTTGCTGCTTGCCGGCGCGCAGCCATGCCGGGCCGAGCTTTCCCTGCACGTACAGCTCGCGCAGCTCGAGCTCGACGCGATCGCCGAAATCCACCGGGCGCGTGTAGGGCGCGACGTCGAGTTCGCGCGGCGCGCCGGGTTCGAGTCGATCGAAGGCGTCGCCGCGCAGCCGGCCGATCGCGCCGAGCTGGAAGTTCCCGGGCAGGTCGAGCTTCAGCGTTGGTTCGATGCGCAGCTCGAGCTTCTGCGAAGCGCCGTCGTGCGTACCGACCGCCCACTCGACGCCGACCTCGGCCGTGAGCGGTCGGCGGCCGCGCCGACGCCCGCACCGGGCTCGCGGAAGTCGCCGGTCCGCGAGCGCGAGCACGGCCGCGATCGCGGCAGCGAGCCGTCGGCCCCCCATCCTGCGTCCCCCTCGCGCGGGCGCAGTCTACCGGGCACTTTGGCGGAGCGCGCAGCCGGCGGGTAGCCTGCGCCGCCCAAGAATCCAACTGGTACGGGACTCATTGGAATCGGAGGATCGCGTGACCCTGCGCACCGCTCTGTCGCTTCCCCTCATGCTCGCACTCCTCGCCGTCGCGCATCCGGCGGCGTGCGCCGAAACCGAAACCGTCTACAACGAAAGGAGGACATCCCGTGGTGGTGTCTCGAAACCTCGCTCGGCACGATCGAACTCGAACTCGACGCCGAGAAGGCGCCGATTTCCGTGGAGAACTTCCTCGCCTACGTGGACGCCGGCCACTACGACGGCACGCTCTTCCACCGCGTGATCCCCGGCTTCATGATCCAAGGCGGCGGCTTCGATGCGTCGATGAAGCAGAAGGCGACGCGCGCTCCGATCAAGAACGAAGCCGACAACGGTCTCACCAACGCGCGCGGCACGGTCGCCATGGCGCGCACCAGCGACGTCAACAGCGCCACCTCGCAGTTCTTCATCAACGTGGTCGACAACGGTTTCCTGAACCACGGCGGTCGCGACTTCGGCTACGCCGTCTTCGCCAAGGTCACGTCGGGGATGGACGTCGCGGACAAGATCGCCGCGGTCAAGCGCGGCGCGCAGGACGCGCCGGTCGAGCCGGTGGTGATCAAGAAGGCCAGCCGCAAGTAGCCCGCTTTCCTGAAACCTGGAATGGCCCGAAGCGAAATAACTTGACGCCAGAATAACTTGACGCCCGGCACCCCTCTGGGGGCACCCCACTGGGGGGCGCCGCTACGGGCGAATCATCGCCAGGGTGTAGGCGTCGAGATCGACGATGCGGCGCGCCACGCGCAGCACGGCGTCCGCGTCGACCGCCTCGACCTGTTCCGCGTAGTGGCGCTGCGCGTCGGGGCCGAGGCCGTAGCGGGCGTCGGCGGCCATGTGCGCGGCGCGCGCGGCGGCGCGCTGTCGGTCGATCTCGAAGTTGCCGGTGAGGTAGCGCCGCGCGCGGTCCAGTTCATCGTTGGGGGGCGGCGAATCGAGCAGGGTGCGCAGCTCGGCGAAGATCGCGCGCTTCGCCTCGTCGAGTTTCTCGGGCGCCGTGGCGACGTAGACGGCGAAGAGCCCCGGTGCGAGCCCCTCGACGTTCATCGCGCTCACCGCGTAGGCGAGGCCGCGGCGGTCGCGCAGTTCCAGGAAGAGGCGGCCGCCCTGACCCGCCAGCAGCTGCGCGATCACTTCGAGCGCGAAGCGATCCGGGTCGTGCAGCGTGAGGCCGCGGAAGCCCAGCACCAGGTGCGCCTGGGCGCGCTCCTTGCGCAGTTCGACCTCGCGCACCTCACGCGGCGCAGGCTCGTCGGCCGGCGCGGACCAAGCGAAGTCGCCGCGGATCGAGAGCGGCGAGCCGGTGCGCGATCGACGTCCGCCACGTTGTCGGGGTCGACGTCGCCGCTCACCGCGAGCGCCAGGTTCCCGGCGCGCAGCCAGCGTGCGTGGTGTGCGAGCAGGTCTTCGCGCGTGAACGACGTGACCGTCTCGACACTGCCGAGGATCGGCAGGCGATACGGATGCGTGCGCCACTGCGCTTGCGCGAACAGCTCGAACACGAGCGCGCCGAGGCGGTCCTCGCGGCGCGCGAGCGCGGCGAGCGTGTCCTTGCGCTCGCGCTCGAGTTCGTCGGGGGCAAAGGCCGGTTCGAGCAGCACCTCGGCGAACAGATCGAGCGCCGGGGACAGCCGTTCGGAGAGCGCCTCGAGGCCGAGACCGAAGCTGTTGCGCCCCGCGAACGGACTCGAGCTCCGCAGCGATCGACTCGATCGCGTGGGCCAGGTCGGCGTTGCCGCGCGCGTGTGTGCCGCGCATCCACATCGAGGTGAGGAAGTGGGTGAGGCCCGCGCTGCGTTCGTCCTCGACGAGCAGGCCGCCGAGCAGCGCCGCGCGCAGCGCCACCACCGGAACTTCGCGCCGCGGCTCGACGTGGAGCGACGCGCCGTTCGGCAGCCGATAGCCCACGATCTCGGGGACACCGGACGCTGTCGACCGCGCGCGCGACTGCGCGACCGGATGCATGGCGGCGCTGGCGGCGGGCGATGCGCAGCGGCGGCATCGCCACCATCGCGACGCGCTCGTGACCGCGCGCGAGCGCCTCTGCGACCGCCTTGTCGTCGAGGTCGGGCGCCGACGCTTCGGGCAGCACGGCGGCGACCGTCAGCCGCTCGGGAACGAGGTAGCGCTGCGCGACGCGCAACAGATCGTCGGCGGTCGCGCTGCGCACCGCTTCGAGGTAGACGCGCTCCTGGTCGGGATCGCCCGCCAGCACCTGGAAGGAGCCGAGCTTGCGGGCCTGGCCGGCGACGCTCTCGCGCTCGAAGTGCTCGCTGGCGAGAAAGTTCACGCGCGCCTTGTCGAGTTCGTCGGCGGCGACCGCCTCGCGGCGCACCCAGTCGATCTCGCGCGCGATCGCTTCGAGCGCGGTCGGGCAGGCGCTCGGCGTCGAGATCGGCGGAGACGCCGAAGAGCCCGCGTCGAGCGGCGTGTAGCAGGAGCAGTCGATGCCATCGACGGCGCCGTCGCGCTCCTTCACGCGGCGCACCAGCCGGCAGCTCTCGCCTTCGCCGAGCACGAACGCGAGCAGGTCGAGGTGCGGCGTGTCGGGGTGCGCGAGTCCGACGGCGGGCCAGGCGAGTTCGAGCGTCGCGCGCTCGAAGGGACGCCGCAGCAGCAGCGAGCGCACTTCCTGCTGCGGCGGCTCGATCGGGCGATCGCGGCGCGCGCCCGCGGGCTCGGCGCCTTCGAAGGCGCGCGCGAGCTTTGCGGCGAGCGCCGGCGCCTCGAAGTCGCCGCACGCCACGACGAGCAGGTTGTCGGGCGCGTACCAGCGCCGGAAGAAGCGCTGCACCTGCTCGCGGTCGAAGGTCGCGACACGCTTTCGCGCGTGCCGAGGATCGGCGCGCGATAGGGATGCACCTGGTAGGCGGCGGCGAAGAGCGCCTCCGCGCACGACGCTGTGCGGCGAATCGTCGGAGCGGCGGATCTCCTCGAGCACGACTTCGATCTCGCGCGCGATCTCGTCGGGATCGAAGGCGCGAGCGGCGCACCATGTCGACGAGCACGTCGATGGCGTCGTCGAGTCCTGCCGCCGGAACGGTCGCGTGATAGACGGTGGTGTCGTAGCTGGTGTAGGCGTTGATGCGGCCGCCGATGCCCTCGATCGCGCTCGCGATCTCGCCGACGCCGCGTTTCTCGGTGCCCTTGAAGAGCATGTGCTCGTGGAAGTGCGCGAGCCCCTCTTCGCCGGGCGCGCTCGTCGGCCGAGCCGACCTTCGCCCAGATCTGCAGCTCCGCGACCGCCGCCAGGTGCGACTCGCGGAGCAGCAGCGAGAGACCGTTCGGGAGCACGTCGTGGTGAAGCGGCAGGGAACTCAAGGTCGCGGCAGCATAGCCGCAACACATGACCCCGCTCGCAGCCAGACGGCTGCAACGCATGACCCGCTCGCAGCCGGACGGCTGCCAACGCATGACCCCGCTCGCAGCCGGACGGCTGCGAGCCGAACACGGGTCAGGGGGCTCTTGTAGTTCGCGGGGTGGCTCTCATGATCTCACGAGCGGCCGTCCGGCCGCGGAGCGGCGATCATGAGTTGCGCCCCGCAAGCCACCGCATCCCCTGACCCGTGTTCGGCGAGCGGCCGTCCGCCGCGGAGCGGAATCATGAATTGGACCTAGGCGTCTACGTCCACGTCCCGTTCTGCGAGCGCATCTGCCCGTATTGCGACTTCGCGGTGGTGCGCGCGCCGGTGCTGTCGCGCGATCGCGAGGACGCCTTCGTCGCCGCGCTGATCGCCGAGTTCGAGCGGCGGCTTCCCGCTCTTCGGTGCGTCGCGACTCGCGACGCTCTACTTCGGCGGCGGTACGCCGTCGCGGCTGCGCGCCGACTCGATCGCGCGCGTCGTCGACGCGGTGCGCGCGGCGCGTTCCCGCGTGCCGATTCGCGGCGCTCGAGATCACGCTCGAAGTGAATCCGAGCACGACCGAGCGCGCGCGCCTCGCGGGGTTCCGCGACGGCCGGCGTGAACCGGCTCTCGATCGGCGATCCAGTCCTTCGCCGACGCGACGCTGAAGCGGCTCGGCCGCGCGCATCGCGGCGACGAGGGCAGGGCGACCTTCGCCGCGGCGCGCGACGCCGGCTTCGCGAACCTCTCGCTCGACCTGCTCTTCGCCGCGCCCGGCGCAGACGCGCGCGGATCTCGACGCCGATCTCGACGCGTTCGTCGCGCTGCGCGCCCGAACACGTCTCGGCGTACGCGCTGACGCTCGAGGAAGGCACGCCGTTCGAGCGCGCGGCGCGCGCGCGGACAGCTCGCGTTGCCGGAGGAGGACGACGTCGCTGTCGATGCTCGAGCGCGTCGCCGAGCGCTTCGCCGCGGCGGGGCTCGCGCGCTACGAGGTGTCGAGCTTCGCGCGCGCCGGCTGCGAGTCGCGTCACAACCGGCGCTACTGGGAGCGACGCCCGGTGCTCGGCGTCGGACCGGGCGCGTGGTCGAGCGAGGCGCCGCGCGACGGCGCGCCCTTCGGCGCGCGCCGCGCCAACGCGCGCGATCTCGAGCGTCTGGCAGGCGCGCATCGACGCGGGCGAGCCGGGCGCGATCGATCCGCCCGAGCGCCTCGACGCGCGCACCGCACGCGGCGAGGCGGCGTTCCTCGCGCTGCGCACCGCGCACGGTCTCGACGCGGCGTCGTTTGCCGCCGAGTTCGGCGCAACGCCGCGCGCCTTCTGGAACGGCGGCGCGATCGACGAACTCGTCGCGGCGGGTCTGCTCGTCGAGGACTCCGCAGGAGCGGACAGATCTGCGTCTCTCGCGCGCGTGGCCTCCTGCTCTCCGACTCCGTCTTCCTGCGCTTCGTGTGAGCGCCGCGAACTGGCAGGCCCCAGCCCCGTCGGCTAACTCCCTTCGAGGATTCGGGGGTTTGCGTGGATTCGACGATCGGATCTCTGACGACCGGCGAGAACGGTTCCGGAGCTGAGCGAGCGCCAGGTGCTCGTGCTGCGCGCGATCGTCGCGAGCTACGTGGGCGAGGCCGCACCGGTCGGATCGCGCTCCATCTCGCACGTCCTCCCGGTCGCGCTCTCGGCCGCGTCGATCCGCAACACGATGGCGGAGCTCGCCGAGCTGGGGCTCGTCGAGAAGCCGCACGCCTCGGCGGGCCGCGTGCCGACCGCCAGCGGCCTGCGCTGCTTCCTCGATCATCTGGTGCCGCGCGATCTCGACGAGTACGAGCGCCGCGACCTCGCGGGCAGCGTCGGCGCGCTCGGTCCCGACGCGGTGATCCAGAACGCCTCGATGCTGCTCTCCGAGCGCACGCGCCAGCTCGGCTTCGTCGTCGCGCCGCGCGAAGCGGGGCTGCGTGCTGCGTCACGTCGCGCTGGTGCGGCTCTCGACGTCGCGCGTGCTCGCGGTGTTGGTGTCGCAGACGGGGTCCGCGCTGCGGCGCGTGCTCGAAGACGAGGAGAGCGGCGACCAGGCGGAGCTGGACCGGCTCGCCGCCGCGCTCAACGAACACCGTCGCCGGCAGGACGCTCGGCGCAGGTGCGCGACGTGTTGGCGCGCGAAGTCGGCGCGCTGCGCTCGCGCGCACACACGCTGGTCGAGCGCGCGCTGCTGGCTCGGCTGGCGCGCGCTCGAAGCGCAGGACGAGCGGGAGCCCGGCGATCTCGTGATCGCGACGCGACTCGCGCTGCTCGACCAGCCCGAGTTCCAGGATCCGACGCGCGTGAAGCAGCTCTTCGGCGCGATCGAAGCCAAGGCGTCGCTGCTGCGCGTGCTCGAGAAGATGATCGACGCCCAGAACGTGCCCGTGGTGTTCGGCGAGGAGCTCGACGAGCCCGAGTTCGGCCAGCTCGCGCTGGTCGCGGCGCCCTACGGCGCGCAGGACGCGCCGCTCGGCGTGCTCGGCGTGATCGGACCGCGGCGCATGGACTACCCGCGCGTCGTCGCGTTGGTCCGCTATCTCGGAACCCTGGTGACGGAGCGACTCCTCCCGTGAGCGAAGAAGGCAAGCGATCCCGGAGGAGAAGGTTGGGAAGGCTTCGCCGAGGAGGCCTCGGAAGGCAATCGTCGGGCCGAGCTCCGAGCTCGAAGAGGCGATGCGCGAGGCCGAGAAGTCGCACGACGCGCGCGCCGCCGAGGCGCCACGCCCCAAGTCCGGCGGTGGCGGCGCTGCCGGCGAGGAGCTGGAGGCCGCGCTCGCCGCCGCGCAGCGCGAGCTCGCCGAGCTGAAGGATCGCCATCTGCGGCTCGCCGCCGACTTCGAGAACTCGCGCCGGCGCGGCATCAAGGATCGCGAAGAGGCGCTGCTCTTCGGCCACCAGAATGTCGTCAAGGATCTGCTGCCCTCGGTCGATAATCTCGAACGCGCCATCGACCACGCCCGCCAGGGTGGGGAGGGGAGCCAGGAAGGACTGCTCGAAGGGAGTCGAACTCGTGCTGCGTGAGATCCGTGCCGTACTCGCGCGTCACGGTGTCGTTCCGATCGAGGCCCAGGGCCAGCCCTTCGATCCCGCGCTGCACGAGGCGATGGCGCAGCTGCCCGACGGATCGGTCCCCGCCAACACCGTGGTGCAGGTTTTCCAGCCCGGTTACCAGCTGCGGGGACGATTGTTGCGACCGGCGCGCGTGGTGGTTTCGAAAGCGCCGGCGGATGCCGAGAAGAAGGCGGACGAGTCCGGCTGAGTCCGGGGCCCGAAGCGAATCGCGTCCCGGCGGTGATACGCGAACGGGGAGCGGCGGCTGAATGGGCAAGGTCATCGGGATCGACCTCGGGACCACCAACTCCTGCGTCGCACTCATGGAGGGCGGCGCGCCCCAGATCATCGCGAACGCCGAAGGCGCGCGGACGACGCCGTCGATGGTGGCGTTCACCGACACCGGCGAGAAGCTGGTCGGCCAGATCGCCAAGCGCCAGGCCGTCACCAACCCCGAGCGCACCGTGTTCGCCGTGAAGCGCCTGATCGGACGCAAGCTCGAATCGTCCGAAGTCGGGCAGCTTCTGCAAGGTCGCCAGCTTCGGCGTCGAGGCGGCACCGAACGGCGACGCCTGGGTGCGCGTCGGCGGCAAGCTCTCTCCGCCCCAGGAAATCTCGGCGCTGGTGCTCGCCAAGATGCGCGAGACCGCGTCGGACTACCTCGGCGAAGGCGTGACCGACGCCGTGATCACGGTGCCCGCCTATTTCAACGACGCCCAGCGCCAGGCCACCAAGGAAGCGGGCCGCATCGCCGGACTCAACGTGCTGCGCATCATCAACGAGCCGACGGCGGCGGCGCTCGCCTACGGACTCGACAAGGGCGAGAGCGAACGCATCGCGGTCTTCGACCTCGGCGGCGGCACCTTCGACGTGTCGATCCTCGAACTCGGCGACGGCGTCTTCGAGGTGCGCAGTACCAACGGCGACACCTATCTCGGCGGCGAGGATTTCGACGAGCGCATTGTCGAGTTCCTGATCAAGTTCTTCGAGGAGCAGACCGGCATCGATCTGCGCGCCGACAAGATGGCGCTGCAGCGGCTCAAGGAGGCGGCGGAACGCGCCAAGCACGAGCTGTCGTCGACGCCCACTACCGAGATCAATCTGCCCTTCATCGGCGCCGACGCGGCGGGTCCGAAGCACCTGAACGTCAGCTTCACACGCGAGCGCCTGGAAGCGCTCGTCGCCGACCTGATCGAGCGGCTCGTCGAGCCCTGCGAGCAGGCGTTGCGCGACGCCGGCCTCTCGCGCGACGAGATCGACCACGTCGTGCTGGTTGGCGGCATGACGCGCATGCCGCGCGTGCAGGAGAAGGTGCAGGAGATCTTCGGCAAGCCGCCGCACAAAGGCGTCAACCCCGACGAGGTGGTCGCCGCGGGCGCCGCGATCCAGGGCGGCGTGCTGAAGGGCGAAGTTGCCGACGTGCTGCTGCTCGACGTGACGCCGCTCTCGCTCGGGGTCGAAACGCAGGGCGGCGTCTTCACCCGGATGATCGAGCGCAACACCACGATCCCGACTCGCAAGGGCCAGGTCTTCTCGACCACCGAGGACAACCAGAACGTCGTGCGCGTCCACGTGCTGCAGGGCGAGCGCGAGATGGCCGCCGACAACCAGACGCTCGGCCGCTTCGAACTCGTCGGCATCCCGCCGGCGCCGCGCGGCGTGCCGCAGATCGAAGTCACCTTCGACATCGACAGCGACGGCGTCGTCAACGTCTCCGCCAAGGATCTCGGCACCGGCAAGACCCAGCAGATCCGCGTCACCGCCGGCAGCGGCCTCTCCGAAGACGTGATCCGCAAGCTCTGCGACGACGCTGCTTCGAACAAGGAAGCCGACCGCAAGCGCCGCGAACTCGCCGAACTCCGCAATCGCGGCGATGGCTTGATCTACTCCACCGAGTCCACGCTCGCCGACTATGCCGAGCACGTGGTCGGCGAAGATCGCAGCGCCATCGAAGCCGCGCTCGCGCGCGCCAAGGCCGCACTCGTCACCGAAGACGCCGGCGAAATCGCCGAGGCCGTCGACGAACTCACGGCGCTCTCGTACAAGATGACGGAGTCGCTGTACTCGACGCTCGGCGGGAGCGACGGGACGTCGTAGCGAGCGTCGAGAGAATCCTGCTACGGACCGATCACCGGCAGCGGATCGGGAATCCGAGCGATGACGCCCGCCTCGGCGAGCAGTCGCGCCAGCTCGTTCATGTGCTCGTTCATGTAGACGAGCAGCTGCGGGTTGTCGCCCGGCTCCCAGCCGCCGCGACGCAGTTCCTGGTATGCCTCGGAAGCGGGCCGACCCTGGACGAGGAGCCGATAGAAGGCGACTGCGGCGCCGGTTCGCTCCGTCCCCGCCGCGCAGTGGACGAGGACCGCCGCGCCGTCGCGATCGGCGCGCGCCATCTCGGCGAGGGCGGATGCGTAGCTGCGAATCTCGCCGCTGCCGTCGCCGCGCAGGGGGAAGTGCAGCTCCGGGATGCCGAGCGCAGCGGTCGCCTCGCGCTCGGCACGGTGCTTGTCATCGTTCGCGTCATAGTCCTGGAGCGAGACCACTGTCTGGATCTGGTAGCGAGCGAGCGTTTCGCGGATGATCGATGCCGAGATCTGTCCGCTGCGATAGATGCGCCCGGGCTCGACGACGCCGAACTGTTTTGGAATGAAGCGTTGCTGGATCGGATACCAGAGTTCGAGCGCTGCGACGACGACCGCCGCCGCGACCGCGAACCCCGCGACGATGCGCAACCGCGTACGCCGCAGCGTCCCATCCTGGCCCAGCGCCGGATCCGGAGCGTTCTCCCTCGCCGTGGCGTCTTGCATCCAGGATCATTGTTCCCCAGGTCGGCGCGCGTCCGCACCCGCTTGCGGCCGGCGCCGCCTTGCTTCTCTTCCCGCGCCGCCTAGTTTCCCCGCCCGTGGCGAAGCGCGACTACTACGAGGTGCTGGACGTCGACCGCTCTGCGGATGCCGAGGCGCTCAAGAAGGCGTATCGGGCGCTCGCGCTGAAGTACCACCCCGATCGCCATCCCGACGATCCGGCCGCCGAGGACAAGTTCAAGGAGGCCTCGGAGGCGTACGCGGTGTTGTCGGACCCCGAGAAGCGCCGTGCCTACGAGCGCTTCGGGTTCGAGGGGGTCGGCGCGGGCACGGGCCAGCCGGGTTTCGACTTCGCGGACATGGGCGCGTTCGGCGACGTGCTGAACGATCTGTTCGGCGATCTGTTCGGCGCGCGCGGCGGCGGGCGCGCGAGACGCGGGCGCGGTCGGCGCGGCGCGGATCTCCGCTACACGCTGGAGGTCGAACTCAAGGAACTGCTGGACGTCAAGGAGACGACGATCCAGATCCCGAAGATGCGCCCGTGCGAAACCTGCAACGGGTCGGGCGCGCGCGAGGGCACGCGCCCGGAACCCTGTGCGCGTTGCCGCGGCGCCGGGCAGCTGATGTTCCAGCAGGGCTTCTTTCGCATCAGCCGCCCCTGCGACGCGTGCGGCGGAGCGGGCGAAGTGGTGAAGGAGCGCTGCGTCACGTGTCGCGGCGCAGGTCGCATCGAAGGCGAGCAGACGCTGCGCGTGAAGATTCCCCCCGGCGTCGAACACGGCACCCGACTGCGGCTCGCGGGTGAAGGCGAGGCCGGTCTCGAGGGCGGCCCGCCGGGCGATCTCTACGTCGACGTCGCGGTGCGGCCGCATCCGCTCTTCGAGCGCGACGGCGGCGATCTCCATTGCCAGGTGCCGATTCCGTTCGTGCAGGCCGCGCTCGGCAGCGAGATCGAGGTGCCGACACTGGAAGGCAGAGAAGTGCTGCGGATTCCCGAAGGCACGCAGTCCGGAAAGACGTTCCGCCTGCCCGGCAGGGGCTTGCCTTCGCTCGGCTCGCGCGCGCGCGGCGACCAGATCGTGCAGATCTTCGTCGAGGTGCCGAGCAAGCTCACCGAGCGCCAGCGCGAGCTGCTCGAGCACTTTGCGCGCGAGAGTGGCACGGAGGTGTCGCCGGTGACCAAGGGCTTCCTCGATAAGCTGCGCGACTTCCTCGGTTGACGGCTGCATGAAGCGTCTCGCCGTCGCGTTCGCGCTCGCGCTGTCCTTCACCGCCTGCAGCTCGTTGCCGCGCCCGCGCATGCTCGGGCCGACCGACGCCGAGCGCCGCGAGTACGACAGCGCGATCGCCACCGCGCGGCGCGACACCACGCAGGGCCGCGCGCGTCTCGCGTCGTTCCTCGAGCGCCATCCGGACAGCACGCTCGCCGACGACGCCGTGGTGCCGCTCGCGCGGCTCGAAGTCAAGGCCGGGAAATCCGAGCAAGCGGAAAAGCGCCTGCGCGACGTGCTGCGCGCGCATCCGAAGGAAGACCGCGCGGACGCGGTGCGCCTCGAACTCGCCGAGATCCTCACGGCGCGCGGCGAACGCGAGGCGGCGTGGAAGCTCGCCCAACGCATCCAGCCCTCGCTGCTGAACGACGACGAGCGCCGCGATGCGTACCGGCTGCTCGCCGATCTCGCCCGCGACCGCGGCGACACCGCGGCGCAGCTCGAGTGGCTGGCACGGCTGCGCACCGCGGCGCGCGACGACAGCGACGTGGCCGGCGTCGATCGCGAGATCGACACGGTGATCGCGAGGCTGCCTGCCGACGGACTGGTGCGCGCGGCGGAGCGCCTCGGCCGACGCGTTCCAGCGGCCGAGTTGTGGCTGCACGCGGGCGAGCTGTCGCTGCGCGCGGGCGACAAGGCCGGCGCGTCGCGCGCGCTCGCCGAGGCCGAGCGTCTGCCGCTGCAACCGGACGAAGCGCAGCAACTGGTGCGCTTGCAATCGCTGCTGCAGTCGGGGCGCGGCGGGCCGGTGGACCGTTCGTCGCCGCCGCCGCCGCCGCTCTCGCAGGTCGAGGGGGCGCAGAACGCGAATTCGGCGGCAAGCGTGAGCGGCAGCGTCGGTGTCGTCGTGCCGCTCAGCGGCCCGCTCGGCAAGGTGGCGGAAGACGTGTTGCGCGGCGTGCTGCTCGCCGCTGGCAGCTTCGGCGGAGATCCGAACGCGCCCGGCTTGCGCGTGCTGGTGCGCGACAGCGGCGGACGTCCCGAGCAGGCCGCCAATGCCGTGCGCGAACTCGGTCAGCGCGGCGACGTGAGTGCGGTGGTGGGTCCGCTCACCAAAGAAGAAGTGGAAGCCGCGGGCGCGGCGGCGCAGGAAGTCGGCCTGCCGCTGGTGACACTGACGCGTCACGAGGGGGTTGCGCGCGACCGCGCCGAAGTGGTCCGTTTCGGTCTCACGCGCCGCATGGAAGCGGAGGTCCTCGCCGAGCACGCAGTGCTCGGACTCGGGCTCGGGCGCATCGCGATTCTCTATCCAAAGGACGAGTACGGTCGCGAGTTCGAGGCGCTGCTCTGGCAGGCCATCGAAGCGCGCGGCGGGCGCGTGGTGTCCGTGTCGGGCTACGAGCCGACCGCCACCGACTTCGCGGCGCCGATTCGCCGGCTGCTCGGTCCCCAGGCGGCGTCGGCGCCGGCCGCCACCGAGCCGCTGGAGGATCCCGCCGCGCCGGCCGCGCCGGGCGGTCCCCCGCCGCTGCTCGACTTCGACGCGATCTTCATTCCCGACGCGCACGACAAGGTCGCGCCGATTGCGCTGCAACTGGCGGCGAGCCAGGTCCATGGCGTGAAGCTGCTCGGCCCGAGCGGCTGGCACCATCCCGACCTGTTGCGCATCGCCGGTCCGAGCGTGGACGGCGCGTTCTTCAGCTCAGGCTTCGACCCGAGCCATCCGTCCCCTCTCGTGCAGGACTTCGTCGCGCGTTACCGCGCGGCGTACGGTCTCGAGCCCACGCCCTACGCAGCGCAGGGTTTCGATGCTGCGAACCTGGTCGGATTGCAGATCCTTCAGGGCGCCCACTCGCCAGCGGACGTGCGCAACGGCCTGCTGGCGACGGAACGCTATCCGGGCGTTTCCGGCGTCACCTCGATCGGCGCCGACGGCGACGCGCGCAAGCGCCCTTTCCTGCTGGAAGTACGCGACGGCCGGATGATCTCGCTGGAGTAGCTCCGCGCATGGACGATCCGATCGACGATCTGCTCGATCTCCTCGACCTCGAGGACATCGACCTCGACATCTTCCGCGGTCGCAACGAAACCGCCCGTTCGCGTCGCATCTTTGGCGGGCAGGTGGCGGCGCAGTCGCTCGTCGCCGCGGCGCGCACCGTGGAGGGACAGCTCGCCCATTCGCTGCACGGCTACTTCCTGCGCCCGGGCGATCCCACCGTGCGGGTGGTGTTCACCGTCGACCGCATCCGCGACGGGCGCTCGTTCACCACCCGGCATGTCGTCGCGCGCCAGAAAGGTCGCGCGATCTTCAACATGTCCGTGTCGTTTCAGCAGCACGAACGGGGCTACGAACATCAGATGTCGATGCCGGACGCGCCCGACCCGGAGTCGCTGCCGACGCGCGCCGAATTGGTGCAGCGACACTTCGAGAGGATTCCCGAAGCGGACCGTCACTGGGTCACGCAACCGCGTCCCGTCGACGTGCGCCACGTCGAGCTGCCGACTTTTTTCGGCGGCGGCCCGCGCAACGGCCAGAACCTGGTGTGGATGCGCGTGCCGCGCGCCCTCGACGACGACCCTGCGCTGCACCAGCGCCTGCTGGCCTACATGTCGGACCTGACGCTGCTCGACAACACCGTTCTCCCGCACGGCCGCAACGGGCGACTGGGCCCGCTGATGGTGGCGAGCATCGACCACTCGCTCTGGTTCCATCGCGTGCCACGTGTCGACGCATGGCTGCTCTACGTGCAAGACAGCCCGGCGGCAGCCGGCGCCCGTGGCTTCGCGCGAGGCACGCTCTTCGCTCGCGACGGCACGCTCGTAGCCTCGGTCGCCCAGGAAGGCCTCCTCCGCCCCACCCGCCGCGCCGAGGACCGCTCGGAATAGGAGCCGGGCGTCAAGTTATTTTCTGTCAAGTTATTGAGCGACTCGACGGGTGTGCGTCGGTTCCCTCAATAACTTGACAGAAAATAACTTGACGCCCGGCTCCTCCCGCTAGTACAGCGGCCCGGCGTACTCGTGGAGGGCGGCGCGGGCTTCGAGGCGGTGGACGTCGCGGACGACGGCTATGCCGCGGCGTTCGAGTGCGTGGGCCCAGCGCGTGGGCTTCGGGCCCTCGTCGAAGCCGATCGCCTGCGCATCGCTCGCGCGGGCACCGCACACGAGCCGCCGTACGCCCGACCAGGGGATTGCGCCGAAACACATCGCGCACGGCTCGCTGCTGCTCACCAGTTCGTGGACCGCTGACGCCGGGTCGCCGAGATCGAAGTGGCCGCGCGCCCGCTGCGCAAAGGAGAGCGCGAGCATCTCGGCGTGCGCGAGCGACAGGCCGCTCGCTACCACGACGTTCACGCCCACCGCGACGAGGCGTCCCGTGTCGCGTTCGAAGACCGCCGCGCCGAACGGACCGCCGCTGCCGCGCCGGCCGTTTTCGCGTGCGAGCGCAATGGCGAGTTCCATGCGCATCTCGTGCGAACGTAGGCGGCGAGCCCCGATCCGGCTCTCGAGGAATCCGGCGACCCAGCGCGGCAGGCGGAAGGACGGCACGACGAACGGCACGCGCGCGGAAAGCGTCATGCGCCATCGGATAGTCGAAATCGCGCGGCCGTGCATTTCTCAAGTCGCCGGCGGCAGGCGTCGAAACGCACCGCATGAGCGAACCCAACAAGAGCGTCGAGATCCCGACCGAACTCCCGGTCGTTCCGCTGCGGCAGTTCGTGGTCTTTCCGTACATGGCGATCCCGCTCTTCCTGGCGCGCGACCGCACCATCCAGGCGGTGGACGACGCATTGGCCGGCGACCGCTGCGTCCTTCTGACCGCCCAGGTCGATCCTGAGACCGAGGACCCCGAGGAGACCGGCCTCTACCGCCACGGCACCGTGGCGATGGTGATGCGATCGATGCGGCTTCCCGACGGTCGCGTGAAGGTGCTGGTGCAGGGCCTCGCGCGCGCCGAGATCGAAGACTTCATCGATCGCGATTCGGCGCTCTGGGCCTGCGTGCGGCCGCTGCCCGCCGATCGCGAGCCGGCGTGGTCGGTGGAGATCGAAGCGGTGATGCGCGCGGTGCGCTCGCGGGTCGAGGAACTGCTCTCGCTGAAGAACCTCCCGCCCGAGGTGCTCTCGGTCATCTCGAACGTGCAGGAACCGGGGCGGCTCGCGGATCTCGTCGCGTCGAATCTGAAACTGCGCCTCGAGGACGCGCAGGAGATCCTCGAGATCCAGGACCCGCTCGCGCGCCTGCGCCGGGTCGACGCGTTGCTGCGCCGCGAGCTCGAAGTCACCGCGATGCAGGCCGAGATCCAGTCGCAGGCGAAGGAAGAGATCTCGCGCGGACACCGCGAGCAGTATCTGCGCGAGCAGCTCCGCGCCATCCAGGCGGAACTCGGTGAAGTCGATCCGCGCTTCGAGGAGCTGGAGGAGTACCGCGCGAAACTTCGTCAGGTGGGCCTGCCGCCCGAGGCGGAGACCGAAGCGCTGCGCCAGCTCCAGCGTCTCGAGCGCATGCACCCGGACGGTCCCGAGGCCCAGGTGGTGCGCGGCTATCTCGAATGGATGGCGGAGTTGCCGTGGTCCGTCGCGTCGCCCGAGCGTCTCGACCTCGTCAATGCGCGAGCCATCCTCGACAGCGATCACGCGCACCTCGACGCCATCAAGGACCGCATCCTCGAAGCGCTCGGCGTGCGCAAACTGCGTCCCGACTCGAAGGGGCCGATCCTGTGCTTCGTGGGGCCACCCGGCGTCGGCAAGACGTCGCTGGGACGCTCGATCGCGCGCGCGATGGGACGCGAGTTCGTGCGTATGTCACTCGGCGGCGTGCGCGACGAGGCCGAGATCCGCGGCCACCGCCGTACCTACGTCGGCGCGCTGCCGGGTCGCATCATCCAGGGTCTGCGTCAGGCCGGCACCAACAACCCCGTCTTCATGCTCGACGAGGTCGACAAGCTCGGCAACGACTTTCGCGGCGACCCGTCGTCGGCGCTGCTCGAAGTGCTCGATCCCGAGCAGAACGGCAAGTTCAGCGACCACTACCTGAACGTGTCCTTCGATCTCTCGCGCGTGTTCTGGATCACCACGGCGAACCTGCTCGATCCCATTCCGAGTCCGCTGCGCGACCGCATGGAAGTGATCCGGCTGCCCGGTTACACGCCCGAGGAGAAGGTCGAGATCGCGCGTTCGTTCCTGGTGCCGCGCCAGATGGAGGAGCACGGGCTCACGACCGATGCGATCGACTGGTCGCGTGAGGCCATCGAGCGCGTGGTGACGAACTACACCCACGAAGCCGGGGTGCGCAATCTCGAGCGGCAGGTTGCGAAGGTGTGCCGCAAGGTCGCGCGCAAGACCGCCGAGGGCGACCGTTCCCACGTGCGCGTGACGGCTCGCACCTTGGCGCGCTTCCTCGGTCCGCCGCGTCACCTCGACACCGTCCCGAACTCGATCGGTGAGGTGGGCGTCGCGAACGGTCTCGCCTGGACCGAGGCGGGTGGCGAAGTGTTGAGTGTCGAAGTCGAGACGACGGAAGGGCAGGGTCTCGTGCTCACCGGTCAGCTCGGCGACGTGATGAAGGAGTCGGGGCAGACGGCGCTCACCTGGGCACGCGTGCATCTCGCGCGCTGTGGACTCGACGATGCACCGCTTGCACGCCGCCAGGTGCATGTGCACCTGCCGGCCGGTGCGATTCCCAAGGACGGGCCGTCGGCGGGTGTGACGCTCGCCACCGCACTGGTGTCTCTCGCCACCGGCCGCGCAGTTCGTGCCGACGTGGCGATGACCGGTGAGGTCACCCTGCGCGGTCGCGTGCTGCCGGTCGGTGGCGTTCGCGAAAAGGCGCTCGCGGCGCTGCGAGCGGGGATCACCCAGGTGATCGTGCCGGAGCGCAACGTCCCCGACCTGGAAGAGATCCCGCGCGAGGCGAAGCGCCGACTGCGCTTCATCCCGGTCTCGACGATGGAGCAGGTTCTCGAGGCGGCGCTCGAGGCCGAGTCGCCCGCGCCGCGCCGCCGCCCGCCGAATCGCGGCAGCGATCGCAGCTCCACCGTCCCCGCCACCGCCGCCGCCCCCGAAGAATGAGAAAGAATGAGGAGCCTCGTTCCCTTGCTAGGGTGGTTGCGTGAGGCTGCGCGATGTCGGGGAGTTCGGGTTGATCGACCGCATCGAGCGTGCGGTGCGACGCGCGGGGCGAGCTCGTGGCGTGGTGCTTGGGATCGGCGACGACGCGGCGCTGTTGCGGTTGCGCGCGGGCGACGACATCGCCGTCTCCACCGACGCGCTCGTCGAAGACGTGCATTTCCGGTTCGCCAGCGAAACGCCGCGCTCGATCGGGCGTCGCGCGCTCGCGGCGGCGCTCTCGGATCTCGCGGCGATGGGCGCGCGACCGCTCGCCGTCGTCGCCGCGCTGGCGGCGCCGCCGACCCTTCCGCTCGCGCACGCCGAAGGCATCGTGCGCGGGCTCCTCGACGGCGCGCGACGTTGGGACGCGCCGCTCGTCGGCGGCAACCTCGCGCGGGCGAAGCAGACCTCGCTTACGCTCACGGTGCTGGGCGCGGTGCGACGCGGCCACGCTCTCACGCGCGCGGGCGCGCGACCCGGCGATCGCGTCTTCGTGACGGGGACACTTGGCGGCGCGGCGCTGGCGGTCGCACGGGCGGCGCGCGGCGCGCGGCTTCGCGTCGCTCCCGAGCCCCGCCTCGCGGCGGGCCTCGCGCTGGCGCGCCTGCGCGGGATCGGCGGCTGCATCGACGTTTCGGACGGGCTCGTCGCCGACCTCGGCCATCTACTGCGCGCATCGCGTGTCGGCGCGCAGATCGATCCGGCCCGCGTGCCGCGACCGGCGGGCTTCGCCGCGGCCTGCAGGCGTGCGGGCGCCGATCCCGAGCGACTCGCTCTGGGGGGCGGCGAGGACTACGAACTGCTCTTCACGCTGCGCTCGCGTCTCTCGCCCGCGGCGTTGCGGCGCCGGCTCGGGGTTCGCGTCACCGAGATCGGTGCGATCACGCGCGTCCGGGGCCTGCGCGGGCTGCCCGCCGCCGGCCAGCCCGGCTGGACGCACTTCTAATCCCGGATCCGGGACGTTTGCCACCGAGTTGCTTCAAGACCGCGGCCGCTGGGGCCGATAGATCCTCCGTGCGTCTGGCGCTCTCGCACAAGTTCGTGCTTCGTTCGCTGCTGGTGGCGGCCGTGGCGGTTGCGTTCCCCCACGTCGTCGCGGCGTCGGGGGTGGTCGTCGCGCCGTGGGCGACGGCGTTCGTCGCGCTCGGGGTCGGCGGTGTGCTCGGCTTCTTCCTGTCGCGCGAGCTCGGGCGTCAGTTCGAACAGCTGCGCGCCGTCACCGATCGGCATCCGCGCCGGCGACTTGCGCACCGACGTCGAGCTGCGTGGCGGGCGCTTCCCCGACGAGACCGACGATCTCGCCGCGAGCATCGCCGGCATGCTCGAGAGCCTGCGGCAGCTGGTCGAGCACGTGCAGCACGGCGCCGACCGGCTGTCTTCCGCTGCGAACGAGCTGTCGCGCTCGACGCAGCAGAGCCGCTCGCGGCACCGAGGAGATCTCGACGACGGTCGAGGGGGTCGCGAAGGGCGTCGCGCACCAGCAGGAGCTGCTCGAAGGCGCGCGGCGGCTGATCCACGACATCGCGCAGGCGATCGAGCTCAACGCGGGCCGCGCGCGCGAGGCCTTCGGCTTCTCGGCCGAGGCGAACCAGAAGGCGCACGCGGGCGTCGACGTGTCGCGACTCGCGCTCGAGAAGATGAAGACCGTGTTCCAGCGCGTCGAGGACGCCGGCGGGATGGTGTTCCGGCTCGAAGCCAAGACGCGCCACGTGCACCAGATCACCGAGATGATCCACAGCGTCGCGGGGCGCACGAACCTGCTCTCGCTCAATGCGTCGATCGAAGCGGCGCGCGCCGGCGAGGCGGGGCGCGGCTTCTCGGTCGTCGCCGACGAGATCCGCAAGCTCGCCGAGAGCGCGAGTCGCAGCGCCGAGGAGATCTCGAAGCTCGTCCACGAGATCCAGGCCGAGACGGCGCAGGTGGCCGACGAGATGCGCCAATCGAGCCAGGTGATCGCCGAGGGACGCGACGACGTGAACACGATCGCGCACTCGCTCGAGCAGATTCAATCGGCCGTGTCCGAAGCGGCGTCGCGGGCCGAGGAGATCTTCCAGGAAGCCGACACGCAGGCGCGTGACACCGAGCGCATGGTGGTCTCGGTCGAGGAGATTGCGCGCGTCGCCGTGACCAACGGCGACGCGGTGCGCGAGGTCGCCGACGCCGCGTCGGGCCAGTTCGAGACGATGGCCGAGACCGTCGCGTCGGCGCAGGCGATGAGCGAACTCGCCGACGAGATGCGCGGCGCGTTGCGGCGCTTCCAGGTCGAGCGCGACGGGCGGCCGCTCTCGTGACCGCCGCGGACGAGCGCCGGCTCGTGCTCTTCGAAGTCGGCGGCGGCGCCTACGCGCTGCCGATCGCCGACGTGCTCGAAGTCACCGAGTGGTCGCAGCTGGCGGCGATTCCGACGCTGCCCGCGGCCGTCGCGGGCGTGATCAATCACCACGGCGACGCGCTGCCGATCGTTGCGCGCGACGCATTGCTCGAGGAAGCGGCGACCGATACCCGACCCGAACACGTGCTGGTGCTCGGCGTGTCGGGCGGCCAGTCGGGACGCCTCGGCGTTCCCGTGGACCGGGTGCTCGGACTCGTGGACGTGCCCGCCGGTACAGCCCGCGAGCGACGGGCTCGTGGTGGAACGACGACCCCTGCGCGGCCGCATCGTGGCCGTGCTCGACGCTGCGCGCCTGCTCGAACGAGCCGAGCGCGTGATCGAACAGGTAGGAGGCAGAGCATGACGGTTCGAGTCCTGGTCGCGGACGACGCGCGATTCATGCGGCAGCTGATTCGCGACATCATCGAACCCGAGGGGTTCGAAGTGGTGGGTGAGGCGGCGGACGGACGCGCCGCCGTCGAGGAGTTCACGCGCCTGCAGCCGGACTCGTCACGATGGACATCGTGATGCCGAAGCGTTCGGGCATCGACGCGGTGAAGGAGATCCTCGCGCTCGACCCGACCGCCAAGGTCGCGATGGTGAGCGCACTCGGTCAGGAATCGCTGGTGATGGAGGCGCTCGCAGGCGGGCGCCGTCGACTACATCGTGAAGCCGTTCAAGCCCGACGCGGTGATCGCGACGCTCCGCAAGATCGCCGAGAAGGCGCCCTAGTGGACCTCGCCAAGTATCGGAACCTCTTCCTCGAAGAGGCGACCGAGCACCTGGCCGAGATCGGGCAGGCGCTGCTCACGCTCGAGAAGGATCCGCGCGACGGGCGCGGCGCTCGACCTCGTGTTCCGGATGATGCACTCGATGAAGGGCATGGGCGGGTCGCTCGGCTACGACGCGGTCAGCGACACTGGCGCATCGACTCGAGGATCGGCTCGGCGCCTGGCGCAAGGGCGGCGGGATCGACGACGGCCAGGGCGTCGCAGTGCTGTTTCGCGGTCTCGAGAGCCTCGAGCGCATGGTCGCCGTGGTGCGCGAGACCGGCGAGCCGCCGCCGCCCGACGAGGTGCTGCTCGTCGCTGCTCGGCGACCCCGAGTCTCCAAAAAAAGCGCTGCGCCTGTCGTAGTCGAGACTGCGGCGGGCGCGTCGCCCGCTCGCGTGAACGTCGAGCCGGTGCGCGCGACCGTACCCCGACCGCCGCCTTCCGTGCGGGTCCCGAACGAGACGCTCGACCGCTTTCTCAGCACGGTGGGCGAGGTGATCCTCACCACCAGCCAGCTGCGCACCGCCGCCGAAACCAACGGGATCGGCCAGGACGCGCGCCTCTCCGGCGGCTTCGACCAGATGGATCGCGTGGTCGGCGAGCTGAAGCGGCGCGCGCTCGCGCTGCGCACGACGCCGCTGCTGCGCGTGATGGAGAATCTTCCGCGCGTCGCGCGCGAAGTGGCGATGCGCACCGGCAAGCGCGTCGAGGTGACACTCGCCGGCGCCGAGCTCGAACTCGACCGCTCGATCCTCGACCGCCTCTACGACCCGCTCGTCCACTGGTGCGCAACGCCGTCGACCACGGCCTCGAGACGCCGGAAGCGCGCGACGCAGGCCGGCAAGTCCGAGGTGGGCAATCTGCGCATCGAGGCGACGCGCGAGAAGGACGCGATCCGCATCGCCGTCAGCGACGACGGCGCCGGCATGAATCTCGCCGCGCTGCGCGAGCGCGCCGTCGCGGCGGGACTCGTGCACCCGACGCTCGCCGACGATCTGCCGCCCGAGGAGATCGTCGAGCTGGCGTTCCATCCGGGGCTCTCGACGGCGGCGCAGCGTCTCCGACATCTCCGGTCGCGGCGTCGGCATGGACGCGGTGCGCTCGACGCTCGAGTCGCTCGGCGGCGCGGTGTGGCTCGAGACGCGACCGGGCGCCGGCACCACCGCGCTGCTGCGCGTTCCGATCGCGGCGGCGGTGCAGCGCGTGCTGCTGGTCGGTCTCGGCGGCGAGATCGTCGCGGTGCCGATCTCGAAGGTGGAGCGCGTCGTCGAAGTCGAAGCCGAGCGCGATCGAGGGCAGCGGCGGGCGAGTGCTTCGCACTGATCGACGACGAGCCGGTGCTCGTGCTCGATCTCGCGCAGCGACTCGGCTGGCACCGCCGCGACCAACGGCGCCGCGCCGCTCGTGATCGCCGAGCTGCGCGGCGAGCGCGTCGCACTGCGCGTCGAACAGCTCGCCGGCCAGCAGGACATCTACGTGAAGCCGCTGCCCGCGCTGCTCGCGTCGCTGCGCGTGCTCGCCGGGCTCACGGTGCTCGGCGACGGGCGGCCCGTCTTCCTGCTCGACCTGAACCAGTTGCCCTAGGAGCCTCCGCATGCAGAACGCGCATTCCACGACGTCGGAGAGGAGCTGGACCGGCTCTGCGAGCTGGCCAACGTCGGCGCGGGTCACGCCGCGACGGCGCTCGCGCGGCTGGTCGGGCGACCGATCCGCATGTCGGTTCCGTGCGTGCGCATGGGCACCGCCGCGACCGGCGCAGCGCCGCTCGCGCGCCGACGACGCCTGGATCTTCTTCGAAGTGCAGGGCGCCATGGGCGGCGCGCTGGTGCTGCGACTGCCTGCGTCGGCGCGCCAGCGTCCTCGTCGAGGAGCTGGTCGGCGACGATGCCGGTAGCGGTCGCACGCGGAGTCCGCGCTGCGCGAGGTCGGCAACATCCTCGCTTCGCACGCGCTCTCGGCGGTCGCCGATCTCGTCGGCACGCGCGTGCTGCCGTCGCTGCCGAGCCTCGTCTTCGACGCGACCGGTCCCGCGCTCGCGGCGTGGCGCTCGCGCGCCGCCGGGTCGCGTCTGCATCGAGACGCATCTCGTCGACGACGCGGGCCAGCCGCACGTCGAGCTGGTCTGGATTCCCTCGGAGGTTCCCGGCGAGGCAGCGCGCGGACCCTTCTGATACCGTGCGCCGCCGTGGATCGAGATCGACTACGCGCGTTGCTCGAAAGCGTGCAGCGCGGCGAGGTCGAACCCTCGCAGGCGCTCGAACGCCTCGCGCATCTCCCCTTCGTCGACACGCCGCACGCGCGCGTCGACACCCATCGCGCGCTGCGCCGGGTCTACCGGAGGTCGTGTACGGGCCGGGCAAGACGGCCGCGCAGATCGCCGAGGTCGTGCGCGCCCAGCGCGGCGCCGGTCTGCCGGTGCTGGTGACGCGCATCGATGCCGCGACGCGCCGACGCGGTGCTGCGCGAGATCCCGGGCGGCGAGTACGACGCTCGCCGCGCGGCTGCTCTGCTACGGGACGCGACGCCGCCGCGTCCGGCGGCAAGGGCACCGTGCTGGTGGTCTCGGCCGGAACCTCGGACCTCGCGGTCGCGGCCGAGGCGGCGGGCGTCGCGCGCCACTACGGCAATCCCGTCGAGACGCTGCACGACGTCGGCGTCGCCGGGATCCACCGCCTGCTCGCGTCGAGCGAGCAGCTGCGCAAGCGCGCGCGTGCTGATCGTGGTGGCGGGCATGGAGGGCGCGCTGCCGTCGGTGGTCGGCGGCATGGTCGACAAGCCGGTGATCGCGGTGCCGACCAGCGTCGGCTACGGCGCGTCGTTCGGCGGTGTCGCGGCGCTGCTCGGCATGCTGACGAGCTGCGCGTCGAACGTGTGCGTGGTCAACATCGACAACGGATTCGGGGCCGCCCATGTCGCGACGCTCATCAACCGCCTCTGACGAAGGCGGCGGGCGCGGGACCGCGCATCCTGCACCTCGACGCCTTCTCGGGCATCGCGGGCAACATGCTGCTCGGCGCGTTGCTCGATCTCGGCCTCCCGAAGCGCGCGCTCGAAGCCGACCTCGCCGGTCTCGACGTGCGCTTCCAGCTCGACGTGCAGCGCGTGCGTCGCGGTCCGCTCGACGCCAACTACGTCGAGGTGCGTCTGCCGCAGCCGCGACCGCGGTCGCGCGCGCGTGCACCGCCACGGCCGCGTCGTGCACTCTCACGCAGTCACGACGACGAGCATCACCATCCGTCATGGGCGCCACGAGCGCCGGACGATCACGGGCGTTCGTTCGGGAGATCCGGCGGCTGATCTCACGCGCGAAGCTGGTTCCGGTCGTGCGCGACCGCGCGCTCGCGATCTTCGAGGCGCTCGCCGCGGCGGAGGCGCAAGCGTGCACGGCATCGACGCCGACGACGTGCACTTCCACGAAGTCGGCGCGCGTCGACGCGATCGTCGACGTCACCGGCGTCGCGATCGGTCTGCATCGGCTCGGCATCGAGCGCATCACCTGTACGCCGCTGCCGCTCGGGCCACGGCACGGTGCACTCCGATCACGGCCTGCTGCCGCTGCCGGCGCCCGCGACGCTCGAGCTGCTGCGCGGCGTGCCCGGTCGTGCCGGCGGGCATCGACTGGGAAACCGTGACGCCGACCGGCGCGGCGATCGTGCGCGCCGTGGTCGACGAGTTCTGCACGCTGCCGGCGATGCAGCGTCGAGGCGATCGGGATCGGCGCGGGCAACGAGCGCTCCGGGCGGCCTGCCCAACGTGCTGCGCGCCGTGCTCGGGCGCGGCGCCGGTTTCGGCGGCGATCGCGTCGTCGTGCTGGAGACGCACCTCGACGACCTCAACCCCGAGCATTTCGAGTACCTGATGGAGCGCCTCTTCGAAGCCGGCGCGCTCGACGTGGCGCTGATGCATCTGCAGATGAAGAAGAACCGGCCGGGCTTCGCGATTCGCGTGCTGGCGCGTCCCGCCGGAGCGCGAGCTGCTGGCCCGCGTGCTGTTCGCGGAGTCGACCACGCTCGGCGTGCGCGTCGCGGAGATGGAACGCGTCGTGCTGACGCGCGAGGAGCGCAAGGTCGCGACGTCCGTTCGGTTCGATCCGCGTCAAGATCGCGCGCGACGCCGCGCGGTCAGTGGCACGCCCTCGGCCGAGTACGAGGACTGCAAGGCTCGCCGCGAAGCGAGCCGGTGTGCCGCTGCGCGAGGTCGTTCGTGCCGCGGAGGAGGCGGCCCGGACGATCGGCGCCCAGCCCGTTGCGCGGAAGCCGGCCGTCCTCGCCGCCGCCCGGTGAAACGACGGACGCGTTGACAAGCCCGTTGCGAGCCTCCTAGGATGGCCGCTCACTTCAATGGGCTGGAGGGTCTTTCGATGGGTGAGCTTCCCAACGCGGTCGTCAAGCGGCTACTCGCCCAACACGGGGGCGGGCTTCGCGTTTCCGGTTCGGCCATCGACGAGGCAGTCAAGGCGACCGAGGATTACCTCGCGCGGCTCGCGCGCGAATCCCAGGCGCTTGCCGTCGCCGATAAGCGCAAGACGGTGATGGACCACGACATCACGAAGGCGCGCGCCAAGATCGAGTCCGGCGGGCTCTGACCGCGGCTGGCCGAACCTCGTCGAGCTATGCGTCGGCGCGCGCGCGCTGCTCGAGCCCTGCGAGGTATTCGATCCAGGCCGGCTTCGTCGCCGTCGTCGAAGCCGCAGAAGCGCAGCCCATCCCCTGCGCTCGGTCCCGGTGCCAGCTCGCCGAGCCGGTGCGTCACGTCCGCTTCGACGTGCAGCGTCCTGCCGGTTTCCGGCAGGTGCAACGCGAAGTGGCCGCGAGCGGGTGCCGGCAGCGCTCCGCGCAACAGGCATCCGCCACGCCCGACCTCGGTGGTGACGGCCGGCGTCTTGCAGCCTGGCCACGAAACCGACAGCGCGCGCTCGAAGCGCGCGAAGCGACGCCGGCGGCGCTCGCTCGCAAGATGCGCCAGCGCCGACGGCGAGCCGGGCCGCGTCGAGCGGCCCCGAGAGATAGCCGCTCGCGCCGGCCGACTTCGGCGCCGCTGCGGCGGTGATCGCTCGGGTGCTCGTCGAACAGCACGACAGGGAGATCGAGGATGCCGGGCTGCGCACGCAGCGCCGGCACCAACTCGATGCCGTCACCGCGATCGAGTCGGGTTTCGGCCAACACCATCTCGAACGATCGCGTGCGGAATGCGTCGATCGCAGCGGCCGCCGAGCTGGAGCAGCGCACCTCGAAACCGCGCAGGCGCAGCGATTCCTGCAGTCCGTTTGCGCCCGCGAGCTGTGAGCCCACGAGCAGCAGCGGAATGCCGCGCGGGGCGCGCGGCGCCGGCAGGTCGCAGCTCGCTTCGGTGACGCGTCGCGCGCTTCCGGTGCGCCTGCGGCGTGCGAGAGCTTCGAGTCGCACCGTTACGGCAATCTCGAGATCGGTTGCGGTGCGGCAGTTCGCATCTGGCGTGAAGACGCGCTCGGCGGGATCGGGGAGCGCGTGTCCCGAGAGCGGACCGCGCGACGGCAGGATCACGCGGCCGGGCTCGACCACGGTGCCGCGTGCGCGTGGGTCGTCGAGGCCGAGCGAGAAGCACCACTGAGGCGCGCCCTGTGAAACCTCGACGTCGACGCCCAGGCCGTCGAGCCAGCGGCGCGCGTCGCGCAGCACCGCGAGCCGCTGCGTCCAGGCGGCGCGGATGCGGGCTTCCACGTCTTCGGCTTTCTCGCAGTCGAGTACGCGGATCGGCGGCAGATTGAAGAGAGCGCGCGGCGCCATGCACTTGATGCGGTCGTGGCCGAGCGTGTAGAAGCGCACCGCGCGCAACACGCGCGGACCCTCGGGCGTCTCGAAGGGAAGCGGCCCGAGCAACAGGGTCGCCACGACGGCGCGCCCGCCCGGCAGCGTCCCCGCCTCGAGGCCCATCGCCCGGAATCGGCGTTCGAGCACGCCCTGGCGTCGCAGCTCCTCGGCCTCGGACATGCGGGTGATCCCCCGCAGGCGCTTCGACCGATTCAGGCGGACGCTTGAGGACGGAGCTCGTGGCTTCCCGCAACGCCCGTTCGCAGCCGGTTCTCGATCGCAGCAAGCGAAAGGCCCCTGGAACCGGTCGGCTCCCGAGGCCTTTCCTCATCTCACGAGTGACGCCGGCGCTACATCCCCGGCATACCACCCATCCCGCCCATGCCGCCGGCGGGACCGTGGTCGTCCTTCTCGCTGGGCTTCTCCGCCACCATCGCCTCGGTGGTGAGCAGCAGCGCCGCGACCGACGCCGCGTTCTGCAGCGCCGAGCGCACGACCTTGGTCGGATCGATCACGCCCGCCTTCACCAGGTCCTCGTACTCTTCGGTCGCGGCGTTGAAGCCGAAGGCACCTTTGCCGCTCTTGACCTTCTCGAGCACGATCGAGCCGTCGATGCCGGCGTTCTGCGAGATCATGCGCAGCGGCTCTTCGACCGCGCGGCGCACGATGTTCACGCCCGCTCGCTGCTCGTCCTCCAGCTTGCCTTCGAGTTCGGCGAGCACCGCCTGCGCGCGCAGCAGCGCCACGCCGCCGCCGGGCACGATGCCCTCCTCGACGGCAGCACGCGTCGCGTGGAGCGCGTCTTCGACCCGCGCCTTCTTCTCCTTCATCTCGGACTCGGTCGCGGCGCCGACCTTGATCACGGCCACGCCGCCGACGAGCTTCGCGAGCCGCTCCTGGAGCTTCTCGCGGTCGTAGTCGGAGGTGGTCTCCTCGATCTGCTTGCGGAGTTCGTTGCAGCGCGCCCTCGATCTCCTTCTTGGAGCCGGCGCCGTCGATGATGGTGGTGTTGTCCTTGTCGATCACCACCTTCTTCGCGCGGCCGAGGTCCTTCAGCGTCCACGTTCTCGAGCTTGAGACCGAGTTCCTCGGCGATCACCTGGCCACCCGTGAGGATCGCCATGTCCTGGAGCATCGCCTTGCGGCGGTCGCCGAAGCCGGGCGCCTTGACCGCGGCGGCGTGCAGCGTGCCGCGGATCTTGTTCACGACGAGCGTCGCGAGCGCTTCGCCCTCGATGTCCTCGGACACGATCAGCAGCGGCTTGCCCTGGCGGGCCACCTGCTCGAGCAGCGGCAGCAGGTCCTTCATGTTCGAGATCTTCTTCTCGTTGAGAAGAATGACCGGATCCTCGAGGACCACTTCCATGCGCTCCGGGATCGGTGACGAAGTAGGGCGAGAGGTAGCCGCGGTCGAACTGCATGCCCTCGACCACTTCGAGGGTCGAGTCCATCGACTTGGCTTCCTCGACGGTGATCACGCCTTCCTTGCCGACCTTCTGCATCGCTTCGCCGATCATCTTGCCGATCGTCGCGTCGCCGTTCGCCGAGATGGTGCCGACCTGCGCGATTTCGCCCTGGTCGCGCGTGGGCTTCGACATCTTCTTCAGCTCGGCGACCATCGCCTCGACGCTCTTGTCGATGCCGCGCTTCAGCTCCATCGGGTTCATGCCGGCGACCACGAGCTTGGAGCCCTCGCGGAAGATCGCCTGCGCGAGCACCGTGGCGGTCGTGGTCCCGTCGCCCGCGACGTCGGAGGTCTTGGAGGCGACCTCGCGCACCATCTGGGCGCCCATGTTCTCGAACTTGTCTTCGAGCTCGATTTCCTTTGCGACCGTGACGCCGTCCTTGGTCACGGTGGGGGAGCCGAAACTCTTCTCGATGATGACGTTGCGGCCCTTCGGGCCGAGCGTCACGCGCACCGCGTTGGCGAGTGCGTTCACGCCCGCGAGCATCTTCGCGCGGGCGTCCTGGTCGTAGCGGATCTCTTTGGCAGCCATCGAGTTCGTGCGCCTCCCTCTATTCGAGGATGGCGAGGACGTCGTCCTCGCGGATGATCGTGTGCTCTTCGCCGTCGAGCTTGACCTCGGTGCCGGCGTACTTCGAGAAGAGGATCTTGTCGCCCTTCTTCACGGTGAGTTCTCGGACCTTGCCGTCGTCGAGTACGCGGCCCTTGCCGACGGCGATCACCTTGCCCTCCTGCGGCTTCTCCTTGGCCGAGTCGGGGATGATGATCCCTCCCTTGGTCGTGGTCTCCTCCTCGATGCGCTTCACGAGGATGCGATCGTGGAGCGGCTGGATCTTCATGCACTCCTCCTCCATGTGTCTGGCTTCAATGGATCCCATCCGCGGAGCGAGCCTGCCGTGGGCTGGGAAGACGCTTTGGCACTCAGCGCTGGCGAGTGCCAAAGGCCGGCCGAATGTATGGGCCGCCCCCGGGCACTGCAAGGGCAGGAATCTTTGGAAGAGGGCGGCGGGGCGCACGAGTCTCGGTTAGTTTTCGCCGCGTTTTCGACCCTGGACACCAGCAAGCCATGGCTCTCACGAGACGACAGCGCGAGATCTACGACTTCGTGTGCACCTTCATCGCCGAGCACGGCTATTCGCCGAGTCTCGAAGAGATCGGTGCGCGCTTCGGTCTGGCTTCCGTGGCAACCGTGCACAAGCACGTCGCCCAGCTCGTCGCGAAGGGCTGGCTGCGCAAAGCGTGGAACCGCTCGCGCTCGCTCGAGCCGGTCGGCAGCGACGCGGGTGGCGAGGCGCTCGCGCTGCCGCTACTCGGCGTCGTCGCGGCGGGGGCGCCGATCGAACCGATCGAGATCGAAGAGCGCATCGCGGTGCCGCGCGAGCTGGTGCGGCGTCCGGAGACGAGCTTCGTGCTGCGCGTGCGGGGCGATTCGATGATCGACGAGCAGATTCGGGACGGCGACTTCGTCGTCGTCGAGCGCACGAGCAGCGCGCGCGAGGGAGACACGGTCGTCGCGGTGTTGCGGGGCGAAGAGGCGACCCTGAAGAAGTGGCAGCGGCGCGGCGCGATGGTTCGACTCGTGCCCGCCAATTCCCGCATGAAGCCGATCGAGGTGGCGGTCCGCGATGTCGAGGTTCGCGGCGTCGTGCGTGGATTGTTGCGTCGATACTGAGAGGCGCCGGGCGTCGCTGGCATCGCAATCAATCGGGGCTAGCCTCCGCGAACTCAATGTTTTCGAGGACTTGCACGGTGGTCAGACTGACCCGAGCGGTCGATTTCGCGGCCTCGCTCCGCTACTGGCGCCCGGACCTCTCGGAAGCCGAGAACCGCGCCCTGTTCGGACGCTTCGCGTCGCAGCACGGGCACAACTACCGCCTCGAGGTCACCGTGCAGGGGGAGCCCGATCCCGCAACCGGCATGGTCATGGACCTCAAGGACCTGAAGGCCGTCATCGAGCGCGAGATCATCGGGCGCTTCGACCACCGCGATCTGAATCGCGACACGAACTTCTTCGAGAAAGTTCCGCCGACTCCGGAGCACTTCGCGCAGCTGATCCATGAGTTGTTGCGAAGCGCGCTCGGGGATCGCTTGTACGCCGTGAAGCTGCGCCAGGACGAGGATCTGTGGGTGGACTTCGTCGGCGAAGACGCGTCGTGATCTCCGTCACGCGTCGCTACCGATTCCCGGCGGCCCACATCCTTCGCAGCCCCGCCTTCTCGGATGCCGAGAACGAGCAGGTCTACGGCAACTGCGCCAACCCCGCTGGTCATGGTCACGACTATGGTCTCGAGGTGACGCTCGCAGGCCCGGTCGACGCAGCGAGCGGCACGATCTTCCCGATCGAGCGGCTCGACGCACTCGTGCGTGAGCGCGTGCTCGATCGTCTCTCGCATCACCTTCTGAACGACGATGCGTGGTTTCGCGACGCCGTGCCCACGGCCGAGAACATCTCCGTCGCGATCGAACGCGAGTTGCGGGCGGCCGTCGGAGCGGAGTCGCGTGCGCGCGTGGTGCGGGTGCGCTTGCTCGAGACGCGGCGCAATTTCTTCGCTTGCGGGGAGGCGGAAGCATGAGCGACGGCGAAGACGTCGACCCGATCGAAGGACTGATCAGCCGTCTGCTCGGCGAACTCGGCGAGGATCCCGGTCGTGAGGGCCTGCTGCGTACGCCGGCGCGCGTCGCGCGGTCCTTGCGCTTCCTCACGGATGGCTATCAGCGCGATCCGATCGCAATCCTGAACAACGCCGTCTTCGAAGAGAGTTACGACGAGATGGTGTTGGTGAAGGACATCGAGTTCTACAGCCTCTGCGAGCACCACCTGTTGCCGTTCTTCGGTCGCATGCACATCGGCTACATCCCCAACGGTCGCATCGTCGGACTCTCGAAGCTGCCGCGCATGGTCGGCATGTTCGCGCGACGCCTCCAGGTGCAAGAGCGCCTCACCACCGATGTTGCGGGTGCGATCGAGACGGTGCTGCGACCCAAGGGTGTGGCGGTCGTGGCTGAGTCGATCCACCTGTGCATGATGATGCGGGGCGTGGAGCAACAGAACGCGTTTGCGATCACCAGTTCGCTGCGCGGCGCGTTCGCCGAAGACCCGAAGACCCGCGCGGAGTTCATGGAATTGATCCGGCACCCGAAGCCGCCGTTCGCCTGAGGGGCTCTGACGCGCTGCTCCAATTTCTGCCATTGCGCCGCAGTGCTTCCAATTCATCCCCACATGCGCCGGTCGGATCCTGCAAGCTCCTGTTTTCAATGATGCTTCTCTCTCTGACGCAAGGCGTAATATTTTTTTTGCATTCCGGCGATATCGGGCTAGCATCGGCCTCGTAGTCCCTGTTGGCTGTGCCTCCGTGCCTGCTCAGGCGCGGTGAATGGCCACCAAGTATCGGTCGTCAAAAAGGAATCGAGATTGCTGCGGCGCGTCGTGCTGGCGACATGTCAGGCCGACATGTCACGCCGACGGTTGGCTGGCAGCATTCTTGCTTTGGCGGCAGGGGATGCATCGGCGGCCTGCACTTTCCAGCGACACCGGGAAAGCCCCGGATCCCGGGAAGGGAAGGCGGGACCGCAGATCGGACGGCTGCTTCGAGCGTCGGGGTGGCGTGACGAGCGGATCGACGATCGCCCGGGAGGTTCAAGTGAAGACGAGACAAAGAGTCACCCGCAAGGGACTCGGCGGCGCAATCAAACAAAGAAGCGAGTCGGGCGGACGCCGAGACGGGCTGGGGGCCGGAAGCGACTTCCATGCGCTCTGTACGGTGGATGCCCTGGTCGCCCACGCGGCGCGGCTCGCGAGCGCGCGCCAGGGGGGCGACGACGTACGCGACCGCGAGCGCAGTGCGCTCGTCTCGTATTTCCGCGACATCGCGGCGATTCCGACGCTCACCAAGGACCACGAGGTTCTGCTCGCCAAGGAGATCGAGGCCAGCACGTGCGCCTTCCGGGAGGGCATGCGCAGCATTCCGCTCACGGCGCGCGAGGTCGTCGGGATCTGGCGCGAACTCAAGGCCGAAGAGCGCGTGACCGGGAAGATGTCCGAATCCTTCGGCTCTGGTTCGCCGGACGGTGAAGACCTGACCGCGCGCGTGGACGAGGCGCTCTCCAAGGTCGAGGCTCTGCTGCGCCAGCGCGACGATCTCGTGTCGGGCGCCAAGCGCAGCGCCGCGAAGGATCGCGCCAAGACGCTGGAGCGGCTCGACCGCAAGCTCGCCCAGCGCCTCGAACAGGCCGACCTCGCCATGCAGATCCTCGGCCGGATTCGCGGCCGCCTGCTGGAGGTGCGCCGCGAGGCGCAGCGCGCGCAACGCGAACTGCGGCAGAGCGAGTCGCGACGCAGCGCTCGCGGCCGCTCGATCGATCGGAGCGTCGTTCAGGAGCGCGTCGCCGCGCTCGAGCTGAAGATCGGCATCGATCTCGAGACGTTCCTGCGCCGGATGGCGCAGATCGAGGACTCCTGGGACCGGCTGATGGAGGTGAAGAACACCTTCGTCCAGCACAACTTGAAGCTGGTCGTCGCGATCGCGAAGGATTTCCGGAACATGGGGATCACCTTCCAGGACCTGATCCAGGAGGGAAATCTGGGCCTGATCCGCGCGGTCGAGAAGTTCGACTATCACCGCGGGCATAAGTTTTCGACCTACGCGGTGTGGTGGATCCGGCAGGCGTTCATCCGCGCGATCCAGAACCACTCGCGCACGATCCGAATTCCGAGCCACGTCCACGACACGCTGCTCAAGTACCACCGTGCGTATGCAGAGCTGGAGACGCGGCTCGGCCGCGACCCGACCCCGGTGGACCTCGCGAAGGCGCTGAAGATGCCGACCGAGCAGGTGGAACAGCTCCAGCGCATGACGCGTGAGCCGGTGAGCCTCGAGGCCGAGGTGCGCGGCACCGACACCAAGCAGGTGAAGGACTACGTCAAGGACCCGGACGCCGTGTCGCCGGTGGACGGTCTCGACCACGCGCGCCTCGAGCGCGAAACGCAGGACGGCATTTCGCTGCTCTCCGCACGCGAGCAGAACATCCTGCGCTGGCGCTTCGGGATGAGCGGCGAGAAGGAGCACACGCTCGAGGAGATCGGCGCCAAGCTCGGTCTCTCGCGCGAGCGAGTGCGCCAGCTCGAGGCTCGCGCGCTTGCCAAGCTGCGCGCTTCCGAGCACGGGGAACGCCTGCGCGCGTTCGTGCTCGCCTCCGAGCGGTCGTAGGGTCACGCGGCACCGGACGCGTCAGCGCCCGGTGCCGCACACACCGCGTCCGCTACGAAGCCCCCTGCAGCGACGAGAGGTCGACCACGAGGTCGCCCTGGCGTGCCAGGCGCGTGCGCGCCTCGCCGAGCCAGTCGCTGCGCAGCTGGTTGCGCCGCGCAGCGAGGAGCTTGGTCCGCTCCGCCGGGAGTTCGCGCGCGATGTCCTCTTCACTCGGCCCGCGGCGTTCGAGTACCTGAACCATCACGAGGTTGGTTCCGACATCGAAGACGCGATCGAGGCTTTGCTTGTCGGGGCTCGCCGCGAAGGCTGCCGTCAGGACCTGCGGAGCCGCGCCGAGTCCGGGTACGTTGCCGTCCGGGCGGCGGCGCAGCCATTCGCTGCTCTTTACCGGGACGCTCCGCTCGCGTGCCGCTTCTTCCAGCGATTTGCCCGCTCGCACCGCCTCGATCAGCCGGTCACTGGTCTCACGCGCGAGTGCGCGTGCCCGGTCGGCTCCCGCCAGCTCTTCGGCGATCTCGTGCGCTGCTTCGTCGAAGCTGCGGTCCTTGGCGGCTTCGTGACCCTCGGTGCGAATCAGGTGGAAGCCGAAGTCGGTGCGCACGACCTCACTCGTGTCGCCGTCCTTCTGCTGGAAGGCGACGTCCTCGAAGGCAGGCACCATCTGCCCGCGTGGGAAGAACCCCAGGTCGCCGCCGCGCTCCTTCGAACCCGGGTCCTCGCTGAGTTCAGCGGCGACTTTCTCGAAGTCCTCCCCCGCCTTGATGCGCGCGAGCGCCGCGTCGATGCGCTGCTTCGCCTGCTGGACCTTCTCTTCGGAGGCGTCCTTCTCGACGCGCACCAGCACGTGTCGCGCGCGCACCCGCTCGGGCAGGTGATAGCGGTCGGCATGCTCGTCGTAGAAGCGGCGCACGCGGTCGTTTTCCTCACGCAACAGCTTTTCCACGGCTTCGTCGTCCGGCTCGACTCCCGGCGGTGGCTTCTCCTGGTCGAGCGCGACGCTGGCGATGCGCAGCTCTTCGAGACGGGTGCGGATCGAGTCGCGAGCTTCGGCGTCCGAAACGGCCGCGCCGGCGTCGATCAGGTCGAGCAGCTTCGTGAAGAGGATGTCGTCGCGAACTTCCTGGACGAAGCGAGCTTCGCTCCCGAAGCGACGCACGGCGTAGTCGCGCAGTGCCTTGCCGTCGACGTCGCCGCCCTGGCCTCCAAAGGCGCGGCGGACGAGCAGCTTCACCTCGCCGTCGCTGGCTCGCAGGCCGACCCGTTCGGCCTCGCTGGCCAGCACGGCCCGTTGGATCAGTTGATCGGCGGAGATCTGGTCGAGGTACTGGCTGGCTGCCTTCGCATCGAATGCCTCGCCGAGGTTTTCGCGCAGGTTGCGCTCCTGGTCCTCGCGCACGCGCTGGAGGTCGGCGAGCGAGTAGTGTCGCGAACCGAGTTCGACGATCGCTCCCCTCGTCTCGCCTCTCAGCTTGCCCGGTCCACCGAGCCCGAGATAGGCCACGAACACGCCGGCGATCGTGAAGATCACGCCGCCGATGAAATACCGGTGGCTGCGTCGCAACAGCTCGAGCATCCGATCTCCCTCCCCGCCTGCTTCGTCTGATGCGGCCCTGCTTCGTCCTATGCGGCCGTCCCGGGCTCCGAGGCGAACGCTCGAAGCGGGATTCGCCGTTCCGATTGCGGCGAGCGGCGGAGCCTACGGGGGCGCATCGCCGCCAGCAAGACGCGGCAATCGATTGGGACGGTGGTTGATTGCCCGGGGGCGCGACTGTTACGATCCGCAAGCAGCCCTCCCTCGGCATTGAAGGATCTCCTGAAAACCAGCACTTAGGGGGGCGACGCGCCGGTTCCGGGACCGCGTCGCGCCAGGAGCGAGCAAGCCTTGTTCAATCGCATCCTCGGTTGGTTCTCGAACGACCTCGCCATCGATCTCGGAACCGCGAATACGCTCGTCTACGTCAAAGGACGAGGCATCGTCGTCTCCGAGCCGAGCGTCGTTGCCGTCACCAAGGACGGTCGCGGTCCCGACAAGGTCCGCGCGGTGGGACGCGAGGCGAAGGAGATGCTCGGACGGACGCCGGGCAACATCGTCGCGATACGGCCGATGAAGGAAGGCGTGATCGCCGACTTCGAGATCGCCGAAGCGATGCTCCGCTACTTCATCACGCGCGTGCACAACCGGTCGACGCTGGTGCGACCTCGCATCGTCGTCGCCGTGCCGTCGGGTATCACCGAGGTCGAGAAGCGTGCGGTGCGCGAATCGGCGATGTCGGCCGGCGCACGCGAGGTCTACCTGATCGAGGAACCGATGGCGGCTGCGATCGGCGCCGGGCTCCCGGTGACCGAACCTTCGGGCAACATGATCGTCGACATCGGCGGCGGTACCACCGAGGTCGCCGTGCTCTCGCTTTCGGGAATCGTCTACTCGAATTCGACGCGCGTCGGCGGCGACAAGCTGGACGAAGCGATCATCAACTACGTGAAGCGCAAGTACAACCTGCTGATTGGCGAACGCACCGCGGAGCTGGTGAAGATCAAGATTGGCAGCGCGTACCCGACCGACGAGATCCGATCGCTCGAGGTGAAGGGTCGCGATCTCGTGGCAGGCGTTCCCAAGACGCTGGAGCTGAAGACCGATGAGATCTGCGACGCACTGGCGGAACCCGTCAACACCATGGTGGAGAGCGTGAAGCTCGCGCTCGAGTCGACACCGCCGGAACTCTCTGCCGACATCGTCGACAAGGGCATCGTGATGACGGGAGGTGGCGCGATGCTCGCCAACCTCGACCTGTTGCTGCGCGAGGCGACCGGGCTGCCCGTGATGCTGGCCGAGGACCCTCTCAGCGCGGTCGTGCTCGGCACGGGGCGTTGCCTCGACGAACTCGACCTGCTGCGCGACGTCGCGGTTCGCTCGTAGCGGGCCGTCGCGCCACGCGGATCGAGAACCGAATCGAGCCTGCGACCGGAGCTCCGTGATGCGCGAGCTATTCGAGCGACTGCGCGTGCCGCTGCTGCTCGTCGTGCTCGCCACGCTGTCGCTGGTGGTCGTCGCGTCGGATCGCCGCGCCATGACGAGTGGAGCCCATGAGCACGGGTTCCTGCCCGGCGTCCTGATCGAGATCGCGGCGCCCGTGCAGAAGTTGCTCTCGCTGCCCGCCGAACTCACCCGCAGCGGTTGGGGCCGTTACGTCGCGCTGCAGGGCGTGCGCGACGAGAATGAACGGCTCGCAGCCCGGGTCGCCGCTCTGGAGGAGGAGAATCTCCAGTTCCGCGAGGCGCTGGTCGAGAGCGGTCGCTTGCAGCGCATCGCCGAAATGCGAATCGACTTCGAGGCGCCGATGCGGCCGGCGCAGGTGGTAGGACAGGATGTGTCACCCTGGTTCCGTTCGGTGTTGGTCGACCGCGGCGGCTCCGACGGTGTGCGCTCCGGCATGCCGGTCGTCACCGAGACGGGCGTCGTCGGCCTCGTCACCGCATCCTCGCCCCATGCGGGTCGCACGATGTTGCTGCTCGACGCGCAGAGCGCGGTCGACGCGCTGGTGCAGCGCTCGCGCGCTCGCGGGATCGTGCGCGGCGACGGGTCCGATCGCCTCAGCTTCGAGTTCTTCGTGCGCGGCGACGACGTGCAGGTGGGCGACGTGGTCATCACTTCGGGCTTCGGCGGCGTTTATCCCAAGGGTCTGCGCATCGGCGAGGTGGCCGAGGTGCAGGCCGACGGCGAGCGACTGCTGCAGCGCGCACTGGTGCGACCGGCCGTCGACTTCGGCCGCCTCGAACAGGTGTTCGTGATGCTCTGGCGCGGACCCACCCTCGAACTGCTCTACGAAGGAGAAGGTGACACGCCGTCGCACGCGGAAGCCGTTCCCCCGGGAGCGCCGGGCTCGTGAGAGCGATTGCCACGACGTGGCTGCTCACCGCGATGGGGTTGTGGTTGGTGGGAGCGGTCTCGCCCTGGGTGCCGCGCGGTGTGCTGCCCGATCCTGCACTGCTCGCCGCCGTCGCGCTCGGGCTGCACGTTCCCGGCCTGCGCGGCCTCGTCGCCGCGTGGGGCGTCGGCTGGCAGGAGGACTTCCTTTCGGGCGGCCCGCTGGGGCTCTTCGCCCTGTTGCAATTGCTCGCGTGGACGGCGACGCGACTCGGCGAGCGCCAGCTCGCGCTCGCGCGCGCGATTGCACTGGTGCCGTTCACGGCGGTGCTCGCCATCACGCAGGTGGCGCTGCTGGCAACGCTCTCCACGGGCCCGCACTTCGACGACCCGCGCACCGTGCCGGTGCTCGTCCTACACGCGATCGCGAATGCGCTGGCGATTCCCTTCGCAAGTCGGCTTCTCGCAGCCGCCGTCGGTCGCGTCGAGAATCCCGATGCCGGTCGCGGCGGACTTCGCTTCGACGCGGGAACGCCGCTCCGATGAGCATGCTCGGCAGCATGGGCTCCTGGAGCGACGACTCCTTCGAGCAGCGCCTGCGCGTCTTCGGAATCTTGATTGGGGGCTTCTTCGCGCTCTTTCTGGTGCGTCTCTTCCAACTCCAGGTCGTCGAGGGCGAGCAGCACCTCGAGCGCTCGCAGCGCAATTCGATTCGCACCGAGCGCATCGCATCGCCGCGCGGGGAGATCGTCGACCGCGAGGGCCGCGTACTCGCGTCGACGCGCCCGGCTTTCGAGCTGGAGGTCGTGCCGAGCGAGCTGCGCGACAAGGAGCGCACCTTCAAGCTGCTCTCGGCGCTGATGGAAGAGCCGCCGGAGCGCGTGCGCGAGACGGTGGGCGCGGCGCGCGGCCGCGCGCGCTTCCAGGCGGTGCGGCTCGCCGACGACCTGTCCTTCGAGCAGCTCGCGCGCGTGGAATCGCATCGGTACGCGCTGCCCGGCGTACTCACCGAAGTGCACCCGCGGCGCGAGTACCCCTACGGGTCGCTGGCGGCGCACGTGATCGGGACGATCGGAGAAGTGCACACCGAACAGCTCGAGATGCGCGGCTTCTCCGGCTATCGGCCCGGTGAGCAGGTGGGGCAATCGGGGGTCGAGTCGCTGCTCGAGCCGCACCTGCGCGGCCGCTTCGGCGGCCGCAACGTGGTGGTGGACGTAGCGGGCCGTACCGTCGAGGTGCTCGACGCCGTCGAGCCGCGCTCGGGCGGGCGCGCCGTGCTCACCCTCGACGTCGACCTGCAGCTGGCTGCGGAGAACGGCCTGCGCGAGGTCGCCGCGCCGGGCGATCCGGTCGCGGGCGCGGTGGTCGCACTCGATCCTCGCAACGGCGACGTGCTCGCGCTCGCGTCGCTGCCGAACTTCGACCCGAACGCATTTCCCGGCGGCATCGAGCCCGCCACCTGGCGGGCGTTGATGCAGGACCCGTTGAAGCCACTGCAGGATCGCGCCGTAGCCGGCCAGTTCCCGCCCGGTTCCACCTACAAACCGTTCATCGCCGCGATCGCGCTCCAGGAGAAAGTGCGAACGCCGAGCGCCGGGACTTTCTGTCCGGGCAGCTTCTGGTATGGAGGCCGCGCATTCCGCTGCTGGAAGAAGACGGGACACGGAACCGTCGAGCTGCACCGGGCGATCGTGCAGTCGTGCGATGTCTATTTCTACCGCGCCGGCCTCGACATCGGCGTCGACCGGATGGCGGGATACATGAAGAGCTTCGGCTTCGGGGCGCCGACGGGGATCGGGCTCGACAACGAGAGCGGTGGCATCAATCCGAGCAGTGAATGGAAGCGACACCGCTTCAACCAGCCCTGGATGGCCGGCGAGACCGTGTCGATCTCGATCGGCCAGGGGTACGTCAGCATGACACCGCTCCAGCTCGCGGTCGCCTACGGCGCGCTCGCGACCGGCCAGCTCGTGCGACCGCGCCTCGTGCTCGAACGCATTGCGCCCGGCGGCGCGAGAACCCCTGAGCCAGTGGACGTGGTGCATCAGCTGCCGATCGAGGCCGAGCACCTGGAGCGGGTGCGCAAGGCGCTTCGCGGTGTCGTAGTCGAAGGCGGTGGTACGGGCCGGCGCGCGCAGGTGCCGGGATTGGACGTCGGCGGCAAGACGGGCACCGCGCAGGTCGTGAAGCTCGAACACACCGACAGCATGCGCGGGCGCGCCATCCCGTGGAAGTACCGCGACCACGCCTGGTTCGCTGCGATCGCGCCGGTCGACGCGCCTGAGATCGCGGTGGTGGTGTTGAGCGAGCATGGCGGGCACGGCGGCTCCGCAGCCGGGCCGATCGCGCAACAAGTGCTCGCGAAGTGGTGGGAGAAGAAGCACGCCGCGTCCGCGCCAGCGCTGCAAGCGGGCGTCGTATTCGACTCGGACGCCGAGCGCGCGGCGCACGCGGAAGAGGTGGCGCACGAGGGGGCCGCCGAACAAGAAGCGGCTGGGGAACCCGATGGCGCGGATTGAACGGCGCCTGGCCCAGCACAACGAGTGGTGGCTGATGGGTCTGATCGGGATTCTGGTCGCACTCGGCATCGCAAACCTGATGTCGGCGACGCATCCCGAATCGGAGTCGTGGATGACGCCGACGCTACTCCGCCAGCTCTTCGCGCTGCTGCTCGGCGCGCTCGGCTTCGCCGGCGCAATCGCGATCGATTACCGCCGCCTCTTGCGCTGGGCGCCGTTCCTCTACTTCGGGAGTCTCGGCCTGCTCGTCGCGACGCTGGTGGTCGGAACGGTGACGCACGGCAACCAGAGCTGGCTGGTGTTGGGACCGCTGCGGCTGCAGCCCTCCGAGCTGGCGCGTGTCGGGATGATCCTGATGCTGGCGCGCTACTTCCATCGCAATCCACCCACTGAGGTGCAACGCCTGCGCGACCTGCTTCGGCCCGGCCTCACCGTCGGCGCGACGGTGGGGCTGATCGTGCTGGGCCGCGACATGGGCGTGGCGCTGCTCACGCTCGCGGTCGCCGGCACCTATCTGATCTTCGTTCGCATCCCGATCCGCTCGTGGGCGGCAGTGGCGGGAACGGCGCTCGCGGTGCTCGCGATCGTCTGGTTCTTCGTGCTCGCGGACTACCAGAAGAGCCGCATCCTCGACGTCGCGGACCCCGGTCGCGATCCGCTCGCTTCGGGGTACCAGGCGAACCAGTCGCGCATCGCGATCGGCTCCGGCGGCGTCTTCGGCAAGGGCTACATGCAGGGCACGCAGACCCAGCTCCGCTTCCTTCCCACCCAGCACACCGACTTCATCTTCTCGGTGCTGGCGGAGGAATGGGGCCTGGTCGGCGCGGCGACCGTACTGGTGCTCTACTTCTCGTTGCTGATCTGGGGTCTCGTGATCGCGCGCGGCTCGAAGGACCTGTTCGGCGCGCTGCTCGCTGTGGGAGTCGTCGGGATGCTGTTCTGGCCAGCCGTGGTGAACATCCTGATGGTCATAGGGCTCGCCCCGGTGATCGGCGTGCCACTGCCACTCTTCTCGTACGGGGGCTCGTCGCTGCTCGCATCGCTGATTGCGTTGGGCCTGCTCCTCAACGTGTCGTTGCGACGCTACCTCTTCTAGCGAATGCGGAGCGCCCCATGTCTGCCAGCACCCGCAAGCGTACGGCTCCCCGCATCGGCGCCTTCTTCGACATGGACAAGACGCTGATTTCGGAGAATTCCGGCTCGCTGTACATGAAGTACCGCTACGAGCGCGGCGAGGTCGACGGCTGGGATCTTGCGAAGGGTCTCTTCGACTACCTGCGCTACAAGGCCGGCATTCTCGACATCCGCGCCTTCACCCAGCAGGCCATGCTCGAGTTCCGCGGCCAGAGCGAACGCAAACTGCTGCGCGAGGCGCGCGACTTCGTCGAGCAGATGGTCGTGCCGACGGTCTACCCCGAAGCGATCGAAGCGCTGCGCTGGCACCAGAAACACGGGCACATCGTGGCGATCGTATCGGGCGCGACCAAGTTCGTGGTGCGTCCCGTCGCCGAGGCGCTCGGCATCAAGCACTACCTCTACACGCGCCTCGAAGTCGAACACGGTCGCTTCACCGGTCGCGTGATCGACCCGCTCTGCTTCGAGGAAGGCAAGATCTACTGGCTGCAGCAATTCATCGACGAGCGCGGCATCGATCTCGCGAAGAGCTGGTTCTACACCGACTCCGTGACCGACCTGCCGCTGCTGGACCTCGTTGGCCACCCCGTTGCGGTGAACCCCGACCCGTTCCTGTTCCGCGCCGCCAGGCGGCGCCATTGGCCGGTGAAGTTCTACGAGCCGCCGCCGCGAACGGCGCACGCTTAGCAGAAGCGCCCGGGTTCAGGCGGTCAGCTTCTTCGCCATCGCCTCGAACGCGGACTTGGGTCGCGCGCCGGTGATCTGCTCGACGACCGCGCCGCCCTTGAAGGCGAGGATGGTCGGGATCGCGCGTACGCCGTAACGCGCCGGCGTGGCGGGGTTCTCGTCGACGTTCATCTTGACGATCTTCACCTGACCGCCGTAGCTCGCGGCGAGGTCCGCGATGATCGGAGCGATCGCGCGGCACGGCGCGCACCACTCGGCCCAGAAGTCCACGATCGCCGGTGAGTCCGAGTTCAAGATCTCGGCGTCGAAGTTCTGGTCCGTCACCTCTGCGACTGCTGCCATGGATCCATTCTCCTCGCGGGTTCGCGCCCAGTAGGTTTAGCGCCTCGTGCGCTGGAGAGCCCCACTCGATCGGTGGCTGAAGGCTCACGGTCTTCCGCGGGACCAGACCACGCTTCGATGCCGCCGCGCACCACCGAGACGCGGGACGCACCGAGCCGCAGTAGCCGCGCGGCGAGTCGTCGCGCAGCGACCTCGTCGCGGGCGATCACCACGATCGGGCGCGCCTCGTGCAGCCACGCATCGGGTACCGCCTCCTCGGGGCGGACGATCGCGGCGTGCGCGACGCCCGGCTCGCGCGACTCCGAGTCGCGAACCTGCACGAGCCGCGCCTGCTCCTCGACGAGGGAACGCGTCGCCGCTGCGACGTCGATCTCGGCGAAGCTGCGAGCGCCGCCGACGGCGGGACCGCCGGGTCCACAAGCGGCCAGGTACGCAAGGAGAGCAGCGGACGACGCCGCACGGGCCGACACGGCGCCGCAGCATAGCAGCGGCACGCGCGCCTCCGCGTTGACGCTCAGCAGCCTCGCCGGTATCTTGGTCCCACTCGCATCCCCGCGGATTCTCGACGCTTTCAGGCATCTGGCTCGACTCGCCTCGAACTTTCACCCGTTTCCGCGCGCTGCGCGCAGGCTGGATCCGCGCTCGACCTGATCGTGCCGATCCGGGTCGTGATTTGGAGGACCAATTCCCGCCCCCCCCCGCGACCCCGCCGCCCGCGTCCGCGAGATCCTGGAAGAGAGCGCGCGGGTGAAGCGCGCGCTGGCGGCCGACTCGGCCGACGCGATCGCGCGCGGCGCCGCGATGCTCGCCGAGTGCTTCCGCAGCGGCGGCAAGGCGCTGCTGTTCGGCAATGGCGGCTCCGCGGCCGACGCCCAACACATGGCCGCCGAGTGGTGCGGCCGGTTGTCGCGCGAACGCATCGCGCTGCCGGCGATCGCGCTCACCGCCAATAGCTCCGATCTCACGGCGCTCGGCAACGACTACGGCTTCGAGCGCGTCTTCGCGCGGCTCGTCGAAGCGCACGGTCGCCCGGGCGACGTCGCGATCGCGATCTCCACCTCGGGCAACTCGCCGAACGTGCTGGCAGCCGTCGACGAAGCGCGGGCGCGCGGGCTGCGCACGATCGCATGGACCGGTCGCGGCGGCGGCAAGCTCGCGAGCCGCGTCGAGCTGGCGCTGGTCGTGCCCTCGGACGACACGCAACGCATCCAGGAATCGCACATCGCGATCGGCCACGCGCTGGCGGAGCTGGTGGATGACGCGCTGTTCCCGAAACCGTGAGCGAGAGGTCGTGAGGAAGACACCGCCGCGCATCGATCGAAGCCGCGTGCGCACGGTCCCGGCGCGCCGCCGCCCGAGCAAGGTGCAGCTTCGATCCGAAGCCCGCCCGCACCAGCCGGGCGCCTCGTTCGCCGCGTTCCTCGACGGGTTGCCGGATCTCCTCGGCGCCCGTGACCTGCGCGACGCGATCGCCGCGGCAGCGCGCGCCCGCAGCCGCGGCACCCCGATCTTGTGGGGCTTCGGCGCGCACGTGATCAAGGTCGGCCTCGCGCCGATCGTCGTCGATCTTCTCCAACGCGGTTTCGTGTCGGGGATCCTGCTGAACGGCGCTGGCTGCGTGCACGACCTCGAACTCGCGATGATGGGCGCCACCAGCGAAGACGTCGGCCCCGCACTCGACGACGGCAGCTTCGGCATGGCGCGCGAAACCGCCGAGCGCCTGAACGCTGCCATCGGCAAGGGCGCCGCCGACGGGATCGGCATGGGCGCCGCGATCGGGCGCGAGATCCTGGAGGGGCGCTATCCGCACAAGGCGCGCTCGATCCTCGCCACGGCCGCGCGGCAGGGCGTACCGGTCACGGTGCACGTCGCGATCGGCACGGACATCCACCACATGCACCCGAGCGCCGACGGCGCCGCGCTCGGCGCCACCAGCTACCGCGATTTCGAGACGCTCGCGGGTCTCGTCGCGACGCTCGAGGGCGGCGTCTACTTCAACGTCGGCTCGGCGGTGATCCTGCCCGAGGTGTTCCTCAAGGCGATTGCGCTGGCGCGCAACCTCGGTCATCGCGTGCAGCGCTTCACGACCGTGAATCTCGACTTCATCCGCCAGTACCGGCCGACGGTCAACGTCGTCGAGCGACCGACGCGGATGGGCGGCCGCGGCATCTCGCTGGTCGGCCAGCACGAGATCCTGGTGCCGCTGCTCGCGGCCGGACTCGTCGAGGCGTCCGCCGCGAAGAAGCGAAGGCCCGCGCGATGAGCGGTCGCATCGTGATCCGAGAGGGCGTGATCGGTGGCGATTCGGCCGACGCGATCTTGTCGGCGACGCCGCCGTCGCAAGGCGCGGAGCTCGAAGCGTCGCTGCGCGCGTCGTTCCGCACAGGTCTCGAGGACGCCCGCGGGCGCGGCTGTCGCAGTGTCGCGGCGCCGGCACTCGGCGCAGGCCGGGGCGGCCTCCCGATCCAGCGCTCCGCCGAGATCCTGCTCGAGGAAGCGCGATGCCACCTCGCGGGCGAGACTTGCATCGAGGAGATCCGCTTCGTGCTCGACGGCGAGCCGAGCTATCGAGTCTTCGAGTCCGTGAAGGACGCCGCCGGCGTCACCGAGCAGATGGAGCGCTTGCGCCAGCGCTCGTGACACACGGTCCGCCGGGCCCATTTCGATTTCACGCGGAGGCGAGACGCAGTTGGTGATCGAAGTCTTCCACATCACCGCGGCTCTGTATCTGCTCGCCGGGCTCGCCGGGATCTCCGCCATCGCGCTGCCGGGGGCGCGCTTCGGGCGTGCGACGCGCTGGCTGCTGGCCGCCGGCGCGCTGCTGCATGGCGTCGCCTTCGCGCGACTCCACACGCTGCCGCATCCGCCCCAACTGACAGATCTGCCTTCGGCGGTGTCGCTGGCGGCGTGGCTGGCGGTGATCGTGAGCCTGCTGCTGCTGCGCGGTGGGCGACTCGAGGGCCTCGCGGTGCTGGTCTCTCCGCTCGCATTCCTCGGCGTCTTCTACGAGAGTTTCGCGCTCTACGCGACGGTGCCCGCGGCCACCGCCGAGGCCGGATCCTGGCCGCACCTGCACGTGATCCTCGCCAGCGCCGGTCTGGCGCTGCTCGGTGTCGCCGGCCTCGCCGGCGCGCTCTTCCTCGCCGAAGACCGCGCGCTGAAGTCCAAGCGCATTCCCGCGCTGCGGCGCGGTCTACCGTCGCTCGAGGCGCTCGACCGCGTGAACGCGATGACGATCGCCACGGGTTTCCCGCTGCTCACCTGCGGCGTCATCGCCGGCATGCTGTGGACGCGGGTGCGAAACCGGGCATCTCTTCGTCGGCGGTGCGCATGCGGTGTGGTCGGTGATCGCATGGGCGATCTACCTGGCGCTCGTCATCGCGCGTTTCGCCGCCGGCTGGCGCGGTCGCGAGGCAGCGGCGAGCGCCGCGCTCGGCTTCGCCTTCCTGCTCTTCGTCGTGATCGGCGTCGGAGCCATCACATGAAGATCCTGCTGGTCGGCATGAACCACCGCACGGCGCCGGTCGAGGTGCGCGAACGCTTCGCCGTCGACGACCCGCTGCCGTGGCTCGTCAAGCTGGTGGCTGCGCCCGAGATCGAGGAGGCGGTGCTCATCTCCACCTGCAACCGCGTCGAGGTGATCGCCGCCGCGCCGAACCTCGACGCCGGCCGTCATCGCTTGCGTTCCTTCTTCCACCGCGATCTGGGGCAGGGAGCGCCGCTCGTGCATCAACAGTCGGAGAACGCGGTGCTCTACGAGCACGTCGGCGACGACGCGGTTCGCCACCTGTTCCGCGTCTCGGCGTCGATCGACTCGCTCGTCGTGGGCGAGCCCCAGATTCTCGGTCAGGTGAAGGAGGCGTATCGCCTCGCCGCTGGGGCCGGCGCGTGCGGTCCGCTGCTGAACCGTCTCTTCGCCAGCGCCTTCGCGTCCGCCAAGCGCGTGCGCAGCGAGACGCAGATCGCGTCGCGGCCGGTTTCGGTGGCGCGCGTCGCGGTCGATCTCGCCCGGCAGATCTTCGAGACGCTCGAGGACAAGCGCGCGCTGCTGGTGGGCGCGGGCGAGATGAGCGAGGTGGCGCTCGACGCGCTGCGCGGCGCGGGGCTCGCCGGTGTCGCGGTTGCGAATCGCACGCGCGAGCGAGCCGCCGAACTCGCCGCACGCTTCGGCGCCACGGCTCACGGGCTCGACGAGCTGCCGCAGCTGCTGGCCGTCTCGGACGTGGTGCTCACCTCGATCGGCGTCGACCGCCCGCTGCTCGATGCGCCGCTCTTCGAAGCCGCGTTGCGCACGCGCCGCCGCCGTCCGATCTTCGCGATCGACCTCGGCGTCCCGCGCAACATCGATCCGATCGTGAACCAGCTCGATGACGTCTACCTCTACGACGTCGACGATCTCGGCGGCGTCGCCGAGGCCAACGCCGAAGAGCGTCGCCGCGAGACGGTCCACGCCGAGGCGATCGTGCAGGAAGAGGTCGAACGCTTCGGACGGTTGGCTCTCGGCGCTGCAGGCGGTGCCGACGATCCGGCGGCTGCGCGCGCGCGCCGAGTCGATCCGCCAGGGCGAACTCGACAAGGCGATCGGCGAAGCTCGGGCTCGACGAAGCGCAGCAGCGCGGCGTCGAGGCGCTGACCCGCGCGGTCGTGAACAAGGTGCTGCACGCGCCGGTGTCGCGGTTGCGCGAACAGGCCGAGCGCGAAGACGGGCTCGCCTACCTCGAAGCGGCGAAGGTGCTCTTCGCGCTCGACGATCCCGACGGCACCCGGCGCCGACGCCGACGTGGGCGGCAAACCCGACGGCAGCGAGCCGTCCTCGTGAAGCGCCTGCGCCTCGCGACGCGCGGCAGCCAGCTCGCACTGGCGCAGTCGGGCTGGGTGGCGCGACGCGTGGAGGAGAAGCTCGGCGTCGCGGTGGAGCTGGTGACGGTGCGCACCAGCGGCGACCGCCTCGCCGACGTGTCGCTGCGAAGATCGGCGGCAAGGGACTCTTCGTCAAGGAGATCGAGGAGGCGTTGCTCGACGGCCGCGCCGATCTCGCCGTGCACAGCGCGAAGGATCTGCCCGCGCGGATCGCCGAAGGGCTCGTGCTCGCCGCGTTTCCCGAGCGAGCCGACCCGCGCGACGCGCTGGTGACGCGCGGCGTCCGGCATGCGTCTGCTCGGCCTGCCGATCGGCGCGCGCGTCGGCACCGGCTCTGCGCGGCGTCGCGCGCAGCTCGCTTGCGCTGCGCCCCGACCTCGAAGTCGTCGCGCTGCGCGGCAATGTCACGACGCGCCTCGATCGGCTCGCGGAGCGCCGCTTCGACGCCGTGCTGCTCGCGTGCGCAGGGCTCGATCGTCTGGACCTCGGTGCGCGCATCCACGAGCGCGTGTCGGCGAGCCTGATGCTGCCGGCGGTCGGGCAGGGCGTGCTCGCGATCGAGACGCGCGGTGGCGAAGCGCTGGCCAGCGATCTCGCTGCACTCAGCGATCCGCCCGTGCGCGCGCGCGATCGCCGCCGAGCGCGCCTTCCTCGCGCGCCTCGAAGGCGACTGCAACGTGCCGCTGGCGGGGTTCGCGGAGCCCGCGCAGGACGGCGGTCTGCGGTTGCGCGGGATGGTCGTCGAGCGCGAACGGCGCGCGCGTCGCGCGCGCGGAAGCCTCGGGCGCGAATCCGGAGCAGCTCGGGATCGAGGTGGCGGAAGCCGTGCTCGCGAATGGCGGAGACGCGATCCTCGCCGAACTTCGCCGCGAGGCCCCGTCGTGAGCGACGTACCGCGCGGTCGCGTGCTGCTCGTCGGCGCCGGCCCCGGCGACCCGGACCTCATCACGCTGCGCGGCGCCGAAGCGCTGCGCCGCGCCGATGTCGTCGTCTACGACTCGCTGGTCGCGCGCGAATTGCTGGACCTCGTGCCCACCCACGCCGAGCGCATCGACGCCGGCAAGCGCAGCCACGATACCCCCGTCAGCAGCCAGGAGGCGATCAACGAGCTGCTCGTGGCGCGCGCGCGCGCGGGTTTCGTCGTGGTGCGACTCAAGGGCGGGGACGCTTTCGTGTTTGGTCGCGGCGGCGAGGAGGCGAGCGCCTGTCGCGAAGCCGGCGTGCCCTTCGAAGTGGTGCCAGGCGTGACCTCGGCGCTGGCGGCGCCCGCCTTCGCCGGCATTCCCGTGACGGATCGGCGCTACGCCGGGTCGTTCGCGGTCGTCACCGGACACCGCGATCCCGGCCGGCCGTGGACGTCGATCCGCTGGGACAAGCTCGCGACGGGCGTCGATACGCTCGTGGTCGTGATGGGGATGCGCAATCTCGAGAAGATCGTCGAGGCGCTGCTGGCGCACGGGCGCGCACCCGAGACGCCCGCCGCCGTCGTGATGGAAGGCGGCACGCCGCGCCAGCGCGTCGTCGAGGCGCCGCTCGCGGAGCTGGCCGGCAGCGCGTGCGCGAGGCGGAACTGGCGGCGCCCGCGGTGATCGTGGTGGGCGACGTCGTGCGGCTGCGTGCGCAGCTCGCGTGGTGGGAGTCCGGGCCGCTCTTCGGCAAACGCGTGCTGGTGACGCGCGCAGCGGATCAGGCCGCAGACCTGGTCGCCGTGCTGCGCGAGGCGGGCGCCGAAGCGGCGTGCGTGCCGATGTCCGAGACCAAGGCCTTCGACGACGACCGCTTCGCCCCGGCGCTGCGCGCGCTCGATCAATACGACGCGATCGTCTTCACCAGCGCGAACGCGGTGCGCGCGCTCGGCGAACGACTCGTCGCACTCGGCCGACCGCCCGCGCAGCTGCGCGCGCGCGTGTTGTGCGTGGGTCCCGGCACCGCCAGCGCGGCGCGCCGCGCTGGCTTCGCGGCGCCCGAAGTGCCGGCCTCGCGCTACGACGCCGAATCGCTCGCGCGGGCCGTGCGCGACGTATTGCCGCCCGCCGGTCGCCGCTTCCTGTTCCCGTGCGGCTCGCTCTCGCGACCGACGTTGCCGCAGAGCCTGCGCGAGGCCGGCGCGCGCGTCGATGAAGTGATCGTGTACGCGACGGCGCCGGCGGAGGTGGACGTTGCGCAGCTCCGCGCCACGCTGGTGGCGGGTGAGGTCGACGCGCTCACCTTCGCGAGTCCGTCGGCGGCGCGCCGCTTCGCGGCGTGCCTCGACGAAGCGTCCCGCGCAGCCGCGTCGCGCGCGGTGGTCGCGGCGATCGGCACGGTGACGGCGGAAGCGCTCGGCGAAGTCGGTCTGCCCGCGCAGGTGGTTCCCGAGCGCGCCGGTGCCCGCGCGCTGGTCGAAGCGCTCGCCCGCCACTTTGCGGCGCGCGCGCGAGGAGACGAAGCATGAGTTTTCCCAGCGTGCGGATGCGGCGGCTGCGACGCTCCGAAGCGTTGCGACGGCTGGTGCGCGAGACGCGCCTCTCGCGCGATGACCTGGTGCTCCCGCTCTTCGCCGTGCCCGGCAGCGGCGTGCGCCAGGCGGTCACGTCGATGCCCGGTGTGTTCCGGCTCTCGGCCGATCAGATCGCCGAGGAAGCGAAGGCCGTCGCGGACCTCGGCATTCCCGCCGTCATCCTGTTCGGCATTCCGGAGGCGAAGGACGCGCGCGGTTCGGGCGCCGACGCAGCGGATGGCATCGTGCAGCGCGCGGTCGCCGCGGCGAAGCACGCCGCGCCCGAGCTGTGCGTCGTCACCGACGTCTGCCTCTGCGAGTACACCGATCACGGGCACTGCGGTCTGCTCGACGGCGAGGAAGTCGCCAACGATCCGAGCGTCGAGCGGCTCGCCGCGACGGCACTCTCGCATGCGCGCGCCGGCGCCGACGTGGTGGCGCCCTCGGACATGATGGACGGTCGCGTCGCCGCGATCCGGGCCAGCCTCGACGCCGCGCACTTCGAGTCGATCCCGATCCTCGCCTATGCCGCCAAGTACGCCAGCGCCTTCTACGGCCCGTTCCGCGAAGCCGCCGAGAGCACGCCGGCCTTCGGCGATCGCCGCGGCTACCAGATGGACCCGCCCAACCAGCGCGAAGCGCTGCGCGAGATGCAGCTCGATCTCGAAGAGGGCGCCGACATCCTGATGGTGAAGCCGGCGCTCCCGTACCTCGACGTGCTCGCCGAGGCGCGCCGGCGCTTCGACGTCCCGCTCGCCGCGTATCACGTGTCGGGCGAGTACGCGATGCTGATGGCCGCCGCCGAGCGCGGCTGGCTCGACGGGCCGCGCGCGATGCTGGAATCGCTCGTCGCAATCAAGCGCGCCGGGGCCGACTTCATCCTGACCTACGCAGCCAAGGAGATCGCGGCGCGTCTCGCGTCGTGAACGCCGCAAGGGGGGATCGCGTGGCGCTCGTCTACAAGGTGATCGAGACCAGCAACGTCGCGGACGACGAACTCGAGAGGATCCTCAACGAGTGGGTCGCGCAGGGCTGGAACTTCGAGGGCTTCCACTTCGCGATGCGCGAGAACTCGAAGCGTCCCGCGATGGCGTTCGTGACCTTCACGCGCGAGGGGTAGCGTGGCTCATCGGGCGGAGTGCCGGACGGAGCCCGCGTAGTCGCGGATCCGCTCGAGTGACGCGCGACGCTCGCGTTCCCCGGTTCGCGACGCCGGCCGCACCACCAGGTGATTCATCCCGAGTGTCTCCTGGTACTGCGCGATCCGTTCCTCGACCTCGCCGCGCTCGCCCACGATCACCCGGTCCGACGCCGCACCGGCTGCGCGCGCAGCGATCGCACCGTGTGCACGCGCCGCGATCGCCGCGAACTCCGCGTCCACCGCCTCGCGCACGCGGCGGGCTTCCGCGCCGTCGGCCGCGACGTGTACCGTCCGCATCACCGCGACCGGCAGCGAGTTCCGTGCGACGCCCGCCGGCAACTGCGCGGCGTGTGCTGCAAAATTCTCGACGAGCGTCGCGAAGCTCTCGATCGGCGAGGCGAGATAGGGCAACCCGCGCCGCGCCGCCTGTCGGAGTCCCTTCGGGCCGAACGCGGCGACCCAGATCGGTGGATGGGGTCGCTGGACCGGCTGCAGCGCAGGCAAGGACTCGCCCTCGCCGCGCTGCTTTCGGCTCCACGCCGCGAGGATCGCGTCGAGCGCGTCGTCGAAGCGGTCGCGCTTGTCGCGTGGATCGATCCCGAACGCCTTGAACATCGCGGGCTCGAAGCCCCTGCCCACGCCGAGGATGGCGCGTCCGGCCGAGAGCTGGTCGAGCGTCGCGACCTCCGCGGCCACGCGCAGCGGCTCGTGGATCGAGATCAGCAGCGACGTGGTGCCGAGACGCACGCGTCGCGTGAGCGCGGCGAGCGCGGCCAGCGCGACGAGCGGCGAGGCGGTGGCGCCGGGTCGCAGGTGCCCTTCGGGCAGCCAGATCGAATCGAAGTCGTTCGCGTCGGCCCACACCGCGAGATCGGCGGTCGCACGCCACGAGCGCGCGTCGAGCGGTCCGCCGAGTGCGAGACCGAGGCGCAGAGGGAGGAGGTTGGCGGGCACTGCGCGCCCGCTCAGCGGGCTTGCGAGCCGACGATGTAGGGGAAGACGATCAACATCGGGTCGACGCCCGCGTCGAGTCGTTGCGCGAGACCCGAGAGCAGGCCGAGCGTGCGGCCCAGCAGGACCATGTGACTTGGGATGCGCACCAGCGGGTTGGCGCGCACCGTCGCCAGTAGTTCTTCGCCGATCGCTTCGAGGCGTTCGGGGCCGAGCGAACCGGTCGTCGCCAGCTCTCGCGCGATTTCGAGCCCGACGCTCGAGAGTGCCACCAGCCCGTCGCGTGAGCCGTTGCGCGCGGCGAAGCCGAGCGACTCGAGGACGCGCGCCATCTCCTGGGGGTCGCGGCGAAGCAGCGCCAGCATGAGCGCGAGCATCTGCGCCCGAAAGTCGCCGGGCAGTTCCTTGGCGAGTCCCCAGTCGAGCAGCACGAGGCGCGGTCCGCGGGGCTCGACGAGCAGATTGCCGGGATGGGGATCCGCCTGGAAGAAGCCGTGCACCAGCACCTGTTCACACCACGCTTCGACGAGCGTGCGCATCACGCGATCGATGTCGACGCCCGCGGCCTCGAGCGCGGCGCGGTCGGTGATCTTGATGCCGTCGCTGAACTCCATCACCAATACGCGGCGTGTGGTGAACTCGCGGACCACCCGCGGCACGTGGATGTCGTTGCGTCCGGCAAAGCGTCTCGCGGCGCGCTCCGCGTTGTCCGCTTCCGAGAGGAAGTCGAGTTCACGCGGGACGTAGCGACCCATCTCGTCGACGAGCGCGCTCAGGTCGAAGTCGCCTTCGAGCCAATCGATGGCCCGGAACAGCGCGCGGAGGTTGGCGAGGTCGCTTTCGACCAGCGCGGCGATCTCGGGGTACTGCACCTTCACCGCGACGCGCCGCCCGTCGCGCAACACGGCCTCATGCACCTGCGCGAGCGACGCCGACGCGATCGGGCGCGGCTCGAAGCGCGCGGAAGAGGGCTTCGAGCGGGCGACCGAGTTCGGTTTCGACGACGCGTCGTACGACGGGCAGTTCGCGCGCCGGCACGCGGTCCTGCAGGCGCTCGAGCACTTCGACCCACTCGCGCGGCATCAGGTCGGCGCGCGCGCCGATGTACTGGCAGCTCTTGAGGATCAGGCCTCCGCAGCTCGACGGCGGCGTCGTACACCGTCTCCGCGCTCTCGCGGTGGAAGCGGCTCCAGCGGTCCCGCATCTGCGCGCGCGGGATTCCGCGCTCCAGCACCTGGTTGGTCTTGAGGCCGAGATAGACGCGACCCACCGCGACGCCGATCCGTCGCACGCGCTCGATGCGCTGCTGGGCGGCGAAGAGCGGCGCGGCGAGCGACACGCGGCTACCAGAGTTCCGGCGGCTTCGACGGACACGACCAGGCGCCGCCGCCGATGCCGTCGTCGTCGTCGCCGCTCCGTGCCGCCGTCCATGCGTCGCCGCCTTGCGCGACGTCCGGCGCGTCGCCGTCGCCATCCTCGCCCTCTTCGTCGAGGTACGGCGGGTTGTAGGCGCACTGCACCCAGCGCGGCGCCGAGAATTCGAGCAGGTAGCTGGTGCCGAAGCCCTGGTAGGTGAAGACGTTGTCGTCGCTGCCCGGGAACGGGAAGCCGATCTGCGGCGTCGGGATCGCCGGGAGCAGACCGGCCTTCGACGAGTTGTCGAGACGATCGGGGTAGGTCTGCGTCCTTCTGGTAGTAGGCATCCAGCGCGTCGATGATGCGCTGCGCGTCGACGTCGCGCGTGCGCGTGTAGTCCCAGCGCGCCCAGGCGGCGCCGACGAAGAGCGGCAGGCCGAGCAGCAGGGCGGCGGCGCGGTGTTGACGGCGCGCCGCCGCAGTCGCTCCGGGTCGAGGCGCACGCCGAGCGCGGCGATCACGAGCAGCGATGGCACAGCGATCGCCGCGCCGAGCGAGTCGTCCCTCGGTGACGCGGAAGGGCAGCAGGCCGTCGGAGCCGAGCGCCAGCCAGCCGGCAGGCAGCGCGAAGCCGGCGAGCAGCACCAGCACGCCGAGCGCGCGGCGACCGCGACGCAGCACGGTGAGACCGAGCAGCGCGAGCGCGACGCCGCCGAGTTCCGCGGCGAGCGTGGTGCCGATCGCCTCGAAGCCGAACACCTGCACGGCGGGCCACGGTGAGATCGCGAAGGGCAGCGAACCAGTTGGTGCCGGTGACGTTGCGCTCGATCACGAGCACCAGCGCGATGATCGGCAGGAACCAGCCGAGGCGCGCGAGCCAGCCGAGTCGCAGCCAGCTCGCCGCGAGCCACGGCGACGCGATCGCGCAGCCGATCACCGCCGCGACCGCGAGCATCGTGCCCGACCAGCGCCAGTGGAAGAAGTTCCAGACCAGCTGCGACGTGCCCGAGCCGAGTGCGTAGAAGAGGAAGAAGACGACGGCGAGCGTCGTCGTGACGGCGGCAGCGCGCGCCAGCGCCGAGCGCGTCGTCGGCCCAGATCGCGATCGAGCAGCAGCAGCGACGGCGCGCCGAACACGGCGATGCCCTTGCCGCGGTCGTTGAGCAGCGACTCCCAGCTCGATCCGACCAGCGCCTGCATCAGGAAGCCGCGCGGCGACCACCAGCGCAGCGCCGCTGTCGGGCACCTCGGGTCGCGGCCCGAGGCCGTGGTGAAGCAGCAGCGCGTAGGCGGCCGCGAGCAGCAGCAGGACGCCGGGAACGACGAAGCGCAGCGTTCCCGGACGCTGGCCCCTTTTCGCTCACGAGTCTCTCCTCGCGTGCGACGCGAACGCGCACCGAGTGGCCGGCCTCCGCCTCGTCTTCGCGCACGCGGCAGGAATCGGATGCGCGCACTCACTTCGACGGTGTGACCCTGCAGCAGGCGCGTCGGCGAGCTGCTGCAGATCGATCGACGTCGAGGCTCTTGCCGAGTTCGGTGGCGAGTCGCTCGGCGAAGTCGCGGCGCGTGCGCTCTCTCTGGTCTGCTGCGAACTCCACCCACTCGCGCGGCACGGTGTCACCCAGCGTCTTGCGCAGCATCTCCTCGCCGCTGAAGAGGCCCGCGATGCCGAGTCCGAGGGCGCGGCGCAGCAGGTCGGGCACGCGCCCGGACCGTCGCCAGGCTGCGGCGGAAGCGCCTCGCGACCCTCCTCTCCGCTTCGGTGTGCTGTTTTCTTCTGCCTCGCGGAGCCGCCATTCGAGTGCTTTTCCCGACCTCGATCGGTGTCCGAGCTGATAAGGTGGGCCGCTTCGATCGATGGATGGGTGAAATGAGTGCCGCAGCACGCGTTCGTGACATCATGCAGACGAAGATCGTGACTGTCAGCGTGACAGAAAGACTGTCGACGGTCGAGGATATCATGACGCTCGGACAGGTGCGCCACATGCCGGTCGTGCATGGCGGCAAACTGGTCGGGGTGCTCTCGCATCGTGACCTGCTGCGCGCGTCGCTCTCCGAACTGGGTTCCTTCGGCAGCGAGACGCGTCGCGCCTTCTTGCACGCGATCGAGATCGCCCAGGTCATGACGGCGCCGCCGATCACGATCGGACCGGAAGCTTCGGTGCAACTCGCCGCCCGCCTGATGGCAGACCACCGGATCGGCTGCCTGCCGGTCGTCGAGGGCGAGGAGCTGACCGGTCTCGTCACCGAGACCGACGTGCTCTGCTGGGTGGCGGGCGTGAAGCCCGGCCCGGAATTGCTCTAGCTCCGATCCGGCATTGCCGGGCGCGATCGAACGGCCGCGATCGGCGGCGAAAGGACCAGCCGTGCGCCGGGTGGCTCGTCGCGTCCGGGCTGCCGCGGCGCACAGCCTTGAGCCGGAGGAAGAAGGTCTAGTGGCCTGTAACGATTGAAGCGGGAGTGATGCGGCGCGTGGGATCGAAGTAGCGCCATTTCACGGTCTTCGGCGTCTTGTTGTAGTGGCAGATGTACTTCATGAGTTTTCTCCGCAGGTCCGTGAGCGATGTGACCACGCCGCGAGCGATGACATCGCGCTCGATCTTTCCAAACCAGAGTTCGACCTGGTTGAGCCAGGAGGAGTACGTCGGGGTGAAATGCAGGTGAACGCTCGGATGACGCTCCAAGAAATCGGCAACCAGCGCGGTCTTGTGGGCCGAGAGGTTGTCGGCGATCACGTGAATCTCTTTGCCCCGTGGCTGGTTGACGACGATATCCGCCAAGAACGCGACGAACTCCGCCGACGTGTGTCGTGCGGCGGTCTTGCCCAGCACCTTCCCGGTCCGTGTGTTGAAGGCCGCATAGAGGGACAACGTGCCGTGACGGAAGTATTCGAAGCCGTGTCGCTCGGCGCGCCCCGGCGACAGCGGCAAGACCGGATCCTTGCGATCGAGCGCTTGGATCGCCGTCTTCTCGTCCACACAAAACACCGCCGCATGAGCCGGCGGATTCAAATACAGCCCGATGATGTCCGCGGCCTTCTTCTCGAAGTCCGGATCGTTCGTCGCCATGTAGCGATCGACCCGATGGGGCTTGAGCCCGTGCTTGGTCCAGACGCGCGCCACCATCATGTGGCTGACCTTGAGCTGGGCCCCCAGCTTGCGTGTGCTCCACTGCGTCGAGCCGTCCGGCGGCTTGCGCTTCAGGGTCCATTCCAGGATGCGAGCCTCCAACGCCGGCGTCAGCGTGCTGGCCTCTTGGCCGGCGTGCCGGCTGAACAGCCCCGCCAGACATTCCTCCAGATACCGCTTGCTCCAGCGATCGATGAACGCGTCGTTGCAGTCCAGCTTGTCGCGGATCGTCGGCCACGTCCGGCCCGCCTCCAGCTGCAAGATCAACCGCGCCCGGCGCGCGTCATCGGCACGTCCGCTGCGGCTCGCCGCTCGCATCGCCGTAATCTACACCGTGATGTGTCATCCGAGGCAAGCCGAGCTTCCCCTCCGCCGCGGCACCCACGGCGGCTGGCGCCCGGGTGCAGGACGCAGGCCCGGCGCGCGCCCGCGGGTCCGCCACGCGGCACGACCGGAGTTCGCCGGACGCTTCCCCTGTCACGTCACCCTGAAGGCCTTGCCGGGGCTGCCCTCGCTGCGGAACGCCGGCGTCGTGCGGGCTGTGATCGAGAGCTTCCGCGCGGGCGCCACGCGCAGCGCGTTCCGGCTCCTCGAGTTCTCGCTCCAGGACGACCACCTCCACGCGATCGTCGAGGCCGACGGACCCACGGCGCTCGGGCGCGGGATGAAGTCGCTGGCCTCGCGCTTCGCGAAGGCGGTGAACCGCGGACTCGGACGCAGGGGACCGGTGCTGCGCGACCGCTACCACCTGCACGTGCTGCGCACGGTGCGGGAGGTGCGGAATGGGATCCGGTATGTGTTGAACAATGCGCGGCGGCATCTCGCGAGGGCCGGACGCGCGCTGGCGCGCGTGGCGGAGGTGGACCCGGCGTCGTCGGGCGCCTGGTTCCTCGGCTGGCGGCCGGGGGTTCCGCTCCCGGATGGGATCGGGCCACCGCCGGTGGCACGCGCCACGAGCTGGCTCGCGCGCGTGGGATGGCGGAAGCTCGGGCTACTCGATCCAGCGGAGATCTGAGGCGCCGCGCGCGAGAGCGCGCCCCGCTGCTGCGAGCGATGCAGCGCACGCGCGAAGCCACGCGGCCTCGCGCAGCCTCCCCCTAACCAACCTTCCTCTTCCGGTCTCTTCCCCTGCGAACCCGCGTCCCGCTCCGATCGCTGTATCGATGAAGACGAACCGCGCACGGCAGGACCCGGGAACACGCAGCGGAAGGTCGGATCGAGGCTAGCTCCGCGCGAACTCCGACCAGCGCGCCACGATGTGGTGCGCGCTGCGGTCCGCGAGCGCGGCCGTCGTGATCTGCGGCGGAGCGCCGAGCGACGTCGGGAACACGCTCATGTCCGCGACGAAGAGGCCGCGGACTTCGTGCGACTCGCCCCACGCGTTCACGACCGATGTCCGCGGGTCGCCGCCCATCCGGCAGGTGGATTGCGGGTGCGTCGACGCGATCGGGATCTCGCCCTGGCGCACGCCGCGCGCAAGGATCGCGCGCGAGATCGTCGCCGCGGACGCAGCACGAGCGGGTCGATCCAGTACGGCACCAGCACTTCGCGCGCGCCGGCGGCGAGCAACACTTCGCAGCAGTGCACGAGTCCCTCGGCGAGCTGGCGGCGGTCTTCGTCTTCGAGCGTGTAGCGGATGCGCGGTCGCGAGAGCGAAGCGCCCGATTCGACGCGGCCGGCGCTGCGGTCGTGCAGCAGCACGAGCAGTCCCGCCATGCGCGCGAGGTCTTCAGCCAGCGGTAGTGCTCGCGGCCGAAGCCCGGCAGGTTGCCGCCGGTCGAGCACCGGGAAGCCGATGATCGGCATCAGCACGTAGCCGCGGTGGGGATCGGCTTCGAGGTCGATGAACTCGTCGACGTAGTAGCTCTGCGGAATCCCGCGATAGCCGCTGGAAATCCTCGTCGAAGAGCCCGCGACCATCACCGACGGGATGCAGGTGCAGGTTGCGGCCGACCTGCCCGCTGCGATTCGCGATGCGACTGCGCAGCAGCAGGTCCGGCGACGCCACCGCGCCCGCCGCCAGCACCACGACCTTCGCCCGCACGTCGATGCGCGCGCCCGGGACTGCCCGGCGTGGTCGACGACGCGCCCGACGACGCCGCGCACGCGGCCGCCCGACGACGTCGATGCGATCGGCGCGCGCGTTCGAGTAGATGCGCGCCCCGGCCTGCGCGGCGCGCGGCACGTAGGTGACGAGCATCGACTGCTTGGCGTCGTACGAGCAGCCGAGGATGCAGTAGCCCGACTGGACGCAGGCCTCGCGGTTGTGCTTCGTGACGAAGCCCGACCAGCCGAGCTTCTCGGTGCCCGCGCGGATCACGCGGTTCAGCGCGTTGACCTCGTCCTCGCGGATCTGCTTCACCTTCAGGTTGCGCTCGACGCGCTCGAAGCACGGCGCCATCGCCTCGGTCGTGAGCTCGGGCGAGGCCGTGCTCGTCGCGCCACATGCGCAGGATCGGGTCGGGCGTGCGGAATGCGTAACAGAGGTTGTGCACCGTCGAGCCGCCGACGCAGCGACCCTGCAAGCACGATGATCGAGCCGTCTTCCGTCTGGCGCATGCCGGCCTCTTCGAAGAGGCGCGGCAGCATCTCGTTTTCGCGCTGGGTGAAGTCCGCTGGACGTCCAGTGATGGCCCTGCTCGAGCACGACCACGTCGAGTCCGGCGCCGGCCAGCTCCGCTGCAGCGACCGCGCCGCCGGCGCCCGAGCCGATCACGCACACGTCGGCGTGGGTGACGAGATCGTCGCTGCGGCCCGAGCAGCTTCTCGATCACGACGCCACCGCGCGGGCGTCGCAGCAGCGGACCGGCGTAGCCGACCAGCGGCCACGTCTCGTCCTGGCTCCAGTAGCCGAGCAGCGACGAGATTGCGCAGCGCGTAGAAGCCCATGCGGCGCAGCGTGAGGCCGCTGCGCATCCAGCCCGCGAGCGCCGCGTCCTGGCGCGGCGGCGTCCAGCTGTGTGAAACGCGCGAAGCGGAGCTCGAAGAGCAGCGGTCCCCACTCGACGAGTCGCAGCAGCGCGGGCAGCGGCGCGGTCGCGGCGGGATCGAGCGAGGCGCAGAGCGCGTCGATCGTCGCGATCGCGCGGGTTTCGCGCACGGCCGGCGCAGCCGGACTCGCCCGTGTCGACCATGCGCTCGACCACCTGCGTGAGGATCTCGGTCTCGGTCGGCGCGAAGAAGCGGCGCGGCACCCGGTGTCCACGGCCACGGACGGCGACCGGCAGGCAGCGCACGCAGGCTTGCGAGCGAAGCGAGCGCCGTTCCGCTGCCGACGAGCCCGAGAAAGCCGCGGCGACTCCAGGTCGTCACGCCGGCGCCTCCGCGAGCCAGCGCCGGATCCTGTGCGGCAGTCGATCCTCCGCCACGGGTTCCGGCGCGTTCTTCCAGAAGTCGACCGAGTTGTAGGTGTTCCAGAACAGCACGGGCGTTCGCGCGCGTCCGTCGGCGAGGCGTGCGAGCACCTCCGCCATGCACTTGGCCGTGTAGGTGGTTTCGAGCGTGAGCCCCGCGTCGCGGGACGCGAGGACGGCGGCTTCCGCCGCGGGGGTCGTGGCGCCGTAGCCGGGACCGAGCTGCGCGCGCGCCACCTCGAAATCCGCGGGCGTGATCTCGACCGTCGGGAGCGACGGCTCGTAGCGCCGCAGCAGGGCGAGCGTAGCGCGGGCGAGTCGCGCGAGTCGCGCGGGATCGGGCGGCAGGATGTCGGTCACCAGCACACCGACGATGCGCGCGCGCAGACCGGCGAGCTTCGCGCCGAGCACGAGTCCCGCGAAGGTTCCACCGGTTCCGATCGGCAGAAATATCTCGGCGGGCTCGGGCAGGACGCCGGCTTCGATCTGCTCGACCAATTCGAACGCCGCCGACACGAAGCCGACGTCCGCGAGCGCCGACGAACCCCCGGTCGGCACCCACGCCGGCCGTTCGCCGCGCAGCGTGGCCGCGATGAAGGCGCGTACCACCTGCAGCGCCGCGCCGGGCACGCCGCTGCGCGGGCAGCAACTCGGCGCCAAATGCGAGCAGCGCACGAAGCTGCCCGCGGACGTGCTCGGTGACCGGCTGCGGCACGCACCACGATGCTGGTCTTCATGCCGAGCGTGCGAGCGAAGATGGTCGTTGCGAGCCCGTGGTGCGTACCGATTCCGCCGGTCGTGACGAGCCGCCGCGCGCCGCGTGCAGCCGCCGCGGCGAGCGTGAACTCGAGCTTGCGCGCCTTGTTGCCGCCGTAGACGGGACTGCTGAGGTCGTCGCGCTTCACGAAGAGAGCGCCATCGGGAACCCCCGCGATGTGCAGCGCCTCGACGGGCGTCGGCGCTGCGATGAGCGGCGTGCGCGGCAGCGCGGCGAGCTTCGGAAAGCGCCGGAACAGCGCCAGCCCGGCCGGCGCGCCCGAAGCGGCGTCGGCATGCGGCGAAGGCGCCGATTCCGGGTGGAGTGCGCCCGGCGTGGCTGCTCGCGACGACATCGCCAGCGTTTCGCACGTCGCGCCGCGGCGCGCAACCGATCGCAGGTCCCGGAGGCGAAACCGGCCGTGCACGGTGGGCTTCTCTTCGATTGACTTTTTCCCCGGGGGTTTCGTACCCTCGCGACTTCGACTCTGGGGTGGACCCCGCGGGAGGTGTCATGGCGCTGGTCGAGCTGCTGCCCGGTTCACCGGGTGGACGTCGGCGATTGCAGCTCAAGAGCCCCGCGACACTCGATCCGATCGGCGAGATCGAGGTCGCGACGGCGGACGACGTGCGCGCCGCCGTCGAGCGCGCGCGCAAGGCGCAACCTGGCTGGGCGGAGGCCAGCTTCGACGAGCGCGCGCGCCATCTGCGCCGCGCGGTGCGCGTGCTGCTCGCGAACGAAGACGAGTACGCCGCGACGATCGCGCGCGAGACGGGCAAGCCCGAGGTCGAGATCCTGCTCACGGAGCTCGTGTCGGCCTGCGACGCGCTCGAGTTCTACGCCAAGCGCGCCAAGCGCTTGCTCGCCGATCGCAGCGTCCCGCTGCATTTGATGAAGAACAAGAAGTTGCGGCTGGTGTACAAGCCGCTCGGCGTCGTCGGCATCGTCACGCCGTGGAACTTCCCGTTCATCCTCTCGCTCAACCCCACGGTCCAGGCGCTCGCCGCCGGCAACGCCGTCGTGTTGAAGCCGTCCGAAGCGACGCCGTACTCCGGCCGACTCGTCGAGGATCTGTTTCGCGCCGCGGGCCTTCCCGACGGTCTCGTCAGCTGCGTGCTCGGCGACGGCGAGACCGGCGCCGCGCTGGTCGAGGCGGGCGTCGACAAGATCGCGTTCACCGGCAGCGTGCGCACCGGTCGCAAGGTGGCCGAAGCCTGCGGCCGCCAGCTCATCCCGTGCACGCTCGAACTCGGCGGCAAGGACCCGATGATCGTGTGCGCCGACGCCGATCTGGAGCGGGCCGCGAACGGCGCCGTCTTCGGCGCGTTCGCCAACGCCGGACAGGTCTGCGTCTCGACCGAACGCGTCTACGTCGTCGACTCCGTTGCCGACGAGTTCATTCGCCGCGTCGTCGAGAAGACGGGACTCTTGCGCCAGGGCGTCGGCGGAGAAGCGGATGTCGGTCCGATGATCTGGCGGCCGCAGCTCGACGTGATCGAGCGCCACGTCGCCGACGCGCGGCAGCGCGGCGCGCAGGTGCTGACCGGCGGCCGCCGCAATCCCGCGTACGCCGGCCTCTTCTACGAACCGACCGTGCTGACCGGTGTCGACCACGAGATGCTCGTGATGCGCGAAGAGAGCTTCGGGCCGCTGCTCCCGATCATGCGCGTGCGCGACGAGGCCGAGGCGCTGCGCCTCGCCAACGACTCGGGCTACGGTCTCAACGCCAACGTCTGGACCCGCGACAAGCGCAAGGGCGTCGAACTCGCCCGTGCGATCGACTCGGGCTGCGCGGTGGTGAACGACTGCATGGTCACCTACGGCATTCCCGAGTCGCCGTTCGGTGGCGTGAAGTCGAGCGGGATCGGGCGCGTGAACGGCGAGATCGGCCTGCGCGGTTACTGCCACGTGCAGTCGATCGTCGTCGATCGCTTCGGCGGCAAGTCCGAGCTGCTCTGGTTCCCCTACGACGCGCGCAAGGCGCGCCTGCTGCGGCGCGCGATGCGATTCATCTGGGGGACTCCGCTCGGGCGGTGGCTCTCGTGACGGGCGGAGGCAGTGACGCGGGCGGCCGCGGAGGAAGCGCATGATCGAGACGATGCTGGTCGCGACGGATGGCTCGGAGGTGGCCGCAGGTGCGGAACGCTACGGCGTGGCGCTCTCGGCCGGTCTCTCGGCGCGGGTGGCGGGTCTCTCCGTCGTCGAGGACCGCTCGATCGGCGGCTTGCGCGCCGGCGGACTGCCGGTGACACCGCCGCCGCTCGACGCCGCTCGAGGCGTTTCTCGCGGCGCGCGCCGAGGCTGCTGGCCGGCGCCTCGAAGGGCGCGCGCGCGAGAAGGGCGTGGCGTGCGCTTGCGAAACCACGCGCGGCATCGCGGACGACATCCTGGTCGATCGCGCGAAAGCGACCGACCTGGTCGTGCTCGGTCGCGACGGCGAGCACGCGTCGTTCCGCACGGCGCTGCCCGGCTCCACCGTCGACGGTTTCCTGCGCAAGACCAGCAAGCCCGCGATCGTGGTACCGGCCGGCGCCGAACTCGCGGGTCCGATCCTGCTCGCCTTCGACGGCTCGCCGGGTTCGCGGATCGCCGCGCGGCTCGCAGTCGAGCTGGCCGGACGACTCGGCGCCGGGATCCACGTCTTCGTCGACTCGAAGGACAAGGGCCGCTCGGCGGCGCGCTTCGACGAAGTGCGGCGGCTGCTCGGCTCCGCGAGCGTGCCGGTGCGCGAGGCCGCGTCCACGCTCGGTCGGCCCGACGCGAAGATCGTCGACGCCGCGCGCGAGGCGAACGCCGGGATGATCGTGATGGGCGCCTTCGGGCGCAGCCGCATCCACGAGTATTTCCTCGGTTCCAACTCGGCCGCGGTCGTGCGCAGCTCGCCGATCGCCGTGCTGCTGGCCCGCTAGGCGGCCGGGGTGCCGAAGGTTCGCGCCACCACGCTCGCGAGCTGGCGATCCCGACTCGGTCGCGCGGTCGAGGGCGACGCGCGCTTCGTCGCGCGCGGCGTTGCGTCGCTCGACGACGCCGGCCCGGGCGACCTCGTGTTCGTGCGCGGCCCGCGCTACGCCGACGCGTTCGCGAAGAGCAGCGCCGGCGCCGCGATCACGGTTCCCAGCGTCGACACCGGCGGACGTCCCACGATCCGCTCGCCGCGCCCCGACCTCGACTTCGCGCGCGCCGTGGCGCTCCTCGTCGAGCGCGAGCGACCGCCCGCCGGCGTTCATCCGAGCGCCGATCGTCGCGCCCGATGCGCAGATCGACGCGAGCGCGAGCATCGGCCCCTTCGTCGTGGTGGGCGCGCGCAGCGTCGTCGGCGCGCGCAGCGTCATACACCCGAACGTCGTGCTCTACTCGGACGTGCGCATCGGCGCGGACTGCGAGCTGCACGCGGGCGTCGTGATCCGCGAGGAGTGCGAGATCGGCGACCGCGTGATCCTGCACCCGGGTGTCTCGATCGGCGCCGACGGCTTCGGCTACGCCTTCGATGAAAGCGGCCGGCCGGCCAAGATCCCGCAGGTGGGTCGCGTGGTGATCGAGGACGACGTCGAGATCGGCGCGCTCGCCGCCATCGACCGCGCCACGCTGGGTGTGACGCGCATCGGCCAGAACGCCAAGATCGACGACCTCTGCATCATCGCGCACAACTGTGACATCGGTTCCGACGTCATCATCGTCGGACTCTCGGGTCTGGCAGGCTCCACGGTGGTGGAGAAGGGTGCGATCCTGATGGGGCAGACGGCGACGACCGGTCATCTCCGCGTCGGCGAGCGCGCGTTCCTCGGCGGTCGCGCCGCCGTCCACAAGGACGTGCCCGCGGGCGTCCACGTCTGGGGCGCACCGGCGATGGAGCAGCGCGCCTGGCACAAGAGCATGGCTGCGCTGGCGCGGTTGCCCGAGGCGCTGCGCCGGCTGCGCGCCGTCGAGCGCATGCATCGGGCTGCGATCCCGCCGCCGCGAGGACGACGCGTGACGCGCGTCGGAACGAGCGCTCCGCTCGAAGTTCTGCGGGCGCGTGCGCGCGATGCCCGCGATTCGCGCGCGATCGCCGCGCTGCTGCGGGCGTTGCGCGGCGACGCGCGGGCCGGCGCGCTCGCGCTCGCCGGTCTGCTCGCGCGCCGGCTCGCGAAGGATCGGCGCGAGCGGCAGCGGGTGGCGCGCCTGTTTGCGCTGCGCCGCCGCTTCGCGCGCGAGGGCGCGCTGCTCGTGGCGGGTGTCGACGAGGTGGGCGTGGGTCCGCTCGCCGGCCCGGTGGTGGCCGCCGCGGTGATCCTGCAGGCGCGCGTCGCGTTGCCGGGGCTCGACGATTCGAAGCAGCTCGCGGCCGCGGCGCGCGAGCGCCTCGACGCCGCGATCCGCGCCCAGGCCGTCGCGATCGGCGTCGGCGAAGTCTGGCCGCCGGAGCTGGATCGGCTGAACGTCTACCACGCGTCGCTCGAAGCGATGCGCCGCGCGGTGCTCGCGCTCACGCCGCAGCCGGACCACGTGCTCGTCGACGCGCGCACGATCCCCGGCATCGAGGCGCCCCAGACCCCACTCGTGCACGGCGACGCGCGCGACGGCTCGATCGCGGCGGCGTCGATCGTCGCCAAGGTCCACCGCGACGCGATCATGGTGCGCCTCGAGCGCGTCCATCCGGGCTACGGCTTCGTGCGTCACATGGGCTACGCGACTCCCGAACATCTCGACGCCCTGCGCCGGCTCGGCCCCTCGCCTCTGCACCGGCGGTCGTTCGCGCCGTGCAACCAGCTCTCGTTGCTGTAGCCGCTGCATGGCCTGGCGTCCCGCTGTACCCGAGGACTTCGTCGTCGACGAGATTCCTGCCTACGCGCCGAGCGGGGAGGGCACGCACACGTTCGTGCGGGTCGAGAAACGCGACTGCAACACCGAGGAAGTCGTGCGGCTGCTGGCGTCGGCGGCGAACGTCGCTCCGAGCGAGATCGGCTACGCCGGGCGGAAGGATCGCGTCGCGATCGCGCGACAGTGGTTCTCGGTGCCCAACCTCGATCCGCTGCGCGCGCTGGAACTGACGCTGCCGCGCGCACGCGTACTCGAGGCCGCGCGCCATCCGCACAAGCTGCGCACCGGCCATCTGCGCGGCAACGCCTTCGAGATCGCGGTGCACGACGTCGATGCGGCGGCGGCAGCGCTCGCCGTGCAGCGCCTCGCCGAGATCGCGCGCAGCGGGGTGCCGAACCGCTACGGCGAACAGCGCTTCGGGCGCGACGGCGACAACGCCGTTCGCGCCGCCGCGCTGCTCGCCGGTCGCGAGACTGTGCACGACCGCCGACATGCGCGCTTCCTGATCTCGGCGCTGCAAGCCGCCGTGTTCAACGAAGTGCTCGCTCGCCGGCCGCTCCCGATCGGCGCCGTCGAAGCGGGCGACGTGGCGGTCGTGCAGGCGAGTGGCGGACTCTTCGTCGTCGAGGATCTGGCGCGCGAAGCGCCGCGCGCCGCCGCCTTCGAGATCTCTGCGACGGGTCCGATCTTCGGCACGCGCGTGCTCGAACCGTCCGGAGCGCCGGCGCAGCGCGAGCGCGAGGCGCTCGCCGCCTGCGGCCTCGATCCCGACGTGAGTCCGGCGCCGCCGCGCGGCGTGCGCCTGCGGGGTGCGCGGCGTCCGCTGCGGGTCCCCGTGACAGATGCCCGTGCCGATCTCGACGGCGCCGTCCTGCGGCTGCGCTTCGTGTTGCCAGCCGGCTCCTACGCGACGGTGTTGATCGAAGAACTGGTGGGGCCCGATGACGCGGCAGGCGAGTCCGGGTTACCCTGAACCGGCCACGCGGCGCTCCGCGCCCTTGCGTGCGCACCCCACTGGAGGAATTGCCTTGAAGATCGCCAACGACGTCACCCAACTGATCGGACGCACCCCCCTGGTCCGACTCCACCGCGTGACGCGCGGTTGCGTCGGGCAGGTGGTCGCCAAGCTGGAGAGCCACAACCCGGGAGCCAGCGTGAAGGACCGCATCGGTCTCGCGATGATCGAAGCCGCCGAACGCGCCGGGAAGATCACGGCGGGCAAGACGGTGATCGTCGAGCCGACCAGCGGGAACACCGGCATCGCGCTCGCGCTCGTCGCGGCGGTGCGCGGCTACCAGTGCGTGCTGATCATGCCCGAGACGATGAGCGTCGAACGGCGCGTGGTGCTGCGCGCGCTCGGCGCGAAGCTGGTGCTGACGGAGGGGCCGAAGGGCATGAAGGGCGCCATCGAGAAAGCCAACGAGCTGCTCGCGAAGATTCCCAATTCGTTCATGCCGCAACAGTTCCAGAATCCCGCGAATCCCGAGGCGCACCGCAAGACCACGGGCGAGGAGATCTGGGACGACACCGATGGCAAGGTCGACGCGCTGATCGCGGGCGTCGGCACCGGCGGCACGATCACGGGCGTCGCGCAGGCGCTCAAGCTGCGCAAGCCGTCGTTCCAGGCGATCACCGTCGAACCGGTCACGAGCGCAGTTCTCTCCGGTGGGCCGCCCGGCCCGCACAAGATCCAGGGTCTCGGCGCCGGCTTCATCCCCCAAGTGCTCGACACCAAGCTCCTCGACGAGGTGATCACCGTCTCCAACGACGAATCCTTCGAGATGGCACGCAGGCTCGCCGCCGAGGAGGGCATCCTGTGCGGCATCTCGTCGGGCGCGAACGTCGTCGGTGCGGTGCAGTGGGCGAAGCGGCCCGAGAACGAGGGCAAGCTCGCGGTCGCGATCATCCCGAGCTTCGGCGAGCGCTATCTCAACACGGATCTCTTCGCTCCGTTCCGTTACGAGGGGAGCGACGACGTCTGATTCGGCGCCGGATCCGATCGCGAACGCCGGGGCGCTGCTGCTGCCCTATCGCGGTCGTTCGCCCCGCATCCACGCGGAGGCCTGGCTCGCGCCCGGCGTCGTGGTCGATCGGCGACGTCGAGATCGGCGCCGCGTCGAGTCTCTGGTTCGGCAGCGTCGTGCGCGGCGACGTGCATGCGATCCGCATCGGCGCCCGCACCAATCTGCAGGACCACTGCGTGGTGCACGTGACGAGCGGTCTGCATGCCGCGCAGATCGGCGATGAGGTGACGGTCGGACACGGCGCCGTGGTGCACGGCTGTACGGTGCGAGACGGCGCCCTCGTCGGGATCGGAGCCATCGTGCTCGACGGCGCCGACATCGGCGAAGAGGCGCTGGTGGCCGCCGGCGCGCTGGTGGGTCCCGGCACCCGGGTGCCGCCGCGCACGCTGGTGCGCGGCGTGCCGGCGCGCGTCGCGCGTGACGCTCAGCGCCGAAGAAGTGCGGCAGCAGCGCGAGCGCGCGCTCGAGTACGTCGAAACCTCGCGCCACTACGCGCGGCGGAGTCGCTCGTGAGTCGCGTCGACGGCCGGACGGGGACGACGCCGTGCCGGCGCGGCCGCGGCGCGGCGAGAAGCGCGCACTCCAGCGCCAGCGCATCCTCGACTCGGCGCGCGGCGTCTTCTTCCGCGACGGCTTCATGGCCGCCAATCTCGACGAGGTCGCGTCGGGCGCGGGCGTCGCGAAGGGCACGCTCTATCGCTACTTCGAGAACAAGGCCGAGCTGTACGTCGCGGTGCTCTCCGCCAACGGCGACGTCTTCGAGCGCAAGATGCGCGAGACGATCGAACCCTCGCTGCCGCCCGCCGAGCAGGTCCGGCGCATCGAGCCGCTTCTACATCGCGCACTGGACGGCGCATCGCGAGTACTTCCAGATCTTCTGGGCGCTCGAGAACGAGCCGGTGATCGGCGAGCTGCCCGACCGGTGGTCGCGCAGGTGACGGCGCTCTGGGAGCAGTGCCTGCGGCTGCTCGCGGGCGTGCTCGAGCGCGGCGTCGCGCGAGGGCGTCTTCGTCGCGCACGATTCCTGGGAGGTCGCGAACATCCTCTGGACACTCGCCAACGGCCTGATCCAGCGCGAAGCGGCGCAGGCTCCGCGCAGTCTGCGCCGCAACACGCTCGAGCAGGTCTTCGAGGACGCCGTCGAGCTGGTGCTGCGCGGTCTCGCGCCCGAGTCCGCTAAGGCCGCTTCCTGATCCCCGGCAGCACGCGCGTGTAGGCGCCGAGTCCGAGCGCGACGAACGCCGCGATGAACGCGAATGAAAGCTTGCCCTGCGACCGCGCGCCGCGCGATCTCCGCACCGGCCGCTGCGCTCTTCCTCGATGCTCGCGTCCGCCGGCAGCGTGCGCATGCCCTCGAGCAGATCGGGCAGCGCGAGCAGCACGCGCGAAGAAGACGAAGAACGCGAAGAAGTAGAGCATCAGCAGCGTGAAGTCGGGCCGGAACGTCGGGCCGGGACGCGGGCCGAGCGGAACGCGCTGCGGATCACTCATCGCCCGGATCGTTCATAGCGCGGACTGCTAGCTTGGCCGACGCAGTGCGCAGCCGATCCCGGGCACGACGCGGCAATCCGCGCAGCGGGCGCCGACTCGTGTCGTCGACGCCGCGAACTGCCTCTACCGCGCCTTCTTCGCGATTCCTCCGCTGCGCAGCCAAGGACGGCACGCCGACCAACGCGGCGCTCGGCTTCGTGAACATGCTGATGAAGGCGCTGCGCGAGGAGCAGCCGGATCACGTCGTCGTCGTCTTCGACGCGCGCGGCGCAGCGACGGCCGCCGCGCGCTCTACGCCGAGTACAAGGCGAACCGCGACGCGCAGCCCGAAGACCTTTCGCTGCAGGTGCCGCTCGTCCGCGAGCTCGTCGACGCCTACCAGATTCCCGTGCTCGAAGTGCCGGGCTGCGAGGCCGACGACGTGATCGCCACGTTGGTCGCGACGCGCGCCTGCCGACACGAGCGTCTCGATCCTGTCGACCGACAAGGACCTGATGCAGCTCGTCTCGGAGCGCGTCGAGCTGGTCGACACCATGAAGGGACGCCGTTACGGCCCGGCGGAGGTGGAGGAGCGCTTCGGCGTGCCGCCCGCGCGCGTGCTCGACCTGCGCGCCCTGATCGGCGATCCCTCCGACAACATTCCGGGCGTGAAGGGGATCGGCGAGAAGGGCGCCGCGAAGCTGATCGCCGAGTACGGGACGCTCGAGAACCTGCTCGCCCACGCCGGCGAGATTCCGGCGGCGCGAACCCGCAGCGTGCTCCAGGAGCAGGCGGATGCGGCGCGGCTCTCGAAGCGACTCGCGGCGCTGCAAGACGACGTCGCGCTGCCGCTCACGCTCGCCGATCTCGCGCGCCGCGAGCCCGACCGCGAGCGGCTGCGCCAGCTCTTCCGGCGCTTCGAGTTCACGCGGCTGCTCGCCGAACTCGACGACGCGCGACGCGGCGCGGCGCGCAGCGCCGCGCGCCGCGGCCGCGACGATCGCGGCGATCGCGACCGACGTGGTGCGCGACGCCGCGGCGCTCGACGCGACTCGTCGGGCGAGATCGCGCAGCGCGACGCGCGTGGTCGTCGTGCCGGTCGGCGCCGGCGAGAACGCGCTGCACGAAGCGCCGGTGGGCTTCGCCTTCGCACTCGCGCCGGGTCGCGCCGCCTACCTGCCGTTCGGACACGCGGGCCTCGCGTCGCATCCCCAACTCACGCGCGAGGCGGTCGATCGCGTGCGTCGCGCCGCTGCTCGGTGTGGCGTCGCTGGGGCGGCACCGAGACCAAGGCGCTGCTCGCGTTGCTGGGCGACTGCGGCCGCGAGCCAGCGCCCCCGGCTTGGGACGTCGAGATCGCCGGCTTCCTGCTCGATCCGGCGGCGACGCGCGGCATCGTCGCGCTCGCCGCGCAGCATCTCGGTCGCGCGCGTCCGCACCTGGGAGGAGTTCGCCGGACGCGGCGCGAAGGCGGTGTCGCGCGACGGATCTGCCGATCGAGACGACGGCGGTCGTGGGCGGGCGAAATGGCCGTCTGCCGTCGCCGATCTCGCACCGCTGCTGCTCGAGCGCCTCGTGCGCGACGGCATCGACGCGCTCTTCCGCGACGTCGAGATGCCGCTCACCGCCGTGCTCGCGCGCATGGAGCGCGTCGGCGTGCGCGTCGACGAGGCGGCGCTGCGCGCGCTCTCGCGCGAATACGAGCGCGAACTGCTGCGCGCTCGAGACGGAGATCCACGAACTGGCGGGAGGGCCGTTCCAGATCGCGTCGCCGAAGCAGCTCCAGGCCGTGCTCTTCGAGAAGCTGAAGCTGCCGGCGGTGCGCAAGACCAAGACCGGCTTCTCGACCGACGAGTCCGTGCTCGAGCAGCTGGCGTCGCAGCACCCGCTGCCGGCGCGCATCCTGGCGTACCGGCGGCTCGCCAAGCTGAAGAGCACCTACGTCGACGCGTTGCCGCCGCTCGTCGATGCGAAGAGCGGTCGCATCCATCCCACGTTCCACCAGACCGGCGCCGCGACGGGACGGCTCTCGGCGTCGAACCCGAACGTGCAGAACATCCCGATCCGCAGCGAGGAAGGCGTGCGGATCCGCGAGGCCTTCATCGCGCGCGAGGGAGCGCTGTTGCTCTCGGCCGACTACTCGCAGGTGGAGCTGCGCATCCTCGCGCACTTCTCACGCGACGAGAACCTGCTCGAGGCGTTCCGCGACGGGCGAGGACGTCCACCGCCGCACGGCAGCGGGCGTGCTCGGCATCGCGCCCGAGGCGGTGAGCCGCCGAGCAGCGCGCGCGCGCCAAGGCGATCAACTTCGGGATCATCTACGGCTCGACCGCGTTCGGCATCGCGAACCAGCTCGGCATCGCGTCGGCCGACGCGCAGGCCACCATCGACGCCTACTTCGCGCGCTATCGGGGCGTGCGCCGCTTCCTCGACGAGACGATCGAGGTGGCGCGCGCGCAGGGCTACGTCACGACGTTGCTCGGACGGCGCCGCTACCTGCCGGATCTCGCGTCGCGCAATCGCGTGCTGCGCAACGCGGCCGAGCGGATGGCGGTGAACACGGTGATCCAGGGCACCGCCGCGGATCTGATCAAGAAGGCGATGGTCGAGGTCGACGCGGCGCTGCGCGAGGCCGGGCTCGGCGCCGCGATGATCCTGCAGGTCCACGACGAGCTGGTCTTCGAAGTGCGCGGCCGGCGAGATCGACGCGACGGGCCGGCTCGTGCGCGAGCGCATGGAGGCGGTCTGGCCGCTCGACGTGCCGCTGCTCGTCGAGGTCGGTACGGGTCGCAACTGGCGCGAGGCGCACTGACGGCAAACTCGCGAATAGCGGCCGCCGGCGCGAGAGTCAGAGGCCCCGGACCGACGACCGCCGCGGAGGGAACTAGGCGATCGCCACCAAGGTCCCGGACGAGGGCATGCGGGCAATGAGCGACCGCGACGCGGTGACCCGGGCCCGCGAGGGAGATCAGGAGGCGTTTCGCGTGCTGGTCGAGCGCTACCAGGGACGAGCCCATCGGCTCGCGCTCCGCGTGCTTCGCGACGAAGAGCAGGCGCGCGACGCCGTTCAGGACGCCTTCCTGAAGGTCCATTCCAACCTGGCCCGCTTCGAGAATCGATCGAGCTTCTACACCTGGCTCTATCGACTCGTGATGAACGTGTGTCTCGACGCCAAGCGCCGCGACCGTTCCGCGCGCTTCGTCGACACGCCCGAGCGTCGGCGATCTCGAGCGCGTCGCGACGCGTCGAGTCGATGCCGGCGAGCGAGCGGCACTTTCGCGGCCATCAGGAGGCGCCCGACGACGCACTCGAACGCACCGAGCTGCGCGGCGCCGTCGCCCGCGCGATCACGGCGCTTCCCGACGCGGCGCGCGAGACGCTGATCCTGCGCGAGGTCGAAGGACTGAGCTACGCGGAGATCGCGGAGGCGCTCGACATTCCGAAGGGGACCGTGATGAGCCGACTTCACTATGCCAGGCGCCGCGTGCAGGAGCTCCTGCGCGAAGCGGGCATGGCCGAGGAGTTCGAAGCAGAGCCGCGTGGCGGGGATCCGGATCTCGAACCGGACGCTGACGACCCCGCTCCGGGCAGAGGCCAGCGATGAGTAGATGCCAGGCATTCGGTGCGTTGTTGGACGGCTATCACGACGGAGAGCTCGGCTCCTCGAGCGCTGGCGCGTGCGACGACATCTCGCGGGCTGCGCCGCATGCCGCGACGAACTCGCCTCGCTCGCGCACTTCGGCGGCTGGCTGCGCGCGGCGGTCGGCGCTGCGCCGGAACCCGACTTGTGGGACGCGATCGCGCAGCGCTTGCCGTCGCGTCGTCCCGCGCCGGAGCGGTCGCGCGCGCGCAGCGTCCCGTCGCGACGTCGCGGGCTGCCGGCGCTCACGGTCACCGCAGCGGCCGCCGCGATCGCGGCGGCGTTCCTCGTCACGACGTCCGACTCGGGTCGTCTGGCCTCGCTCGGCGGCGCGAGCGGCGTGGTCCGTTCGATCTACGCAAACGAGCGTCCGGTGATGGTGCTCGAGGCCGAGACCAGCAATGACTCCACCATCATCTGGTTGATGGACGAGCTGGGCGAGCAGTCGCCCGAGGTGAGCGAGAGTGTCGGCATCTAGACCGCTGGTGCTCGCCGTTGCGTTGGGATTCGGGACGGCTTCGCTCCCGCTCGGCGTTCTCGCACAGGTCGCCGACAGCGTCGGGCTCTCGCTCACGGTGAGCCACGCGTCGCCGAAGCCCGGGCCGATCGATCCGGGCGCCGCCGAGATCCACCGTCAGCTCCGCCATCTGTTCCGCTATGAAAGTCTGCGCGTGATCGAGCAGCGCCACATGAACCTGCGGATGCAGGAGCTCGGCGGTATCGATCTGCCCACCGGCAAGCGGGTGGAGTTCCGTCCGTTGTCGGTCACGAGCACCGGCGTCCTGATCGCGGTGGAGATCCCGGGCACCCTCCAGACGGACGTGCGTGTGCCCAACCGGAAACAGGTCGTGATCGGTGTGGACCGCTACCTGGACGGCAAGCTCATCCTGACGCTCCAGCCTGATTACTAGGCAAGCTGCCAGCCCCGCGGGGCCACGAAAAAAACAAGGTCGGCTCGAAAAAACAGAAAACCCGTGACACCTCCGGGTCCCAGTTGGCCACTTCATCACCAGACAGCACGAATACATCCCCTTCCCAGGGAGGCCCGGCGCCGCAAGGTGCCGGGCCTTTACTTTGTGGCTCTTGGTTTGCGCGCAGCGCCGCACGACCGGATCCCGGGGACAGATCCCAGAGCCGGATCGGCTCCGTATGGTCCGACGGCTACTGGGCGATTGCGAGTGCGGCGCGAGCCTCGCGTTGCACTTCGGGGCGCGGATCCTCGGCGAGGCCGGCGAGCCATGAGCGCAGGCGCGGATCCTCGCTCGAGCCGGCGGCACGCACGAGCTGCGTGAATGCGCGCCCGGCCATTGGCTCCTGCGTCATGGCGAGCAGGCGTGCGTCGGCGTCGAAGCCCGGTGCGCCGTCGAGGATCCGGACCAGTGCGAGTCGTTCCGAGGCCGGAAGCCTGCCGCCGTCGAGCCAGGCGGCGAAGGCAGGGGTCGTCTCGTCATCGAAGAAACCAGGCAGATCGCGCGTGTGGATCAACTCGGTGATTGCATCGCTGCGCAGCCTCGGCACGCCGGACGTCAGCTCCGCGAGCATCAGATCGCGGAGCGCCCGGCGCGGATCGGAGGGACGAAACGATCGCTGTCCGGCCACGCGCCGCGCGATCTCGAGCACCGCCTCGCCGCTCGCGCCCGCATCGAGTTTCCACTCCTGCCCGGCTCCCTGCGTCGAGAACCAGGGGAAACGCGCTGCGAGGCTCGTGAACTCGAGATGCTCCGACGTGCGGTCGAGGTACAGCAGCGCGCGATCACCCTTGTGGAACGATGGGAAGCCTTCGGCGTGCGGGAAGAATTCGATCACGCCCGGCGAGACGCCGCCGTACAGCACCTCGTCGACACGAACGCGGAAGAATTCCTGGCGGTCGCTGCCGTCTTCGGCGCGCCACATCTCGACGTCGGTCTCGAACTCTCCCACCACGACGGCGGCGCAGTCAGTGGTCCACTGTCGCAGCGTGGCGCGATCGAACAGGACGTGCGCGTGGGCCGCGCTGCCGAGGACCACGAGACTCGCGATCGTCGCGAAGCCAGCATGGCGGACGGCGCCGATCCTCACGGTGCGTTCAACTCCCCGAGCAGGCTCTGGATGTAGCCCTGGAAGAGGCCATCGGCGCCTGGGCCGATGTTGTTGACGAAGATCGTGTCGCAGTCCACCGCGTCGACACCGATCGCAATCGCGATCGGACATTCCTCCACGGCATCGAAGATGACGTACGACGCACACGCGTGGCAGGAGGGGTTGAACTTCGCGGCCGGCAGCTGGTAGCCGACCTCGTCGTTACCGAGACCGAGCAGCCAGCGGTGCTCCGCGCCGCTCATCAGATCGCGGTAGCCGTTGCCGATCTGCGGATCGAGTTCGTTCGGCGTCACTGCCATCTGCGCCGGGCCGATGCGCAACGCGTTCACCTCGGTCGACACGACGTAGCGGTGCTGCGCATCGCGCTCGAGCTTGCGCCGGCCGAAAATGCCGTAGAGGCCCCCGGCAATGAAGTACGGGTTCTCGATGCGCACCTGGATCGGGCCGGTCGAGCGCGCGTCGAGTGCGGGATTCGCGTCCCAGCTCGCAGCCGCGTCGAGCGCCAGCTGCGCGCGCTCGGCGAGCTTGACCCCCATCACCTCTGCAAAGCGGAACGTGCGGCGCGCGGCGGGCTGACCCGTCGCGGGATCCGTGATGTCCACGTCGAGGGGCCCCTGGAGTACGCCGAGGTCCGCAGCCTGGTAGATCGCGATGCCGCCGTAGTGCGATTCGAGGGCTTGGCGCATGAAGTGGGGGAAGTCCGAGGTGATCAGCGTATTATCCGAGCCGAGCGACTCGGGATGGCTCGCGAAGTTGACCGCCGTGGCCAGGATGTGGCCCGACATTCGGCTCCGGATCTGGAGCGCGGGCACCGACGGATTGATGATCTTGCCCGGGTCGCCCTCGACGATCACGTCCGCCGCGCGCGGCGGATTGAAGGCATCGCCGGGAATCACATACGGCTGGAGCACGCGTCCGTCGTTGACCAGATCGGTGTTGGGCGGCAGCGATGTGCCCACGGTGCTGCCGGTCGCGAAGCGCATCTCGGCCGGCTCGAGGTTCTGGTTGGCCTCGACGATGCACGCGACGACCTGGGAGTTCACGAAGTCCAGGTAGCCCAGGTCCACGCCGGTGGTGGTCTCGTTGGGACCCCAGAGGCCCATCGTGTCGGGTCCTTCGTGCTCGTGCGTGCTGGTGACCATGATCGCGTCGAAGCCGAGGCCCGCGAGTGCAGCGTCGCTCCGGATCGTCTGGATCTCGTTGTAGAAGTATCCGACCAGGTCGAGCGTCACGATCGCGATCTTCTTGTTTGCGTTCTGCACGACGTAGCCGCGCGCCCAGAGCGTCGTCGTGAACGCCGGTGGGATTGCGGACGTCGAAGCCGGCCATGTAGATCGGATCGCTGTGGTTCTCACCGACGACCGGCGTGATCTTGCGCTTGCAGGCGCCCGCGCGCAGCGGATCCCAGCGGAAGGTGGACGACATCACGTTGTCGGGGTGCCCGTCGCCGTCGGGATCGAGGCTCACGAAGAGCGTGTTGCGTCCGGGGGCCAGGTCTGCCGCCGAGAGCTGCGCGGTCGCCGTCGAACCATCGACTGTGACACGGCCAAGGGTGGATAGATTGCTGACGTCCGCGGGCGGCGCGTCGATGCCGCGGAGCAGCGTGATCCGGACCCTCGCTGCTTCGATGACCTGCCCCAATTCGACCTGCACCGCGGCGCTGCCATCGAGTGCGATCGAAGCCTGGTCGGCCGGCGCGAGGATCTGGGGCCGCGGTGTACAACTCAGCAGTGACGCGGCGGCCAGTGCCAACGCGCCGAGTGCCGAACCCGCGCGGCCAGTCACGGTGTGACGATGTCGCATCACTGTGCCCTCCTGCCCGCCGCGAACGCGGCGAGTGCGATCCCGGCGAGTACGAGCGTGCTCGGCTCGGGCACGGGTTCGAAGCGCACCTGGTCGATCCAGAGCGTCGTGGGGATGCCGGGAGCGAGGCAACTCGTCGGGGCGATCGGGCTCGGAGTACAGAGCAGGGCGCGCGTGATACCGGCGCCCGCGACCGTGAGCGTGTCTTCGGGGAGCCCGCTGTCGCCCGTCGCAGACGCGTCGGAAACGTCGAAGTCGACGAGGTTCGCGCCGAAGAACGCAAGCAGCACTGCCGTGCCGGGCCCGCCAGCCGCATCTGGAAGCGAAAGGACATCGACGGAGAGCGACGTCACGGCGAGGTCGAACTCAATCACGATTTCGGCGCCAAGCGTGTTCAGTGCGCCGTTCTCGCCGCCGGGTGTCGTGTTCCATGTACCGGCGGCGGGATAGCCGAGCAGGAGGTTCACGAAGGTCTCGCTGAGAACCAATCCCCCCGCGAGACTCGCACCGGGCGCGCCGAGGGTTGCGACATCCGAGCCTGGAGCAGCGCCCTCGAAGTCGATCGTCGTCGCACCACTGGCGCTCGCGATCGAGACCCCGAGCGCGACAGCAGCGGCCGACGCGATCCGCGCCGTTCGCCCCGAGCCGTTCTCACGCATCTTCCGCTTGATCTGGCGCGCCATGCTTCCTCCCGGATTCGATCGGTTCGGCGAAGGAAGTGACGAGAAATCTGACCCGGTGGCAGATCGATCCCAGCGTCGTCGCGAGACTCCGTGATGAGGAGCGCTTGGCTGGAGGCTGCATCGAGCCGGAATCCGGTCCCAATTCGGGGAAAAATGTCGGCCGACCGCCATTCCCGCTCGAAAATCGAAGCGATCGAGCCGGAATCGGTATAAAGTGAGCGACGTTCGGTGGCCCAGGGGTGCGGGGGATCGCTTCCGAGGGGCGCCGCCAAAGCCGACGGAGACGTCAAACCATGCGCAGTTTCGTACTTTTCTCGCCCGCTCGGGGGTGTCTGTTGAGCGCGCTCGGCGCGCTGGTCCTGGTGTTCGGATTTGCGACCTCGAGTCGCGCAGAGACGATGTTTCCGGGCAGTCTCGCGATCACCATTGGCACCGTTCCTCCGATCCAGACCGCGTTGGGTGTCGCCGTGGCTCCGACGACGACGCGCAACGGATCCGGTCAGCTGACCAAGGTCGGATTCCCGGCGTCGGTCTTCCAGACGACGGGCTTGGTTCTCGATGTGACCGATCCCGGTGCCGCTCCGATCAGCGGCATCATGGCGACGATCAAGAACGGTGTTGCGAACCTCACCCGCTCCGGCACCAAGCTCGGCGGCTTGATGCCCCTCGTCGGCCAGAACAAGGTGTGTTTGTTCGGAGAGTGCGCGAGTGCAGGTGGAAACCTGACCGTTCCGGTGAACGTGGTGGGTGGCGCCGGCATTCCGCCCGACGCCACCGCGTTTGCGACCGCCGGCGGCCTGGCCATCACCGTGAAAGGTGCTCCCTGGACCCAGGGCGTCGTTACGCTCCCCAACGGGAACGGCGGGACGGAAATGGCGACGGGCGCCTCGGTGCAGACGACGATGGGCACCAACTTCAAGAACGTCGTCGAGCTGGTGACACCGGTCTTCGTGTCGACCAACATCGGCGCTTCGGCGGTCGTTCCGACCTTCGGCCGGCTCGGTTTCACGATCAACAGCCCCGAACCGGGAACGGTTGCTGCACTTGGTGCAGCCGTGATCAGCCTGGTCGCGATGGGAGTCGCGCGACGGCGCTAGAGCGCGTCCGCGGATCGGATTGCCTCGACGACACGCCCCGTGGCACCACGCCGCGGGGCGTGTCCGTTTGGACGCCGCGCTGATGAGCAGTGCAGAAACGATCTTTGCAGCGCGCGCTCAGCAGGGTCCGGCGGGTCTTGGCGAAAGCCCTCGCACGTTGCGCGAGGCGATCCCCGTGTTCTTGTGCCACGGAAGCCCGCGATTCCTGATCGTGTGTCTCGTGATCGCGCTGGGTGTGCGCATCTTCGTGGGCGGGTGGTCGGCATGGGACGTCGCGCCGCTCGCGGGTCTGCTGCTCTACTGGCCGATCCAGGAGTGGTTGATCCACGTCTTCATCCTGCACGCTCGGCCGAAACGCATCTTCGGCCACACGATCGACTTTCGCGTGCCGCGCAAGCATCGCGCGCATCACCGCGAGCCCTGGCGGCTCGACCTGGTCTTCATTCCCATCCACTCGTTCTTCTATTCGCTCCCGCTGCTGATCGGGATCTGGTTCGTGGTGACGCGCTCTGCGCCGCTGGCGCTCACCGGGATCGCCGGGCACCTGGCGCTGGCGCTTCACTACGAATGGGTGCACTTCCTGATACACACGCGCGTGCAACCACGACACGCCTATTACCAGCGGCTGCGCGACAACCACCGCCGGCACCACTTCAAGAACGAGCACTACTGGTTCGGGGTGACGATGTTGGGCGGCGATCGCCTGCTGCGCACGGCTCCCGCCGTCGCTGCGGTGCCGACGTCCCCCACCGCACGTAGCCTCGAGCAGAGCGGTCGCGATGTCGCCTAGCGACCGGCGTACTCCACGGCGTCGCATCGCTCGCGGCGTCGCGATGGTGCTCTCGTTCGGTGTCGCGATCGTCGCCGCGCTCTTGTCGCACGCGCACATCCAGATCCGCGGAATCGACCCGGAGCTGCCCTCGCTCGACGCGGTGCGCGCGCAGGCCGATCTCGCCGGCGTGCCGATCCGCGTCTCCACCTGGAACACCGCGAGCCAGGTGATGCCGCGCAAACAGGTCCTCGAGGCCAACCTCGATCCCAATCCGCAAACGCCCTACGTGATGAGCCACGCGGCGTTTCTGCTCGAATGGGCGGATGGACGCGCGCTGCTCGTCGACGCGGGGATGGACCGCGAGCAGGCGCAATCGTTCGGACGTCCCATCGAGTGGGTCGGCGGCGAGCCGATCGTGCCGCACGGGGGAGTCGCCGAGCGCCTCGCTTCCGCCCTCGCGGGGCGCCCGCTCGCGATTGCCTTCACGCACCTGCACACCGATCACGTCGGAGGTGTCGTCTCCCTGTGTGGCGCCCTGTCGGGCGCGCGTACGCGGCTCTTCCAGACGCCGGCGCAGATGGATCTGGTGAACTTCACGACGTACCCCGCGCGAGCGGAACTCGATCGCGCCGGCTGCCTCGCGCCCGAGCGACTCCCCGATGTACCGCTCGCCGCGCTCCCCGGTTACCCGGGGGCCTTCGTGATCCGCGCCGCGGGCCACACGCCGGGCAGCCAGATGGTGGGCGCGTGGGTGCGCGAGAGTTCGGGCGTGCGCGGCTTCCTCTTCGCGGGCGACGCCGCGAACGCCATCGACGGCGTGCGGCGCGACGTCCCGAAACCGCGCGCGTACCGGTTCTTCGTGGTACCCGAGTCCGACCGCCGGCTCGCGCGCATGCGCGGCTTCCTGCGCGAAGCCGAGCAGGCGGGGCTCGTCGTTGCGCTGGCGCACGACGAGCGCCATCTCGCGACCACCGGGATTCCCGTCTTCGGCGAGTGATCCGACTTGTCGCCGTACCGCTACGCGTCGCGGCGCGCGTCGAGTTGCACCGCGATCTCGGCCCAGCGCTCGGGGGTGAGAGGAAAACGGCGGAAGACGAGCCACGCGGCGAAGATCAGCAACGTCGTCGGAACCGCGAAGAGCAGTTTGATGCCGAGCAGCGTCGCGTCGCTCTGCACCGCATGGGGCCGATAGCCGATGAGGTCGAGCCCGACGCCGACGCTGCCCGCGGCGAATGCGAAGGCGCACTTGCGCAGCAGCGCCGCGAAGCCGGCGAAGAGGCCCTCGCGGCGCTCGCCGGTTTCGAGTTCGTCGAGCTCGGCGATGTCGGCGTTCAGCGCGTAGAGCGGGGTCCAGAAACCCACGTTCGCGGCGCCCGCGAAGGCCATCACGGCGACCAGCGGCCCCAGCGCGCCGGGGCGCAGCGCAAACACGCTGACGAACGAGAGCGAGGAGACCACGAGCCCGAGCCGGAACGCGAACGCCTTGCCCTGGCGCCGGGCGACGGCCACCCAGAACGGATACGAGGCGAGGGCGCCCGCGATGTTCGCGATGAACACCGCTCCCTGTATGAGCGGATCGGAGATGCCCGCGACGTATTCGAGTACGAAGAGGAACAGCGCCGAGACGAACGCCAGCGAGAGCGCCGCGAGGGCGCTCGCCACGGAGAGCACGCGGAACGCCTGGTTGCGGCGCAGCGCGGCGAGCCCAGCGCGAAACGAGAGCGTCGTCGGGCGGCGGAAGCGCGGGTCTTCGTAGCTGCCGCGATAGGTCCACAGCAGCGCCGCGATCGCCAGCGCGCCGCCGCACAGACCGGTGAGGCCGTAGGCGCCGCGCGCGACGACCGCGTCGGCGGCGGATTTTGCGTCGCCGCCGGCCAGCGCGGCGCGGAGCGCGAATGGAAGCAGCAGGCCGACCAGGTCGCCGACGTTGCCGAGCGCCTCGCGCCACGCCGCCATGCGCGTTCGCTCGTGGTAGGACTGCGCCATCTCGGGGATCAGCCCGAGCACCGGCACGTGTACGACGTTGGCGGCGCTGAACTGGAGCAGCAACAGCACGCCCAGGTAGAGACCGAGCGTCGCGCCATCGAGCGACTCGGGCGGCGCCAGCACGGCTGCGAAGCTGAGGCCAAAGGGCAGGGCGCCGAGCAGGATGTACGGGCGTCGCCGTCCCCAGCTCCAGCGCGTTCGATCCGAGATCTGGCCCATCGCGATGCCGAAGGCGGCGTCCCAGAGCGTCGCCACGAAGAGCGCCGCGCTGATCCACAGCGGCGCCAGTCCCACTGCGTCGGTGTAGAAGATGAACAGGTGTACGCCGAGGCAGGTGCCGATGACGTTCTGCGCGAAACCGGAGGAGCCGAAGGCGGCGAGCGCGCGCGTGGGGACGCGGTGGAAGTCGCGCGGAACCGCCATGCTCGTCATCGCCCTCCCCACGCAGCGCGCGCAGCATAGGTGCTTCGCGTCGCTTCGCGGGTGGCCACGGGAAGAATCTCGGCTGCTTCGCCCTGCTCCGCGGCTATGCTGCGCCGGCGCTGCCGCGCGGAGGAGCCGATGAGCGAAGCTGCGAGCCACGCCGCCGCGCCCGACGCCGCAGATCGCACGCGGGCGTTCCTCTGGGTCAGCGTCGCGTATCTCGTCGCGCTGGTGGTCGCGCTCGTCACCGGGATCGTGTGCGGCGAGCGCCATCCGATCGCCGTTGCATTTGCGGCCGACGTCGCGGCGACGCTCGCGATCTTCGCGTTCAGCTTCGCGTTCGGGAACTCGAGCTTCTACGACGCGTACTGGAGCGTCGTACCGCCGCTCGTCGCGCTGTGGTTCGTCGTTGCGCCCGGGTCGGAAGGCGTCGCCACGCGGCAGTGCCTCGTCGTCGCGCTGGTCCTGCTCTGGGCGCTGCGCCTCACCCTCAACTGGGCGCGCGGCTGGAGCGGGCTCGATCACGAAGATTGGCGCTACGTCGAGTTGCGCCGCAAGGCCGGTCGCATCGGCTATTGGTTCGTGAGTCTGTTCGGACTGCACGGGATGCCGACCGCGATCGTGTTCCTCGGTCTGCTGCCGTTGTGGCCGGCACTCGCGCGCGGAACACGCCCGCTCGGCTGGCTCGACGGCGTCGCGGCGGCCGTGACACTCGCGGGCGTCGCGTTCGAGTTCTTCGCCGACAATGCGCTGCGCCGCTTCCGCCTCTCGAACCCGCCGCCCGACGCGATCCTCGAACGCGGCCTGTGGGCGTGGTCGCGCAACCCGAACTATCTCGGCGAGATGCTCTTCTGGTTCGGGCTCGCGCTGTTCTCGTTCGCCGCGGCGGGCTTCGTGTGGTGGGCGTGGCTCGGTGCGCCGGCGATGGTGGCGATGTTCCTCGGCACCAGCATCCCGATGAAGGAGGCGCGCATGCTCGCGCGGCGACCCGCCTACGCCGAGCGCCAGCGCCGCGTGAGCCTCGTGATCCCACGTCCCCCGAAGGCGCGCAGATGAGGGTCGGTGCCGCTACCCGATGATCTCGGAATCGGCGAGCCCTGCGGCGGAACTCGGGCTAGCCGGGCTAGCCGTCGAGGTTCACGACGCCGGTGAATGCCAGCGCGCCGAGCACCACGCAGAGCGCGATGCGATACCAGCCGAATGGCGCGAGTCCGTGGCGCTGGAGGAATCCGACCAGCCAGCGCACGGCGATCGCCGCGGACAGCGCTGCGACCGCGAAGCCGAGCGCGACCGGTGCGATGCCGAGCTGCTCGAAGAGGTTTGGCGCGCCGGTCTGTTGCGCGGCGACGAGATTCTTCAGGAGCTTGTAACCGCACGCCGCACCGAGTGTGGGAACGCCGAGCAGGAACGAAAACTCCGCAGCGTCGCGTGCGCGCAAGCCGAGCAGCACGCCGCCCGCAATCGTCATCATCGAGCGCGAAGTGCCGGGCCACATCGCGGCGCATTGGAAGAGCCCAATCGCGAGCGCGTGCCGCCAGGTGAGGGAATCGATGCTGCTGCCCTGCCCGGGCTCGTGCCGGCGATCGAGCCAGATCATCCACAGACCGCCCGCGAAGAGCGCTGCCAGTACCGGCGCTGCGTGGAAGAGATGTCGTTCGATGAGATCGTCGAGCAGCGGGCCGAGTGCGGCGGCCGGCAGGAAAGCCACGGCGAGGTGGCCGAGCAGGCGGCGTCCCGCGGCGTCGCGACCGGCCAGCCCGCGCAACATCTGGAGCACGCGGTTCCAGTAGAGGCCGACCACCGCGAGGATTGCGCCGCCCTGGATCGCGATCTCGAAGGTCGCGACGGCTTCCCTGCTCGCGGGCGTCACCAGGCCGAGTAGCGACGACGTGAGGATCAAATGCCCTGTCGAAGAAATCGGCAGGTACTCGGTGATGCCCTCGACCAGTCCGAGGACGACGGCGTGCCACCACTCCAACGGAGATCCCCCTCGCTCGGCGCGCGCTTCCTATCGCATTCTGGGCGCCCCTGCACTGGGAGGCGCCGGTTCGGGTGCCCACAATCTCTCTTCAGTACGACCTGCCGTTCTGCCGATTCGCTGCCGTAGCGAGGGGGAAGGACATGGCAGAGCTCGGCACGGCCGCGGCAATTGCACTGGGCTTCTCGCAGCTCGCGTACCTCGGCGCGATGGCGACGCTGGGCGTGCGCCTCGCTCTGCTCGCGCGTCGCACGCGCCAGGCGCCCGAGTTGCTGCTCGCCACTCACTTCCTGTTCTGCTGCACGTTTGGGTATGCGCTCCAGGGATCCGGGCATGCGCTCGCGATCGAGCCTGATCCGTCTCGCCCGCTGGTCGCGACCTTGCTGAGTCTCGGGCACGGGGCGTCGGTGCTGGGCGTCGCGAGCGTGCTCGTCTTCAACTACTGGGTGTTTCGGCGTGGTACCCGGCTCGGGCAGGGGCTGCTCGCGGGCGGCATCGCGTGGCTCGTCGTCGGTTACATCGGTTGCGCCGCGAGTGGCGGCTTCTGGCACGGGCGGCCGGAGGGGTTCTGGTTCTGGCTGCTCTATTCCGGCTTCACTGCGGCATCGCTCTGGACGCTCAGCGAGCCGCTCCTCTACTTCGCGGCGCTGCGCAAGCGGCTGCGCCTCGGTCTCGCCGAACCGCTCGTGGTCGATCGCTTCCTGCTCTGGGGTATCGGTTCGGTGGCGCGCTTCGCGATGCTCGCGATCGGTGGCTTCGCGATGCTGAGCATGGCGGGCGACGCGTCCGACCTCGCCGCGATCGCCGCGCCGACCTTCCTCGCTTCGGGTCTGGCCGGAATCGGCGTGGCGGTGAGCTATGGCCTCGCGTTCTTCCCGCCGCGCAACTACGTCGCGTTCGTAGCGCGGCGCGCCGGGTCGCGGCGCTAGACACGACCCCTTCGGAACGGGGCGTTGCGCCCCAGTTCTGTGGCTCAGAGATCCGCGCTCGAGCCTGGCACGACACGCCGCGCGGCTGCGGCCGGGAGGCACGCCGTTTGCGAAGCTAGCGGCGATGCATTGGACGCGGGCGGTGGTCGCGATCGGGCTGATTGGTCAGGCGGGAGCTGTCGCCCGGATCGGGGATCTCGGCATCGCCGCGACCCTGCTCCTGCTCGTGACCGCCGTGGTCGCTGCGATCTTGCTCGCGCGCGCCGCGCCGGCAACGGCCTTGATGATTGGTTGGGGTGGCTTCGGCATGACGCTCGGGTGGTGGGCGGATCTCGGCTTTCGCAGCGCGGTCGAGGTCGCCCAGCACAGCGGAATCGACGCGATCTGGTGCCGCGCGCCGGCGCTCGGAAGCGCGTGGCACGTCGTGCCGGGCATCGGGCATCTCGCATCGTGGATGAACGTCGGGATGCTCCTGTTCGGCGTGCCCGCCGCGGCGTGGCGCATGCGACCGGCATCGCTGCTGCGCTGCACGCTCGGGATGCTCCTCGGGATGACCGCTGGCTCGCGAATCGCGGCGGGCATCGCGTCGGGACTGGATCCGGCCGCGGCGGTGCTCGTCGACCATGCGCTAATGAGTGCGGGGATGATCGGCGGCATGCTCGGTATCGAGCGCCTGCCCTGGCCGCGCGCTCAGACGCCGCGGAACGCGGCGATCGCGACCAGCGCGCAGCCGGCGATCGTCACAAGGAAGCCAACCGCGCCCGCGTAGCCGGGCGTGACTTGGGGACGTTCCTGAAGTCAACAAAGTCAACGGAGCAGGAACGTCCCCAAGTCAACGGGAGGGAGCATGAGAGCGGCGGTGTTGGAGCGGGCGGGGGAGGGGATTCGGGTTTCGGATGACGTCGCGATTGCGGAGCCGGGGATCGGGCAGGTGCGGGTGCGGGTTTCGCATTGCGGGGTCTGTCACTCGGATCTGAGTATCGCCGACGGCGTGTTCCCGGCGCCGCTGCCGATCGTGCTGGGACACGAGGCGGCGGGCGTCGTCGATGCGATCGGCCCCGGCGTCACGGGGCTCACGCCGGGCGATGCGGTCGTACTCACGCCCGCGCCGCCCTGCGGTCGTTGCTACTGGTGCGTGCGCGGCGAGACAGCGCTCTGTGTCGATGCCCTGGGCATCGTGACCAATACCTTCGCCGACGGGACGACCGGTCTCTCGCGCGGCGGCGCGATCGTCTACCGCGGGCTCAACGTCGGCGCCTTCGCCGAGTACGTGGTGACGACCGCGAACGGCGCGGTGAAGGTCGGCCGCGACGTGCCGCTCGACGTCGCGTGCGTGATCGGCTGCGCGGTGCAGACGGGCGTCGGCGCGGTGCTCAACACGGCGCGCGTGCCCGAAGGCGCGACGGTGCTGGTGATGGGACTCGGCGGCATCGGTCTGTCGACGGTGCAGGGCGCGCGGCTCGCGGGCGCGGCGCGCATCTTTGCGTCGGACCCGCTTCCCGAGCGCCGCAAGGCGGCGGAAACCTTCGGCGCGACCGACCTGCTCGACCCGAACGCCGAGGACGTGGCGGTGCGTGTGCGCGAGGCGACGGGGGTGGGCGCCGACTTCGCGTTCGAGACGGCGGGTCGCGCGAGCCTCGTGTCGGTGGGACTCGCGGCGACGCGCAACGGCGGCACCGTGGTGTGTGTCGGCGCGCCGCCGATCACCGAGAAGATCGAGATCGCGCCCGCCGCGCTGTTCACCGTCAGCGAGAAGAAACTCGTCGGCTGCCTCCTCGGTTCGTCGAACTCGCTGTTCGAGATCCCGCGCCTCGTCGCGCTGTGGCGCGCAGGGCGACTCGATCTCGAGGGGCTGATCACCGCGCGCCGCCCTCTCGCCGAAGCCGATCGCGCGCTTGCGGACCTGCGCGAGGGCCGCGGCATTCGCACGGTGTTGGAGGTGTGAGGATCCGCTCTCCTCGCTAGGCTGAGCCGCCATGAAACAATACTGGGCGCGACATCAGGGCAAGTTCCGCTGGGGCGTGCGCACGCCGCTCGAGACTTCGAGCGACTTCTACAAGACCGCCGCTGGATTGTTCTTCGTGTGGGCCGATCGCGTCGAGCTGCGCGAGGGGAGCCTCGTGTTCATGAACGACACGGGCGCCATCCAGGGCGCGATTGCGGCAGGCCGCTGGGACGCGTTCTTCGAAGCCGGCGCGGATGATTCGCCCCAGTCGGTCGAAACCAAGCGCTAGGAGGAGTTGACGATGCGGACCCGTTCTCCCATTTCTCGGTTTCAATTTCCCCTTGCGGCCTTCGCCTTCGCGCTCGCCGGCGCGCTGCTTTCCGGTTGTGCGTCCACACAGATCACTTCGGTCTGGCGCGATCCCGCCGTGGGGCCGATCCAGTTCCACAAGGTGGTCGGTGTCGCGATGAGCCAGGACGCAACGCTGCGACGCCTCGCCGAAGACGAGTTCGTGCGGGCCGTGGGACCCGCCATCGCGCTGGCGGGCTACTCGGTGATCCCCGACGACGAGATCCAGGACAAGGAGAAGGCGAAGGCGCGCGTCGAGGCCGCTGGGGCGGACGGCGCCGTGGTGTTCCGCCTGGTGGGCGTCGAGGAGCAGGAGCGCTGGGTCCCGCCGACCTACTACGGCAACGCCTGGGGGTATTGGGGCTACGCGGCGCCGATGGTGTACGAGCCGGGCTATCTCACGACGGATCGGATCGTGCAGATCGAGACGGCCGTGTACGCAGTCGACACTGCGCGACTCGTGTGGGCCGCGCACAGCAAAACGCTGAATCCCTCGGACGCGAAGCAACTCGCCGGCGATGTGGTGCGCGCCGCCGTCGAGCGGTTGCGCAAGGACGGCTTGCTGCCCGCGAAGTAGTGCGCGCGACCCGCGTGTTACTTCCCGCTGCGACCTTCCTGGACGCCTTGCTGGTACGCGCGCTGTTCGGCTTCCTTGGATTTCCCGTACAGGAAGCCGCCGCCTGCCCCGGCGGCGCCGCCAATCGCGGCGCCGAGGCCTGCGTTGCCGGCGATCGCGCCGATGATCGCACCCGCAGCCGCCCCGCCTGCGGCGCCCGTGACGGTTCGCTGTTGGGTCTGGGACATGTTGGCGCAGCCCGCGGTGGAGAACGCACAGATCAGCACGATGGCGATGACGCTGCGCTTCACTTCGAGCCCCCCTTCTTCGCGGGTGCCGCTGCGGGACACGGATACTTCTCGGTCAGGAATCGGAACAGCGCTTCGACGGCCGGCTCCGTCATGCGGTCGGCGTGCGTGCCCGACCACGTGACGAACATCGCGGCCGCCTCGTCGCGCGTGGGCGGCGGCTCGGGCGGGCAGACCAGTCGCACGCCCTTCGGCCCGTTCGCCTGCGCCTGGTGGTAGTGCCAGGCGCCCGAGATGAAGCCCTCGCAGAAATGGATCGCAGCGGCATAGAGCGGATCGTCGTTCTTCACCGCGCACAGATCGACGAGATCCTGCGCGCTGCGGATCCGGAAGTCCTCCCTTTCGAACTCGGCGCGCGCGGCGCTCGGCGCGACGGTCGCCGCGAGGGCGAGCGCGAATCCGCTGCAGCTCAGTGCTCGGATCGTCGTCCGGATCGTCTGTCGCATTGCATCCCTCCCGAAGCCGCGAGAACGCTGAATTAGCGAATCCCGCTGGCGATGTCCCGACACCGCGTGGGCGTAGGGCGGCCGACTCAGCGCGTGGTGGGCGCGAGCGGCACCGCATCGGGATCGTAGTAGGGCGAGATCTGGTTCAGGACCCCGCGCACGGCGGTCGCCTTCTGTTGCACGTCCGCCGTGGAGAAGACCTGCTGCGCGTCGCGACGCGCAGCGCGCACCATCTCCATCAGCGACTCGTAGCTCGGCAGTGTTTCCTCGTAGCCCTCACCCTTTGCGAGCGAGGAAGAGAGCGAGCCGGCCTCCATGCGGATCACGCGAATCTTCTGCCGGAGCTGTTGGTAGCTGCGCGACTGCATCGAGCCCGCACCCGGCGGAGGCTGCAGGTAGAAGGTGTCGTTCAACGCCTGGGTCGCGTCGGCTAGCTGCTTGGCGAGATCGGTGACCTTCGCCTGGTCCCACTTCGCGAGATCGGCGCCGGCTGGTGCGCCGGCGCCGAGAACGCCACACGCGGTCACTGCGACGAGAAGGCGGAGAGTGCGAGTCATGGAATGGGCTCCTGGTGGGCGGATCGAAGCAGACTATCAGAGGCTGTTGCAGCCGCGACGGAGAATTTTCCGGGATCGGGATAAGCTGCGGGACGGCGCAGGGAATGCGCCCCGGGTAGGGCAGGGGGTTGGAGTTGCGAGGCGGCTCCGTCGCGGCGGCCGTGTGTGTGACTCGCTCTCGCGTGCGCGACCGGCTGTTCGGCGAAGCGGGTGGCGATGGGTGCGGTCGCGGATGCGCTCGGTGGGGCGGGCGGCGGCTCCTTCGCCAGCGACGACGACCCGGAACTGGTGCGCGACGCGATCCCCTTCGGCCTGAAGCTCTACGAGACGCTGCTCGAGTCGACGCCGGAGCACCGCGGTCTGCTGGTCGCGACGGCGCGCGGCTTCGCGTCCTACGCGTATCTGCTGCAGGACGACGCGAGCCGTCTCGAAGCGAAGCGACCGCGACGGCGCTCGCGCGCTGCGCCAGCGCGCGAGCCGCCTCTACCTGCGCGGTCGCGACTACGCGTTGCGCGGTCTCGAAGTGGCGCACCCCGGCTTTCGCGCGGAGTTCGACGAGCGACCCGCGCCGCCGCGCTCGCGCGCACCGATCGCGACGACGTGTCGTTGCTCTACTGGGTCGCCGCCGGGCAGGCCGGCGCGCTCAGCGCCGACAAGGGCGACGCCGAGCTGATCGCCGACCTGCCGCGCGCGGGCGCCTGCATGGAGCGCGTGCTCGATCTCGACGAAGGCTACGACGCGGGCGCGGCGCACGAGTTCTTCGTCAGCTACGAAGCGAGCCGCCCCGGTGGCAGCGTCGCGCGCGCGCGCGAACACTTCGCGCGCGCCGACGCGCTGGCGCAGGGCGAGCGCGCCTCCGTCTACGTGTCGCTCGCCGAGAGCGTGAGCGTGCAGGAGCAGAACCTCGCCGAGTTCCAGTCGCTGCTCGACAAGACGCTCGCGGTGGACGTCGAACGCGCGCCGCAGAATCGGCTGGTGAACGTGTTGTCGCAGCGGCGCGCGCAGTGGCTGCGCGCACACGTCGCGCGATCTCTTTCTCGATGTGGAACGCCACCGGAGGCACTCCTTGATCTGGCGGAGTCGGATCGCGGCGGCTCTGCTTCGTTCTCGCGGGGGCTCGCGGCGTCGCCCGCCTCGGCGCAGGTGATCAAGCTCGGCACGATCGCGCCGGACGGTTCGCCGTGGCTCGACGCGATCCACACCATGGCCGAGGCAGTGGAAGGCGGCGACGGGCGGCAAGATCGAGTTCAAGCATCTACCCGGGCGGCGTCGTCGGCGACGATCCCGACATGGTGCGCAAGTTGCGCATCGGCCAGCTGCAGGCCGCCGCCTCGTCGAACACCGGCCTCTACGACATCGCGCACGAGATGCAGGCGCTGCAGATGCCGATGATGATCACGTCGTACGAAGAACTCGACTACGTGCGCGATCGCATGGCGCCGAAGCTCGAAGCGATCCTCGAAGTCAAGGGCTTCAAGGTGCTCAACTGGGGCGATGCGGGTTGGGTCTACTTCTTCTCGCAGCGCCGTTGCTGCGTCCCGCCGACTTGAAGCCGATGAAGCTCTGGGTGTGGGCCGGGCTATCCGGCCTACGTCGAGGCGTGGAAGGACGGCGGCTACCACCCCGTCGAGCTGGCATCGACCGACATCCTCACGGGCCTGCAGGCAGGACTCATCAACGCCTTCCCGGCGCCGCCGCTGCTGGCGCTCGCGAACCAGTGGTTCGGCGTCGCGAAGCAGATGTGTGACGTGAAGTGGGCGCCCGCGATCGGCGCCACCGTCATCACCACGAAGGCCTGGCAGGCGATCGATCCCAGCGTGCGCGAAAAGCTGCTCGCCGCGTCGCGCGAAGTCGGACACCGGCTGCGCGGCGAGGTGCGCAAACTCGACGACGAAGCGATCGGCGCGATGGTGAAGCGCGGGCTCGTGGTGAACCACGTCCCGCCCGAGGGCGTCGCCGAGTTCGAGCGCGTCGCGATCGACTCGCGTATCCGAAGCTGATCGGGCACGTCGTGCCGGCGGGCATCGTGGCCGAGGTGCAGAAGCTCCGCGACGAGTTCCGCGCGCGCGCGCCGAGCAGCGCGATCCCGTGACCGTGAGGCCGGCCGGGCGCGGCTTCGGCGCGCTCACGCGGGTCGAACGGATCATTGCGGCGAGCGCGCTGCTGCTCGCGGCGCTGTTGCCGGTCGTCGAGCTGCTGCTGCGCGCGCTCTTCGACAGCGGCATTCCGGGCTCGACTGGTTACGTGCAGAACCTCGCGCTCTGGATCGCCTTCCTCGGCGCGATGGCGGCGTCGCGCGAGGGCGCGCACCTGGCGCTCGCGACCGGCGAGATGCTGCCGCCCGCGTGGCAGCGCCACTCGCGCGTCTTCACCAACGCGCTCTCGGCCGCTGTGGCGGCGGCGCTCGCCTGGGCGTCGCTCGATTTCGTGCGCTCGGAGCTGGAGTCGCCGGGGATGATCGGCGGCTGGCTGCCGCAGTGGGTGGTCGAGGCGATCCTGCCGTTTGCGTTCGCGGTGATCGCGTTCCGCTTCTTCCTGCGCGCGGGTGGGCGTCGCGAGCGCGGGATCGCGCTGCTCGGTCTGCTCGCGCTCGCCGTCGCGCTGTGGATCGCGCCCGCGGAAACGGCGTGGGTGCGCTGGGCGGGATCGCGCTGCTGGTGGTGGCGCTGCCGTTCGGCGCGCCGATCTTCGTCGTGCTCGGCGGCGTCGCGCTGGTGCTCTTCTACGCCGAGGGCGTGCCGATCGCCTCGATTCCCGTCGAGACGTATCGAAGTGTCGTGTCGCCTTCGATCCCGACGCTGCCGCTCTTCACGCTGACCGGCTTCCTGCTCGCTGAAGGCGGCTCGAGCGATCGTCTGGTGCGCCTCTTCAACGCGCTCTTCGGCTGGCTGCCAGGCGGGCTCGCGATCGCGGCGACGCTGGTCTGCGCGTTCTTCACCAGCTTCACCGGCGCCTCGGGCGTGACGATCCTCGCGCTCGGCGGGTTGCTGATGCCGGTGCTGGTGCGCAGCGGCTACCGCGAGGGATTCTCGCTCGGCCTCGTCACGGCGACCGGATCGATCGGGCTGCTGTTCCCGCCGAGCCTGCCGGTGATCCTGTATGCGGTCGTCGCGCACGTGCCGATTCCCGATCTGTTCCGCGCCGCGGCGCTGCCGGGGCTGCTGCTGGTCGCCGCGGTCGTGATGCTCGGCGTGCGCGAAGTCGATCGCGACGCGCACCGAGCGACCCGCCTTCCGCGCGCGCGAAGCGCTCGCCGCACTCTGGGAGTGCAAGTGGGAACTGCTGTTGCCGTTCATCGTGCTCGGCGGGATGTTCGGCGGCTTCTGCACACTGGTGGAGGCGGCAGCGCTGACGGCCGTCTACGCGCTCGTCGTCGAGACGCTCGTGCACCGCGAACTCGATCTCGTCGGTGACCTGCCGCGCGTGCTGACGCGCTGCATGGTGATGGTCGGCAGCGTGCTGGTGATCCTGGGCGTCGCGATGGGGCTCACCAACTACCTCGTCGACGCCGAGATTCCGATGAAGGCGGCCGCCTGGGTCGAGGCGACGGTCCATTCGCGCGCGCTCTTCCTGCTCGCGCTGAACGGATTCCTGCTGATCGTCGGCTGTCTGATGGACATCTTCTCGGCGATCGTCGTCGTGGTGCCGCTGATCCTGCCGATCAGTCAGGTGTTCGGGATCGACCCGCTGCACCTGGGCGTGATCTTTCTCGCGAATCTGGAACTCGGCTACCTGACGCCGCCCGTCGGCTTGAACCTGTTCCTGGCGTCGTCGCGCTTCGAGAAGCCGTTGTGGACGGTGTGCGTCGAGACGTTTCCGTTCCTGCTCGCGCTGCTCGCGGTGGTGCTGCTCGTCACCTACGTCCCTGCGATCACGCTCGGCGCCGTAGCACCCTGATTGCTTCCGCGAGTTCTGTCGGTTGGCCGACAGAACGACGCGGCAAGCGATCTCGTAGGCAGCGCTGCTGCTTGATCTTCCAGAGCTGGGCGCCTAAATTGCGAATCGCGACCATTGCGGGGTGATCGCAGAACCGAGAGATCGAGGCGGCTCGAGGAAGCCATGGTCTACGAGGACGAGCATCTCTATCTGGAAGTCGTTCCGGAGCCCGCGCTGAGAGCATCGGCCTTGACGATGCTCGCGTCGCTCGGCGCCGTCTACGCTTCGAGGCGGCGGCTCGGATCGTCGTAGCCCGAGCGTGAGCATGGGATGTGTCGGTCGTGTCAGGCCGTCGCTTCCCAGCAGTGTTTGAGGGGATTCCATCGAGCGCCACGAATTGCAGAGCGCAGATTCGTCGCGAGTTTCGAAATCCAGGAAGAGGAGTTCCAATGCGTACAATGAGACTTTCCGGATGCCTCATCGGACTTTTCGCCACTCTCGGGCTGGGGTCCGCGGTGATGGCGGGTCCCATTCCCCCTGCCACGTTCGTCGGGTTTGATTTCAACGCCGACGGGAAGGGTGACATCGCCCGGTCGAGTTCGGGGAACATCCGAGTCGATATTCTGGACGGGACGTCCAGTACCGCGAACGGAAGCTTCCCGACCGGCGGCGGCGTGTACATCTTGAGGGCCGCGGGGAATCTCGACAACGACGCCAACGCCGATCTCGTCGCGCAGGGCGGTGGGACCGCGCGCGTGACCTTCGTGAACGCGGCGGGGACCGGCACCAAGGGAACGCTCTTCATTCCGGATGGCGGCGGGGCCTGGCAGGTCGTCGACGCGGCGGATGTGAACGGTGACGGGATCGACGAGATCATCTTCAGCGGAAGCGGGGGTGCGGCGGGTGCCGTGCGCATCGCCAACATCGCCACGGGCGTCCCGGTCTACACCTTCCTCTCGACGGCGGCTGGTGCTTGGGTGTACGCCTTTGCGGCCGACGTGAACGGCGACCTCAGCAAGGACCTGGTGTTCCGCGGTACGGGGGGTGCGGCCGGCACGACGCGCGCCAATCTCGCCGGGACGGCCAGTGCGAAGTTCTACGCCCAGGGCGGCACCGCGTGGGTCTTGACGAGGGCCGGCGACGTCGATGGCAATGGCACGGCTGACCTGGTCGACACGGGCGCGGGCCCGGGCCTGGGCTTCAACCGGGTGCGGACGCTCAACACGAGCGGGGATCCGACGGCCAGCGGCTTCATTCCCAACGGCGGGAACTCCTTCGTGCTGAAGAGCGTTGCGGACTTCACGAATGACGGAAACGCCGATCTTGCCTACCAGGGCGCCGGATCGCTCCGCGTCACGCCGATGACGGGCACGACGGCCGGAACGAGCGTGTATCCCCCGAACGGCGCCGGTGCGTTCACGCTGAGCGGGACGGAAGACACGAATGCCGACGGTTTCTTCGATCTGGTCGTGACGAACGGCAGCAACGATGTTCGCATCCAGCTGTCGAACGGAACGGGTGCGACCACCAACGGGGCGCTGATCCCGGCCGGTGGTCTGGTGCTCTTCGACGCACCGAACTGATCCTGGCCTCGCGCCAGGACGCCTTGCAGCTGACGGCCCCGTCTTCCCCAAGGAGGACGGGGCCGTTTCATTTGGCTAGGACTGTTCCGCGCCGCCGCACTCTGGGAGTGCAAGCGGGAATGGCTGTTGCCGTTCATCGTGCTCGGCGGGATCTTCGGTGGCTTCTGCACACGCGTGGGAGCCGCAGCGCTGACGGCCGTCTACGTGCGCGTCGTCGAGACGCTCATGCAACCGCGAACTCGATCTCGTCGGTGAGGGCGCCGTCGCACGCTGGGCCGAGCGCGCATCGCGCCCTGTCGGATCGCAGACACCACTGCGCCGCGTGCGAAATTCCAGCATTTTTTTCTTGCTCTCGCGCGGGGAACTGCACTACGGTGCGCGCGACCGATCCCAGATGCAACGACCAAGTCGAGTCTGGATCGCGACAGCGAAGAACCGAAGTCGAGTGGGGGCGACCGAGGTGACAACCCGCTATTTGGTCTTGTTTCTGTTGATCGCGTTGGGCTTGCCGGCAGCGGTGGGCTCCGAGGAACTCGAGGAGTCGAGCGACAGCGCTGGTGAGTATGCGCCCGGCGGGCCCGGCGCCTGTACCGAGTGCCACGACCAGCCTGCGACGCTCGCCATCCTTCGCACACCGCACGGCGTCAAGGGAGATTCGCACACGCCCTTCGCCGCGCAGGGCTGCGAGGCGTGCCATGGGCCGAGCGCCGGCCACGCGGCCGACGATGAAGTGCCGGTCGCGCGAAGTTCGGCGACGAGTTCCCCGCCCAGCCGCAGAACGCGGTGTGCCTCGGTTGCCACCGCGGCGGCGAGCGGCTGCTCTGGAACGGCAGCATCCACGAGGCGCGCGGCGTCGCCTGCGCGAGCTGCCACAACATCCACAATCCGCGCCAGGCCGTGCTCCAGAAGGACATTCGCCCCGACGCGCTGGTCCGCAAGGATGCGTCGGCGGCCTGTTACGGCTGCCATCCCGACGTGCGCGTCGCAGACCCACCGGATCTCGTCCCATCCGATCAAGGAAGGCGAGGTCACCTGCAAAGACTGCCACAACGTGCACGGCTCGACGTCGGACCATCTGCTCGTCAAGCGCAACGTGAACGAGACCTGTTACCAGTGCCACGCCGAGAAGCGCGGGCCGTTCCTGTGGGAGCACGAGCCGGCGCGCGACGACTGTATGACCTGTCACGCGGCGCACGGCTCGACGCAGCGCGCGCTGCTGAAGCAGCGCCCGCCGTGGCTCTGCCAGGAGTGCCACAGCCTCGAGAGTCCATCCGGGGACGGCTTACAACGCGGCGGGCCTTCCCGGCATCGGTTCCTCTGCGAACAACCGCAACCTGCTGCTGCGCAGCTGCACGAACTGCCACTTCGAAGTGCACGGCTCGAATCATCCTTCGGGCGTGCGGTTCACGAGGTAGCGACGCCATGGAACACGACCGCGTGCACCGGTTCGTCAGAGGCGCGCTCGGGACGCTGGCGGGCCTCGCCGCCGCGCTGCCCGCAGCGGCGCTCCCGCCGGAGGTGAACGAGAGCTGGATCGAACTCGGCGCCTGGCTCAACAGCGACGACTCGTACAAGTTCGGCGACTTCACCGGCCTCGAGGAGAAGGGCGTCAGCGTGCTCGGCAACTTCGACATCAGCCGGCGCGCAGTCTGGGACAGCGGCGACGTCCGTTGGTGGCGGGCGCAGGGGCAGAACCTGGGGCTCGATTCGCGCTTTGCGCGCGGCGACTTCGGCTACCAGGGTCTCTTCAACGTCTGGTTCGAGTACGAAGAGATTCCGAAGTATCAGACCGACTCGGCGAGCACGGTGTTCCAGGGCAGGGGAACCGATCGGCTGACGCTGCGGCCGAGTTGGATCGCCGGGAGCCCGAGCACGACCACCACGGCAGGCTTCAGCGCGCTCGCTGCAAACGAACGCGACTTGAACATCGAGCACATGCGCCGCGACGTGCGCGCGCGGCTTCGGGCTCGATCTGCCGTGCGGACATGGAGTGGGTGGGTGACTACGAGTACGAGACCAAGAAGGGGCGCAAGATCGTCGGGGCGGTGATCGGAAGCAGCGGCGGCGGTGCGCGCTCGTCGCTCGTCCCCGAGCCGCTCGACTACCAGACCAATGAGGGTTCGACGGCGCTGCGCTGGAATGGCGAACGCGCGCAGTTGCAGATCGGCTATGAGATCTCCGCATTCAATGACTCGAATGATTCGCTCACCTGGCAGAATCCATTCTCCGGAGGGGGCGCGGTGGGCGCGGGCATAGGCTACCCGAAGGGCTTCGGCCGCAAGGCGACAGCGCCCGACAACAGCTTCAATCAGGTGTCAGTGACGGGCGGCGTCGACCTGCCGTGGAACACGCGCATCTCGGGCGACGCGGCGTTCGGCTGGATGCGCCAGCACGCCGATTTCCTGCCGTACACGGTGAATCCTACCCTCACCGCGCCGGTACCGCCCCCGCGCGGCGACGCCGACGCGGGCATCGACACCACCGCCGCGACGTTGCGACTGGCGTCGCGCCCGATCGATCATCTCCGCATCGACGCGAACATCCGCTACGACGACCGCGACAACACCACGCCGCGCGATGTCTACCAGTACGTCTCGGGGGACGCGCTGAGTCAGCAGGGGATCAACTCCGAACGCGCACGCCTGAATCTGCCGAACTCGTACCAACTCGTGGAGGGCCGCTTCGAGGCGGGCTACGAGATCTTCGAGCGCACGGAACTCTCGTTCGCCTACAAGCGCCAGGAGATCGAGCGCACCTACACGGAAGTCGATCACATCGGCGAGAACACCTACGAGGGGGCGCTGCACAGCCGCCCGCTCTCGTGGTTGCAGATGCGCGTAGAGGGCGGCATTGCCGACCGCAACGGCTCCGAATACATGTACCAGTCGCCGCTGTTCCAGGGCTTCACACCCGGGTACATCGGCAGCATCCACACCGCCCGACCCGCTGTGGGAGAACAACCCGCTGCTGCGCAAGAACGTCTACGCGGACCGGGAGCGCAGCCGCGTGCTCGGTCGCATCGACCTGATGCCGCTCGATTCGTTTTCGATCGGTCTCGACGGCAGCTGGGTGACAGACGATTACAACAACTCGACGCTCGGGCTCACGCGGCGCGAGAAGCTCAGCTCGACGGTGGATCTGTCCTGGTCACCGATCGAGATCCTCACGACCTACGCTTGGTTCACCTACGACGAACTCCAGTCTGATCTGGACGGCCGGACCTTCGGGACCGTCGCACAGGCGTTCAACCCGGAGCGCGACTGGTTCGAGCGCGACAAGGACCACGTCTATACGGCGGGCGTGGGCGCCGAGTTGCATCTGCTCGACGACCAGTTGCGGCTGCGCGCCGATTACGTGTACTCGATGGCCAACACGGCGATCGACGTCCGCAGCGGGCCGGCGCTGCCGCAGACGTCGCGGGGCTTCCCCGATATCGAGAGTCGGCTGCACGATTTCAACGTGAGCGCCGAGTACCAGGTGCGCGAGAACATCGCAGTGCGGGTGTCCTATCTGCTCGAGGACTTGAAGAGCAGTGACTGGGCGATCGACGGCGTCGCGCCCAATACGATCGCCAATGTGTTCGGGCTCGGCGAAGACTCCCCGCACTACCGCAACCATCTCGTCGGCTTCGCTGTCCGCTACGAATTCCGCTGAACCAGGGCCAGGACTCGAGCAAGCCGGCGGCAACGAGGCGGAATGCTCCGCTTTTCCGCGCTGCTCGTGGTCGCGTTGTCCAGCGTTCGCGCGCGCATGCGCAAACCGCTCGGTGCGGGCTAACTTGACCGCCCCAGGGAGGTTTCCATGCGCACCGAGCGCTGTGCTGCGTTCGCTCGCGAGTCGATTTGCGAGAAGAGGCAGCGCGAGCAGACGAGCCCCGAGAGAGTGACGACGAACCCGCGGCGGTCGGCCGAGTCCATCCGTGTGCTCGTGACTGCCGGAGGCCAGTGAGCCCGGAGCACTCAGGTCCGCCGCGCGCAGCCGGCGATCGCTCCGCTTGGTTCGCCCTCGACACCGATGTCGTGCTGCAACGGCTCGGTTCGACGCCGGCGGGCCTGAGCAGCGCCGAGGCCGCCGCGCGACTGGCGCGACATGGCGCCAACACGCTGCCGCGCGCGCGCGGCGACGGGGCCGTCGATCTGCTGTGGCGCCAGATCGACAGCCCGCTGATCTGGGTGCTGATCGCGTCGGGCGCCATCGCGATGGCGGTCGACCCGACCGACGGCGTCGCCAACGGCATCGTGATCCTCGCCGTGGTGCTGCTCAACACGCTGATCGGCTTCGTCCAGGAATGGAAGGCCGGCCGCGCGATCGAGGCGCTCGCGCAGTTGGTGCCCGAGAACGTCGCCGTGTGGCGCGACGGCAGGCGGCAGGAGATCCCGGCGGCGGAACTCGTGCCCGGCGACGTCGTGAGCCTCGCGAGCGGAGACCGCGTGCCCGCGGATCTGCGCCTGCTGCACGCCCGCAATCTACACGCGGAGGAAGCGGCGCTCACGGGCGAGAGCGTGCCCGCGCACAAGTTCGTCGATCCTGTCGCCGCCGACGCGGCCGTGGGCGACCGCTGCTGCCTGCTTTTCGGTGGCACGCTGGTGACGGCGGGCTCCGGCACGGCGGTGGTGGTCGAGACCGGCGCCACCACGGAACTCGGTCGCATCTCGCAGATGCTCGAGTCGGCGACCAGTCTCGAGACGCCGCTCACGCGCGCGCTCGCCGAGATCGGCCGCACCATCACGATCGCGATCGTCGTGGTGGCGGCGGCGATGCTCGCGGTCGGCACGGCCCGCGCGATGACCGGCGCCGGTCTCGACTTCGTGACTGCGCTGCGCGAAACGGCGATCTTCGCGATCGCGCTGGCGGTGGGCGCGATTCCCGAGGGCCTGCCCGCGATCGTGACGATCGCGCTCGCGATCGGCGTGCAGCGTATGGCGTCGCGGCGCGCCGTGGTGCGCAAGCTGCCGGCCGTCGAGACCCTCGGTTCCACCACGGTGATCTGTTCCGACAAGACCGGCACGCTGACCCGCAACGAGATGACGGTGCAGGCGCTCTGGACGCCGGCCAGCGGCGTCTACACGGTGAGCGGTGTCGGCTACCAGCCCGACGGTCAGCTCCACCGCAACGGGATTCCGCTCACCGCGCTGCCGCCCGACGTGCACGAGCTGCTGCTCGGCGGGGCGCTCTGCAACGACGCGTCGATCACTTGCGAAGCGGGCGAGTGGAAGATCGTCGGCGACCCCACCGAGGGCGCCCTCGTGGTGGCGGCCGTCAAGCTGGGGATCGCCGTCGAAGAGGTGCGCCAGCACTTCGTGCGCGCCGACGCGCTCCCCTTCGAGAGCGAAAACCAGTTCATGGCGACGCTGCACAGGCCGGCGGCGGCGGCGCTCGGCGCGACGACCCGGCACGGCGGCGGCTCGATCGTCATGAAGGGAGCGCCCGAAGTCGTGCTCGCGCGTTGCAGCGGCGCCGCGGGCGCGTCGCTCGACGCGTCGGCGGCGGCGCGCGAGGTCGATCGGCTGGCGGCCCAGGGGATGCGCGTGCTCGCCGTCGCTGCGCGCGCGGTGCCGCACGATCCGCCGAGCCTGGAGATGGAAGACGTCGCGAACGGACTCACACTGCTCGGTCTCGAGGGCATGACCGACCCGCCGCGTCCCGAGGCGATCGTTGCGGTCGAGCGCTGCCACGCCGCCGGCATCACCGTCAAGATGATCACCGGCGACCACCACGAGACGGCCGCGGCGATCGGCGCCCAGCTCGGCATCCTCCCGCGCGATCCACACGCGCTGCGCGTCGTCACCGGCCAGCAGCTCGCCGCGATGTCGGAAGCCGAGCTGCAGCACGTCGCCGTCCAGGCGAACGTGTTTGCGCGCGTGGCACCCGAACACAAACTAGCGTTGGTGCGGGCGCTGCAGGCGCGCGGCGAAGTGGTGGCGATGACGGGCGACGGCGTCAACGACGCGCCCGCCCTGAAGCAGGCGAACATCGGCGTCGCGATGGGCATCACCGGCACCAGCGTCGCGAAGGACGCCGCGGCGATCGTGCTCACCGACGACAACTTCGCGTCGATCGCCGCAGCCGTCGAAGAGGGGCGGCGCGTCTACGACAACCTGATCAAGAGCCTCGCCTTCGTGCTGCCGACCAACCTCGGGCTCGCGATGATCCTGATGGTGGCGGTGGCGTTCTTCCCGTTCGCGGAGTTCGAGCGTCTCGTCGGCGGCGTCGCGCAGCCGGTGCGCGAGCTGCTGCTGCCGATGCTGCCGACGCAGATCCTGTGGATCAATCTCGTTGCGACCGTCGCACTTGCGCTGCCGCTGGCATTCGAGGTCAGGGAGCGCGACGTCATGGAACGTCCGCCGCGCAGCCCCTCGAGGCCGGTGCTCTCGGGCTTCGTGATCGTGCGCACCTTCATCGCGGCGACGCTGATGTGCGCCGGTGCGGTGGGACTCTTCTACTGGGAATACGCCGGAGGGCTCTCGCTCACCGGCAGGCCGGCGAACGGGGCGGTTTCCGCAGCGACTGCGCTGGCGGAGGCGCAGACGATGGCGGTGACCACCGTCATCGCGTTCCAGATCTTCTACATGCTGAACTGCCGCTCGCTGCGCGGCACACTCGCTTCGGCGGGGTTCTTCTCGAACTGGACGGTGTTCCTCGGGATCGGAGCGCTGGTCGCGCTCCAGGCGCTCTTCATCTACGGCTCGATCATGAACGAGATCTTCGGCTCGGCGCCGCTGGCGCCGCTCGATGTGCTGTGGGCCACGCTCGTGGGCGCGATCATCCTGCCGGTGATCAGCATCGAGAAGTGGGATCGCAACCGGCGCCTGGCGCGCCGGAACGGACCGCGACAGCTAGGCGCCTGACCCCGGAACGACTGTTGAGCCTGGAGCCCGCATCACCGCCGCCGTCCCTGCTCTGGATCGTTGCTACGAGGCGCACGGGCGGTGGACTCGGCCGAAACGTCCTCGGCGGACGAACAGCGGTGGCTTCGCAGCGAGAGTTGGCAGGCCGCCTGCGGATTGTTTCGGCCGAGTCCACCGCCCGCGCTGGGCTTCCCGTCTTTCTTTCATGAACGGAAGTTCAGGAACGGATTGCAAGTAGCGGGGGCGGGGCGTTCGGCCAGAACAATCCGCAGGCGGCCTCGAATTCCCGACGCGAAGCTGCGACGCCGTCCGCCGAGGACGTTCTGGACGAACGCACCGCCCCCGCGCGTCACGCATCGGATTCCGAGAGACGGGCCTCGGGTCAGCTTCATCACTGGGTCACTCGTACATGGGCAGTCGATCGCGCAGTCGGAGCCAGCCCTTGCCGATGCGATAGATCACCCAGATTGAAACGGTCACGAAGATTCCGACCGAGATCGGGATGAACACCAGCGTGAAGACCAGCAGACCCGCGAGCAGCATCCAGCCGATCGAGAACCAGAAGGTTCGAATCTGCCAGCGATAGTGCGACTCCGCCCAAGTGCCCCGCGCATCGCTTCGCTTCACGTAGTTGAGGATCACCGCGACGATCGACGGGATCGAGCCGAGGAAGGAGCCCACGACGGTCGCCGTGCCGACGATGCCGACCACGATTGCGAAGGCGTGCAGCGCGTAGACGAGATTGGCGATGGTGAGGACGGAAGGGAGCGGCTCGCGGGAACTCGGCTCGATGGCGGCCATGGGGGTTCTCCTTGGTGGCGGTCGCAGCATACCCGGGAAACTGCGATCGAGATCCCGTCGCGCGCGAGCGTCGTGCGACGCCTCAGCGGGGGCGCGAGCGAGGTATGCGCGGAGCCTGACGCCGCCCGGACGGCCGCGCGGCGCGTGCGCGCAGCGGCGCCCGATAGCTCTCGGTGAGCCAGGCGCCGAGCTTGGCGAGATCGCGGCGCAGCGAAGCGGGCGCGAGCACCTGCACGCGTGCCGAGGTGCTCGAGATCGGCGAAGACGCGTGAGGTGTTCCTCATCGGCGCGCCCGGCTCCATCGCGACGCGCAGCGCCAGGTAGTGACTCGCGTCGAGCAGCGAGGAAAGCTTCGCGAGCTTGCCCTTCAGGTCGATGCGATAGCGCAGGCGTGCGCCGTCGCGTTCGGCGATCAGCGTGAAGCCCGCCGCCTCGAGCGCCTCGAGGTCGCGGCGGATGGTGCGGGTCGTCGTGCCGTGGCTCTCGGCCAACTCGTAGACGTCGAGGCCGCCGAGCCGGTCGAGATCGCGCAGGATCTGGAGCAGCCGGACCAGCTGTTCGTTGCGTCCCTTCGCCGTCGTCCGCCGCGCCTTCATGCCTGCCGTTCAGCTCTCTCTCGGTTGCTCGAGCGTCGAATCGATGTAGCGCATCAGCACCTCGCGCAGGCGATTCATGTCGATGTCCTTCGCCGTGACGCGGGTGCCCTGGCCGCCGTAGAGCGCGCCGCTCCGCGGGATCGGCTGGTCGGGGGCCTGCGCGTAGGCGACGGCCGCGGCGAGGTCGCTGCCGAAGCGCTCCGCCACGCCGGCCTGGGTCTGCGGACCCGTCACGCACATGTGGATCGCGCTCGGGTACTGCTGGCCGTTGAAGCGCCAGCCGCGCTGCTTCATGAAATCGTTGACGTGATAGATGTCGAAGGCGTCCGAGGTGAACGAGAAGCAGAAGGTGGGGCTTCCCATCATCCGCAGCGCGGGTTGCTTGCGCACCTCGGCCTGCATCGCGAAGGCGGTCTCGAAGACCTTGCGCGCCTTGTCGAGGTAACCCTGGCGGCCGAGCGCCACCATCACCGCCCAGGTCGCGGCGATCAGGCCGCCCGAGCGGCTGCCGCCCATGCCCGGCGATGCGTACATGCCGCCCTTCCAGGCCGGGCGCGCAAAGTAGAGGTGGCGGCGCAGCGGCTTGTCGCGGAACAGCAGCACCGAGGTGCCCTTGGGCCCGTAGCCGTACTTGTGTGTATCTGCCGAGATGGTGGTGACGCCGGGATGCCGGAAGTCGAACGGCGGAATGTCGTAGCCGAGCCGCTCGCCCCAGGGCAGGATGAAGCCGCCGAGGCAGCCGTCGACGTGCAGGCCGACGTCGTGCTCCAGGGCGAGATCGGAGAGCGCCCCGATCGGGTCGATCGTGCCGTACGGGTAGTTCCCCGCCGATCCCACCAGCAACACCGTGTTGCGATTGATCTGCTTGCGCACGAAGTCGACGTCGACGAGCGTGGTCTGCGGGTCGACCGGCGCGGGGATCACCTTCACGCCGAAGTAGTGGGCGCCCTTGTCGAAGGCCACGTGCGCCGTCTCGGGCAGGATCAGCTCCGGCGCCTCGATGCCCTTTTCGGCGCGGCCCCACTCGCGGTGGGTGTAGATCGCCGAGAGGATGCTCTCGGTGCCGCCCGACCCGATCACGCCGCAGGGCTCGAGTCCGCGCGCGCGCGCGGACTCGCCGTGCAGCATGTCGAGCGTCATCGCGATGATCTCGGACTCGAAGCGCGTCTGGCTCGGGCACATGTCGCGCTGGAGCACGTTCACGTACGAGAAGCGGCCGAAGGCTTCGGCGCTCAGGTCGTAGACGGCGCGATCGCCGCAGTAGATCGTCCCCGAGCAGCGGCCGTCGGCCCAGACGCTGTCCTCCGCGCGCGCGATCGACTCGAGCTCGCGGACCACGGCGTCGACGCCGATCCCCTGTTCGTCGAATCCGAAGCGCGGACCCGATCCACTCGATTGGGTGTCAGCCATCGTTTCCTCCCGAGGGTCCGCTGAAGACGGGCCCGAGTCGTTCGTGGGCCAGGACGAAGCGCCCGGCCAGGTCGTCGTAGCGATCGCGGTACTCCGCGCGCGGCTCATAGCGGCGGCGCAGGGCGAGCCGATCGCCGGCCGTCGCGAGGTCGATGCGTCCGAGCCGGTGGAAGGCCAGCAGCGCGGCGCCGCGGCAGTTGGTGAGCGTCGGCTCGGCGAGCTGGTCGCACCGGACGGTTGCAGACGTCCGCCAGCACCTGGGCCCAGGCATCCGAGCGCGCGCCGCCGGCGGCGAAGACGAGTTCGTCGTGGCGGCGACCCGTCAGCGCTTCGACGTGGGGCAGCAACCAGTGCAGCTGGAACGCGACGCCTTCGAGCGTCGCGCGGACCAGGTGGGCGCGCGTAGTGGCGAGGCTCAGGTTGAGGAAGCCGGCGCGTGCCGCAAGATCGCCGGCGGGCGCCCACGCTCCCGCGAGCCAGGGCAGGAAGAGCACCCCGCCGGCTCCGGGCTCGGTGGCCTCCACGACGGCGTCGAGCGCGGCGAAGGCGTCTTCGCGGCGATGATCGCCGAGCTCGTCGCGCACGCAGAGCAATCCCTCGAGCACGAACTCCAGCGCCTTGCCCGCGAGGCCGCCCTCGGCCATCAGCACGTGCCGATCCGGAATCGGCGCCGGCTGCGTCAGCAGGAAGTGGCCGAGATCGGCGCGCATCGTGTCGACCAGCGTCGTCGGTACCAGCGTCGTGCCGATCGAAACGCCGAGGCGATCCCCCACGTGGCTCGCCGTCCCGAACGTCAGCGCTTGCGTGTCGTTGATCGCCGAGAAGACGCGGATGCCGCGCGGCAGGCCCCACGCTGCGGCGTGTTCCGGCAGCAGCTCGCCTACTACTTCGTCGGGTGCCACCAACTCCGGGAGCTTCGCGCGATCGACGCCCGACGCCTCGATGATCTCGTCGCACCAGCCGCCTTCGCTACCGCGCCGGTTGTCGGTCAGCAGCAGCGGGAACGCCGTGCAGACGTTGGCGGTGACGCGACCGCTGAGGCGCGCGGTCAGGTAGTCCATCGGCTCGACGTAGGCGTGGGCCTTGGCGTGGATCTCGGGGCGTTCGGTCTGGAACCAGAGCCAGTGCGCCAGCGAATCGCTGCCGTTGCCAGCCGACGGCATTCCGTGTCGCTCGAGCCAGAGCTTCCAGAGTTCCGGGTGACGGCCGGTGAGTTCGCGCGTCACGGGCCCGCCGCGGCGAGTCGAGGTACAACACCAGCGGTCCGACCGGGCGCCCCACGGCATCGACCGGCACGAGCGACGAGTACTGGCTGCCGCACAGGATCGCCGCGACCCGCGTGCGCGCGTCGCGCGCCGCCGCCAGTGCGCGCCGGATCGAGCGCCCGAGCGCAGTGCCAGATCTCCTCGGGGTCCTCCTCCGCGCCGCCGTCCGGCAGCAGCCGCATCGCCACCGCTTCGGTGGCCGAGCCGAACACGCGCCCCGCGGCGTCCACCAACGCGACGCGGACTCCGCTGCTGCCGAGGTCGACGGCGAGGACGAGCGGGGAGTGGGAGGAGGGGGCGCGCTCACGGAAGCGGGAAGATCGAACGGGTGGGAGAGGGAGTCAAGCGGGTCGGAAAGCTCGCGGCTGTTGCAGACGTCTCGAAGGGGCAGCGCTGGGCGACGCAGCAGATCGACCAGGCGTACGCGATGCTGTTGTCGTCACTCTCGCTCGTCCGATCGTGGCGGGGCGGCGTCTCATCCGCGGACTCGCGTACCGGCGTTCACCAGCGCCGCGGCGCGCGAGAGAGGCTACCGTGTCGACCCCAACGCAGGAGACAGCGACATGTCGGAGACCCACGATGAGATGCGCCGCGAACTCGAACGGCTGAAGGCGGAGAACGAGGCGCTCAAGGCGCAGGAGCGCCGCGGCACGCGGCTCCAGGTGAGCGAGAAGGGAGGAGTCTCGCTCTACGGGATCCGCCGCTTCCCGGTGACGTTCTACAAGGAAGAGTGGGATCGCATCCTGGGCATGGCGGCAGAGATCACCGCGTTCATCGCGCAGAACGAGGCGAAGTTGAAGAAGCCGCGCGGGGCGGAGTAGGCGCGGGTCAGCGCGCCGCGCCGCGCGATTGCTGCCGGCGCGCCCGCATCAGCGCCGCGAGCGCCGCCAGCGCTGCAGCGGCGGAGCCGGTCGGCTCCGGCACCAACATGAACTTCGTCACGAGACCCTGGGTATCAGGAGTCCCGGTCGTCGCGGTCACACTGCCGCCGCCGACGCCCGCCGCCGAGTACATGCGGCCGACGGGGTCGGCGTCGAGGTTCGCCGCATCGAAGAGCGGAGATCCGCTGGATGTGTACGGCTGCACGAGCACGTCCAGCAGCAGATTGCCGCCGGTGTATGCGAAGGGCTGGTCGAACCAGATCTCGATGTCGAAGGCGAGCGGGCCGCCTCCGGGCCCGCTTGCCGCGCTCGCGAGCGGGAGCGGCCCAGACGCCACGAGCGTGTAGCCGAAGCCCACGTTGAACTCGAAATCCGGGGTCAGGTTCGTGTTCTGGTCCGTGCTGGCCAGGAAGATGTCGACGTCGGGGATCTCGAAGGCGAAGCTCGGCTGCGCAGGGCCGGCTCCGTTGGGCCGGAATGCGATGCCGTAGATCGGGAACGGACCCGGCGGGATGTCGTCGTCGAGATACACCTGCTGGTAGCGCGTATTGCCGCCGGCGATGCTGAACGGGATGGTGTTGTTGGAGTCGCCTTCGACCGCCTCATTCGCGCTCGGCACGACGAACGCGTCCAGCGCGTGGGCAAGCGGCGCCAGCAGAAGCGAGATCGAGATCACTGCGATTCGGATCTTCATGTGTTGGCTCCCAGCATCGGCAAGTGCGGGCGAAAGGTAGACCGTTCGTCGTCCGCGGTCGATCGCCCCCCCCGCAGCCGCATCACTCTCCGCCGCTAGCGGGGGCCGGCTCGCGCAGCCGCGCCGATGCGGGCGCCTGCGCGAAGAATGACAGAACCTCGTCTCGCCGCGCCTGCACGTCGGCGCGGCCGATCTCGAGGAGGCGGCCGCAGTAGACGGCGTCGAAGAGCAGGTAGCTGGTGAGTTCGGATGTCGCGTCGTCCGGACCGAGTCCGCGCATCAGATAGCGGACCACGGCCGGGATGTGGTCGGCGAGTTCCGCGGCGATCCTCGCGAACCCGCACGACGGGGCGAGCCACAGCACGTCGACCCAGCGAAACGGCTCACGCGGATTTCCCGTCGCGCAGCTGAGCACGCTCGCGTTCACGCGGTCGCTGTGCTCGACGTCCACCTCGATCGCGTCGAGCATCACCGCGTCGAGCAGCGCGCCCGCGATCTGCGCGATGGTGGGCGGCGCCCGGCGCCCCGCGACCGCCTTCTCGGGCGGCAGACCCGCCCGCCGCACGCCGATCGCGACGATGCGCTCCGCGCCGAGGTGGATCGCCGGGGAGAGTGGCGCCGTGTTGCGGATCGATCCTCGCGAACGCGCGCAACGCGCCCGACTCGACGTTGGTCTCGATGCGCTCGAAGCGGATGTACTCGGCGAGCAACGCGCGCAGCGGCGTGGTGTCGAGCAGCGACTTGGGCGCGACGTGGCGCAGCATGCCGCCGAAGGAGAGATCGCGCACCCAGCGCGCACCGATGCCGCCGAGCGAGCGCATGTCGGTCCGGAACACCTGCTGCGGCTCGATGCTCGACCACAGGCGCTCGAGCGTCGCGATGCCCTCCTCGGGCCGATCGACGAACGCGGCCAGAGCCGCTCCGTTGAGGGCGCCCGCGCTGGCTCCGACGACGACGTCCACGCGCGAGTCGCCCCGCAGTAGACCGAGGTCGAGCAGGCCCCGCAGCACGCCCGCCTGGTAGGCCCCGCGCGCGCCGCCGCCCGAGAGCACGAGCGCGGTCCGGATCCGCGCGGCGCCGGGGTCGCGCGGATCGGACGCCGTCATCCGCGCACCCCGGGCGGCTCGCACGCGAGCGGTCGCTGCGGGATCGCAGTCGCGAAGCTCGTGCACTCGGCCACGGCGCGCACTCCTCGTCGGGAAGCGTCAAAGCGCCCGCAATCGTACCCGCAATCGCCGCCGGTCCGTCGAGCCGGTCGGCGCCATTCCCCGCAAAGAACGGCAGCCTGCACGGCGGGCCGCACGAGCCGAGAGCCGGCGTCGCCGACAGGAAGTCTCGGATCTCGAGCGAATCGGCGGCCGCAAGACCAATCCCTCCTGGTGGGTTGAAGCACCCACTGGGACGCGGGCGATCGATCGGATTCCGACGCGCACCGTGTTCAGCGGAGCGCAATTCTGCTATTGGTCGCGCGTAGGCTACCGCGACGGCACGGCGCTGCGCGGGGGGTCAGCGCTCACTCGAGGAGGATCCGTCGAATGCGCTCCGTTCTTGGTGCATTGCTCGTGTCTGCTGGACTCGTCTTGGTCGGTCCCGTCTCGACGTGGGCGGGCATATGGTCCGGGCCCCATCCGATCAACAAGGACTTCCACGAGCCGAACGACCTCAAGGCGTACGAGCCGCCGGGTCCGGGTCCGGGCACGGATGGCACCGGCAATCAACTGCCGGCGATAAAAGCCGGCCCCGGCCGTCCGCTCGGCATCTACCCGCCGCGGGTTCTCGACCAGGCCCTGCTGAACGACCCGGCCACCGTCAAGTGGCCGACGCTCGACAAGTCGGAGTGGGAGCGGCTCAAGGGCAACTACCAGATCGTGCCGCGCAAGTAGGCCGGACCCCGACGGGCCCGCATCGCCTGCATCTCGAGATCTGGCGTGGACGGCTTCGGCGCGACCGCGGGCATCTCGCTCGAGACGACGCGGATCGGCCCGCCGCCGTTCCCGGCCACCGGCACGATCGATTACGCCGAGCTGAGTTCGCTCGAGGGGCCCAAACCGGCCGCACCGGCCACTTCCCGACCCGCTCTGCTAACGGGCGTCGAGGCGGATTGCGACCTGGCGGTGGACGGCGCCGCTCAAGGCACGCAAGAGCTGCTCTGACCAGCCGTACTTCGCGAGCGTGAGTTCGTCGATGCGCGCGACGGTTGCCGTGTCCTCGACGACGGCGGCGCTGAAGGCGCGAGTCGCTCCGCCGCGTTCGAGGTCGACCGCCGGGTTCACGCGCAGGCGCGGCAGCCACGAGGCGTTGTCGGCGCCCGTGCGGAGCCAGGCGGCGCCCGCGTCGTCCACCACCCACACGCGTGTCGCGTGGTCGCCGGCCGCGTCACGTGTGTGCACCACCACCACCTCGACACGCTCCGCCATCGCGACGTAGAGCGCGCCCAGCGCGCCGCCGAGCACGATGATCGAAATGCCGAGCCACTTTAGGATCTTCACGCCGTTCCTCCCTCTTACGCGCGCGTCATGGTGGCCGAACTCGACCCGCGGATGCGAGTCGCACGCTCGGCTGCGGCCCTCCGTGGAGATTCACACGGCAGCGTCTACCGCAAGCGAAGTCTGCGTGCAGCGCTTGCCCGATCTCCGCAGCGCCGCTATTCCCGCAAGCGTCCGGCGGCTCGCTGGCGCGATGGAGTTGCCGGGTACCGCGCGAGCCTCGACGTCGCGCGATTTGCTCGACGTCGCACTCTCCCACCCATTCCATCCACTGGAGACGCGCATGGTCGGTTACGTCACGCTCGGAACGAACGACATGGCCGCCGCGGCGAAGTTCTACGACGCCCTGCTCGGCACGCTCGGCGCGAAGCGCCTGATGGATTCGGAGCGATTCATCGCGTGGGGTCCGAGCCCCGGCGCGACGATGCTCGCGATCATCAAGCCCTACGACAAGCAGCCGGCGACGCCGGGCAACGGCGTGATGGTGGCGCTTCAGGTCGAGAGCAAGGCCAAGGTCGATGCGCTCTACCAGAAGGCGCTCGCACTCGGCGCCCGCGACGAGGGCGCGGCCGGCCCGCGCGGGCCCGGTTTCTACGCCGGCTACTTCCGCGACCTCGACGGCAACAAGCTGAACGCGTTCTTCATGGGATGACGCCACCTAGGGGGGTGAGAAGCGCTCGCTTGCCCTCGCATCGTTCCTGCTCGCGGACACGACGCGTCGTCTCCGCGGTGCAGCGATGCGCCGCACCCCGTCTGGCGCGGGGATCCGTTCGCGCCGCCACCCGCGCGGACCAGAGTGAGGGTCTCGCGTGGGAGACGGCGGGGAGTTCGGCGACTGGTCCGCGGACGCGGACGATCTTCCGTGCTTCGACCTGCGCGGCGAGGCCGTCGCGGGCGATGTATGGCATCAGGTCGGGAACGACCGTATCACCGCCACGGCGCACGCGGACGGCGCTACGACGCTGTACTGGGCGGAGGAAGGTCTCGTCCGCGTCGGGCGCTCGACGCGCCTCGGCGCGCCGGCGGCGCTCGCCGCGCGCTTCGGCTGCGGCTACGCGAGTTGGCGTCACCGGGCCGGCGCGCTGACCGTCGAGCGCCGGGTCTGGGCGCCGTTCGGAGAGGTGCCAGCGCTGCGCATCGACGTCGCGCTCGAGGGAGCGTTGCCCGCGGCGTGGGCCGAGACCTGGCACTTCGCGCCCTACCCGTTCCTGCCGGGCGGGCTGATGTCGCGCCGGGTCCCCGCCCCGCGCAGCGCCACGCTGGGTGAGCGCATCCTGTGGCACGCGATGCTCACCGCGAGCAGCGCCTCGCGCGCGCTCACCGAGACGTTGCGCCGTGCGCTCGGCTGGCGCCTGCGCCTGCGCGGTCGCTTCGATCCCACGCTGCGCGCGATCGTCCTCGCGCCGTCGGCGCCGCGAGGCGACGCGAGCAAGCGGAGCATTCTCCCGCGACTGCCGCCGGTCGTCTTCGTCGCAGCGCTCGAAGGCGGCGAGCTGCGGACACGAATCGATGCGCGCGGCCGTCACACGACTGCGTCGATCGAGGCATCGATCGCGGGCGGCGCTGCGTGCGCACGGCTCGCCTTCGCGGTCGGCGTCGCGCCGCCTGCCGCGCTGCCAGAGCTACTCGCGACGCTGCGCGCAGCTTCGCCGCGCGAGAGCGCCTCGGCGTGGCGCCGGACCTGGCAGCTCGCGCTGCCGGGCGCCCCGGCTCTCGAACGCGAGAGCACCTGGCACGCCACGCAGCTCCGCAGCGCGCAGGTGCGCGACACCGTTCTCGGCAGTCGCTACGTGCCCCAGGGAGGCGCCTACGGCTACGTCCACGGCCTGCAGGGAGCCCCGCGCGACTACGCGCTCAGCGCGCTGCCACTTACGTTCCTTGATCCCGACGGCGCGCGCGAGCTGCTGCGGCTCGCGCTGCGGCTGGTGCGCGCCGACGGCGCGGTTCACTATGCCCACGTGGGCGCGGGCAGACCGACCTCGGCGGGTGTACACGATGCGCCGTCGGACCTGCCGCTCTTCCTGCTGTGGGCGGTCACCGATTACGTGTGGGCGACGGGGGATCGAGCCTTCGCCGCGGAAGCGGCGCCCACACTCGCGAGGACATGGCGCTGGCTGCGCGACGGCGTCGGCCTCGGTGCGCACGGACTGCTGCGCGTCGGCAGCGGGGACTGGAACGATCCGATCACGGCGTTCGTAGCGAGCCGGCGGGCGTTCCACCGCGCCGGCGAATCGACCTTCGACTCCGCGATGGCCGCGTACGTGCTCCCGCGTGCGGCGGCGCTGCTTCCCGCGGAGGCGTCGTCGATGCAGCAACTCGCCGCCACGCTCCGCGCCTCGACCGCCGCGACGTGGGCCGGCGCGTGGTTTCTGCGCGGCTACGACGGGCAGGGCGGCGCGATCGGCCGCGAGCACCTGTTCCTCGACGCCAACGCCTGGTGCCTGGTCGCGCGGATCGGCAGCGATGCGCAGCGCGCGACGCTGGTCCGCTCGATCATCGAGCGCTGCGACGACCCCTCGCCGATCGGTCCCACGATCCTCGACCGCCCGCACCGCGTGCGCGCGGGCATCCTGCCAGCGGGCTGGGACGTGAACGGCGGCGTCTGGCCGGCGATCGGTGCGCTCACGGTGTGGGGACTCGCGCTGCACGACCCGGAGAGCGCGTGGCGGAGCCTCGCGAAGCAGACCTTCGCCGCACATGCGCGCGCCTACCCGCACGTGTGGTACGGCATCTGGAGCGGCCCCGACGCCTACAACTCGCACCACGGCGAACGCCCCGGCGAGACCTACGTGCAGCCCGCGACGCCGATGCGCGAGTTCCCGGTCATGAATTCGAATGCGCACGCTGCACCGCTGCTCGCGCTGCTCAAGGCGCTTGGCGTCGAGGCGACACCTGAGGGCGTCGTCGTCGAGCCCCGCGCTCCCGCGCGCCTCGGCGCGTGGCGGCTCCGGACCGCGCTCCGGGAGGTCCGCGCAGCCCCGTGCCAGGACGCGAGCTCGCGACTCTCGTGACACGGGACCGAGATCGGCGTTAGATCCAGCGCAGGATCGGCCCGAAGAGCACGAGCAACGCCGCGTCGAGCGCGAAGAGGCCCCCGATGAAGCGCTTCTGGCGCTCGCGGGGCCAGTCGTACGCGAGCACGGCCGCGGCGAAGAATGGCACGTACACCGTCGCGAAGACGGGCAGGGCGCCCCACCACGGATACACCCAGGCGAAGTGGGGGCTCTTCTCGAGCGGGATCTCGAGGATCGAGAAGAGCGCCGCGAAGCCCACGATCACCACCCAGCGTCCGTTCATGCCGAGGATCGTCTGCTTCGGATCCCGCGGCAGGTGCTTGCTCGCGACGAGGCCCGCGATCGAGAACATCAAGCTGATCTCGATCCCCACACCGATCAGGATCAGGAACGAGGTGTTGTCCGGCACCGTCCACAGCGCATGGCCCGACAGGTGCTGGATCACCGCGTTGGCGATCTCGACCAGCCAGTGGACCGCGTAGAGCGCGAGCGCGGCCGCGATGCCGTTCCAGTTGGAGTTCTGGATCTCCGTCGCGTAGACGTAGATCACGAGCGCCAGCAGCGGGATCACGTTGCCCTGCAGGTGATCCCAGCTGCGCAGGATGCCGAGCGCCTGCGCGGTCACCTCGGGATGGATCAGTTCCATGCGGGTCTCCTCGAGCCGCTCGGCAGCCCCACAGCCTAGTGGTATTGCCGCGCTGCGAAGACGCAGCCCCCCCACGTCTCTCAGACTCTTACCGCGTCCCCGCTTTTCGTCCGCTTCCCGCTGTGGGCGGACGCAGTCCGGACCTTGCGATCACCGCTTCCGGTCCGGCGAACTGCTTGGCGCAGGTAGAAATCCCCTTATGTGCGATCGACTTTATTTCGCAGAATCGACACTGATGTCGGGTAGAAGACTTGCGGATCTTGCACGGGTTCGGGAATTTTGCCGCAATAATTCGCACGGCTGGTGCCGCGCCATATGGATCCGAGGGGGAGTCATGGCCTCTTGTGTACGGAGCTCGTTGGTGCTGGGAGTTTGGCGAGCGGTGAGGCGATCGGCTGCGCTGGCAGTCGTGTTATTGGCTGGAACCGTGGCCGGCCAGGCCGGAGCAGTCCTGCTCTCCGGGGTCGTGACCAACAGCCTGACCGGCGACCCCGTGGCGGGAGTCGCCGTCACCTTCACACCCTCCGTTGCGGGATCGTTCGTCACCGCTGGTGACGGCTCCTATTCGGCCAACGTCCCCGCCAACACCTACACCGTGGCCTTCACGGAGGACAGCTACACCACCCAGAATCAGCCGGCCACCCTCGTCGGCCTGCCGGTCGTGCTCGACGTGAGCCTCGTGCCCAAGGCCCCCGTGCTGGTGAGCGTGGCGCTGACCGGCGATCCGGTGCCCGGCGCCGTGGTGCAGGCGGTGGGAACCATCGAGATCCTCGACGGCTCGAGCCTGACGAGCGTAGCCTGGACGCAGGAACCGGGCGGTGCGGCGGTGCAGATCGCCAGCGCCGATCAGGAGACCACCGACGTTACGCTTCCGGGTGACACGGTTTACAAAGACGAATTGATCAAAATCCTCGGGGAGCCGCCCGCGGATCCCGACGCAAATCTTCCGCCGGGCATCGAGATCCTGCCGGGCGACTTCTCCGCCGGTCTGCAGGACCGCTACCAGGTGGTGGCCGTGAATCCGCTCATGCAGGAGGACGCGGCCCACGTCGCGCTGCTGCTCACCGTCGTGACGAGTTCGGGCACCTATACGGCCACACTCGACGTGCAGGCGGCGCTGCCGTGGAAGGTGGCGAGCGGTCTCCACAACGTTCCGATCGGGCGGGCCGTGCTCATGCACGCGAAGAATCGACCGGAGGGCGACACGGATCCCTACGACTGGACGCTGATCCGGCCGGGGGGCTCGAGCGCCACGCTCATCGATCCCACCACGCAGGATCCCTGGTTCAACCCCGACCTCGCCGGCAAGTACACGCTCCGCGTCACCGATCCCGCCACGACCGACGTGATCGCGATCGACGTCTACGCCGGCACCTGGGTGGGCGCCATCACCGGCAAGGACCCCGGCATCGACGGCCTCCCGCTGGCGGAGGGCTGCACCTCGCTCTGCCACAACGACGTCACGAAGATCGCGCCCGACAACTTCACTCCCTGGCGGCAGAGCGGTCACGCCGAGATCTTCACGGACAACCTCAACACCAGCACGCACTACGGGGAGGCCTGCTTCCAGTGCCACACGGTCGGCTACGACCCGGATGTCGATAACGGCGGCTTCGACGACGCCGCCGACTTCCAGGACTTCCTGGCGTCCGGTCTGATCAACAATGTCCCCACCAATCCCACCGACAACTGGTCCACGGTGGTGAGCGACTTCCCCGCGACCGCGCGTCTCGCCAACGCCCAGTGCGAGAATTGCCACGGTCCGCGTTCGGAACTCGCTGCGCACGGCAACGAATTGGCGAGCGTCTCGCTCGCGGCGACCAACTGCGGGCAGTGCCACGGCGAGCCGCTGCGGCACGGTCGCTATCAGCAGTGGCAGCTCTCCGGCCACGGGGAGTACTCGGTCGCGCTCGAGGAGAACAAGGGAACGAACCCCAACTGCTCGCGGTGCCACTCCGCGAACGGCTTCCTCACCTGGCTGCCGATCCTGCAAGACAGCGATCCGACCACCGATCCCACCGCTCCGCTCGCTGGTAGCGCGGTGACCTGGTCGATCGACCAGGTGCACCCGCAGACCTGCGTCGCCTGCCACGATCCGCACGATCCCGGCAGCCAGAGTGGTGAACCCACCAACGCGACCGTCCGCATCACCGGCGACACGCCCCCGCTGATCGCGGGCTTCACGGCCACCGACGTCGGGAAGGGGGCCATCTGCATGACCTGCCACAACTCGCGCCGCGGCCTGCGGAACGATGCCGTCTTCGCGACGCTCACCAATTCCAACATCGCGCAGGGCCCGCACGAAGCTGCCCAGACCGACGTGGTCATGGGGCAGAACGCGTATTTCGTGACGGTGGGCAACCGCGGTTGGCACTCCAACCGGACGGAGACCAGCCCGGTCCCCGACACCTGCGTGAGCTGTCACATGGAGGCGACGCCCCCGCCGCCCGACCTCTCCTACAGCCTGAGCGGCACGAATCACACCTTCTGGGCGCGCAAGACGATCTGCAGCACGTGCCATAACAACAAGACCGCGGAACAGGTGCAGGGACCCGTCACGGCCTCGCTCGCGACGCTGCAGGGGGACATCGAGGTCGCGATCGTGGATGCCATGGATAGGGAGACCCAGAAGGGCAACACGATCCAGCTGATGGGCTCCGGGACGACCGTGCTCGGGACCATCACGGACGTGTCGGAGATCACGTCCCTCGAGTTCGGCGTGGACGGGATCGTCGTGACGCTCGGTGGCGGCGACCCGATCGGTCCCGTCTCGATCAGCAGAGTCCTCGTCATCGACGGCACTGCGACATCGCTGGGCAACCTCTACTGGAACGCCGATCCGGCGCTGGCGAAGGCCGGCTGGAACTATGGGTTGATCGTGAGAGACTCCAGCCTCGGCGTCCACAACCCGGAGTTCGCCACGGAGGTTCTCAGTGCGTCGATCGCCGCGGTGCAGGCGATTCCCGAGCCCGGCAGCATGGCCGCGGCGCTGGTCGCGCTCGGCGCGCTCGGCGCACTCGGCCGGCGATCGCGGCGCCGCGCATGATCGACTGATCGGGCGGCGGCGAGCCGCAACGAGAGCGACGCGCGCAAGGCGTCGTTGCCCTGGAAGTGGTCCCGGCTGCGCAGGATGCCGAACTCCTGCGCAGCCAGCTCGGGGCGGATCCGACGAGCTTCGCCAGCGGCACGATCGAGTCCGCTGATCGCAGCGTCAGGGCGCCTGATACGCCGAGCGCCCGCCGACGATCGTCTCGACGACGCGAAGCCGGTCGATCCCGGCCGATTCGTCGAGCGGCGAGCGATCGAGGATCACCAGGTCGGCGAGCTTCCCGGCCTCGAGCGAGCCGCGATCGCCCTCCTGGAAGTGCTGGCGCGCGGCGTCGATCGTCACGCCGCGCAGCGCGTTCGGGCGGCCGTAACCAGCGGACCGCCGGCCAGCCCGACTGCGAGCCCACCCGCAACGCGCCGCGGGGAGTTGTCGAACCACGCGAAGTCGGTCGATGCAAACGAGGCCCGGGCCCGGCGAGGGCTCGGCGGTGAAGCCCTGCGAGTAGAAGAACGTGCAGCCGTTGCGGCAGTTGCCGTTGGCGCCGAGCTGCCCGATCAGGGCCGCGAGCGCGACGATCGGCGCGTAGTTCTGCGGCACGAAGTCGCGCTGGTCCCGGGACCGAGATCGATGCCCGCATCGAGAGAGAGCTGCTGGATCTCCGCATCCGTCGCCAGGCGGTAGCCCTCCGAAGAAGATGTCGAAGTCGCCGGTCGCGTCCAGATCTGCGTGTGGCTGTGGGAGGTGGCCCCCTCGGTGCCGGATCGTGCAAGGACCCGGGCCCGCCCATCGGATACGTTGTGGCCGACCCGCGCACTACTTCGCGGCGTGCGAAGTGGATCGGGTCAGCGCCAGCCGCGCGGATTCGCGCGAAACTCCGCCTCCCACGCCGCGGCGAGCGCTTCGAGGCGCCGCGTCTCCTCCGGGTGTCGGTCGGCGACGTCGTACGACTCGCCGGCGTCGTTGCGCAGGTCGTAGAGCATCGGGCCCGCGTCGAGCAGGTTCGCGCTGCGCCCGGTCTTCGGATCGGTGTAGACGTAGGCGGCCGTTTGCCGGCCCGGCAGCGTACCCGGCTTGTCGTAGGGCAGCGGCCAGCAGAAGCGATTCACGTGGCGGTAGTACTTCCAGTCGCCCGCGCGCACGCCGTCGATCTCCTTGTCGTGGAAGAACAGCAGCGCGTCGTGCGGCGCCGGCGCGTCGGCACGGGTCATCGCGGGCCAGAGGTCGCGACCGTCGAGCACGCGATCACGCGGTGGTGTCAGGCCGGCGCGCGCAACGAGCGTCGGAAACAGGTCGATGTTCATCGCCGGCGCCTCGACCACGCGGCCCGCCGTCAGCGCAGCCGGCCACGCAGCGATCAGGGGCACGCGCATGCCGCCCTCGAGCGGCATCCCCTTCCTCCCGCGCAGCCCTTCGGCGCTTCCCTGGAACCACGGGCCGTTGTCGCTGGTGAAGACGAGCAGCGTGTTCTCGCGGAGACCGCGCTGCGCGAGCGCCTTCACGATTTCGCCGACGCTCGCGTCGAGTTCGGCCACCGAGTCGCCATAGGCGCCCGCCGCCGAGGTACCGCGAAAGCGCTCCGCGGGGAAGAGCGGGAGGTGCACGTTCTTGTGCGCGAAGTACAAGAAGAACGGACGATCGCGATTCGCGTCGATGAAGCCGATGGCGGCGCGCGTGAGATCGTCGGTCACGTGCTCCTGGTCGAGGCCGAGGTTCGGCGTGCGCTCCTGCTCGCCCTGCCAGTACGCCACCGGGAACTCGTCGTTCGAGTGGGGCATGCCCTCGAAGAAGTCGAAGCCGTGGCGCGTGGGCAGGTACTGGCGATCGTTCGAGAAATCGCCGAGGTGCCACTTGCCGACCATCCCGGTGGCGTAGCCCGCGACGCGCAGCGCCTCGGCGAGCGTGATCTCGGAGGCCGGCAGACCAGCGACGTACGAGTCGTGGAAGTCGCTCGCGCCGAGTCGCGTGCCGAGCTTGGCGGCAGCGAGCGAGACGCGCTGCGCGAACGGCACGTTGCTTGCGAAGATGATGTAGCTGACGCCGGTGCGCAGCGGATAGCGGCCGGTGAGGAGCCCGGCTCGCGACGGCGAGCAGACCGGCGCGCTCGCGTAGAAGTTGGTGAAGCGGACGCCCTCGGCAGCGAGTCGATCAACGTTGGGTGTCGCGAGACCGCGCGCGCCGTACGCACCGAGGTCCCCCCAGCCGAGATCGTCCGCGACGATCAGCACGATGTTGGGCTTCCGCGCGCCCGCACCCGCATCGCCCGCCGGCGCGATCACCGCCGCGGGCGGCTCGGCGTCCTTTGCGGCATCGGCGAAGACGGCGGGATCGATGCTCGCGAGGGTCGAGTCGTCGCGCGCGCTGGCTCGCAAGATCGCGTATCCCGCCACCCCGAGCACCGCGACGAACGCAGCGAGCCGCAGCCAGGTACGCATTCCGTCTCCTCCGCCACCGAGAGCGATCGAGGAGGTTGATAGCCGAGGCGAGCGCCCCGACGCACATCCCCTCCCACCACGCCGCAATCGAGGACGAAGGGGACTGTCCCTCCGTCCGCGCACGCAGATCCGACGCGCCACCGCGCCCCAAACGCGGACGGCGGGACGGTCCCGTTCGTCTCTCGGGAAACGCCCGCAGTTGCTCCTCTGGATCCCGCCGCGCGTCTGACGTCTCGATGCGTCGCCCACCGAGCGCGTACCGAAAGGGACAGTCCCTTTCGTCCGCGAGCGGGGCTCACCGCGTCAGGCTCCTCGCTCACTCTACGGGCGAGCGCTAACGCCTCATGTGTGTAAAAACAGATCCGCGTCTCGCGCTGGACGAGCACGAGCGGTTCCTACCGCCCACGCTCCGACGGTTCCCGTTCAGGCGAGTTCTCGCCCGTAGGGCGGCTTTCCCTTCGGCCAGCCGGTTTCGACCTCGCGCGCATAGATGCGGTGCAGGACGTTCACGAGGTCGGCATGCCGGATCAAGATCCGCATGTCGCCGGTGATCCGGATCGTGCCCTTGAGGCCCGCGCCGATGGGATCGACGCTGCCCGCGGCGATGCCCTCGAACACCGAGGCCGGAACCTCGAACAGGAAGTCGAAGTCCTTGCGCGGCGGGGGATCCGTCACCTGCTGATACTCGGTGCACTTGCCGTCGTGCAGGTGCACGACGAAGAAGAGCCGCTCGCCGGCGGCGACGTAGGGCGACGGCCCGTCGCCGCGGATCTCGGCCAGCACCTTGAGCTGCCCGCGCGGCGCGTTCTTCTCGACGTCCGGGTTCCGGTTCAGGAGCGCCTGCAGCGCGTCGTACCACTCCGCCGTGTAGATGTCCTGCATGGGCCTCTCAGTAGATGCGGTCGTCGCGCTTCCAGACCTCGGGAAGGCCGAAGTCCTGCGCGATCGCCTTGAAGGCTACGTACCCGGGCGCTGCGCTCACCCCGTTGCCCGCGCAGAGGTAGAGGCCCTCGATGTCCGTGCGCCCCTCGCGGCGCGCCGGCGTCTCGCCCATGGCGAGCGCCGACAGCGATTTCGGGCGGCCGTGGCCGAAGTCCCCTTCGGGCATCCCCATCTCGCGCTCGATGTCGAACGGCGTGTAGAGCGCGTCGGCGATCACGTTGTCGCGCGTCATGTTGGGCGCGTGCCGCTGCCAGAGTTCGAGGAAGCGCGCGTTGTAGGTCGAGCGCACCTCGTTCCATTCGGCCTCGGTCAGGTCCGAGGCCTTCGGGAAGAAGAACCAGCCGTTCATCGCGTGCTTGCCCGGCGGGGCCTGGCTCGGGTCCCAAAGCGTGTTCACCCAGGTGCCCGCCGCGGGCCGCTCCGGAGGTCTTCCGGCGAAGGCCTGCAGGATGTACTCGGAAACCTGCTCCGCGTTCTCGTAACCGACGATGGTGTAGAAGCAGCGGTTGATGTCCGGGTCGTGCCGCGCGGACTTGTAATCGGGTGGCGCGTGCAGCGCGAACGAGGGCGTGCCGAGGCAATGCTCGGGGCCGAAGCGCCAGTTCTCGACCGCGGCGCGCATCTCGGGCGTGATGCGATCTTCGCCCACGAGGTCGAGGTAGGTGGTTCGGATGTCGAGGTTCGAGACGACGATCTTCGCCTCGATCGTGCGCCCGTCTTCGAGCTCGATGCCCGTGACACGGTCCGTTGTCGTCGGAGATGCCACGGACGCGGTGGTTGTAGCGCAGGTCCACGCCTTCGCGGAGGCAGGCGCCGGCCATGGCATGGCCGAGCATGTGCGTTCCGCCGACGACGAGATAGTGGATGCCGCAGAGCCAGATGCAGCAGATCACGAACGCGAAGCCCGTCCCCTGGTGCGGGTCGGCCCCCCACTCGAGGCATTGCCGGTAGAGAACGGCCCGGAGCTGTGTCGACTCGAAGAGGCGGTCGATCAGCTCCTTCGCCGACTTCCCCATGTCGGCGGGCGTCAAGCCGAGATCCGACCAGAGCGCGCCGAGTTCGCCCATGACGCGCTCGGGATGACGTGCCCCGTAGAGCATGGCGGCGATCTGCCGGTCCTTCGCCATCACCTTGCGCCGGATGTCCGTGAAGACGTCGGCGTCGTGCTTCGAGTAGCGGGCGATGCTGCGGTGCGTCTTCTGCTCGAGGTCGGGCGTGTAGATCAGCAGCGGAGGGCTGCCGTCGGCGAAGGCCATCCCCACCTGGCACTCGGGCTTGATCAGCCGTGCGCCGAGGCCCGGAAGGTCGAAGTCGTGGTAGAAGGGCATGTAGTCGATGAACTCCATGTACTGCGCATGGAGGTTGTGCCAGAAGCCGGGCACGGTGGCTTCAGATGTGTGTACCGCGCCCGCCTCTTCGTGGCGGCTCTCGAAGACGCCCACCTTCTGCCCGGCACGGGCGAGATACGCGGCGGCGCACAGGCCGTTGTGGCCGCCGCCGACGATGACGACGTCGTACTTCTCATCCGGCATGGGGAGCCTCCGGCATGAGCCTCACGATGCGGTGGAGGCGCAGTGGCAGCAAGAGCCGGCGCAGGCGCGCGTGCACGCGCAGTCGGCCGCGCAGATGCTCGACGAGCGGGTTCGTCTCCCCCTGCAGCAGCCGCACCAGCGCCGCGTGCGGGCCCGCGATCGAGGCATCGACCGGCGGTCGCTCGCCGTCGAAGATGACGATCTCGCTGCCGGTGAATGCGAGCGTCACCGTGACGTCGTGGTCCGAGGCCGTCATCGTGATCCGCCCCCGCAGCCGCGCCGCGCGCCGGCGTTTCTGTTCGAACTCGGCGAGATCCTGTTCCAGGAACTGGTAGACGATGTGTGCGAGGCCGCTCGCGGCGCTCTCGTCGAGCCGCACGCTGACGGGGCCGATCGCCACCGCGCTACCTCCACCATCGCTCGACGCCGTGGTCTTCGGCGATCGCCTGCAGCGCATTGAAGGCCGGAGCGAAGGTCACGAACCCGTGCGGGTGCTGGGTTGCGCCGCAGAGATAGAGACCCGGCACGGGAGTGCGGTACTGCGCGAGGGCAGGGGAGGGCCGGCGATCGAGCATGTTCTCGAGATCGATGAGGCCCCCCATCCAGTCGCCCCGCACCATGTTCGCCATGCGGCGTCCGATGTCGAGCGGCGTGTAGGTGTCCCACTCGAGGATGGCGTCGTCGCCCAGGTTCGGCGCGAACTCTCGCCACTTCTCGATGCAGCGGCGGCCGTACTCGCGCGCGACGCGATCCCAGGCCTCGGGCCCGCCGTCCGCGAGCGCATAGGGCGCGAAGTGGCGCAACAGGCCGGTGTAGCCGCCCGCGGGTGCGTCGGTCGGATCGAAGAGGGAGTTCACCGCGGCGTTCGGGCGCGGGTCGGGCAGGCGCCCCGCGCGCACCTCCTGCCAGTGGCGGTCGATCTCGGCCGGGCTCTCGTAGCCGAGGTTCACGACCCAGGCCTGGTTCACGTCGGGATCGAAGGCCGCGGCCGTGTACTGCGGGGGGCGGTTCATGGCGAGGTGTACGCTGAAGAACGACCAGTCCATGTGCGGGAAGCGCTCGATGTCCTCGCGCACGCCAGCCGGCAGCGCTTCGGGCGGGAGCATCGCCAAGAAGGTCTGCTCGAGGTCGATCGAGCTCGCGACGAGCCGCCGCGCTCGTATGACGCTGCCGTCCTCGAGCACGACGCCGGCGGCCCGGCCGTCTTCGACGAGGATCTTCGCCACGCCATGCTGCAGGAAGACGCGTCCTCCGGCGTGGGCGAAGGCCTCCCACAGCGCGTGGGCGAGGGCGTGGGAGCCGCCGATGCAGAGGTGCCAGTTGTCGATCTTGCCGACCAGCAGCGGGAACGAGACCGCGAGACCCTTGCGATCGGTGGAGTAGCCCGCGCACGCCGCGTGGAAGGCCAGATGCGCCTTCACCTTCTCGTTCTCGAAGTGCTGGTCGAGGAACTGGTCGATGCTGAGACGCCGCAGGTGGACGCTCAGGAACTCCGCCCTCTCCTCGACGCCCCACGCGACCAGCGCCTTCGTGATGTCCTTCATCGAGATCGGAGGCGAGTACATGAGCGTGAGCAGGATCATGTCCAGGTAGCCGTGCGTCTCCTCGTAGAGACGCCGGAAGGTGTCGGCGTCCTTGCGCGAGAAGCGCGCCAGCGAGGCGCACGTCTTGTCGAGGTCGGTGTGCACCGTGATGGCCGTCCCGTCCCGAAAGACCGATGCCATCTGCACGGGGGGGCGCACATAGCGAAGCCCGTGCGCTTCGAGATTCAGGTGCTCGTAGACGGGGCACACACCCACCAGCGTGTGGTAGTTGCAGTGGACGTTGTGCAGGAAGCCGGGCCGGGTCAGCTCCTCGGTGCAGAGCCCGCCGCCCTCCTCGGCCCGCTTCTCGAAGATGCCGACCTCGAAGCCCGCGCGCGCGAGATAGGTGCCGAGCGCGAGCCCGTTGTGCCCCGCCCCGATGATCACCGCGTCGTACGTTGCATCGGCCACCGCGTCCCCCGACTTTCGGTCAGTCTACGCAGCTGGCCCGGCCCCCTGTATGACTGGGATCATCCCCGACGGTCGTGACCCTTCGGGGCGCGAAGGGCCGATTGAGCCGCCACGCGCCTTCCTTCCGGGTGATGCCCAGGTGACGACCGGCGGCGGGGCGAGGGTCCGTCTGGGTTTCGCCGCTTCCTCGTGACTGGACAGTGACGCTCCGTTCACGATGGCCGATCGGAGTCTTCACGATGAGCGAAATGCGCAGCGGAACACGTGCGGTTCACGATCGATACCGGCGTCCAAGTCTTCTTCTGCGATTCGCGTAGCCCTTGGCATCCAGCAACGAACGAGAACACCAACGGCCCGTTGCGCCAGCTTTGGAAGGCATCCGCCGAGCTCAACGGACGGCCTCGAGAGAGACCCTCGGCTGCCTGACACCTTCCAAAGCGTTTGCACGGGCTATTGCGTCGACCGCTTGAGAGCGCCCTCCTCGCGGGCCACGCCGTCTGCAGGATTGGGGGGTGCCGCGGCGCGCTTTTTCGTGGCCGGGTCGTCGCCCGCACCTTAGAGTCCATGCATGACTGGACTACTCGAGCGCATCAAGGGCATCGGGCGGCAGCGCCCTGCTCCTCCGAGCCCGCTCAAGGCCGGCGATCCGATCGTGGATCTGAAGCTCGCCATGCTCGACGCCGCGATGCCGGCGAAGAGTGCGATGGTGTTCGGCGACGTTTGGGGAGTGTATGGCGCCTACTCTCAACGCTGCCTCGATCTGGGCTGCGAGGACGTTTACCTGGTCGACAGCCTCCGGACGCCAGAATTCGAGCAGCGCCTGCGCGAGCAACCGCACTTGCACTACATCTTCGGCGACTTCAGCAATCCGCAGCTGATGTTGGGATTGGACCAGGTCGCCGAGATCGGAGTCGCCTATGACGTACTCCTGCATCAGGGGCCCCTCACAGCGGCGATCCACCTGATGCTCGACCGCTGCGAGCGCGCGATCTGCATTTCCCAGCCGACTCTGAGGGAACAAGATCTGCCCAACACCGTCGTGTATCTTCCTGGCAACACGGGGCGCGCCGAACTCAGCCCCGCCTACAGCCATCTGGAAGGAGGCGGCACGTCCGCGATCCACGCCTTCGATCCCCTGCAGGTGAACCACAGCCACTGGCTCTGGGGGATGACACGGAGCTTCCTCGAGAACGTCCTGATCGGCGAGGGCTTCGAGATCGTTGCCGAACAGCGCGGCCCCGACCTCGCCAATCCCAACTGGTACCTGTGGGGTTGCGTGGCTGAGCGCAAGCGGGCCAATCCGGGTCACTGGAGCAGCTCGCACGTCAATCCGACGCGTGCGCCCGCTTCACCCGCCTCCTAGCGATCCGCCCTTGGCAATGGAAGAGATCCTGATCGCGTCGCTCTACGCAGCCTCGGTCACGAGCCGCAGCGCGACGGGTTCCCGCGGCGGCCAGCGTGCGCTCCGCCTGGGCGACCGCATCGACGCAGATGATCTCCCCGTGCTGCAGGGCGAGCGTCGGCGGCGTGAGCGTGCACGCTAATTTCGCCGCCCCCGCGCGTGAGCGGCTTCGCCCCGAACGCCTGTGCCGCGACGGCGCGCATCCGCCGATCCCAGCAGCGTGCTTTTCGCATGCCTTGCCACCATCACGATGTCTGGGGTTGCGTCCGCACCTGAGTCGGGCCCCATGAGCCCGGGTTGCGGTCTGCGCGTCGGATTCAGTATCGGCTCGAACCGGCGGAATCGTCCGACGCCGTCCGGGCCTGGGACCGAGGGGGAGAGCGTGGCCAAGCCGCTGGAATTGCTGGCGAAGATCTGCTCGGCGCCGGGCACCGATGATCCCGTCGTGTTCAGCTCCGACGCCGCTGCGCGGAGCTCCGATGGCCGGCGCTTTCGTGGGATCGCGGGTGTCCCGGTGCTTCGCGACGAGCCCCCGCAGGTCGTCGCGCGGTCTCCTGATCTCGCGAGTGGAGGCGTCCCCTCCGACCAGATCGCGCACATGGCGTCGGTGCCTGGCTACACGCTCTTCCTCGGCGCGGGCAACAGCAACTTCCGCCATCCGCGCGTGATCGAAGTCGAGTTCGACCTCTTTCGCGACACCGACATCATTGCCGATGCTCATCGGCTTCCGTTCCGATCCGGGAGCTTCGATCTATTCTTCGCCATGAACGTGTTCGAGCATCTGCGCAATCCCGATCAGGCCGTCCGGGAGGCGCGCCGCGTCTTGCGACCTGGGGGCGAGGTGCACATCCACACCGCATTCCTCCAGCCGCTGCACGAGGCACCCGTCCACTACTACAACGCCACCGAGTTCGGTGTGCGTGAGTGGTTTCGCGACTTCGAGAACGTCGATGTCCATGTGTCTCGCAACTTCAATCCGCTCTATGCGCTCGCGTGGCTCTCGAGTGATCTCCTCGGGGTCGTCGAAGCGCAGCTCGGAGCGGAGGCCGTACGGTCGATCGCGGGCCTCACGCTGCAGGACGTCGCGAAATTCTGGCGGAGCCAGGCGGGCTGGAACCCGCAGGCGCTCTCCGTCTTCACTTCGATCCCGGAGCCCGCGCAGCGTCCGCTTGCGGCTGGCTTCGACCTGCGGGCACGCAAGCCGAGCTGAAGGTGAAAGAACGAATGCGCCGGATCAGCGTCGTCATCCCCTGCTACAACCACGCGCGCTTCGTCGCCGAGGCGATCGATTCGGTTGCGGCGCAGTCGTGCGCTGAAGTCGAGCTCGTCGTCGTGGACGACGGATCGCGCGACGAGAGCCCGCGCATCATCGAACGCGCTCTCGAGCGAGCCTCGTCGCTGGCGCGTGGCGTGCTGATCGAACAGAAGAACGAGGGAACGCACGGCGCCCTCGCCAGGGGCATCGCCAGCACGACCGGTGACGTCGTCACCATCCTGAACTCCGACGATCGCTTCCATCCGGATCGCGTCGCCCGGATCATGGCCGAAGCTCCGGAGCGCGGGGACTTCCTCGCCTTCTCGATGGTCCGGCTGATCGACGCGGCCGGCACGACGATGACACCCGAGTCCGAGACGGCGCGGGGATATCGGCACGCGCTCTATGAGGCCTCGCGATGCCCCACGGTCGGGTTCGCGTTGCTCCGCAACAACTTCGCGGTGACCACTGGAAATTTCGTCTTCACGCGGACGCTCTACGAGAAGATCGGCGGGTTCGGCTCCTACAAGCTCGCGCACGACTGGGACTTCATCCTACAGGCGCTCTGGCACGTCGAGCCGATCTTCGTCCCGGAGCCGCTACTCGACTACCGAACGCACGGCTCCAACACGCGCGCGCAGCTCCAGGACGTCACGCAGAACGAGGGTCGCGAGATATTGCGCCGCTATCTTGCTCGCTGCGGGGAGGGAAGGCCCGACAACCCGCTCGCTCCGTGCGAAGAGAACTGGCCCGTCTACTTCGACCTCTTCGTCACCCGCTACCACAGCTGGTTCGGTTGGGGCGCGATCCGCGAATGGATGGAGCCCGAGCCGAAGCGAGCCCGCCGCGCTCGCGACGCCTGGCGGCCCTGGGATGCGTGCGTGAGCTCGGACCCGGTAGAGGACTGTCAATACCTCGTCGATCCGAGCGTCGACCCAGGGCGCCGCGCTGCGCTCGCGCTCGCGCGCGACGTGCTGATCTCGGAAGCGCATCCGCTCGCCCAGGAGGAGGGCGCGGGGCCCGAGTCGCTCGCGAAGGTCTTCGAACGCCAGGCGCATCGCATACCGAAGCTGCGCCTCGCGCCCTGGAAGTCGCCGATTCGCTTCGGCTTCCCGGGGAATGATCAGAGGGACGGAGGCGCCGCATCCGGTGCCGCACCGCTTCCCAAACCGCCTCGGTCGCGCTTCCAGCGTCTCGCGCGAACGCGCGCATTTTCCTCAGTTCGCGCCGTGGTCGTCGGTGTCAAGAAGCGCATCATCCTTCGGCAGTCGGGACTGGTCGACGCGGAGTTCTACCGGGAACAGTGTCGTGCGCGCGGGCTGCGCGTCGTCGATGCGATCGGTCACTACCTGCGGGTCGGCGCCGATCTCGGTCTCGATCCGCACCCGCTCTTCCACACGCGGTACTACCTCGCGCGCAATCCGGATGTCGCGGAACAGCTCAATCCGCTGGTTCACTACTTACTCCACGGCGACGGCGAAGGCCGCAAGCCGCACTTCCTCTTCGATCCAACGTGGTACCGCTGGGCGCATCCCGATGTCGCGGAGGGCGGCCGCAATACGCTTTCGCACTACGTTCTTCACGGCGCAGCCGAGGGACGCCGCGCACACCCCCGTTTCGACGCCGACTACTACGCCAAGCAGATCGAGACGCCGCCCGATCCGAAGACCGATCTACTGTCGCACTACGCGATCCACGGTCTCGCGCGAGGCATTGCGCTCAACCCGGCCGAGGGCCTGCGCAGTCGGATCGAGGCGAGCTTCGCCGCGACTCCCGCGGCGGAGCAGCTGCGCGTGCGCGAGCGCAGAGGAAACCTGCCGAGGCGATTGCGCGCCTGCCCTGCGTTCGGCGTCGACTTCTACCGCCATGGCTGGGGCGCCGAGTTCGAGGATGAGGCCGACGGCGCCCGACACTTCCTCGAACGGGGTGCGATCGAGGGCATCCCGCTCGGTCCGTCCGATCGCGTGGAGGAGTGGCTTCGGGAGCTCGAGGAGCTCCACTCCGAAGGCGAGCATGTTTCACACTCCTATCTCCGGCAGGCGCCGACGGAGCCTGCCGTCGAGCCCGGACACCGCGTCACGTTCTACGCGAGCAGCAAGGGCAACGCCTTCTTCCGCGAAATGGCGCAACACCTCGCGCACGGGTTCCGGACGGCGGGAGCCGACGCGCGCGTCCTCGACGAGCGAGCCGAGATCACGCCGCCCACGGATCTGCGTCGCGAGCACGCGATCATCGTCGCACCGCATGAGTTCTTCCAACTCGGTGACGGCCCGAAGCGTCTCTCCTTCGAGCTGCTGCGGCGATCCTCCATCTGGACCGCCGAACAACCCGGAAGTCCCTACTTCTCGATGTGTCTTTGGTACGCGCGTTTCGCTCGGCGCGTGCTCGAGGCAAACCCGCTCACGGCAGTCGTGTGGAGCGAGCTCGGCATCCCGGCCCAGGCGCTTCCGCTCGGATGGGTCGAAGGCTTCGAAGACTACGCCGACGGTGCAGACGTCCGATCGTCCTGCGTGCGCGCTGCGCTCCTGCCGGAAGCGCGGGCGCCGATCCCGATCGACGCTCCGCTGGCGCGTCGCCCCCTCGACGTCTTCTTCAATGGGGTTCTCACCGAGCGCCGCAATCAATTCTTCGCGTTGAACGCCTGGCTCTTCGCGGAGCTTCCGTGTGCGCTCTACATGCCGGTGCCTTGGCGGCCCGTATCGGACGAGCTGCCCTCGTCGCTCGACGCGCGCGATGCGACGGCGCTCGCGCAGCGCGCCAAGATCTCGTTGAACGTGCATCGCGGCGAGATGCCGTATTTCGAGTGGCATCGGCTCGTGGTGCGCGGCATCTGGCAGAAGTCGGTCGTCGTGACCGAGCCGTCGCTCCGTGTTCCGTGGCTCGAGCCGGGCGAGCACTACATCGAGTGTGCGATCGAGGACATCCCGCGCAAGCTCGATTGGCTGCTGCGGACCGACGCGGGTCGCGCGGAGATGGAAGCCGTGCGCGAACGTGCCTTCGAGGCGCTGCGCCGCCGCTACCCGCTGCGCGGCATCGCCGCCGCGTTCCTGGCCGATGAGGCGGAGGGCAGAGCGTGGTGAAGGGGGAGCCCCGGAACGGCGAGATCGAGCTCTCGCCGCGCGAGATCGTCTACGAATGCGGGGACCTGGCGCGCGCCCAGGTGACGGTCTGCATCACGCTCTACAACTACGCGACGTTCGTGATCGACGCCCTCGAGAGCGTTCACGCCCAGACGCTCGATGCGGTTGGCGTCGTCGTGCTCGACGATCGTTCGAAGGACGACGGCGTCGAACGGGTCGAGCGGTGGATGCGAAACTTCGGCGACCGCTTCGCGGGAGCCTGCCTCGCGCGTCACGCGCAGAACGCCGGTCTCGCCCGCGCACGCAACGGCGCCATCGATCTCGCCCGCTCGACGTACGTGATGGTGCTCGACGCCGACAATCTCCTCTATCCGCGTTGCGTCGAGCGGCTGATGCGGAGTCTGGAGGGCTCCCGCTACGGCTTCGCCTACTCGATCCTCGAGCGGTTCGGCGATCACCGCGGACTCATGGGAACGACGTCGTGGGATCTCGAGCACCTCAAGCTCGAGAACTACATCGATGCGATGGCGATGCTGCCGAAATCGACCTGGACGCGGCTCGGCGGCTACAACCGCATGCGGACAAGTGGCTGGGAGGACTACGACTTCTGGTGCAAGTGCATGGAGGCAGGATGGGAGGGACTGCTCGTCCCGGAAGTCCTCGCCCGCTATCGCGTCCACGGCGTCTCGATGCTCGCCACGGAGACGAACCGCGTCGAGAACGCGCGGCGCGTTCGCGCCGAGATGCGCGAACGTCATCCGTGGCTGACGCTCGACGGCGGTTGAGCGCCCCGGGCAGGGCGCTGCGTCATGCGCGCTGGCGGCGCGGCCGCGTCGCGCGCCGTCGTCCGCGAAGCTGCTCGCGCGGCTCCGATGGTCCTGGCGCTCCTACGTGGATTCAGGGCTGTCCGTCGTTGCGCCCGTCGGCGCGCCCGAAGTTGACCCAGTGCGCGAAGCCGGGTTTTTCGGCGACGCGCCAACCGGCCTGCTGGACCCAAACGAAATAGGCCGCGACATCCGGGTTGGCGGCCATGTAGGCGGCATCGTTCCAGACGTCCCTTTGCGCCTGGGTCCAATCGGTGCTCGCGATTCGACCCTCGCGGAACCCGTACTTCACGTAGTGATCGGTCACGGAAGCAAAGACGCCGCCGAGCGCGGCGAGTGCCCCCGGGAGCGCGGGGTTCGCCGCGGTGTAGGCAGTGGCGCTGTACGAGGTTCCGAGATCGAAGCGCGCACACCGGCTCAGCAGCGGATCGCTGCCGTCCCAACCGGTGGGCTTTGGCGCGTCTGCCGTGACGAACACAACGGTGCGTCCATCGGTGTAGCGCCACGCGAAGCCGCCCTGGATTGCGTAGTCGGGATCACTCGCGCCGCCGGCTTGATCCGACCGCAGTTGGCCGGAATCAAAGGAGCGCCCGGCGGCATGCCCGACGTCGCGCCAATGCGCGAAGGCCGATGCCGCGTCGCACACGCCCCCGGCGAGCAGATCCAAATTCGCGGCCAGATACGCCTGATAACCACCAGCTCCTTGAAACTCTGCTTGACCCGGCGGCTGTCCGTCTGCTCTCCCTCCCGCGCGTCCGAAGTTGACCCAATGCGCGAAGCCGGGCTTCGCGGCGGTGACCCAACCGGCCTGCTGGACTCCTGCGAAATAGGCCGCGACATCCGGGTTGGCGGCCATGTAGGCGGCATCGTTCCAGACGTCCCTTTGCGCCTGGGTCCAGTCGGTGCTCGCGATTCGACCCTCGCGGAATCCGTACTTCACGTAGTGATCGGTCACGGAAGCGAAGACGCCGCCGAGCGCGGCGAGTGCCCCCGGGAGCGCGGGGTTCGCCGCGGTGTAGGCAGTGGCGCTGTACGAGGCTCCGAGATCGAAGCGCGCACACCGGCTCAGCAGCGGATCGCTGCCGTTCCAACCGTTGGGCTTTGGCGCGTCTGCGGTGACGAACACGACTGTTTGTCCATCGGTGTAGCGCCACGCGAAGCCACCCTGGATCGCGTAGTCGGGATCGGGCGCCCCACTCGCGCGGTCAGATCGCAGCGATCCGCTGTCGAAGTCTCGGCTGCTGAATCGCCCACTGTCGCGCCACTGCGCGAACGCGCTCGCCTCATCGCAGATCCCGAGCGCAAGGAGATCCGTGTTCCCGGCGAGATAGGCTCGATAACCGC
>CAWDFQ010000009.1:0-259324 GCA_963801625.1 uncultured delta proteobacterium
TCAATCCGACCATACGCTGGTAAAAGTATTTTTCGCGCTGTGGCCGACTGCCGCCGAGCGCGGCCAACTGGCCGTCTGGCAGCAGCCTTTGCAACACTTGTGCGGCGGGCGCGCGATGCACGGCGAGAATCTGCACAACACGCTGGTATTCATCGGCAATATCGAGCAGACCAGACTTGAGGCTTTGCAATTGGCTGCGCAGGAAGCGAGCGGAAAAGCCTTTGAGCTATGTTTTGATACGGCGCATTACTGGGGCCATAACCATATCGTGTATGCCACGCCCGGCAAAGTACCGCGACATCTTGAGCAACTGGTTGGCGTCCTGGAACAGCGCCTGTCGGAGCATCGTTTCAAATTTGATCAGCGAGAATACAAACCGCACGTCACGCTGTTGCGCAACGCTCACTGGACCGATGCACCATTGCCCGCGATGCATCCGGTGCGCTGGCGGATAAAGGATTTCGCGCTGGTGCAATCCATGCAGAAGGACGGGCTGGCAAGTTATCAGGTGCTGACGAGGTTTCCATTGGGCTAGGGTAGAATCGGTGCAAATTTATCAAAGAGGAACTCATGCAGATTGGCACCAAGACAATGACACACTACGAACGCATCGGCGGCAAAGAGAAAGTCCACACGCTGGTGGAACGATTCTACCAATTGATGGACCAGTTGCCGGAGGCTTATGGCATCCGCAAGCTTCATGCGGCAGATTTGCAGGGTGCGACGGACAAACTGTCCAAATTCCTGACAGGCTGGATGGGCGGTCCGCAGTTGTACGTGGAACAATACGGCCATCCGATGCTGCGTGCGCGCCATCTGCCGTTCACCATTTCCACGCCGAACGTGACCAGTGGATGATGTGCATGAATCAGGCATTGAACGAAGTGGTCGATGATGATGCTTTGCGCAAGGAACTTTCCGCCGCGTTCGCCAAGGTGGCAGATCACATGCGCAATCGGGAGGATGACATGAACGTGTGGGAGCGGGCCAGCCGCGAACAATAGGGATGATCGCGGGCAGCCGTCAGGCTCAAGAATGGCGAAGCCCGCTCCTACACGTCGGTTTGGCGTTTCACTCCATCGTCAATATGATCTTCCCCAGCACGTTGCCCTTCTCGATCAGTCGATGCGCTTCGGCGCCTCGTTCAGCGGCAGCGCATATGAGACCAGCACGCCTAGTTTGCCGGCTTCGACGAGTTGCGCGCATTGTTCGAGTATCTTGCGCTGGCGGATGCGTTCATCGTGTTGCTTCATCACTTGCGGCGTCAGCATCAGTTCGTAGCATATCGACAGGTTGCGCACCCGCGCCAGTTGCGTGTCCTCCGGCGACATTGGTGTGGCAAGCAACGTGACGATTTTTCCGCCGATGCGTGTGCGTTCAACGAGCGCAGAAAAGGTTTCGCCGCCTATCGTGTCCAGCACCACGTCTACTCCTTTGTTGTCCGACCATTCCTCTACGTCCATCACGAAATCCATCTCCTTGTAGCGGACGATCTTTTCTGCTTCGAGGCCCTTGCGCCAGCCCTTCCTTCTTGTCGTCGCTGACCGTGACGGCCGCGCGTGCGCCCAGGTAGTTGGCCAGTTGCACAGCGATATGTCCCACACCGCCGGTGCCGCCATGGATCAGGATGGTTTGCCCGGCCTGCAGATTGGCGCGCTCGATCAGTGCTTCCCATGCGGTGATCAGCACCAGCGGCGATGCGGCGCGTGCTGCGGGCCGACGTTGGCGGGGGGAGACGCGCAATAATCTTCATGCACCACGGCATATTCGGCATAGCATCCCGGCTCGTCGCCGATGCCGCCGTTGTCGAAATACACCGCATCGCCTTCATTGAAGCGCGTCACTGCGCTGCCGATTTTTTCCACGATGCCTGCGCCGTCGCAGCCGAGTATCGCGGGCAGCTTGTCGGGATAGTAGAACGGCTTGGCGCGCAGCTTGGCATCCAGCGGATTCACGCCCGGCCGCGGCAAGTTTGACGCGCAGATGGTGCGGCGAGGGCAGTTCGGGTTTTTCGACATCGTACATGGGCCAGCACTTCGGGTCTGCCTGCGGCGGTCATCAATATCGCTTTCATCGACTAACTCTCCAGTTCGTCATTCCGGCGCAGAGCAGAAATCCGGTCAGCAAAAAATCCTCCGCATCGCGGAGACAAAACCTTAAAGACATTTCGAATAGAACCGCTAGATTCCGGCCTGATGAAACTACTAGCCATTCGACTAGGTTATCAGCAAACGCCAACCAAGTCGCTGGTTATGACACGGAATGACGGTATGTGGTATGTTAAACTTGCAGCGAAAATTTAGCGAGGTTTAGTCTTATGTCTGGAAACACACTCGGTACCCTGTTCACAGTGACTTCGTTCGGCGAATCGCACGGCCCGGCGCTCGGCTGCGTGGTGGACGGCTGCCCGCAGTTGGCGCTGAACGAAGCCGATATCCAGCATGACCTGGACCGGCGCAAGCCCGGCACCTCGCGCCATGTCACGCAGCGCCGCGAGTCGGATACGGTCGAGATTTTGTCCGGCGTGTTCGAGGGCAGGACCACCGGCACGCCGATCGCGCTGTTGATCGCGAACGATCGATGCGCGCTCGAAGGATTACGGCGGCGTCCGCGGACGATTCCGCCCCGGCCACGCCGATTACACCTATTTGCCAGAATACGGCGTACGCGACCATCGCGGTGCAGGAGCGAGCAATCGGCGCGCGAGACGGCGGTGCGCGTCGCGGCCGGTGCGATCGCGAAGAAATGGCTGAACGAACGCTATGGTGTCATCGTCCGCGGCTGCCTGACGCAGATCGGCGAGATCGAAATCCAGTTCAAGAGCTGGGACGGGGTCAGCCACAATCCGTTCTTTTCACCGGATCCCGGCGTGGTGCAGCCGCTCGAAGACTACATGGACGGGCTGCGCAAGTCCGGCGATTCGATCGGCGCGAAACTGATGGTGGTGGCGGAGAACGTGCCGGTGGGCTGGGGCGAGCCGGTGCTCGACCGTCTCGATGCCGAGATCGCCTATGCGCTGATGAGCATCAACGCGGTGAAGGGCGTCGAGATCGGCGCGGGCTTCGCCAGCGTGACGCAGCACGGCAGCCAGCACGGCGAGACGAGATGACGCCGCAGGGATTCCTGTCGAACAATGCCGGCGGCATCCTCGGCGGCATCTCTACCGGGCAGGACATTGTCGCGCATCTTGCGGTCAAGCCCACCTCCAGCATCCGCATCCCGCGCCGCTCGATCAACCTGCAGGGCGAAGCGGTGATGTCCACCAGATTCGGGACGCCGTGGACGTTGAGGTAGGTCTCCTGCTGGCCGGCGAAGCTCGCGGTCGGCAGATCCTCGGCGGTAGCGCTCGAGCGCACCGCCACATCGACCGCCTCCGATCCGTAGCGGCGCGACAGCGCCGCGTAGGCAGTCTCGACCTCGTGTAGCAGCGCGGGCGGGAAGGGCGCCTCGCGCACGATGCGCCGGGCGCGCTCGCCGGCGGCGCGCAGCGACTCGACGTCGTTCCGGTCGATCCCCGCGAGCGCCCGACGCAGGCGGCTGCGCACGTCCGGCCCGTCGAGGAGCGCCCGATAGGCGTGCGCCGTCAAGGCGAAGCCGTCGGGCACCCGGACACCGAGTGGCGTGAGCGTGCGGATCATCTCGCCGAGCGAAGCGTTCTTGCCGCCGACGAGCGGGATGTCGTCCAGCGTCAAGCTGTCGAACCATCGGATGTAGTCCACGGCGCACTCCTCGGAGTTGCCTGCATTCGATCCTGTGCAGAATCTGCGCCAAGCAGTGGCCTCTCGGCCGAGGGCCCCGCGAGGTCTGGCGCAGCCTCGAACGATGTCGGGTGGCCGACTGGCCTTGCGGCCGCGCGTCACAGTTGAGGTGGAGTGCGCCAGTCCCTGCTCGCGTCTTCTCTTCGAATCCGCCGACGCGTTGCGGGTATGCTGGGGCGATGACTCCTTCCACGATCCGACCTTCGCCCTCGCCGGGCGCTTCCCCGACGCTGCGTTTTCTCGGTGCCGCGCGCACCGTCACCGGCTCTCGCTTCCTGCTCGAGACGTCGCGCGCGCGCGTGCTCTTCGACTGCGGGCTCTTCCAGGGCCTGAAGGAGCTGCGCCTGCGCAACTGGGATCCGTTCCCGGTGCCGCCGGAGCAACTCGACGCCGTGGTTCTCACGCACGCGCATCTCGATCACTCGGGCTACCTGCCTGCGCTCGTGCGCGACGGCTTCCGCGGCCCGGTCTACTGCACGCCCAACACCGCCGCGCTCGCCGCGATCGTGCTGCCCGACAGCGGGCGCTTGCAGGAAGAGGACGCGGCCTACGCCAACCGCAAGGGGTTCTCGAAACACACGCCCGCGTTGCCGCTCTACAGCGAGGCCGACGCGCAGGCGGCGCTGCGGCGGCTGCGGCCGGTGCCGTTCGGCGCGCCGATCGAAGCCGCACCGGGCGTACGCGCCAGCTTGCGGCGGGCCGGTCACATCCTCGGTGCCGCCTGGACGCGCGTCGACCTCGAAGGCCACGCCGACGACGCGCTGCTCTTCTCCGGCGATCTCGGCCGCCCGCAGCACGAGATCCTGCTTCCGCCCGAGCCTCCGGATGCCGTCGCGACCTGCGTCATCGAGTCCACGTACGGGGACCGCCGCCACGACGACGCCGCAGCGCTCGAGCGCTTCGTCGACGCGATCGTGCGTACCGCGGCGCGGCGCGGCGCGATCGTGATTCCGGCGTTCGCGGTCGACCGCACCGAGGTGGTGCTGCTGACGCTGCGGCGCCTGGTGCAGGCGGGCCGCATCCCCGATCTGCCCGTCTACGTCGATTCGCCGATGGCGCTGGCGGCGCTCGCCGTCTACGAGCGCGCCGCGAAGGACGGCGATCCGGAGATCCGCCCGGAGTTTCGGGGCCTTCCGGCGCCCTTCGACCCGGGCGGGCTCATCGAGGCCCACAGCGCCGACGACTCGAAGGCGATCCACGACGCCGCGTTGCCCGCGATCATCATCTCGGCGTCGGGGATGGCCACGGGCGGTCGCGTGCTGCACCACCTGGCGCGGCGTCTGCCCGAAGCGCGCAACAGCGTCGTGTTGGTCGGCTACCAGGCCGAGGGCACGCGCGGCCGCGCGCTGCTGCGCGGCTCGACCACGCTGAAGATGCACGGTCGCTACGTGCCGGTGCGCGCCGAGATCGTCGACGCCTCCGGCTTCTCGGTCCACGCCGACGGCGGAGAACTGCTGCAGTGGCTGGCGAGCGCTCCGGCCGCCCCGCGCACGGCCTTCGTCGTACACGGCGAAGCCGAGGCGGCCTTCGCGCTGCAGCGCGCCATCGGCGAGCGCATCCGCTGTCCCGCCATCGTGCCCCAACACGGCGAGCGCGTGCGGCTCGATTGATGGGCTGCGGATGGCCGCCGAAAGGCGGGCCTGCTAGAACGGCAGTCGCAGCACGTAGTATGAGAGTTCGGGCTTGCGATCGGCGAGCGCATGCTCGCTGCCCTCGCGCGCCAGGGCGGCGACCTTCTCGAAGATGTTCCACTCGGGGTGCGCGTCGATCACGGCGAGCGTGGCGCGATGCAACGACGCCGCCTCTTCGCGCTGGCCGAGGCGATCGGCGCAGAGCGCGCGCAGCGAGAGCGCGTAGATCCGCACGTCGGCGGGCGCGGCCTCGGCCGAGGCTGCGGCGAGTAGCTCCGCGGCGCCTGCAAACTCCTGCTGCTCGAAGCGCGCGGCCGCCGCACCGATCGCGAGACGCAGCGGGTCGAGCACGGGCGGCGTTTCGGCGAGCAGCGCGTCGAAGCCGGTGCGCGCCTCGGCGGGCCGCTCCTCGACGAGCGCGTGCAGCGCCGCGCGCGCCTTCGCCACCTCGGCGCGCTCGCGCATCATGGTGTCAGTGCCGAGCAGCGGCGACGCCGCGATCGTCGCGGGCGGCGGTGCATTCGGATCGAGCGTGAAACCCGCGTAGGCTCCGAACGGCGCCTCGGGCTGCATCGTCGTCGAGTGCCAGAGCGTGCGCGAGGCCGGGTGCACGATGGCGGCGTTCAGCACGCTGAGATTCGCGACGTTCGACGCGTTCGGCCACGGATGGGTCGCGCGGTCGCGCAGGATCCCGGCCGCCGCTTCGGGCGTGAGCGCTCCCAGATGCTGCGCGACCGCGCTCTCGATGCCGGAGCGACGGTCGAACGAATCGGGCGAACGGTAGCGGTCGAAGGCGATCATCTCGGGCGTGCGCGCATGGTTCGCCTGGCCGAACCAGTCGCCGCCGGGGCGGAACACCGCGCAGCGGCTCGGCGAGCACTCCACCATCGCGAGATCGCCCGCGGCGTCGGCCATCACCATGAAGGACGAGATGCCGCGCTCGCGTGCGCGCAGAAAGATCTGGATTCCCTCTTCCACGCTGCGCGCGGTCTGGAGCGCGCGGCGCTGCGGCCACTGCGGAAGCCACATCCCCACCTGCGGGTCGGTCTCGAAATAGTTGAACGAGAGCGCGAAGCCCGCCGCGTTGACGCCGACCGTCGGGAGTCCCACCAGCGGCCAGCCGACGAACAGGTGCTCGAGGTCGCCGTTGCTCGGATGCAGTCGGACGACGACCGGCCGCCGCGCGCCGAGTGCGTCGTCCCAGTCGACGTTGCGGCCGATCAGCGCCTGCCCGTCGGCGGTTGCGCTGCGGGTGGCGGCGAACACGGTCGAGCCTCCGCCGAGCGCCAGCAGCGCGCGCAGCAGATCGCGGCGCGGCACGCCGAGTCCCTCCGCCATGCCCGCGAGTTCCTCGTGGAAGTGGCTGTCCTCGAAGTGGCCGCCGATCCCGCTCCAGAGCGGAATGCCCACCGCGTCGAGCACGCGATCGCCGAGGCCGCCGCGCGCCACGGCGGCTTCGTGCTCCTGACGCTGAACCGCGTAGACGCGACGCAGATCGTCGCCGAGCAGATCAGCCTGCTGGCGTCCCATCTCCTGGTAGCTGCCGCCGACCTCGAGCACGATCAGGTCGCCGAGATCGCGGCGGCTGGCGACGAATCGGGCGGGCTCGGCCGGCGCGTTGCGCAGCGTGACGGCGGCCGCCGTCGCGGCGAGCAGAACGGCGCATACGTGCGTGGTTCGAGAGCGGAGCAGCGACATCCAGGACTCCTGCGCGGCGCGCTCAGAAAAGCGTGTAGATGAACGGGGCGAGGGCGGAACTCTTGACGAAGAAGAGCACCAGACCGGCCAGCAGCAGGAAGACGACGACCGGCAGCAGCACGAAATGGCCGTTGCGAAGGAAGTAACCGATCACGACGAAGAGCTGGCTCGAGAGCGGGCGCATCGCGGCTTCGGACGAGGCGGAACGCCGGTCGTCCACGACCGACTTCGGCACCCATCCCTGCATGACGGCAGGCGCTTCGTCCGATCCATGCGTAGAACGGATCGCCGCCGCGCAGCGCCCGCCAGGCGACACCCACCGGCGTGATGATCAGGAAGTAGGTCAGCGAGAGGAACGCCAGCAGGATTCCCTTCCCGATCCAGCCGGTGGCGGCGCGGATGGCCGATTCGACGATGGCCAGCCCCTGCGGCCAGACAAGCCCGACGCCGAAGAGTGCGGCGCCCGCGGCGATCAGCGCGAACGACGTCGCTTCGCGGGCCGTGGCGACGTAGAGGTGGCGGAAGCCGCCCAACAGGAGCAGCAGCCAGCCGCCGACCAGCCCCAGCACGATCTGGCGTTTCAGTGCGAGGAACGCGACGCGCTCCCGCAGCCGACTGAGGTAGCTGGAACGCATCGACGCCTCAGTCCAGCTCGAAGCGCTGCAGCCACTGCGCGCGCTGCTCGTCGTCGAGCGGGCGACGGGTCTCTGCTGCTCGCGCTCCAGAAAGCGATTGCCGGCGACGAGACAGTCGATCTCCGTCGCCATGAAGCAGCGATAGGCGTCCTCGACGGTGTTCACCATCGGCTCGCCGCGCACGTTGAAGGACGTGTTGATGAGTACCGGGCACCCAGTCATCTGCTTGAAGCGTCGAAGCACCCCCGTGATGAAGGGATTGCGCTCCGCGTCGAGGGTCTGGACGCGGGCCGAGTGATCGACGTGCGTCACGGCCGGGATCTCCGAGCGCGGCACCTTGAGCAGGTCGATGCCGGTGAGTCCGTCGTCCGCCGCCACGATCCGGCGGCGCGCGGTGACGGGGTACACGAGAAGCATGTACGGACTCTCCTGGGTCGTGTCGAAGTAGTCGCGCGCGTCCTCCGCGAGCACCATCGGGGCGAACGGCCGGAAGCTCTCGCGGAACTTGATCTTCAGGTTCATGTGCGACTGCATCTGCGGCAGCCGCGCATCGCCGAGGATCGAACGCGCGCCGAGCGCCCGGGGACCGAACTCCGCGCGGCCGCGCGCCACCGCCACGACCTTGCCCGCCGCGATCGAAGCGGCGATCCGCTGCTCGAGCGCGGCACCTTCGAGCACGTCCCAGACGGCGCCGAGCTTCTCGAGCGTGGCGTCGTCCTCGCGCGACGCCGGCGGAATCTCGAGTCCCAGAAAGGCGCCCTGCATCGCGTCGGGTTTCGCCGGCAGGCGCGGGTGGCCGAGCTTCTGGTGCCACATCCACAGCGCGGCGCCGAGCGCGCTGCCGGCGTCACCCGAAGCCGGCTGCACCCAGAGTTCGCGGAAGACGCCGGCCGAGGCGAGTCGTCCGATGCTGACGACGTTGAGCGCGACGCCCCCGGCGAGGACGAGATGATCGAGGCCCGTGCGACCGCGCACGTGGCGCGCCATACGCAGGACGGCTTCATCGAGCACGAGCTGGATGCTGGCGGCGAGATCCATCTCCCGTTGCGTGATCCTGGATTCGGGCTCGCGCGGCTGCCCCCCGAAGAGCGTGTGGAAGCGCTCGTTCGTCATGCGCAGGCCGCCGCTGTAGCCGAAGTACGCCTGGTTCAGCACGATCGAGCCGTCCGCGCCGAGCCGCAGCAGTCGATCGAGGATCCGATCGGCGAAGCGTGGCTTTCCATACGGAGCCAGGCCCATCAGTTTGTACTCGCCGCTGTTGATCTTGAAGCCGGTGTAGTGGGTGAACGCCGAGTAGAGCAGGCCCCACGAGTTCGGGAAGCGGATCTGCTCGCGCAACTCGACGTGATTGCCGTCGCCCACGCCCCAGGTGGTGGTGGACCACTCGCCGACGCCGTCCACGGTGAGGATCGCGGCCGACTCGAAGGGCGACGGGAAGAACGCGCTCGCCGCATGCGAAAGGTGGTGATCGCAGAAGTAGATCCGCTTCTCCAAGCCCATCTCGCGCGCGATCTCGTTCTCCAGCCAGACCTTCTCGGTCAGCCAGGAGGGAAACGCCTCGATGAAGCTCGTGAAGCTGTGCGGCGCGGTGAGGTGGTAGGTGGTCAGCAGCCGCTCGAACTTGGTGAGGGGATTCTCGTAGAAGACGACGTAGTCGAGTTCCGCTTCGTGGATGCCGGCGGTGTCGAGGCAGAACGAGATCGCGTGGTGGGGGAACGTGGAGTCCCCCTTGATGCGCGTGAAGCGTTCCTCCTGCGCGGCAGCCACGATGCGGCCGTCCTCCAGCAACGCGGCGGCGGCATCGTGGTAGTAGGCGGAAATGCCGAGGATGCGGAGCGGCTGGCTCATGGCGCTTTCGCGACGAGGTCGAGCGTCAGGGAACGGTCGTCGCCGGCGAACTCGGCGACGACGCGGACGGTGTTGACGAGCTGGCCGGTTGCGCCGGGAAGCTCCCATTTCAACTGCGTCCCGCTCTGCTGCGGCTCGGTCGTCAGCGCGCCGTAGTCGATGCCGTCCTGCGGGTTCGCCCGGGTGAGATGGATCTGGGCGGTCGCCAGGTTGGGACCGGCGAGGCGGATCTCGCCGAGATTACTGGGCACGGACAAATGCAGTTGGACATGGCTCCGTTCGAGCGGCATTCGCAGCATCGTGCCGTCATCGATCGGATACACGAAGCGGATGCGCCCGGTCGTGTTCTCTTCGACCGCGAGCTTTGCGGGCATCCAGTCGTTGACTTCGGGCACGGGATTCGACTCGGGCTCGCCGCGCGGGCCGAGCACGGATGCGTAGGAGCGCTCCAACAAATCCGCCGCCTCGCGTGCGTAGAATCGCGTCGACACCACGCCGGGGTGCGCGTTGGCGGGATTGATGCCCCAGCCGAGATCGTTGAGCAGTTGCTTCCCGGGCGGATAGGCCGCCACGAAGTCGTCGAGGGTGTCGCAGCAGCGGGATGCCAGCGGCGGCGAAGAGCGGCTTGACGGGCGCATAGCGGGGTCGGAACGAGGCTTCGCCGGGATGGTTCGGCAGCGTGATGAAGAAGTAGGGTGTGCGCGCTTCGCGCATGAACGCGGACACGTCCCGCAATGTCTTCTCGTAGGCCGCGAGATTCGCCGGCTCGATCAGCCGCAGCTCCCATTCGTTGTATTCGTAGCCGCGTTTCTCGCCCGGCAGGGTCGCGAGCAGTTTCTCGCGGCGGCGCTGCTCCAACTGGAAGTTCAGCCGGCGAAACCAGCCATTTTCAGCGCGACCCTGGTGGTAGCGGACGACGCGATCCCTGTTGAGTCTCTCGTAGTCGAACTGCTTGACGAGACCCTCGTCGGCATCGTTCGTGACGTAGCTCCAGATCACCAGATCCGGGCGATGGCGCGGCAGCACCTTGCGCAAGCGCTCGAGTTCCTGCCGGGTGGACGCGCCGCAGGCGCCGAGCCCCATCACCTCGACGTCGGCGTAGCCGCGGCGGCGCAGCTCGCGTTCGAGCTGTCGCCACCAGATGTCGTTCATGTTGGCGTAGCCATCGCCCCAGACGAAGGAGTCGCCGACGACCACGATGCGATGCGGCTTCTTGCGCGCCTCGGTCGCCGGGAAGCCGCGCGAACGCCAGATCCACTCGTCCGGCGCCAACAGGATCTTGGCGAAGTTGTTCTCGTTGATGCGCGCGTTCTCCTGCTGCCAGCTTCGCGTCGCCAGTTGAACGCGAGGCCGGGAGTCGGACGAAGTCGACGCTTCGATCCACGCGAGAATCCCGTGATCGACGACCGCGAGCGCCACGGCCGTGAAACCGAAGAGGCCGGCGAGGCATCGGAACGTGTAGCGCCAGCGTCGAGATTGCAGCGAGCGCTGCGCAGCGCGGCGCGAACCCTGCTTGCGCCGCGTCGGAATCAGGTCGCTCGGAGAATCGTCACTCATGTTGGCCTGGTTGCAGCGGAAGCAGCCGCAGATCGTCCTCGGCGGGGTGGGGCGCCCAGTCTTGCATGGGCCTTCGGGGGCCTGCAACTGCAACGCCCGCAGCCCGCCCGGCGTCAGACGACGCTGGCGTATGATCGCAGGCGATGAACGCACCTGGACCGCGCGATCCGCTGCACGGCATCACGCTGGAGAAGATGCTCGAGGAGCTGGTGGCCCACTTCGGCTGGTCCGAACTCGGGCAGCGTGACGCCCGGTGCTGACACAGACGCGGTACGCCGCTGCTCAGCCCGAACGGCGCGGTGGCGATCGCGGCCTCGATCAGCTGCGCCGGGAGCCGGGCGCTGCGACGAGCGCCATCGCGCCGCAAGCCGCTGCTGCGAGCCATCCGGCCCAGTCGCCGGCGCGGCCGTAGAGCGTCTCGCCGTCGAACGCCCGCACCGTGGCGCGCAGGTTCTCCCGCGTGAGCAGGCCGCTGCGTGTCACGAACCGGCCGGCGGGATCGATCACGGCGCTGACGCCGCTGTTGGTCGCACGCACGACGAAGCGGTGGTGCTCGATGGCGCGCATGCGCGCCACCGCGAGATGGATCCACGGCTCGTGCGAGTCTCCGAACCAGGCGTCGTTCGAGAGCATCACCAGCAGATTCGGCCGCGCCTCCGCCACCATGCGGCGCACGAAGCCCGGAACGGCGGCCTCGTAGCAGATCGGTGTCGCCATCCTCCAGGCGCCGAGCACGAGCGGCGGCGTCGCGTCGCTCGCGCCGAAATCCTGCGCGTGCGGAAAGAGCGCGCGCAGCGAGTCGCCGAAGGGCAGCCGCTCGGCGAACGGGACCAGCAGGTTCTTGTCGTAGCCGTCGCGGATCGTGCCGTCCGCGGCGATCAGGAAGGCCGAGTTGTACTTGCGCGTGCGACCGTCGGGCGCGGAACGAAGCGAGGCGGCGCCGAAGAGCAGCGGCACCTCGATGTCGCGGCGGATCAGCTGGCCCGCGACGGGCAGCGGACCCTGGATGCCGCGCGTGTAGACCGTCTCCGGCCAGACGACGAGATCGAGCGGGCCCGCTGCCAGCAGCTCGCGCGTCTGCGCCAGGTAGAGTTCGTGCATGCGCTCCGGGTCGCGGCGCTTCGCGAGCACGTCGGCGTTGCCCTGCACGATGCCGACGCGCAACGCCGGGCGCTGCCGCTGCCGTCCGCTCGAGCGCGGCGATCCGGAAGGCGCCGTAGCCGGCGGCGGCCGCCAGCGCGAGGGCCGTCGCGAGCCAGGTGGCAAGCGGTGCTGCGCGCCGGCTGCGCCGCCAGCGGAACGTCTCGAAGAGCGCGGCGTTCACGAGCACGGCGAGTGCCGTCACTGCGAGCGGCCCGCCGAGGTCGGCGATCTGCACGAAGCGTGTCCGATCGACGAAGGCGTCGCCGAGATGCACCGGAAAGAGCTGCGGGTAGAGCCATTCGAGCGCGACGAGCGGCGCCGGCCCCGCGAGCGCGATCGGCCAGCCGCGCGCGCGGATGGCTCGGTAGAGCAGCGCGTAGATCGCGTAGCTCGCGGCGAACCAGATCGCGTGTGCGAGCCAGAGCGCCGCGCCGACCGCGATCTGGCCGCCGAGGAACACGTCGACGAGACGCCAGAGCCAGGCGTAGCCGCCAGCGTGGGCGACGAAGCCGAAGACGAAGCCCGCCAGCGCCGAGGCGCCAGGACCGCGGCTTCGCGCCGCTTCGAGCGCGGCGAAGAGCACTGCCCACGCGACCAGCGCGAGCGGCCAGATCCCGAAGCCGACGTAGCCGAGGCAGAAGAGCACGCCGCCGAGCGCGGCGCAGCCATGGACCGCGGTTCCCTCGCGACGCGAGCGAGCCGTCAACGCGGCGTCTGGAGCGCACCGGCCCCGCGGCACATCGTTCGCACCGGGCGCGGCGCGGTCGGCGGCGGTCTTGCCCTCCTGGTTGCGCAGCGCGGCGTCGGCGCCGCGGCGCAGCAGCAGCTCGGCGAGCGCGTCGTAGCCCTTCGAGCACGCCAGCATCAGCGGCGTGTCGCCGTAGTGATCGGGTGTGTTCGGGTTGGCGCCATGGTCGAGTAGGAACTCCGACCACTTCGAGCTGCTCGGTGGAGACGGCGTGGAAGAGCGGCGTTCGCTGCTCGATGTCCTTGCGGTCGGTCGCGGCGCCCTGGGCGGCGAGCCAGCGCAGGATCTCGATGCGCCCGTCCGCGGCGGCCCAGGAGATCGGCGCGCGGCCGCCGCTGTCGGGCTCGTCGAGCGCGGCGCCGCGCGCGTGGAGCCAGCTTCACGAGCTCGAGGCTTCCCGCGTCGTGCGTCGCGAGTAGCAGCGCCGAACGGCCGAGATCGTCCTTGGTGTCGACCGCGACGCCGCGCGCGAGCGCGATCTCGAGCGTCTTCCGGTCGCCGTCGCGCGCGGCCTGCAGGTAGCGCAGCTCGAGCGTGAAGCGCTCGGGCGCGCGCGGCTCGCCGATGCCGAGCGCTGGACCGGCGTGCGGCGCGGGATCGCCTGCGCGGGCTGCGCTCGGAGCGAGCAGTCGCGAGCACGAGAAGGAGAGCGGCACGGCGCATCGGGAGCACAGCCTAGTCCACGCCAACGAAAACCGGCTGGGGCGACACCCATCGCCCCAGCCGGTTCGCTGCGGAGTCTCTTCTCAGTTGCCGGCGATCGCGTCGTTGATCAGCGGCGCGACGATCTGCATGCCCGAGATCTTCGTTGTTGTAGTAGTTCTCGGTCTCGACGATCCGCTGCTGCTGGTTGTTGGTGATCCAGTTGGCGAGGAACGTCTCGATCGGCCGTGAAGCCGCTCGTGCACTTCCAGGATCTGCGGCCACGGAATCTCGTACCAGTACTTCTTGCGGATGCTCGGGCAGGCGTGGCTGCCGATGAAGGTGATGATCGACGAGCAGTGGCTGTCGTTGATCGGGCGGTGCCACGGAACGTGGTAGCTGAAGTTCGCGTAGGTCTTCATCTTGTTGATGAGGTTGGTCTGGTCGGCGCGCCAGTAGGCCAGGACCGTCGCCTGGGTGATGCCCGGGTAGAAGCGCTCGTACGAGAAGCGCGAGAAGTTGTAGTCGCTCGAGTACCCGGTGTAGGCGAGCGAGTCGGTCGGGAACTGCTGTCGCGATCATGTCGGTCATGCGTGCCGAAGTCGTTCTGGTTGAACGACGCCGGCAGCTGGCTGTAGAGCGAGGTCAGGTTCCACTGCGTCTTGATCAGGTCGTGCAGCGGCCGCGACTTGTAGGTGGAGTTCGGCGCCGGGAAGATCGGCCCCGAGTCGTTCAGCATGTAGCCCTTGGTCGGCAGCAGCGTGCGGCGCGCTGAAGTAGTAGGCCGCGCTGCGACGCCACGCCGCCGGCGCTGAAGCCCGTCACCAGCAGCTTGTTGATGCTCGGGAAGCGGGTGTGCAGGAAGTTCAGGATCGCGATGGTGTTGTTGTAGCCGTTGTGCCGCCAGGTGATCGGCGGATTCGCGCCGGTCGGGTCGGTGTAGGTCGACGACGTTGTTGCCGACGTGCACGTCGCCGGTGCAGTACGGCACGTAGACCATGTCGAATCCGTTGGTCGCGATGTTCTTCTTGGCGCGCACCGGGAATGCCGGGATCGGCGCCGTTCACCAGCGGCGACACGTACTGCGGCTCGAAGTCGTGGATGTAGTCGGTCGGGATGCCGTTCGGGTGCGCGGCGCCGAGTACGCCCGCGCGGCCGCTGCAGGTCGCGTAGTCCCAGCAGGCGCCGCCGCCCTCGAACGAGATCAGCAGGTTGTTCGAGGTCGGGCTGTCGTAGTACCAGAAGCGGTACTGCGAGCCGTCGCCGCAGATCGTTCCGGGTAACTCCACCTTCTGCCACGCGTAGGTGTTGCCGCCGTCGACGACGTCTTCGATGCCGATCGCGCGCGCTTGCGCGATCGCGAAGGCGGTCGCGAGCAGCGCGATGCCCCAGGTGGTGAGTCTAGAGGCCTGAAGTCGCCCAGCGGTTCGTCGATCGCTCCTGCCAGCACGCATTTCGCTGCGCCCTCCCCGTTAGATGGTGCAGCCCCGATATCACGAAAGTGGAACGGAACTCAAGAAGAATTGTCTCGAGACGTGACGCCGCGCTGCGTCAAGGAGCGTCATTCTGGCTCGAGACGTCGTCCGGGCCGGGCGGCGCCTCCGCGCCCTCGCCCTCGAACTCGCGCTGCTCGGCGAGCCACGCCTCGCGCGCCGCGTCCTGCTTGGCCTTGCGGTCGAGGGCCTCCTGCATGCGTCGCGGGACTTCCTCGAGGCGCGCCAGATGGAGGCGCTTCGCGACGTGGAGCAGCGAAAGATCCTGCTCGGAGAGTTCGTCGCCCTGGTGCTCGATCACCCAGTCGACGAAGCGGACGGAGTCGCTCGAGAGCCGCATCCGGTGATCGAAGAATGCCTTGATCTCTTCCTCGGTTCCGGTGCCGGAAAGGATCTTGCCGTACTGGTCGTTCCAATGGGCCTTTGCACGTTCCCGGTCGCCGAGGAGCCGCGGGTCCTGCGTCGGAGCGGCGGTTTCCCAGTAGAGATTGTCGGGGAGCGCCGCGCGGACCGCCTCGAGGTCGATCGACGCGAACGGCGGGGGCTCGTCCAGGGCGCCTTCTCCTTCCGGGACGAGAGGCGGATGGAGTTCGGGCTCCGGCGCGGCCTCGCTCGCTGCGGGCGCCTCGCTGGCCGGAGCTTCCGCGACCTCGATGGGCGCCGGGCTCTGCTCGGGAGCGGCGGGCTCGCGTTCCAGCCAGAGCCACGCGACGGCGCACGCCACGGCGAGCGCCGCGAGCGCTACGGTGCGACGCTGCCAGCGCGGATCGAATGCCACGCGCCGACCTTACCCCGAAGCCGCCTGCCGAATCAAGCGCGACCGCCTCGACGGCGAGGCCGACGCTGGCGTGTCGCATCGGGCGACCGATCCGCGTGTAGCCCATCGGCGCGGGCGCGCCTTCGCGGGGCCGCGACGGGCGATGCGCTCGCCGAGACCGGCTGCGCCGATCTTCAGCCCGGACGCCGAACGACGATGTCGACGGTCTCGCTCTCCGCGTCGACCACGATCGCCACCTCGCCGGTCTCCAGTTGCTGCAATACGACGGCGACCTTCTCGCCGAGCGTGCGCTCGACCGCCCCGTAGTCGGTGCCGTCGCGCGTCACGAACTCCTCGATGAGCCGGCGCAGCAGTTCCGGCGCGAGCTGCGCGTGCGGCACCTCGACTCGTTGCGCCGCGTCCTCGGTCTCGCGCTCGTCGACCATGCTGATTCTCCACCGACCCGCTTCGAACCCCTGCCGTGGGCGGCCAGGCCTGCCGGGCAGCGAGAGCTTCGCACGCTTGCGATTCGGATGGCGCGCGCGCACTGCGGAACGGGGATCCCCGGCAGCGCCGCGCTCCGCGAGTTCGACATCGGCGTCCCGATACGGTGCCCGAGTCGGCGCCGGCGGCAACGAGTATCCCATCTTCCAATCCACACACGCGAATCGCAGCCGTGCTTGCTGCGAGCCGTGCACGAGGCGCGTTTCGTGAATGTCGTAGAGCCGTCATCGCTCAGGCACTCGTCGCGTTTCGAGACGGGCGCCATGTCGCGGGCATGACAGCGCTCCCGTTGAAAGAGCTCTACCCAGCGCCCAATGGGCCATGAGAAAGCGCTCGAGTTCGCTCCGCTCTCGTCGGCTTCGCTGCGTTCTTCGGTGCGGAGTTCGTTCGCAATCGCGCGTGGCGGCGTCGTCGCCAGCGAGCAGTTGCGGCCGACGCTGTGCTGCGTCGACTGGGATTACTCGAGCGGGAATTGAACTGAACTGGCAGAGGAGAGCCGGACATGCTGGATGCGGAAAGGGTCGAATTTGCGGCGATGCTGGATGACGCGCTGATCGGGCGGGTGCGCGAGGGCGACGAGGAGGCCTTCGAGATCTTGTACGAGCGCTACTTATCGCGCGTCTATCACTTCGTCGACAAGCACGTCCGGAACCGCGCGGACACCGAGGAGACCGTTCAGGACGTGTTCATCAACATCTTCTCCTCGATTGGAACGTTCCGCGGCGAGGCGCCCTTCGCGGCCTGGGTGCACGGGGTTGCCCGGCGAACCGTCGCGAACCGCTTCAAGAAGAAGCGCTGCGCCACGGTGCCGCTCGTGACCGATCAGGAACCCGAGGCCATCGACCTGATGTTCCCGATGCTGCGCCGCGAGCCCACGCCGTACGATCACTACGAGTGCGTCGAGCGCATCGCACAGCTCGAGTCGACGGCTGCCCTCGAGCTGACGTCCGAGCAGCGGCAGCTCTTCGAGATGCATCACATCCAGCATCAGTCGATCCGCGAGATCGCACGCGATTTCGACAGGACGGAAGACGCGGTGAAGTCTGACCTGTATCGCGCGCGCCGCGTCTTGCAGGCGCTATAGCCGGGTTCGCAGCGCAGCGAGGCTGGCGAGGGCGCATCCCGACGCGAGTGCGCGCGCGACCGCAGCGGGCTCGGGCGCCGGCATCGCGAGCTGCGCGACCACGGGGTCGTGATCGCTGGCGCGATCGGCGGCGCGGTACTCGCTGTTGAGGTGGACGATCTGGTAGCGCGCCGAGCTGGCGAGGACCTCGCTCACCAGCACGTGGTCGAGCGCCTGCGCGTTGCCGTCGAACACGAAGCTGTAGCGCTCCGACTCCGGGAGCTGCTTCGTCAAGTTGCGCAGTCCGGCTGCTTCGAGCCGCGCGAGCGCCGGCGAGAAGTCGAAGTCGTTCAGGTCTCCCAGCACCACGACGGCCGCGCCGGGATCGGCCGCGAGGATTCCCTCGACGAAGCCGCCGACGACGTCCGCCTGCTCTCGGCGCGCGCTTCGCGACGCTTCGATCGGCGGTTGGAAGCGACCGAAGAGCGGACCGTCGCCGCTCTTCGAGCGCAGGTGCAGCGCGATCGCAACGAGTGTCTGCCCGCCGCAGCGGAAGCGCGCCGCGAGTGGCTTGCGGCTCCCGGACCACGCGGCGTCGGCGGGGTCGATGCGTCCGGCGTCGAGGTCGAGGACGCCGCGTGAGTCGAACCCGATCGCCGTCGTCGCGTCGCCGATCCGCGGAGACCCATCGCCCAACGACACGCGCAGCGGATCGTAGAGAAAGCCGACTCGGATGTTGGCGCCGGGCGCGCCGCCGTCGGCGCCGTCCGCGGGATCGATCTGCACGAAGCGGTACGCCGGACCGCCGGCCACCTCGATCGCGGCGACGAGGGCGCCAAAGCTGCCGGCCGCCGTCGTGACGCCGTCGTCGCTATCGCCGCTGTCGTCCTGCATTTCGGCGAGTGCGACGAGGGCGGGCCCTCCGAGCCGTGTGGCGATCTGCGCGGCGATGCCGTCGATCTTCTCGCGCGACGAGGTTGCCGCGAGGTTCTCGACGTTGAAGGACGCGATCGACAGCCAGCCCGGCGCGACGGGGCGGGCCGTCTGCCTCGGCGGCGAGCCGTCGGTCGCCAGGGCCGTGCGCGTCGCGTACACGCGGTAGCTCCCGAAGCGGTAATCGACGACGCCCTCGACGTCCCCGAGCGTGTCGCCGACGTCCGCCTGCGGTGTCGCCTCGAGCGCGTCGTCGAGCAGGATGCGCCCTCCGTTGGCGCTCGCGGCGGTGAGCGCCACGCCGCCGCGCGGCGTGAGCGCGCCTTGTTCCGCGCCGCGGTCTGCGAGCACGGGGAGCACTCCGAAGGCGTCCGTCGCTCCGACCACGAGCGGCGCGGCGATGGCGACGCGCATGCCTTCGAGCGTTTCGAAGAAGTCGAGCGCGTGCTGCGCGCGATCGAACGGGTAGCTGGGATCCTCGGCGCTTCCGCCGAGTCCGTCGCTGATCTGCATGGGCGGCAGGGCGCCTGGGCCGCCAATCCAGGTGGCCGCCGGAGGCGGATCGCCGGAGCCATGCACCAGAATCGACGGCGACACGATTTCCGTGACGGTCAGATTGTGGAACGCCGCGCTTCGCGCGGAGCAGGTCTCGTTGTCGAGCGTGACCGCGCTGCTGCAATCGGGCCGATACTCGAACACCGTGCCACTGAGTTCGACGTGGTCGCCCACCACGACGCTCGGCGCGGCACGCGTGAACACGAAGATCGCATCCGAGGTGGCGGGATCGCCGTCCCCGGTCGCGTGCTGCACGTAGAAACCGCTGCCGGTTCGAGCCGTCACGATTCCGTGCACACCGCTCACCCGCTCTCCGGCGAGCGGCGAGCGGTGGGTCGTCCCCTGGATCTGCATGATGGTCTCGCCCGCCGCCGCGAACGCGCTCGAAGCTGCGAGCAGGACGGCGATGATACCCGCGAGCCGAGCCATCACTCGATCCCGAAGCGTCGCATCTTCTTGTAGAGCCCCTCGCGCGTGATGCCGAGCGTCCGAGCCGTCGCCGCGCGGCGGTTGTTGTGGGCGTCGAGCGCGCGGCGCAGCAGCCAGGCCTCGATGCGACCGAGCTGGGCGCGCAGGGTTTCGGGTCCTTGGTGTCGCACGACCTCGTGCAGCGGACGCAGCGTCTCCTGCAGGCGATCGGAGAGATGCCGCAGCACGATCGCCTCGCCCGACTCCGCGAGCGCGAGCGCGCGCTGCATCTCGTTCTCCAGTTCGCGCACGTTGCCGGGCCAGGGGTGGGCGAGCAGCAGATCGGCGGCCTCGCGCGAGAGGCGGCAGCCGCGCTTTTCCTCGCGCTCGCCGTGGCGGCGCAGGAAGTGCTCGGCGAGCGGCAGCACGTCGTCCGGGCGCTCGCGCAGCGGCGGGACGTCGATGCGGAACACGGCGAGCCGGTAGAAGAGGTCCTCGCGGAAACGGTTGCTCTCGACGTCGGCAGAGAGCGAACGGTTCGTGGCGGCGATCACGCGCACGTCGATCTTGCGCGAGCGCGCGCCGCCGACCGGTCGCACCTCGCGCTCCTGCAGCGCGCGCAACAGCTTCGCCTGGAGCGACGGCGAGGTCTCGCCGATCTCGTCGAGGAAGAGCGTGCCGCCGTCGGCCGCTTCGAAGAGGCCAGGCTTGTCGCGGTCAGCGCCGGTGAACGAACCGCGCGTGTGTCCGAACAGTTCGCTTTCGAGCAGCGAATCCGGGAAGGCGGCGCAGTTCAGCGCGACGAAGGGAGCGCGGCGGCGCGGGCCCCCATCGTGGATGGCGCGTGCCAACACTTCCTTGCCGGTGCCCGTCTCGCCGGTGAGCAGCACCGTCGCGCGCGAGGTGGCGGCGCGCTCGACCAGCGCGAGCACGTCGCGCATCGCGGGACTGCGCACGATCAGCACCGAGCGCGGCGGCTCGCGGTGGTTCGGCGGCTGCGGCGTCTCGTCCTCCGCCTCGAAGAGCTGGGCGAGCAGCTCGAGAAGGGATCGCGCGCCCGCCCTGGTGCGGTCTCCCTGGGTGCAGACCTGCGCGGCGCCGGCGCTGCGCAAGGCGAGGGCGCTGGTTGCGCTGGTCGTGGGGAGACGGACCAGGACGGGCGGGCAGACGTCGCGTCCGTCGCGGATGCGCAGCAGCGACGCGCGGGCCGCCGACTCGCTCTCGGCGTCGAGCACCACGGCGTCGAAGGCCGCCAGCGGGAGCTGGGCGGCGTCCTCGGCGTCGCGCGCCCATGCGACGTCGAGCAGCGGCGATTCCGCGACGGCTTCCGCGCGCAAGGTGTCGGCGCGACCCACGAATAGAACGGAGCGAATGCGATCCACGAGATCCCCTTGTTGCCCCCCGGCGAAATGGGGAGAGAGCAAGGGACGTGCCCAACTCATGATTCCGCGCCACCGCCGGACGGCGGCGCGCCAACACATGATCTCGCGACTGGCCGGAGGAACCGGCCGCGCCAACACGGGTCAGGGGGCTCGTTTGCTGTGCGGTGCGCAACTCATGATCTCGCGCCGGCCGGGGGAACCGGCCGCGCCAACACGGGTCAGGGGACTCTTTGCTGTGCGAGGCTGCGGAGTGCTTGCGGCGCCGGCCGCTTTCGGTCGAACGGGGTCGCGATCGGCCGCCGCTTGTGGCCGGGCTGCGCCGCATGTCTCTCACGCGCCGGTCTTCCGGGTGGCAGGAATGGGTCTCGAACCGGGCGCCGTCCGCGCGATTGGGGTTGATCCACGCGGCCGCGCGGCAGAAACTGGCTGCGGATCGGTACCGCCGTGTGTCGTACGGCCACCCACACGATCGAGGAGGTTCCCATGCGAACGGTTTTCGGTGCGGTGGCTGCGGCCCTGGTCATGTTCGCCTTCTCCGCGGCGCCGCCGGCGCGCAGCCAGTGCCACGATTTTGTCGCCGCCAGCCTCGACGGCCAGGGGGGCGTCGAAGGCCTTGCGAGCGCCTCGGGTGTCACCACGAGCCCGGACGGGAGGAACGTCTACGCGACCGGCTTCCTCGACGACGCCGTCGCGGTGTTCGAGCGGGACGCCGTGACGGGTGCGCTCGACTTCCTCGACGTGCTCGTCGACGGCGTCGATGGCGTGGATGGGCTCAATGGGGCGGGCGGAGTCGCCTTGAGTCCGGACGGACAACATCTCTACGTGGCGAGCGAAAGCGAAAGCGCGGTTGCCGTCTTCACGCGTGACGCGGAGACCGGCATCCTCTCTTTCGTCGAGGCGCTGAAGCCTCCGGCCGTGGGGCTCGACCTGCTCGGCGGGGCGAGGCACGTCGTGGTCTCCCCGGACGGCAGGCACGTCTACGTGGCGAGTAACTGGGACGACGCCGTCGCGGTGTTCTCACGCAACGCCACGACCGGCAGGCTCACGCTGGAAGGTGGTGTTCGCGATGGCGTGGACGGCGTCGATGGCCTGGACGGGGCGTTCGGGCTGGTGATCAGCCGGGACGGCCATCACGTCTACGTCGCGGGTCTCGTCGATGACGCCGTCGCGGTGTTCTCGCGAAACGTGACGACCGGCCTGCTCAGCTTCGTCGAGGTCCAGCGCGACGGCGTCGGCGCGGTGACGGGCCTCGACGCCGCGACCTCGGTGTCGCTCTCCCCGGATGGCGCGCGGCTCTTCGCGACCGCGGGCACGGACGACGCGCTCGTCGTGTTCGATCGCGACGCGCAGAGCGGCGCGCTCACGCTCGTGCAGGAGGTGCGCGAGGGTGTCGGCGGCGTGGATGGGCTCGACGGCGCGAACGATGTCGCGGTGAGCCCCGACGGGCTGCGCGTCTATGTGGCGTCGACCAGTGAAAATGCGGTCGCCGTCTTCAGCTATCGCCCCTTCGGCGTTCCGCTCGCCTGGACCGAGACGATCCGCGACGGCGTGGGTGGCGTCGACGGGCTCAACATGGCCCTGGCGCTGGCCGTCGACCCGGCGAGTGACCGTCTCTACGTCGCGAGCAGCGGCGACTCGGCGCTCGCCTCGATCGCGATTCCTCCGCTGCGCTTCGTCGGCGACGAGGTCGACGGACAGAACGGCGTGAACGGTCTCGACGCGGCGAGCGGGGTTGCGGTGAGCCCGGACGGCCGCCATCTCGTCGCGTCCGGGGCGCTCGACGGCGCGATCAGCGTGTTCGCACGTGAAGGGAGTGCCGGGTTGCTCGCCTTCGTCGAAGAGAAGCGCGACGGGATCGCCGGCGTAGACGGGCTCAATACCGTCGAGGGTGTCGTCGTCAGCCCGGACGGCCGCAGCGTCTACGCGAGCGGCTACGTCGACGACGCGGTGGCCGCCTTTACACGGGATCCCGCGAGCGGTGCGCTCGGCTTCGTCGAGGTCGAGCGCGACGCAGTGGCCGGTGTGGACGGACTCGACGGGACGATGAGCGTGGCCGTCAGCCCCGATGGGAAGAATGTCTACGCCACGGGATACACAGACGACGGACTCGCCGTCTTCGGGCGCGACGCCGCGACGAGCGCTCTCAGCTTCCTCGAAGTGAAGCACCAGGGCGTCGGCGGCGTGGCCGGCCTCGATGGCCCGCGCGAGGTGGTCGTGAGTCCGGACGGCAAGAGCGTGTACGTCGCGTCGGAGGTGAGCGACGCGGTCGCCGTCTTCGCGCGCAATGCGGCGACCGGCCTGTTGACCTTCGTCGAGGCCGACGCCGACGGCGTCGGGGGCGTCAACGGTCTCAACGGCGCGCGTGCGGTCGCGCTCAGTCCGGACGGCGCGACTCTCTACGCAGCCGGCTACTCGGATTCCGCGATCGCCGTCTTCGGACGCAACGCCGCGACCGGCGCGCTGAGTTTCCGGGAGGCGTTGGTGGACGGTGTGGGGGGCGTCGATGGACTCGGCGCCGTCACATCCGTGCTCGTTCGCGGCGACGGCCGACGCGTCTACGCGACGGCGCTGGCCGACGACGCGATCGGGGTCTTCGCGCGGGACCCGCTGACCGGAGATCTCGCGTTCCTGGATGCGATCCGCGCCGAATGCGGTGCGATGAGTCTCGGCAATCCGGCGCGCATCGCGGCGAGTCCGGATGGAAGACACTTCTACGTGGCGAGTGCAGTCGACGACGCGCTCGCGATCTTCGCACCCGAGCCCGGGAGCGCTGCCTCCGCGTGGGTCGGGCTCGCGTCATTGGGAGTGCTCGGCCGCCGCTCGTGGCGCGCTACGCGCGGCAGCGTCGCCGCGCGACGGCCGCGAGCGCACCGAGCGCCGTGAGGGCAGTCGCAGCGTCCCCGGGTTCCGGCGCAGTGCGCAGCAGGTTGCCGCGTCCGGTCGGCCAGCGCAGTCGATCGGCGCGCGAGCCCGGGATCTCGTAGGCGACGAGCCCGTTGTTGGTGGTTCCAACCGCGACTTCGACGTTGGGGTCGCCGTCGAGATTGGCGAGCGTGGGCGCGCCGAGTGCGCCGTCCCAGTCCTGTCGTGGAACGCGGCAGCGCGACGTGCGAGACCTCGACGCCCGGCTGCATCGACGATGAAGAGATCGCCGCCCTGGTTGCTGCCGTGCGCGGTCCAGGTGTTGAAGACGACTTCCGCGGCTGCCGTCGCCGTCGAGGTCGGCCACGACCGGTTCGGAGGCGAAGCGCAGCGTCGTGGCGCCGAGGTTCACGTCGAAGGGCCAGGCGCCGTGCTCCGTCTTGTCGCCCGCCCAGAACGCGTGGACGCGGCCGTCGTACGACGCGTAGAGGATCTCCTTCACGCCGTCGCCGTCGAGATCGGCGAGGACCGGATTGGCCTCTGCCGATCTCGATCACGTTGTAGTCGATCGAGAGCGGCGCGGCGTTGGCGTCCGGAACGGGCAGCGTCGGTCCAGTCGAAGCCGCGGCGCGGTGCCCAGCGCGTGCGGTCGGCGTTCGAGGACGATCGGCACCTGGAAGAGCTGGTCGTAGTCGATCGTGCGGCAGTCGTAGAACGAGCCGACCACGACGACCTCGTTGCTTGCCGTCGCCGTCGAGATCGCCGATCGCGGGCGCCGCGTCGGCGAAGTTGGGGCGCGCTTCGATCGGCGGGACGCCGGCGTCGCAGTTCGCGTAGCCGCGCAGGTCGACGGCGTGGTCGTAGTGCACGCCGACCTGGCTCCAGTTCTTGCCCGCGCCGTAGATCGGATTGCGGAGAGCGGCGTGCCGTCGTCCGCGAAGGCGGCGAGGTAGTGCACGTCGCTCGACGCGGCGACCTCGAGATCGCCGTCGCCGTCGAGATCGCCGGCCGCGAGATTCTGGTTGTAGGCGCCCCACGCGTAGCCGGGATCGAGCGGCGTCGAGGCGCGGCCAGCCGGCGCGCGTCGCGCCGTTCGCTTCGAGCACCGTCCAGGTGCTCGGTCACTGCCGCCGCTCGCGCGCGCGACCAGGATCTCGAAGCTGCGGTCGCCGATCGAGATCGGCGACGGCGAGCGTGCGCATCTCGCTGCTCGCGATACGGCTGGGCTGCGGCCAGCCGGCGCGCGGAGCGCCGCTCGCGTCGAGCACCGCGATCTCGTCGTACTGCGCGACGACGATCTCGCGGCTGCCGTCGCCGTCGAGGTCCGCGACCGCGACGTCCGGGCCACATGCGGCCGGCGCTGCCGGCGCGCGCGGTAGCTCCACTCGAGCGCGCCCGTGTCGCCGCGCACCGCGAGCAGCGTGTAGCCGCCCCAGAGCACGTCGACGAGCCGTCCGATCGACGTCGATCACGGCGGGCGACGCGTACCAGCCGGTCTCGCAGTAGCTCGACGGACAGCGCTGCCACTCGAAGACTGGCGTGCCGATCGCGCCGCGCTCGCGGGGTGCCGAACAGGCGATCCCGCGCCGCGAGTTCCGGATCGCGGAACGCGGTCGAAGTCGTCGTCATGGATCCCTCGCTTGCCAGGACGTATCGGCCGTCGCGGGTCTCGCGCCGCTGCCTTGTCGATGCCGGTCGGATGCGGGTATGTTCCGTATATGGATGCAGCGTCCCGATATTCGGAACGACGAGAGAAAGCGACCGAAGCGGTTCTCGACGCCACGTCGAGCATCGAGAAGGCGCTCGACGTGCTCTTCCACGTGAGCGCCGCGGGCAGCGCGGGCGTTTCGGAGATCGCGCGCGCTCTTTCGCTGCCGAAGTCGACCGCGCATCGGCTGCTCGCCGCGCTCGGCCGCCGAGCGCTGGTCGAGCGCGACGCCGGCGGTCGCTACCGGCCGGGCGTGCGACTGCTCGCGCTCGGACTCGGCGTGCTCGAGCGCGAGCCGATCGTCGTGGCCGCGCGACCCGTGCTCGAAGCCGAAGCCGAGACGATCGGCGAAACACTCTTCCTCGCCGCGGCACGCGCCGGTCGCATCGTCGTGCTCGACAAGGCCGAGGGCACCGGCTTCCTGCGCGCCGCACCGCGCGTCGGCTCCGAGGTGCCCGTACACGCGACCGCCGTGGGCAAGCTCTACCTGGCGTTCGCGCCCGAAGCGGTCTCGCTGCCGAAGGGCGCGTTTCCGCGCTTCACCTCGAGCACGCCGACGTCGCTGCGCGCGCTCGAACGCGAAGTGGCGAAGGCGCGGCGCCGCGGCTTTGCGGAGAACCGCGAGGAATGGGTCGCGGGGCTCGCCGTGATCGCGGCTCCCGTGCGCGCCGGCGGACGCATGCAGGCGAGCGTCGCGCTGGCGGCGCCGTCCGCTCGCCTTTCGGCGGCGAAGACCGAAACCCTCGCGCGTCGCCTCGTCGCGGCGGCGGCGCGCATCTCGGCCACACTCGAAGGGAGAATCCGATGAAGGTCTGGATCGACGGCGCGATCGTGAATGCCTCCGAAGCACGCGTCTCCGTGCTCGATCACGGGCTCCTCTACGGCGACGGCATCTTCGAGGGCATCCGCGCCTACGCGCGCGGCGTCTTCCGGCTCGACGACCACCTCGCGCGGCTCGCCACCTCGGCGAAGGCGATCGGCCTCGCGCTGCCCCACTCCGTGGACGCGATCCGCAACATCGTGCTCGACACGCTGCGCGCGCTCGGCCGCGACGACGCGTACGTGCGTCTCGTCGTCACGCGCGGCGAGGGCGCGCTCGGCGTCGATCCCACCAGCTGTCCCACGCCGCGCCTCTTCTGTCTCGCAGCCGAGGCGCAGATCTATTCGCCCGAGAAGCTCGCGCTCGGGCTCGAAATGGTGACGGTGAGCTGGCGGCGTCCTGCGCTCGACGCACTCGACCCGCGCGTGAAGAGCCTCAACTACCTGAACAACGCGCTCGCGAAGCTCGAAGCGCGCCGCCAGGGCGCCGACGAAGCGCTGATCCTCAACACCGGCGGCACGATCGCCGAGGCGAGCGTCGCGAACGTCTTCGCGCTGCGCGGCCGCGCGCTCGCGACGCCGCCGCCCACCGACGGCGCGCTCGACGGCGTGACGCGTCGAAGCGTGCTCGAGCTGGCGCCCGGGCTCGGACTCGCAGCGAGCGAGCGATCGCTCTCGCGTGTCGACCTGCTCGGCGCCGACGAGGTCTTCCTCACCGGCACCGGCGCCGGCATCGTGCCGGTGCGCTCGCTCGACGGCCAGCCGATCGGCGCGGGTGAACCGGGTCCCGGCTTCGCGCGCGTGCGTGCGGCGTTTCTCGCGATGACCAAGACGCACGGCGTGCCGTTCTGATCGCGGCGACGCTCAGCTAGCGTCGGTCGCGATGCAGGAGCGGAGTTCGAAGACGACCGAAGCGACGGGGATCGCGGCCGCGATCTTCCAATTCGTCCGCTACGAGATGACGCCATGAGCGAGTCCGCGCGACTCGTGATCCGCGCCGAGGAGCCGCGAGACCAACGCGCCGTTTTCGAAGTCCATGCGCGCGCGTTTCCGCAGCTCGGCGAGGCGAAGCTGGTGGACGCGTTGCGCGCCGCCGGCGCCACGACGATCTCGCTGGTGGCGGAACGCGACGGGCGCATCGTCGGCCACATCCTGTTCAGCCCCGTGCGCGTGGAGGGCGAGCGCGGCTCGTTCGTCGCGCAGGGCCTCGCACCGATGGCGGTCGATCCCGCGTGCCAGCGCAAAGGGATCGGTTCCGCGCTGGTGCGCGCCGGTCTCGACGCCTGCCGCGCCGCGGGTCACACGATCGTGTTCGTGCTCGGCCACCCCGACTACTACCCGCGCTTCGGCTTCGAAGCCGCGGCGCCGCGCGGGCTGCACTATGAGGGCGGCGCCGCTTATGCGCCGGCCTTTTTCGTGGCGGAACTCGCGGCCGGGACGCTCGCGGGTCGCGCCGCGTCGTGCACTATCGGCCCGAGTTCGCGGCGCTCTGATCGCTACATCATCCGGTGCGGCAGCGGATCGGCGGGCGGCTCCAGCGCGAGCCAGCCGTCGCACAGCTGCTGCTTCGCTCGGCAGCTAACCGCCCGAGGTCGCGACTTCCGCCTCGGCGCCCGGCGGGGTCGGGTCGTCGCGGTCGTCGAGCCAGCCCTCGGGCAACACCACGCGCTGGCGGCCGCTGCTCTTGCCGCGCGGCACGCGCATCGCGGCGGGCGGGAACGGGTCGTCGTATTCGACCGACGCGAGCACGGCACGCAGCGCGACGAGCGTCGTCACCGCCATGATGCGCGGGCGCAGCCGCGTGCCGCCGCGAAAGCCTTTCGTGTACCAGCCGCCGTGCTGGCGGAACATCCGCACGCCGCGATGCTCGCCGAACCACGTGACCAACAGCTCGGCGTGTTCGAGCGCGATCGCGAGGACCTGCTGCAGCGACGGCGGGTCGGCGGGCTCGCGGCCGTCGAAGACGTCGGCGAGGTCGCGGAACAGCCACGGGCGGCCGAGACAGCCGCGGCCGACGACGACGCCGTCGCAGCCCGTGGCGCGCATCATGCGCAGCGCGTCGTGGGCTTCCCAGATGTCGCCGTTGCCGAACACCGGGATCGTGCGCACGGCGTCCTTGAGTCGTGCGATCGCGTCCCAGCGCGCGGTGCCGTCGTAGAGCTGGGCGGCGCTGCGCGCGTGCAGCGCGACGGCGGCGCAGCCTTCGTCCTCGGCGATGCGGCCGGCGTCGAGGAAGGTCTCGTGGGCGTCGTCGATGCCGATGCGGAACTTGATCGTCACCGGGATCGAGCCGGCGCTGCGGACCGCCGCCGACACGAGCCGCCGCAGCAGCGTGCGCTTCCACGGCAGCGCGGCGCCGCCGCCGCGTCGCGTGACCTTGCGCACCGGGCAACCGAAGTTCATGTCGATGTGGTCGACGCGGCCTTCGCCGACCAGCCACGCCACCGCTTCGCCGAGCGACACCGGATCGACACCGTAGAGCTGCAGGCTGCGCGGCTTCTCGTCGGGCGCAAAGCCGGCGAGGTGCAGCGTCTTGGCGTTGCCCTCGATGAGGCCGCGCGCGGTGATCATCTCCGAGACGTAGAGTCCGGCGCCGAAGCGGCGGCACAGCGCGCGGAACGGGATGTTGGTGACACCCGCCATCGGCGCCAGCACGACCGGCGGCCAGATGCGCAGCGGTTCCTGCGCGGCACGCCCTGGAGAACGACGGACGCGAACTCGCCCGGCGCCGCGACCGGCGACATCGCGGTTCTGCGTCGCTCTGGTAGATCGGGTTCACAGGCCCTGTGCAGGCTCGACGATCGTCTTGGCGAGTTCGTCGAGGCGCGCGAGCAGGCCGTCGCGGTTGCCGGCGGCGACCAGCAGGATCACTTGATCGACGCCGGCGTCGCGGTAGCGGCGGACCGCGTCGAAGTCGATCGGCTGCAGGTACGGCGAGACGCTGATCTCGATCTCGGCGCGCTTGCGGCCCGCGCGCGCGAGGAACGCGTCAAGGCGCGCGAGCTGCGCGGGCACGGCGTCGGGGAGTTGGTTGAATCCGTACCAGCCCTGGCCGAGGTCGGCGACGCGTCGCAGCGCGGCGTCGCTCTCGCCGCCGAAGTGGATCGGCGGGTGCGGCGTCTGGATCGGCTTCGGGTACTGGCGGCACGGCTCGATCTGGTAGTACGCGCCGCGGTGCGCGGAGATCGGGTCGATCCACAGTCGCTTCATCGCTTCGAGGTAGTCGCGACAACGCGCACCGCGCCTCGCGAACGGAACGTCGCAGGCGCGGAACTCTTCTTCGAGCCAGCCGACGCCGACGCCGAAGTCGAAGCGGCCGTTGGAGAGCCAGTCGAGCGCGGCGACGTCCTTCGCGGTGTAGACGGGGTTGCGCTGGGGCACGAGGCAAATGCCCGGTGCCGAGGCGGATCCGCGACGTGCTCGCCGCAAGGAACGCGAGCGCCGTGAACGGTTCGAGCACCCCGTTCTCGCGGCCGGCCGGGATGCGGCCACTCGCCGCGTACGGGTACTTCGACGCGTACGAGTCGAAGAGCACGACGTGCTCGGCGACCCAGAGCGAGTGGAAGCCGCGCTCCTCGGCGGCGGGACCGAGCGTGTTCAGGTACACCGGCGTCGCGAACGGACTCGCCGAGCGCCGCAAAGACCCCAATCCGCATCGCCCTCTACCTCGCCCTCGAGCCCGCGGGTTCTAGCACGCGAGCACACCCGCTGCTTTGGGGACGTTCCTGAAGTCAACTAAGTCAACGGGGCAGGAACGTCCCCAAGTCAACGGTCAGCGTTGGGACCAGAAGGGGTCGGGGGGGCGCAGTTCAGGGCGGGGAGGGCGGGGGGGGCTTTGGGGTCGGTGATCGGCACCGACTTGGTGCCCTGGAAGGAGCGGTCGATCTTGCCGTCGAAGTTGGCGTCCTCGTCCTGCCGCACGACGGTGTCGCCGCTGAAGGTCTGGATCACGTCGGGGCGCTTGTCCTTGTTGGTGTCCGCTTCGAGGCGCACGCGCGCACCGCCTTCGTAGATCTCGCGCTGATCGGGGACGCCGTTGCCGTCGGTGTCGAGGATCGCGCTCGTCACCTGACCGCCCTCGACCGTGGCACGCGCGTCGAACTTGCCGTCGCCGTTGGTGTCGAGGCACTGCGCCGTGACCGAGCCGTCGGGCGCGAGGAAGAGCTTCTTGTTGGGACGCGTGGCGTTGCCTTCGACGACGTCCTGCTCGACGCCGCGTCCGTTCTCGTCGAAACGCGTCAGCACGTCGGGCTTGCCGTCGCCGTTGGTGTCGCGCGCTTCGCGCACCGGCCTGCCTGCGCTGTCGAAGGCGCTCCAGGTGTCGACCCGGCCGTCGCCGTTGGAATCCGACTCTTGTGTCTGCAAGCCCGCCTTGTCGACTTTGCTCGCCGCGTCCATCACACCGTCGAAGTTGGTGTCCCGCTCGGTGCGCAGGATCTGGTCGCCCGCGTAGCTGACGACGAGGTCGGCTTTGCCGTCGCCGTTCGAGTCCTTCTCGGTGCGCACGCGAGCGCCGTTCTCGAAGATCGTGACGAGGTCGCGCTTGCCGTCGCCGTCGGTGTCATCTTCGATGCGCGCCGGCTGCTCGGCGGCGTCGAAGCGGGTGACGACGTCTGGCTTGCCGTCGCCGTTGCGATCTTCGCTCTGCACGGTCTTCTTGCCGCCGGCGTAGTCGACGATCACGTCGGGCTTGCCGTCACCGTTGGTGTCGGCCTCCATCCTCACGGGCTTGCCGGCGGCGTCGAGTTGGGTGGTGCTGGAGCTCTCGAAGCGACCGTCGCCGTTGCGATCCTGCTCTTCCTTGACCAGCGCGCCATCGCGGTAGACGCGCGCGACGTCGGGTTTGCCGTCCTTGTTGGTGTCGACTTCTTCGCGCGCGGGACGGCCTTCGGCATCGAAGGTGATCCACGCGTCGGGCTTGCCGTCGCCGTCGGTGTCGCGCTGCTGCTTGGCCTGCTTGCCGTTCTCGAAGCCGATCACCGTGTCGAAGCGGCCGCTGCCCTGCGTGTCGCGCTCCTGGCGCACCGGCTTGCCATTCTCGAAGACCGTCGCGACGTCCATCTTGCCGTCTTTGTTGGTGTCGCGTTCCTCGCGCAGCGGGATGCCGGCCGCATAGGTGGTGCGCACGTCGAACTTGCCGTCGCCGTCGCTGTCCTTCTCGTCGGCGACCAGCTTGCCGTCGGCGTCGAGTTCGCCGCGCGCTTCGGGCTTGCCGTCGCCGTTCGCGTCCTCGGAGAAGCGAACCGGCTTGCCGCCCGCGAAATCCACGACGCGATCGGGCTTGCCGTCCCCGTTCTTGTCCTCTTCGAGCTTCACGGTGCTGCCGGCGGCGTCGTTGGTGCGCCACGAGTCGGGCTTGCCGTCGCCGTCGTCGTCCGACAGCACGCGTTGCTCTTTTCCGGTGGCGGGATCGAGCGTCACCCAGTTGTCGACGCGCCCGTCGCGGTCGCGATCCTGTTCCTGCTTCTCCATCCGCCCCTGCGGATCGAAGAAGTTCCACAGGTCTACCTTGCCGTCGCCGTTCTCGTCGAGTCTCGATGCGCTGCAAGCGGCCCTCGCCGTGCACTTCGATTCGGGTGGGCGTGCCGGTCTTGGACGTGGCGGTGCGCGCACCAGTTCGCCCTTCTGGTACTCGCCGGTCGTCTCGAAGCGGCCGTCATGGTCGTCGTCGACCTGCTCGCGCACGAGCTTCTCGCTCCCGTCGAACTCGTAGATCGCGTCGGGCTTGCCGTCGCCGTCGCGATCTTCTTCCTGCCGTGCCTTCTTGCCGTCGCGGAACGTGACGGTGGTGTCCGGCTTGCCGTCGCCGTTGCTGTCGATCGATGAACTCGTCGGCGTGTCGCCCGCGAATTCGGTGACGGTTTCGGGCTTGCCGTCGCCGTTCTCGTCCTTCTCCTCGCGGACCTTCTCGCCGTTCTGGAAGGTGCGGAACAGGTCGAAGCGGCCGTCGCCGTTGGTGTCGTGGCGCTCGCGCGCGACCTTGCCCTGCGCGTCGAACTCCGCGACGAATTCGGGCTTGCCGTCGCCGTTCACGTCGCGCGTCTGCGATTGTCTCGACGCCGTTCTTGAAGACCGAGGTCGTGTCCATCTTGCCGTCGGCGTTGCTGTCGGCTTCGCGGGCGACGCGCGCACCGTTCGCGTACTTCGTGAAGACGTCGGGCTTGCCGTCGCCGTTGGTGTCTTCCTCGACGCGCACCTTCTGGCCGTTCTCGTAGACGATCGCGGCGTCGATCTTCCCGTCGCCGTTCGAGTCCTGTTCCTCGCGCGCGGGACGTCCCTCGGCGTCGTATTCGGCGCGCGCGTCGACGACGCCGTCGCCGTTCTGGTCTTCCTCCGCGCGCACAGGCTTGCCGTTCTGGTAGGTCACGAAGCGATCGGGCTTGCCGTCGCCGTTGGTGTCGACTTCTTCGCGCGACGGCTGGCCACTTGCGTCGTAGCGCAGCACGGCTTCCGGCTTGCCGTCCTCGTTCTTGTCGACCTTCTGGACCGACGCCTTGCCGCCGACGAACTCGACGGTCTCGTCGGGTTTGCCGTCGCCGTCGGTGTCGCGTTCCTGTTCCAGCGTCTGGCCGGCGGCGTCGTAGCGGATCCAGGTGTCGATGCGGCCGTCGAAATCGGTGTCCTTCTCGGCGCGCGCGGGCTTGCCGGCCTGATAGTGCACGATCTCGTCGGGCTTGCAGTCCTTGTTGTTGTCGGTGCGCTTCTCGGACAGCTCTTCTTTGTCGTCGTAGAAGCAGCTCGACGGGCGCACAGCGGGCGGGCTTCGTCGCGCCTTGGGCGGTGGCCGCGAGTGTCAGCGCGAAGCAGAAGGCGAGCGCGCCGCTAGTTCGCAACGCTGCTGCTCGAAGCCGTGACCTGGAGCGAGAAGGTGCCCTTCACGCGGCGTTCCGCGAGGCATCGCACCCGATCGTTCATCGGCGGGAACGGCGAGGCGGAACGCAGCGCGTCCACCACCGTCGCGCCGAGCTTCTTGTCGCGCGCCGAGACCAGTTGGACGCTGCTGGCGGAGCCGCCGACGTCGAGCTGCCAGCTGAGCGTCGCCTGGGTCTGACCCATCGGCGCGTCGGGCGGCGGCGCCCAGCGCGAGAGCGTGCGTTCGCGGATCTGCGCCATGTAGGCACGCACTTCGGGGCGCGCGTCGCAGTCGGAGGTGTCACCGCCGAGCGTTGTGCCGTCGCCGCTGCCGCGCAGGTTGCCCGCGCCGACGTTCGTGTTCGCGCTCGCGACGCGCGCGCCGTCGGGTGATCCGAGCACGTCGCGACCCGTCACGACGCCCTCGCGCACCGAGGAGCCGTCGCCGCTGCACCACGACGCGCCCGCTGCCGACGCTCTCGCCGGCGCTCGGCGATGCGATCGCCCTCGGACCGACGGAGGGACCGGCCACGCCCGCAGCCTGCACCGGTCCGCGCAGCGCCGGCGCTCCGGCGTTGCCGATGTCCACCTGCGTCGGCGTCGGCGCGGCCACGTTGGTCACGGCCTGCACCGCCTGGATCGCGACCGCCGAAGCTCTGGATCTCGCGCGGCGCCGAGGATTGCAGGCTCCTGGTATCGACGGCGGGCGCCGCCTTCGCGATCACGCTCGGGTTCACGATCTGCGGCGTAACGGTTTGCGCGGACGGCGCGAAGTTGACGCTGCGGCGCTCGGCGAGCGCTTTCGGGGCCGGAGCTGGCGCGGGCTTGGGCGCGGGAGTCGGTCGGGGCGCCGGCGCGGCCTTGGGAACCGGCGGCGGCTCGACCTCGGCGACCTTCGGCGGGGGCGGCGGCGGCGGTCGCAGCGTGGATCAGCTGGATCGGGATCGGCTCGTCCTTTTCGGGCGTGGGCGCGAGCCAGGCGAGCGCGAAGAGCGCAGCAATCACGGAGACATGCGCGGTGATCGCGAGAGCGCTCGCGAAGGCGCGGCGCCAGCCGTTCGCGGGCTCCGGAAAGGCGATGCCGGGGAAGGCCAGGCGCGGCGCGCGGCCCGAGCGCGCGGCGTCTCCGATGCGCAAGTCGCGGAACGGAGAGGGGCGGCTGATGCGCCGCCGGATCGCAGAGTGTCGTCGAACTCATCGTTCCACCCATCCAGACCGTGCAACGATCGCTTCAGACATCACGCACCCTCATCGACGCCACGAGCCGCTCCGGGTTGCAGCAACCGCGCAACTTGCTCTCTTCTTGCGGCGGCGTGTGCAGCACATGCACGAGTGCGACCGCCGAGTGGCGTCTCACGCTTGTCGATCCGGCCTGCGCCGAAGCTTCCGCTCCGCTGCCTCAATCGAGTTGGTGCAGCAGCGCGTCGAATCGGCGGAAGGTCGCGGCATCACTTCACAATTCTCCACTCGAAAACATCGTAGACGCTGCGGCCCGAAGGTGTCAACGCGCGCGTCACGTTGTTTGAATCAGGGCCACTTCATTGGATAAGATGAGCTGTCGGCCGGCCGCGCGACGGTCCATCCGAGTTGCTCGGGGATTGCATGAGCAGGGCTCCCGCCCTGTCGGAGGAAGCTTCCGTGGATGTCGCCACGATCGCACGCATGCTGCAGCAGGGTTGGCTCACCACCGTCCCGCTCGCGCTCTGCTCGGTGCTCGTACTGGCGGTGATGATCGAGCGCTTCCTGCGCTACCGCGGCATCGAGAAGGGAACGCGCGAGCTGACGCGCAGCGTGGTGGAGGCGCTCGGCAAGCGCGATCTCTCCACCGCCAACGCGCTCTGCCAGACCGCGAAGACGCCGGTCGCGCAGATCTTCCGGGAAGGTCTGGCGTGGAAGAACATCGCGCTCGAAGACCTCGAGCGAATCCTCGCGACGTCGCGCCACGAAAGCACCGCCGAGCTGCGCCGCGGGCTCTGGCTGATCGGCACGATCGGTTCGCTGGCGCCGTTCATCGGTCTGTTCGGCACCGTGGTCGGCATCATGAAGGCGTTCCACCAGATCGCAGTCGAAGGATCGGGCGGCTTCGAGGTGGTGGCGTCGGGCATCTCCGAAGCGCTGATCGCCACGGCCGTCGGTCTCGGCGTCGCGATCGTCGCGCTCGCGTTCTACAACTACCTGAACGTGAAGATCGGCCTGATCAACAACGGTTTCGCGCGCGCCTGCGAACGCCTCGTGCAGGCTCTCCTCTACGTCGAATCGTCCGCGCAGCCGCCCGCCCCTCCGGCGCGCATGCAGGAGACCGGCCATGGCCATCCACTCCCTGCCTAGCACCGACGAGGCGACCGGCGACGACATCGTCGCCGAGATCAACATCACGCCGCTGACGGACATCTTCCTCGTGCTGCTGATCATCTTCATGGTCACGACGTCGGTGATCTCGAGTCAGGGCAAGAACGTCGACCTGCCGAGTTCGGCCGTCGCCAGCCAGACGCCGGCCGGCGTCACCGTCACGATCACAGCGGAAGACGAGGTCGCGATCGACGGCGCGGTGGTGGCCGGCGACGCGATCGCGCCGGCGCTGAAGGCGGCGCTCGACAAAGCGAAGGACAAGGTCGTCGTGCTGCGCGGCGATCGCGCCGTGGTGCTCGGCCGCGCGGTGTCGATCCTCGACATGGCGCAGGAAGCCGGTGCGACGGGCATCGCGCTCGCGACCAAGCCGCCGGGGCCGGGCGAGAAGTAACGGCGCCTACGCGCTGCGCCTTCGCACCCACATCCACGCCGCCGCCGCCACGCACAGTTCGGGGATCAGCAGCCCGACGCCGTAGAGCATCTCGAGCGACTGCTGGGGCGTGAGCGGGGACTGATCGGGCGTGAGCGACTTCGGGCGCAGTGTGATCTCCGCCTCGCGCTGCGCCGCCCAGTGGATCGTGTTCATCAGCAGGTCGAGGTTGTAGAGCGCGCGCAGGTAGCGGTTGCTCGCGAAATCGGCGTCGCCGAAGACCGCGATGCGGGTCTCGCCGTCGGGACGCGGATAGGCGCCGACCGTCAGCACCGGCCAGTAGTCCTCGCGTCGCTCCGCCGGCTGCTCGGGTGCGGCGCCGCGCTGCACGGCGGCGGCGTTCGGCGCGAGCCACGAGCGGCGACTCGCGAAGGCGACGGCGCGCAGTTCGTCGTCGGGCTGCGGCTTGCGCTCGGCGAGCACCGGCCGCGTGCGGCGGAAGAACACCATGCGCGTAGCGTCGAGACCGTGGGTCGCCGGGTGCGTCGCGTACTGGAAGACGATCGGGTTCACGCCCGGCGCGTCGCCTTCGACGGGGCCCGACGCGGGATCGACGATCACTGCGTCGGGCAAGCCGAAGCCGAAGCGAGCGAGTAGCGTCTCGACCCCCGTGTCGACGCCGGGTTCGAGCAGCGCGACGAGGCGCCCGCCGCGCCCGAGCCACGCCTCGAGCGCCGCGATCGCCTCGGTGCGCAGCGGCCGATGCGGCGCGACGAGCAGCACCAGCGCAGCGTCGGCGGGCACCTCGGACATCGCGGCCGTCACCAGTTCGCGTACCGTGAAGCCTTCCGTCTTCAGCGCTTCGGCGAGACCCGTGAAGCCCGCGTCGTCGCCGCGCTGCAGGTCGCCTTCGCCCTCCCCGCGCGCGACGTAGACCACCTGGCCGTGGTCCCCGGTGAGGCGCCGCAGCCCTTCGAAGATCGCTCCCTCGGTGGGTCGCACCACCGTCTCGGCGCGCTCGCCGAGCGCGAGCACCACCGTGTTCGACGCGTCGATCTGGTAGCGATCGACGTCCTCGGGCGATTCCTCGAGCGAGCGCTCGCGCGCCGTGACGCGTCCCGCTCCGGCGGCGGCCAGCGTCTCGAGCAGCAGTCGCGTGCTGCGCGCACGGTTGTCGCCGGGGTCGACGTAGAGTGTCGCGGTGACGGGGCCCGGCAGGCGGGCGAGCGCTTCGCGCGTGGCCGGCGCGAGCGTGTAGCGGTCGTCGGCGGTGACGTCCCAGACCAGGTTCGCGCGGTCGGCGCCGACCTCGAGGCCGTAGGCGAGCACCAGCGCCGCGACCACGCCGAAGACGCGCGGCAGCAGCAGCCGCCGCGCCGCCGGCGAATCGAGTCCGTGCGTGCGCCGCAGCCACAGCACCAGGGCCGCGGCGAGCGCCGTCGTGCCGGCGGCCAGGTTGGCCCAGCCGAAGAAGCCGAAGCGCGACGAGCTGTAGTACGAACCCGCGCTCGCGAGCAGCGCGACGAGGCCGAGCCAGGCGAGTTCGCGCATCGCTAGCGCACCCGCGCCTGGTCGTGAGCCAGGCGACACAGCGCGAACGCCACCAGCACATAGCCTGCGAAGTAGGCGAGATCCGCTCCGCGCACGAGTCCTTCCGCGAAGGCGCCGAAGCGCAGGTGCATCGAGAGCGGGTCGATCGCCCGGGCCGCGGCGTCGGGCAGGAACTGCGCCATCCAGCGGAAGTCGTAGAGCACGAACGCCACGGCGTAGGCGGAGATCGCCGCGACCAGCTGGCTGCTGGTGAACGCCGAACAGACCAGTCCCACCGAGGCGAGCGCGATGCCGAGTCCGAAGAGTCCCAGGTACACCGCGAGCAGGTGCGGCAGCCCGAGTCCGGCGCGCACGATCGAGGTCGCCGGGTACACGAACGAGAGTCCGAGCGCGAGCGCGACGAAGGCGTAGGCGGCGATCGACTTGCCCGCGACGATCTGGTTCGGCGTGAGCAGCGTGGTGGCGAGCAGCTCGTCGGTGCCGCGTGCGCGCTCCTCGGCGAAGACGCGCATCGTGATGAGCGGGATCAGGCCGACGAGCGTGAGCGCCAGCGTCTCCATCACCGGCAGGAAGACCTGGTCGCGCAGGTTCACGTACGCGGGAACCGTGTCGCTCTCGAAGCCTCCCATCGTCGAGGAGGCGTACAGGAAGAGGATCTGGTTGTAGACGCGCAGGTGGTCGAAGAAGAGCAGGGCGGTGACGAGACCGATCGCCGCCAGCGTGAGCCACGCCACCGGCGAAGCGAAGAGCACCGCCAGCTCCTTGCGGACGAGCGCGCGCAATGCCGTCACGCCGCCACCTCCGGACCGAGGAACAGCGCGAGCGGATCGCCCGCGCCCAGGATCTCGGCGGTCGGTCCGCACGCAACCAGCCGGCCGCGCGACAACACCGCCACGCGGCGGGTGAGTTCGCGCGCTTCGCCGAGGTCGTGGGTACAGAGCAGCAGCGTGCGTTCGCCCGCCGCGCCCTGCAGCTCGCGCCGCACTTCGGCCTGTTGCAGCGGGTCGAGACCGGCGGTGGGCTCGTCGACGATCAACAGCGCCGGGTCGTGCAGGAACGCCTGCGCCAGATTCACGCGTTGCTGGTAGCCCTTCGAGAGATTGCCGATCGGGCGCAGCGCGACGTCCTCGAGTGCAAAGCGCGCGAGCGCGCGGTCGACGGCGTTGCGCAGCGGCGCACCACTGATTCCGCGCACACCGCCCGCAAAGCGCAGGAAGCCGCGCACGCGCAATTCCGGGTAGAGACGCGACGTCTCGGCGACGAAGCCGATGCGCTCGTGCACGGCGCGTGCGTCCGCGATCGGCGAAAAGCCGTCGACCGTGACGCTGCCGCTCGACGCCACCAGATAGCCGGTGAGCAGCCGGATGAAAGTGGTCTTGCCGGCGCCGTTCGCGCCGAGCAAGCCGAACGACTCGCCCGCCTCGATGCGCAGGTCGACGCCGGCGAGGGCCGGGCGATCGCCGAAGCGGCGCCCGAGCGCCGTCGCTTCCACCGTCGCGCCGCGCGCGGCCCGCTCGCTCACAGTCGCTCCAGAGCGCTGAAGTAGTCGGGCCACGTCTTGGCCACGCAGCGCGGCTCGCGAATCACGACGCCCGGCACGCGCAGCCCGGCGAGCGCGAAGGCCATCGCCATGCGGTGGTCGTCGTAGGTGTCGATCGCGGCGCCGCGCAGCGGGCCGGGCTCGATCGACAGCCAATCCGGGCCGCTCTCGGCGCGCGCGCCGAGCTTGCCGAGTTCGCGTTCGAGGGCCGCCAGCCGATCAGTTTCCTTGATGCGCAGGTTCGCGACGTTCTCGATGCGCGTCGTTCCCTGCGCGAAGAGCGCGACGACCGCGAGCGCGAGCACCGCGTCGGGAAACTCGTTCATGTCCACTTCGATGCCGCTGAGCGGCGCGTCTTCGGGTCTGCACACGGTCACCGAGGCTTCGCTGCGCTCCACCGTGCAGCCCATCTCGGCGAGCACGTCGAGCAGCTTCCAGTCCGCCTGCAGCGAGTCGCTGCGAACTCCCTCGACGCGCACCGAGCCGCCCGCGATCGCGGCGGCGCAGAACGGATACGCGGCGGCCGACGCGTCGGGCTCGATCGCGTAGTCGCGCGCGCCGTAGGGATGTCCCTTCGCGACGCGCAGCGAGCCGTGCGGGATCCACGCTGCGTCGGCGCCGAAGGCGCACATCACCTGGAGCGTGAGATCGACGTAGGGCGTCGAGACCATCTTGCCTTCGATCGGGTCGAGCACGACGTCCTCGCTGGCGTAGGGCGCCGCCAGCAACACGGCCGAGACGAACTGCGAGGAGCGGCGCGCGTCGATCGGCGCGCGACCGCCGCGCAGTCCGCCGCCGTGTACGCGTACGGGAGGACAGCCGTTGGCGCCGAGGATCTCCGCTTCCGCGCCGAGCGCGCGCAGGCAAGTGACGAGGTCGTCGATCGGGCGCTCGCGCATGCGCGGCGCGCCGTCGATCACGACGGGCCCGTCGGCGAGCGTCGCCGCGGCGCACAGGAAGCGCGCCGTGGTGCCCGAAGCGCGCGCGTCGAGCTGTGCTTGCGGCGCGTGCAACACACCGTTGCGACCGCGCACGGTCCAGCTGTCGCCGCGCACGTCGATCGAGACGCCGAGCGCGCGCAGCGCCTCGCACATCGCCCCGGTGTCGTCGCTCTCGAGACAGCCACTGAGCGTGCTGGTTCCGTTCGCGAGCGCGGCGATCGGTGCGGCGCGGTTGGTGATGCTCTTGGAGCCGGGGACCCGGACGACGGCGTCGAGCGGACCGCGGGGTCGGATCGCGATCTCGGGCGGGTAGCGGACCGCCAAAGCCCTATCGGCCCTTCCATGCGGGGTCGCGCTGTTGGAGGAACGCTGCTGCTCGACTCATTCGCAAACCCCTCCGTGACGACCGTTCGTCGAGCCTAGCTGATGAACGGACTTCACTCGCAACCGTCGCGAAGAACCGTTGACGACCCGGAAGGGCTCCGCCAAACTGCCCCATTCGCGAGACATTTTCGAGTATCCGCAAGGATTTACCGATCCTCGATCGAGTCCTTGGCAGCGCCCGCGCGCCCGTCCTCTCGCCGGCGAGGAGAAGTCATGCCCCGAGTCCTGGTGAGCGACAGCCTCGCACCGCAGGGGCTCGAGATTCTTGCGCACGCGCGCGGGATCGAGGTCGACTACGCACCCGAGCTGTCGCCCGAAGCGCTGCTCGAACACATCCGCGAGGCCGACGGCCTGGTGATCCGCAGCGGCACCAAGGTGACGCGCGAGGTCCTGGAGGCGGCGACCCGCTTGCGCGTCGTCGGTCGCGCCGGGATCGGTGTCGACAATGTCGACCTGCCGGCTGCGACCGAGCGCGGTGTCGTCGTCGTCAACACGCCATCGGGCAACAACGTGACGACCGCAGAGCACGCCATCGCGCTGCTCGTCTCGCTGGCGCGCCACATTCCGCAGGCCACCGCCTCGATGAAGGCGGGCAAGTGGGAGAAGACCGCCTTCACCGGCATGGAGCTGTCGAACCGGACGCTCGGCGTGATCGGGCTCGGCAACATCGGTCGCGTGGTGGCGCAGAAGGCGCACGGACTCGGGATGCGCGTGATCGCGTTCGATCCGCAGGTGCCCGCCGAGATCGCTGCCAAACTCGACGTCGACCTGGTCGATCTCGACACGCTGCTCGCGCGCGCCGACGCGCTCACCGTGCACGTGCCGAAGACCAAGGACACGACGGGGCTGCTCGGCGCGGCGGCGTTCGCCAAGTGCAAACGCGGCGTGCTGGTCGTGAATGCGGCGCGCGGCGGGATCGTCGACGAGAAGGCACTGCTCGCGGCGCTCGAGAGCGGACAGGTGGGCGGCGCGGGTCTCGACGTCTTCGAGCAGGAGCCGCCGTCGAAGGATCACCCGCTGGTGAAGCACCCGAAGGTGATCTGCACGCCCCACCTCGGCGCCTCCACCGAACAGGCACAGCTCAACGTCGCGATCCAGGTGGCCGAGCAGGTGCGCGACTTCCTGCTCGACGGCGCGGTGCGCAACGGGGTGAACGTGCCCTCGGTGTCGCCCGAACTGCTCGCGCAGTTGCGGCCGTACTTGTTGCTCGGAGAGAAGCTCGGCCGCTTCCAGGGGCAGCTCTGCTCCGGCAAGATCGAAGAGATCGAGATCGAGTACGCCGGCGGCGTCGCCGAGCTGCGCGTCGCGCCGGTCACGATCGCGGTGCTGAAGGGCCTGCTCGAGACGGTCACCGATCGCGTCAACATGGTGAATGCGCCGGTGGTCGCGCGCGACCACGGCATCAAGGTGATCGAGTCGAAGGCGAGTCGCAGCAGCGACTATGCCAGCACCATCACGACGCGCGTGCGTGGCTGCGTCGACCGCCTGATCGCCGGCGCCGTGTTCCACGGCAAGCAGCCGCGCATCGTCCGGATCGACGACTTCATCCTCGAAGCGATTCCCGAGGGTCACACGCTGCTGCTCCACAACCACGACCGTCCCGGCGTGGTGGGCGCCGTCGGCATGGTCCTCGGTGAGGCGGGTTGCAACATCTCGCGCATGCAGCTCGCACTCCAGCGCGAGCGCAACGAAGCGGCGATGCTCGTGAACGTCGACGTTGCGCCGAGCGACGCGGTGATGGAGCAGCTGCGCATGCTGCCCCATGTGATCTCCTGCCAACTCGTGGAGCTCTAGCGTGGGCACACTCATCGCCGTCGGCGCCCAGTGGGGCGACGAAGGGAAGGGCAAGATCGTCGACTGGCTGGCGACGCGCGCCGACGTGGTGGCGCGCTTCCAGGGCGGCAACAACGCCGGCCACACGCTGGTCGTCGACGGCCAGCAGACGGTGCTGCACCTGGTGCCCGCCGGCGTGCTGCGGCCCGGCACGCTCAACCTGATCGGCCCCGGCGTCGTCGTCGACCCGCGCGCGCTGCTCGACGAACTCGACAAGCTGGTCGCGCGCGGGATCCTGAAGGACCCGGCGCGCGTGCGCGTCTCGGGTCGCGCGCACGTGATCCTCGACTTCCACATCGCACTCGACAAGGCGCGCGAGGAGTCGCGCAAGCAGAGCGCGATCGGCACCACCGGGCGCGGCATCGGACCCGCCTACGAGGACAAGGTCGCACGGCGCGGCATCCGGATCGCCGATCTGCTCGACCCGGTGAGCCTGCGCGAGGCCGTTGCGCGTCTCGCCCGCGAGAAGAACTTCGAGCTGACGCAGGTGCACCACTGGGCGCCCATCGACGCCGACGCCGTCTACGCAGCCGCCTGTGAGTTCGGTCGCAAGCTCGCTCCGTTCGTCGATCACACCGGACGGTTGCTGGTGCGCGCGCTCGGCGAGGGCAAGAACGTGCTCTTCGAGGGCGCGCAGGGGACCTTCCTCGACGTCGATCACGGCACCTATCCCTACGTCACGTCGTCCAACTGCGTGGCCGGTGCAGCGTGCACGGGTTCCGGAGTGGGACCGACCGCGATCGATCACGTACTCGGCATCTCGAAGGCGTACACGACCCGCGTCGGCGGCGGTCCGTTCCCCACCGAAGACACCGGCGCCGGGGGCGAACGGCTGCGCGAACTCGGCTCCGAGTTCGGCGCCACCACGGGTCGCCCGCGCCGCTGCGGCTGGCTCGACCTCGTGATGCTGCGCGAGGCCGCGACCGTGAACGGACTCACCGGCCTCGCGATCAACAAGCTCGACATCCTCTCGGGTCTCGCGGAGGTGCCGATCGCGGTGGCCTACAAGATCGACGGCAAGCACACCGACGAGTTCCCGATGACGCTCGGCGAGCTCTCGCGGGCCGAGCCCGTCTACGAGGCGATGCCGGGTTGGGACGCCGATCTCAGCGGCGCGCGTCGCATCGAAGACCTGCCGGACGCGGCGCGGCGCTACGTCGAGCGCATCGAGACGCTCGTCGACGTTCCCGTCGAAGTCGTCTCGGTGGGCCCAGGCCGCGATCAGACCATCGCGTGCATCGATCCGTTCCGGGACTAGAGACAAGTTGGACGCCGCGCTCGCCGTGGCCAGGCCCATCGAGATCGAGGCGCGCGGCCTCTGCTACACGCGCGGCAAGCGCGTGATCATGGATGAGCTCTCGTGCGTCTTTCCGCGCGGCCGCATCAGCGTGCTCGCGGGTCCGTCCGGCTCCGGCAAGACGACGCTGCTGCGCATGATCGCGTGCCTGATCCAGCCCGACCGCGGCGCCATCCGCATCGACGGCGAAGCCGACGTCGCGCAGATGGGAGCGGCCGCGCTGCGCGCGTTCCGGCGCCGCGTCGGGATGCTCTTCCAGGGCGGCGCGTTGCTCGACTCGATGAGCGTGTTCGACAACGTCGCGCTGCCGCTGCGCGAACACAGCGAACTCGGCGAAGCGAAGATCCGCGACGAAGTGCACCGCGTCTTCGAAGCCGTCGGGCTCGAAGCCGTCGACGACCTGCTCCCCGGTCAGCTCTCGGGCGGCATGGTGAAGCGCGCGGGTCTCGCACGCGCGCTGATCGAGAAACCCGACCTGCTGCTCTGCGACGAACCTTTTTCGGGCCTCGATCCGCCCACCGTGCGGCGCATCGAAGAGCTGCTCCAGCACGTGAACGAAGGCGTCGGCGCCACGATGTTGATCACCTCACATCACACGCAGTCGACGCTTCGCATCGCCGATCACCTGGTGCTGCTGCAGGACGGCGCCGCGATTTCCGGCGCCACCGGGGACCTGTTGCGCGAAGACCCGCGCGTCGCCGAGTTCTTCGTCGAGCCGCCGCTTCGCGAACGCGCGAATTGCGCCCCGTGAGTCCGGCGGCTGCGCTGCGCGCGCTCGGTGCCGGCTCGCTCGGCGTCGTCCGCAATCTCGGGCGCTTGACGATCTTCTCGCTCCGCCTGCTGGTCGCCGGCGGGCGGCCACCGTGGCGAGGCCGTCGCCTGCTGCGCGAGATCTACGACTCCGGCGTGCTCTCGCTGGTGATCGTCTGCATTTCGGGGGTCGCCGTCGGCGCCGTGCTCGGACTCCAGGGCCACAATACGCTGGTCCGCTTCGGCGCCGAGGAAAATCTCGGAGCCGTCGTGGGGCTCGCGCTGATCCGCGAACTCGGGCCCGTGCTCACGTCGCTGCTGGTCGCGGGTCGCGCAGGTTCGGCGATGGCCGCGGAGATCGCGAGCATGAAGGTGACCGAACAACTCGATGGCCTGCGCATGATGTCGGTCGACCCGCTCGATTTCGTGGGTGCGCCGAAGGCCACCGCGATGATCCTCTCGATGCCACTGCTCGCCACGCTCTTCACGTTGTTCGGGATCTTCGGCGGCTACCTGGTCGGCGTCGTGGTGTTGGGCGGCGACGCGGGTTCGTATCTCTCCACCCTGCAGGACGCGGTGCGCTTCTCGGACGACGTCGCGGGTGGCCTGATCAAGGGACTGGTGTTCGGCGTGTTGGTGGCGTTGATCGCGACCTATCGCGGTTTCACCGCGCAACCGAGTTCGGCGGGCGTCTCGGCAGCCGCGACCTCTACCGTGGTGATCGCGTCGGTCGCGACACTCGTCTCGGACTATTTCATCACTGCACTCTGGGGGTATTGAAGATGCGCGAGTCGCCGCGCCAGGAGCTGTGGGTCGGAGCCTTCGTGTTCGTCGGACTCGCCGCGATCGCGTACCTCTCGATCGCAATCGGGGGGCTCCGCGCGGGCGGGCCGGGCGGGCTCGAGATCGTCGCGACCTTCGACGAGATCGGCGGACTCAAGAACCGCGCCCGCGTCGTGGTCGGCGGGGTGAAAGTGGGCCAGGTGAAGTCGGTCGCGCTGGCTCCGGATTTCCGCGCGCGCGTCACCCTCGACGTCGACCGCCGGCTCGAGTTGCCCAGCGACAGCTCCGCCTCAATCCTTACTTCGGGCGTGCTCGGCGACCAGTACATCGCGCTCGAACCGGGTGGTGGCGAAGAAGGGGGCGGGAATGGGCCCAGGTTTCTCGCCGCAGGGGACGAAATCCAGTACACCCAAGGCGCCGTGATTCTCGAAAGGCTGATCGGGAAACTCATCCAGAACCTGGGCAACGGCTCGTCGAAGAACGGCGGCAGTGACGCAGGTTCGGACGGCGCCACGAGTGAAGAGGGCTCCGAATGAAGCGACGACGCGCGGCTCGACTGATCTCGCTCACTGCGCTGGTGTTCCTCGGCGCAGCGTGCGCGTCCACCGCGCCGCCGAATCCGGCCGACCCGTGGCAGTCGATGAACCGCCCGGTGTTCGGCTTCAACGACGGCGTCGACAAGTACGTGCTGCGCCCCGTCGCACGCGGCTGGACCTTCATCACCTTCGACGGGTTGCGCGATTCGGTCGCCAAGTTCTATTACAACACCGCGTTTCCGTCGCGCTTCGTGTCGAACGTCGGCCAGGCGGAGGGCCAGCAGGCGATCACCGAAGTGGCGCGTTTCCTGATCAACACCACGGTCGGAGTCGCCGGCTTCTTCGATCCCGGCCACGAAGTGGGGTCTGCCGCGCCGCGACGAGGACGTCGGCCAGATGTTCGGCCGCTGGGGCATTCCTCCGGGTCCCTACTGGATGGTGCCTCTGCTCGGTCCCTCCGATCCGCGGGATCTCGTGGGCACGGCCTTCGACACCGCACTGAGCCCGCTCACCTGGTTCGTGCCGTTTTCGGGCGTCCTCAATATCGTGAACTCGCGCGCGCGCGCCGACGATCGGATCGAGGCGGCGCGGCGCTCCTCGCTCGACTACTACGTGTTCATCCGGGATGCCTACACGCAGTACCGCGCCTCGGCGGTCGGCAACAGCGAAGGTCTCTCGGACTACGGCTCCGGCGTGTACTACGAAAGCGGTCGCGATGAACTCTACGAAGTGGATGATGGGAAGGAAGGCAAGGATGTTCCGAAGAAGTGAGCGCCGGCTCGTAGCCGGGCTGCTGTTTGGCGTTGCGCTCGCGTTCGCGGGCGCGACCGCCGCCGCCGCTGCACTGTCCGGACCCGAGTCCGAGGCGCGCAGCTTCGTGCAGCAGACCATCGACACGGTGCTCGGCATCCTGCGCAACGGCGAGATCCCGCTCGAAGAGAAGAAGAACCGCGTCGAGTCGATCGCCTACGAACGCTTCGACTTCGACACTGATGTCGCGCCTGGTGCTGGCGCGCAACTGGCAGAAGTTCTCCGAAAAGCAGAAGCGCGACTTCGTCGACGCCTTCAAGAAACACCTCTCGGCGACCTACCGCGACACCCTCAACACCTTTCGCGACGAGACCATCGCGATCGGATCGCTCGCGTATCGAGAAGAACGGGACGTGACGGTGATGACGCTCGTGAAGGGCGACGCCGAGACACCAAGGTCGATTACCGCATGCGCAAGGGCGACCACGGCTGGCGCGGCATCGACGTGATCATCGAAGGCGTCTCGCTGGTGCAGAACTTCCGCTCGCAGGCGCAGGAGATCGTCAGCAACGAAGGCCCCGACGGCCTGATCAAGAAGCTGCGCGCGAAGCAACTGAAATCGCCGCACAAGAAGAAGGCGTAGTCCGGAAGCGCCCGCTCCCTCTGCGGGTCGCTAGCTCAATTGGTAGAGCAGCGGGCTTTTAACCCGTTGGTTCCGGGTTCGAGTCCCGGGCGGCCCACCAGGAGTCTTGCTCTTTCGCGTAGTTGCATGCCTTCTTTTTCTTGGATCCACATTGGATCCACACGCCGGGATGAGCGCAGCGACCAGTGCTTGGTCCGCGAGGCGTGCGTAGCGCCGCGTACTGCGCATGTCGGCGTGTCCGAGCAGGGGCCTGGATCACGCGCTCGTCGATGCCATGAGCAACTCGCGGTCCAAGCCTGCGCCGATGCGGGCTTCGGTCAGCTGATCTCTTCCGACACGCTCATCCTGACGACAGGCACGCTCACGCTCTCGGATCAGCCTGTCGCCCGCGTCGGAAACGCCCGCGGCCGCGAGCAGCACCAAGACGGTCGCGGCGGGAATGGCGAGCACCACCGACCAGTGCTTGAACTAACCGAGACTCGAAGGTGGGACTAAAACCACCGCGGTTGCGCGCCGGGCCACGAATCTGCCGCGTCAGCGATGGGAACTCCATGAGCCGGGTGACACCCAGGTGCCCCGCGGCGACGGCCACTTATCGCGGCACCGTGGGCGCTGCTTTGCAGTACTTCGACGGCTCCGACCTCGCCCTGCGCGTGGCGGCGCCGGTTGAAGTCACGCCGTCGTCGCTGCCTTCGGCAGCTTCACGAAGAAGACGCTGCCGCCTGTGGGGTTGTCCTCTACCCAGATCTCTCCGCCGTGCATGCTGACGATCTGCTTCGCGATCGTCAGCCCGAAGCCGCTGCCCTTCACGCCCCCTTTCTCTAGGCGCTCGAAGCGATTGAAGATCTTTTGTTTGTGCTGGTCGGGCACGCCTTCGCCCTGGTCCTTCACGGAGAGAAGCCACGACTCGCCGCGGTCTTCGATGTCCACGTCGATGCGCGTGCCGCCGGGACTGTACTTGATCGCGTTCGAGAGCAGGTTGTCGAACACGTTCTTCATCATCGGATTGAAGCTGGCGGAAAAGCCGCCGCGCGCGTGATCCGCGAGCGTGATCTCCTTGGACGCGAGCCTGTGCTCGAGGTCGGGCAGCACGGAGCGCAGGACCTCGGCCGGATCCATGGTGAACAGCTCCAGGGCCTGGCCGGCGGTTGCCCAGGCGAGCTTCGTGGCACCCACCGTCATCTCCACGATGTCCGCCGCGCTTCGTTGCACCCTCTCCAGCAGGACGGTCTTCTTGGCGTCCGTCTCCACCTCCAGGAGCAGGCTGGTCAACAGCGTGATCGCATTGACCGGATTGAGAATGTCGTGGCGCAGAACGTCCGTGAAGATGTCCTTCAGGCGATTGGCTTCGGTCAGCTCGGCAGCCAGGTGCCGGATGTCTTCCTCGGCCAGCTTGCGCTCGGTGACGTCGATCGCGACCTCCATGCGCACCAGCCGGCCGTCCCACCAGCGGATCGCCTTGTCGATGCACATGAACCAGCGACCCGTCAGCGTGTTCTGAAACTCCCAGACCACCGGCGCCGCGGGCTGCCCGTCCACGACCAGCCGGTCGTTGGAGCAGAACGAGCAGCGGCCGGTCTGGCCGGTCTGCAGCGCCTCGTAGCAGCGCTTGCCGATCGGCGGGTCGCCGAACAGCTGCATCCCGTACGGATTGACGAACAAGAGGTCGTGCGTGTCGAGGTCAGCGACGTAGACGACACCGTTGATCGCGTCGAGGATCGACACGAACGACACGAACTGCTCGACCACGCCATGGCTGTCGGCCTGCAAGGGCATGAGCTGAAACGCCCGGCCCTCTTCGTCCTGTACGCGCTTGAAGACCTTGCAGACCGCGCAGCTCGCGGACATGCTGGCAAACGATCCCTGCACCTCGCCGCCGCAGAAGGTGCCCGCGACGGCCCAGCAGAGCCGGCCGCCGTAGGCGCCGTCGTTTGCTCCCGCGCACGTGGTGCAAGTGGCCGCCGGGCAGACGCCAAGCTGCGCGCTGGCACGGCCGCCGACTTCGCGGCCGCAGCCCATGATTTCCCATCAGTTCGCCTTGACCACGCGACCTCGGCCGCAGCGTGGACCGGCCAGCGGCGGTTGGCAAGGAGCAGGACAATTCCAAAGAAGTACGGGCCAACGTGATGGCGCCGCTGGCTTCTGCTAGAACGCCGCATGACGCCGCGCTCGCTTCGAACGCTGAGAATCTCCGCTATTTTCTTCGTCGTCGCGGCGCTTTCGCTCGCGGGCTACTTCGGTGCCTTCGACGAAGTCTCCGACCCGAAGAGCCTCGCTCGGGGCTTGGTCGCGATGGGGGCATGGGGCGACGCGGCGTTCATCCTCGCGTACGCGCTCTTCAACCCGTGCGTGGGGCTTCCCGCCTCATTTCGTCCCTTGTCGGCTTGACGGAAGGGGAGTTCGGCGCACGCGGTGATCTCGACCTGGGCGATCGCCACGCGAGCACAGCCGCGCGCGCTCTGGCCGGAAGAGGCGCTGATCTGGGAGTCTTCCGACCCCTACCTCTATCTGCGCACGAGCGGCGACGGTCGGATCATCTGCGGCGGCGAGGACGAGGAGTTCGCCGACGAGGACGCGCGTGACGCACTGATCCCCATCAAGACGGCGCGCCTCTCGGCGAAGCTCGCGCGACTCTTCCCGTCGGTCGACCCGCGGCCTGAGTGCGCCTGGGCCGGGGCGTTCGGCACGACGCGCACGGGGCTTCCGCTCATCGGAAAACTCCCCGGACACCAGCGCGTGCACGCGGTGATGGGCTACGGCGGCAACGGGATCACCTTCTCGCGCATCGCCGCGGAGATCGTGCGCGCCGACCTCACCGGCGCGGCCGACGCGGACGCAGCGCTCTTCGCGTTTGAGGCGTGATAGCCCGGCGCCACGCGTCAACGCCGGGTCGTGAGGAGCGCCAGGCGCTCTACTACTTCCGCGACGAGCAGGGATTGGAAGTGGACTTCCTGATGCCCGGTCGGTCGAGCGGCATCCGGCTCGTCGAGTGCAAGGCGTCGAGGACGGTGACGCCGTCCGATGCCGCCCCGATGCGGAAGCTCGCAGAGGCGCTCCGCCGCGCGCGACGCGGTCGCGTGTTGGTTCGAATGGATCTCGTCGACCAATCCACACGCCGGGATGAGCACAGCGACCAGTGCTTGGTCCGCGAGGCGTGCGTAGCGCCGCGTACTGCGCATGTCGGCGTGTCCGAGCAGCGCCTGGATCACGCGCTCGTCGATGCCGCGCCGGAGGAAATCCGTTGCGGTCGAATGCTTCGTCCCCTCGTAGAGACCGATGTGGGGTACGCCGGCGCGCTCGCAGGCGACCTTCCACTCGACGGTCATCGCGGACTTGCTCCATGCACCCGCCGGGTGCGCAGGCTGGGTCTGCGGTCTCATGAAGAGCGGCCGTCGTGCGAGTCGCGACTCGCGCGGAACGTGCCGCTCGATCCACCGCTCCAGAACAGGCGTGACGGGTAGCCGCTTCACGCGCCGCGGTACGTCGCGCGGCACGATGCGGGGTGCGTGCTCTCCGACCGTCGGCCACGGAAAAGGCGGCACGGATGGGATCTGCTCGGGGAGAGCGCGATCGAGGACCCCGACCGCTTCGTTACGATGTAGCTGGAAGGGGGTACGGAGGACATGATGGAGCTCGGACCGCACGGCACGAGGGATCCCCGTCGCTTGCCGACGCGATGCGCCGCCGCCCTCGCGCTCGCAAGCATCGCAGCCCTGATTCCGCAGGCGGCGCGCGCGGCGACCCTCGCCACGACCCGCGTCGTCGCGAAGAGCGGTGACGAGTCCCCGGACGGAACCGGCTCGCTCTTCGAGCTCGTGGGTTCGACCGTGCTCGGTGCGTCCGGCCAGGTCGCCTTCATCTCGGACATGCGTGACCAGGGCTTCCTGGTCGGAGGCGGGATCTTCCGCGCCAGCAGCCCGGCCGATCTGGTCCTGATCGCGCGCTCGTCGGCGTCCGCGAGCGATCCGGGCATGGCCTGGCCCGCACCGGACGGCAACGGCTACTTCTACCCCTTCGACAATCCGCCGCTCGCGATCAACCAGAGCGGTCAGGTCGCCTTCGTGGCCAAGCTGATCCAGACCTTCGATCCCTCCCAGGCCGAGGGCATCTTCGTCGGGAGCGGTGGCCAGTCGGGTCTGGTGCAGATCGCGCGCGGGAACGACCTCGTGCCGGGCGGCAGCGATCGGATCGCGGCTCTCGGGTTCCCGAGCTCGGCCGTCAGTTTGAACGACGCCGGCGAGGCCGCCTTCCACGCGACCTGGGGCGCCGGGCCGTCCCTGACGCAGGGATTTCTCGAAGGCGACGGCACGGCCGGAAGCCTCGCGGTGGTCGTTCGCGTCGGCGACGCAACCCCGGGCGGCGCGATCTACCTGCTGAGCTCCCCGCTCGCTCTCGCCCAGTCGGGCGCGGTTGCCTTCGGCGCCTGCTTCGCGCCCTCCTGTGCGGACAGCGCGATCTACCGGCGCGACGGCGCGGTCCTCACCGAGATCGCGCAAGACGGCGAGGCCAGCCCCGACGGCAACGGGAGCTTCGAGGAGCTCTTCGGCTTCCTGGAGTCGCGTCCGCCGCTCCTCGACGAGGGCGGCGGCGTCGCCTTCTTCACCACCCTCACGGGCACGACCGGCGGGAGCAGCGACGACGCGGGCATCTTCCGCGGCGACGGCTCCCAGCTCGTCGCGATCGCGCGCCGCGGCGATGTCACGCCCGGGGGCAACGGGCGGCTGCTCGACATCGACGCCAGCTCGCTCGTGCTCGACGATCTGGGACAGGTGCTCTTCACGAGCACAATCACGGGAGCCCAGAACGGCTCCTCGGCCGGCATCTTCCGCGGCGACGGCGGCGCACTGACGACCATCGCCCGGCTCGGCGATCCCGCGCCGGTCGGTCCGGGCGTCTTCTCGAAGTTCGAGCCGCTCACGTTCGCACTGAACGAGAAGGGGCAGGCCGTCTTCCAGGCTTTCATCGATCTCGGCGACGGCGGTGGCACCCAGGACACCGAGGGGCTCTTCCTCTTCGACGATGTCCGCGGGCTCGTTTCCATCGCGCGCATCGGAGACGTCGTGCCGGACGCGGGGGTCGGCGTCGGGAGCTTGTACTTCACGGGCAGGACGACGACGCCGCACGGCGCCGGAACCACAGGCCTCAACGCGCGGGGCCAGGTGGCCTATCGGATGGCGGGCGATGACGGCAACTACTACGTGGTCCTCGCGCCCGAGCCGGACGGCGAGGCGCTCGAGCTCGCGGTAGTCGCCGCGCTCGTCCTCCTGGGCGGATCCCGGCGGGCAGCGCGCCAACAGGGTCGAGCACGCCGAAGGATTGCAAGCGTTATGCGAGAACGGTCTTAGCCGCAAGGAGCGCCGGGTGGCGGTGATGCTGTGCGCGGCCGGGTCCCTGCTTAACGGAATGATGCTCATCGGACCTTGCCAAGAACGCAGCTCGAAATCCCTATGCGACGCGTCGATCGGCGGACTCAAGGTGGTGGCCGGGAACGGCTGGATCGCCGCGCGTCCGTCGGGCACCGAGAACATCTACAAGATCTACGCGGAGAGCTTCCGCGACGCGTCGCATCTCGACGCGATCGTCGGCGAAGCCCAGCAGATCGTGAGCGACGCGCTCGCGGCGAAGGAGGCGCGATGAAGGCGACCCAGAAACTCCACGAGCTGGGGCAGAGCCTCTGGCTCGACAACATCACGCGCGACCTGCTCGAGACGGGCACGCTCGCGCGCTACATCGCCGAGCTGTCGGTGACCGGGCTCACCTCGAACCCGGCCATCTTCGATCACGCGATCAAGAACAGCGCGGCCTACGACGCCGCGATCCGCGCCGGGCTCGCGAAGGGCCAGAGCGGCGAAGCGCTCTTCTTCGAGCTCGCGCTGCAGGACCTGACGCGCGCGGCGGACCTGTTTCGGAAGGTCCAAGACAAGACCGACGGCGTCGACGGCTGGGTGTCGCTCGAGGTGTCGCCGCTGCTGGCGTACGACACCGCCAAGACGATCGCAGCCGCGAAGGAGCTGTTCGCGCGAGCGGGGCGGCCCAACCTGTTCATCAAGATCCCGGGCACGCGGGAAGGCCTGCCGGCGATCGAGGAGGCGATCTTCGCCGGCGTGCCCGTCAACGTCACGCTGCTCTTCGACCGCGACCAGTACCTCGCCGCCGCCGAGGCGTTCCTGCGCGGCATCGAGCGGCGCATCGACGCGGGACTGAAAGCGGAGGTCGGCTCGGTCGCGTCGATCTTCATCAGTCGCTGGGATGCGGCGATCGCCGGCAAGGTGCCCGCCGATCTCGCCAACCAGCTTGGCATTGCGATCGCGGAGCGCGCCTACGCGGCGTACCGCACGCTGCTCGGCTCGCCGCGCTGGCAGCGCGTCTACAACGAGGGCGCGCGGCCGCAGCGACTGCTCTGGGCCAGCACCGGCACGAAGGATCCCCACGCATCGGACGTGCTCTACGTCAAGTCGCTGGCGGCGCCCTTCACGGTGAACACGATGCCGGAGGCGACGCTGAATGCACTCGCGGACCACGGCGAGGTGGGCTCGATCCTGCCGGCGGACGGCGGCGACTGCGAGGCCGTGCTCGCGCGCTTCGCCGCGGCTGGCGTCGACGTCGAGGAGCTCGCGGCGAAGCTGCAGAGCGACGGCGCGAAGTCGTTCGTGGATTCCTGGAACGAGCTGATGGCGGTGATCCGGGCGAAGAGCGACTCGCTCCGGAAGACGGGCTAGTCCGCCGGCGGCTCTTGGGCCGCTGGCGTGCCTCGAACACCCAGTCGACGCTCAGCGTGTACGCCACGGCGAGCACCACGGGCGGCCCGAGACCCCGATCACGCCGAACGCGATGAGCCCCGCCGATCACCCCCGAGAAGATCAGCAGCAGCGGCAGGTCGGCGCCCCGTTTGATCAGCATCGGACGCAGGAAACTGTCGAAGGTGCTGCGGACGATCGCCCACAGCAGAAAGCCGGTGCCCCACCCTGCCGGTGGCCGCGAGCTACTGCAAGCTACTGCCACCACAGCGCGAGCTTGGCACCGACCACCGGCACCGTCTCCCTGCAGCGCTACCTAGACGAGTTCGTGTTCCGCTTCGATCGGCGTTGGCGCGAGACGGAGCTCTTCATCCGCGTCCTACTCCGTGCCCTTGACGCAGCGCCTTTCCCCTACCGCCAACTCACGGCGGAGCGAGTCAGATAGGCAGAGGAAAGAGTAGCGGCCGTCTCGCGGTTCAAAATGACAGACGAACTGACAAACCGTCGTTCCGGCGGGCCTAGGGAACGCGCGTTCCTGCGGTCAGGCAACAAGGGCGGTTTCTCAATCGTCGTCGTCGTCGCCGTGGCCGTTCGAGTAGCCATGGCCGTTCCGGTGGCCGTTCCCATTTCCGCTCCAGTAGCCGTTGCCGAAGTCGCGGTGGTGGTGGTGGTGGTCGGAATCATCCCAACCCCAGCCGGGGCCGCGGTGATTTCCGGGCCAGAAGCAGCCGCCGAGCCCGACGGCGAAAACTGCCACCCAGATGAGGGCCAGCGGTCTGTGCAAGAAAGTGCTTTTGACGGGGCGCATGCGGTTCGGACCTCCGGACGAGCTGTCTCGCCCGTCCGTCCGATCACGTGCAAGAGCCGGGCCGGATCGCGGAAGGTCAGTCGGCCGCGGTCGCGATACGCGGCGGCGAGGCGTGCGAGCACCGCGAGACGTTCGGTCGCGCCCTCGCCGACGATCGCCGCGACGGGTCGCCACTCCTCGCTGATCTCGGCGGCCATTGCCGGACGAGGTGGAGGAGGGAGGCTCAATAGCGTCGCAACGCGCGTGCGACGATGCAGTTCGCGGTCGAGTCGTTCGAGCGCATTCGTCGTGCGCAGACGCCGGCGATGCGGCTCGGGCAATGCAAAGACGGCCAGGCCCTCGGGCACGTGTTCGCCTCCCTCCACTGGGCGCGATGCGGAGCAGGCCGCCGGAGGTCGTCGCCGGCGGGATGATCATCTTCGTCGCCTACGAGGGCTTCGAGCTGATCGCCAGGGTGGAAGCCGGGCCGCGATCGCTGCGACGTTCTCGTCGACGGGCCGCGTCGTGTCCACCGTGATGTGTTCCTCCGGCGCGATGTCGTCCCCGGGCGATTCCCAGCGCGCCAGGTAGGCGTCGTAGATGTCGCGCCAGCCGCCGTGCTCATCGGGGGCCGCATCGCGCGCGGCGAGACGGCGTCGCGCGGTCGCCTGGTCGACCCGACACTCGATGAAGCGGAAGACGAGGCCGTGGCGCTGCGCCAGCGCGCGCGCCGCCGCGCGGCGCCGCGCGCTCGGGAAGCCGGCATCCAGCACCACCGCCCGTCCGCTGTCGAGGACGCACTCGGCGGCTTCGAAGAGCGAACGCGTGACGCGCTGTTCGAAACCCGGCTCGAGACCCTCGAGGCGTTCGATCGCGGTGGGCTCGTGGCTCGGGGTCGCGCCCATCCGGAAGGCCCGCACGTGGTCGCCGACGATGCGCGGTGATGCCATCAGATCGGCGACGGCCTGCGCCACGGTGCTCTTACCGCTGGCCACGAGACCGCCGAGCGCCACCACCACGGGAGGTTGCCGCGGGCGGCGAACGCCGTTGCAGGCGAAGTCGAGCAGGTGCTGCGCGTCCGCGGCGGCTGCATCGCGTGCCGCGGCCGTCGCGTCCGACGCGTGCGCGGTGCGCAGTCGCTGCCGCGCTCGTTCACAGGCGCAATCGCGCTCGTAGTGGTCGACCACGCGGTAGAGCGCGTAGTCGTCGGATTCACCGGCGTAGGAAGCGAGCAGGCGTTCCGCGAGTGCCGGATGCCCGCGGCTCGCGAGATCGACTGAGAGTCCTGCGACCGGAACACAGCCGTCGCGTCCCGCCGGCGCGTCGTTGCCCAGGAACGTCACGCTCCCCTCGTCTTCGATCCACACGTTCTCCAGATGGAGGTCGCTCGCACCCACGCGAATGCGCCGGGCGTCGATGCGCTGCTGGATCCACTCCGCGTGCGTCGTCGCGAAGTGCGTCTGGACTTCGGCCGCGGTCCGGAATGCGGCCGCGAGTTTCGGATTCTCGGTTTCGAACCTGTCCGCTTCGTCGCGCAGCGCGCGGGCGCGCGCGGCCAGCGCGTCCGGTCCCGCGTGGCGGGCCGCGTTCGGATCGACGACCTCGGACTCGTGCAGCACGGCGAGTCGTCGGGCCAGATGCCCCAACTCGGGCTCTCCGAGCCGACCCGTCCGGAGCCGGGCGTCGGCGCGCTCGGTTTCGGACCGCGCCGATCGACGTTCGTTGGAGGTCATTCGGAGAGCGTAGGCGCCCGCAGGCAGATCGGGGGGACGCGGCGACGATCGCGCGGCTCTGCGAGCCGCCGGCGCGGTTCCGTCTCGGGCCAGAACGGCGCGAGCTGGAACGACTGCGTGGGGTCGCGTCTCACCACGTCCTCGAGCTGGCGCACGGCTGCCGCCGTCACGCGGTCGAGGATCGACGGATCGCGTGCCTCGCGCGCGGTCGAGCACAGACTGCGTGGTAATGTAGGAACTCGAGAAGGTTTCTGGATGGGTGAGAAACCGGTCCCATAACGGGTTTCTAGACCATCCGGGGTTTTCGTTCCTTCAGACTTCGCGTATAGTCCAGGCCAACACGAGGTGAGACGCCATGTTCTCTTGCTCTTGGAAGACGACTTGCACGCAGCTCGCGGCCGTCGCGATGCTGCTGGTGGCAGGATTGCTGTGGACGTCCGAGGCTGCTGCCTACGAACGGTATTCCGTGAGCGGGGACGCCACGAACTGTCGTAGCTGTCACGGCGACTACCGCAACGCGCTTTACGTCTCCAAGGCCGACGGGGTGCCGTGGGGCGACGATCCCCACGACATCCACCGCAACGTCATGCTCGACGGCGACTGCGACACGTGCCACAGCGGAAGCTCCAAGTTCCCGGTCCTGACCAGCTCGTCCAACGGCGGCGCCGGCCTCAGCGCCATCTCATGCGTGGGCTGCCACGGACGCGAAGAGGACGTCGGCCACGACGACACGTCGCCGGGCCGCGGAGCGGGCCTGCGCCAGCACCACACGCGGGCGGGCGTCGCCGACTGCACGGACTGCCACGCCGACGCCGACCCGGCGAACTACACGCCGGTGGGTGAGAACATTGCGCCGCCGTTCTACTTCACGCCGGACTCTTCCCATCCAGGCAAGCCCACGGACCCCTGCAGCCCCAACGGCGAGGAGGACTACGCGGGAGGGCTGCTCGGTTTGGATAACGACGGCGACCTTAGCTACGACGGCAACGATTCCGATTGCGTCCCCGAGCCGACGGCCAGTCTGCTCGGGCTGACAGCCATCGGAATGCTCAGTGCCCTGACTCGTTCTCGCCGCCAGAGCGGGTGCTCCCGTCGCCTCTGACGTGATCTTGATTCTTCGGACCCCCGGAATCTCACTTTGATCGGGCCGAAGAATCGAGTCACGTCAGTTCCTCCACGCGTCGCACCAGCGCCACCCGATGCGACTGATGGACGGTGAACCGCTGCCGCCGCGATCGTAACCGCGCTGCGCTTGGCCCCATGCCGGGCGACGCTCTTGCGGCTCAGGCGGATGCGGGCCGCTCTGGTTCGCGCGTCGTCTCCGCGTTCCGAGCATCGACGGCGAGCCGCGCGATATCCTGACGCGGCGCTGCGAAACGGCGAAGCCGACGATCCGAAGCCGTTCGGCGCGCTCGCACACAGGAGGCGTCATGCGCAACGTCGTGGGTCTTGCCCTCTCCATCGCCATCCTGGCTCTGGCTGCCGCCGTCGCGCTTCCGAAGATCGAGGCCGACCAAGCGCGAGTCGGCGTGTACCAGCTCGTGCCGGCCGGCATCGACCACATCTACCGGATCGACACGACGACGGGCGACGCCTGGATCTCCATCGATGGCGGCGACTGGGAGGCGATCGACGAGGCGAGCGAGCCCGAGCCCGGCAAGCGCACGGCCTCGCCCGCCCACACCGCTGCACGCCGGAGGATTCCGGGACGGGCACTACCCTGGCGGAATGGCCAGACCGTTCGCTGCTCTCCTGTTCGGATTCCTATTCGTCGCTTCGATCGCGGGTGTTTCCGCCGCGTCCGGTCTACGGGTGATGACATTCAACGTGATGTGCATCATCTGTGGCCATAGCGACGAGATCGGGCCCCTTTCCGAGCGGATGGCGGGAATCGCCGACACGATCAATCGTCACGATCCGGACCTCGTCAGCCTTCAGGAGCTTCTGACCGGAGCGCAAGCGAAGGATCTTCGGCGCCTTCTCCATGGCGACTACCAGATGGTCTACGCCGACGGCCCTTTCTTCGGCTTCGCGGATCCTACGCTGCTGGTCCGGACGTCGCGCTTCCGCGTTCATCGGACTGGCGGGTTCTGGCTCGGCCCGAACTCGCCGGGATTCTCGCTCGGATGGGTGCTCGCCCTTCCGCGCCGGGTCGAGTGGGCGGAACTCGAAGACCGAACGAGCGGTCTTCGGTTCACCTTCGCGGGCACGCACTTCGACGCCAGGCGGAAGAACAGCAATCCGAGCGCCGAGCTCGTCGTGAAGACGTTGCTCCCAACCGACGCTCCGCTGATCTTCGCCGGCGATTCGAATCTTCCACCGGGAACTCGCGGCTTCAACACGCTTGCCGCTTCCTTTCGCGACACCTTCACGGAGGTTGCCGAGCACCCGTACGTCGCGAACGGACCGACGGTGAACTCCGACGGATGCGCTCTCGATCCAGCGTTCGTGTTCCCAGACTGCCGGATCGACCACGTGCTTCTATCACCGGGCGCACCCTGGCGAACCCGGAGTTGGAACGTCGACGTGTTCAAGTACGCTCGCGGATTCGCTTCCGATCATCGCGCGGTCGTGGTCGATCTCGAATGACTCGACTGTGCACTCTCAGCGCCCGGCCTTCGCTGTCCTTCGCCAATCAGCGTACTGCTCGAGATCCCCCGTTGGCTCTCGCGCTCAGCCAGTCTTGGGATTGGGGATTCAGGGGAGTAACGGCGCACGTGTCCCGGGAGACGAATGGGACAGCCCCCTTCGTCCTCGATGTCATTCGTCGTCGAGAGCACCGGGGGACCGCGTGAACGTCAGTCCTGGTCATTCTCGGACGAAAATCCCGCTCGTACTCATGCTCTGCTGTTGTGCTCCGCAGCTGTCAGCGCGCGTCATCGCCCGTCGGCGCGCTTGCCACCGGCACCAGCTGGTGCCGAATCAGAAACTGTGTCGCCGTGTCAGCCGCGAGCTTGTTGCCTGCGATCGTCCAATGCGGATCGAATTTGAAGAACAGCCGTCCGTTGTCTTTCGCCGCCTCGAACGCGTCGAAGAGATCGACCGACGCGACGTGCTCCTGCCCTAGGAAGGCCGCGAGGATGTGGTTGGGTTTGCGCCGATCCCAGGTCCGCAACGCCACCGGGTCGCGCGCCATCATGCGGCTCCAATCCTCGTCGTAATGCGCCCACGGGCCGTTCACGACCATCACCGCGAATGGGGCGCCCTGTGCGAGTGCTTCGTTGCGAAGCGTCTGAAGCAACGCCTTCTCGACGCGCCACGCCGCATCGATTTCAGGCGAGGACTGCGGCGTGTACACCAGCATGTCCCCCGGCATCCATGGTACGCGCGGGTCGTTCGGCGGTGGCGCACCACGCGGCGGCCCGGGGAGCAGAATCGGTCCACCCAGCCGTACGTACAGGTATTCTCCGACGTACAGCTTGCACCACCACGGGAGCGGCGGCGGCGGCGGCGCGCCCGGATGCATCTGCAGCGCACCGTTGCCAGCCAGCGTGAAGTACGGCTTGCTGAGGTTGGCACTTGGCGACTTTCGGTTCAACGGGTGATAGCTCTCGCGCACATCATTGGCCGTGGTGAACGCCAACAGAACCAGATCGGGATGGTACTTGTACCCCTCGTTGCGAAAGTACAGGAGCTCGTTGTCGGTACCGTAGCTGGACACGCCGCTGTTGATGACTTCGATCCGTGTGCTGCTCTGCTGGTTCAACTGCTGCTCGAGCAGGCGAGCGAAGGTTTGCTCCAGCTCGACTTGCAGGGCCTCCATATACGAATCGCCGAGGATGAGAATGCGAAACACTCCCGGCGGTTTCTCGTAGGCGTGTTCGCGGTCGCGCAAGCCCTTGGAGTTGATCTGCACCGTGGTCTTGAACTCGTCGTGGTCGTCGTACCAGGGGCCCGCACGTCCCGGCGGATGGCGCCAGCCGTAGGGCGGATAGGGCTCCCAGAAAAAGCCGCGCGCGTTGGATGGATGGACCAGGCGATAGACGCGAAACCCCGCTTCGATCAGCCCGACGCCGACTAGCGTGCCGCCGATCATCAGCGTTCCGATGAGCACCATGGCCTGCCACCAGCGTGTAGATTTCCCTGCTTGCATCGAGCGCACTCTCTAACCGAACCGACCGGCCTACACCAGCCGCCCAGGGCTGGGCACCTTGCGCCTCGACTGGGTGACGCTGGCCCCCGGCGACCGCTGCGACGTGCAATCGCAGGACTGTTTCGGCGCGGTGGCGAACGCCTACCAGATCTCCCGGTATGAAGTAACGAACGCCCAGTACACCGAGCTCCTGAACGCTATGGCGGTCATCGTCGATCCGAACTTCCTCTACACGTCGAGCGTGGCGCAGGACACGGCCGTCGGAGGGATCCGCCGGACCGGGTTACTGCGGAGTTTCGTCTAGGTGACGAAGCCCGGCTTCGAGGACAAGCCGGTCGTGTCCACCACCTTCTACGACGCCGCGCGCTTCGCCAACTGGATGCACAACTGGCAGCCGACGGGGCGGCAAGGGCCGACGACGAGCGAGGACGGCGCCTACACGGGACGGACGCAGACATCGAGTGTGTCTTCCCGGCCGATGACAGCGGGAACTCGGCGAACTGCGAATGGTTCACCACGGCCAGCTTCATCAAGGCCTCATACCCCCGCACCGGGGTTGACGGCGAGAGCCGCCACGGCGGTTTTCGTGTCGCGCGTCGGGTCCGCGAATGCATCAACGGGTTCGACGACGATGGGGACGGCCTCAGCCGACCTCGCCGACCCCGGCTGCGCCGACGCCGGCCAGCACGCGCGCGACATTCACCCCCTTGCCGCCCGCCTGCGCATGCTCGGACGGCACGCGATGGCGGCGCCCCGGCCGCAGTTCGTCCACGTAGAGCGTGTGGTCGAGGGCAGCGTTCGGGGTGACCGTGACGACGAGACCCAAGGGCCCTCCAGCGCGCGCCGAGGGTACGGGCGAGCGCCGGGCCTGCAACGGGTCGCTCGCATCTCAAGCGCGTGCGAGGGCAGGCCGATCCACAAGAGGGCACATCCGCCCCCAGTGCTGAGGACCGCCGGCATGCGCCCCAACTCGCCTTCGTTCCAACTTCTGCTCGTCATCGCGCTCGGGCTCGCGAGCTGCGCCGGTCAAAACTGGGAGCAGGTGCGAGAGCAGGACACCTCTGCCGTCTATCGACGCTTCCTTGCCGAGCATCCGCGCTCTCCGCACGCTGCCGAGGCGAGCGAGCGCATCGTCGTTCTGCAGCTGGAACGCGAGCCCACGGTTGAAGCGCTCGCGCGCTTCCAGAAGGAGCATCCGGCGAGCGAGGCGACGGCGGATCTCACGCGCCGAGTCGCGGCGCGACAGTTCGACGCCGCGCGCGCGGAAGCGACGCCCGCCGCGTACGACCGCTTCCTCGCCAGCTTCCCCGGTGACGAACTCGCGGCGCGCGCGCGCGGCAACGCGGAGTACCTGCGCGCGGGCGGTTTCGCGGGACGCCCCGATGCGCTCGCGGCCTTCGTGCAGCAGAACCCGACCAGCGACTACACGACCGAGGCGCAACGGACGCTCGCCGCGCTCGACGCGCGAAGTAGCGCGCGCCTGGGCGCCGTCGCACTGCGCATCGAAATCGCAGCGGGCGTCGGAGACGCCGATCGACTGCGCAAGCTGTTCGCCGAACGAGCGCGCGAGGCCTACGCGGCGGCCGGCATCCCGCTCGTAGACGGCGCAGCCACGGCAGCGCTCACGATCCGCCACGAGGAACGCGCGGCGTCGGCGCACGACCAGCAGGACGGACTGCTCGCGAAACCGGGTGTGGTCGCGGAGACGATCGTGTCGTTGCAGCGCAGCGGCGACGCGGAGCCGATCTGGACCGAGCCGTTCCGCGTGCGCATCCCGGACGCGGACCTTCGCGCGGGCGGCTCCGCGCTCTTCGCGCACTCCGCCGCTCAATACTGGGAGCGGTTCTTCGTCCCGATCGCGAGCTGGCCGACGCAGGTGGCTCGAAGGACCGCCTGGAGCGCCGGCAGCGGGCTCGCCGGCGTCGCAGCGGGCGTGGGTCGCGCGATCGCGCTGTCGCCCGACGGCAGTTTCCGCGAACTCGATCTCTCCGATCCGGCCGCGCCGCGCGTCGTTGCAGAGTACAAGCGACCGGCCGGGATGTCGCGTTTCACGGGTGTGTATCGTGCGGGCAATCGGGTCGTGCTCTTCGGCGACGACGGGTTGGAGGTCGTTGCGCGCGAGGGCGCCGTCTACCGGCGTGTCTTTGCACTCGACCGCGGCGCAGCGGGGGCAGTCGTCGGCGTCGAAGAGGTCGATGGACGCTTGCTCGCTGCAGGAACGCGCGGACTGGTTCGCACCCCGCTGGACGGGGGTCCCATCGAGCGTCTCTTCGATCGACCGCTGCGTGGCATGGCGCGCAGCGGCGACACGCTGCTCGTACTCGACGAGCAGTGGCTCTACGCGGGATCCGCGCGCGACCCGCGACCCAGCAGCTTCACCAAGGCGGCTGAAATCGGTCGCGGAATTGCGGCGCGCGGGGTTCGCGTCGGCGGCCGCCTCGCCGTGGTCTTCGGCGTCAGCGGCATCGCGTGCTTCGAGGTTTCGAGCGGCGGCTCGGCGCGTGCGCTCGCGCGCCCGAAGGCGGGCACGCTCGGCAACGTCACCGGCGTCAGCGTGGTCGGCGACTCCGTCTTCGTGATCGGAGATCGCGGACTGCAGGTGTGGGACCCGCAGCGCGGGCGCATCGTCGATGCGATCGACGTGAAGGGACGCGCCGCGCTCGACGCGGCCGGCGGCCACATCGTTGCGATCGGCGGCGAGCGCCTCGAGGTCGTCGACGTGACGCCCTGGATCGCGCGCTCCGCACCGGCGGCTCCCGCGCGCTGAGCGACCGGCGATCCGCGCGGCGTCGCTCGGCTGAACGTCTTTGTGTGTCGGCCGACTGACTCGTTTAGGACCGTCGAGCCTGGGGCCGATGCACCCCCCGCCGCGCCTGCTCTGGATCGTTGCTGCGAGGCGCGCGGGCGGTGGACTCGTCCGAAACGTCCTCGGCGGACGGAGGCCAGCGGCTTCGCGGCGAGCGCTGGTAACCGCCTGCCAGCTTGATGACCGGAGGGCTTCGCGGGTTTCGGCCGAGTCCCCCGCCCGCGCTGGGCTTTCCGTCCTCAGCAGCAGACGTACCTGAAGGGATGGCAAGTAGCGCGGGCGGGGCGTTCGGCCGAAACAATCCGCAGGCGGTTACAAGCGCTCGCTGCGAAGCTGTCGAGCCGCCTCCGCCGAGGACGTTTCGGACGAACGTCACGCCCCCGCGGCTTAGCGTCGGCTTCCGAGAGACCAAATTCCATCTTGGGAAGTGAGCTCCTAGCGGTTCACGAAGCGCGGCACTCGTTTCTCGAGAAACGCGCGCAGGTTCTCCTGAGCGTCCTCGGTCTGTGAGGCCGCGGCCATCACTTCGGTGGCGTAGGCGTAGGCGGCGGGCAGGTCGAGGTCGATCTGCCGGTAGAACGACTGCTTGCCGAGGCCTTTCGAGAACGCGCTGCCGCGCGTCGCGCGCGCGAGCAGGGCGCGCGTCGCGCGCGCGAGTTCGGCGTCGGGAACGACGCGGTTCACGAGTCCCCAGGCGAGCGCCGTCGTGGCGTCGATCGGGTCGCCCGTCGCGAGCATCTCGAAGGCGTGTTTGCGCCCGACGGCGCGCGCCAGCGCGACGCCGGGCGTGGTGCAGAACCAGCCGCCCATACCTCCGGGCACTTGGAAGCGCGATGACTCGCCCGCAATCGCGAGATCGCAGGTCGCAACGAGCTGGCAGCCCGCCGCCGTCGCGAGGCCCGACGCTTGCGCGATCACCGGTTGCGGGATCGCCTGGATCGTCTGCATCAACTCGGCGCAGAGCAGCAGCAGTCGCCGCATCTCGCCGAGGTGACGCCCGTCCATGTCGGAGAAGTCGTGACCCGCCGAGAAGACAGGACCGTCGGCGGCGAGGATCGCGCCGCGCGCAACGCCGGCCCCGATCGCCTCGAAGGCGTGCAGCAGTTCTCGCAGGTGCGGTTCCGAGAGCGCGTTGCGGCGTTCCGGGCGGCGCATCGTCACCACGGCGAAATCGTCTTCCACGGCGAGTGAGATGTGTGCGTATTCCATGCCGCCAGACTATCGCGCGAGCGGCGGAGCGGCGCGTGACCCCGTCGGTGCCTGCTTGGGATCTCGTTGCTGCGAGGCGCGCGGGCGGTGGACTCGGCCGAAACGTCCTCGGCGGTCGAACACGTGTAGCTTCGCGGCGAGCGATGGTGACCGCCTGCCAGCTTGATGACCGGAGGGCTTCGCGGGTTTCGGCCGAGTCCACCGCCCGCGCTGGGCTTTCCGTCGTCAGCAGCAGATTTTCCGAGAAGAGGAATGGCAAGTCGCGGGGTCGGGGCGTTCGGCGACGTCGACCGGGCGACCGATCACGCCCGGTGCTGGGTGCCGTCGCACCGACGCTGTGCGCACCGTTGGCGAAGACTTCCTCGCGCTGCCTCGGGCCGGAAACGAGGCGACCGTCGGCGGTCCTGATCTCGCAGGCGTTGCAACTCGAAACGACCGTGACGCGACGCCCATCCTGTCGTAGCGGACGCGGCTGACCGCGCTGCCCTCGGCCACGTAGACCAGCCGTCGTGGAAGTCGAGGCCGTGCGGTCGGTCGAGATTCTCGAGCAGCGTGCACGTCGCGTCGGCGCGGCCGTCGCCGTTGGCGTCGCGCTCGAGCAGCAGGACGCGACCGCTGCGCGGGGCGCTGACGAGCAGGTCGCCGTTCGGCGCGAAGCGCAGCACGCGCGCATTGGGGATGCCCGACGCGTAGAGCGAGATGGGCGAAGCCGTCGGGCACCGCGATGCGACGGCGCAGCTCATCGACCGGCGCGGCCTCGCTCCCGCGCCCCAGCATGAGGTGCGCGAGCGGTGCGTTCACCGCGTACTTCTCGGGAAGCACGCGCAGCCCGATGCGACAGCAAGCGAGCGTCCCCGCGAGCAGGATCGCGGCGAGGACGGCAACTCTGGCGAGGCGGCGCGGCACGCTCGCAGGCTAGACGAAGGTGCGCGCCACAGCGCGCGATTTTGCCCGAAAGCCCCTTGGGGTGCCTTGACGAGCGCGCATCCGTCGCGCAAGGTGCCGGCTCACGAACGACCTGGTTCGGCGAGGGAGAGGCATGGCGCTCGGGATCCGCAAGGGCGATCTGGTTCGCGTGACGAAAGGGGCCGACAGCGGCAAGACGGGCCGCGTGCTGGCCGTCGATCCCGCGCTCGGTCGCGTGCGGGTCGAGAAGGTGCGCGTCCAGAAGCACCACCTGAAGGCGGGTCGCCGCGGCGCGCGAGCCGGGGGCATCGTCGAGCAGGAAGGCTTCATCGACGCGTCCAACGTTCAGCTGGTCGATGCGAAGGGCAAGGCCAGCCGCGTCCGCATCGAGACGCAGGAAGGTCGCCGCGTGCGCGTCTTCGCCTCGAGCGGCGAGCGCGTGCCCGAACCCGTGGCGAGCTGAGCGAGGATCCAATGGCCAAGCGAGGCAAGCGCGAAATCATCAAGCTCGAATCGAGCGCCGGCACCGGGCACTTCTACACCACGATGAAGAACCGCCAGAACACGCCGAGCAAGCTCGAGATCAAGAAGTACGACCCGGTCGTGCGCAAGCATGTCGTCTACAAAGAGACGAAGCTGCGCTGACGCCCGCCGCGGCCTCGAGGTCGCGCACAACAAGGAGACCGGCTTCCCGGCGCGGAAGGCGACATCAGAGGGGAATCGGACAGATGACCTGGGTGATCACGAAGCTCTGCCAGGACTGCATCGACGAGAGCTGTGTCGAGGTTTGCCCCGTCGACTGCATCTACGAATACAAGGGCGACGACCGCAGCACCTTCCCGAATCAGCTCTTCATCGACCCGGAAGAGTGCATCAACTGCGGCGTGTGCGAGCCCGAGTGTCCCTGGGAAGCGATCTTCGAGGACGAGCAGGTTCCCGAGATCTTCCAGTGCGGACATCGACGCCAACGCCAAGATCGTCGACTTCAAGGACAAGTTCGAGGTCCCGGAAGTCACCGAGAAGCCCAAGCCGACGCCGGAACAGGTTGCCGAGAACAAGAAGAAGTGGGGCTACGGCGGCTAGTCGCCGGCCAGCCGGCCTGGTCGGCTAGAGTTCGCCGGCGCGGTCGAAGGCCGCGCCCATCACTTCGATCGGCGCTTCGCGGCCCGTCCAGAGACGGATCTGCTCCGCAGCCTGGTAGACGAGCCACCACTTGCCTTCGATGCAGCGCGCGCCGCGCGACGCTGCGTCGCGCAGCAGGCGGGTGTGCGGCGGGTCGTAGACCGCGTCGAGCACCACGGCGTGCTTCGGGATCGCCTCCGCCGCCACCAGCTGAAGCGTCCTCTCGCAGGCCCACGCTCGTCGTGTTCACGAGGACGTCGCAGGGCAGCTCGGCGAGCGCGTCGAGTCCGCCGGCGCCGCTCGCGCCCAGTTCCGCGGCGAGACGTTCGGCGCGCTCTCGGCTCCGGTTCAGCACCGCACGCGCGCGCCGCGTTCGAGCAGACCGAACACCGCTGCCCGCGCCGCGCCGCCGGCACCGAGTACCACCGCGTCGCGCCCCGCCAGCATGCGTCTCGCGTTCGAGCGCGCGCACGACGCCCAGCCAGTCGGTGTTCGCACCGACCAGGCGTTCGCCGTCGCGCGTCACCGTGTTGACCGCGCCGATGCGTCGGGCGGTCGCGTCGATCGCGTCGAGGTGCGCGATCACCGCCTGCTTGTGCGGGATCGACACGGCGAGCTGGCGCACGCCGAGCGCGCGCGCGCCGGCCAGCGCCGCCACGAGCGTCGCCGGCGGCACGTCGAACGCGACGTAGACGGCGTCGATGCCGAGCGCAGCGAACGCCGCGTTGTGCATCGCCGGCGAGCGCGTGTGGCCGGCCGGATGGAGGATGACGCCGCAGAGTTGCGTTCGCGGACCGATCGCAGGGGGCACGGGTTTCCTTGCATTCCGCTCGAGGATTGGCGAAGTATGCCACCCCGCCCGGAAACGGGCCGCGGGTTGCGACAGCAGGAGGATCCGCATGGCCATTCGCAGCGCTGGCAGGACTCGGAAGATCGGCGCGGCGCCGCGTCGAAGTGCGCGCCGCGGCGCGCAGCCGCGCGTCGCGATCCTGATGGGCAGCGCGTCCGACTGGGACACGATGAAGCCCGCCGCGGAAGTGCTCGAAGAACTGGGCGTCGCGAGCGACGTGCGCGTGATCTCGGCGCACCGGACGCCAGCCCGCCACCAGGCCTACGTGACGAAGGCCGAGGCGAACGGCATCGACGTGATCATCGCGGGCGCCGGCGGCGCCGCGCACCTCGCCGGCGTCACGGCCGCTCTCACGCTGCTGCCCGTGCTCGGTGTGCCGATCGACTCCTCGCCGCTGCAGGGACTCGACGCACTGCTCGCGACGGTGCAGATGCCGGGCGGGATCCCCGTTGGCACGCTCGCGATCGGCAGGGCCGGCGCAAAGAACGCGGGGCTGCTCGCCGCGGCGATCCTCGCGCGCAAGGATCCCGCGGTGCGCGCCGCGCTCGCGCGTTTCCGAGCGCCAGACCGCGTCAGATCCGCGCGCGGTTCCCGGAACGCGAGCCCGCGTAGCGCTCGAAGCGACCGCCGCGTTCGCGCGCGCAGCGCAGCGCCGCCTTCAGGTCTTCCCAGACCAGCCGCCGGTTCTCCGGCGTGTACTGGCGCAGGACGAAGGCGGGGTGGAAGGTCGGCATCAGCGGCGTGCCGCGGTACTCCTGCCAGGTGCCGCGCACGCGCGTGATCGAGACGTCGCGGCCGAGCAGCAGGCTCGTCGCGGGTTTGCCGAGCGCGACGATCACCTTCGGTCGCACCGCGTCGATCTGCCCGTCGAGGAACACGCGGCAGGCGTCGACTTCGTCGGCGAGCGGTGTGCGATTCTGCGGCGGCCGGCACTTCACGATGTTGCAGATGTAGACGCTGCTCCGCGCGATGCCGAGGCCGCGCTCGATCATCGAGGTGAGCAGCTCGCCCGCGCGGCCGACGAAGGGGACGCCCTGCAGGTCTTCCTGTTCGCCGGGACCCTCGCCGATGAAGAGCAGGTCGGCGTCGGGATTGCCGTCGCCGAACACGATCTGCGTGCGACCCTCGGCGAGCCGGCAGCGCTTGCAGTCGCCGAGGACTTCGCGGACCGCTTCGAGTGTCGGCGCGGCGCCGAAGGGGGAGGGTGTCGGCAGGAGAGGCGCTTGCGCGCCGACGCCGGGCCGCTCGTCCGCCGGTCGGGTCGGCTCGCTGGCCGGAGCGCGAGCGGGACGGGCTTCGCTCGCCTTCGGTGCCACTGCGCTTCGCTCGAAGCTCTCGACGCCTTCCTCGAGCCACTCGCGCACCAGCTCGCGGGCGGAGGCGAGGGCGCCGCGGAGCGTCGGCGGCTAGCGACCGGTCCATTGCGGCTTTCGCTTCTCGAAGAAGGCGCGGATGCCTTCCTGTGCGTCTTCGGTGCTGGCGGTGAGCACGATCATCTCGCGCAGATAGTGGAGCGCTGCGCCGTACTCCATCTCGGACATCGTGTAGACGGCTTCCTTGCCGAGGCGCAGCGCGGCGGGCGAGAGCGACGCGAGCCTGTGCGGCCAACTCGTCCACTTCGGCGTCGAGGCGTGCATCGGGCACGACGCGCGTCGCGAGCCCGAGTCGCAGCGCCTCGTCGGCGGCGACGCGGCGTCCACTGAGCACGAGGTCGAGGACCACCTTGCGACTTCCCGTCGCACGCAGGATCGGCGCCGACACCACCATCGGCAGCAGGCCGATGTCGATCTCGGGCAGCCCGAACACGGCGCTCTCGGCGGCGATCGTGAAGTCCGCCGCGACGGCGAGTCCGCAGCCGCCCGCGAGCGCGAAGCCCTGCACGCGCGCGATCACCGGAACGCCCAGCTCGTGCATCGCGCGGATCACGCGCGCGACGCCGTCGAAGTGGCGGCGGCGATCGTCGAGCGTCTGGTGCGCGAGCACTTCCTTCAGGTCGGCGCCGGCGCTGAAGGCGCTGGTTCCCGCGCCGCGCAGCACCACGACGCGGACGTCCGTTGCGTTCGCGGCGGCGTGCAGCGCGTCCTCGAGTTCGTCGAGCGTGGCGCGGTCGAGCGCGTTGCGCTGCGGCTCGCGGTCGATCGTGAGCGTGCGGATGCCACGGGCGTCGGTTTCGACGCGGATGTTCGCCACGCGCGCCGGCTAGCCGCGCTCGTCGGCGAGCGCGAAACCGCGCTCCAGCGATCCCACCCACGACGCGCTCGGCACGTCGCGCGCTGCGGACGGCCCGGCGCCGCGCGTGGCGCTTGGCACGATCGTGCCGTGCTTCTGCGCTTCGATCTTCTTCTCGACCGCGAATTCGAAGCCGGGGTCGTTGGCGTCGTCGTGGCAGGTGCCGCAGATCTGCAGGATCACGCACGAGCCGCACTTGTCGGTGAGCGACACGATCGTGCCGACGCGCGGCGCCTCGGGCCCCACGTGGTCGCCGCCGGGACCGTGACACGACTCGCAGCCGACGCGCGCGAGGTCCGCGTGAGCGGCCGGCTTGCCGTCTCGCGGGAAGCCGCCGGGCCGGCCCATCGCCGTGGTGTGGCAACCCAGACAATCGACTTTGTCGGTCGCCCCCTTCTTCTCGAGCGACGCCAGCGAGTTCGCGTGCGGCTGCTGCGACCAGGTCTCGAACTCCTGCACGTGGCACGGCTGACAGACCTGCGAGCCCACGTAGGCGGGCGCCGTCGGCAGCATCTCCCGGCGCGTCGCGCCGCGCTCGGCGAGCAGCTTCTGCTTCTCCGCGAGCGGTAGGTTCGCGAACCTCGCATTCGAGAGGTGCGACACGCGGGGCAGGAAGCTCGGCGTACGTCGAAGCCGAGCGAGTGCTTCTGATCGTGACAGGTGAGGCACACGTCCGTGTAGTCACTCTTCTTGGCGAAATCGAGTGAAAGATGCGGACCGCCACGTCCGTGACAACTCTCGCAGCCGACGTTCTCGAGGTGCTTCGCCGGCGGCGAGATCGTATAGCCGCCGGTCTTCTGGAAACCGACCACGTGACAGCCGACGCAATCCGGCTTCGCAGCGGCCGAGTGCCGGACCAGCGTGTCGAAGGCGCTGGCGTGCTGCGTGAGCAGCCAGGTCGTCGTCTCCGGCTCGTGGCAGACGCCGCAGGCTTCGCTGCCGCTGTAGCCGGTCGCGTGCAGCAGCATCGGCACCGGCTGGCCGGCGAGCTTGGCGAGCCACATGCGCATCAGCGCCGGGTCGCGGTCGTCGCGCCAGCCCTGCACGCGAACCACTACGCCGCCCTGCGGGTCGATCACGAAGATGTCGGGGACGCCGGCCATGACGCCGTAGGCGGTGCGCAGCGCGAAGTCGTTGTCGACGACGATCGGGAAGAAGTCGAGGCCATCGCTCTTCAGCTGCGCTTGCACGGCGCTCGCGGATCCCGCGACCGAGACTCCGATCAGCGTCGGGCGAGAGGCTTCTGGAAGCTTCGCCAGCTCGTCCTTCAGGAATGCGAGCGCGTGATGGCAGTGCGGGCAGGTGTAGAGGAAGAAGATCAAGACGACGGGCTTGCCGCGCAGCGACGCGAGATCGACGCGCCCACCGCCTTCGAGACGCTCGGCGGAGAATGCCGGGCGCCTGCGAGCGCGTGCCGAGCGTCGGCTCGAGCGAGGTCCGGGCGCCAGCCGGCAGCCGCAGCGATTCGCGGAGCTGCGTCTCGACCACGGCGACGGCGTCCGGCACGTCGCCGGGTGCGACGCCTCCGTGTACGAACACGACGTAGCCATCTCCGTCGACGCCGATCAGCGCGACAGGTGCGCGGAGCTGCACGCGCGCGGCGACGCTGCCCGAGCCGTCGTCCACGATCGGGAAATCGAGCTGGTGCCGCTTCGCGAAATCGCGCGCGCCCGATCCGCCCTGGCCGAGCGCGACGCCGACGATCGCGAAGTTGTTGGCAGCGCTCTCGCGGGCGACGCGGGCGACCGCGTCGGCCGCGGGCCCGGCCTCCGCGACGTCGGGATTGAAGAAGAAGACGAGCGCGCGCTTGCCGAGCAGATCGCGCGCGGCGAATGCCTTGCCGTCGAGCGTGACGCCGTCGAACGCGGGCAGCGGCGGTTCGCGGCGCGGCGGCGTCGGGGGCGTGGCTTGCGCCTGCGCAGGCGCTGCGGTCTGCGCGGGCGTCGCGGCGGGTGCGGGCGCCGGCGTTGCGGCTTTCGCCGCTTCGCCCGCGGCGCTGCGTTCTTCCCCGCTGCATGCGAGCGGGATGGCGAGCGCGAGGATGAGCAGACGAGCGAGTCGAAGGATCGCGCGGGCGGGCGGCACGGGGCCGGAGATTAGCCAGATCGAAGCGCTTCGCACCGCGTCGCGCGAGGATCAGCGCTTGCCGCGAAGCTGCCCCAGGAGATCCTTGAATACGCCGTTGTCGGGTTCGAACGTGAGTGCGGTGCGGAGGTTGCGTTCGGCAGCAACCTTGTCGCCGCGGGCGATGTCGGCCTGTGCGAGTCCGAAGTAGCGGCGACCGTTGGGCGTCTTGCCGAGGCGCGCGTCGCGGCTCTGCCGTTCTGCCTCGGCTTCGGCTTGCACAAGCGGCATCCGCACGCGAGCCGAGTCGCCGCGGATTTGTTGATCGTAGACCTGGCGGCGTCGCGCATCGCGCAACACCGAGTACGCCTCCGCGACGCGCTTGGCGATGCGGCCCAGCACCGGGCGCAGGTCATCGCCGATCTGGCGATGACCATCGGGGTGGAAGCGGCGCGTGGCACGGTGATACGCGGCGCGAACCTCGGAGGCCGACGCATCCGGCGTGATCTCGAGCACGTTGTAGTAGTCGAGTTCGTCGAGGATCTGCGCGAGCGCCCGGATTTCGGTCGTCGCCTGTGCCGCCACCGCACCCATTCCTAGATTTCGTCGTCTTCGTCGCCGAAGATCGAGAGATCGCTGTCGGGCGAGCCGAAAAGGTCGTCGGCCGGTGCTGCGCGGCGCTGCGTCGTCGCCTCCGGAGCGGGATCCTCGGCCGCGCCGACGGTCTCGTCGTCGCTGAGCGCGGCGAGTGAATCGAGATCGGCTTCGTCGAGCACGTCGAGTGCGTCGTCCGCGCCGACGCCGTCCAACTCGATCTCCCCTGCGTCGCCTTCTCCGCCGCCGCCGGGTGCGGCCGCTTCTCCGATTTCCAGAGGCGTGGGATCGAGTTCGAACTTCGAGTCGGCAGGGCCTTCGAGCGGGACGTTCGCCGCCGCCTCCAGTTCGTCGGCGTCGAACTCGATTTCCCCTGCGCAAACGTCCAGCGCGTCGAACGGATCCGCGGGCTCGGCTGCGAGCGCAGGCGGGTTCGCAGCGACGCTCGCGACTGCCGCCAGGGTCGCGGCACTCGCCTCCAGCCCGGGCGCCGCGCTCGGCGCCGCAGGGGCCTGGTGCTTGTCGATCAGGCCGCGGATCTCCTCCTCGGAGAGGCCCGACGAGAGGTGGATCTGGGTCGAGGCGACCTGGGCGGTGTCGGGGTCGCGCGCGGTCACCTTGACGATGCCGTCGGTGTCGATCTCGAAGGTGACCTCGATGCGCACTTCGCCGCGCCGCGCGTTCTTGAAGCCGGAGAACTCGAACTCGCCGAGCAGCTCGTTCTCCTCCGCTCGTCGCGACTCGCCCTGGTACACGCGGATCCGCACCGACTGCTGGAAATCCTTGAAGGTGGTGAAGACGCTGGTCTGCTCGATCGGCACCGGCGTGTTGCGCTCGATGATCGTCTCGGCGAGTCCACCGGCGACGCCGATGCGCAGCGAGAGCGGCGTCACGTCGAGCAGTCGCGATTCCTGCTCTTCGCCGACCAGCGCGGCGGCGTGGATTGCGGCCCCCATCGCCACCACCTGGTCGGGGTCGACGTCGGTCTTGGGCTCGCGTTGGAAGTACTGCGCGACGGCTTCGCGCACCAGCGGAAGACGCGTCGGCCCTCCCACCAGGATCACGCCGTCGAGATCGCGCACGGTGAGGTTCGCCTGTTGCAGGGCCTCGTCGCATACCTTGAAGGTGCGCTGGATCAGGTCGGAGACCAGCGCTGCGAACTCGACGCGCGTGAGTGTGTGATCGAGCGAGAGCGCGGCACCTTCGGGCGTCTTCGCTACGCCTTCGATCTGGATCCGCGTCTCGTCGTCGACGGAGAGCGCCTTCTTCGCGGACTCCGCCGCGGCCTTCAGCTTCTCGAGCGCGTAGCGATCCTTGCGGAGGTTGATCTGGTGCTGCGCCTGGAACTCCTCGGCGAGCAGGTCGATCACGCGGTCGTCGAAGTCTTCGCCGCCGAGATAGGTGTCGCCGCAGGTCGAGAGCACCTCGAAGACGTCCGAACCGATCTCGAGGATCGAGATGTCGAAGGTGCCGCCGCCGAGGTCGTAGACGGCGACGCGTTGCGCGAGTCCCTTGCCGAAGCCGTAGGCGAGCGCCGCCGCGGTGGGTTCGTTGAGCAGGCGCAGGACTTCGAGGCCGGCAATGCGGCCGGCGTCGCGCGTCGCCTGGCGCTGATTGTCGTTGAAGTAGGCGGGCACCGTGATGACGGCCTGGCTCACGGGCTGGCCGAGTCGCGCTTCGGCGATCTCCTTCATCTCGCGCAACACCAGCGCCGAGATTTCCGGGACCGCGAGCGCCTGCTCGCGCACCTTCACGCGGACCGAGTGGTTCGGTCCCTCGACGATCTTGTACGAGCAGACCGCCTTCGCCTTCTTCACTTCCTCCGAGAAGAAGTAGCGGCCCATCAGGCGCTTCGCGGCGGTGATCGTGTGCTCGGGATCGTGGATCGCGAGCGCCTTGGCCTGATTGCCGACGAGCGACACGCCGTCGTCGCCGAAGTGGACGACGCTCGCCGAGATCGGCTCGTCGTACGAATTCGCGAGCACCTCGACGCGACCGCGCCGTGCGATCGCCACGCAGGAGTTGCTGGTGCCGAGGTCGATGCCGATCGCCGTGGCCATGGGCGCTTCAACTCCGTGCGAAGGGCCTGGCTCGGAGCGCCCGGCCCGCTGGGTCGTCGGTTGGCTGGCCCCGCGGGGTGCGGGGAGAGCCCCCTCTGGTATCGGGAAGCACGTGGGCTTTCCTGAGTCGTCTGCGCAGCTTCTGCTCGTTGACCGCCGCGCGCGCCGCGTGCTACCCCGCGCGCGCGGAGAGCAAGCATGTCGGGTCATTCCAAGTGGTCGACGATCAAGCGGAAGAAGGGCGCGATCGACGCCAAGCGCGGCAAGATCTTCACCAAGATCATCCGCGAGATCGCGACCGCCGCCCGCGTCGGCGGGGGCGACCCCGCGGCCAACCCGCGCCTGCGCCTGGTGGTCGACAAGGCGCGCGCCGCCAACATGCCCAAGGACAACATCGAGCGGGCCATCAAGAAGGGCACCGGCGGCGAAGACGGCGCGAACTTCGAGCAGGTGGTCTACGAGGGCTACGGCCCGGGCGGCGTCGCGGTGCTCGTGAGCACCCTCACCGACAACCGCAATCGAACGGCCGGCGAGGTGCGCCACACCTTCACCAAGGCCGGCGGCAATCTCGGACAGATGGGTTGCGTCGCGCATCTCTTCGAGCGCGTCGGGCGTGCTCGAGTTCGATCGCGCCGGCGTGGACCTCGACGCGATCTTGGAAGCGGGCCTCGAAGCGGGCGCCGACGACGTCGTCGAGAGCGAGAGCAGCGTCGAGGTGATCACCGACCCGAAGAACTTCGAGCCCGTGCGCGATGCGCTCGTCGCGAAGGGCTTCACGCCCGCGAGCGCCGAGATCTCGATGCGCGCCAGCACCACCACGGCGCTCGAAGGCGCACAGGCGAAGAGCATGCTCGAACTCGCCGAGGCGCTCGAAGACCTCGACGACGTCCAGGAGGTGTTCTCGAATTTCGACATCTCCGAGGCGGAGATGGAGCGCCTGTCGTAGTCGAGGTAGGCTACGTTCCCGCGAACCCCCCGTCCAACCCTCGACGGACGGACTCGGGCGGATGCGCGGCTCGACTGATGCGGATCCTGGGACTCGATCCCGGCTCGATCGCGACCGGCTACGGCCTCGTCGAGCGACGGGGCGGGCACGTCGTGCACGTCGCGCACGGGACGCTGCGACCGCCGCGCGGCGGCGCGTTGCCGGATCGTCTCGCCTTCCTGCACCGCGAGATCGCGCGCATCGTCGCCGAGTATCGACCGGAGTTCGCCGCCGTCGAGCGCATTTTCGCCGGTCGCAGCGTGCGCGCGGCGCTCGTGCTCGGCCAGGCGCGCGGCGTCGCGCTCGCGGCGATCGCCGCGTGCGGCATCCCGATCTCCGAGCTCGTCGCCGCAACAGGTCAAGCTCGCCGTGACCGGCAGCGGCGCCGCCGAGAAGGCGCAGGTGCAGATGATGGTGAGACGTCTGCTGGCGCTCGCGACGACGCCGCCTCGCGACGCAGCCGACGCGCTCGCCATCGCGCTCTGCTGCGCGCACGCAGGCCGCCTCTGGGCTCTTCAGCAAAGCCCCCGGACGCGCCTTCAGCAGAGCCACCTGACCCGTGTTGGCGAGCGGCCTTCCGGCCGCGAGCGGAATCGTGAGTTGGTCGTGAGGTCCTTGAAATGATCGCGCACCTCGAAGGCGTGCTGCGCGAGAAGTCGCCGACGCGCGCGGTGGTCGCGGTGGGCGGCGTCGGCTACGAGGTGCACGTCTCGCTCACGCACCTTCGGCGCGCTGCCCGACGACGGGCAAGAACGTGTCGCTGCGCATCCACACCCACGTTCGCGAGGACGCGATCCAGCTCTTCGGCTTCCACACCGATCTCGAGCGCGCGCTCTTCGAGCAGTTGATCCGCACCAGCGGCGTCGGCCCGAAGCTCGCGCAGGCGGTGCTCTCGGGGATGCTGCCGCGCGATCTGCTCGCGGCGCTGATGCGCGAGGACCTCGCGGCGTTGCGCACGATTCCCGGCATCGGACTCAAGACCGCGCAGCGGCTGCTGGTCGATCTGCGCGACCGCGTCGGCGATCTCGCCGCAGCAGCCGCTGCGGACGGCGGAGCTGCGATCGACGCCGCGACGCCCGCGCGCGACGCCTTCGAGGAAGTCGTGTCGGCGCTCGTGAATCTCGGCACCCAGCGCGCGCGCGCGGAGCGCGTCGCACGCGAAGTCGCCGATGAAATCGGCGAGGCGGAGACGGCGATCGAGACCTGGGTGCGCGCCGCGCTGCGGAGACTCTCGCGATGAGCGACCCGATCGTGCGCGAAGAGTTCGCGGCCGAGGCCTCGCCGGACGAGCGCCGCCTCGAAGCGGCGCTGCGGCCGCGCACGCTCGACGAGTTCGTCGGGCAGGACGCCCTGCGCGCGAATCTGCGCGTCTTCATCAGCGCCGCTCGCGCACGCGGCGAGCCCGTCGACCACCACCTCTTCTGCGGCCCGCCGGGACTCGGCAAGACCGCTCTCGCCTACGTGCTCGCCCGTGAGATGGGCGCCACGCTCCGGGCGACCAGCGGGCCCGTGCTGGAGCGCCCCAGCGATCTCGCCGCGCTGCTCTCGAATCTGGAAGCCGGCGACGTGCTCTTCGTCGACGAGATCCACCGGCTGCACCCAGCCGTCGAAGAGATCCTCTATCCCGCGATGGAGGACTTCCATCTCGACGTCATGATCGGGCAGGGCCCGAGCGCGCGTTCGATTCGCCTCGACCTGCCGCGCTTCACGCTGGTGGGCGCCACGACGCGAGCGGGTCTGCTCACCGCGCCGCTGCGCGATCGCTTCGGCTACGTCGCGCGTCTCGACTACTACCCGCCCGCCGATCTGGTGGAGATCCTGCGCCGTTCCGCGACGCGGCTCGGTGTCGACGTGGACAGCGAGGCGGCCGGCGAGATCGCGCGTCGCTCGCGCGGCACGCCGCGCATTGCGCTGCGCCTGCTGCGCCGGGTACGCGATTTCGCCCAGGTGGATCCAGCGCGCGACAAGGACGATCCGCAGTTCGCAGCCGTGACGCACGAGATCGCGCGCTTCGCGCTCGGCCGGCTGGAGGTCGACGAAGAGGGTTTCGACCGCCTCGACCGCGCCTTCCTGCGCACGCTTCTCGAAAAGTTCGACGGCGGGCCGGTGGGCGTCGACGCGCTGGCCGCGGCGCTCGGCGAGGATCGCGGCACGGTCGAGGACCTGCTCGAGCCCTTCCTGATGCAGGCCGGTTTCCTCGATCGCACCCCGCGCGGGCGCGTCGCGACGACGCGGGCCTGGGAGCATTTCGGCAAGACGCCCTCGCCGACGGCGGTGCAGCGCCGCCTCTTCTGAGCGCGGACCCGTCGGGCTTCGCGGTGGCAAGTTCCACGCATCGCGCCTCAACACTCCTCTCGCACCAGCCGATACGGCTCGGGCCGGACTCGGGTGTCCGGAAGGCGCTGAGGCGCGGAGCCCACGCGCGGGAGTCACGCTGATTCGTTCGCTCGTGAAGAGCCTCATCCTGCTCGCGGCCCTCGCGCTGATCGGCGCGGGCGGGGCCGGTCTCTATCTGGCGCGCGGTTCGAACGACGACCCGCGTGTCCGCGCCGGTCGCAAGCAGGTCGAACAGCTCGGCAGGCAGGCCGGGGTGCCCGACAGCCGCACCCTGATCTACGGCAAGTTGCCGTTGGCTGCGCTCGGCGCAGGCGCCGCGCTGCTCGTGGCGACGCTGCTCGCCGGACGCATCCGGCTGCCTTCGCGACGTCGCGCCGAGGTGAACCCCGAGGCCGCGAACGAGCGCGCCGAGCTTCCGCGCCTGGATCGCCGTTCGTCCCGCAAGGTCGAGCGCAGCGCACACGCGCTCGCGAAGCGGGGTCAACTCTACGAGGCCGCCGAGCTTTGCTTCGAGAGCGGCGTGCTCGATCCCGCCGCCGATTACTTCGTCGAGGCCGGCGAGTACGTGCGCGCGGCCGAGATCCGTCACGACCAGAACCGCTTCCTCGAGGCCGCCGAGCTGCATCTGAAGGCCGGCGACAACGAGACGGCCGGAACGATCTTCGCGTCGCAGGGCGACAACAAGCGCGCCGCGGATTGTTTCCTCGCCGCGGGACGCATGACGGTGGCGGGCGAACTCTTCGAGAAGGCCGGCGACTTCCGTCGCGCGGGCAGCTGCTATCGCGAAGCCGGCTTCGAGCGACAGGCCGCGCACGCCTTCATCCGCTGCCAGTCGTGGAAGGACGCCGCCGACGCTCTCGAAGCGGTGATTCTCGAGGAGCGCACGCGCACCGGCACCGGCCAGAACCCCCAACACGCGCGCGAGCTCCAGACGCTCGTTCTGCAGGCCGGCAAGCTGTACGACCAGGCGGGCGAACTCGAGCGCGCGGAGAGCGTGCTCGAGAAGGGCGGCTGCCACGTCGCCGCGGCGGAGGTGGCGCTGCGGCGCGGTCGCTTCGCGAAAGCCGCCGAGCTGTTCCTCGAGGGCAACCAGCCCGTGCGCGCCGCGGAAGTGCTGCAACAGAACGGCGAGGAGCAGGCGGCCGCGCGAATCCTCGGCGAGTACCACCGCGCGCGAGGCAGTGATCAGGAAGCGGCGCACTATCTCGAAGTCGCCGGCGAGTACTTCGCCGCGGGTGACGTCCACCGCAAGCTCGAAGATTTCGCGCGCGCGGGTCAGTCCTACGAGAAGGCCGGCGATCGCGCGCAGGCCGCCGACATGTATCGCGTTGGCGGCAATCCGGCGCGGGCCGCGTCGAACTGGGAAAAGATCGAACGATGGGAAGATGCGGCTGCCTGCTGGGAAGAGGCGGGCGACGCACGGCGGCGTGCGTCGGCGCTGGTGAAGGCCGGTCGTCTGCTCGACGCTGGCGAGATCTATCACAGCGAAGGTCTCGAGGAGGACGCCATCAAGGTGCTCCAGCAGATCCCCGCCGGCAGTCCCGACTTCGCCCCCGCCTCGGCGATCCTCGGTGGTGTATTCCAGAACCGCGGCCAGCTCGGGCTCGCGGTGATGAAACTGCGCGAGGCGATCGGGCAGGGCGCCGTCGACCGCAAGAATCTGCGGCTCTACTACACGCTCGCCACCGTCCACGAAGCCAACGGCGAGCTGCGCGAGGCGGTCGAGGTCTACGAGAAGATCCTCGCCTGCGACTACCACTACGAGGACGTCGAGCAGCGACTCGCTGCGGCGCGCTCGAGAGTGCCGGAGAAGCCGCATGACGAAACCCTGGCCGTCACGGATGACGCGGCCGCCGGACTGCGAACGCAGCCGAGTCGCTACCAGATCGTCGGGGAACTGGGGCGCGGCGGGATGGGCATCGTCTACAAGGCGAAGGACACCGTCCTCGACCGACTCGTCGCCTACAAGGTGCTGCCCGACGCGCTCAAGGAGAACCCGCAGGCGCTCAAGAATTTCCTTCGCGAGGCCAAGAGCGCCGCGCAGCTCAATCACCCGAACATCGTGACCGTCTACGACGCGGGCGAGCAGGACGGCCGCTACTACATCGCGATGGAGTTCGTCGACGGCAACACGCTCAAGGAGATCGTGCGCCGGCGCGGCGCGATCGCGTCGGGCGGCGTGCTCCACGTGCTGGTCCAGATGTGCGAAGCGCTCGCCTTCGCGCACGACAAGAAGATCGTGCACCGCGACATCAAGACGGCGAACACGATGTGGACCCGCGATCGCAAGGCGAAGATCATGGACTTCGGCCTGGCGAAGATCGTCGAGGAAGTGCGCAATCACACCACGCTGGTCTCGGGGACGCCGTACTACATGAGTCCCGAGCAGACGCTCGGTCGCAACGTCGACTACCGCACCGACATCTACTCGCTGGGCGTCACGATCTTCGAGCTGGCGACCGGCCAGCTGCCCTTCACCGAGGGCAACATTCCGTATCACCACGTTCACACGCCGCCGCCGGATGCGCGCGAATTGAAGCCCGACGTGCCGGCGCTGCTGGCGGAGATCGTCGCCCGTTGCCTGCGCAAGGATCCCGAGCGAGCGCTACCAGTCGGTGCGCGAGATCCTCGCCGAGGTGCGCGCTGCGATGGGCCGCTCGCGCGGCCAGGACAGCTGAACTCCGGCGCGGATCCGGCCCTTTTCTTGTGACGTTCTCGTCACATCCGTAATGGCAACGTCACAGCTCCGAGGCGCTTGCCGGACGAGCCCCGGGGGTCCCCGCGACTCCAGTTCTCGAGACAATTATTGTCTCTTGATAATCAAATAGTTAGCTAGGAAATCCGCGACTCCCGACGGGGACGCTCTAGTGGCACGATGATTGCTTTGGTGGGGGCCGTCGACCGAGATGTCGGACTGTCACCTGTGCTGACATCTGTCACCTGCGCTGGTATGGGGGGAAGCGCTGTGCGACAACGCACCATTGCAGAGAAAATTTCGTGCACAGGCGTAGGGCTGCATACCGGCAAACCGGTGCAGCTCACGCTGCACCCGGCGCGTGCCGGTTCGGGGATCGTGTTCGTCCGGACGGATCTGCCGAACCCGGTCGAGATTCCGGCCGCGCCGGCGTCGCTCACGAGCAAGGCCCATCTGGCGACGACGCTCGCCCGCGGCGACGTGACGCTCGACACGGTGGAACACCTGCTCGCCGCCGCCTATGGGCTCGGCGTGGACAACCTCCGCGTCGAAGTCGACGGTCCGGAGATCCCGGGCATGGACGGCAGCGCGGCGTCCTTCGTGTTCCTGATTCGCGCCGCCGGGATCTACGAGCAGTCGGCGCCGCGCAACGTGTTGCACGTCGCGCGTCCGATCGAGGTCCGGGAGGGCCAGCGCCGGATTCGCATCGAACCGGGCCGCGGCTTTCGCGATCAGCTACGAGATCGACTTCGAGCACCCCAGCATCGGCCGCCAGGCCCTGCGCGACCTCGATCTCACCGAAGCGACCTTCGAGCGCGAGATCGCGCGTGCCCGCACCTTCGGGTTCGTCGGCGAAGTCGACGCGCTCTGGCGGGCCGGTCGGGCGCGCGGTGCGTGCCTGGACAACACCATCGTGCTCGACGCGACTCGCGTGCTGAACCGCGACGGTCTGCGCTTCCCGGACGAGTTCGTGCGTCACAAGGTGCTCGACCTGCTGGGCGACCTCGCTCTGCTCGGCGTGCGTCTCGAAGGCCACGTCCGCGTCGAGCGCGGCGGTCACGCGCTCCATCAGAAGCTCGTCGCCAAGCTCGCGGGCGAGCGCGTCGCACGCCGCGTCGAACAGGTGTTGCACAGCGCCGACGTTGCGCGCTCGCCGCTGCGCGCCGTCCTGGGTGGTCGCTCGTTCTGAGAAGTTAGAGCGAATCCAGCCATGCGCGCATCGCGCGGTCGACCAGGCTCGCGCGCGACGCCCGAGCCGCTGACCCACGGCGTGAGGTCCGCCTCGACGGGCGCGAGCGATGTGCTGGCAGGCGACTCCGCGAACTGGGCGCAGAGCAGCGCGGCGCGCAGGTCGCCGTCACAGCGGTCCACGGCGCAAGCCAACGCGAGGCCGCGCAGCGCGGCCGTCCAGGCGTTGAAATCGAAGTGCTGCAGCGTCGCGGCGTCGATGGCGCCGAGCGCGCGTCGCAGGCGTCGGATCGCACGCCCGCTGATGCGCTCGGCGATCGCCAATGCGTCCCGGGACGCCGCCAGCGACGAGGCCGTTCCGAGCGCCGTGCGAACGAGCGCTTCTGCGCCGCGGGCGAACGCTTCGGGCGCGAGCGCCGCGAGCGCCGGTCCTCCGACGACGCGCTGCGCTGCCTTCCAGGCCGTCTGCACCTGCGCGATCGCCGCGTCGGGTGCATCGCTGCGCGTCGGCACGTCCTCCGCCTGGGGCAGCGCCTCCGCCCAGTCGCCCGCGACGGCGAGGATCGCGTCGCGCATCGCTTCGTCGGTCGCAGCCGTGAGCCGTTCGCCGGCGATCGCGAAGTCGAGCGTCTCGGGCGCGGCGGATCGCTCGCCGGGTGCCGTCGCGCCCAGCGCGCGGAGCAGCGCCATGCCGCCCGCGGCTTCTCGCTCCCGACCCCAGGCGCGCAGGAGTTGGGCCAGGCGCCGCAGCGCCGTCCCACTCAGCGACTCGGCGCGCAACACCGCGCAGAGTTCCTCCTTTGCAGCGTCCCGCGAATCGGGCAGCTGCGCGAGCAGAGCGCCGAGCGCCTCGCGCACGTCGAGTCGATCGGGCGCGAGTTCACGGGCGCGGCGGTAGGCGGAAAGGGCGCCCGGCACGTCTTCGAGCGGACCCGCGAGCAGGCGGCCCCGCTCGATCAGCAACTCGGCGCGCGCGCTGGCGTCTCGGTGTCGGTTGGCGAAGTCGCCCAGGCACTCGGCCGCCTCGCACCAGGCACCGGCGCGGCGCAGCAGGCGCGCCGCGGAAAAAGCAGCTTCGACGGCGTCCGCGTCGAGTTTCGCGGCGCGTTGATAGGAGCGACACGCGGAACTCTCGTCGCCGCGCGCTTCGAGTTCGCGGGCGCGGCGAAGTTCGAGTGCGGCCGTCACCTGCGGAACGTCGACGCACGCGGCGCCTTCGCACGCGGCGCGGAAGGCATCCTCGTCGCGACCCGCTTCGGCCAGCCACTCCGTGAGGTCCAGCCATGCGGTCGCGTGTGCCGGTTGCGCTTCGAGCGCCGCGCACAACCAGGCTTCGACGGGCAGCGCGTCGTCGGCTGGGAGCCGCCCGAGTCGCGCCGCGCGCACGAAGCGATCCGCGCGCGATGCGTCCTGCGGCGTGTGCTGGGCCCATTCTGCGAAGGCGATGGCGGCGTTCGTCAGCTCGCCCTGGCGTTCGAAGAGCGCGCAGCGACCGGCGTGCGCTTCTTCGAGCGCCGAATCGAGCGCGAGTGCTTCGCCGTAGCGGGCGAGTGCGCCGCCGACGTCACCCTGCGCCGCGAGGGCGCCAGCGAGCACGCTGAGGGGACGCGGGCGCGACGACTCGGCTGGCGAAGTCGCGAGCCAGCTCTCGAGATCGCGGCAGCACGTTGCCGGGGAGCCCAGGTGGAAGGCCGCAACGCCGCGGGCCAGGCTACCGTCGGCGTTCTCGGGTGCGAGGGCGAGCACTTCGCCTGCGAGATCCCAGGCAGAAGACCAACGCGCCATCGCGTAGGCAGAGCGCGCACCCGCGAGCGCCGCCGCGAGGCGTTCCTCGCGCGTGAGCGGTGCGCTGAGCGCATCCCCGCCCAGTGCGTTCGACGCGGCGCGCATCGCCGCGTCATGGCGTCCGGTCCGCTCCGCCGCGATCGCCAGGGCTGCCTGTGCGGGCGCGAAGCTCGGGAACGTCTCCACCGCTCGGCCGAGCAATCCGAGTGCGCGCTCCGGGTCCGACGCCTCCCACGATGCGGCGGCCAGGCGCCAGGCGCGCGCAGCTTCGAGTCCGCTGCTGCCCTCGGCGGCGCGCGTCCAGGCGACCGTGGCGCCCTCGGCGTCGCCGGCCGCTTCGCGAAGACGCGCCGAGAGCGCCCAGGCCGATGCGTTCGCCGGCTCGCGTGCAAAGACCGGCGCGAGGCGCCGGGCCGCTTCTTCGAGGGCGCCCGCCTCCGCGAGCGACTGCGCCAACGCGAGGTGATCGCGCGCGTCGGCCTTGGCGTCGGGATGATCACAGAATGCTGCGAACACCGTGCGCCAGCGCTCCTCGAGGCCCAGTTCGCGCAGCACGCCAGCCCACGCGGCCAACGGCGCGCTGCCGAGCGAATCGATGGCGTCGGCGCGCTCGAACGCTTCGGCCGCGCGCGCGAGATCGCCCGCCGGGCCGGCCGCACGATCGGCGATGCGCAGCCACAGCGCGTGCGTGCGCGCGGGGTCGGTGTCACCGAGCTGGACGATTTCCTCGGCGTAGCGCTCGATCGCGGCGTTCCAGTCTTCGCGCGCTTCGGCGAGCCGCGCGAGCTCACGCAGCGAAGCGAGATCGCGCGGATCGGCCGCGCGCGCGGCGGCGAAGGCGCGTTCGGCGCCCGCGACGTCGCCCAGTCCGTCGAGCCGCACGCGCGCGAGCCGTCGCCACAGACCGGCCGGCTCGTGCGCACCGATCTCGATCTCGCACGCCAGCACGCGGGCCACTTCGGCCGCATCCCCGATGCGCTCGGCGCTGCGCCGCAGGCCCGCCAGCGCGGCACGCGAACGCGGCTCCAACGCGGCGAGCGCCCGCCACGCTTCGGCTGCACCGGCGGGGTCGAACAGCGGTTCTTCGCGCAACTCTGCTAGTTCACGCCAGCCTGCGGCGTCGTCGGGATGGGCGCGCAGGTGCGCGGCGAGGCGTTGCGCGAGTTCACCGTGGGCGCGCGTGGCGCGCAGCGTGGCGAAGAGTTCGCTGCGGTCGCGCGCGTCGCTCGCCGCGTCGGCCGCGAGCGCGCGCAGATGCACCAGCGCGCGCGCCGGCTGGCCGAGCGCGTCGCGCAGGTTGAGCGCGAGATCGCGGAGCAGGGTCACGCGCCGGGCGCCGGTGGCGACGGGCAACGCCTCTTCCGCCAGCTCGACGAAGGTGTCCACGCACTGCGCACGGCACTGCGCGTCGACGGCGCGCGACAGGATGGCGCTGCGTCGTTCGGGCGCGCTCTGCAAGTTCGCGACCGCGCCGCGCCACAGCTCTGCCGCCACACTCAGCTCGCCGAGCTCCTCGGCGCAGCTCGCGGCGCGCCGTTGCAGTTCGCCGAGCACGACACCGCGCGCGGGAAGCATGCGCGCCTCGAGCACGCCGAGCAGATCGCGGAATCGCGCGGCCTCCGTGTAGCGCCGGTCGAGCTGCTCCAGCACATCCGGATGCGAGGGATCCTGGGCGCGTGCGGCTTCGAGTGCGGCGAGCGCGCGGCCACGCGTTGCCGGGGATGTCTCGAGCAGCGCAGCGCGCTCGCGGTGCAGCGCGGCGCGGGTGGCGCGATCCGCGGAGAAATCCGCCGCACGGGCGAGTGCGCGCTCCTGCGCGTCGGCGTTGCCAGCCTGGCGATGCAGGCGCGCGATGGCGATCCAGAGGTCGGCGTCCTCGAGCGCTTCGGCTTCGAGGCGCGTGAGCCAGGGCGTCGCAGCCGAAGCTCCCTGGTGTTGCGCGGCGAGATCGGCGCCATGCGCGGCGAGTTCGGCACGCGCGCCGGGCGACGCGCTCTCGACTTCCACCGCGAGTTCCGCGAGCGCCTCGGCGTGGCGACCCAACGACTCGAACAGCTCCCGCCGCGCGCGGCGGAGATCGGGCTGGGCGCGCTCGATCGCGAGCGATTCGCCCCAGGCGAGCACGGCCTCGTCGGGTCGCGTCGCTGCGAAGAGTTCGCCACAGCGTCGCCACAGCGCGGCGCGGTCGCGGCTGCGCGGGTCGCAGGCCGCTGCGCGCAGCAGCAGCGCCGCCTGCTCGTGACGACCGACGGCGAGTGCGCAAGCGAGCGCGCGCTCGCGCAAGCCGGCGTCGTTGGGAGCGTGTTCGGCGGCGCGCACCCAGTGCGCGCAGGCGCGCTCCGGTTGGCCCTGCAACTCCCACAGTTCGGCGATCTCGACGCGGGCGGGGGCGGAGTCGCGCTCGGGCCGCTGCAATTCGGCTTCGAGGATGGCGACGAGTTCGGCGGCGTCGCCGCTTCGGCGCAGGATGTCGATCAATGCCCGCCGCGCCGTCTCGGCGCCGGCGTCCAGCGCCAGCGCGCGCCGGCAGCAGTCTGCGGCGCGGGCGTCGTCGGGAATGCGGCAGCAGGCTTCGCCGGCGCGGGTCCACCAGTCTGCGGCTTCGGCCGGGCCGGCCGCTCGCTCCGCGGCGGCGGCGCAGAGCGACGCGAGTTCGCCTCGCGCGACCGAGCTGGGCGAGCACTTGGGCGAGCGGTTCCGCGATCGCCGCGACCGCGCCCATCTCGGCGCGCGCTGCTTCGAGCGGAGCGAGCGCTCGCGCGGGTTGCTCGCTGTGCTGCGGCGAGCACGCGCGCGAGTTGCAGGCGCAGCGCGGTGCGCTCTTCGGGCGCGGCCGGCGGAGTCGCTTCGAGGCGGGTGCCGAGCAGCGCGGCCAGCTCCGTCCAGCGCTCGGCGGCTTCGAGTCGCTCGGCCAGCAGCGCATTCGCCTCGGTGTGGCCGGGATCGATTGCGAGCGCGGCGCGCAGCTGTGCTTCGGCGCGCGCTTCGTCGAGGAAGCGAGTGTGCGCGATCCGCGCGATCTGCAGGTGGAGTGCCAGTGCGCGTTCGCGCGACGGCGCGCAGGCGAGTTCGCCCTCGAGTGCCGCCACCAGCGCGGGCGCCTCGGTCTCCTCGTCGCAGAGCGACGCGAGCCTGCGCCAGGCAGCCGCGCGGGAGGGATCGAGGGCGACCCCCGCTTCGAGATGGCGTCGCGCGCGCGCGGGATCGCCGAGTCGCGCTTCCGCGAGTTCGGCGATGCGCTCGTGCAGCGCCGCGGCGTCCAGCGGCGCGCTGGACTCGAGACGTGCGGCGAGGCGCTCGCAGAGTTCGGCGAAGTGGCCGCTGCGTTCGAGCAGAGTGTCTAGGCGCTGCGTGGCCGCGGCGCGGATCGACGCATCGCCAGCGCCGTCCGCGAGTTCCGCGTAGGCGGCGGCCGCTTCGGCCGCGCGCTCGAGCTGCACGTCGAGCAGCTCGGCGCGTTCGAGCAAGCAGCGCTCCCGGACCACGGGATCGGCCGCGCGTGCGGCGCTCCCGGCCAGTGCGTCGGCGAGACTCGCGGGGTCGCCGAGTGCGCGGGCTGTGCGCTCGAGGCCGGCGAGCGACTCGTCGTCGACGGCGCCGGCAGCGCGCAGCGCCCGAAAGCGGGCCGCCGCTTCGGGAAGGCGACCGGCGCGTTCGAGCGCCCGTGCGCGCAACACCTCGACGTGAGGCGCGAGCAGCACGTCGTCCCCGAGCGCCTCGCAGAGCGCCAACAGCTCGCCTTCCCGGTGGGATTCGACGAGCGCCTCGGCGAGCGCTTCGAGCGACGCGAGATCGCCCGCGTCGTGGCGCAGCGCCTCACGCCAGGCGCCGATCGCATCATCGAGGCGGCCCTCCGCGGCGTGCAGATAGCCGAGCCGGCGGCGATTGGCGGCGCGCTCGGCGCCGTCGAGCGCGCCGTCGAGCTGTTCGAGCGCGGCGACCAGTTCCTCGGTGCGTCCGCTCTCCTCGAAGAGTGCGACGAGCGCCTCCTGCGCCTCGCGGGTGCCAGAGCGCTCGGCCCAGCGCTGCACGACCAGGACGGCGGCGTCGGGATCGTCGCTCGTCGCGCTGCGCCGCAGCGCTTCGCGGCCCAGCTCGGCGAGCCGCTCGGGGTCACAGCGCGTCGCTTCGCGCGCGTAGAGGTCGAAGATCGTCTTGTCGTCGCCGATCGCCTCCGCGGCGCGCAACAGGCCACTGCGGGCGCTCGCGGAGTTGGGATCGGAGCGGAGCGCGAGTGCGAAGCGTCCGGCGGCCGCCGTATCGTCGCCGCGCTCGAGGTCGATCGCGCCGAGGCGACACAGCAAGGCGGAGCGCCGTGACGGCGCAGCGGCGGCGATCGCGGGGGCCAGTGCGTCGGCCAACTCGCCGAGACGGTCGATGCGTCGCAGAACGGTTTCGAGGGCGCCGTCGCCGAGTGCGCGCTCGGGATCGGCGTCGAGCGCACAGCGATAGGCCAGCGCTGCGGCGTGAGCGTCATCGAGTTGGTGTTCGTGGATCTCGCCGATTTCGAGCCACAGCTCGGCGCGTTCGTCGGCTTCGGTCGCGGGCAGTGCGGCGCGTCGCTCGAGAACCTCGATGCGCTCCGCGTGGCGACCGCTTCCTGCGAGCGCGGCGGCCAGCGCTTCGAGCGCGTTCGCGTCGTCGGGTCGTTCGCTCGCGGCGCTGCGCACGGCTTCGAGCGACGCCGCCGTGTCGCTCGGATCGCCCAGGCCGAGATCGGACCAGGCGGGGATCTCGGCGCCGAGCTCCATCGCGCGTTCGAGGTGGTAGGCGCGGTCGCCGGCGTCGCCGAGGCGGCCGGCGGCTTCGGCGAGCGCAAGGTGCGCGGTGCCGTCCTGGCTCGATTCCGCGGCGCGCTCGAACCAGACGCGAGCTTCGGCGGGCGCCGCGAGACGGTCGAGGTGGATGCGGCCGGTTTCGAGCGCGATCGCCGCGCGCTCGCCCGGATCGGTGTTGAGATCGAGTCGCCGTGCGCCCAGCGCGGCGGCGGCTTCGAAGCGCTCGAGCTTCACCAGCAGCGCGAACAGCGCCTCGAGCCATTCCGCGGCGGCGGGTTCTTCGTCGCAGGCGCGCTGGAAGTGCTGGAGGGCTCGTTCGCCGTCGGCGAGCGGACCCGCTAGCAGCGCGCCGAGCGCGCGGATCGCGTCGCTGCGCCCGGCGCCGGAGAGCCGGGCCGCCGCGCGTTCCCACGCCGCGACGGCTTCGTTGAGCCGCCCCGCGCTCTCGAGCCCGCGCGCCAGACCGGCGAGCGCGTGGGGCTCGTCGGCTCGGAACTCGAGCGCGCGCTCGAAGCTCTGGATGGCGGCCGTGGCATCGCCTGCGGCGAGTGCCCGCGCGCCGATCTCGACGAGAGCCGCGGCCAGTTCCGGATGCGGAGCGAGACGGGCCTCGCGCACGGCGAGGTCGATCGACTCGACGAAGCTCGCGGTTGCGAGACAGAGGCCGCGCAGGCGCCTGAGTGCCGGCACGAAGGCGGGGTCGAGTTCGAGAGCGCTGCGATACGTCGCCGCGGCGCGGGCGGGATCGCGCATGCCCTCCTCGATCGCCTGCCCCATCCGAAACAGCAGGCGCGCCTGCTCGGCGGGCGCACGGTTCGTGGCGCTGGCGGCGTGGTGCGCCTCGTAGAGCGACACCAGGTCGCTCCACTCACCGGCGAGAAAAAGCTGCTCCTCGAGGAGCTCGAAGGCCGCGCGATCGCTCGGGGCAGCCTCGAAACGCTCCCGCAGCATCCGGTGATTCCCCGGGCCGGAAGGGTCGGTGGGACGGGTCGGGTTGGGCGTCACGGTCCTCTCGCGCGCAGCAGGTGGGCAACTGATCCTCGCTACCCATCGTCGCGGCGAGGCCTCCGCTTGATCGCGGATTTGCCCCGAAGCGCGGCTCGGTTGGCCGCCCAGGGGGCGCTTCGATACTTTCCGCGTCAGATTCGGGCCCCCGCGAGGCTTCGCTCATGTCCTCGGACCCGACCCCGATCCAGCACGCGACCGAACCGGAGTCCCAGCCGGAGCCCCGCCTGGGGAAATGGACGACGGCGCCGCATGAGACCGACCCGCTCGGTGTGCCCACCGCGGAGCGCCGCCGGCGGCGCCGCGAGCTGTGGCTTTCGTCCCTCGTGCTGGTGGCGATCGCGGTCATCGCGATCGGGCAGCAGTGGGCGTCGGCGCCGCGCGGCGCGCTGCCGGTCGGCGACTCGGCGCTCTTCCTGTTCCTCAACGCGTTGAACGTCTTCCTGGTCTTCCTGCTGATCTACCTGGTCGCGCGCAATCTGGTGAAGCTGGTTTTCGAGCGCCGGCGCGGCGCGCTCGGCTCGCACCTGAACCTCAAGTTCGTGTTGGCCTTCGCGCTGATCGCGACGGTGCCCACCGTCGTGCTCTTCCTGGTCTCGTCGTCGATCATCGGCAACTCGATCGACACCTGGTTCAGCTTGCAGATCGACCGCACGCTCGACGAGAGCCGGCAGGTCGCCGACGCCTACTACCAGTCGGCCTCCGACGACGCATCGTTCTTCGCGCACCGCATCGCGGATCAGGTGACCGAGAAGCGGCTGCTGCGCGAAGAGGAGGGCGAGGCGCTCTCCAGCTTCGTGCAGGACCGGCAGCGCGACTATCACCTCGGCGTCGTCGAGGTATTCAGCACGACCGGTGAAGCGCTGGTCGTCGCGGTGAACCCCGACATCCCGGCCGCGAACTTCTCCCGTCCCGACAGCGATCTGGTGTCGTCTGCGTTGGCGGGCAACGCGACTACGCGCGTCGAGGAAGTCGTCGGTGGCTCGGTGATCCGCGTCGCCGTGCCGATCGGGTCGAGCTTCAAGGAGAAGGAGGCAGTCGGCGCGGTGGTGGTGAACCACTTCGTGCCCTTCTCGCTGACCCAGAAGCTCGCGCAGATCCGCGCGGCGCACGACGAGTACCGCCGCCTCCAGCCCTACGCCGGGCACATCGAGCGCCTCTACCAGCTCGAACTGCTGCTGTTCTCGCTGGTCGTGGTGCTCTTCGCGATCTGGTGGGGATTCCGCATCGCCAAGGGCGTTTCGACGCCGATCCGCGCGCTCGCCGAAGGCACCGCCGAAGTGGCGCGCGGCAACCTCGACGTGCAGGTCGATCCGCATTCCGACGACGAAGTCGGCTTCCTGGTGCGTTCGTTCAACCGCATGACGCGCGACCTGCGCGACGCGCGCGACGGTCTCGAACGCACCAACGCCGAGCTGGAGCGACGCCGTCGCTACATGGAGGTGGTGCTGCGCAACATCGGCGCGGGCGTCGTCTCGCTCGACGCCGAGGGGCGCGTCCACACCATCAATCCCGCCGCCCAGCGGTTGCTCAGCATCCCGCCCGGCGTCGGGCTCGTGGGCCGCTCCTGGGACGAGGTGCTGCGCGAACCCGAACAGCTCTCGGTGGTGCGCGAGCTGCGCGACGACCTGCGAGCCGGCGTCCGCGAGAGCATCCGCCGCCAGGTGCAGCTCCCGGCGGGCGACGAGACGTTGACACTGCTGGTGACGGTGACGCTGCTGAAGGACGAGGAGAATCTGGTGCTCGGCACGCGTGGTGGTGTTCGACGACTACACACAACTGGTGAAGGTGCAGCGGATGGAGGCGTGGCAGGAGGTGGCGCGCCGCATCGCACACGAGATCAAGAATCCGCTCACGCCGATCCAGCTCTCGGCGCAGCGCATCCGCCGGCGCTTCGGCGCGCGCTTCTCGGCCGACCCGACCGACGCCAAGGTGTTCGACGAGTGCATCGACGCGATCACGAGCCAGGTCGACGGACTGAAGCTGCTGGTGAACGAGTTCTCGAACTTCGCGCGGCTGCCCGCCGCGAACCCCGTTCCCGACGACCTGAACCGCATCGTGCAGGAAGCGGTGTCGCGCTACGCCGGCACCGAGGGCGTCGTGTTGAAGACCGATCTCGACCCGAAGCTGCCGCCCGCCGACATCGATCGCGAACAGTTCGGACGCCTGCTCACCAATCTCATCGACAACGCCGTCGCGGCGGTGCGCGAGCGCATGGCGCAGGAGCCCGACTACGACGTCGGCCACGTCGAACTGCGCACCGTGCACGACGCGCCGCTCCACGCCGTGCGTCTCGAAGTCGTGGACGACGGCATCGGCATCCGGCCCGAGGACCGCCGCCGGATCTTCGAGCCGTACTTCTCGCGCAAGCAGCACGGCACCGGTCTCGGTCTCGCGATCGTCTCGCGCATCGTCGCCGACCATCGCGGCTACGTCCGCGTCCACGACGCCCAACCGCGCGGAGCCCGCTTCATCGTGGAACTGCCTGCGGCCCCGGAGCGCAGCGCGCGCGGCGCGGACGAAGGTTCCGATATGACGCGCCTGTTGATCGTCGACGACGAGGAGAGCATCCGCCGCTCGCTCGCCGGGCTGCTCTCCGACGAGGGCTACGACGTCGCGACGGCGTCCGACGGCGACGCCGCGCTCGCGGTGCTGCGCGAGGAAGCCGCCGACCTCGACCTGGTGCTGCTCGACATCGCGATGCCCGGTCGCGACGGCATGCAAGTGCTCGAAGAGGCGCGCGGGCGCTGGCCCGAGCTGCCGTTCGTGATGATGAGCGGGCACGGCACGATCGAGACCGCCGTGCGCGCGACGCGGCTCGGCGCCTTCGACTTCATCGAGAAGCCGCTCTCGGTCGAGAAGCTGCTGCTCACGCTCCAGCACGCGCTCGACAATCACCGCCTCGCCAGCCGAGAACCAGCGGCTGCGCGCGCAGGCGCTGCGCGCCCACGAGATCCTCGGCAGCTCGGAACCGATCCAGCGCTTGAAGCAGCAGATCGCGCAGGCGGCGCCGACCAACGGCTGGGTGCTGATCACGGGCGAGAACGGCACCGGCAAGGAACTCGTTGCGCGCCAGATCCACCTGCAGAGCAAGCGCGCCGGCGAGCCGTTCGTCGAGGTGAACTGCGCAGCGATCCCCGAGGAGCTGATCGAGTCGGAGCTGTTCGGTCACGAGAAGGGCGCCTTCACCGGCGCGATCGCGCGCAAGCGCGGCAAGTTCGAGCTGGCCGACCGCGGCACGATCTTCCTCGACGAGATCGCCGACATGTCGCTGAAGACGCAGGCGAAGGTGCTGCGCGTGCTGCAGGAGTCGAAGTTCGAGCGGGTGGGCGGCACCGAGCCGATCGAGGTGGACGTGCGCGTGATCGCGGCCACCAACAAGGAACTCGAGAAGGAGATCGCCGCGGGCAACTTCCGCGAGGACCTGTTCTACCGGCTCGCGGTGATCCCGTTCCACGTCGCGCCGCTGCGCGAGCGCCGCGAGGACATCCCGATTCTCGCCAACGTCCTTCGTCGACGAGTTCTGCGCGGAGTCGGGTGCGCGCGTGAAGACGATCGCGCCGAAGGCGATCGATGCCATCCAGGACTACGCGTGGCCGGGGAACGTGCGCGAGCTGCGCAACCTGATGGAGCGGCTGGTGCTGATGACGCCCGGCGAGCGCATCACCGCCGAGGACCTGCCCGACACCGTGCGGATCGGCGAGGTGCGGCCGGGTCCGTCCGGCGCGACGCTCGAAGAGGCGCGCCGCGCCTTCGAGCGCGAGTGGCTGCTCGGCCAAGCTGCGCGAGCACGGCTGGAACGTGTCGCGCACCGCCGAGGCGGTCGGACTCGCGCGCGAGAGCCTCTCGCGCAAGATCCGCGCGCTGCAGATCGAGATGAAGCGTGACTGACGCCGCACGCGCGGCGGATCTGCATCTCGTCGGGCCCGCCGTTGCGAACGATGCCGCCGCGCTCGCGTCGCTCGCCCGCGCGTCCGCGCTGCCCGGTTGGTCGGAGGCGTCGCTGCGCGCGGCGTTCAGCGATCCGGCGATGATTGCGCGGGTCGCGCGTTCGTCGGCTGCGCTCTGCACACGGGTTCGTCGTCGCGCGCTGCGCGGCAGACGAGCTGGAGATCCTGCTCGTCGCGGTGATGCCGGCCGCGCGCCGGCGCGGCGCCGGGACGGCGCTCGTCGCGGCCGCTCTCGCCGAGGCGGCGCGCGCCGGGGCGCGTCGCCGCGCACCTCGAAGTGCGCGCCTCGAACGCCGCGGCGATCGCACTCTACGAGCGACTCGGCTTCGTCGCGGTCGGTCGCCGGCCGCGCTACTACGACGCGACGGAGGACGCCGTGCTGATGAGTCGCGCGCTCGGCGGGGAAGCGTCTTGAAGGAGAGCGCGCAGGTCGCGCTCCCGCTGCGCGTCGACGCGGAGGTCCGCGAGAATCGCGCCGAAGGCGGCAGCAACTTCCGCCTGCGTCTCGCGGTCGCGGGTTGGCCGGGCGCCGATCCTGGCCGCTTCGTGATGCTCTCGCCCGGTGCGCGCGGCGCAGCGCCGCGCTTCGACCCGCTGCTGCCGCGACCGATGGCGGTGTACCGCACGCTCGGCGCCGCCGCGCCGCCCGAGATCGAGGTGCTCTACAAGGTGACGGGCCGCGGCACGCGGCTGCTCGCGGAGACGCACGCCGGCGACCGCGTGCGCGTCGTGGGCCCCCTCGGCGTTCCGTTCGCGATGCCGGTGGCGGGGCGCCGCGCGCTGCTCGTCGGCGGCGGAACCGGAATCGCGTCGCTCTACGAACTCGCGGCGCGCGCGGCGGCAGCGCGGTCCCGTCGTCGTGATGCTGGGCGCGCGCAGCGAAGCGGAGCTGATGGGATGCGACGACTTCGCGGCGCTCGGCGTCGAGCTTCGCATCGCAACCGAGGACGGCAGCCGCGGTCACCGCGGCCGCGTGACCGAGCTGCTCGAAGCTGCGCTCGACGCCGGCGCGGGCGGCGAGGCGATCTACGCCTGCGGCCCGACGCCGATGATGCGGCGCGCCGCAGAGATCGCGGCCGCTGCGCGGGCGCTCCTGTCAGGTGTCACTCGAGAATCGCATGGCGTGCGGCTTCGGCGTCTGCCTCGGCTGCGCAGTGCCGCGCGCCGACGGAAGCATCGCACTGGTGTGTCGCGACGGGCCGGTCTTCGAGGCGGGGCAGGTCGCTGGGCGGGCCTGCCGTGAGCGCCGTCGACACACGTGTGCAGCTGGGCGGCATCGCGCTGCGCAATCCGGTGCTGACGGCGTCGGGCACCTTCGGCTACGGCGCCGAGTTCGCGCCGTTCTTCGACCTGACGCGGATCGGCGGGATCGTCGCGAAGAGCCTCACGCTCGAGCCGCGCCAGGGGAACCGGCCGCCGCGAATCGCCGAGACGCCGGCGGGCATGCTGAACGCGATCGGCCTCGAGAACGTCGGCGTCGACGCCTTCATCGCCGAGAAGCTGCCCGCGCTCGCCGCAGGAGTCGTCGTCGTCGCGAGCGTCTTCGAGACCGAGATCGAGCGCTACGCCGAGGTCTGCAAGCGGCTCAGCGGCGTACCGCGCGTGGCGGGGCTCGAGGTCAACGCGTCGTGCCCGCACGTGAAGAGCGGCGGAATCGAGTTCGGCCAGCGCGCCGAGGTGCTGGCGCAGCTGGTGCGCGCGACGCGGCGCGCGACGCTCTGCGCCGCTGCTCGTGAAGCTGTCGCCCAACGTCACCGACATCCGCGAGATGGCGCGCGTCTGCGAGGGCGAGGGCGCCGACGGGCTTTCGCTGGTCAACACGCTCCAGGCGCTCGACGTCGACATCGAGACGCGACGGCCGGTGCTGCGCAACGTGCTTGGGCGGACTTTCGGGTCCCGCCATCCGGCCGGTCGCGCTGCGCATGGTCTGGCAGGCGTCGCAGGCCGTGCGCATCCCGATCTGCGGGATCGGCGGGATCATGAACGCCGAGGACGCGATCAAGTTCCTGATCTGCGGCGCGACGGCCGTCCAGGTCGGCACTGCGAACTACCTGAACCCGCTGGCGGCGCTCGAAGTGGCCGAGGGCATCGAAGCCTATGCGCGCGAGCACGGCGTCGCGCGCGTCGCGGATCTGGTCGGAACGCTCGAGGTTCCGACTCACTAGCCGCGCAGGCGCGGAGCGAGCCCTTCCCGCGGTTGCCGCAGTCCTGGAATTCGGATAAGGTCCGCCCACTTGCGTGGCTCTGGCGCAAGTGGGATCGGTACTTGGTCGGTCGTTCGTCGGTGGAAGGTGGGCTCGGGGCTCGCCTTTTTTTTTCCGCTCTCGGCAGGTTCGCCCCTCTTCATCGAAGCTCTTCATCGCAGGGTGGCGTCGATGTATCACGACATTCCCGAATCGCTGCGCGCGCTGATCGAGCCGGTCGTCGCCGACCACGGCTTCGAACTGGTCACCGCCGAACTCGCCGGCAAGGTGGTGCGCGTCGTGATCGACACGCACGACGGCGATGGCCGGGTTCCGATCGACGAATGCGCCGCCGTGTCGCGCGAGCTGGCGAGTTGCTTCGACGCCGAGGCCGCGATGCCGGGCTCGTACACGCTGGAAGTCTCGTCGCCCGGGCTCGATCGCGTGCTCGCCCGCGAGAAGGATTTCAGTGCCGCCTGCGGTCGCGAAGTGAAGATCGAGACGCGCCGGCCGATCGACGGGCGCCGCCGCTTCCGCGGCGAACTCGTCGCCTTCGAGGGCGGTCGCGCGCAGGTGCGCGTCGACGGCAAACCGATCGAGATCCCGTTCGTCGAAGTGTCGAAGGCGAACCAGATCTATCACTTCACCAGCGCCGACTTCGCCAAGAAGAGCCGGAACTCGGGGGAAGCGAGATGATCCCGCTCAAGCGTGAAATCGACCAGATCGCCAAGGACAAGGGCATCGACAAGAAGATCATCGTCGATGCGCTGAAAGAGGCGATGGTCCAGGCCGCCCACAAGAAATACGGCGCCGACAAGACCATCGAACCGACCTACAACGAGGAGACCGGCGAAGTCGAACTCTTCGAGTTCCGCACGGTGGTCGAGGTGCTCACCGACCCCGAGACGCAGGTGCTCGTCGCCAAGGCGCGCGAACTGGACCCGGAAGTCGAGATCGGCGACGAAATCGGCGTGAAGCTCGACACCGAGGGCTTCGGCCGCATCCTCGCGCAGGTCGCCAAGCAGGTGATCATCCAGCGCGTCCGCGAGGCGGAGCGCGGGATCGTCTTCGACGAGTACAAGGATCGCAAGGGCGAGGTGGTGAACGGCATCGTGCGCCGCTTCGAAAAGGGATCGCTGATCGTGGATCTCGGTCGCGCCGAAGCCGTGCTGCCCGCCAAGGAGCAGGTGCAGCGCGAGAGCTATCGCCCCGGCGACCGCATCCGCGCCTACATGATCGACGTCAACAAGGAAGCGAAGGGCCCGCAGATCATCCTGTCGCGCGCCACGATCGACCTGCTCAAGAAGCTCTTCGAGTCCGAAGTGCCCGAGATCTACGAGGGCATCGTGACCATCGAGTCCGCCGCGCGCGAGCCGGGCGTGCGCTCGAAGATCGCCGTCGCGTCGCGCGACAGCGACGTCGATCCGGTCGGCGCCTGCGTCGGCATGAAGGGCAGTCGCGTGCAGTCGGTGGTGCAGGAGCTGCGCGGCGAGCGCATCGACATCGTGCCCTGGAGCCCGGATCCGGCGCGCTACGTGTGCAGCGCGCTCTCGCCCGCGCAGGTTTCGAAGGTGATCATCGACGAGGGCGCCAAGTCGATGGACGTGATCGTCCCCGACGACCAGCTCTCGCTCGCGATCGGCCGCAAGGGCCAGAACGTGCGGCTGGCGGTGCAACTCACGGGCTGGCGGATCGACATCAAGAGCGAGTCGAAGATGCGCGAGGTCGCGCAATGGCTCGCGCAGGCCGTGTCGGTGGTCGAGGGTTGGGGCGAGCCGGAGGCCGAGATCCTGCTCAATCAGGGCGTCACCTCACTCGACGATCTCGCGCAGCAGCCGGTGGAGCTGCTGATGCAGCTGCCGGGCATCGATGAGGCCGGCGCGACGGCGGTGAAGCACCGCGCGGCCGAGTTGGCCACCGAACAGCGACGCCTCGACGCGGAACGCGTCGCGCAAGAGGCGGCCGCCGCCGCGGCCGCGATGGCGGAAGCTGCGGCGGCGGCGGCGGCGCCGCCACGCCGCCCACGCCGCCCACGCCGCCGACCGACGCAGGAGCGACGGGCGGCTCCAGCTAGTTTCCCCAGAGCGCCGCACCCGGGTGCGGCGCATGGAACCACGATGGCGAAGATCCGGGCGTACAAAATCGCCGAAGAACTCGGCCTCGACCGCAACGATCTGGTCGAGCGCGCCAAGTCGTTGGGCATCGAGGTTCCGGGGCCGATGGCTTCGCTCGACGAAGCCACCGCGGCGCTGCTGCGCGAACGGCTCGGCGGTCACGCCCCGGGTGCGCAGGTCACCGAACGCCGCGTCGAGGGCCAGGGCGGCGGCGCCGTGATCCGACGCCGCAAGCGCGCGCCGGAGCCCGCTCCGGTGCCGGCTCTCGCCCCGCTGCACGTCGAGGCGCCCAGCGTCGAAGTGGCGCCCGAGCTCGAGCCGACTCGAGAGTCCCAACCGATCGAGGCGAATCCCCAGCGAGGAGTTCGGCGAGGCGTGGGCGCCGAGCCCGAGCCGTTCGCGGAGGAGAGCGCAGCACCCGAAGGCGAAGCGTTCCCGTCCGCGCAGGCCGAGGCGGCCGCTCGTCCCGGCGAGCCGCTGCGCGAAGCGTCCGCGCGGAGCGGTCGATCGCCCGGCCGATCTCGGTGCGGCGCCCGCTGCGCCGGGCAAGGGCAAGGAGCGCAAGCGCGTACGCGAAGTGGTGAACCTGCGCGAGCAGGAGCAGCTCGCGAAGCAGGCCGTGAGCCGGACCGTGCGCCGCTCGACCACGATCGATCCGCGCGTGATGCAGTCGCCGCGCCGCCGAAAGCGCGACAAGGGGGCCCCGTTGCGACCGGCTGCTGCAGCTCCGGCGAAGACCGCCAAGCGACTCGTGCGCGCCGAGGGACGCATCAGTGTGGCGGAGCTGGCGCATCAGCTCGGCGCCAAGGCCGCCGAGGTCCAGGGGCGCCTGATGGCGCTCGGCATCATGGCGTCGGTGAACCAGCAGCTCGATCTCGAGTCGGCCGGCAAGGTCGCGAGCCAGTACGGATTCGAGGTACAAGACGTCGGCTTCCAGGAAGCCGAGGTGATCGGCGAGACGGCGCCCGCGAGCGACGCCGCCCACCTGGAGCCGCGCCCGCCGATCGTCACCGTGATGGGACACGTCGACCACGGCAAGACGTCGCTGCTCGACGCGATCCGCAAGACCAACGTGGTTTCGGGCGAGGCGGGCGGGATCACCCAGCACATCGGCGCCTACCAGGTCGCGCTGGGCGAGCGCCGCATCACCTTCATCGACACGCCGGGCCACGCCGCCTTCACGCTGATGCGCGCGCGCGGCGCCGAGATCACCGACATCGTGATCCTCGTGGTGGCCGCGACCGAGGGCATCATGCCGCAGACGGTCGAGGCGATCGGGCACGCCAAGGCAGCCGGGGTCCCGCTGATCGTCGCGATCAACAAGTGCGACCTGCCCGACGCGAATCCGCAGCTCTGCCGCCAGCGCCTGATGGAGCACGGCCTCGTGCCGGAGGATTTCGGCGGCGAGACGATCTGCGTGAACGTGTCCGCGATCAAGGGCACCGGGCTCGATCAGCTGCTCGAGATGGTGCTGCTGCAGGCCGACGTGCTCGAGCTGCGCGCCGATCCGTCGCGGCGTGCGCGGGGCGTCGTGCTGGAAGCGGAACTCGACAAGGGGCGCGGTCCCGTTGCGACGATCCTGATGCAGGACGGCACGCTGCGTCCGGGCGACGCGGTCGTGGTCGGCACCGCGTACGGACGCGTGCGCGCGATGGAGAACGATCGCGGTCAGCGCGTCGACTCGGCCGGGCCGTCGGCGCCGGTGCGGCTGATCGGGCTCTCGGCGGTGCCCGAGGCCGGCCAGGCGCTGCACGCGTGTCGAGAGCGAGCGCGACGCGCGGGACGTCGCCGAGCATCGCGTCTCCGAAGACCGCCAGACGCCGACCCAGGCGCGGCCGAAGATCTCGCTCGAGGAACTCTTCGCGCGCAGCGACGACGAGGGCCCGAAGGAACTCCGCATCGTGCTGAAGGCCGATGTGCACGGCTCCTGCGAGGCCGTGCGCGACGCGCTGATGAAGCTCGCCACCGACACCGTCAAGGTCAACGTGATCCTGTCCGGCGTCGGCGCGATCTCGGAAGGCGACGTGATGCTCGCCAAGGCGAGCGACGCGATCGTGGTCGGCTTCCACGTGCGACCCGATCCCGCCGCGCGCCGCGCCGCGGAAGGGCAGGGCGTCGACCTGCGCTCCTACCAGATCATCTACGAGCTGACCGACGAAGTGCGCGCAGGCGATGGCCGGTCTGCTCCCGCCGAAGATCGAGGAGAAGGTGCTCGGCCGCGTCGAAGTGCGGAAGATCTTCAATGTGCCGCGCATCGGCACGGTCGCCGGGTGCTACGTGACTCGACGGCCTGGTGCGCCGCAGCGCGAAGGCGCGCCTGATCCGCGACGGCGTCCAGATCTGGGAAGGCGGCTTCGCCTCGTTGAAACGCTTCAAGGACGACGTCCGCGAAGTGCAGACCGGCTTCGAGTGCGGCCTCGGTCTCGACGGCTACAACGACGTCAAGGTCGGCGACGTGATCGAGCCCTACGAGATCCAGGAGACCCGAGCCACCCTGTGATCGTCGGGGCCGCCGTGGTCGAGCTTCACGTCCACGCTTCCCAGTCGCTCAAGCAGAAGCGCGGCGTGGTGCGCTCGGTCGTGCAGCGGCTGCGCAATCGGTTCAACATCGCGGTGGCGGAGATCGGCGGGCAGGACACCTGGCAGCGCGCCGTACTCGGAATCACGACCACCGGCATCGACCGCACCCAGGTTCGCGGAGTTCTCACCCGGGTCCTCGCTCTTCATCGAGGACCTTCACCTCGCCGAAGTGACCAATAGCGACATCGAGCTGCTCGAGTTGTGTTACGAAGGTCGCGACGAAGACGACGACGGGGAGCCGGAGACGGAGGAATGAGTGAAGTCGCGCCGGCTCGAGCGTGTGTCCGAGGAGCTTCGCGCCGAGATCGCCCGCGTGTTGCGCGAGGAGGTCGCGGATCCGCGCGTCGCGCTGGTGACGGTGCTGCGCGTCGACGTCTCGCCCGACCTGCGCAACGCGCTGGTGTTCTGGAGCCGCATCGAGCGCAAGGGCGGACCGCAGATCGAGGCGATCGAAGCGGGACTCGCGAGCGCCGCGGGCTTCGTGCGCCGGCGTCTCGCACAGGAGCTTCCCCTGAAGCGCATGCCGGCGCTCACGCTTCCGCTACGACCCCGCCATCGAGGCGGGCGATCGCACCCTGGCGCTGCTGCGCGAGCTGTCCGATGAGCAGACGAAGTAGGCGCGAGAAGCCCGAAGCGCCGGGCCCGAGCGGTTTCCTGGTCGTCGACAAGCCGGCGGGATGGACCTCGCACGACGTGGTCGACGCCGCGCGTGGCTGGTTCGGCACCCAGCGCGTCGGACATCTCGGCACGCTCGACCCGCAGGCGACCGGCGTGCTGCCGCTCGCGGTGCGCGACGCCACCAAGCTCGTGCCGTTCGTGCCGTCGGATCCGAAGGTGTACCGCGGCGTGATCCGGCTCGGCGCCGAGACCGACACGCTCGACGGCGACGGCCAGGTTCGTCACGCGCTTCGAGGGCGCGCTGCCCGAGCGCGCGGCGGTGCGCGCGGTGCTCGACGACGTTCCTCGGCGAGCACGAGCAGATTCCGCCGATGTACAGCGCGGTGAAGCAGGGCGGGGTGCCGCTGTATCGACTCGCGCGGCGCGGCGAAGAGGTCGAGCGCGCGCCGCGCAAGGTGCGCATCGATGCCTTCACGCTGCTCCGCTACGACCCGCCCGAGGCGGAGGTCGAGGTGGTGTGCTCGCCGGGCACCTACGTCCGCGTGCTCGCCGCCGAGATCGGCACCCGGCTCGGGTGCGGCGCCTTCCTGCAGTCGCTCTGTCGTTTGCGCAGCGGTCCCTTCGAACTCGCGCAGGCGCGCAAGCCCGAGTTGCTCGCCGCGGAGGCGCGAACGCGGCGAGATCGCGGCGCGACTGCGTGCGGCCGGTCGCCGCGCTCGGCATGTCGGCGATGAAGCTCAGCGGCCGAGGATGCGCGGCGCGTGCTGAACGGATCGGCGTTGCCGCAGGGCGGACCCGCGCGCGCGCCGGGCGAGCGCGTCGCCGCTCTCGATCCCACGGGGGCCTCTGCTTGCGATTCTCGAGGTTGCACCGGATCGGCGGCTGCGGCCTCTCCGCGTGCTCCGCCGCCTTGCTCCGCCCGCGTGACTTTGGTAACTAGACGCCGCTCTCTAGTACCGAAAACACCTGAGAAAACACTTGTGACCCACATCGAGGCCTCCGCTTGATCGCCGCGGAACGCAAACAGTCCGTCATCGAGACTCATCGGGTCCACGACAAGGACACGGGCTCGCCCGAAGTCCAGGTCGCACTCCTGACCGAGCGCATCAACGAGTTGTCCGATCACTTCAAGACGCACGCGAAGGACCATCATTCGCGACGCGGCCTGCTGCGGATCGTGAGTCAGCGGCGTCGATTGCTCGAATATCTGCGGCGCAACAATCCGGTGCGGTACCAGGAGCTGATCCAGCGACTCGGGCTCCGGCGTTAGCCGAGCCGCTGTCATCGCCGCCGCCACGGTTGGCGCCGGCGAGACCACACAACGCCGAATCCGTCGATGCAGATTGCCCGGCCCTCCGGTCGTTCCGTGTTGGTCGTGCCGAATCGCGTCTGGTCGGAATGCGGAGTCGGCAATCCGCGAAGCAGTTCCTCCTCGCCTGGTATCGGGTACCCATCCGCTTCGCGCATTCCTGATCCCGCATTCCGTCTCCCCGCGACTCCTTCACCGCGTCGACGCAATCCCGGCCGAACCGAGCTGGCTCTGCCTTCCCAGGCAGGACTGCCCAGGAGCCGGAGAGGAGATGAGGATCTGATGCCTTCTTATTGGTTCGAACCGAAATCCGTCAGCTTCCCTGCTGGCACACGCACGATGACCGTCGAGACCGGCCGCCTCGCCAAGCAGGCCGCCGGTGCGGCCCTGGTGAGCTACGGCGAAACCGTGGTGCTCGTCACCGCCACCAGCGCCAAGCCGCGCGAGGGGATCGACTTCTTCCCGCTCACCGTCGACTTCGTCGAGAAGACGTCGGCGGCGGGCAAGATCCCCGGCGGCTTCTTCAAGCGCGAAGGCCGCCTCTCGGACCGCGAGGTCCTGGTTTCGCGCTTCATCGATCGCTCGATCCGACCGCTTTTCGCGGACGGCTACCGCGACGAGACGCAGATCACGGCCACCGTGCTCTCGGCGGACGGCCAGAACTTCCCGGACATCGCGGCCTTCGTCGGCGCCTCGGCGGCGCTCACGATCTCGGACATCCCGTTCCTCGGACCGATCGGCGCGGTGCGCGTGGCGCGCATCGACGGCCAGTTCGTCGCCAACCCGCTGAAGGCGCAGCTGGAGAAGAGCGACCTCGAACTGGTCGTCGCGGGAAGTCGCGCCGCGCTGGTGATGGTCGAGGGCGGCATGAAGCGAGGTTTCGGAAGCGGCAGCTGCTCGACGCGCTCCGCTTCGCCCACGCGAACTGCTGCAGCAGATCGATCCGCAGGACGAACTGCGACGTGTCGCCGGTCAAGCCGAAGCGCGAAGTGCCGGCGCCGCCGGACACATCGGCGCTCGAAGCGCGCATCCGCGGCATGGCGGAGGCGCCCCTCCGCGAGGCGACGCGCATCAGGACAAGATGCCGCGCTACGTGGCGATCGCGACCGCCGAGTCGGCGGTGGTCGAGACGATCGCGGGCGAGTTCAAGCGCGCTCCCGCGAGCTTCGACAGCCTCGAGGCCGTCGAGACGCGGCGCAGCGAGCTCGGCAAACTCGTGGCGCAGACCAAGAGCATCCTGCACGACCTGCGCTCCGAGGTGGTGCGCGAGCGCATCCTCGGGGAGGGCGTCCGCATCGACGGTCGCAGCACCACCGACATCCGGCCGATCGCCTGCGAGCTTCGCGTCGTACCGCGCGCCCACGGCGTCGCCGCTGTTCACGCGCGGCGAGACGCAGGCGCTGGTCTCGACCACGCTCGGCAGCGCCGCCGACAAGCAGACCATCGACTCGCTGACCGAACGCTACGAAAAAGGCGTTCATGCTGCACTACAACTTCCCGCCGTTCTCGGTCGGCGAGGCGCGGCCGCTGCGCGGTCCGGGCCGGCGCGAAGTCGGACACGGGACGCTCGCCGAGAAGGCGATCGCGAACGTGTTGCCGCCGGAGTCTGAGTTCCCGTACACGCTGCGCGTGGTCGCCGGAGACGCTCGAGTCGAACGGCTCGTCGTCGATGGCGACGGTGTGCGGCGCGACGCTCTCGTTGATGGACGCGGGTGTGCCGATCACGGCGCCGGTCGCGGGGATCGCGATGGGCCTGATCGAAGATGGCAAGCGCGTTGCGATCCTCTCCGACATCCTCGGCGACGAGGATCACCTCGGTGACATGGACTTCAAGGTCGCCGGTACGCGCAACGGCGTCACAGCCGTCCAGATGGACATCAAGGTGCGCAGCGTGGATTGGGCAGTGATGGAGCGCGCCCTCGAGCAGGCGCGCGTCGGCCGGCTGCACATCCTCGAGCGCATGGAGTCCGAGACACGCGACGAGCTCGGCGGCAAGTTCGAACCGCGCGCCGACGTGGCGAGCCACGCGCCGCGCATGACCCAGATTCGAATCAAGCCGGATCGAATCCGCGACGTCATCGGCCCGGGCGGTCGCGTGATCCGAGCGATCCAGGAAGCGACTGGCGCCAAGATCGACATCGAGGACAACGGCGAGGTCAAGGTCTTCGCGCCCGACCGGTCGCAGCTCGAACGAGCCCAGGCGATGATCGAGGAACTCACCCAGGAGGCCGAGATCGGCCGCGTCTATCTGGGCAAGGTCAAGCGCATCGCGGACTTCGGCGCCTTCGTCGAAATCTTCCCCGGCACCGACGGGATGATCCACATCAGCCATCTGGCCGAGGGGCGCGTCGAGAAGGTGACCGACGTGCTCAACGAAGGCGACGAGGTGCTCGCGAAGTGCATCGACATCGACCCGAGCGGCCGCATCCGACTCTCGCGCAAGGAGGCGCTCGCCGACCTCGCGGCGCAGCCGCAGGAGTAGAGCGAGCGGTGGCGACCCGCGCGCGCGCGAGCCGGACCGGCGCCCGCGTGCGCGGGGTCCGTGTGCGCGTCGCGCGCGTTGCAGGGTCCGAGGATCTGCCGCTGCCGCGCTACGCGACCGCCGGTTCCGCCGGACTCGACCTGGCTGCCGCCGTCGAAGGCGACCTCGTCCTCGAACCCGGTGCGCGCGCGCTGGTGCCGACGGGTCTGCGCATCGCGCTCCCTGCCGGCTACGAGGCGCAGGTCCGGCCGCGCAGCGGACTCGCGCTGCGAAGCGGACTGGTTCTGCCCAACGCGCCGGGCACGATCGACGCCGACTATCGCGGCGAGATCGCGGTGCTGCTGATGAACGCCGGCCACGAGTCCTTCACGGTGCGGCGCGGCGATCGCGTGGCGCAGCTCGTCGTCGCGCCGGTGGTGCAGGCGCAGCTGGTCGAAGTTGCAACGCTCGACGCGACGGCGCGCGGAGCGGGTGGTTTCGGGCACACCGGCATCGGGAGCAAGGGACGCGCCGCGCGCGCGCGGAGGCGGAGCAAGTGAGCCAACCCGAACGGCCCTCCAACGCAGAGCCGTTGCACCCGCATCCGCCGTCGCCGGCTGCGCCGACCTCGAAAACGCGCAGCCGCAGCGACCTCGCGCTGCGGCTCGGCACCGCCGCCGTGCTGGTGCCGGGCGTCTTGTGGCTGATCGCGGCGGGTCCCGGCTACGTGCTGATCGCAGTCGTCGCGATCGTGCTGCTCGGCATCCGCGAGTTCTATCACCTGATCGAGGCGAAGGGTGCGCACCCGCTGTGGAGCTTCGGCTTGAGCGCCGGAGCGGCGCTGCCGGTGGTCGCGTACCTCGGCAACGAGTATCACGCGACGATCCTGATGACCGCCGTGCTGCTCGCGGTGATGGTCGCGCAGGTCGGCAAGGCGCAGATCACCGAGGCGCTCGCCAGTATCTCGGGCACCTTCTTCGGTGTGTTCTACGTGGGCTGGCTGCTCACCCACGCGGTCACACTGCGCAACTTCCATCGTGTGGTCGAATCGAAGTGGGGCGCATCGGCGGCGTCGCTCTTCGACCCGAACGCAGGCGCCTTCCTGCTCATCTTCACGCTCACCGCCGTGGTGCTCTGCGACGCCGGTGCGTATTTCGCGGGTCGCGCCTGGGGCAAGCGCAAGCTCGCGCCGAAGATCAGCCCGGGCAAGACCGTCGAGGGCGCACTCGGCGGGATCGCCACGGGCACCCTCGCTGCGCTGTTGTGCAAGGGCGTGTTCGATCTGTTCTGGCCCAACCTGTCGAGCGGACTCCCGTGGGCGCTTGCCGCTCCCATCGCGTTGCTACTCGCGACGGCGGGAATGGTCGGCGACCTCGTCGAATCGCTGCTCAAGCGCGACGCCGCGCAGAAAGATGCGGGTACGTTGCTGCCCGGCATGGGCGGCGTGCTCGACCGCATCGATTCGGCTCTTCTCGCAATCCCCGTGATGTACTACCTAATGCTGGCAACCACCTATCTACGCGCAGGCTTTCGATGATCGAGCGCTACAGCCGGCCCGAGATGCGGGCGCTATGGACCGACGAGGCGCGCTACGGCTTCTGGCTGCGCGTCGAACTCGCCGTCTGCGACGTGCTCGCGGAACGCGGCGTGATTCCCGCGCGCGTCGCTCGCCAGGATCCGCGCGCGCGCCGGCTTCGACGCCGCGCGGATCGCCGAGATCGAGCGCGAGGTGAAGCACGACGTCATCGCGTTCACTCACCAGCGTCGCCGAGCACGTCGGTCCCGACTCGCGCTTCGTCCACTACGGGATGACGTCGAGCGACGTGATCGACACCGCGCTGGCACTGCAGATCCGCGCCGCGGGCGAGCTGCTGCTCGCCGACTGCGATCGCGCACTCGCCGCGCTGCGGGCGCGCGCGCGCGAGCATCGGAACACGCCTTGTGTCGGCCGCACGCACGGCATCCACGCCGAGCCGACCACCTTCGGCTTGAAGCTGCTGGTGCTGCACGAAGCGCTGCGCCGCGCCCGCGAGCGGCTGGCGCGCGCGGTCGAGGAGGCCGCGGTCGGCAAGATCTCGGGCGCCGTCGGCAGCTTCGCGCATCTCGATCCCGCCGTGGAGCAGGCCGTGTGCGCGCGACTCGGCATCGGCTTCGAGCCGGCTTCGACGCAGGTCGTGCAGCGCGATCGTCACGCCGCCTTCGTGAACGCGCTGGCGCTGGCCGGCGCGGTGATCGAGCAGGGCGCCGTCGAGTTCCGCCATCTCGCGCGCACCGAGGTGCGTGAAGTGGAGGAGGAGTTCTCGAAGGGTCAGAAGGGCTCATCGGCGATGCCGCACAAGCGCAATCCGTGGCGCTTCGAGACGCTCACCGGGCTCTCGCGCGTGCTGCGCGGCTACGCTGCTACGGCGCTCGAGAACATCACGCTCTGGCACGAGCGCGACATCTCCAACTCGTCGGTCGAGCGCATCGTGTTTCCCGACGCGTCGCAGGTGCTGGACTTCATGCTGCATCGCTACGCGGGTCTCGTCGACAAGCTCGTGGTGTATCCCGAGCGGATGCGCGAGAACCTGGAGTCGTCGCGCGGGCTCGTCTTCAGCGGCACGCTGCTGCTGCGGCTCGCCGAGAAGGGCCTCACGCGCGAAGACGCCTACCGACTGGTGCAGGGTCACGCGATGGACACCTGGGAAAAGGGCGGGCAATTCCAGTCGCGCGTGCTCGCCGATGCGGAGATCACGCGCGTGCTCAGCCAGGAAGAGATCGACGCACGCCTTCGACCTCGACGCCTCGCTGCGCAACGTGGACGCGATCTTCGTGCGAACCCTGGGAGCGAAGGACGAATGAAGGCACTGGTGCACGTGACCGTGAAACCCGACGTGCTCGACCCGCAGGGTCGCGCGATCCAGCGCGGCTGCGCATCGCTCGGCTACCGCGGCGTGCGCGACGTGCGCCAGGGCAAGCTCTTCGAGATCGAGCTGGACGCGCCCGACCGGGCCGCGGCCGAGCGCCTGCTGCTCGAACTCGCTGCGAAGCTGCTCGCGAATCCGGTCGTCGAAGACTACCGGGTGGTGTCGATCGAGGACTGAGCCAGGCAACCGAAGTTCGAGACGGAGGATCCCCCCTTGCCCGTCGACCCTGAGCTGCTGAAGGCGCAATGCGGGCGCACCCTCGCCCGCACCGAACTGCAGGGACTGGGTACGCGCATCGAGGGCAAGGTGCGCGATTCGTACGTGCGCGGAGACCGGCGCACGCTGGTCGCGACGGATCGCATCTCCGCCTTCGACGTGGTGCTCGGCACGATCCCGTTCAAGGGGCAGGTGTTGAATCAGCTGGCGGCGTTCTGGTTCGAGCGCACCCGTGAGGTGGCGCCGAATCACGTCGTCGCGGTGCCCGACCCGAACGTGACGATCGGCCGCGAGTGTCGCGGCCTCGCGCTCGAGTTCGTCGTGCGCGGCTTCCTCACCGGCGTCACCAGCACCTCGATCTGGACGGCCTACGCGCGCGGCGAGCGCGTCTACTGCGGTCACCGCCTGCCCGAAGGCCTGCGCAAACACGAGCGCCTGCCGCGGCCGCTGCTCACGCCCACCACCAAGGCGGAGCACGGCGCGCACGACGAGCTGACGTCGCGCGAGATCGCGATCGAGTGCGGTCTGGTCGCCGCCGCGCGCTACGACGAGGCCGAGGCGATGGTGCTGCGCCTGTTCGCCGAAGGGCAGCAGTGGGCGGAGAAGCAGGGTCTGATCCTGGTCGACACCAAGTACGAACTGGGGCTCGACGACGCGGACACGCTCACCGTGATCGACGAGATCCACACACCCGACTCGTCGCGGTACTGGTATCTGGACAGCTACGAGCGCGCGATGGCCGAGGGCGCCGATCCGAAGGCGATGGACAAGGAATTCGTGCGGCGCTGGCTCGCCGAGCGCGGCTACCAGGGCGAAGGCGCGCCGCCCGCGCTTCCCGACGAGCTTCGCTGCGAGGCGGCGCGGCGCTACATCGAGACCTACGAGCGGATCACGGGGTTGGCCTTCGTGCCGGACACCGAGCCGCCGTTGCAGCGCATCCGCCGCAACCTCGGACTCTCCTAGCGTGTTCGCCGTCCTCCAGTTCCCCGGCTCCAACGACGACCGCGACATGGTCTTCGCGATGAAGAGCGTGCTCGGCGCGGATGCGCGGCTGGTCTGGCACAAGGACGCGGAGTTGCCGGCGGGAACGCAGTGCGTGCTGCTCCCGGGCGGCTTCTCGTACGGCGACTACCTGCGCTGCGGCGCGATGGCGCGCTTCTCGCCGATCATGGCGGCCGTCACGCGCTTCGCCGCTGCGGGCGGTCCGGTGCTGGGCACCTGCAACGGCTTCCAGGTGCTCTGCGAAGCGGGCCTGTTGCCGGGCGCACTGCTGCGCAATCGCGATCTCGCCTTCGTCTGCGCGCCGGCGCATCTGCGTGTCGAGCGCGTGGCGGCGCCGTTCACGTCGCGCGCGACGCTCGGGCAGGTGTTGCGGATCCCGATCAAGCACGGGGAAGGGCGCTACCACGTCACGCCGGAAGAACTCGCGCGCCTCGAAGCCGCCAACCAGGTGGTGTTGCGCTACTGCACGCCCGAAGGCGACGTCACGGACGCGGCGAACCCGAACGGCTCGGTCGGCAATGTCGCCGCCGTCTGCAACGCGGCCGGCAACGTGATGGGCTTGATGCCGCATCCGGAGCACGCGGTCGAAGCGCTCACCGGCTCGACCGACGGTCGCGTGATCCTCGGGTCGCTGATCGACTGGGCGGAGCAGCGAACTCGATGAGCGATCGAAGTCGAAGCGAATCCACCGAGCTCGAGCGGAGCGAGAGCGGCGAACGGGCTCGGGGCGAGCGGCGAGCCCGTCGTCGACCAGACGCTCGCGCGCGAGCACGGGCTCAGCGACGAAGAGTGGCAGCGCATCCTCGAGATCCTCGGCCGCACGCCGACCTTCTCCGAACTCGGGATCTTCTCGGTGATGTGGTCGGAGCACTGCTCGTACAAGTCGAGTCGCGTGCATCTGAAGAATCTGCCGACGAAGGCAGAGCACGTGCTGGTCGGGCCCGGCGAGGGCGCGGGCGCCGTCGCGATCGGCGACGGCCTCGCCGTGATCTTCAAGATCGAGAGCCACAACCACCCGTCGTTCATCGAGCCGACGCAGGGCGCGGCGACCGGCGTGGGCGGCATCCTGCGCGACATCTTCACGCATGGGCGCGCGCCCGATCGCGTCGCTCGACTCGATCCGCTTCGGCCCGCTCGACGATCCGAAGCACCGCCACCTGCTGGAAGGCGTCGTGCACGGGATCGGCGGCTACGGCAACTCGGTCGGCGTGCCCACCGTCGGCGGCGAGACCAGCTTCCACGAGTGCTACCGCGGCAACATCCTGGTGAACGCCTTCAACCTCGGACTCGTCGCCGCCGACGGCATCTTCCTCGGGCAGGCCAGCGGCGTCGGCAATCCGGTGATCTACGCCGGTTCGAAGACCGGGCGCGACGGCATCCACGGCGCGAGCCTGCTCGCCTCGGCGGAGTTCGACGCGGAGAGCGACGCCAAGCGTCCCACCGTGCAGGTCGGCGATCCCTTCACCGAGAAGTGTCTGATCGAGGCGTGTCTCGAAGCGATGCGCACCGGCGTGATCGTCGGCATCCAGGACATGGGCGCGGCGGGACTCACCTGTTCGTCCTTCGAGATGGCGAGCCGCGCGGAGACCGGCATCGAGATGGACCTCGACCGCGTTCCGCAGCGCGCCGCGAATCTCTCGCCCTACGAGCTGCTGCTCTCCGAGAGCCAGGAGCGCATGCTGCTGGTGACGCGCGCAGGCGAAGAACAGACAGGTGCTCGACATCTTCGAGCGCTGGGACCTCGACGCGGTCGTCGTCGGTCGCGTCACCGGCGACGGCCGCATGCGCGTGCGCTGGCACGGGCAGACCGTCGTCGACATTCCCGTCGATCCGGTCGCGGCGAACGCACCGATGTACGAGCGCAAGCAGCGCGTTCCGGCCGATCTCGCCGCGCGCCAGAAGCTCGACCTCGCGTCGATCGAGCCCGAGTCGGATCCGCAGGGCGCGCTGCTCGAGACGCTGCTCGACTCGCCCAACCTCGGCTCGAAGGCCTGGGTGTGGCGCCAGTACGACTCGCTGGTGCAGGGCAACACGGTGATCGGCCCCGGCGGCGACGCGGCGCTGGTGCGCGTGAAGCGCGAGGACGGCACGCCCACGCGCAAAGCCGTGGCGATGTCGGTCGACTGCAATCCGCGCTGGTGCTGGCTCGACCCGCGCGCCGGGACGATCGCGGCGGTGGCCGAGTCGGCGCGCAACGTCGCCTGCACCGGCGCCCGGCCGCTCGCGCTCACCAACTGTCTGAACTTCGGCAATCCCGAGAAGCCCGAGATCATGTGGGAGCTGGCGGAGTCGATCCGCGGGCTCGGCGAAGCGGCGGAAGCGCTCGGCACGCCGGTGATCTCGGGCAACGTGTCGCTCTACAACGAGACCAGCGGTCGCGCGATCTACCCGACGCCGACGATCGCGGTGGTGGGGCTGCTCGACGACGTCGAACGCCACGCCGTTTCGCACTTCGAGGCGGCGGGCCTCGCGATCCTGCTGCTCGGCGAGACGCGCGAGGAACTCGGCGGCAGCGAGTGGTTGCAGCTGCGGCGCGGACTCGAAGCCGGGCTGCCGCCAAGCGTGGACCTGGCGCACGAGCTGCGTCTCCAGCGCCTGCTCGCCGAGGGCGTCGCGTCGGGGTTGGTGCGCACGGCGCACGACGTCTCGAACGGCGGACTCGCCGTCGCGCTCGCCGAGTGCGGCTTCACGGGACCCGCCGGCGTGCGCATCGGCGCGCGCGTCGAGCTGGCCGACGGCATTCGCCCCGACGCGCTGCTCTTCGGCGAGTCGACGGGCCGCGTGCTCGTCGCGACCGGCAACCCCGATGCGTCATTGGAGCGCGCGCGGGCGGCCGATGTCCCCGCACGTCGGATCGGGACGACCGGCGGAACGCGACTGGTGATCGGCGCCCGGACCGTGGATCGATGTGGAAATCGCTAGTCTCGAAGCGATCTGGGCGCGCGCCATTCCGCGCCGACTGGAGCAGGCCGGATGAGTTCTCCTCTCGAACGCATGGTCGGTTGCGAGACGGCGGCGAAGCTCGCCGCCGCGCGGGAAGCCGACCGCTATCACGACGCGTGCGGCGTCTTCGGCGTGTACGGTCACTCCGAAGCGGCGCATCTCACCTACCTGGGTCTCTACGCGCTGCAACACCGCGGTCAGGAGAGCGCCGGCATCGCGACCTCGAACGGTCGCGAGCACGCCGTGCACCGCGCGATGGGCCTCGTCGGGGACGTCTTCTCCGAGAAGATCCTGCGTCAGCTCCCGGGCCGTCACGCGGTCGGCCACGTGCGCTACTCGACGGCGGGCGAGTCCAGCCTGCGCAACGCGCAACCGTTCTGCGCATCGACGGACGGCGGTCCCGTCGCGATCGCGCACAACGGCAACCTCGTGAACGCCGGCGCGATCCGCCGCGAACTGGAAGGGCGCGGTTCGATCCTGACCTCGACCTCCGACTCCGAGGTGCTCGTGCACCTGCTCGCGCGCTCGCGCGAGAGCACGCCCGAGGATCGCCTGATCGACGCGCTCTCGCGCGTGAAGGGCGCCTACAGCCTGGCGATGCTGACCGACGACGCGCTGATCGCGGCGCGCGACCCGTTCGGCTTCCGCCCGCTCTCATTGGCGCGACTCGGCGACGCCTGGATCGTCGCCTCCGAGACCTGCGCCTTCGACCTGATCGGCGCCGAGTACGAGCGCGATCTCGAGCCCGGCGAGGTGATCGTGATCCGGCGCGGTCGCTTGCGCACGCTGCGCCCGTTCGCGCCCGCGCCGCGCCAGGCCTTCTGCATCTTCGAGCAGATCTATTTTGCGCGCCCCGACTCGAACGTGATCGGCCATAGCGTCTACCAGTTCCGCAAGGAGCTGGGTCGCATTCTCGCGCGCGAGCATCCGGTGGTGGCCGACATGGTGGTGCCGGTGCTCGACTCCGGCAACGCGGCGGCGCTCGGCTACGCCGAGGAGTCCGGCATTCCCTACGAGACGGCGCTGATTCGCAACCAGTACGTGAAGCGTACCTTCATCGAGCCGTCGGCTTCGATCCGCGACTTCCGCGTGCGCATCAAGCACAACGCGAGTCGCCAGATGGTGGGCGGAAAGCGCGTCGTGCTGGTCGAGGATTCGATCGTGCGCGGCACCACGTTGCTCAAGCTGGTCGGGCTGATGCGCCACGCGGGGGCGTCCGAGGTGCACGTGCGCGTGTCGTCGCCGCCGAACATCGGCCCCTGCCACTACGGGATCGACACGCCGACGCGCGAGGAGTTGATCGCGCACCGCCACTCGGTCGAGGAGATCCGTCAGATCCTCGGCGCCGACACGCTCGGCTACCTCTCGATCGACGGCCTGCGCGGCGCTGCCCGCAACTTGAAGCACGGAATCTGCGATGCCTGCTTCTCGGACGACTACCCGATTCCCGTCGACGCGGACGCCGAGCCGCCGCAGCTCTCGTTGTTTCGGCTGGTCGAGCCGGACGACGAACCGGCGCTCGGCTCTTGAGTTCGCGGCGCGAGCGCGGCCGACTCGACCTCGCCGAACTCGCCCGCGAGGTCGAGTCTGGGCGCATCGAGACGATCGTGACGGCGATCCCGGATCTCTACGGTCGCCTGGTCGGCAAGCGCATCCTGGCGGGGTTCTTTCTCGACGAGATCGTGGGCGACGGCATGCACGTCTGCGACTACCTGCTCGCCTGCGACATGGAGATGAATCCGACGCCGGGCTACGCGTTCACGAACTGGGCGTCGGGGTACGGCGACCTGCACGCGGTTCCCGACCTCGGCACGCTGCGCGTCGCCGCGTGGCTCGAGCGCAGCGCGGTGGTGCTCTGCGATGCGAAGGACGCCGAGAGCGGCGCTCCGATCGAGGTTGCGCCGCGCAGCATCCTCAAGCGCCAGCTCGAGCGGCTCGCCAGCGCCGGCTTCACCGCGAAGATGGCCAGCGAACTCGAGTTCTTCCTGTTCCGCGACAGCTACGGGGAAGCGCGCGCGCGCGGCTATCGCGAGCTGCGCACGGCGGGTGACTACGTCGAGGACTATCACATCCTCTCGAGCACCTTCGCCGAGCCGGTGATCGGCGCGATCCGCCGCGGCGCCGACGCGTCCGCGATCCCCGTGGAATTCTCGAAGGGGGAGTGGGGGCCCGGCCAGCACGAGATCAACCTGCGTTACGCCGAAGCGCTCGAGATGGCCGACCGCCACGTGCTCTACAAGACGGCTGCCAAGGAGATCGCGGCGGCGCAGGGTCATTCGCTGACCTTCATGGCCAAGTGGAATGAGCGCCACGCGGGCTCTTCTTGTCACGTCCACATGAGCCTCTGGGACGCCGGCGGGCGGCCGGCCTTTTCGGCGGGTCGCGAGGCGTCGCCGACGTTCCGCCACTTCCTGGGCGGGCTGCTCGTCCACGCGCGCGAGCTGGCCTGGTTCTTCGCGCCGACGGTCAACTCGTACAAGCGCTACAGCGAGGGCACCTTCGCGCCCACGCGCATCACCTGGAGCGTCGACAACCGCACGGCCGGATTCCGCGTCGTGGGTGCGGGACCGTCGTTGCGCGTCGAGTGCCGGATCCCCGGCGCCGACGCGAATCCGTATCTCAGCTACGCGGCGCTGCTCGCGGCGGGGCTCGACGGGATCGAGCGCAAACTCGATCCGGGCGAACCCTTCGCGGGCGACGCCTATCGCAGCGCCGAGCTGCCGCGCGTGCCGCACACGCTGGCCGATGCGATCCGCGAGCTGGAAGGCAGTCGCTTCGCACGCGACGGCTTCGGCGACGCCGTCGTGGATCACCTGCTCCACTTTGCGCGTACGGAGCTCGCCAGCTACGAAGCGGTCGTGACCGACTTCGAGCGCGCGCGCTACTTCGAGCGCATTTGAGCCGTTGCGCGATGCGCCGTCCGCTGATCGGCATCACCTGCTATCACCGCGAGGGCGCCGAACGCCCGCGCTTTTCGGTGCCGGCGGCGTACGTCGACGCGGTGCGCGCGGGCGGCGGACGACCCGTCCTGTTGCCGCCCGGCGACGACGACCCTGCGGCGCTGCTCGACGGCGTGGACGGCGTCGTGCTCTGCGGCGGCGGCGACATTGACCCGTCGCGCTTCGGTGGAGCGGCGAGTCACGATTCGCTCTACTCGACCAGCCCCGAACGCGATGCCTTCGAACTCGCGCTGGTGCACGAGTGTCTGCGGCGCGGCACGCCGACGCTCGCGGTCTGTCGTGGATTGCAGGTGCTGAACGTCGCGCGCGGCGGCGACCTGCACGTGCATCTCCCCGACGTGGTGGGCGAGTTGGTGGCGCACCGCGTCTCTCGCGAACATCACTCGCACCACCCGGTGCGCATCGATGCCGGTTCGCGGCTCGCCGCCGTGCTCGGCGCATCCGAGGTGACAGTCGCGTCCTGGCATCACCAGGCGATCGACCGCCTCGGCGCCGGGCTGCGGGCGGTGGCGTGGGCGGAGGACGGGACGGTCGAGGCCGTCGAGGTGGAGAACGATCCCGCGATGCTCGCGATCCAGTGGCATCCGGAGCTGCAGATTCAGGAGCCCGGTGGGCGCCAGCTTCGGCTCTTCGAGGAGCTGGTGGCGCTCGCACGGCGCGCCATCCGAGCCCCGGCATTGGCGGGTCGCTCAGTCCGGTAAGGGTTGGCTCTGGTCGGGCCGATACGGCCCGGTGGAGGACCATGCCCGGCATTCCGGAGGAACCCGTCGTCGCAGTGCCGTCGCCTGCGCGCCGCCTACACCTCGCCTTCGGCGATCCGAAGGCGTTCCAGCAGGAGTATGCCCGCAATCTGGAGCGCGGCGGCGCCCTCGTCGCGACCACGGATACGTTCGAGCTGCGCGAAGTGGTCGAGGTGCTGCTCGAAGCGAGTTTCGGTGGCGAGAAGCTGGTGCTGACCGCGGAGGTCGTGCATGCCGGCGACGGGGGTGTCGCGGTGCAGTTTCTCGACCCGGCGCCCGAGCTGCGCAGCCGGCTCGAGTCGCTCGTCGAGAGCGCGGAACGCGCGATCGCCGAGGCGGCGGTGGCGGAAGCCGATGACGACATCGTGGTGGGTCCCGCCGACGACGAGTTCGGCGACGTGGACCTGGACGACGACTCGTTCGACCTCGATGGCGCAGCTGCGGAACCCCCGGTTGGCTTCGCGGCCGCCCCGCATCCCGGCGAGGACGACGATCCCAACGAGCGAACCTTCCGCGCCCGCGACGAGCGATTGCCCATGCGCGTCGCCGTGCGGGTCAAGACGCCGACCGGGAAGGCGCTCGCGGCCCGTACGCGCGATCTCTCGCCCACCGGGCTGCTCGTGTCGGTGGACGGCGAGGAGCTTCCGGTCGGCCGCGAGGTGCGCGTCGAGCTGACACACCCGACGAGCGGCGAGAAGCTCGAGGTTCCCGCCAAGGTGACGCGTCACGTCCAGGGCGAAGGCGTGGTGCCGGCAGTCGCGCTGGCGCTCCAACCCGGAGCGATGCGCGCCGAGGTCGAGCGCTTCGTTGCGGAGCTGCAGAAGGCCGACGCCGAACAGCAGCGCGGCGGTATTCGCGGTCCACTCGAAGAACTCGGCGGTCCGAGCATGCTCCAGATGTTCGCGGCGCTCTCGAAGCACGGCACGCTGACGGTGAGCCACGGCGCCGAGGAAGGCGTCGTCGCGTTCGAGAACGGCATGCTCAGGGTCGCGCAGGTCGGCTCGGTCACGGGTGTGAAGGCGCTCGCCCGCATTCTCTCCTGGCGTGACGGATTCTTCGAGTTCCGCTCCCACGTCGATCCGCTGGGCGGCGGGCAGTCCAAGATGCCGATCGAAGCCGCGATCCTCGATGCGTTGCGCGTACTTGACGAGAACAATCGCCTCTCGAGTCCGCAGCTCTCCGCGAGCGCGCGACTCGAAGTCGCGCGCGAACGACTCAACGCGCTCGGCCAGCCGATCGGCAAGACCGAACAAGCCATCCTCGAACTCGCCGCCGCCGGCTTCACCGTCCGCCGCATCCTCGACGTCATCCCCGAAAACGACGCCGCCATCCGCAGCGCCATCACCGCCCTCCTCGACCGCGGCATCATCCGCCTCGTCTGAGGCGGACAAAGGGCGGAGAAAGGGGACGGTCCTCGCCGAGGACGGGGCGAGGAGAAGGGGGACACACCTCACGCGAAGGGTGTCCCTCGAGTCCACGGCGAGTCCACGCCGAGGACCGTCCCCTTTCTCCGGTCCCCTTTCTCCGTTTCTCCCCGCTACCTTGCGGCGGGCGGCGGAGGGGATGGGTGTGGGAGGCGATCGCTTCGAGCTTTGGATCGACGGGTGCGCGACGGGGGCTGAGGGCGCCGCGATCGCGGACGTGGTGGAGCCCGCGACCGGCGAGCTGCTGGCGCAGGTTGCACGCGCGACGGTCGGGGACGCGCAGCGCGCGGCGGCCGCGGCGCAGCGCGCGTTCCGCAGCGGTCCGTGGCCGCGCGCTCGTGCGGTGGAACGCGCGAAGGCACTGCGGGCGCTCGCGGCGCGCATCCGCGAACAGGCGAAGCCGTTGGCGATGCTCGAAGCGCGCAACGCGGGCAAGCCGATCGCCGACGCAGACTGGGAAGTCGAGGCCGCCGCGCAGTGCTTCGAGTTCTTTGCCGGCGCCGCAACGACGCTGTCGGGCCGCGTCCCTCCCGTCGACGGCAGCGGCCTCTCCGTGGTGCTGCGCCAGCCGATCGGTCCGTGCGCGCTGATCGTCCCGTGGAACTTCCCGTTGCTGATCGCCGCCTGGAAGGTGGCGCCGGCCCTGGCAGCCGGAAACACCGTGGTGTTGAAGCCCGCGAGCGCGACGCCTTGCAGCGCGCTGCGGCTCGGCGCACTCGCGAGCGCCGCGGGGATTCCCGACGGCGTGCTCAACGTGATCGCCGGCCCGGGCGCCTCGGTCGGCGCCGCACTCGTCGGCGACCCGGCCATCCGCAAGATCTCCTTCACCGGCGACTCGGAGAACGGCGCTGCGATCCTGCGTCTCGCCGCGCCGGAGATCAAACGCGTTTCGCTCGAACTCGGCGGCAAGTCCGCGAACGTGGTGTTCGCCGACGCCGACCTCGACGCCTGTGTCGAGAAGTCGCTGCTCGCGGTGTTTGGCAACGCGGGCCAGGATTGCTGCGCGCGCAGTCGCATCCTGGTCGAAGCGTCGGCGCACGACGCATTGGTCGCGAAGTTCAGCGCCGCCACGCGACGGCTGCGCGTCGGCGACCCGCTCGATCCGGCGACACAGGTTGGTTCGCTGATCTCGCGTGGTCACCGCGATCGCGTCTGCGGCTACATCGAGGTGGGGAAGGGCGAGGGCGCACGCCTGCTGTGCGGCGGCGAGGCGCCGGCCACGGGACCCCTCGCGCGCGGCTCTTTCCTCACGCCTGCGGTCTTCGACGGCGTGACGCCGTCGATGCGCATCGCGCGCGAGGAGATCTTCGGGCCGGTCGTCGCGGTGTTGCCGTTCCGCGACGAGGCCGAGGCGATTGCGCTCGCCAACGACTCGATCTACGGCCTCTCGGGTTCGCTCTGGACGCGCGACGCGAAGCGCGCGATGCGCGTTGCGCGCGCCATCGAGACGGGTGTGATCTCGGTGAACTCCAGCCGCAGCGTCTTCCTCGAAGCCCCGTTCGGCGGCGTGAAGCGCAGCGGCGTCGGTCGCGAACTCGGCATCGAGGCTCTCGAGGGATACACCGAGCAGAAGTCGATCTACTTCGAGACGGAGGAGAGCTGAGCGTGGCGGGAAGACTTTCGGGCAAGGTCGCGCTGATCACGGGGGGCGCGAGCGGAATCGGACGCGAGTCGGCGCTGCTGTTTGCGTCCGAAGGCGCGCGCGTGCTGATCGCGGATCTCGACGTCGCCGCCGGCAATGCGACGGCAACGGCGATCGCGAAGGCGGGAGGCGAGGCGCGCGCGATCCGCTGTGACGTGGCGCACGGCGCCGACCTCGAAGCGGCCGTCGCGGCGGCGGAGCGTCACTTCGGCGCGCTGCACGTGCTCTTCAACAACGCCGGCATCTTCCCGGCTCGTGACGGTTCCCCCGTCGACACGCCCGACGACGTCTTCGATCAGGTGATCGCCGTCAACCTCAAGGGCGTCTTCCTGGGCTGCAAGTACGGCATCCCCGCGCTGCTGCGCGCCGGCGGCGGCTCGATCATCAACACGGCGTCATTCGTCGCAGTGGTCGGTGCCGCCACCTCGCAGATCGCGTACACCGCGAGCAAGGGCGGCGTGCTCGCGATGACGCGCGAGATCTCCGTCGAATACGCGCGCCGGGGCATTCGCGCCAACGCGCTGTGCCCGGGTCCCGTCAACACGCCGCTGCTCGCCGAGTTCCTGGCAGCGCCCGAGGCGCGCGCGCGGCGCTTCGTGCACATTCCGATGGGACGCCTCGCCGAAGCGGGCGAGATCGCGCGCGCCGCGCTCTTCCTCGCGTCGGACGAGTCGAGCTACGTGACCGGTTCGACGTTCCTGGTGGACGGCGGGATCACGTCGGCGTACGTGACGCCGGAGTAGGGCGGGGTTCAGCGCCGCTTCGCGATCGGGGCTCCCGGGACGACACGCTTGCGCACGAGCGTGTCGACGCCGTAGCGCGCGTCGTCGGTTTCCTTGTGATCGAGATTGAAGTGCAGGCCGCGGCTTTCCTTGCGCCAGCGCGCGCACTCGATCACCAGTTCGGCCATCAGCGTGAGGTTGCGCAGTTCGATCAGGTCGGGCGTCACACGGAAGTTCCAGTAGTACTCGTCGATCTCCTCGAGCAGCAGGCCGATGCGGTGGCGGGCGCGTTCGAGGCGCTTGTCGCTGCGCACGATACCGACGTAGTTCCACATGAAGCGCCGCACTTCTTCCCAGTTCTGCGTGATCATGACCGCTTCGTCGCTGTCGCGGACCCATTGCGCCTGCCAGGCAGGGACTTCCACGGACGGCCGCGCTTCGTCGAGTCGCTTCAAGCTCTCTTCGGCCGCGGCGTCGGCGAAGACGGCGCATTCGAGCAGCGAGTTCGAGGCCAGGCGGTTCGCGCCGTGCAAGCCCGTGCAGGTGACTTCGCCGGCGGCGAACAGGTTCGGGAGATCGGTCTCGCCGTGCAGATCCGTGCGCACGCCGCCGCAGGTGTAATGCGCGGCGGGAACCACCGGGATCGGCTGCCGCGTGATGTCGATGCCGAAGCTGAGGCAACGCTCGTAGATGGTCGGGAAGCGCTCGCGCACGAAGGCGGGATCTTTGTGCGTGATGTCGAGCAGGACGCATTCGTTGCCGGAGCGCTTGAGTTCCGAGTCGATCGCGCGCGCCACGACGTCGCGGGGCGCGAGGTCCGCCATCGCGTGGTAACGCGGCATGAAGGCGTCGCCGGCGAGCGTCTTCAAGACGCCGCCCTCACCGCGCACCGCTTCGCTGATCAAGAACGACTTGGCCTGCGGATGGAACAGGCAGGTGGGATGGAACTGCATGAACTCGAGGTTCGCGACGGTGGCGCCCGCTCGATACCCCATCGCGATGCCGTCCCCCGACGCCACGTCCGGATTCGAGGTGTAGAGGTAGACCTTGCCGCCGCCGCCCGTGGCGAGCAGCGTGACGGGTGCGAGGAAGCAGTGCACCAGATTCGTCTTGGCGTCGAGCACGTAGGCGCCCGCGCAGCGGTTGGGACCCGCGATGCCCGAGCGAAGCGTCGTCACGAGGTCGACACCGAGGTGCTGTTCGAAGAAGGCGATGTTCGGGTGCGCGCGCGCGCGTTCGACCAGTGCGCGTTCGACTTCGCGCCCGGTGGCGTCGCGGTGGTGCAGGATGCGGCGGCGGCCGTGGCCGCCTTCGCGGCCGAGCGCAAAACCGCCACCGGATGGCGCGTCGCCTTCGGCCGGGTCGAAGTGCACGCCCAGCTTCACGAGCGACTCGACGACAGCGGGCGCGCGCTCGACCACGTACTGCACGACGTCCTCGTGACACAGGCCTGCCCCCGCCGTGAGCGTGTCGCGCCGGTGGTCGTCGAAGGAGTCGTCGTCGGCGAAGACGGCGGCGATGCCGCCCTGCGCCCAGCTGGTGGCGGAATCGTCGGCGGCACGCTTGGTGACGATCGCCACACGGCCGCGCTCGGCGACGCGCAGCGCGTAGAACAGGCCGGCCAACCCGCTGCCGAGGACCAGGAAGTCGAAATCGCGCTGCTCCGCCATCGGGCGCAATCTAGCTTGATACGCGCCCTTTGGAGCGGCTTCGGCGATCTCTCGGGTCTAAGGCCGGCCACGAGATGGACCGATGAGACCCGAGCCAGATGACCCAATGGCCGGCCCCCAGGGGGCCTCGAGGGACCGGCTCCGAGGACGTGGAGGCGTCGTATTGTCGAACGCGAGGACCGCGCGGCTCATCGTCGCGTTCTGGGCAGGCCTGGCCGCATGCGTCGCCGAGGCGCACGCGGAAGAGGTCTACCGATGGATCGACTCCCGCGGCGTCGTGCACCTCACGAACGTCCCCGCGGATCGTCACTTCGAGAAGTACCGCGTCGGCAGCGCGGGCGGGAGCGGCAAGGGCATCCTGATCATCGCCCGCCGCGAGTCCGCGCGGCGCCGTCCGTTCGCGTTCGCCAGCCATTACGGCCGTGACGCGCAGAGCGCGGGCGACCTCGATCGCCTGATCGCGCGCGCCGCGCGTCGCCACGGGCTGCCGCCGGCGCTCGTCAAGGCGGTCGTTCGGGCGGAATCGAACTTCCAGCCCCATGCCCTCTCGAACAAGGGCGCCCAGGGACTGATGCAGCTGATGCCGGAGACCGCTGAGGACCTGGGCGTTGACGATCCGTTCCGCGCCGAGGACAACGTCTACGGCGGCACCCGCTACCTCCGCGCCATGCACGACCGCTTCGGCGACTGGCAGCTCGCGCTGGCCGCCTACAACGCGGGTCCTGGCGCGGTCGACCGTTTCGGAGGCGTTCCGCCGTACGCCGAGACCCAGGAGTACGTCGAGCGCGTTCTTCATTACTATCGCCGCTACGATGGCGACTTCTCCCGCTGAGACCGCGCCGCGAGTCGCTTCGCTGCCGGTCGAGAGACTCTGGAATCTCCCCAATACGATCACACTGCTGCGCACGCTGGCGGTGCCGGTGCTGCTGCTCTTCCCGGCGCTCGCGGCCTCGCGTCGCGGCTCGGAGGCAATGGCCTGGATCTTCATCGTCGCTGCGCTGACCGATCTGCTCGACGGCTGGCTCGCCCGCCGCGGCCAGCAGGTGACCAAGATCGGCAAGCTGCTCGACCCGCTGTGCGACAAGTTGCTGGTCGCGACGGCGCTGGTCGTGCTGCTGGCGGGCCATCGCATCCCGGAATGGGGTACCCCGATGGTCGTGGTGATCATCGGGCGCGAGATCGCCGTCACGGGGCTGCGCGGCTTCGCCTCCGCGCAGGGCGAGATCATGGCGGCCACCTGGCCCGGGAAGGCCAAGACGCTGCTCCAGAACATCGCCATCGGGGCGCTGCTTTTTCCGAGCCCTCAGTGGGGGTTGCCGGCACATACGGTGGGCCTGGCGTTCCTGGTCGCCGCGACGGCGCTCACGCTCTGGTCCGGCTACGGCTATTTCGCGAGTTTCTTTGCGCAGGAAGGCGCCCGACGTGCGCCCGAGGAGAACCGATGACGAGGCTGCGGGAACTGGGCGCGCGCATCGAAGCCCGCCAGGCGCGGATTGGGGTGATGGGACTCGGTTATGTCGGGCTGCCGCTCGCGGTCGAGTTCGCGAAGGCCGGCTTCGCCGTGACCGGCTTCGATCTCGACGCCGAGAAGATTCGCGCGATCGCGGAAGGTCGCTCGTACATCGAGGACGTTCCGGAAGGCGAAGTCGTGAAGCAGCGCGACGCGGGCAAGCTGCACGCCACCACCGACTTCAACGAACTGGCCGGCTGCGATGTCATCAACGTCTGCGTACCCACGCCGCTCACCAAGACCAAGGACCCCGACTTCTCGTTCATGGTCGCCGCGGTCGAAGAGATCCGGAAGCGACTGCGCGCGGGGCAGCTCGTGGTCCTGGGCTCGACCACCTATCCCGGCACTACGCACGAACTGTTCCTGCCGCTGCTCGAGGCGTCGGGTCTGCACGTGGGCGAGGACTTCGCGCTGGCGTTCGCGCCCGAGCGCATCGATCCCGCCAACAAGAACTTCAAGGTGCGCAACGTGCCGAAGGTGGTCGGCGGCGAGACGGCGCTCTGCACCCAGCTCGCGGGAAAGGCGTTCGAGCCGGTCTTCGACACCGTGATCGCGGTGTCGTCGACGCAGGCCGCCGAGATGGTCAAGCTGCTCGAGAACACCTTCCGCGCCATCAACATCGGCCTCGCGAACGAGGTGGCGCTGATGTGCGATCGCCTCGGTCTCGACGTCTGGGAAGTGATCGAAGCCGCCGCCACCAAGCCCTACGGGTTCATGAAGTTCCTGCCCGGCCCGGGCCTCGGCGGTCACTGCATCCCGATCGACCCGACCTATCTCTCGTGGAAGATGAAGTCGCTGAACTTTCCGGCGCGCTTCATCGAGCTGGCCACCGAGATCAACTCGCAGATGCCGTTCCACGTGGTGCGCAAGCTCGGCGACATCCTGAACGAAGACCGCCTGGCGGTGAACGGTTCGCGCATCCTCGTACTGGGCGTCGCCTACAAGGCCAACGTCTCCGACATGCGCGAGTCGCCGGCGATCGAGATCAGCGAGCTGCTGATCCAGAAGGGCGCGCAGCTCGACTACCACGACCCGCACGTGCCCGAGTTCCACGTCGGCCATCACGTGCTGAAGAGCGTGGACCTCTCCGACGAAGCGCTCGCGAACGCCGATCTCACGATCATCATCACCGACCACGCGGCGGTCGACTACGAGCGCGTCGTCGAGAAGTCGCAGCGCGTGCTCGACACGCGCAACGCCACCAAGCGCGTCGCGAATCACCGCGAGAAGATCCGCAAGCTGTGAAGTCGCGGCGGGCTTCAGCTCTGGATTCCCGCCGCTAACGCATGATCCCGCACCACCGCCGGACGGCGGCCGCTAAGGTCCGCGCCCTGATGGCGATCCCGGAGTCGTCGCGTCGCGTGTTCCTGCGCCGGTCGCTGCACGCGGCGGGCGCGCTCGCGCTGGCGCCGGGCCTTGCGGTTGGCTGCGCGCCCGGCGACGTCGCGCGCGCGCCTGCGGATCTGCGCGTACTGGATCCCGCTGCGTGGGCGCTGTTGGCTGTCGTCGCAGATACCTTCATCCCGCGCGGCGGCGCGTTCGAACTCGGTGCGCGCGACGTGGACCTGGCGCGCCGCATCGACGCCTACCTCGCCGACGAGAGCGCCGCAGTCCGGCGTGGACTCTCCGCGGCGCTGCTGCTCGTCGAGTGGGGCAGCCCGCTCGTCTGCGGTCGCGTGGCGCGCTTCTCGCGGCTCGGTCCGGACGAACGCGCCGCCTGCATCGATGCGCTCTGCCACAGCCGCATCGGCCTGCTGCGCGATGTCTACGCCGGTCTCAAGCAGCTCTGCTTCTTCCTCTTCTACGCGATCGACGCGGTCTGGCCGGCGCTCGGCTACGACGGACCCTGGATCGGTCGCAAGCAGGTCAGCGGGTGATCGTCGAGGGACGCGAACTGCACGCGCCGGTCGCGCTGCGCACGCACACGCTGGTCGTCGGCTCCGGCGCGGGCGGCGCGGTCGTCGCGCACGGGCTCGCGATGGCGGGCGTCGAGACCGTCGTGGTGGAAGAGGGCGGCTACTTCCGGGCGAGCGACATGACCCAGCGCGACGACCAGATGCTGCCCGCGCTCTACCGCGAGCGCGGCCAGCAGCAGAGCAGCGACGGCATGATCAACGTGCTGCAGGGCTCGTGCTTCGGCGGCTCGACGCTGATCAACACGGCAGATTGCGAGCCGACGCCCGAGCCCGTCTACGAACACTGGCGGCGCCGCTACGGACTCGACCTCGACGCGCGCGAGCTGGCCGACGCGCAGGCGCGCGTCTTCGAGATGCTCGACGTGCGCCCGATCGACGCGAGCCAGGTGAACCGCAACAACGCCGTCGTGCTCGAGGGCGCGCGCAAGCTCGGCTGGAAGGCAGGCACCTTCCAGAACAACCGCAGCAACTGCATCGGCAGCGGCTATTGCCTGATCGGTTGCGCCTACGACGCCAAGAAGGGCGCGAACCTCAACTACCTGCCGCGCGCCGTCGAGGCGGGCGCGGCGATCTACACCGACGTCCGCATCGAACGCGTCGTCGCGAGTGAAGGGGGCCGCTTCCGCGCCACCGGCGCGGTCGTCGCGCGCGGTCCGCGCACGGCGAGATTGCCGTTCGAGGTGCAGGCGGAACGCGTCGTGCTCGCGGCGGGCGCCGTCCATTCGGCGGCGATCCTCGACGCCTCCGGCTTCGCACGCGAGCGGCCCGCGCTCGCCCGCAACGTGTCGCTCCAGCCGCAGATGAGCGTCGCAGCGTCGATGCCCGAAGCGGTCGTCGCGTGGCGCGGCATTCCGCAATCGGCATTCTGCTCGGAGTTCGACGACCACACGCCCGAGCGTGGCCTCGGCGGCTTCCGCTTCGAGGCGATCTCGGGCGGCCTCTCGCAAGTCGCCGCGGGACTCCGTGGCTTCGGCCGCGCGCACAAGGAGACGATGCTGCACGCGCGCGAAGGCGCGCTCGCGCTGCTGCTCGTGCCCGACGAGCCGTCGGGGACGATGCGCTTCACGCGCGGAGAGCGCGGCTTCGCCGCGCGCATCGAGTACCGCATGACCGACGAGTGGGTGGCGCGCCTGCGCCGCGGCCTGCGCGCCAGCGCGGAAGCCTTTTTCGCCGCGGGCGCGCGCAGCGTCCGCTTCGGCAGCGAGATCTTCGAACCGCTTCGCGGCACGAGTGATCTCGATCGCGCGCTCGAGTTCCCGATCCGCACCGGAGTCACGCACTTCGTCTCCGCGCACGTGCAGGGCAGTTGCCGGATGGGTCCCGACCCGAACACGAGCGTCGTGGACCTCGATCACCAGCTGCACGGCGTGCCCGGCCTCTACGTCGTCGACGCCTCGATCTTCCCGAGCAGCGCCTCGACCCACACGATGATCCCGGTGATGACCTTCGCGGATCGCGCCGTGCGGAGGATGCTGGCGCGGGGCGTTTGAGCGCCGCGGCCGCGGCCCCGGTCTCCTCGTGCCATTGCGGCTGCCGGGCGCCGGCGCGCAGGCCGCGCCCCCTTGACGGCCGCCCAGCCGTCCCGTATTCCCACCCCTCTCGCGCGAGTAGCTCAGTGGTAGAGCATCACGTTGCCAACGTGAGGGTCGCCGGTTCAAATCCGGTCTCGCGCTCCAGGATTCCCATGCGGCTCCGAGCACTTAGCTCGGGGCTGTTTTCGTCTGCAGGACTACTGCGCGTCGTCCAGCGACGGATCGCGACGTTGGAGACGCACTCGCAAGGTCCGATCGGGCCCGTCGCGTTCGACCCGAAGTCCGCGAACGAGAGGTCCACTTCCTCGCGCATCGCTTGCGTGGCTACACGCGGCGACGCTTTCGCAGATCACGCGGGCGCAGGGTTGCTCTAGTTCGCGCGGCGTCTCCGACTCGCTGCGAGACTCAACACGCCCGTCATCCCGAGCAATCCCGGGCCGGGCTCGGGGACGAGACTCGCGACACGAAAACCGACGACGTTGCCCCCGCCCTCCGGGAGGCCGATGACGTTCGGGTACGACGCGCCGACTTCGCCGGCCCAGTTGTACCAGGCCCCGCCCCGGACGCCGCGGTACGAGCCGCCCACGATCTCCTCGGTCCACTCCCACACGTTCCCACCCTGGTCATACGTGCCGTAGGGGCTGTCCGAGAGGCCGTAGGCACCGACGTCGGTGAGCGCGTCGACGGCGAGATCGCAGTTCGCCGAGTTGCCGGTGTCCGAGCCCGGCGCGACGCAGTGCGGCACACTGTCCGTACCCGTCGGGTAGTCGAAGTAGACTCCGCCCGCGCTGTAGTACGCCGCCTTGTACCACTCGTTCTCGCTGGTGAGGAAGATGCCGTCGCCGCCGTTGCGCGTGACGGTCAGGCCGTTGCTCGGCGTGGCCGTCCCGCCGAGCAGCGTGTACGCGCCGGTCTCCGTGTCGCCACTCCCCTGCCCGTTGTTCAGCCAGTTCGAGAAGCGCAGCGCATCGTAGAACGAGACGTAGATCACCGGCTTGTTCTCGAAGCCGGGCTTCGCCGTGTACGTGTAGCTGCCGGAGACGCCGCTCCGCGTGATGCCGCCGAAGGTCACGGCGTTGCTCATGCTCGTGTCGTAGAGCCCTAGGGGGTCGGAGGCCGCCTTCGCGTTCAAGAACTCCGCGTACTGGGCGTTCGTCACCTCGTACTTCGAGATGGAGTAGTCGTACGCCACGGAGCCGCAGTCGGCCGCGAAGCAGTTGGTCGGGGGGGTGTCGGGCGCGTTGCCCGCGTTCCCGACGGACACCCAGTCGATGGTGACGGCCGCTTGTACGGGGAAAGAGAAGAAAAGAGCCGCGAGAACGAGCAGTCGGCGCATCGGGATCACCTCCTGCCATAGCGGGAGGAGCTGGTTCGTGGGGCGGCACTCGGCCCCTTCCCGTGGGCGCTGCGATTCGATCACAGTCCCTATGCCGAGCACAAGTCCCGCAGCCGACACTGCCGCATGGCGCGACCTGCTCCCGTAGGCGACGCCCGCGGAGCGCCGCGATCTATTTCCGGGAGCTGTCCAGTCGCGGCCTCGGTGGGCTGGGCTACCTCGAAGTCTTCGAGCACCCCGAGGCACTCGATGCCCTCGCAGAAGTCCTCGCAGCGCACCATGGCGACCCGATGCGACTGATGGAAGGTGAGCCTCTCCCGTCGCGATCCTAGCGGCGCTGCGCTCGCGTCTTGGCGGGCCGACGCTTTCGCGGATCACGCTGAGCGCAGGGTTGCGCTGACCTGCTCGGTGTCTTCGAGTGCGGTGCGCAGGAACTAAGCCGCCGTGGACCGGCTGCGAATGCCAGTCCCACGCTGTCCCATGGGGGCCACGCACTCGTCTCCATTCGCCGCAGGGTTCTGGCCGTGGGCGCGCGATACGGCCGCTTCACGCTCTCGCGTGCGCCCGCGCCGGGCTTGCGACCGGCACGGCGCACGCGCACATGGAGAAGTGGAGGTGCGCAGGATGGCCCCCGGTCTTCGGCTGTCACTATGATCGTAACCATTGGCGAGGGCAGATTTCCCAGGCAACGGGAGGATTTCGAGATGAACGCGACTGCCCCCTTGAGGCGCACGCACCCGCGAATGAAGATCGTGCGTGCCGCGATTTTTTGTTCCCTGTTGATCCTGGTTGCCAGCCACGCTGAGGCGACGGTAAGCGGCAGCCTGGCGGTGGGACAGAGCGGATGGCCCCCCGCGGCGGTGTGGCCCGACCCGTCGAAAAGCGAGTCGGGCGTCTTCGCCGACCCGGAGTACGGAACGAAGACGCTGACCAACCCGCTCGCGGTGGCCTCGATCGAAGGGAACACGCGAACCGGCTCCCTCCGCGCCTCGGCCGTTTCGGTCTACGTGTCGGAGGTGCCCACCTACTACTCGATTAGCGGCAAAGCCGTTGCCGAAATCGGCCTGGTGGAACGGTTGACCTTCGAGAACGTGCAGCCCGGTCAGGTCGGGTTCATCGATTCAAGCGTGGGCGGTCATTTCAGTCAGGATCCGCAGGCCCTCATCGACGGTTTCAACCCTGGCTTTGCAAGCGCGTTACATAACGTCGGGGTCTTCGACACGGCGCACCCTGCCACCAACGTCTACATCATGGAAGGGTTCATACCAAGTGCTCTTTCTTGCGAGAATGCGTTTGGCGCTGCGTTTGCTGGCGATTGCTTCATCGGCGACAGTCCTTCGGTCGCTCGATCTCTCCCATTCTCGTTGTCCAATGGGACCTATTCCTTTTATTGGCATCTGCGCGTGGAAGGAGCCGGGGGGGCTTCGGCCGAGTTCGGGAACACAGCGCTCGTATACTTGCGGCTGCCTGAGGGAGTCACGTTCACGTCCGAGTCAGGCGGATTCCTCGCGGAGGCCGTTCCGCTTGTCCCCGAGCCCTCTACGAGCCTGCTGCAACTGACGGGGTTCGGCGGCCTCGCGCTGTTGAAGCGCCGTCGCGGCGCGGCGACCGCGGCGGGCGTCGAGCGCGCGGCGCAGCAGCGGCTGTGAGCTACGCGGCGATCCTTACCAGTACCCGTCACCGGCGAAGCTTCCCCCGTGGAGCTGCCGGCGGGCTCGGTGCTCTGGCTCCACCGCGACCTGATTCACAGCTCCCAGAGCAACTACAGCGGCTCATTCAGGAAATTTCTGGTCGAAACACTCCGGGCAGAATGAATGGGAAAAATCTGCCCCCGTGTGATCGTGGATGTACTCCTCGACGCGGTACCAGTTTCCGTTGCTGCCTCGAATCTTCTTACATGAGCCACAAATCGCAAGAATGCCTTCTCTGAGCTCCAGCAGCTCCGTGACGTCCCGGAACTCCTCGACGACATAATTGACTTCGCCAGTGACTTCACCGAGGGGGGTGGCCACGATCTCTTCGACCAGGACCCGGCCCTTGACCTGGTGTCTGTGTATGGCGTGCACTCGTTTCCGCACTTCGAACGCATCTTTGACGGCGCAAACCACCTTCCCGGAGCGCCAGCACGGCTCTTCGGCGGCGTGGGTGACCTTGAAGCAACACCGGCCAATGACGTCTATTCCGCGGTGATTCACATGGGAAAGGGCGGCGCGATTCGCCTCCACGATCTTGTAATCCCGGTCGATCAACAGCACGGGAAAACTGACGTTGTCGAAGATCGTTCGAATGAGGTCGCTCGACTTCATCGCATCGCCTTCTTGCCATTCGGCAAGTGGGCGCGCCGCTGCCCAGAGGGTTGCCACCGGTTGTGAAAGCATAGCCAGCTCGGACAAAGCCCGCTTGTACCGCTAATGCTCCGAAGCCGCTCCGCTCGACCTGGTGGCCGCGGTGCTGGCCGAGATCCACGGCCACCCAACGCGGCTCTCATGGACGGCGAGCCGCTCCCATCGCGCTCCTAGCGGCGCTGCGCTTGCGTCTTGGCGGGCCGACGCTTTCGCGGATCACGTAAGCGCGTGGTTGCTCTAGTTCGCGCGGCGTCTCCGACTCGCCGCGAGTCCCAGCACGGCTGTCATCCCGAGCAATCCCGGGCCGGGCTCGGGGACGAGACTCGCGACACGGAAACCGCCGTTGGAGCCCTCGAGCGTCGGGTCGTCGCCGTTCCGGTTCGACGCGGCGATGGAGGTGGCGACGCCGAACCAGCTCCCGCCCCGGTCGCCCCGGAGCGAGCCCACGATATCCTCGTTCCACTCCCATACGTTCCCGCCCTGGTCATACGTGCCGTAGGGGCTGTCCGAGAGACCGTAAGCGCCGGCGTCCGTGAGTGCGTCGACGGCGCGATTGCAGTTCGCCGAGTTGCCGGTGTCCGAGCCCGGCGCGACGCAGTCCGTCACGCTGTCCGTCCCCGTCGGGTAGTCGAAATAGACGCCGCCGGGGCTGTAGTACGCCGCCTTGTACCACTCATTCTCGATCGGGAGGAAGATCTTGGCGCCGTCGTTGTACGTGACGGTCAGGCCGTTGCTCGGGGTGGCCGTCCCGCCGAGCAGCGTGTACGCGCCCGTCTCCGTGTCGCCGCTCCCCTGCCCGTTGTTCAGCCAGTTCGAGAAGCGCAGCGCATCGTAGAACGAGACGTAGACCACCGGCTTGTTCTCGAAACCGGCCTTCGCCGTGTAGGTGTAGCTGCCGTAGACGCCGCTCCGCGTGATGCCGCCGAAGTCCGCGTCGCTGCCCATGGCCGTGTTGTAGAGGCCCAACGGGTCGGCGGCCGCCTTCGCGTTCAAGAACTCCACGTATTGGGCGTTAGTCGTCTCGTACTTCGACATCCAGTAGTCGTACGCCACGGAGCCGCAGTCGGCCGCGAAGCAGTTGGTCGAGGGGGTATCGGGCGCGTTGCCCGGGTTGCCGACCGGCACCCAGTCGATGGTCACGGCCGCTTGTACGGGGAAGGAGAAGAAAAGAGCCGCGAGAACGAGCAGTCGGCGCATTGGAATAACCTCCTGCCGAAGAGCGGGAGGAAGTGCGGCGCAGGGCACCACTCGGCCCCTTCCCTTGGGCGCTGCTATTCGATCATAGTCCCTATGCCGAGCACAAGTCTCGTAGCCGACACTGTCGCATGGCGCGAGCAACGCTTCGGGTGGGGCGCGTGGATGCTGCGCAGTGAGATGCGGGAGTGGCTCTTCTACGCTCGGACGGAGTTGTGCCGTAGACGATTACGCGAAGCTCTCCACAGGAACGTGGGAACCATCCTTCCATCTGGGCCTCGGTCGGCCATCGCTTCGTTCGGTTCTTCGGAGGGGCATAGCTTATGCTCGGGGCCCTCGGGCCGGATGCCCGAGGCCAGTCGGTACATGGATACTCACCTCCGAACCGTTCTTGCCTTTGCGCCCGGTGGCAACTACTCGATCGGGTGTCCCCCAAGCCGAGCCGTCGCCTACACGCCGCGGTCTGTCGTCATCGGTCGCCGGATCCGCTCCGGCTGGTATTCCTCCTCGTGCTTCCACATGCACAACACGGTCGCGGCGATCGTGCGCGCCACGGTCAGTTTGGCGAGATTCGGCTTGTTCCCGCCTCCAGCATCTGCTCGTAGCGTTCGTAGAGCGGACCCTTGTCGCGTTGTGTGAGGACCGTCGTCGCCGCGCCCTTGAAGATGTCCTTCAGCACCCCGTTGAAGTGCCGGGAGAGTCCCCGCGTTTGCGCCACTTGGCTGCGGATCCAGCTTCCCTCCGCCTTCCGGACCCAATCCGAGCTCGAGCGCATCACGATGCCCAAGCCGCAGTAGCTCCAGAACTGTCGCTTGGTGCGGAACCGATGCGGGGTCACGACGATCGGAACCAGCCGGGCCGAACGAATCGGGCCGAACCCAGGCGCCGTCTCGAGGATCCGCACGATCGGGTGCTTCTTCGCTTCCCGGAGCAGGTCGCGCTCGACCTGCTTCTTCTGCTCGACGAGGAAGTCGAGCTGCGCGTAGAGCGGCGCTGCTCGCAGCCGGGCACTCGCCGGAAGCCGCTGCTGCCACTCTCTGGTGTTGCGCACCATAGACCGAGAGGCCCGAGACCGGGATGCCCCGCGAACGGTAGAGACTCTTGATTCGCGCCTGGACCCGAACCACTTCGTGCACCACGGTGATGTGAATCCGCGAGAGCTCGCGCAGCGCGCTGAACTCTCGCGGCGCCTTGAAGATCCGCTTCGCGAGTGCCCCCGTCCGCAGCTTCTCGGCCAGACCGTGGCAGGAGATGCCTTGCCGTCTTTCCGTGTGATTCGCACCGCCGCGTTGAGCCGTGGGACCCGACGTGATCGGGCGGAGCATCGTCACGATCGAAGGCCTCGCGGCGGGCGGGCTGCACCGCCTCCAGCGCGCCTGGATCGAGGAGCGGGTGCCGCAGTGCGGGTACTGCCAGCCCGGGCAGCTGATGCAGGCGGCGGCGCTGCTCGTGTCGCACCCGGACCCGAGCGACGACGAGATCCGCGCGGCGATGGCCGGGAACCTCTGCCGCTGCGGCACCTACGAGCGGATCCGGCGGGCGATCCGCCGCGCGGCCCGCGAGGCGGACGCCGCGGAAATGCCGTCCCGTGGCTGACCTCTCGCTCACGCGGCGCCAGCTCCTGAAGGCGACCGGGTGGATCGCAGCGGGTGTCACGGTGCTCTATCTCGGCGGGCGCCGGCTGCTCTCCGTCCTTCCGAGCTTCGATACCCCCGGCGAGGACAGCGGCGCCGCGTGGCTCCAGATCCTCCGTCGCTCTCGCCACTGCGTGGATGGCACCGCCGGCGCTGCGCGTTCGCGGCCGAGGAGCTGAACCTCGCCGTCGAGGCGATCGACGTGCAGTACCCGAGCACGGGCGCGATCCCGCAGGTGATCCTCACCGCGGAGCTGTCGCCCCGCCGGTCCGGTGGTGCGGTTGGGGCGACAACTTCTACGGGCAAGCGATGCCAGCGGCCGCGGCCGTCGCCGTCGGCTACGACCACAGCTGCGCGCTCGTGGCCCTCTGCTCCGTGGGCGACTCCGACGAGGAGCCCGCGAGGCTTACTCGACTCCGAGCCCCTGGCCGCGCTCTACTTCGGCGAGCTGGCCCGGCGTGGCCTCGGTGGGCTGCACCAGGTCGAAGCGATCGTCACCGGCGCGCCGCTCTTCGCGTCGGACGTGCGGCTCCCGGGGATGCTCTACGGCCGCGTCGCGCGGCCGCCGGTTCGGAACGCGAAGCTAGCGGGCTTCGACGAGGCCCGCGTGGCAGGCGCGCGCGGCCTCGTGAAGGTGGTGAGCGACCCGAGCCGGGGCTTCGTCGGCGCTCGTCTGCGAGACGCCGGGAGCCGCCGCCGCAGCGCTCGAGGCGCTGCGCGTCCGCTGGGAGGTGCCGGCGTCCTTCGACCAGGGCACGCTCGACGCGCTCGTCGACGTCGACGCCGCGCTCGGGCGCGGCGCGCTCGAGCACGTGCCCCTCGGCGATCGCCTCGATCCGGCGCCGGCGTGGGACGTCGACCTGCGCGTCGACGTGCAGCTCCAGTCCCACGCGATGCAGGAGCCGCGCGCGGCGGTGGCGCGCTTCGAGCGCGCGGAGGGGGGCGCGCGCCTCGAGCTCTGGACGGGCTCGCAGGACGTCTACGTCGTCCAGCGACACGCCGCGCAGGACCTCGGTCTCGCGCAGGAGCGCGTGGTCGTCCACCCGTGCCGGATGGGCGGCGGCTTCGGCGGGCGGGAGCACTACGAGGTCGAGCGCGACGCCGCGCGGCTCGCCGCCGCCGTCGGGCGGCCCGTGAAGGTGCAGTGGTCGCGCGAGGACGAGTTCCGCGCCGCGCGGCACCGGCCGCCGTCGTCGCACCGCGTGCGCCTGCGGGCCGACGCGCAGGGGCGCCTCACCGACTGGTGGCACGCGTTCGTGTCGGGCTACGTCGTCTTCGCGCGGGACCGCCTGCCGGGCTGGCTGCTCGGCCCGGTCCGGCTGATCGGCGACCTCGGTGTGGCGCGCTGCTCGAAGCCCCCGTACGCGATCCCGCGCCGGCGGGTCGAGTACGCGGACGTCGACCTCCCCGTCGACCTCGGCACCTGGCGCTCGCTCGGCGGAGCGCCGAACACGTTCGCGATCGAGTCGGCGATGGACGAGCTTGCGCAGCAGCGGCCCTCGACCCGGTCGAGCTCCGGCTGCGACACCTGCCGCCCGAGCACGCGCGGCTCGCTGACTGCCTGCGCCGCACTATGCGGTGACAGCAGTTCTGCACTTCGACGGTGACGAGATCGGTGGCGGAATGTTCGGGACGAGCGCGCAACCGGCAGTACCTGGGCGATCGCTGGCAGAGCAGGCCAGGACCTTCTGAACCTCTTGAGCAGAACAATGCCACGCGCAAGTGTGATCACAAAGTGCTGGCATTGAACTATGCCGCGCTGTTCAGCAAGTATGCACGACACGAACACGATATTACGACTGCATTGGCCGCGCATTGCAGCTATGAGCGATCACGAGGTCAGCGCCTTCGGCTAAGTATGACTATGGCTGATCGCAGGCAGTTGACCAGGAGCAGATGGGCATGACGCTGTTCAACGGAACGCGGATGCTTCAAGTGTCACGCGCGCGCTGTTCACTGACTTTACGTACGACAACCTGGGCGTTCTCGCAACCGCTGAACCGTTCTACAATGAGCAACTGGAATCGGCCGGCGCGCTTGTGACACAGGTCTCGGTGTTTTCAGCGCAGTATGCACGGGTCTACAGCTAGTAAGAAGTCTAACCTGCGCAGTGCTGCTCGATTTTTCAAAGCCTTCGAGCACCCCGAGGCACTCGAAGCCCTCGCGGTGGTACTCGCCACGCACCACGGCGACCCGACGCGACTCATCGATGGCGGGCCGCTCCCGCCGCGATCGTAGCGGCGCTGCGCTTGCCGCTTGCAGGACCGACACTGATTTAGGATCACGCACGGGGCGCACGGTTGCTCTACCGCGCCTCCAACGACAACGCCCCGACCGAAGCCGGGGCGTTTGCAGTCAGGTTGCGTTCGTGGCTAGCGGGCGGATCGCCGCTTGCGACCGGCCGCGGCCAACCCCGTGAAGCTGACACCGAGGAGCGCGGCGGTCGAGGGCTCCGGGACGAACGTGAGATTCAGGTAGCCGGTCGCTTGCGCGGCCGTGGTGCCAGCGTACGGAGTGCTGTTGATGTAATCCATGAAATAGAGATCGTAGTGGTGGCCAGCGATCAAGCTGCCGGTGAGAGAGCCCACCAGTTGGTTGCTGTTGTCGCCGCCCGTTTGCCCGAGCACGAAGCTCTCTCCTGAGGTCGTTGAGCTGTATTGATCGTTCATGAAAACGTTGTCGCTGGTGCTGTAATCGTAAATTTGTGCCGTCATCAAGGTCGATGTGCCGGTGTCAGTGGCATTTGAGGAGTAGGCCCCGCTGAGAACGTAGTTCACGTTGGTGGCGGGGCTGAAAAAGATATGACCGTAGCTCTGGACGAAGCTTGCATACGGCGCAGCCCGGTCATGGCTGAACGTGATGTTGAAGCCGGCGTTGGAGAGGTTGTACGTAGTCGAGGCGACGTTTGCCCCGTCAACGGAAGAGGGCGGCGCGCCGGCGGTCGGCAGGGATGCCGGATTCACCGTCAGCACAGACGCGGTTAGGGTGCCGGCATCGGCGACGGTTTTTATGTAGGACGTACCAGCGCCGTTTAGAGTGATGGTCACCGCGAAAGCGGCGGGTGCAGCGACCAAGACCACGACAGCGAGCACGGCGATCATCGAGAGACGGCGCATTGCGGAGTGCCCTCCAGTTATTAGGAGGAAGCCGCGCACACGGCGCTCCGCTTCCCGGACGTATTCCTATGCAAGACTAGATCCGACCTGTATCGAACAGCGACATCTACTCGATTTCGTATTCGGATCGAAGAGTTGCGCCTCCGCGGCTGGGCGCTCTCGCAACAAGGCGCTCGATTAATGAGGGGAGCTGCCTTCCGTCCGCGTGGAAGGAAGTTTTCCTGCGCGAGTGCGCGGGGCACCTCAGCGCGTCACGCGAGTGCCGATTGCGCGCTGCCAGGCTGCCCGCCCACATTGAGGCCGCGCCGCTCGACCTGGTGGCCGAGGTGATGGCGAGGTTCCAGGAGCGAGCACTAGGACAGCTGCCCTACGCCGCGATCCTCACCAGCACCCACGGCCGGCTTGTCCCAATCGGTCTCCACGGGGTGAACGCTGATCGCAGGTGGCAAGTCGGGGTTCAACGAGGGGCCGTGGGGCCGTCGCGGATGCAGCCGACTTGGCGGTTTGAAGACGCGATTCGCGGTGGACTTTCCCAATCGCGACACAACGCCCGATCGTGTCGGGCCGCGTAGGCGGCCGATCTCGCAGGCCATGCGTCGCAAGACACGACGAAGCGGTACGACAGGCGCGGAGAGCGGGCCCGGCATGCGGCGGCGGAGGCGGTCGTGGTGCCGTCCGACCCGCGCGCAGCACGACGACGGCGACAGCGCGACGGATCGGAACGGTGTCGCTCATCGCGCGCTCAAAGCCCGAACAGCTGCTGCGCGACCTTGCGCATCTGGATCTCCTCCGAGCCCTCGGTGATCCGGTAGCGGCGGTGGTGGCGGTAGATGTGCTCGAAGGGCATGTGGCGGCTGTAGCCGACGCCGCCGCAGGTCTGCATGGCGCGATCCGCGGCGTCGCAGCAGAGCCGGTTCGCGCGGTAGTTGCACATCGCCACCAGATGCGTGACCGCGAGCGCCTCATGGCGGTCGAGCTGGTCTGCGGTGTAGCGGATCAGCCAGCGCAGCATCGCGGCCTCGGTGTGCAGTTCCACCAGCGGGAACTGGATGCCCTGGTTGAGCGAGAGCCGCTTGCCCCAAGTGACCCGCAGATTGGCGTATTTCACCGCCTCGTCGATGCAGTACTGCGCGGCACCGAGCGACGACGCGGCCTGGCGGATGCGGTTCTCATGCACGAAGTGCTGCGCGAGGGCGAGGCCGTCGTCGACCGGACCGAAGACCGCGTCGTCCGGCACGCGCACGGCGTTCAAACTCACCTCCGCGTGGTCGGTGGGCATGTTGAAGGTCCACCAGAAGAACTCGACGCGGAAGCCGGGTGCGTCGGTCGGCACCAGGAACGCGGTAATGCCCTTCGGCGCACCGCGTTTACCCGAGGTGCGGGCGAAGATGATGTCGTGCGTCGCGTGGTGGAGGCCCGAGTTCCAGCGTTTCATGCCGTCGATCACCCAGCCGTCGCCGTCGCGCACCGCCGTCGTCTCCAGGTGCGTCGCGTCGGAACCGTGGTTCGGCTCGGTGAGCCCGAACGCGAGCCGGATCTCGCCGCGCGCGATCTTCTCCATGAAGGCCGCCTTCTGCGCGGGCGTTCCGAAGTCGCGCATCATCAGCAGGGTCGGAAAGTTCCCGACGATCGAACTCTCGTTCTGGAGGTCGTTGTGGAGGCCCAGGCCCTTCGCGGCCAGGTGCTCGCGGACGATCGCCATGGTGAGATTGCTCGCGTTCGCGCCGTCGAGATCCTCGGGCAGTGCAAGGCGCAGGAAGCCGGCGCGGTCGGCGCGCCACCGCATTTCGGCGAGCAGCGCTTCCCACTCCGGGTGCGGCACGCCGCCGCGTTCGAAGTCCGTACGCGCCCACTCGCGGCGGTGGTCGAAGAAGCGGACGTTGTCGTCCTGCTGCTCGAGCGGCCGGATCTCGGCTTCGATGAAGGCATCGAGGCCGTCGAGCAGCGCGCGCGTCTCGGGTTCGATCTCGAAGTCCATGGCTGGCTCCTCTCTTCGATGTGCGAGCGGATCGTACCCGGACTTCGTCCATCGAGCGCAGCGCGCCCGCAACCGCCCCACTGCACCCGCTCCCCACCTCCTGCCGTAGGTGAGGCCGTCGGAATAGATGCGACCGGCTGGACGAGTCGCACCGGCCACCGCTCGCACGCGATGGTCAGCCTCTACACGCGCCGGTGCGACGCTTTAGCGGATCACGTGATCGCGAGGTTGCTCTAGTTCGCGCGGCGTCTCCGGCGCGCTGCGAGACCCAAACGGCCGTCATCCCGAGCAGATCCGTCCGGGGCTCGGGGACGAGACTCGCGACACGAAAACCGACGTTGACGAACTCGCTCGCCGGGGGGTCGTCGCCGTCCGGGGTCGACGCGGCGAGGTAGCTGGCGTTGAGGAACCAGTCCCCGCCCCGGAGTTCCCGGGCCGAGCCGCGGGCAGCGCGAACACCAGACCAACGAAAGTGAGCAGCCGGCGCATCGGAGCCTCCTGCCAAAGCGGGAGGAGACGCGGCGTGGGGCAGCACTCGGCCCCTCTTGCCTTGGGCGCTGCGATTCGACCACAGAACCTATGCCGAGCACAAGTCCCGAAGCCGACACCGCCGCATGCCGCGAACTCCCCGCAGCACTCGGAGCCCTCGCCGTGGCCCTCGCTGCGCACCACGGCAACCCGATGCGATTACTCGACGGCGAGCCGCTCCCGTCGCGATGCTAACGGAGCTGCGCTTACGCCTTGCCGGCCCACGTGACCGGTGCCGGAGCAGCACGAGCGTCATACCCTGAAGGGGCGAAGAGGCGCATGCCTGCTCGGGGCGCCGGAGGGAATCGGCGATGCAGACACGGCGGCGGCGCAGCTTCTCGCAATGGGCGATGGAGGCGGAGCCGATCGTCCGCATCTACGAGAGCCGGCTCTGGCGGCGCAGCGCGCTGATGCGCCTCGTGCTCGGCCTGCCCTTTGAACGGGAGTACGAGCTGATCCTCGGCGCCGCCGAGCTCGCGGAGGCGGGGACCGTGCTCGACCTGGCGTGCGGTCCGGGCATCTACTCGCGTCCGTTCGCGCGGGCGCTGCCGCGCGGGCGCGTGGTCGGTCTCGACCTCTCGCCGCCGATGCTGCGCTACGCGCAACGTCGTGCGCGCGAGGAGCAGCTCGCGAATCTCTCCTTCGTGCGCGGCGACGCGCAGCAGCTGCCGCTGCCCGACGCGCGCTTCGACCTGGTCAACTGCTGCGGCGCATTGCACCTGTTCCCCGACCCGGTTCGCGCGCTCGCCGAGGCGCAGCGGGTGCTGCGGCCCGGCGGCCACATCACGCTCTCCGCCGTGCGGCGCGACGAGGGGCGCCTCGACGAGATCGCGAACCGCTGGCGGCGTCGCTGGCTCGGCCTCGACTCGTTCACCGCCGCCGAGCTGACCGGGCGGATGCGCGCGGCCGGCTTCGAGAACGTGCGGCTCCACCACGCGCGGCGCGCCTGGCTCGTGGCGAGCGGCCGCAAGATGGTGTCGCCACCGATTGGCTTGGCGGCTTAAGAGGCGATTCGCGGGGGGGACTTTTCCATTCGCGACACAAGCCCATTCGGTCGCGCCGCGTAGGTTCGTTACGTCAGCGCAGCCGGGGTCAAAACGGCCGTAACATCACGCGACAAGAGCGAAATCGGTCAATCTCCACTCTCCCGTTGCGACGATGAGGATCGCCGGTTCAAATTCGGTCTCGCGCTCAGGAATTCATCGCGACTCCGAGCGGTTGGCTCGGGACCGCTTTCGTCTGCGGGCTACTGCGCGTCGTCCAGCGACGGATCGCACGTTGGAGACGCGCTCGCGAGGCACCCGATCGGGCCCGTCGCGCTCGGCCCGAAGTCGGCGAAGGAGAGGTCCCCTTCCTCGCGCATCGCTTGCGTGCACGCGCCGGGCCGACGCTTTCGCGGATCACGCGGGCGCAGGGTCGCCTTCGTCGCGATTGCCTCCGGCTCGCCGCGAGGCCCAGCACACGGTCGACGAGCAGCGCTGTGGCAGGATTCGCACAGCGGTGATCACACCGAAGAGACCGTGCGTTCTCGTTCGGACGCGGTGAAGTAGATCGACTTGCTGTCGCCGGCCATCGCACCGTTGCCGGGTACCAGCGCCCAGAGCCCATCGATGACGATCGGGTTGTCGTCCATGCCGGTCAGTGGTCCGGCGAAAGAGTCCGTCGACAGGTCGAATGCGTTGATCTTTCCGTCGCCGAAGTTGCCGACGAGCAGGTCGCCCGCGAGCGCGCCGAACGACGCACGGCGCGATCGCCGTCCGCCACGGCGAATCGAGACGGCGCCCGTCGCGATGCGCCGCACGAAGTTGCCCTGGAGATCGAATGCGTCGACGATCCCGTTGCCCGGCTCCGGCCACGTCGTCGCCGGTCGGGCCTACGAACCGCATAGGTCGCGAAAAGCGGTGCCGCCGAGGTTCTGGACGTTGAAGGGAGCGAAAGCGGCCGGCAGGGGGTGGATCGGTAAAGCTTCCGGAGGAGTGCGGGTGCTGCTCCGCTGCCTTTGAGAACGTCGATCGTCCCGGTCGCGAAGTTGGCCGCGTAGAGATACGCGTTCCCGCCGACGTCCGCGAAGGCCGGTTCCCTTGTACGCGTTCGTGGTGGAGGCGGTCTGGAGCGTCTCGGCCGTGGTGCCGAGCGACCCGTGCTACGCCGGAGATCGTTCCTGTCCTCGCTCGCGAACAGGAACGGGTCTCCGTTGAACTGAGGCGTGTTGTTGAAGACCTGTCCGGTGACGGCGCCATCGCCGGGGATCGAGACGACCAGACCGAGCTTGCTCGTTGCATTCGTCGTGGGATCGACGCGGTACAGGGTCGAGAGACCCGTCCCGTTGTCGGACACCCAGAACGGCCCGGTTGGCGAGTACGAGACGCCCCATGCGTTCACAAGCTCGGGATCGGTCGACTGCGCCGCATTCGCGGTCTGGTCGTCGGTTACCAGGTTGGTGACGGAGACATCGGTCGCGCGAGCGACGACGGGAAGCAACGCGAGCGCGCCCAACGCGATTCAGAGCGGGGGAAATGTCGTAGAAATGCTTCATCACGTTCCGACCTCCTTCGACCAAGGTGATCAGAAAGGGCTGGGCGTGGCACTTTGACATCGCCTGCGGGGTTCTCGCGAGCACTCTGGCGTGTCCCGCTCCGCCGCGGAGGGGACTCCGCTCGCGCAGCCTGTCTCGAGGGCGCGCACGGCCAGGGTGAAGGCTACGCGGCGCCCCGCATCCACCACGTGGCCGCTGCGTGGGCGTCGCATCCAGCCAGCGCGCCGAGCGCGCCCAGGCCGAGCAGCGCCGCTCCGGGTTCGGGCACGATATTAGGGCTCTGCCGCACCACGTAATACTGCGAGAGTTCGAAGCTGTTCGCGCCCATCCGCTGGTCGAACTTGGCTTGGTCGAGATGGAGGCTGGCGGTTGCGTGACCATCGCAAGCCCAGGTGCCGGCTAAGGAAAAGTTGCAGACGGCAAAGAGCGTCATGAAGTTGACGTGGTTGGGAGAGACGTCGAACGTCTGGACGATGTTCCAATCGTCGGACAGCACTTGGGCGGGAGAAGTGGTGCCTTCCTGGTGAAAGAACAGATTGGTATACGACGGGCCGGCTTGGATCGAGCTGGCGTAGACGCCACTCGAGGCCCGCAGTCCCGGCAGAGGCGAGACCGCCGTGCTTCCAGCGGCGGCCACCGACATTGGCACGGCGCTCACGTTGGCCGGAGGCGTTGCGATCTGCGCCACGGCGAACTGCGAGTCGATCTCGCTTCCCGCGAGCGTGGAGACCTGGTGCGGGGCATCGGCGCACTCCGTGTGCACCGACACCGTCAGCGGATCGCCGAACCCGGTTGATGCGGAGGCTCGGCTCGGGCCGGACGCGCCTATGGCAAGCCACTCGCGGTCGCAGCTGTAGTCCACGGGCTCGGCGATCGGATCGAGCGGCTCCGGGACGCTCACGCATGTCAGCGACGTTCTGCTCATGGCATTCGCGTCCGCGTCGCACGCGTCTCCCACGCCGTCACCATCGAGGTCGGACTGGTTCGGGTTGGCGACGAGGGGACAGTTGTCGGATTCGTCGTTGATCCCGTCTCGATCCGAATCACTCAAGAACGGATTCGTACCGTAGAGGTACACCTCGTCCCAGTCGCTGACGCCATCGCCGTCGGTGTCGGCGTCTCCGATGCAGGGGTAGTCGACACGGTAGTGCTTCAGCCAGATGGGGCTGTCGAAGATCGAGTTGTCGAGCAGGATTGCGTGGAGCTGGCCGCTGTAGATGGAGCCCGGCACGTTGTCGCGGTTCCACCAGTCGAGCCCTTCGGGCTCCTCACCGAGAGCGGTGGAGCCCGGGTGGTACTCGTACGCGAACACGGAATCTCCGACGTGGTCGCTGACGTTGACGGAGTTCATGACGTACTGGAAGGCCGTGCCGTCGGCGCTCCGCCGGAAGAGGTAGATGCCGCCTGCGCGCTCGCCGACCTCGTTTTCGTCTGCATTCGCATGACCGACGGACAGGTAGAGATCGCCCCAGGGCGTGAAGACGCCGCCTTGCATGTAGCGGAGGACTCCGGTCAACGGAGCACCTACGGAATCGAGAAGATCGATCGGCGTCGTCGGCGTGAGGAAGTCGCCGGCAATTCCGTTCTCGAGCTTGCTGAGGTCCACGCTGTAGCGGAGCAACGGGGTACCGGCGGCGATCCGGTCGGTCGAGGTGTAGAGGACGCGCTCGACTGGATCGATCGCAAGCCACCCCGCCTTGGGCTGGTAGGCGTACACGTCCACCCAATCCACGAATGCGAGATCGGAGGCGCGGAAGGCCGCAATCACCGCTCGATTGTCACCCTCGAACGGTACGAAGACGTAACCCGCGTAGTAGTCCGGGTCGCCGAAGTGATTGATGCCGAAGTTCTGCAGCACGGGCGGAAAGCCGGCTGTCGCGAGCTTTCCGTTGTCATTGCCGTCGACCGGTTTCCAGTTCGCGCTGTACTTGTGGAGCCCACCACTCTTATTGGTGAAGAACCAATGCTCACCGTCGTTCGCGACGCCCTGGGCGTTGTCGCTCCAGTCGGGCAGGTTCGTCCCGTCGGGATCGTTTCCCAGGTAGGAATGCGTTGGGCACTCCGGGGGCAGGTCCAGACTCGCAACGACCGGCAATGCGAACAACGCAGCAGCGGTCAGCCCGAGCGCCACTCCCAGGCAAACCGGTGCGGCCGGGCGAGAGACAAAGGATCCAGGGCTCGTGGTCCGAGACCGATCGCGTTCTCGGTTCACACTGAGCCCTCTCGATTGTCCCGCCAATCTATCACGAAGCAGAGCGCGGGCGTGCCGAGAATCGGCTGCTTCAGCGCAATGCCGGAGTGTCCCGTGTTCTCCGCGCGGACGTGCTCATCCCTGCCGTCTTGGCCCGAACGGCAGCAGCATCGGCACACGTCGCTGGTAGTCGCGGTATTGCTCGCCGTGTAGGTACACCAGCGTGCGCTCCTCGATCTGGAGGGCGACGAGGACGTAGGCGGTCGTCACGATCGCGAAGAGGAGATGCCCCTGGCTCATGGTTGGCGTCGCCCAGAACGCGATCAAGAATCCCAGCATCAGGGGGTGCCGCACCCACTTGTAGAAGAGGCGTTCCTTGAACGTGGGATGCTCGAGCGGCCGTCCGAGCGCGTACGAAACGGGCTGCTTGAGCCCGAAGAGCTCGAAGTGGTCGATGAGGCACGTCGAGACGAACACGATCCCCCACCCGGCGAGCGAGATGCCGGCGAGCAGCGCCGCCGCGAGGGAGTTCTCGATCCGCCAGACCGGCACGGGGAGCGGACGCCACTGCCACGCCATGAATGCAAGGATCGCGGTCCCAAGCAGAACGAAGGTCGTGCGCTCGACGTGCCACGGGACCCAGCGTGTCCAGACCTCCTTGAAGGCAGGGCGCGCCATGATGGTGTGCTGCAGGGCGAAGAGCCCGAGCAGCAGGACGTTGATTGCGATCGCCGTGCCTGCAGACGCGGCGGGCGTGCCGGAGTCGATGCCCTTCGGGACGATCCAGTTCCCGACGAACCCGATCAGATAAAGGAATGTGCCGAAGAAGAAGATGTACGTGCCGATGCCATAGCCCAGTGTCAGGGTGCGAGCGACGGCGCCAGCCACGTCGTGCGTCGCCATCGAGGTTCGCGGCGTCATGATCTCGTCCTCCCTTGTTCGGCCTGCTCGCAATCTTCGGCTGCCACCACGCGGGCTCTTGCGATGCTCGGCGTCATGCGCGGCCGTACCCCATAGCGGAAACCCGCCGAAGCGGGTCCCTTGGTGCAGCCTGAGCGTGTGGGTTAGACGGTGGGTGTTCGCCGCAGCCAACGACGCCCGCTGAGACCGACTACGCCCGAGCCGAGGAGCCACAGTGTGGAGGGATCAGGGACAGCTGCAAACGCGTCATATTGGAATCCGGGATTGGAGAATGGGGCACCACAGTTGATGTTGCAGAACGATCCGGTGTAGGTCCCAGCAGTAGACCAGGCAAACCAAGGCACAGTTGATAGTGACGTCGAAGCAGTACTCCCTGTTTTGAAACCACTCAAGGTTTGGCCGGGAAGTATCGAGGTGGGGAAATTTCCATCAATCCAGATGTTGTCATAGTTGATGTTCAACCCACCATAAATAGACCAATTGACAGAAGTGATAGTGTTGGGATCCCAATTGGCAGGAGAGCCGACGATGTTGCGGGCTCCCAACGGGCTCATCTCAACCCCAAACAAGTAAATGTCGTTGGTGCCCCCGAGATTGTTGGTGACCGAAAAATCATAAGTCCAATTCCCCGCGGAGCCGGAAACCGTGTAGGTCACGTCGATCGGGCTCGCTTGCGCCACTGCTGTGGCACCGAGGAACGCCAAGCCCGCAACAGCCACGGCCAACAGCCTGCGCATCTTGAAGTCTCCCCTCCGACGGGAATCTCGGCGAGAAGCCAACGCCGTGCGGGCGTCTACTTCCCGGACACGATCCTATGCAAGATCAGATCCGCCTTGTACCGACCGGCGACATCTACTCGATTTCGCATTCGGATCGCAGAGTTGCAGCTCTGCGGCTGGGCGCTCTCGCAACTGGGCGATCGCTTGATGAGCAGCTGGCTTCCATTCGCGTGGAAGTAGTTTTCCTGTGCGAGTGCGCGGGGCACCGCAGCGCGTCACGCGAGTGCCCATTGTGCGCTGCCGGGCTCCCTGTCCGCCTCCAGCGCGCGCCGCTCGACCTGGTCCAGGTGGCTGGCCGAGCTCCACGGCGACGCGGCCGACTCGCCCTGATACGGGGTGCGCGTCGCCAGGGATCGTGTCAGGCTCCGAGCCGAGCGTCGAATGCCGTCGCCGATCGACTGGGCAGGGAGTGATCGATGAACCGACTACTCGCGGTTGCCGCGCTGCACGCGACCACCGTGTTCTTTGCCGCCGGTGTCGCGGCGGCTGCCACGAGTACGTTCGATGCAGGAACCGAGGATTGGTCGGCCCTGGGCGATGTCGCCGGCCCGGTGCAATGGTTGGCCGCCGACGGCAATCCGGGCGGGTACATCTCGGTCGAGGATTCCGTGACGGGCGGCGTGACGTACTTCTCGGCACCGCCCGCGTTCCTCGGGGACCAGACGGCGTTCCTTGGCCGGGCGCTGGTCTTCGACCTGCGCCAGCACATCCCGGGAGCCCCGAACCAGTTCAAAGACGATGACGTCGTGTTGATCGGCGGCGGCCTCACGCTCGTGCACGATTTCTTGGACAACCCGCCGATCGGGATCTGGACGAGCTACACGGTCCCTCTCGAGCCCTCGAGCTGGAAGCTCGGCGCAAGCGTCCCGTCAGCAGCGGAATTCGAGCAGGTGCTCTCCGCGTTGACCGCGCTGCACATCCGCGCCGAGTACCAGACCGGCGCCGATGTCGGAGATCTCGACAACGCGGCCTTCGTCCCCGAGCCGTCGCTGGTTTCGCTGGGGCTGGTCTCGTCCGCGATCCTGCTCGGGCTCCGCGGCCTCCGCGGACGCCCTCCTCGCTGACCGCACCAATCGGGCCTTCGGAGCGCTCGGGTCGACCGTGTCCCGTCGGTTTCCGACACGGGACCGCGTCGTCGATCTCGCGACTCGATCCCGAAGCGCCTCATCTTCTTGAAGAGACGCACCCTGTCGCGTAACCACCGACGAGCGGGGCCGCCACAGGGATGCCAGGAATTCGATTCGGGACCGGAAGAGGCGCGCAGACAGGCGATCGCAATGCGGCGCTCGGTCGATACGACCCTGTCAGTCGTCGCTGGCGAGAAGCGTCGTTTCCTCTCAGCCTCGACGGCGACTTCCATCGACGGGCACCACCGGGTGGCGTGGTATCGTGCGTCGCGCGCTCCTTGGAGGTACCTGACTTGCGACAACTCCTGGTTGCAATAACGCTCGCTCTGGTCTGCCTCACCGCCCGCTCCGCTGCCGCTGCGCCCTGTCCGCCGGGAAGTGGCTTCCAGCTGACCGCGAATGCGACCTGGAATGCGGCCGGGTTCGGGGGTGGGTACGAGGCGGACCCCCAGGTGTCCTGCGACGCGATCGCCATCGCGCACACGTATACGCGGGCGGACGACGGCGGAGCGGCGTCCGTCCTGGCGGCGCGCGCGCTCAGCATCGACGCCAGCCTGTCTGCCGTCTGGGACGACCAGAACAACGGCGGCGCAACGCTCGCGGAGCAGGCGCGGATCGACGACACCTTCACAGTGACGGCAGTTCCGGGACCGATTGTCGCGATCGTGGCCACCGCACACGTCGATGGCACGATCGAGAAGATCGGAGGCATTCGTGAATCCGATAGCTTCATGAACGCGACGTTCGGAATCTTCGACGCGAATTTCGTTCCGACCGTGGGAGACACCATCTCCGTCGTGTGTGCGTTCACCGGCTCGGCGCTCGTGAGCTGCGGCGGGGAGGTGCGCGGCGAGGTGCCCGTCGGGGTCCCGATCGCTCTTGTGTCCTGGCTGCGTGCCGAACAGTACGCGCGCTCCACACCCGAGTTCCCGGCCGGAACTGGCGTCGTCAATGCGAATCTCGTTCTCGACTACGACATCCAGGTCGACGGCGGCGGCGGTGCGATCTCGTACGAGAGTTCCGGCTACCTTCCAGAGCCGGGCGACGCGCAGCTCGCCGTCGCGGGGCTCGGCGCGCTCGGAGCGCTTGCCATCCGTCGGCGCGAGCGTCCGAAAGCGCAATGAACCGCCGGGTTTGCCGGAGTCTGAGCCTGGAACCGATCCAGACTCGCAATCGCCACAATTCCTATTACGCGCCCGTGGCTGAGGATTCGCACCAGTCTAACCCCGCAAGCGAGTGTCGCACGAAAGCGTCGGAGCGTGCTCGTCGATGTGGGTTCAGCGCTGCGTCACTTCACATCCGGCCCGAGTGGCTTCCCATCGACGATCTGGTCGAGATACTCGGACAGACCGTAGCCAGTCTTTCCGTCGCAGCTGTACTCCGTCATTCCCTCGGTGATGCGAGTCACCAACTCGGTGCCGTCTTCGCGCTTGCGGCGGTTGCGCAGCGGGATCATCGAGGTCACGCGGCCCTCGATGACGTACTCGCGCTCGTCCGTCTTTGCCCAGGCACGCAACTTCGTCTGGTACCAGTTCTCGTCCCACTCGCTCTCGATGCGTGCGTCGCGAATCATCACGTACTCGCCGTTACGCAGCACCATGCCGCTGCGGCGCACCTGACCGTCGGCGCTGCCGATCAGCGAGATCATCACCGCGAAGTCGGCACCGAAGTTCATTGGCAGCCAGCGATACCAGGAGATGTTCTGCCAGTAGCGCGGGCCCCACGACTTGTCGCGCAGGCCGAAGCCGTCGATCTCCCAGCGTTGCCCACCGATCTCGAAGCTGCCGCTGCCGGCGATGTGTTGTTCGTAGTGTGCTTTGGCGAAGGACTTCTCCGGATCCACGGGGACGTCGGATCCGTCCTGCTGCACCGGCCGGCCGCCGTACATGGGGGCTACGGCGCGATAGTCGAGGTCGATCTTGGCGTCCACCAGCGGATTGTTCTTGAAGGCGCGCGACGGGTGCGCCATCTCCAGCGGATTGGTGAGCAGCAGGATCTTGCCGTCGTACGTCAGGCGCAGCCGCTTGAAGGGCTCGACTACCTGAACGCGCATGCCGCCGGCGTTGAGCTCGTCGATTGTCGTCGATTCGCGGCCGGTTGAACATGAAGCCGACGCGGCCATCGGGCAGGTAGACGCAGGCCGACACCTCCGCGTGGCCTTCGTTCACGCGGTTGCCGATTCGAAACCAGCCGCCGATGTTCTGCGCCGGATCGAAGACATTGAAGTACATACTCTCGTTGTAGTTCTGCGCTTCGTCCGGCTCGTGGCAGTACTCGTCCTCGGGGTCGAGGATGACGCGAATGTCCTTCCCTTCGAGTTTCATCGGAAAGCTCTCCCTTCCAGCATGGTCTCGGATGAATCGATCCGAGCGAGCCTATCCTGAGTGCGTGGGATCGGGAAGGGATGTCCCGGGCGCTCCGAGACAAGGAGAGGATCTGCGAAGCCCAAGGCCGAGCTGACCACGCCTGAGACCCGGGCAGTGTGTGTCGAGGCAGGCATTTCTACTTTGCATCGAGGAAAAATTCCGCCTATACCGCCTATGCTCGGATCCAGAATCGCTTGCAGGTCATGAGGTGGCATGTCCGGGGAAGTCGATACCCTGGCTGGCGACCGTCTCGTCGCCGAGGAGGAGCCCCGCTTCTTCTTCCTGTCGTCGTTGCTCGGCAAGCCCGTGATCGACGCCGACGGGGACTTCGTCGGCAACCTCAATGATCTGGCCGTCTCCGTCTCCCCGACATTCCCGCCGGTCGTCGCGTTCGTCGTCCAGCGCGGGCGCTGGGAGCGTTTCCCGCTCACCGGCCGTTGGGCCGATGTGCAAGAGATCGCCGGACCCAAGATCCGACTCAATGTACGCATCCGCGCTCTCACGCCGTCGAAGATCGACGACTACGGCGCGATCCTGTTGCGCCAGACGCTGCTCGACAAGCAGATCGTCGACATGGCCGGCGCCAAAGTCGTGCGCGTCAACGACCTGCACTTCCTGAGGCTCGGGCGCAGCGAGCTACGGCTGGTGCACGTGGACGTCGGCACCCGTGGTCTCGTACGACGTCTCGGCTGGGAGGGTGTGATCGACGGCTTGGTGCGGCGCCTGCGGCCGCAAGCGCGTTACTTGTCCGCCGAGCGACTGGTGCAGTGGCAGTATGTGCAGCCGATGTCGCTCGACGCGAACCTCCACAACATTCGGCTGAGCGTCATGCAGAAGCAGCTCGCCGAGCTGCATCCCGCCGATATCGCCGAGATTCTCACCGACCTCAATTTGCATCAGCGAGCGACGATGTTCCGTGCCCTCGACGCCGAGAAGGCGGCCGATGCGTTGGGCGAGGTCGAGGATCCGCGCATCCAGACCCAATTGATCGAAACTGTGTCACCCGACGAGGCCGCCGACATCCTCGAGGAGATGCCGCCCGATGAAGCGGCAGACCTGCTCGGCGAGCTGCCGCACGCGACATCGTCCGAACTTCTGCGCAAGATGGAAGTCGACGAGGCGGACGATGTGCGCGAACTGCTGGCCTACGCACCCGATACCGCCGGCGGCATGATGACGACTGAATTTCTGGCGTTACCGATGGACAGCACGGTCGAGAATGCCTTCGCGCGATTGCGCCAGGAAGCCCCCGAGGTCGAGGCGATCTACTACATCTTCATCATCAGCAGCGACGGCCGGTTGGTCGGCGTACTCAATCTGCGTCAACTGATCATGGCGCAGCCGCAGGAGTTGGTGGCCGACATCATGATCTCCGACCCGGCGCGCGTGCACCATGGCGACAGCCGCGACAGTGTCGCCGCAATCGTGGGGAAGTACGATCTCCTGGCGCTCCCGGTGGTGGACGACGACGACGTTCTGGTTGGCATGATCACCGTGGACGATGTCGTCAGTCACATTGCGAAGCAGGCATGGAAACGGAAGCTCGGCCGGTGACGGAATCGGCACGCTCGCGTCTGCAGCGCATGCGTTGGCGCAGTCGATCGACCGAAGAGCGGCGGCGCAGCCAGCGCACGTGGTTTCGGCTGCGTATTCCGCCGCGGTTGGCTTTGCTGCTGTCGATCGTCGGTCCGGGGATCATTACCGCCAACGTCGACAACGACGCTGGCGGAATCGCAACCTATTCGATGGCCGGGGCGCAGTTTGGCTACACACTGCTTTGGTCACTCATTCCGATCACTTTGGCCCTGGTCATCGTGCAGGAGATGTGTTCGCGGATGGGCGTCGTGACCGGCAAGGGGCTGGCCGATCTCATCCGCGAGCAGTTCGGCGTCAAGGCCACCTTCTACATCATGGTGGCGCTGCTGATCGCCAACTTTGCCAACACCGTTGCGGAATTTGCCGGCGTCGCGGCTGCGCTAGAGATCTTCGGTATCAGCAAGTATATCTCGGTACCGTTGGCGGCGCTGTTCGTATGGTGGTTGATCGTTTACGGTACGTACCGCCGTGTCGAGCGGATGTTTCTCGTCGCGTGCCTGTTCTACCTCGCCTACCCGATTTCGGGCTTCATGGCGAGGCCGGCGTGGGATGTCGTCTTGACGCAGACGCTGGCGCCACATCTGGAGTGGAGTAGCGCGTATAGCGTGATGTTGGTCGGCATCGTCGGTACGACCATTGCGCCGTGGATGCAGTTCTACCAGCAGGCGGCAGTCGTGGAGAAGGGCATCAAGGTCGCCGACTACCGTTACGCCAGGTACGACACGATGGTTGGCTGCGCTGTGGCAGTGATCGTCGCCATGTTCATCCTGGTGGCGTGCGCGGCGACACTGCATCAGCAAGGCGTTCGAGTCGAGTCGGCGCAGGACGCGGCGTTGGCGCTACGTCCGCTGGCCGGTCAGTACTGCTCGGCACTGTTTGCGTTCGGACTGTTCAACGCCTCGCTCTTCGCCGCCTCGGTGTTGCCGCTCGCGACGGCGTACTATGTGTGCGAAGGGTTTGGCTGGGAGACGGGGATCGACAAGAAGGTCCACGAAGCGCCGCAGTTCTTCGGGCTCTACACGGCGCTGATCGCGCTCGGCGCAGTCTTCGTGCTGATCCCCGCCTTCCCGTTGCTGACGGTGATGTTCGTGTCGCAGGTCTTGAACGGTATGCTCCTGCCTGTGGTGTTGATCTGCATTCTGCTGCTGATCAACCGTCGCGACTTGATGGGCGATTACGTCAACTCGCCGTTCTTCAACTTCGTCGCCTGGGGGGCGTCGATCGTCACCATCGCTCTCACGCTGGTGATGGTTGGGTCGCTGCTCCGGGGTTAGCGACACGCCTCGAGACGCAGCTCGAGAAGATGGGCTCCTGGCTGAGGAAGGCGGGTCGGGCTGGCTTCGCGACTCCGATCAGTGACTCGCGACGGCTCCTTCTGCGTTCAAGCGTGAGTGTCGGCGGCCGTAGCCGAAGTAGATGGCGAGCCCGAGCGCCATCCAGACGAAGAGTCGCGCCCAGGTGTCGATGGGCAGGCCGAGCATCAGGTAGAGCGCACGACAGGACGCCGGCGATCGGCGACGAACGGCACGAACGGGCGCGCGGAACGGGTCGCGGAATTTCGGGATCGGTGTAGCGGAGCACCAGCACGCCGCCGCAGACGATGGCGAACGCGAGCAGCGTGCCGATCGAGACCAGTTCGCCGAGCAGGCCGATCGGCAGCAGTCCCGCGACCACCATCGCGACGCCGCCGGTCAGCACCGACGCCACCCACGGCGTGCGGAAGCGCGGGTGGACGTCGCCGAAGATCGACGGCAGCAGGCCGTCGCGCGCCATCGTGAAGAAGATGCGCGGCTGGCCGAGCAGCATCACCAGGATCACCGACGAGAGGCCCGGCGACGGCGCCGATCTTCACGATCGGGCGCAGCCACGCGAGGCCGGGCCCCGCGGCGTCGATGCCGACGGCGATCGGGTCGGGCACGTTGAGCGTGTGGAAGTCGACGATGCCGGTCAGCACCAGCGCGACGGCGATGTAGAGCACCGTGCAGATCGCGAGCGAGCCGAGGATGCCGATCGGCATGTCGCGCTGTGGGTTGCTTCACTTCCTGCGCGGCGGTCGAGACCGCGTCGAAGCCGATGTAGGCGAAGAAGATCACGCCGGCGCCGCGCACCACGCCGCCCCAGCCGAAGCGGCCGTTGCCCTCCGCGGGCGGGATGAAGGGCGCCCAGTGGTCGGTGTTGACGTACAGCACGCCGAACGCCGATGAAGGCCAGGATCACCGTCATCTTGACCGCGACGATCACGTTGTTGAAGCGCGCCGATTCCCGGATGCCGATCACGAGCAGGATCGTCGCGAGCGCGACGATCGATCATCGCGGGCACGTTCAGCACCGCGCCGGTCGCGGTCCAGCCTTCGGTGAAGATGCGCCACGACGTTCCAGGCCGGCGTCCGGTCGACGCGACGTGCGTTGTACGGCGCCGACGCGCAGCTGCGCTGGGATCTCGATGCCGAAATCGCTTGCAGCAGCGAGACCACGTAGCCCGACCAGCCGACCGCGACGGTCGACGACGCGAACAGGTACTCGAGGATCAGGTCCCAGCCGATGATCCACGCGAAGAGCTCGCCGAGCGTCGCGTAGGCGTAGGTGTAGGCCGAGCCCGCGATCGGGATCATCGCGGAGAACTCCGCGTAGCAGAGACCGGCGAAGGCGCAGGCGATGCCCGCGAGCACGAACGAGTAGACGATCGCCGGCCCGGCGTACTTGGCCGCGGCCTGCCCGGTCAGCACGAAGATGCCGGCCCCGATGATCGCGCCGATGCCGAGCGCGGTGAGATTCACGGGACCGAGCACGCGGCGAAGACTGCTCGGAGGCGGCCTCGTCCTGGAGCTGAGCGATCGGGCTTGCGCCGGAAGAGACTCATGGATCCACCCCCCAGATCGGGGCGCATCCTATCACCTGGAGCGGCGCGGCAGTACAGATCCGTGATCGTTCCGGCCGCGACTTCCGCGGCGAGGCCGATCGTCTCGCCGAGCGTCGGGTGCGGGTGCACGGTGAGCGCGATGTCGTGGACGTCGGCGCCCAGCTCGATCGCGAGCGCGCATTCGGAGATCAGGTCGCCCGCGTGCGGGCCGACGATGCCGGCGCCGACGAGCCGTCTTGTGTCCTTCGCGAAGAGCAGCTTGGTCGATTCCCTCGCTGCGGCCCATGCCGAGCGCGCGGCCGCTCGCGGCCCACGGGAAGCGCGCGACCTCCACTTCGAGCTTCTGCGCGCGCGCATCGCTCTCGGTGAGGCCGACCCACGCCACCTCGGGATCGGTGTACGCGACCGACGGGATCGCGCGCGCGTCGAAGGCGACCGCAGGTCGCATGCGGCCTCCGCGGCGGTCTTGCCCTCGTGGCTCGCCTTGTGCGCGAGCAGCGGCGCGCGCGCGACGTCGCCGATCGCGAAGACGTGCGGGAGATTTGTCGCCATGCGCTCGTCGACGCGCGACGAAGCCGCGCTCGTCGACGCGAATGCCCGCGGCCTCGGCGCCGATGCGGTCGCCGTTCGGCCGGCGGCCGACGGCGACGAGCACGCGGTCGAAGAGATCCTCCGGCGGGCGCCTTCTCGCCCTCGAAGGCGACGAGCAGTCCGTCGGCGCGCGCTTCGACGCTCGTCACCTTCGTGCGCAGGTGGATCGCGGCGAGGCGCGGCTCGAGCCGCCGCTGCAGCGGGCGCACGAGATCGGGATCGGGGCCGGGCATCAAGCGATCGAGCGCCTCGACGATCGTCACCTCGGAGCCGAGCGCCGCGTAGACCGTCGCCAGCTCGAGCCCGATGATGCCGCCGCCGACCACCAGCAGGCGCCGCGGCACGTCTTCGAGCGCGAGCGCCGACGGTGGAGTCGAGCACGCGCGGGTCGTCGGGGAAACCCGGGAGCTGCACGCGCGCGCGACCCCGCGGCGACGATCGCGCGCTCGAACTCGATCGCGACGCGCGCCGTCCGCCGTCGCGACGTCGAGCCGCTGCGGTCCCGCGAAGCGTCCCGTGCCGGTGACGACGCGTCACGCCGCGCTGCTTCGCCATCTTGGCGAGCCCGCCGCCGAGCTGCGCGACGACCGCGTCCTTGCGCGCGCGCAGCTTCGCGAGGTCGAGCTTCGGCGCGCCGAACTCGACGCCGGCTTCGGCGAGGTCGCGCGCGGCTGCGATCACCTCGGCGACGTGCAGCAGCGCCTTCGACGGGATGCAGCCGACGTTGAGGCAGACGCCGCCGAGCGCGGCGTAGCGCTCGACGAGCACCACGCTGCGACCGAGATCCGCCGCGCGGAAGGCGGCGCGTGTAGCCGCCGGGCCCGGCGCCGAGCACGACGACGTCGGCGCGCAGCTCCGCCATCAGAGCAGGATGCGCCGCAGGTCGGCGAGCAGCGCGGCGAGCCGGCCGGTGAAGCGCGCGCCGTCGGCGCCGTCGATCACGCGGTGGTCGTAGGAGAGCGAGAGCGGCAGGATGCGGCGCGGCACGAAGGCGCCGTCCCGCCACACCGGCTTCCACTCCATGCGCGAGACGCCGAGGATCGCGACCTCGGGATGGTTCACGATCGGCGTGAAGCGCGTGCCGCCGATGCCGCCGAGGCTCGAGATGCTGAACGAGCCGCCCTGCAGCTGCTCGGGCCGCAGTCGCCGCGCGCGCGCCTTCTCGGAGAGTTCCTGCAGCTCGCGCGGCGAGCTCGAAGAGGCCCTTGCGATCGGCGTCGCGCAGCACCGGCACGACGAGTCCGTGCTCGGTGTCGACCGCGACGCCGATGTGGAAGTAGCGCTTGACGATCAGGTTCTCGCCGCTGCGGTCGAGCGACGCGTTGAAGTGCGGGAACTCCTGCAGCGCCTTCACGACCGCCTTCACCAGGAACGGCAGGAAGGTGAGCTTCGTGCCGCGCGCCTCCGCTTCGGCGCGCTGCGTCCTGGCGGAAGCTCTCGAGCTCGGTGACGTCGGCGTCGTCGAACTGCGTGACGTGCGGGACGGTGACCCAGCGAGCGGTGCAGGTTCGCCGCCGCGACGCGCCGCACGCGGTTCAGCGCCTCGATCTCGGTCGGGCCGAACTTCGCGAAGTCGATCGTCCACGCGGCGCGGCGACGTGGACGCCCGCGATCGGCACGCCCGCAGCGCCGCCGCCCTGGGCGATCAGCGCCTTCACGTAGCCCTGCACGTCTTCTTCGAGGATGCGGCCCTTCGGTCCGCGGCCCGGGACGCAGCGCGAGGTCGACGCCGAGCTCGCGCGCGAGCCGGCGCACCGAGGGGCCCGCGTGCGCGGCGGGATGCGGCGCATCCACCGTGTACGGCGCGAGGTCGGCGGAGCGAGGGCGCGGGCTCCGGCTCGGACGCTTCGACTGCGCGGCTGGGCTGCCGGCTGCGGCCGGCGGCTGCGCGCGGCGCGGTCGGCGTCGCGGGCTCGCACGGCGCCGCTTCCGCGCCGCTTCCTCGACGTCGAGCATCGCGATCGGCGTGCCTTCGCTCACCTCGTCCCCGACACCGACGAGCAGCTTGCGCACCACGCCCGCGACGGGCGACGGGATCTCCATCGTCGCCTTGTCGCTCTCGAGCACGAGCAGCGACTGCTCGACGGCGACGCGGTCGCCGACCGTCACGAGCAGCTCGATCACCTCGACGTCGTCGAAGTCGCCGATGTCGGGGAGCTTGATCTCGCGTTCGGCCATCGCGGCTAGCTCCGCATCGGGTTCGGCTTCGCCGGGTCGATCTTGAAGCGCTCGATCGCCTGGCGGACGGTGGCGGGCGGCAACGACGCCGTCGTCCGCGAGCGCCTTCAGCGCCGCGACCGCGACGAAGAGGCGGTTGACCTCGAAGAAGTGGCGCAGCCGTTCGCGGCGATCGGAGCGGCCGAAGCCGTCGGTGCCGAGCACGCGGTAGCGACCGCGGCACGAACGGGCGGATCTGGTCGGCGTACGCCTTCACCTAGTCGGTCGCGGCGATCACCGGACCGGGCCGCCCGCCGAGCTGCTCCTCGACGAAGCTCCGGCGCTGCGGCTCCTCGGGGTGCAGCAGGTTCCAGCGCTCGACGTCGAGGCCGTCGCGGCGCAGCTCGGTGAAGCTGGTCGCGCTCCAGACGTCGGCGTGGACGCCGAACTCGTCGCGCAGCAGCTCGGCGGCGGCGAGCACTTCGCGCAGGATCGCGCCGCTGCCGAGCAGCTGCACGCGCGGCGCCGGCGGCGTCCTGCGGCGTCGCGCAGGCGGTAGAGCCCGCGCAGGATGCCCTCGCGCACTGCCCTCGGGCATCGGCGGGTGCACGTAGTTCTCGTTCATCATCGTGATGTAGTAGAAGACGTCTTCCTGGCGCGCGCAGCATGCGGTCGAGCCCCTCGTGCACGATCACCGCGAGCTCGTAGCCGTAGGCCGGGTCGTAGGCGACGCAGTTCGGGATCGACGAGACCCAGAGCTGGCTGTGGCCGTCCTGGTGCTGGAGACCTTCGCCCGAGAGCGTCGTGCGACCGGCCGTGCCCGCCATCAGGAAGCCGCGCGTGCGCGTGTCGGCGGCGGCCCAGAACAGGTCGCCGACGCGCTGGAAGCCGAACATCGAGTAGAACGCGTAGAACGGGATCATCGGCACGCCGTTGTTGGCGTAGCTGGTGCCGGCGGCGATCCACGACGACATCGCGCCCGCCTCGCAGATGCCTTCCTGGAGGATCTGGCCCTTCCTGTCCTCGCGGTAGTACATCACCTGGTCGTGATCGACGGGCTCGTAGAGCTGGCCTTCGGCGGCGTAGATGCCGAGCTGGCGGAACAGGCCCTCCATGCCGAAGGTGCGCGCCTCGTCCGGCACGATCGGCACGACGCGGCGGACCGAGTTCCGGGTCGCGCAGCAGCGCGGTGAGCAGCGCGCACGTACGCCATCGTGGTGGAGTACTCGCGATCGCCCGAGCCCTCGAGCAGCTTCGCGAAGATCGAGAGATCGGGGACCGCGAGCGGCGCGCACCGTCGCGTCGCGACGTGCAGGGACGTAGCCGCCGAGCGCCTCGCGGCGCTCGTGCATGTAACGCATCTCGGGCGCGTCGTCGGACGGCTTGTAGAAGGGCGCTTCGGCGATGCGCTCGTCGGGGATCGGGATGCGATAGCGATCGCGGAACGCCGCGAGCGACTTCTCCGCCAGCTTCTTCTGCTGGTGGCGTGATGTTCATGCCCTCGCCGGCTTCGCCCATGCCGTAGCCCTTCACCGTCTTGGCGAGGATCACGGTGGGCTGGCCGCTGTGCGCCACGGCGGCGGCGTAGGCCGCGTAGATCTTCTGCGGATCGTGACCGCCGCGATTGAGCTGCCAGATGTCGTCGTCGGTCAGGTTCGCGACCATCTCGAGCAGCTCCGGGTACGTCCCGAAGAAGTGCTCGCGCGTGTAGGCGCCGCCGCGCACCTTGTAGTTCTGGTAGTCGCCGTCGACGGCCTCTTCCATGCGCTCGACGCAGCAGGCCCTGCTTGTCCTTCGCGAGCAGCGGATCCCAGCGCGTCGCCCCAGATCACCTTGATCACGTTCCAGCCGGCGCCGCGGAAGGTGCCCTCGAGCTCCTGGATGATCTTGCCGTTGCCGCGCACGGGGCCGTCGAGGCGCTGCAGGTTGCAGTTCACCACGAAGATCAGGTTGTCGAGCTTCTCGCGCGCGGCGAGCGCGATCGCGCCGAGCGACTCGGGCTCGTCCATCTCGCCGTCGCCCACGAAGACCCAGACCTTGCGATCGCCGGCGGCGCGCGATGCCGCGGTTGTGCAGGTAGCGCATGAAGCGCGCCTGGTAGATGCGCCATGATCGGGCCGAGGCCCATCGACACGGTCGGGAACTGCCAGAACGCCGGCATCAGCCACGGGTGCGGATACGACGAGAGCCCGCGCCCGTCCGACCTCGCGGCGGAAGTTGCGGAGCTGCTCCTCGCTGAGGCGACCCTCGAGGTAGGCGCGCGCGTAGATGCCCGGGCGACGAGTGGCCCTGGATGTAGACGAGGTCGCCGCCGTGGTCGTCGCTGCGCGGCGCGGAAGAAGTGGTTCAAGCCGACGTCGTAGAGCGTCGCGGCGGAGGCGAAGCTCGCGATGTGGCCGCCGAGCTCCAGCGCTCTCGCGGTTGGCCTGCACCACCATCGCGAGCGCGTTCCAGCGCACCAGCGAGCGGATCCGGTGTTCGAGCCCGGGCTCGCCGGGCATCGTCGGCTCCTGGCTCGCGGTGGATCGTGTTGACGTAGGCCGTCGTGGCCGAGTAGGGCAGGTTCACGCCCGAGCGGCGCGCCTGGTCGATCAGCCGCTCGATCAGGTAATGGGCGCGCTCGGGGCCCTCGTTGGCGAGCACCGAAGCGCAGCGCGTCGAGCCATTCCCGCGTCTCGTCGGCTGTCGCTGTCCGGGTTCCGGTCGGCCATTCAGACCCCTCGGGCGCTGCGCAACCTGTCGAAGTCCGCATCGGCGTGATAGGACGATCGCGTGAGCGGAGAAGCTGCCGCCAGCAGAAAGCCCTTTTCGCGCGCGGCGGCGGCGTAGCGGTCGAACTCCGCCGGATCGACCCAACGCGCGACGGCGATGTGGCGGAGCGTGGGCTGGAGGTACTGCCCGATCGTGACGAAATCGACGTCCGGCGCCGCGCAGGTCGTCGAGCACCGCGAGCACCTCCTCCTCGCGCTCGCCGAGCCCGACCATGATGCCGGACTTGGTGAAGGTGCCGGGCGCCACCTGCTTCACGCGCGCCAGCAGATCGAGCGAGTGGCGGTAGCTCGCGCCGGGTCGCACTTCGCGATAGAGGCGCGGGACGGTCTCGAGGTTGTGGTTGTAGACGTCGGGACGCGCTGCGGCGACCGTCTCGATCGCGCCGGGCTTGTGGCGGAAGTCGGGCGTCAGCACTTCGATCGTGGCGGACGAAGGTTGCGCCGGCGCAGCGCTTCGATGCACGCGACGAAGTGCGGCGCGCCGCCGTCGTCGAGATCGTCGCGATCGACCGACGTGATCACCACGTGGCGTAGCTCGAGCGCCGCGATCGCCGCGGCGAGGCGCTCCGGCTCGTCCGCGTCGACGGCCCCGGGCCGCCCCGTCTTCACGTTGCAGAAGCTGCATGCGCGCGTGCAGACGTCGCCGAGGATCATCACCGTCGCGTGGCGCCGCGCCCAGCACTCGCCGCGATTCGGGCAGGCCGCTTCCTCGCAGACGGTGTGCAGCCGGTGATCACGCAGCTTGCCGCGCGTCTCGACGAAGCCCGGCGACAGGGCCAGGCGCACCCGCAGCCACGGCGGCTTGCGAGCGGCTTCGCCGCGAGCGCCGACGGTTTCGATGCGGGTTCGTGAGCGTCGCGGCTGCAACGGAATCTCCAATCGCGCTGCGCGCAGACTACCCCTCTCCCTTGGGGATGCCCGCGCTCGCTGCGGCTTCTTCGAGCGGGGGCAACCAGCGCGGGAACAGCAACAGCAACAGCAGCGCGCCGATGCCGCCCGACGAGATACGGCGCCGCCGCGCCACCGCGCTGCGAGCAGCCAACCCGCGAGCAGGCTCGAAGCCATCCCGCCGATTCCAACCGCGACGGTGCCGAGCAGCGATTGCGCCGTCGAGCGCAGTTGCGGTGGTACGACCGCGTCCACGTAGAGTGGCGCGCCGAGATTCAGTCCCATCACGACGACGGCGTGCAGCATCTGCACCGGGTAGAGCCAGCGGCAGCGATTCGATCGTGCCGCACAGCAGCCAGCGCGCGCTGCCGGCGAAGAGGCCGATCGCGAGCAGTCCGCGCGCCCCGAGCCGTCGCGTCAGCGCTGCCGAGTCCGGCGATCAGCAGCGTCTCCGGGACCAGCATGAAGAGCCACATGTCGCGCACGCTCTCGAGATCGCCGCCGCGCTCGCGCATCAGGATCGGGAAGAGTCTCCATCGGGCCGTTGACGAACAGGAACGCGAGCGTGCAGAGCGTGAGGAGTCGCACGAAGCGCAGGTTGCGCAGCAGGACGCTCCATTCGCCGCGTGCGCGCGCAGCGCGACGGCGCCGCGGTTCGGGATCGCGAGGGCCGCCGCCGCGGCGATCGCCGAAAGCGCCGCCGCCGTCGGGAACAGCAAGCCGAGGCGGGTTCGGTGGGTCCGCCGGGTCGCGCCGACGAGTCCGTGCGACGCCTGGTAGGCGTCGAGCGCCGCCGGGAACACGAACATCGATGCGGCGAAGCCGACGGTGCCGAAGCGCGCGCACCCACCCGAAGGCGTGCGGATGATCTTCGAGCGCGGACAGACTCACCGAGAGCAGCATCGGAATGATCGCGCGCGCGAACACCGCGAAGAGCGCGGTCGCGGCGACGATCGAAGCGAAGCCCGTGCGCGCGTCCGATCGCGAGGAAGCCGAGCGCCGTGCCCAGCGAGATCGCGACGAGCGATGCGCGCGCGCAGTCCGCTGCGATCGGCGAGCACGCCCCAGATCGGCTGCGCGAGGATGCCGACCGCCGGCATCACCGCGAACACCGCGCCGATCTTCGGCGCCGGAGAGCTGCGCGTTCTCGCGCAGGTAGAGCGCGAGGTAGGGCAGCGAGAGCCCGAACGGCGCCATGCCGAGCGCCCAGTACGCCGCCAGCGGCAACGCGCGCCGCGCGAGCGAAGGCGCGGTCGCGCCCACTATTTGCCCTGGAAGACGGGTTTGCGCTTGTCGAGGAACGCGCGCACGCCCTCGCGGTAGTCGTCGCTCTCGAAGCAGGCGTGGATCGAGTCGCGGACGCGGGCCTGGTCGCGCGCCGACGGCGTCGCGGCCGAGTTCGCGGATCACCAGCTTCACGCTGCGCAGCGTGAGCGGCGCGTTCTCGGCGATCTGCGCGGCGACTTCGCGCACGCGCGCGTCGAGCCGGGCCTTCGGCACGACCTCGTTCACGATTCCGCGCGCGCGGGCTTCGTCGGCCGTGAAGCGACGCGCGGTGAACAGCACTTCCTTGGCCGTCGAGGGGCCCGACGAGTCGCACCAATGCGTCGATGCCGGCGGCGTGGTAGCCGAGCCCGAGCCGGGCGGCGGGAATCGCGAACTGCGCGTCGTCCGCGGCGATGCGCAGGTCTGCGGTCAGCGCGAGCGCCATGCCGCCGCCGACGCAGAAGCCGTGGATCGCGGCGACGACGGGCTTGCCGACGTTCGGCGAGCGCCGCGAAGGCGACGCCGGTGGTGTCCTCGTAGGACTGGGCGGCGTTCGCGCCGGTGCGCGTGCTGGTGAACTCCGAGATGTCGGCGCCGGAGACGAAGGCGACGGTCGCCGGCGCCGCGCAGGCCGATCACGCGCACGGAGGGATCGGCGTCGAGCTGCCGCGGCGAGCGCGGGAATCGCCTGCCACATCTCCAGCGACACTGCATTGCGACGCTCGGGATGGTCGAAGACCAGCCAAGCGAGCGACGACTTCCCTCGACACGCGCACACGTCCGCCCACGGCCGCGGCAGGGTAGCCGAGCGAAGTTCATCAGCTAGCGTCGCGCTGACTGGACGGCGAAGGGCAGACCGATGCGCGAGTGGCTTCGCGACGTGCTCGCACGCCGCCCCGGTTGGATGAACGCGCTGCTCGGGTTCTGCGCGTACATGACTTTCATCTACCTGCCGTTCGATTTCTTCGTGAAGCCGGTCGCGCGCGACGAGGAAGTCTGGTTCGGGGTCGTGCTGACGGGCTTGGCGGCGAAGGCGACCGAACCGCTGCATTGGGCCCTCTACGCGGCGGGCAGCTACGGCTTCTGGCGCATGCGGCCCTGGCTGTGGCCGTGGGCGGCGCTCTACGCGGCGCAGGTGGCGATTGCGATGGCGGTGTGGCCGCTGCTCGAGGTCGGCGGCGCCAGGGGCCTGCTGATGGGCGTCGTCTCGTTCATTCCGTTCGCGGCGCTCAGCGTCGCGTTGTGGAACGCGCGCGATCGCTTCCAGGCGCCGCGCCGTCCGCTGCGCGAGCGCTACGGCGAGTGGGCGCTCGTCACCGGCGCGTCGTCGGGAATCGGTGCCGCGTTTGCGCGGGCGCTGGCGCGCGAGGGCTTCTCGCTGGTGCTCTGCGCGCGCCGTCGCGAGCGGCTCGATGCGCTCGCCGCCGAGGTCGCGAAGCAAGGCGCAGTGGCGACGCGCGTCGTGCCGGTCGATCTCGCGGCGCCCGATGGCGCTGAGCGGCTCGCCGCAGCGGTGGAGGATCTGGAGATCGCCGTACTCGTCAACAATGCTGGCTTTGGCAGCGCGGGTCGCTTCGAGCTTCAAGACGAGCAGCGGCTCGTCGAGATGATCCAGGTTCACTGCACCGCGCCGCTCGTGCTCACCCACCGATTGCTGCCGAAGATGCGTTCGCGTGGACGCGGCGCGGTCGTGTTCACCGGCTCGCTCGCCGCGAAGCAGCCGATGCCGCTGCACGCGACCTACGCCGCGACCAAGGCGTTCGTGGAACTGCTGGGCGAGGCGACTCTGGGCGGAGCTGCGCGGCAGCGGCGTCGATGTGCTGGTGGTCGAGCCGGGCACGACGGCGACCGAGTTCCAGGCGGTTGCCGGCGAGATGCCGCACGAGGGCGAGACGCCGGAGCGCGTCGTCGAGGTGGCGCTCGAGCGCCTCGGCGAACAACCGTCGGTGGCGATCGGCTGGGGGCGTTGGCTGCGCGGCAATCTGGGGATGCGCCTGCTGCCGCGATCCCTGCTGGCTCGCGTCGCGCAGGGAGTGATCGAGAAGCAGACGCCGCCGTCGCTGCGCTGACGACTCCGACCGCGCTTGCAGGGTCGTCCGAATTGCAGTCCTGAAAGCAGAGCGCCCGCGGAGGTGGGTGCTTCCTCCGCGGGCAGGCTCGGTTCAGGCGATCAGCGCTCAGGCGGCGCGGGCGGATCCCTTGCCGACCTGGGCGAGGCGTTTCTGGAGGCAATTCGGGCACATCCCGTGGCTGACTGCGGCCGCGTGAACGTGCCTCACGCTTGCCTTCTGGGCTCGCGGGGCGATCTGCCGATTGCACCAAGCACATACCACCATGACAACAAGGAGGTGGTCGCGTCCTGGAACAGGTGGCACTCAATCCTGAAAAAAACTGCGAAGCGCGCGAATTGGCGCGCAGGGAGCGCCGGATCCCGTGGTGGAGCTGGGGGGAATCGAACCCCCGACCTCTTGAATGCCATTCAAGCGCTCTCCCAACTGAGCTACAGCCCCGACGGGTCGCGCAAGCTATCGCCGGGCCTTTGGGCTGTAAAGAGTGATCTGGCGGCGCGCTCGCGACGCAACTGGTTCTCGCAAACTCGCGGTGGTGCCGAACCCTCCTCATGGTATGTTCGGCCGCCCGCCCGCCGGAGTGGCGGAACTGGCATACGCAGGGCACTCAAAATGCCCCGGTCCTTGCGGCCTTGTGGGTTCGAATCCCACCTCCGGCACCATTGTCCGGTCCTCGCTGTCGTCGAGCTGGTTTCAGGTTGATTGCGAGATGGCATCGAGCTGGACGTGGTCGCCGGGAGCGCAGCGTGCGCACGAATAGCGCGCACGAGGTTTCGTCGAAGAGGGCGCTCTACCATTCGAGCCAATGCGACGCGCATGCGTCGCACCTAACAGGAAGGAGATCATTTCATGTTGCGCCGTCGCTCGGAAGGCCGGTCAGCTCGCGCTGCTTGGCCTTTGTCGCTTCGATCCTATGGACCGCCTCCGCGTCGGCGCAGACGCGTGAGTTCGTCGGCAAGCTGGATTCGGTGAGCGAGAAGAAGGTGATCGTCGACAACCGCAAGGGCGACAAGATCTCGTTCTCGAAGACGGACGAGACGGTTGTCCAAGGGGAAGGCAAGACGAAGTGGGATGAGCTGAAGAAGAACGATTGGGTCACCATCGATTGGCTGATGAAGGACAACCCGCGCAAGGCGTACAAGGTGACCGTGATCCCGCCGCGCGAGGAGGCCGGAGAAGACGCCCAGTAGGCGTCACCTGGATTCTCTCAGCGGGGCTCTCTGCGCGAGCAGGGGCCCCGCTCCATTTCCGCAATCGTTCACGCACTCCTCTAATTCCCGCGTAGCGAGCCAACGGCGAGCGGCGACGTTCATCGGGCCTGCGAGCGGCGACGTTCATCAGGCCGGCCTGCTCGTTGCGAGCACTCGGCTGTCCGATAGGCTCCGCAAATGCCTCGCAAGCCGCCGCTTCGGCCCGATCAATTCGACCGCTACAAGCGTCACCTGGCGCTGCCCGAGTTCGGCGTCGAGGCGCAGCAGAGGCTGCTCGCTTCGCGCGTGCTGCTGATCGGCGCCGGCGGGCTCGGTTGCCCGCTGGCGCAGTACCTCGCGGCGGCGGGAGTCGGCACGCTCGGAATCGTCGACTACGACGTCGTCGACGCCTCGAACCTGCAGCGCCAGGTGCTCTACGGCACGCGCGACGTCGGGCGACCCAAGGTGGAAGTCGCGCGCGAGCGCATCCTGGCGCTCAACCCCGACGTCAAGGTGGAAGCCGCACGGCGTGCGGCTCGTCGTCCGAGAATGCGCTGGCGATCTTCGCCGACTACGACGTGGTCGTGGACGGCACCGACAACTTCCCGACCCGCTACCTCTCGAACGACGCCTGCGTGCTGCTCGGCAAGCCGAACGTGCACGGCTCGATCTTCCGCTTCGAAGGCCAGGCGACGGTCTTCGATGCGCGTCGCGGTCCCTGCTACCGCTGTCTCTATCCCGAACCGCCGCCGCCCGGATCGGTGCCCTCGTGCGCCGAGGGCGGCGTGCTCGGCGTGCTCCCGGGCATCGTGGCGATGATCCAGGCGACCGAGACGGTGAAGCTGCTCACGGGACTCGGCGAGCCGCTGATCGGCCGACTGCTCCACTACGATGCGCTGGAGATGCGCTTCCGCGAGTTCAGCCTGCGCAAGGACCCGTCGTGCCCGATTTGCGGCGAGGCGCCGAGCATCGCCGCGCTGATCGACTACGAAGGCTTCTGCGGGATGCCCGCGCACGACCGCGACGAGTCGCCCGTGCGCGAACGCAGCGCTGCGGACGTGGCGGCGATGCGCGCGCGCGGCGACTCTTTCCTGTTCCTCGACGTCCGCGAGCCACGCGAGTTCGAGATCGCGCGCATCGAAGGCACGCAACTGGTGCCGCTCATGACCGTTGCGGCGCGCGCCGAAGAGTTCGCGGAGTGGAAGCACGGCACCGTGGTCGTGCATTGTCACAGGGCGCCCGCAGCGCCAAGGCCTGCAGGACACTCGCGCAGCACGGCTTCACCGACGTCTGGAATCTCACGGGCGGTATCGAGGCCTGGTCGCTCACGGTCGATCCGGACGTGCCGCGCTACTAGCGCGCTGGTGAGGAGAAGAGCCCAACATGAAGAAGTCGGCGATCCCGAATCCGTTGGAGCGCAGATACCTGATCGAGCGCGACGCGGCGCCCGAGGCGTCGCTGCGACTCGCCGAGACGTATCTCGCGGAGGGTCGCGGCTGGGAGGCGATCGTGTTCCTGCAGAAGGCGGGCGCGCACGACCGCCTCGCGGCGCTGCGCGAGGAGGCGGTCGTGGCGGGCGACTTCTTCCTGGTGCGAGAACTCACGCGCGTACTCGGCGACGAGTTGCCGCGCCGCCCAGTGGCGCACCACTTCGGAAGCGGCGGCCGCCGCCGGCAAGGAACGCTACGCGGCTTCGGCGCATCGCATGGCCGAACGCGCGGAGCATCGATCGTGACGCTCAAGAGTTTCGTCGTACGCGGGCTCGCCAAGGAGCTGGAGGAGGACCTGAACAAGTTCCTCGCCGCCCGGCCGGGCATCGAGATCGTCCACATGGGGCAGAGCGAGTCGGGCGACCACATCAGCGTGGTCCTGATCTTCGACGAGCCCGACCCGCTGGTCTGAATCGCCGCTTTGCCTGCCGACGCGAGCCCCGCGGAACGCCGCCGACAGCGATCGCCGATCGAGAACGCTCGCTCCCACAACCTGCGCGGGGTTTCGTGCAGCGTCCCGCTGCGCCGACTGACGGCGATCACGGGCGTCTCCGGCTCCGGCAAGTCGACGCTCGCCTTCGACACGCTCTACGCCGAGGGCCAGCGGCGCTACGTCGCGTCGCTCTCGACCTACGCGCGCCAGTTCCTCGAGCGTCTGCCGCGACCGGAGGTCGACTCGATCGGGCATCTGCCGCCGGCGATCGCGATCGAGCAGCGCAACCGCGTCACCAACGCGCGCTCGACGGTGGGCACCGCGACCGAGGTGCTCGACCTGCTGCGCCTGCTCTACGCGAAGATCGGCGAGACGCGTTGCCCGGACTGCGATCTGCGCGCACTGCCCGGTGACGCCGAGGCGGTGGCCCAGCGCATCCTGGCGCGCTTCGAGGGCAAGCGCGTCTCGATCGCGACGCCGCTGCCCGAGGTGAAGCGCAGCGCAGCGACCGCGCTGCGCGAGCGGCTGCTCGTCGATGGCTGACACGCGTCTGCTCGACGCCGCTGGCCAGCGTCGCCGAACTCGACGGGCTCTCGGCGCGCGAGTTCGCCCGGCGCCGCGACGAGTGGCTCGTGCTCGTCGACCGCCTGGCGCTGCGCGGCGAAGCGGAGCGCGGCCGACTCGTCGAGGCGGTGGCGGCTGCGTTCGCGCGCAGCGACGGCGAAGTGATCGTCGTGGTCGAGAACGGCGAGCGCGCGCGCTTTCGCGAGGGCTTCGCGTGCGACGGCTGCGGGCGTCGCTTCCCGGCGCCGGAGCCGGCGCGCTTCTCGTTCAACAGCCCGCTCGGCGCCTGCGAGACCTGTCAGGGCTTCGGCCGCGTGGCGGCGATCGATCTCGCGCGCGTGATTCCCGACCCTTCGCGCTCGCTCGCCGGCGGCGCGATCGCTCCCTTCCAGACGCCGATGGGCCGTGCGCTCCAGAAGGACCTGCTCGCGGCGTGCAAACGGCTGCGCATTCCGACAAAGCGGCCGTGGAGCGAACTCGACGACGAACAGCGCGGCCTCGTCGTTGCCGGCGACGAAGCCAGCGGTGGCGACTGGTACGGCGTGCGCGGCTTCTTCGAGTACCTCGAGAAGCAAGCGCTACAAGGTGCAGGCGCGCGTGTTGATCGCGCGCTACCGGCGCTTCGACCTGTGCCCGAGTTGCGAGCGGCACGCGGCTGCGCCGCGACGCGCTCGCGGTGTTCGTAGCGGGGCGCCACATCGGCGACGCGACGCGCATGACGATCGCCGAGCTGCTCGCGTGGCTCGACGCGCTCCGCTCGCGCCCGCGCAACTCGCGCTCGCGGCGCGCGCTGCTCGACGCGCTGCGCGCGCGCGTCCGCACCGCGCACGAAGTCGGTCTCGGCTACCTCGCGCTCGACCGCCAGATGCGCACGCTCTCGGGCGGCGAGGCGCAGCGCATCCAGCTCGCGACGGCGCTCGGCGGCACGCTCACGGCCACGCTCTACGTGCTCGACGAGCCGTCGGTCGGCCTGCACGCGCGCGACGTCGCGAAGCTGCTCGCCGTGCTGCGCGCGATCCGCGACCAGGGCAACACGGTGGTCGTCGTCGAGCACGCGCCCGAGATCATCGCGGCGGCCGACCACGTGATCGACCTCGGTCCCGGCGCCGGTCGTCTCGGCGGGAGGCTGCTCGTCGAAGGCACCGTCGCGGCGCTGCGCAACACGCCCGAGTCGCTCACCGGGCGCGTGCTGCGCGGCGACTTCGCGACGCGGCCCCGTCCGCGCCGGCGCGCGCGCGGCAAGCTGCGCATCGTCGGCGCGCGCGCCCACAACCTGAAGGACGTGACGGTCGAGATCCCGCTCGGGCAGCTCGTGTGCGTGACGGGCGTCTCGGGCGCGGGCAAGTCCAGCCTGGTGCGCTCGGTGTTGGTGGGCCAGCTGCAGGGCGATCCCGATCGCGGCGAATGCGATGCGATCGAGGGACGCGGGGCGATCGCCGAGGTCGTGATGGTCGAGCCGACGCCGCCGGTGCGCAGCCCGCGCTCGAATCCGGCGACGCTGTCGAAGGCGTTCGACGGCATCCGCAAGCGCTTCGCCGCGACGCGCGAGGCGCGTGATCTCGGCGTCGACGCCGGCTGGTTCTCGTTCAATCGCCCCGGCGGTCGCTGCGAAGCCTGCGAAGGCGCCGGCGAGGTCGTCGTCGAGATGCACTTCCTCGACGACCTGCGCGTGCCCTGCGACCACTGCAACGGCGCCCGCTACCGGCCCGAGGCACTGCGCGTGCGCCTCGCGGGTCGCTCGATCGTCGACGTGCTCGAGATGACGCTCGACGAGGCGACGGTCTTCTTTGCGGAGCACTCCGAGATCGTCGAGCGCTTGCGTCCCTACGTGCGGGTCGGGCTCGGCTACCTGACGCTCGGCCAGCCGCTCTCGACGCTCTCGGGCGGCGAGAGCCAGCGCCTGCGCATCGCGGCCGCGCTCGGCGAAGAGCGCGCTCGCACGCTCTACGTGCTCGACGAGCCGACCACCGGGCTGCATCCCGCCGACGTCGAGGTGTTGCTCTCGTGCCTCGACGAATTGCTCGATGCGGGCAGCTCGGTGATCGTCGTCGAACACAACCTCGATGTCGTGCGCCGCGCCGACTGGGTGATCGACCTCGGTCCCGAGGGCGGACCGGGCGGCGGTCGCGTGGTTGCGGTCGGCACGCCGGCGGCGATCGCGCGCGCGGCGGATTCGGTGACCGGCGCCGCGCTGCGCGGCGACTTCGATCCCGTCGCCAGCCCGCGCGGGTAGCAGCCGCCGTGTCCGAACGCGCCGCGCCGCGCCGCCCGCACCTGCACGACAGGCCGCTGCTGGCGGTGAAGCTGCACTTGATCCTGGGATCCGCGACTACGGCTCGATGAGCTTCGCTTTTGCTAATCCGGGGCTCCGCCGCGCCCTGCGGGCGAGGAACGCGAGCGCCGCGCACGCGAGGCCGGCCGCGGCGGCGGCATTCGGCTCGGGCGTGAGCTGGATCTGGAGAGCGCCCGTCCCGCCGGGCGTGCTGCGCTGCACCTGGACGAGGAGTGGCACGCTCCGCTGCACGGGCACCGACACACCATTCGTGCCGCAGGCGATCTCCGTCGTCGAGGCTGGCGCAGGTCTGTGTTTGGGGCCAGACGGAGACCACTGTCGAGTAGCCCGAGCCGCTCGTCGCAATCTGTGCCGTGCCGGACGCCGATGGCAGAAGGAGAACCACACCGAGCGATCGCCCGCGCCGCAGGCGGAGACGGGATCGCTCGGCGCGTTGGTGGCGAACGAGACGTCCAGACTCTCCGAGCCGTCCAGGCTCGAAGCGCCGGAGCAGACATCGTTGGCGAGCAGGTGCACCGTCGCTTGCGCGACGTTGCCGACACTCGTCGCGCACGTAGACGACGACGTCGTCGCCGAGGGCCAGTGCGGCGCTCGCGTCCAGGTTGGGGTCGGACGTCCAGGCCGTCGCCGGTGCGCTCTCGCCCACCCGTCCCATCGCCCATTCGAGCGTCGCCGACAGCGCGTCGCGCGCCGGCACGACGAGTTCGGTGGAGAAGCTCAGCTGATCGACGAAGAGGGTCGGCGGCGCGTAGTCGATGACCACCGTCGTCGAGCCGATGGGCGAGGTCGTGCTGTCGTCGCCGACGACCCGTGAGCGCAGCTCGATGCTGCGCTCGCCTTGCCAGGCGAAGCTGCGATCGCGGATCACGAGATCGCCCGTCGCCGCGTAGGCGCGCCAGGCACCGCCTGCCGTGCGCCACGCATGTTCGAGGGGACGGGCACCGTCGCGTGGTCGGGTAGCTCGACGTGCACCGTCGGTAGGCCCGCGCTGTCGCCGGCGAGGAGCGCGGCGCGAAGCTCAGCCGGCGTCGGCAGTACCAGCGTGGTCGACAACGGTTGCGGCGTCGGTGCGGGCGGATTGATGGTTGGCAGGAATCGCCCCGAGCGAAGCAGTGACGGCGAGAAAGTCGTCACTCGCGGTGGTGACGCGTGCCACGGCGACGTTGTCGAGGCTGAATCCGGCGAAGCTCCGAAACCAGAACGGTTCCCGCGTCGGCTCCGAGGGTGCTGAACACGACGTCGACGATGGTCCCGGCGAGCGCGTCGAGATCCGCGGCGTTCACGGCGGCATAGCGGGAGTCGAGCACCGCGACCGCCGGGTTGGCGACGGTGAGCGCCGAGCGCGTGGATTCGAGACGTACCGGAGGTGCCGCATCGTGGCGCGTGCCGAGCTGCAACCCGAGATCGACGTCGGCGCGTGAGGGTCAGCGCGGGCGTGGCGGTACCCGCCGACACGGTATCCACATCGATCTGCAGCCCGTCGAACGCGGCGCTCAGATGTGGCGACGGGTCGGTGCCCGTTCCGACCGTGAAGCGGATGCCTTGCTGCGGACGAACGACGAAGCGCAACTCTGCATCGGCGGCGGCGAGCGGTACGCCGAGCAGATCGTCGAGCATGTCGCGGCGGACGAACGCGGCTCGGGCGGCGTCGAGGGTGAGACACATTCCCCCCGATGCGACCATGTGATGTCCTGCGAGGTCGAGCGCGGATCGGGAGACCCCTACCAACAGATCGTTCGCGGGTATCGGAGGAGCACCCACGAACGTACCGGCGGGTAGCAGGGCGAAGCTGCCGCGCGTCGTGGTCGAGAACGCGAAGGGCGGCAGCGACAGGTCCGGTGCGGTCAGTCCTGCAACGCAAGCGTCGGGTTCGGACACGAGATCGACGGAGCGGGTCTGGGGATCGGCGTCGGAGTTGAAGCCGGTGACGACGCCCAGCGACAGTCCGAAATTCAATGGCTGCAATCGCACGTAGCCGCCCGGCACGATGCGCGTCTCGACGGCGCTGCCGTTGCTCGCAGCCGGGCCGGTCAGCAACAGCGCCGGCAGGTCGACCACGGCGGCGAGCTCCAGCGGCGCCGGCAAGAGAGTGCTGATGGCGGCGTTCAAGGCGGGCGTGACCCCATCGGTGATCCAATTGGCAGCCAGCGAGTCGAGAACCTGGGTGACGATGGTCGCGAGGTTGCTGACGGCGGCGCAGCCCGAGAAGGTGACGTCGCTCAGGTTGACGGTGTTGATCTGGTTGAGTTTCTGCGGCAAAGACGCCCGTTGCCGGATCGATCGACAGCCCGATGTCCGCAGTCTACGGACATCGTGCCGACGCTGAGGGACAGCGTGCACGCGCCAAAGATCGGGTCGTTGATCCGAACCGATGCACTGCTCGACGCGGCGATGCTCAGGCGGAGGGTCTGGGCGTTCGTCACCGACGCCTGAAAGCCGTTCGTCTTGAGATTGACATCGAAGAAGCAGCCTGGAGTGCACGCGGCCTGGTTGAGAAAGCAGACGTCCGCACCCCCGAGGGATTGCTGGCCAACGCATACACCTTGGCTGAACTCGTCGGCGACGATCGCCTGGGCGGTGCCGACTGACTTCGGCCCATCCGCTCGCAGAGAGCTGGATCTGCGCGCCACCTTCCAGTGTCTGGGCCGGCGGCAGGCCGCCCGGGGGCAAGGGCGTGCCGGTGCCGGGTACTCCCAGCCCGACGTCGGTGCAGGCGCATAGGCAAAGGGCAAAGAGAAGGCTGCACCGCACAATTTGGAGGCGCACGGGTCGCGCCGTGATGATCGCCATGGCGGCCCCATCCTACTCCCAACCATGCGTCAGACGGCACAACATTCATGCCCCCGACGACTCCGAACACGCAAAATTGTGCCCCATTGAGACCTGCCCTTCGCAACGGCTGACGCAGCGGGGACTCTGGCCCGCGCCGATCGTCACTTCAGGTTGTTCGCCATGAACCGCAGGATGTCGAAGCGCGTGATGGCGCCGACGACCTTCCCCTCCTCGACCACGATGAGGCGGCGGAAGTTGCTGCGCAGGAACAATCCCGTCGCGTAGGAGATGTTCATGTCGGGCGGGATCGTGATCACCTTGTCGGTCATGTACTGCGACACCTTTCCGCGTCTCGCCTTGTCCCCGCCCTCGGTGGTCAAGACCTTGAGGCAGTCGAGTTCGGTCAGCACGCCGACCAGGTTGCCTGCGGCATCCACGACCGGCGCCCCCGTCACCCGTTGTCTGATCAGAAACCGCGCCGCGTCGAGGATCGGCATGTCCGGCAGCACGGTGGGCACGTGCGTGTCCATGTGTTCGCGGACCTTCGCTAGCTGGGGCATCGCAGTTCCTCCCGTTCCTCCCATAGTACACGCGGGTCAGCCCAGCGTCCCCTGAAGCGCCTGTCGGCAGCGCGCGTCGAGCGCGCGGAGACAAATCCTGGGGAGGGGATTCGGGTCATCCCCTAGCGGGCCGACTCGCCGGTCGATCCGATCGCGCGACAATGCACGCCTCTGCTTGGAGATGCGCACTGCGTTGCGTGAGTCGCTCGCGAGTGAATTCGAGGGGAGTGCTCACTGTGCGCGAATGTCTTCGCTCATCATGCCCGCGCCAGCGAAGCAGTCTTGGCGGAAGCGGACGGGAATCGAGCCTGTCGGGGCACTTCTATGTTGGTGCAGACGCTGGCTTTTTTCGCGCGTGTTATCGGCGAGAGACAAGCGAGAGACATTCGGGTCCAGAATATTGACGGGCGTCAGCTCCCCAGCACGCGCATATCGCTCGGTGCTGCGAATGTCCGCGTGGCGCAGCGCAGCCTGAATCTGATCGAGTCCGATTCCGCGGCGTCGCGCAGCTGTCGCGCTGCTGTGCTTCGTATCCTCGTATAGCCCGACCTACGAGACACCAGCGCCCCGGATAGCGGTCGCCCACGTCTTCTCCAGCGCATCGACCGTCCAACGTTTACCCGGCTGATGCGAGTAACGGTTCTGAAAGAGCGGCGCACCGGCGAGTCGGCCAGCGGGGTCTACGCACTGCGCAATCCAGCCGCGAAGCTCGACGCCGAAAGGAACGAGCGCACTCTTTCGTGGCTTCGCCCCCCTCGCCGGAATGCGAACTACTCCCGCTGTCCAATCGCAATTGGCCACATCGAGCCGGCACGCCTCGCTTGGCCGAATCCCGTGATAGGCGAGGGCGAGGAAGATCCCACGGCGCTCGTCCGAGATTGCATCGAGGACGCGGCGCTGGTCTTCGGGTTCGAGGATGCGAGGCTCGCGGTCGGGCACCGTGACCGTCGGGAAGCTCAGCATCTGCGCCACATCCTGACGTTGAACCAGCCACCGATGGATTCGTGCGCGCGAGATACGGCGAGAGAGCCGCTTCGAGCGATTTCCCGTTGGTCGGTCCCGTTCGAAAGGGGGGCAAGGTCGAGCTACGGGCACTCGCGCCTGCGGCAGTCCGAATAGGCGGGAGCGACGGGTCGTGTTGCACCGGCTACCGCTCGCACGCGCCTCGCCGACGCTTTCGCGGATCACGCTGAGCGCAGGGTTGCGCTCGTCCGCACCTCAAACACCGCGACCGAATGCGGGCGCTTTGCTTCAGCGAGTACGGCGCTGGCTAAGACCGATCAGTGCGACGCCGAGCGCGAACACACCGGCCGCACCGGGCTCCGGCACGGGCGCCCCGGGTTGGCCAACCCCGTTCCCTTGGCAGTGCGGGTTGCTGGCACCCGCCGGGCCGGAGCACACTTGGTCAGGAAGGCCATTGCTCGGAACGGCCTGGGCCGTACCACCGAAGACGAGGGACGCCACGAAGATGGAGCTGAGTAGAAGCGAGCGCATGGCGAAATCTCCAATGGGATCGACCGCAACTACTTTATCGTGTGCCGCGGCGAACGCCATCCAGGCTCGCTGTTCGCGCCGCGCGCGGACAGTGCCCCTTCCCGCGAACATCGCTAAAATCCCGGCACTTCCCAGAGCATAGGCGTTTCTCTACCTATCCGATTCGCTCCGCGTGTAGTTACGGGCTTACGCTCGCCTACGCCCCGCTACCGCGACACCCAGCAGGCCAGAGATGAGAAGCAGCGCGGTGGACGGCTCCGGAACAACGGCGCTCGAGTAGGTAAAGTCGTCGATCGTGAAGGCGTCGAAGAGGATCGTCACTCCCCGGACGTCTGCCGTATCGCGTTGGATTCCAATGAACTGGCCGGCATTGCCGGTTACGCTGAAGTCTCCGGTCGCAAGATTCGTGTTGTTGGAGTCTTTGAGAATCAGCTGAATGTTGCTGCCGTGCGTGATCCAAAAACCGACTCGGATGACATCGGCGGGGAAGATGACTTCCATGAAGCCATTGTTGAAAGCTTCATCGGTACCGGTGTTCAACGGCCCGGCGACGTTGTTGGGTGACTTGACTTCCCCAGCGATGGCGCCATCCGGATCGAAGATTCCGATCGGTGTTCCCGGGTTTCCGACCGGATCGTTGAAGCTGGCGCCACCACTGTTGAAGAACGGAGACGTGAAGGCACCGAGGTTGCGTGAACTGAACTGGTTCGCTGCCGGAACGGTTTGCCCGTCGTCGTACGACGTGATCGTCAAAGCCGACAGGTCGTCGAAGTTTTCAACGGTCGCTCCCGTCTGGAACTGTGCGACCTCACTGGGGTTACTGGTGATCAGGGTGAGCCCGGACGACTCAGTGGGCTGCATCGCCACGAGGCAAACCAGGACGACGCCGCCAATCCACAGCATCAGAGATTCGCTTCGGCTCGGTGAGATCATGATGGCCTCTCCGCTCGAGAAGGTGGTCGTTTCCCGAGCCATTCCTCGGCCCGTCGGGGGCTTTGGGTCCACCGAGGAGGTGGACGTTGCGCGGCACCTGTGTCAAAGAAATTTCGAGCGTAGGCGGTTTAGTGCGACCAGGCGTTGCTGGTCGAAGGGAATTGGAGGGTGCGATGACTCCATGAAACTTCGTTTGTCGTCCCGCGGGTGCGAAGCCCGCCCGTTCCGGTAGCAATCCTTGCGCGGGTCGCGGTACCAGTCCTCGATCCTGCCGCCCTACGCCGCGATCCGCACCAGCACCCACGGTCGGCTCGTCCCAATCGGGCTCCACAGGTGAACACTGACGCAAGCGACAAGTCGGGGTTCAACGGGGGCCGTCAGGGGCCGTGAGGCCGTCGCCGATGCAGCCTCGTGCAGCTCGTTGCAAGCAAGCAGATGGCACGGCGAGTTCAGCTCCCGAGTGGATTCGAGGGGAGTGCTCGCCGCGCGCGATTGTCGGCAGATCGCTAGTCGAGCGATCACCGGAAACGCTTTATTGTTTCACCTGCTGCGAGCGTCGCGAGAGACAAGCGAGAGACAACCCATCGGTTCGGTATCCCCGCGCCAGCAAATCAGTTTTGGCGGAAGCGGACGGGAATCGAACCCGCCGAAGCCGTGTCGCCACGGCTTCCTCCGGATTTGAAGTCCGGGGCCGGCACCAGCGCGACGAACGCTTCCGCTTGCAGTCTAACCGGAGTCGCAGTGCTGCGCGTGCCGTGATCGCATCGCGCGAAAAACATGGCATGAGAACTCCCGTTGCGCGCGCGCCGGCGTAGACTGCGCGTGTGACTGCGTACTCGCTCCCCGAAGCCGCGCGTTTCTTCGGCATCACGCCCGCGCGGCTGCGTTACTGGGAGCGCAACGCACTGGTGCGCCCGAGTGCGGGTGAAGCCGATGCGCCGGCATTCGGCTTTCGCGATCTCGTCTGTATCAAGGCGATCCTGGTGCTGCTCGATCACGGCGTGCCGCTGCGCCGGATCCGCCGCACCGTCGAAGCGGTGCGCGAGCGGATTCCCGAGTTGGATCAGCCGGTGGCGCAACTGCGGGTCTGGATCGACGGCTCGGACCGCGTCGTGGTGCGCTACGGCGAGGCGCTCTACGAGCCATCCGGGCAGATGGTGATCGACTTCGCGCTCGCCCCCGCGCGTCCCGACGACGTGGCGCCGCTGCGAAAGCCCGATGTCGCCGACGCCGAGCCCGATCCCGAGACGGCGCTCGAGTGGTTCGAGCGCGGCTGTCGTCTCGATGCGCGTCCCGAGACCTTCGACCAGGCGGCCGACGCCTACCGCCGCGCGCTCGCCGCCGATCCCGATTTCGCCGACGCGCACTGCAACCTGGGCGCGATCCACCACCAGCGCGATCAACGCGACGCGGCGCGCGCCTGCTACGAGGAAGCGCTGCGCTGCGACGCGCTGCACGTCGAGGCGAACCTGAATCTCGCCGGAATCCTGGAAGAGGAGAACCGCTGCGAGGCGGCGCTCTCCCACTACAAGGCGGCGCTGCGCGCCGACCCTCTGCGCACGGACGCCCACCTCGCGACGGCGCTGCTCTACGAAAAGCTCGGCCTGCGCCGCCGTGCCCGCGAACACTGGCGCCGCTACTTGCAGTGCGCGCCGGCGGGAGCCTGGGCGGAGATCGCAAAGAAGCGCGTCGAAGAAGCGGAGTGAAGCAGCGGCGCGCACCCACCTCTGATCGTTGCTGCGAGGCGCGCGCGTGCGGTGAACTCGTCCGAAACGTCCTCGGCGGGCGAACAGTTGCAGCTTCGCGGCGAGCGTTGGCGACCGCCTGCCGGCCTGATGACCGGAGGGCTTCGCGGGTTTCGGCCGAGTCCCCCGCCCGCGCTGGGCTTCCCGTCTTTCCTTCATGAACGGAAGTCCCAGAACGGATGGCAAGTAGCGGGGGCGGGGCGTTCGGCCAGAACAATCCGCAGGCGGCCTGGAAGCCCCGAACCGAAGCTGCTGCGGCCGTCCGCCGAGGACGTTCTGGACGAACGTCACGCCCCCGCGCCCCACGCATCGGCTCCCGAGAACCCTGGATCCGATCCCTAGTCCGTGACGCGGATCGTTTCGGTGTGTACGACGTCGTCGGCGAGCAGGACTTCGAGCTTCCAGTCACCGTGCGGCGCGTCTTCGAAGTCGTACTTGTCGGCGATGTAGACGCGCTGGAAGTGGCGCGGCTTCTCTTCGCGGACGACGCTGCCGCTCGGGTCGATCCAACGCACCGTGATGTAGCCGCCCCACGGAAGATGGTGCGGGCTGACGCGCGCCCACCATTGCAGGGGGCCGTCGCCCTTGTGCACGACGGTCTGCGTCGTGGGCGCGCGGAGTGTGCCCGCGACGCTCCTCGCGGGACCGTCGCCGAAGCCGGACTCGGCGACGACCGGGAAGATCATGCGCTCGAGTTCGCGCTCGGCCTGCAGCCGCAGTATGCCCTTGGTGCCGGCGCGCCACACCGCCTGCTCGGCAAAGAAGACTGCCTTGCGGTGATCGCCGGTGTCGCGATACGCGCGTGCGAGCGCGAGCAGCACCGAAGGCGGGTTGGCATCGAGGTAGACGGCACGCCGATACGCGACCACCGCATCGGCAGGTCGGCCCGCGGCGGCGAGGATTTCGCCGCGCTGCACCGCTACGCGGGGATCATTCGGCTGCTGGTTTTCGGCGGCGCTGAGCGTCGCGAGCGCCGCTTCGGTTTCGCCCGCCTGGCGCTGGCGGCCCGCCGTTTCGAGCAGCGCATCGTTGCGCGCGCGGTCGTAGGAGGGCGTGTCGGTGAGCGCCCCGCGGCGATGCGCGACGAGATACGCCAGTCGTGCCTGCATCGCCTTGAAACGCTCATCGAGCCGCGGTGGCGACGTCATTGGCTGGAGCTTCTCGTCGAGGCCGCGCACGACATCGATGCGGGACTCGACCGCCGGGTGCGAGTAGAGATACGGCGGGATGAAGCCCTCGGGACCCTGTTGCTTCTCCAGCAGGATGCGCTCGAAGAACCGCACCATGCCGTCGGGATGCCAGCCCGCGCGCGTCAGGAACACTGCGCCGACGCGGTCGGCCTCGTCCTCGAACTGACGCGTGTACTGGAGCTGCAGCGCGACGTTGAGCCCCTGCGCCGCGACCAGCGGTCCCGCGCTGCCAGTCGCCGCCCCGGCCGCGATCCCCGCGAGAGCCGCGAGGATGTTCGGGATCGCGGTCTCCTGCGCCATGCGCGCCTGATGGCGGCCCTTCACGTGCGCGAGTTCGTGCGCGAGCACGCCCGCCAGTTCCTCGACGTCGCCCGCCGTGAGCAGCGTGCCCGAGTGCAGGTAGATGTACCCGCCCGGCACCGCGAAGGCGTTCAGCTCCTGGTTCGCCACGACGCGGAAGCGGTAATCGAAGGGTTGATCGCCGAGCCCCTCGACGAGCACGTTGCCGAGGTCACTCATGAACTCGAGCACCGCGAGGTCGGTGATGATCGGCAGCACCTGCTGCGCCTTCTGGTCGAATTGCCAGCCGACTTCGCGCTCGCTGTCGGCCGACATGCGCTGGCGGCCCGGGATCGGGTCGAAGCGCGTGCCGTCGTCCTGGATGCAACCGAGTGCGCCCAGCGCGAGGGCAGTCGCGAGCAGTGTCCGCGCGCTCAGGACTCGGGTTGCCATCGCAACACGGGACGGCGGGCAGCGCGCGTCTCGTCGAGGCGCGCGAGTCGCGTGCGATGCGGGGCGGTGCGCACGTGCTCCGGATCGGTTCGCGCTTCCTCGGCGATCGCGAGCATGGCGTCGGCGAAGCGGTCGAGTCCTTCGAGGCTCTCGCTCTCGGTCGGCTCGATCATGATCGAACCGTGCACGATCAGCGGGAAGTACACCGTGGGCGGGTGGTAGCCGTAGTCGATCAGCCGCTTCGCGACGTCGAGCGTGGTGACGCCGAACGCCTCCAGATGCTTGTCCGAGAGCACGCATTCGTGCATCACCGGCCTGTCGATCGGCACGTGCCAGGCGTCGCGCAGGCGTGCGAGCAGGTAGTTGGCGTTCAGCACCGCCATTTCCGCGCAAAGCCGCAGTCCCTCGGGTCCGAGCGAACGCAGATACGCCCAGGCGCGCACGAGCATCCCGACGTTGCCGAAGTTTGCGTGCACGCGGCCGATCGAATGCGGGAACTCGTAGTCGAGCGCGAAGCCTTCTCCTTCGCTGCCGGCGCGCTTGCGCACCATCGGGACGGGCAGGTACGGCGCCAGGATGTTCTTCACGCCGACGGGACCCGAGCCGGGGCCGCCGCCGCCGTGGGGCGTCGAGAAGGTCTTGTGCAGGTTGAAGTGCATCACGTCGATGCCGAGGTCGCCGGGCCGCGCGATGCCGAGCAGCGCGTTCAGGTTGGCGCCGTCGCCGTAGACGAGGCCGCCGTGCGCGTGCACGATGTCGCAGATCTCGGCGATGTGCGTCTCGAAGAGCCCGAGGGTGTTCGGGTTGGTGACCATCAGCGCCGCGACGTCGGGCGTCATCACCTTCGCGACGGCCTCGGGGTGCAGGATGCCGTCGCGACCGGAGGGGATCGTCACGACCTGGTAGTCGTTCAGCGCGGCGCTCGCGGGGTTGGTGCCGTGCGCCGAGTCGGGCACCAGCACGATGTTGCGCGGCTCGCCGCGGTGTTCGTGATAGGCGCGGACCATCATGATCCCGGTCAGCTCGCCCTGCGCGCCCGCGGCGGGCTGCAGACTCACGCGGTCCATGCCGGAGATTTCAGCGAGCGCCTGTTCGAGCCGCCAACACAGCTCGAGCACGCCCTGCGCGGTGCCGGCTGGCTGGAGCGGGTGGATGCTCGCGAAGCCGGGCAGGCGCGCCGCCCACTCGTTGATCTTGGGGTTGTACTTCATCGTGCAGGAGCCGAGCGGGTAGAGAGCGAGATCGACAGCGGCGTTCCAGGTGGAGATCCGCGTGAAGTGGCGCACCACGTCGACCTCGGAGAGCTCCGGCAGCGCGGGCAGATCGTCGCGCAGGAAACCCGGCTCGAAGATCGACTCGGGCTCCGCCAGCGGCACGTCGGCTTCGGGAATCGAATAGCCGACGCGTCCTGGCCGGCTGCGCTCGAAGAGCAGCGGCTCCTCCCACGAGAGGCCGTAGGTGGCGTTGCCGATTCGCTCGGGGCCGGCGTCGCGACCGCGTTCGCTGCTCACGACGTCCGCCCCGCCAGCGCCCCGATCAGGCGGTCGATCGCGTCGCGCGTGGCGAGCTCGGTCGCGCACACCAGCAGCGACGGAACCGAGCTCCGGCGCGTAGGGCGCGAGATCGAGGCCGCCGACGATCCCCGCGTCGAGCGCGCGCGCGAGCGCCGCCGGCGCATCGGGCACCGACACGACGAACTCGTTGAAGGTCGGCGCCGCGAGCGGCAGCCCGAGCCCGGGCGTCTGGCGGACCTGCTGCTTCACGTACTCGGCCTTCGCGAAGTTGAGTCGCGCGAGCTTGGCGAGGCCGACGCGCCCGAGCAGCGACAGGTACACCGTCGCGATCAGCAGGCAGAGGCCCTGGTTCGTGCAGATGTTCGACGTCGCCTTCTCGCGGCGGATGTGCTGCTCGCGCGTCGAGAGCGTCAGCACGAAGCCGCGCTTGCCGCGCGAGTCGACGGTCTCGCCGCAGAGGCGGCCGGGCATCTGGCGCACGTGGCGGTCGCGCGTCGCGAGGAAGCCGAGCGCGGGTCCGCCGAAGCTCATCGGCACGCCGAAGCTCTGCGCTTCGCCGCAGACGATGTCGGCGCCGAGGTCGCCCGGCGCGCGCAACAGGCCGAGCGACAGCGCCTCGTTCACCACCACGACGAAGAGCGCGCCGCGCGCGCGCGCCGCCGCGCCGATCGCCGCGAGGTCCTGCACCGGCGCCGAGGAAGTTCGGCTGCTGCACGACCACGCAGGCGGTGTCGTCGTCGACGAGGGCGTCCACTGGCGCCGTGCGACCGTCGGCGGCGCGCGGCGCCGCGACGATCTCGACGTCGAGCGCGCGCACGTAGGCGTCGAGCACTTCGCCGTAGTGCGGGTGCAGACCGTGCGCGAGCGACGACCTTCGTGCCGGCGCGTGAGGCGCATCGCCATCAGCACGGCTTCGGCGGTGGCGGAGGCGCCGTCGTAGAGCGACGCGTTCGAGACCTCGAGCCCCGTGAGCCCGCAGATCATCGTCTGCCACTCGAAGATGGTCTGCAGCGTGCCCTGGCTGATCTCGGGCTGGTAGGGCGTGTAGGCGGTGGTGAACTCGGCGCGCGAGACCAGCGCGTCGATGGCGGTGGGCGCGTAGTGCGCGTAGGTGCCGGCGCCGAGGAACCAGTCGTGGGTGCCGGCGTTCGCGTTGCGCGCGGCGAGCGCGCCGAGCTCCGCCGCCACTTCCTGCTCGCTCGCGACGCGCGGAACGCGCGAGCTTGCGCGCGAGGCGCAGCTTCTCGGGAACGCTCGCGAAGAGCGCATCGAGGTCTGCGACCCCGATGGCGGCGAGCATCTGCCGGACGTCGTCCTCGGTGTGGGGGATGTAGCGGGAGGACGGGACGACTCACTCTTGGCCGCGTTCCTCGACGTGCCGGCGGTAGGCTCGCTGCGTCGAGATGCTCCGAGAGATCGGCGTCGTCGCTGACCACGATCGGCGATCATCCAGCCGTCGCCGTAGCAGTCTTCGTTCACCTGCTCGGGGTGGTCGGCGAGGTCCGCGTTGACCTCGACGACTTCGCCGGTGACCGGCGCGTAGAGGTCGGACACGGCCTTCACCGACTCGATCACGCCGAACGGCTCGCCGCGCTCGACCGTGGTGCCCACGGCGGGCAGCTCGACGAAGACGACGTCGCCGAGCTGTTGCTGCGCGTAGTCGGTCACGCCGATCACGACGCGATTGCCCTCGAGCCGACACCACTCGTCTTCGCGCGTGTAGTGCAGCTCGGCCGGGATCTCGTAGTCCGCCACGGGGTCTCCTTGGACGAGTTCAGGTCGGGAAGGAAAGCCAGGTCAAAGGAAAGGGGTTGCGACGATGCGGGCCGCCACCGCGCGCTCGCGGATCCCGATCTCGAGCGCGTGTACCGGGGACCGCGAGGGCCGGCGGAACGTAGCCGAGCCCGATGGACTTTCCGAGGGTCGGCGAGGGCGCGCCGGATGTCACGACTGCCGACGCGTCGGCCACTGTGCAGGATCGGATACTCCGCGCGTGCGATGCCGCGATCTTCGAGGACGAAGCCGGCGAGCGCGCGCGTGGCGGGAGCCTGCGCGCGGCGCTCGATCGCCTCGGCGCCGACGAAGCCACCGGCCGCGCGCTTCACGAAGCGCGCGAGGCCCGCTTCGAGCGGCGAGGTGGTGTCGTCGAGCTCGTGTCCGTAGAGCGGGAGCGCGGCCTCGAGGCGCAGCGTGTCGCGCGCGCCGAGGCCGCAGGGCAGCAGGCCCAGCGGCCGGCCCGCGTCGAGCAGCGCGTTCCAGACGCGCACCGTGTCCGGCGCCTCGACGTACAGCTCGAAGCCGTCGGAGCCCGTGTAGCCGGTGCGCGAGATCAGGGCGGGCGCGCCGGCGACGCGGCCCTCCACGAAGCGGAAGCGCTTCATCGCGGGCGGCAGCGTCGCGATGCGCGACAGGATCGCCGCGACTCGCCGGTCCCTGGAGCGCGAGCAGGCCGAAGCGTTCGCTGCGGTCTTCGACGCGGGTGTCGCCGCCCGCGTGGCGCACGATCCAGCGGTAGTCCTTCTCGATGTTCGAGGCGTTCACGCACAGGAACAGCGCGTCCGCGGCGAGGCGGTAGACGGTGACGTCGTCGACCACGCCGCCTTCTTCGTTGCAGAGCAGGCCGTAGCGCACGCGACCGGGCTGCAGCGACGCGACCGGGCAGCTGACGAGTCGCTCCACGCTCGCGACCGCGCCCGGCCCCGAGAGATGGATCTCGCCCATGTGCGAGACGTCGAAGAGGCCCGCGGCGTTGCGCACCGCGGCGTGCTCCTCGAGGATCGACGTGTACTGCACCGGCATGTCGAAGCCGGCGAAGGGCACGATGCGCGCACCGAGCGCACGGTGCGTTTCGTAGAGCGGCGTGCGCTTGCCGGCAGCTCATCGCGATCTCGCGACGCCGGTTCGGGTCTCGGTAGGCCTCGAGCGTGTTGCGCAGCAGCATCGTGATCGTCATCGGGCCCACGCCGCCGCGTGACGGGGTGATCAGGCTCGCGACGCCCAGCGCCGCGTCGAAGTCGACGTCGCCCACCTGTTCGCCGTTCACCATGTTCACGCCGAGATCGATCACCGCGGCGCCGGGGCGGATCCAGTCGCCCTTGACCAGCAGCGGCGTTCCCGCGGCCGCGATCACGACGTCGGCCTCGCGCACGACGGCGGCCAGGTCGCGCGTGCGCGAGTGGCAGATCGTCACCGTTGCGTTGCGCTCGAGCAGCAGCAACGCGACCGGCTTGCCGACCAGCACGCTGCGCCCGATCACGACCGCGCTCGCGCCCTCGAGCGCCACGCCATGGCGGTCGAGCACTTCCAGGATGCCGAGCGGCGTGCAGGGCCGCAGGCCCGGCAGCCCCGCGAGCAGGCGTCCGGCGTTCTCCGGGTGCAGTCCGTCCACGTCCTTGGACGGGTCGATCGCCTGGATCACCGGCGCCGCTTGCAGCGGCTTCGGCAGCGGGAGCTGCACCAGGATTCCGTCGACGTGGGGGTCGCGGTTCAGCGACTGGACGAGGTCGACGACGTCTTCCTGCGTCGCGTCGGCGGGCAGATCGAGTTCGCGCGAAGTCATTCCGACGCGCTCGCACGCGCGCCGCTTGCCCTTGATGTACGAGAGGCTGGCGGGGTTGTCGCCGACCAACACGACCGCGAGGCACGGCGCACGGTGTCCCGCGGCGACGAACTCCGCGATCTCCTCCGCGAGCTGCGTTGCGAAGCGTCTGGGCGAGCGCCTTGCCGTCGACGACGACGGTGGCTGTCGCGGAGCCGGTCATGCAGGGGGACCCTCCGACGGAGGGCGCAACATAGCGGCCGCTACGCGGCTTTCGCAGACTTGCCCTTGCTCTTTCCCTTGCCGCTCGGCTTGGGACCCGTCTCCGGTTTGCTCTCGGACGCCGACGCCGACTCCGGACGCCGACTCGGACGCGGATTCGGACGCCGATTCGGACTTCGTTGCGGACTTCGAGTCGCCGTCACTCTTCGAGCCCGAGCCCGCCGCTGGTTTGGCGCTCGAGTAGAGATCCGAGTACCAGCCGCCGCCCTTCAGAACGAACGCCGTTCGCGAGATCAGGCGCCTCACCTTCTTGGCCTTGCACGACGGGCAAGTCTTCACGGGATCTTCGGTGATGCGCTGTTTGCGCTCGAACTCGTATCCGCATTTCTCGCAGGCGTACTCGTAGGTCGGCATCGGCTCGGCTCTCCTCCTCTCGGCTTGGTTCAGGCCCGTCCGCTCGCCAGTTCGAAGAGCGCCTTCACGGCGGCTGCGGCCCGCTCACCGGGAACGCGAATCCGCACGAGCTTGCGGCGACCTTTCGAGGCTGGATCGATTGCGACGACATCGCGACCCACACCGAGTGCCCGCGCAATCGCGCGCACACAGGCGGCATTGGCCGCGCCCTCGACGGGAGGTTCCTTCACCGCGACTCGCAGCGCGTCGCCGTGCAGGCCGCCGACGCGTTCCCGAGGAGCGCGCGGCGAGACGTGGATCCAGAACGAAATCCCGTCCGGGGACCGGCGGAGGCTGAGGCCAGCGCCGGGATCCGTCAAGCGCCCCCGGCTTCCTGGCGCGGGAGAGAGGGCGCTGTGCGCTCCAGCTCATACATGGGAGAGCCATGCGCGGCGCCCTCTGCGTCCGACACCGCGGCCTCGGATCCCGCCTGCGCGGCGGCGCTCGGGCCGTGGCGCCGCGGCGACGACCTGGGAGCCGTGAGGAACGCGACCTTGCCGTCGAGGACCGGGTCCTCGGGCAGCTCCGCGCTGAGCCCGTCGAGCAGCGACAGGTGTGTCTCGATCACCGAGCGCACCGACGCGGCGAGTCGCGTGCGTGCCTGGCGCATCTCGCGGATGTCCTCGGTCAGCTTCGCGACGCGGCGGTGCGCGGCGTCGAGCACCTTCTCGGCCTTCACCTCGGCTTCGGCGAGCAGCACTTCGGCCTCTTTCGCCGCCGTGCGGCGCAGGTCGTCGCTGACCTCTTGCGCCGTCATCAGCGTGGCGCGCAGCGTTTCTTCGCGCCCGCCCATCTCCTCGACGCGCGTCTCCAACTCGCGCGTGTGCTCGCGCAGGCGGTCGGCGTCGCGGATCACGCCTTCGAGATCCTCGGCAACCATGCGGAGAAAGGCGTCGACTTCCTCGGGCGCGTAGCCGCGCAGGCTGCGGGCGAAGTGATGACTCTGGATGTCGAGCGGCGTGAAGCGCATGGAATCCTCCGGATGAAGCGCGCGGAATGCCGGAGGAAAGAGTCCGTCGCGGTCCTCACGGCTCGCTGCAACAGTTCGGCGCAACCACTCGGTTCCTTGAGGAGTTTGCTGCACGCGCGCTGCCTACGAGCCACCCAGTTCGCGCGAGCGCTGCGTGGCGGCCTCGACGGCGTCGAGCAGCGCCGCGCGAAAGCCCGCGGCCTCGAGTCGGGCCAGCCCCGCGATCGTCGTGCCGCCCGGTGAACGTGACGCGCTCCCGGAGCTGCGCGGGGTGGATGCCGGTATCGCGCGCGAGTTGCGCCGCACCGAGCACGGTCTGGATCGCGAGGCGTTGGGCGACGTCGCGCGGCAACCCGACCCGCACGCCGGCGTCGGCGAGCGCTTCCAGGAAGACGAACACGTAGGCCGGACCGCTGCCCGAGAGCCCGGTCACGGCGTCGAGCAGCGACTCCTCGGGCGCCTCCCACGCGAGGCCCGCGCATTCGAAGAGCGACTGCGCGAGCGCGCGGTCCGCAGCCGTCGCGGCGGTGTTCGCCGCGTAGGCCGTGGCGCCGGCGCGCACCAGCGCGGGCGTGTTCGGCATCGCGCGCACCACGCGCGCGCCGCTCGGCAGCTCGCTCTCGATCCGCGCGATCGACACGCCTGCCGCGATCGAGATCCACAGCGGCTTCGCGAGCGCATTGCCGAGCGCCGCTGCGCAGATCGGCGAGCACGCGCGGGACGAGGGCGGGCTTCACGGCGAGCACGACGATGTCGCTCTCGCGCACGACAGCGGCGTTGTCGTCGCCGCTCGCGATGCCGAGCGCGCGCGACACCGCCTCGCGGCGCGTGGCGTCCGGGTCGGCGGCGCGCACCCGCTCGCGCGGCACACCGGCGGCGAGCAGACCGCTGGCCAGCGCTTCCCCCATCGCGCCGGCCCCGAGAAAGCCGATCCGTTGCGTTGCGAGTTCCGTCACCGTCAACCCTCCCGTCGGTCCTGATCTTCGCTCCTGCGGCTCGCTGCGCGCTTCGCTTGCGGGCTCCGCGTCGGCCGAGGGCCTCCCGTTCATGATCTTCGCTCGCCTGCGGCTCGCTGCGCGTCGGCCGAGGGCCTCCCGTTCATGATCTTCGCTCGCCTGCGGCTCGCTGCGCGTCGGCCGAGGGCCTCCTTGCGCCGAACAGCGCGGTGCCGATCCGCACCAGCGTCGCGCCTTCTTCGACCGCCACTTCGAAGTCGTCCGACATGCCCATCGAGAGTTCCGGCAGCGCCGCCGCTTCGGCGAGTGCGCGCAGGCGCGCGAAGATGGGTCGCGCGGCCTCGGGATCGGGAGCGGGCGCTGGCATCGTCATGAGTCCCACGACACGAAGGTGCGAGAGTCTGCGCGCCGCGTCGAGCAGCGCGGACAGCGCATCGGCTGCGACGCCGCTCTTGGTCGCCTCGCCCGAGAGGTTCACCTGCACGAGCACCGCAATCTGGCGACCGGCTTCCGCCGCGCGCCGATCGAGTTCCGTCGCCAGTCGCGCGCCGTCCACCGCGTGCAGCCACTCGAAGCAGGCGACCGCTTCCCTCGCCTTGTTGCGCTGCAGATGGCCGATGCCGTGCCAGTGCAGCGACGCGGCGAGCTGCGGTCCGACGAGCGCTTCGACCGCGGCGCGCTTCGCCGCCGCTTCCTGCACGTAGTTCTCACCGACGTCGCGCAGGCCCGCGCGCACCGCGGCGGCAACGCGCTCGGGCGGACTGCTTCTTGGCGGCGCCGACGATCCGCACCGACGCGGGATCGCGACCCGCTCGCCGCGCGGCGGCTTCGACGCGCGCGCGCAGCGCGACGAAGCGCCCGGCGATCGCCGCCGTGTCGCTCACGCCCGCATCTCGCTCTCGCGCAGCAGCGCGAGCGTCTCGTCGATCGGCAGACCGATCACGTTGCTCTCGCTGCCGTCGATGCGTTCGATGAAGCGGCGGCCCTCGCCCTGGGCGGCGTAGGCGCCGGCCTTGTCGAGCGGTTCGCCCGTCGCGACGTAGCGGCGGATCTCGGCTTCGGTGGCGGCGCGAATGGTCACGCGGCTCGTGACGACGCAGGTCGCGGCGCGGTCGCTGCGGTCGCTCGCGACGACGGCGACGGCGGTGCAGCACGCGGTGCTCGCGACCGACGAGGCGACCGAGCAGGCGCACCGCGTCCTCGGGATCGGTGGGTTTGCCGAGCACGTCGCCGTCGATCACGACGATCGTGTCTGCGCCGAGCACGATGCGTCGCGGCGGCGCGCCGACGAGCGTCGCCACGGCGCTGCGCCTTCTCGCGCGCGAGGCGCAGCGCGAACGCTGCGGGCTCCTCACCGATCTGGCGCGCTTCGTCGATGTCCGCCGGCCGCACTTCGAACGCGATGCCGGCGCGCGTGAGCAGTTCGCTGCGGCGCGGCGATCCACTTCCCAGCACGAGCGGCAACCCCATACCCGCGAAGCCAAACCGACCGCCCCGACAGCGTCAACCCCGCCGTTGACTTGAACTTGGGGACGTTCCTGCAGGCGTTGATTGTGACTTCAGGAACGTCCCCAAGTCAACGGCGGCCGCAAGGCAACGCGTGGGGCGAGTTGGTAGGCTGGGGCGGCGGAAGTGGTGCGGACGGAGGAGCTGGAGTGGGCAATGTGGCCGCCAGGCGGGAGTGGACGCTGGAAGGCGCGCGTGCGGTGCTTTCCGACGTACGCACGCGCACCGAGCGCGCGGTCGAGGAAGCGGAGAAGCTGGTGCTGGCGCGCGAAGGCGCGACGCGCGGGCGAGCAGGCGAAGGTCGACGCGCGCATCCAGCAGTGATCGAGCGCTGGAAGCACGAGATGGAAGCGCTCGGCGCCGAAGTGAAGGGCGTCTGGCTCGTCGATTTCGACAACGGCAGCGGGTACTACTGCTGGCGCTGGCCGGAAGACGACGGTGGACCACTTCCACGGCTACGAAGAAGGCTTCGGCGGCCGCTCGCGCATCCAGTGAGCTCGCCCTGCAACCCGCCCCCTGAGCCGCCGTCCGCTGACCATGTCCCCTGACCCGTGTTCGGCTCGCCACCGTCCGGTGGCGAGCGGGATCATGAACCGGGCGTGAAGAAGTCGTTGCCTTTGTCGTCGACGACGATGAAGGCGGGGAAGTCCTCGACTTCGATCTTCCAGACCGCTTCCATGCCGAGCTCCGGGTAGTCGAGCACTTCGACCTTCTTGATCGACTCGAGCGCGAGGATCGCGGCGGGGCCGCCGATCGAGCCGAGGTAGAAGCCGCCGTGCTTCTTGCACGCGTCGGTGACCTGCCGCGAGCGGTTGCCCTTGGCGAGCGTCACGAAGCTGCCGCCGTGCTGCATGAAGAGGTCGACGTAGGTGTCCATGCGGCCCGCGGTGGTCGGGCCGAAGGAGCCCGAGGCGTAGCCCTCGGGCGTCTTGGCGGGACCGGCGTAGTAGACGACGTGGTCCTGGAAGTAGCGACGGCAGGCCCTCGCCGGCGTCGATGCGTTCCTTGAGCTTGGCGTGGGCGATGTCGCGCGCGACGACGATCGTGCCGGTCAGCGCGAGTCGCGTCTTGATCGGGTGCCGCGACAGCATGCGGCGGATCTCGGCCATCGGCTGATTCAGGTCGACCTTCACCACGTCGCCGGCCAGTTCCTTCTTGTTCGGATCTCGGGCAGGAAGCGCGCGGGGTCGGTTTCGAGCTGCTCGAGGAAGATGCCGTCGCTCGTGATCTTGGCGAGCGCCTGGCGATCGGCGGAGCACGAGACGCCGATGCCGACCGGCAGCGACGCGCCGTGGCGCGGCAGCCGGATCACGCGCACGTCGTGGCAGAAGTACTTGCCGCCGAACTGGGCGCCGATGCCGAGCGTGCGCGACAGCGCGAGCACCTGCTGCTCGAGCTCGAGGTCGCGGAAGGCGCGGCCCAGCGCGTTGCCGCTGGTGGGGAGCGCGTCGAGGTAGCGACAGCTCGCGAGCTTCACGGTCTTCAGCGTGAACTCCGCCGACGGACCGCCGATCACGATCGCGAGGTGATAGGGCGGGCAGGCCGCCGTGCCGAGCGCGCGGATCTTCTCCTCGAGGAACTTCATCAGCGACGCGGGATTCAGGATCGCGCGCGTCTCCTGGAAGAGCAGGCTCTTGTTCGCCGAGCCGCCGCCCTTGGTGACGAAGAGGAAGTGGTACTCGTCGCCGCCCGTCGCGTACAGCTCGATCTGCGCCGGCAGATTCGTCTTGGTGTTCACCTCTTCGTACATCGTGAGCGGCGCCATCTGCGAGTAGCGCAGGTTCGTCGTCGGTAGGTCTCGTAGATGCCGCGCGAGAGCGCCTCCTCGTCGTCGCCGAGCGTGACGACGTACTGGCCCTTCTTGCCGACCACGATCGCGGTGCCGGTGTCCTGGCACGAGGGCAGGATCATGCCCGCCGCGACGTTCGCGTTCTTGAGCATCTGGAGCGCGACGAAGCGGTCGTTGTCGCTCGCTTCGGGGTCGTCGATGATGTTGCGCATCTGCTGGAGATGGCCCGGGCGGAACAGGTGGGAGACGTCGCGGATCGCCTGCGCAGCGAGGCGCGAGAGACCTTCGGGTTCGATCGTGAGCACGCGCCGGTCGCCGAACTTTGCGGTGCCGACGAAATCGCTGCTCAGCTTCCGGTACGACGTCGCGTCGTCGTGCCCCAGTTCGAAGAGCGGCTTGAAATGCAAAGGAACTCATCAGATGTCCTCGCTAGCCGGGATGGCCTGCAGCATAGCGGGATGGTTTGTTCGGGGGAGATGGATCGGCTACCCGTGATCGGCTTCCGGGAGGCCCGTTTGGACGAGATCAAGTCCGCGATCGACGTGTTGCTGCATCTCGACCGCTACCTCGGCGCATGGTCGCAGGCGCTCGGGCCCTGGCTCTACTTCCTGCTCTTCACGATCCTATTCTGCGAGACGGGTCTGGTGGTGACGCCGTTCCTGCCGGGCGACTCGCTGCTCTTCGCGGTCGGCGCGCTGACGTCGCTGCCGGACTCGGGATTGAATCTGTGGCTCGTCGCCGCGCTGATGATTGCCGCGGCGGTGCTGGGCGATGCGGTCAACTACGCCGTCGGCGTCTACATGGGACCGAAGGTCTTCAGTCGCGAGGACTCGCGCTGGCTCAACAAGAAGCACTTGCAGCGAACGCACGATTTCTACGAGAAGTACGGCGGCAAGACGATCTTCCTGGCGCGCTTCGTTCCGATCGTGCGCACCTTCGCGCCGTTCGTCGCCGGTGTCGGCTCGATGACCTACAGCCATTTCGCGCTCTACAACGTCACGGGCGCCGTGAGCTGGGTGCTCGTCTTCCTGCTGGCCGGTCGTTTCTTCGGCCAGATTCCCACGATCCAGCGCAACTTTCACGTCGTGATCCTCGCGATCATCGTGATCTCGCTGCTGCCGATCGCCTTCGAATTCGTGCGCGCGCGGCGCGCGACGCCAGCGGCCTGATCGCTCGATCGCGCGGGAGGTGGCGATGGAGTCTCGAGGCGATGCGCCTGCAACGCGGATCGAGCGCGACTCGCTCGGCGAGCTGACGGTGCCCGCCGATGCGCTGTGGGGCGCGTCGACGGCGCGCGCGGTCGCGAACTTCCCGGTGAGCGGGGAACGCTTTCCGCGCCGCTTCCTGCGGGCGCTGGGGCTGCTGAAGGCGGCGGCGGCCGCGAGCAATGCGGAGTTCGGCGTGCTCGACGCGTCGCGGGCGCGCGCGATCGAGGCCGCGGCGCGCGAGGTGGCAGCGGGCGCGCTCGATGCGCACTTCGTGGTGGACGTGTTCCAGACCGGTTCGGGCACCTCGACGAACATGAATGCCAACGAGGTGATCGCGCGGCGCGCGGAGCAGTTGCTCGGCGCGGGGGCGCCGCGCGTGCACCCGAACGATCACGTCAACGCGAGCCAGTCGTCGAACGACGTGATGCCCTCGGCGCTGCACGTCGCGGCGCGCGAGGCGATCACACACGACCTCGTTCCGGCGCTGCGCCATGTGGCGGAGGTGCTGCGCGAGAAGGCGGCGGGCTTCGACGACGTCGTGAAGATCGGGCGTACGCACCTGATGGACGCGACGCCGGTTCGCGCCGGCCAGGAATTCGCGGGTTGGGCGCGGCAGCTCGAGTCGGCGATCGAACGACTCGGGGTCGCCGCGGAAGGACTCGCCGAGCTGGCGCTCGGCGGCACCGCGGTAGGCACCGGAATCAACTGCCCGCCCGGCTTTGCCGCGCGCGCGATCGAGCTGCTTTCGCGCGACACGGGACTCGGGTTCCGCGAGGCGCTCGATCACTTCGAGGCGCAGGGCGCGCGCGATGCCGCGGTCGCGGCGAGCGCAGCGACGCGCGGCGCGGCGGTGGCGCTCTTCAAGATCGCGAACGACATCCGCCTGCTCGCATCGGGTCCGCGCTGCGGGTTCGGCGAGCTGCGCCTGCCCGCTCTGCAGCCCGGCTCGTCGATCATGCCGGGCAAGCTGAACCCGGTTCTCTGTGAGTCGGTGATCCAGGTGGCGGCGCAGGTGGTCGGCAACGACGCGGCCGTTGCGCTCGGCGGCATGACCGGGCAGCTCGAGCTGAACGCGATGCTTCCGCTGATTACGCGCAACCTGCTGGAGTCGATCCGTCTGCTCGCGAACGTCTCGCAGCTCTTCGCCGATCGCTGCCTGCGCGACATCGAAGTGGATCGCGAGCGCGCTGCCGCGTGGCTGGAGCAGAGCCTCGCGCTCGCGACCGCGCTGGTGCCCGCGATCGGCTACGACCGCGCCGCGGAGATCGCGAAGGAAGCCGCCGCGACGGGTCGCACGGTGCGCGAGGTCGCGCTCGCGCGCGGCGTGCTGCCCGCGCCGCAACTCGACGGGCTGCTCGACGCGCGCGCGCAGACGGAACCCGGCGCGGGTGGAGAGGGCGCGTGACGGAGCGCGTCCGCGCGGCGATCCGCGCGCACCGAGGGGATTTTTTCTCAGGCTCTCAGTGGACCGGCAGCCGCTTCTCTTCCCACGTCGCGGCCGGTCCGCGGAAGATCAGCAGGCGCTGCGAGGTCTGCAGTGTCGCGTGGTTGGCATAGGCGGTGACCGACTGGATCTGCTCGCCGAGTCGGATCGGCACCTCGAAGAAGCCGCCGCGATCCGCGGAGAGACCGAGCGCTCGCCGATCGGTGATCACCACGACGACGTTCGGGCCGACGGCGCTGTCGACGACCGTCTCGCGCGGGCCGATGCTGGAATCGACGAGGTTGCGGCTGCCTCCGTCGAAGCCGACGGCGCGCGTCTTCATCAGCGCGAGTGCGACGCGGTCGCCGATCTCGACGTCGGCGGGCGGCGCCTCGCCGCTGCGGTAGCGCGCTTGCTGCCACGCGCCCGAGCGCGTCGCGATCGCGAGCAGCCTGCGATCCGTCACCACGACTCCGACGCGACCCTGGGAGCGCGTGTAGAGCACCGTCTCGCCGCGCTCGAGCCGTTCGCTGCGCTGGCCGCCGCCTTCGGAGTCGATCGCGAGCAACTCGCGGCCGAGCACCTGCACTTCGAGCAGCGGGGAGAGCGGACTCTGGTTCTGGGCGAGCGCTGCCGCGGCGGGTCCCATGCCGAAGGCGAGCAGGAGGGCGAGCACCGGCGCGCAGCAGGAGTCGTGGGTTCGTCGCATCACGCGAGATGATAACGGCAATGGCGCGTGCCGAGTTCGATGTCCTCAGCGCCCCAGCGTTCGCGCGAGCGCTCGCGCGTCTTGCAGTGCACGGCGACCCCGCGGCGTCGCGGGACCGTAGAGCCGCGACGCATTCTCCCACGCCTGCGCGGCAGCGGCGGGCCGCCCGTCGCGCACCAACAGTTGCGCCACCAGGTTCGCGACATCGCCGAGGTGTTCGTCGAGCTGCATCGCGACGCGGGCCTGCGGCGCCGCGGCGCGCGCGGAGCCGCCGCCGGCTTCGAGCGCTTCGGCCACGCCCGCGTTGCGCATCGCGACGTTGACGCCGAGCGCGGCGCGATACGCGGCGATCATCGCGGCGAGGTCGGCGTGCGCGAGTACGTTCGCCTCGATGCCGCCCGGGCCGAACGCGCGCCGGCGCGTCGCCGTGACGATCGCGGCGTTCCACGGGTCCAGCGCGAGCGACTGCCCGGCTGGATTCATCAGCGCGTCCACTTCGGGATTCACGTGCACGGCGCCATAGAGGTGGAGGATTTCGTGGGCCAGCACGCGACTCGCCACTTCGCCGCGCGCGAGGCGGGCCGCCAGAACCCGACCCAGCAGTTCCGCCTCGCCCTCCTTCCACGCGCCCGCCGCGCGCGGCGCCGGGCGTCCGGTAAAGAAGGCGACGATACCTTGCCGGGGGAGGCCCGGATTCTGACGCCGTCCCGCCGCGAGGATCGGTGGCAAGTCGAAACCGGCTCCCTCGGAGCGGAAGGTGCCGAGGTCCGCGACGGCGAAGCGCACGCCGAGCAGCGGCTCGAGCGCTTGCGAGACGGAGAGCCACGCGAACCGAAGCTGGAAGCGCCAGGCGCGATTCTCACGCAGCACTTCGTCGGCGAACGCATGCACCCACACCACGCGCCGTTCACGCCAATCAGGGAAGTGTGTATGCAGCAGCTCCGCCGCGCGAAGGCCGCTCGCGAGGTCGAGGTCGGCGAGCACGAGCGCCGACTCGAGATGTTCCCGTGCGTGTGGAGCGTCGCCGCGCGCAAGCAGCGCTTCGCCCGCGGCAACGCGCGCGCGCGGGTCATAGGGATGGGCGTCGCCGCGTGCGATGGCGTCGTCCGGTCCGGCGGCGGGCGCCGCGGGCGCCGGGCCGCTGAGATCGGCGAGGCGCTCGTGGACGTCGATGCGCGTGGCGTCGAGCGCCAGCACGCGCTCCAGTTCGCCGCGCGCACCCGCCGCATCGCCGCTCTGCTCCGCGAGGTCCGCGAGCGCGAAGTGCGCATCCGCGTCGTTCGGGTCGAGCGCGAGCCCCGCCGCGAGTTCGGCGCGCGCCTCGTCGCGGCGTCCCGCCGCGAGCAGCGCGCGACCGAGTCCCACGCGCGCGGCGGACGAGCGCGGCTCCGCCAGCAGCGCTCGCTCGAAGCGTTGGCGCGCCCGCTCGGCATCGCCGGTCGCGAGCGCGTCGTTGCCGAGCCGGATCAGTGTCGCGGTGAGCTGGGGCTCGGCTGCCGGCGCCGGCGCGGTCGCGCGCGGAGCGCCGCCACAGGCGAGCGCCAGGGCGAGCACGCCCAGCAGTCCGGCGCACGAGCGAGCGCGGGGTTCAGACAACTCCCAGCTTCCGCAGCTCGGCGATCGCCGTGGTGTCGAAACCGGCTTCGCGCAGGATCTCGTCGTTGTGGGCGCCGAGCGCGGGCGCTCCGCTCCGCACCCGCAACGGCGTGCGCGAGAGCTTCGCCGCCGGCCCCGTGATCGGGCGCAGCGTGCCGTCTTCCTGCGCGACGTCTTGCAGCATCTCGCGCGCGCGCACGTGCGGGTCGGCGGCGGCCTCGGCGTAGCTGCGCACGGGCGCAATCGGCAGCCCGGCGGCGAGCAGCGTCGCGATTGCGTCCGCGACGCTCTGCCCGGCGAGCCAGCCGGCGAAGAGCGCGTCGACTTCCGCGCGTCGCGCGATGCGCGCCGCGGTGGTCGCGTAGCGCGGATCTTCCGCCAGCTCGGGCCGCTGCATCAGCAGCGCCAGCTTGCGCCAGTGTGCGTCGAGCAGCACGCCGGCCATCACGTCGCCGTCGCGGCAGCGGTAGACGCGCGCGGGCGCAGCGATGCGGAACTGGTTGCCGAGCCGCGGCAGTTCCACGCCGAGCGCGCCGAGCGTGAGATAGCCGGTGGACTGGAACAGCATCGCGTCGAGCAGCGACACGTCGATGCGCTGGCCCTCGCCGGTGTGGTCGCGATGGCGCAGCGCCGCGAGCGCCGCCAGCGCGGCGTGCAGGCCGCCGAGGTCGTCGGCCAGGAAGGTGGGCGCCTTCACGGGCTCGCCGCCGGGATCGCCGTTCAGCGACAGGAAGCCGCTCATCGCCTGGGCGAGCGGGTCGTAGCCGGCGCGGTCGGTGTCCGGACCGAATTGCCCGAAGCCGCTGATCGAGACGTACACGACGTCGGGCCGCACCGCGCACACGCCGTCGTAGCCGAGTCCGTAGCCGTCCATCACGCCGGGGCGGAAGTTTTCGATCACCACGTCGGCGCGCGCGGCGAGCCGCAGGAACACGTCGCGACCCTGCGGGTCGGCGCAGGTCGAGCGTCAGGCTTCGCTTGTTGCGGTTGACCGTCGCGTGCATGAACGAGACGGGCGGATCGGTGCCGGGCAACATCGGCGGCGCGCGGCGCGCCATCTCGCCGCCGGGCAGCTCCACCTTGACGACGTCGGCGCCGAAGTCCGCGAGGATGCAACCGCACATCGGGCCGGCCCAGGTGGTGGTGGCTTCGAGCACGCGCACGCCGTCGAGCGGGCCCGCGAGATCGCGCCGCGCGCCGGCGTAGAACGCGTCCCTCGATTGCGGACTCACACCGGCACGAGTGCGCCGCGCACGGCGCTCGCCGCGTCGCTCGCGAGCCAGTGGATCACCGCGGCGATCGACTCGGGCGGGGTCCACAACGAGAAGTCCGCGTCGGGCATCGCGGCGCGGTTGGCGGGCGTGTCGATCGTGGTGGGCAGTACCGCGTTCACGCGCACGCCGCGGCTTGCGACTTCGCGGGCCAGGCTGCGCGTGAACGCGATCAGCGCCGCCTTCGACGCGACGTAGGCGCCGAGGCCCGCCGGAGGGTCGAGCGCGGCGTTCGCCGCGACGTTGACGATCGCGCCGCGACCGCGTGCAAGAAAGCCGGGTAGCGCGGCCTGGGTCATCGCGGCGGCGGCGCGCACGTTGAGGCGGAACAGGCGGTCCCACACGGCGAGGTCGGTTTCGTGGTGCGCGCCCGCGGCGAAGCCGCCGACACCGTTCACCAGCACTGCGAGATCGCCGGCCGCCTGTGCGACGCGCGCCGCGCCGTCCCGTTCCGCGACGTCAGCCTCGATCAGCACGAGCTGCTGCGCGCGCAGCGCGTCTGCGAAGGATCCCTTCATGCGGTCGCTCTCGGACGCGGCGATCCACGGCACGACGACGCGGTCGCCGCTCGCGAGGAAGGCGCGCACCACCGCGCCGCCGAGTCCGCCGGTGCCGCCCGTCACGATCACGCTGCGGCTCATCGGCGGGTTTCCAGACGTGCGACCGCCGCCTTCGCCGCCCGCTGCAACGCCAGAGTTCGCGCCGACTCGGCCAGCGTGCGCAGGCGGGGCAGGGCGCCGACCTCGCGAACTTCGCCGAGCGCCAGCGCGGCGAGCCCGGCAGACACCGCGTCCGCGTCGTCGAGCGCTTCAGCGAGGCGGGCGATCACGACGGCGGGCGGATCGAGCAGCCCGGCCATCGCCGTCAGCGCGGCGCGGCGCAGCTGCGTGTCGGCGTCGCGCGACGCTTCCAGCAGAGCCTGCGCGGCGGCCGGCTGGTCGGGCGCCAGTTCACGCAGGCAGAAGGTCGCCATGCGCCGCACCGCGGGGGCTTCGCTGCCGCGCACCAGGCCCAGCAGCACGCGCACGATCTCGCCGTGCAGGCGTCCCATCTCGACCAGCACGCGCGCGGCCGACCAGCGCAGGTCGCCTTCGTGGGACGCGAGCGCGAGTGTGAGCGCCGGCAGCAGCGAAGGCTCGGGAGGAACCAGTCGCGCGAGTGTGAGCGCCGCGTGGATGCGCGCGAGTTTCGCCTTGCCGTGTAGTGCCGCGCGCAGCAACGGCACGACCGCCTCGCCCGAGCCGGCGCGCGCGAGGCCGACGAGCGCTTCGCTCGCCGCGCGCGCGACGCGTTTGTCGGAATCGCCGAGGGCAACGACGACGGACTCGGCGAGCAGCGCGCCCGCGGGATCGCTCGCGATGGCACGCAAGGCGGCGGCGCGCTCGGCGGCGTCGGCGCTGCGCAGCAGCGCGAGCAACGCGTGGCTCACGCGAGCGCCCAGGTTGCTACGAGCGGGGCGCTCGCGTCGCGCCGTTGCACGCGGCCTTCGCGTTCCAACTTGCGCAGGTGCGCGGCGACGGAGTGGGCGGCCGCCGCGTGCAGCACCTCGGGCACGTCGGTGTAGACGCGCGTGACGATCGTCGCGACGTTCGCGTCGCCGCGGCCGAGTGCCGTGAGGATCTGCGCTTCCCGTTCGCCGCGGTGCGCGATGTAGTCGCGCAGCTTGGCCGGACCGTCGGCGATCAGCGGCCCGTGCGCGGGATAGATCCGGCCCGGCGCCAGCGCGAGCATGCGCTCGAGCGAGTTCATGTAGTCGAGCAGGTCGCCGCCGTGGATCGGGATCACGGTAGTGCCGACGCCGAGCACGTTGTCGCCGGAAAGCAGCGCGCCTTCCTCTTCGAGCACGAAGCACAGGTGATCGACGGCGTGACCGGGGGTGTGGACGGCGCGCAGCGTGGCGCCCTGCGTGCGCACCACGGCGCCGTCGGCGAGCGGATCGGCGACGAGCTTCTGCTGCGCGTCGTCGGGGCCGGGCAGCTTCGAGACGCGCAGCGGTCCCCAGCGCGCCTGGACCTGCGCGAGTCCGCCGCCGTGATCGCGATGGCCGTGCGTCAGCACGATCTCCTGGATTCCGTCGCAACCCGCACGCGCGAGCGCGCGTTCGAGGACGCCCGCGTAGGCGTCGACGCCCTGCGCCGTGTCGACGAGGATGCGCTTGCGCCCGGTACCGACCAGGTACGTGTTGGTGCCGGGCCCGGTGAAGATCCCGGGGTTCTGTCCGAGCGCGACGACGACGCGCTCCGACCACACGTCGAGCTCGGGCATCGTGAGCCCGATCATCGTGTTCAATATGATCCCGCTCGCCGGCGAACCGGCTCATGATCCCGCTCGCCGGCGGACGCCGGCGAGCCGAACACGGGTCAGGGTGCGTTGCGGGTGCACGAGGGGGTACGCGCACGGTCAGCTGCCCGCGACCGTCATCGACGCGATGCGCAGCGTTGGCGCGGCGACCGAGCCGGCCCAGAGCAGGTCGCGGCCGACGAGATCGATCGCGGCGAGCATCGCGCCGAGGTGGCCGGCGATGGTGATCTCCTCGACCGCGTGCACGACGCGCCCGTCTTCGATCCACAGTCCGGCGGCGCCGCGCGAGTAGTCGCCGGTGACGGGGTTGAAGCCCATCCCGATCAGCTCGGTGACGAGCAGGCCGCGCTCGGTGCGGCGGATCATCTCTTCCGGCGGGAGCTTGCCGGGTTCGAGCCAGAGATTCGTCGCGGCGGCGACGGCGCATCCGGCCGCGCCGCGCGCCGCCGAGCCCGTGCTTTTCATGCCGAGCTTGCGCGCGCTGTAGCTGTCGAGCAGGTACGTCTTCAGCACGCCCTCGTCGAGGATGACGTTGCGGCGCGTCGGCTGGCCTTCGCCGTCGAAGGGCCGCGAGCCGAGTCCGCCCGGCAGCCGGCCGTCGTCGATCACCGTGACCAGCTCGCTCGCGATGCGCTCGCCGAGGCGACCGGCGAGGAACGACGCCTCGCGGTAGATCGCGCCGCCCGAGACGCAGCCCGCGATGTGACCGAGCAGGCTGCGCGCGGCCAGCGGCTCGAAGAGCACCGGGACTTCGCAGGTGGCGACGCGCTTCGCCGAGAGCCGTCGCAGCGCGCGCTCGGCGGCGCGGCGGCCGACCGCTGCGGCGTCTTCGAGCGCGTCGAGGCGGCGCGCGGCGGTGAGCCAGTAGTCGCGCTGCATGGCGCCGTTCTCGCGCGCCACCGGCTCGCTGAACAGCGAGTGCGACGCGCTCTCGTAGCTCCCGACGAAACCGGCGCTGTTGCCGTAGACGACGCTGCCGGAATTCGCTCGCGACTCTGCGACCCTTCGGAGTTCACGATGCGCGGGTCGACCGCGCGCGCCGCGGCTTCGGCGCGCCGGGCGTCTTCGATGCGCGCTTCGACGGCGACGCTGGCGGTCGGCGGGGTCGAAGAGCGCGAGATCGGGCGTGTCGGTCGCGAAGCCGCCGTCGGGCAGGCCGGCGTTCGCGTCGGGCGCGGTGGCGCGCGCCAGCGCGACGGCTTCGTCGGCCATCCGGTCGATCGTCGCGGCCGCGAGATCACTGGTCGAGGTGGACCCGCACGAGAGACCGCCGGCCTGGCGCACGAAGGTGCGGATGCCGAGCACGCGCTCGCGCGCCTGGCTGACGAAGTCGATCTCGGTGCCGCGCACGCGCGACGAGATCGAGTCGGCTTCGAGCAGCATCGCGTCGGCTTCGCTGGCGCCGGCCTGCTTCGCGCGGGCGAGAGCGCGCGCGATCGCGTCGGTTCCGAGCAGCGGTGCGGCGCTGCTCGCCTTCGGCGAGCCGAGCCCGCTGTCCGCGCTCGCTTCGCGATCGCTCGGCTTCGGCGAGCCGAGCCCCTTGTCCGCAATCGCTTCGCGATCGCTCATGTCTCGGTCCCGCCGACCGTGAGGCCGTCGATGCGCAGCGTCGGCAGGCCGACGCCGACCGGCACCGACTGGCCGTCCTTGCCGCAGGTGCCGACGCCCAGGTCGAGCTTCAGGTCGTGGCCGACGCGCGTGACGCGCGTCAGCACGTCGGGGCCGTTGCCGATCAGCGTCGCTCCCTTCACCGGCGCGCCGAGGCGACCGTTCTCGATGCGGTAGGCCTCGTTCGCGCTGAACACGAACTTGCCGCTGGTGATGTCCACCTGGCCGCCGCCGAAGGAGACGGCGTAGAGTCCGCGCTCGACCGAGCGCAGGATCTCGGCGGGATCGTCGTGGCCGGCGAGCATGAAGGTGTTGGTCATGCGCGGCATCGGCAGGTGCGCGTAGCTCTCGCGCCGGCCGTTGCCGGTCGGCGCGATGCCCATCAGCCGCGCGTTGAGCTTGTCCTGCAGGTAGCCGACCAGCATGCCGTCCTCGATCAGCACGGTGCGCTGCGTCGGCGTGCCTTCGTCGTCCACGTTGAGCGAGCCGCGCCGCTCGGGGATCGTGCCGTCGTCGACCACCGTGACGCCGGGCGACGCGACGCGCTGGCCGAGGCGATCCGGCGAAGGCGCAGGTCTTCTTGCGGTTGAAGTCGCCTTCGAGACCGTGGCCGATCGCTTCGTGCAGCAGGATGCCGGGCCAGCCCGGGCCGAGCACGACGTCCATCGAGCCGGCGGGGCAGGGCACCGCGTCGAGGTTCAGCAGCGCCACGCGCACGGCGTCGTCGACCAGCGGCTTCCACACCGCGGGATCGAAGAGGCGTGCGATTTCGTAGCGACCACCGGTGCCCTGGTAGCCGACCTCGCGGTGATTGCCGTCGGCCGCGATCACCTGGACGTTGAGGCGCACCAGCGGCCGCACGTCGCCGACGAGCTGTCCGTCGTGGGTGGCGATCAGCACGTGCTGGTGCTGCGAGACGACGCTCGCCATCACCTGCTTGACGCGCGGGTCGCGGCTGCGCGCGTAGACGTCCATCTCGCCGAGCAGCTCGATCTTGCTTCGACCGGCACCTCGGTGGGCGCCGTCGCGACCGGATAGAGATCACGGCCCGCGCCGCGCGACTGCACCGCGACGGGGCTGGCCACGGCGCGTCGACTCCGAGATCGCGCGGGCGGTCGTGGCTGCCAGCTCGAGACTCGCGAGAGTGATCTCGTCGGAGTGCGCGTAGCCCTGGCGCTCGCCGGTCTGGACGCGCACGCCGACGCCCTGCTCGACGTGGCGCTCGCCGCTCTTCACGATGCCCTCTTCGAGCACGACCGCGTCCTGCACGCCGTACTCGAAGTAGAGGTCGCTGGCGTCGACGCGGCGCTCGAGCGCGACGCCGAGCGCGCGCTCGACGGTGCGCGAGTCGACGCCGAAGCGCTCGCGGAAGAATGCGACGGGCGTTGCGCGCCTCGCCTCCGCCGAGTCGGAACCGCTCATCAGTCGGGATTCTCCTCGCGTTCGAGTGCGTCGATCCGCTCCGGAAGCGCGCCGAGACTAGCAAGCGACGCGACGTCGATCGCCCGCAGCCCGGCGCGACGCGCAGCCGCCATGTCCTGCTCCGGGTCGTCGCCCACGACGACGGCATCGACGGGAGCGACGCCAAGTCGGTCGCACGCAGAGCGGAAGAAACGCGGGTCGGGTTTTGCGACGCCGGCATCGCGCGGCAGCCAGACGAGGTCGAGCTCGCCGGCCAGCTCCAGCCCGGCGAGGATCGCGGGCAGGCGGTGGTCGAAGTTGGAGGCGACGGCGACGCGGCGTCCCGCGCGGCGCAGTGCCGCGAGCGCAGCGCGCGCGCCGGGCGCGGCGCGCCACGCGTCGGGTCGCGCGAAATGGGCGAAGAGCGCGTCGAAGCAGGTCTCGAAGTCGGCGAAGCGCTGCATCTGGTCGGCGGCGCGAAAGGTGGCGCGCACCACGTCGCGCCACCACGCGCGCTCTCCGGCGTCGTTGCCGGCGGACATCGGCGGTGCGCCGCGCAGCACGCGCAGGAAGGCGTCCTGCACGCGCCAGGCCGGTACCTCGACGCCGTGCGCGCGCGCGATCCGCGCGTAGGTTTCGCCGACGGGTTCGCGCGCGTGGATCAGCGTGCCCGCGGCGTCGAGCAGGACGGCGCGCATCTTCAAGCGGGTTTGCGCGCCGACGCGAGGAATGTGCCGGGCAGGTCGCGCGCGGGGGACGGGCTCGCGAACTCTTCGATGCGCGCCGCTTCGAGCCCGGCGTCGCCGAGCCAGCGCACGATCTCGTCGACCGGGAAGCCGAGCCAGAGCACGCCCAGCTCTTCGCGCATCCACTCGGCCTCGTGGCGTACGAAGTCCACCACGACGACCACACCGCCCGGTTTCACGATGCGCGCCATCTCGCGCAGCGCCTCGGCCGGCTGCGGCACGTAGTGCAGCACCATGTGGGCGAGCGCAGCGTCGACCTCGCCATCGGCGAGCGGTAGCGCCTGCGCCTCGCCGCGTCGCAGCTCGACCGCGCAGCCTTCGGATCCGAGCGCGTAGCCCTCCGCTTCAACCGCGCAGCCCTCCGCTTCCAAGCTGGAGCGCGCCGCTTCGAGCATGCGCGGCGAGTGATCGACCGCGATCACGCGCAACCCGAGGCGCGCCACTTCCTTGGCGAGGATGCCCGTGCCGGTGCCGACGTCGCACACCGTCCAGCCCGGCGGCGCCAGGTGCGCGATTGCGCGCGCGCGCAGCGCATCGTCGTTGAAGACCTTGCGCAGCCCGTCCCACTCGGGGCCGACGCTGTCGAAGAACGTCCGGATACGCGACGCGCGCGCCGCGACGACGCGCACCAGCGCCGCCGCATCGCGCTCGGCGGCCGGATCGCCGGCGAGTTCGCGGCGCGCCAGCTGCCAGGCATCGCTCCAGGCGCCGCTCTTCGGCGTCGCGAAGCGGTAGAAGACGTAGGTGCCCTCGCGGCGGTCGCGCAGCAGGCCGGCTTCGCGCAGGATGCCGAGGTGTCGCGAGACACGGCTCTGCGCCATGGCCAGTACGTCCATCAGCTCCTGAACGGCCAGCTCTTCGCGTTCGAGCAGCGCGAGGATGCGCACGCGGGTCGAGTCCGCGAGCGTCTTGAAGATCTTCTGCAGCGACTCGGTGCTCATCTGGCTCCGCCGGGACGAGCGCGCGCCGGGGCGACTTCCGGGCTGCGGAGCGTGCCGCCGATCTCGACGGCGGCCGCACCGCTCGCGTCGAGCGCGACGCCCTGCGCTTGCAGCATCGAGCGCACCGCCGGCTCGCGCGCCTCGATGCGCGCCTTCAGCGCGAGCGGCGCAAGATCGGGATTGGCGTTGCGACCGACCGTGCCCGACGCCGTCAGCGCGACGAGCGGTCCGGCGAGGTCGAACGCGTTCAGCACCGCGAGGGTGTCGCCGCCCAACACGAGCTCGCCGCTGAGTTTGTCGAAGGGCACACCGATCGGGAGCAGCGGCAGCGTCAGCGAGCCCTGCTGTCGCCTCGAAGTGCACGCGGCCCTGCGGACCGGCCTCGGCGATCGTCACGTCGAGTCGTCGCGTCGGCGCGGCCGTCGAGTTGGGTGCCCGCCGCGATCTCCTGCAGCGGCAGCATCGCGAGCGATACCTGTTGCAGCTCGCCGTCGAAAGACGGCTCGGTGCCGCCGATCAGGATTCCGTTCACTCTACCGAGCGGTGAGCGCGCCTCGATCACCAGCGCGGGCGTGCCGCGCAGCCAGGCCATCGACCAGGCCGGGCGGACGCGGAAGCTCTGGAAGGAGGCGGACTTTCCGCTGGGCCACGCGACGTCCACGTCCCGGGCACGCAGCTGCGGCGCCCACGAGGTCACGCCGACGTCGAGTCGTCCGATCGCGACGCGCGCGCCGGTGGCGCTCTCGATCGCCGCGGCGGCGCGCGGTGCGAGGCGGTCGTACGGGAAGCCGGCGACGAGGAAGACCGACGTGAGCGCGACCGCGGCAACGCTGATCGCGAGCGCGCGGCGGAAGCCGGACAAACCGAAGGCGGGCGCGATTCCCAGTTCGGTCATCAGAGGGCTCGTCGCGCGGCCATCAGAGGGCTCATCGCGTCTGTCATCCGCGCGCCTCGAACGAGGACACGGTGAAGGTCACGTCGAGCATGTCTTCCTTCTTCTCGGTGCGGGTGCGGATGCGCAGGCTCTTGACCGAGAGCAGTTGCGGCGACGACTCGACACCGTGCAGGAACGCCACCGCCTGCGCGAGCGTCACCTGCTTCAGGACGACCTGGACCTTGGTCTCCTTGTAGCGATCCTGCGCGGGCGCGGCCTGCGGCTCCATCGACTCGACCTTCACGGCCGATTGCCGGGCGAGTTCTTCGAGCGTGGTGAAGATGTTTCCCGCCGGTCCCTCGCGGATGCGCTGCTCGACGGCGCCGAGGCGGCCCTGGAGTTCGCCGAGTGTGGCTTGCAGGCGGCGCGCCGAGGCGAGGTCGCGCTCGGCGGCGGCGACGCGCTCTTCCGCGTTGCGAATGCTCGCGATGGCCGGCATCGCGACGGCCAACCACAGGATCGTGAGCAGCAACACACCGCCCGCTCCCGCGAGCAGCAGCCGCTCGCGCGGCGCGAGCGATGCGAGGGCGGTGCGCAGTCGATCGACGAGACCGTTCACGGCTTGCCCGCTCCCGCTGGCGGTTGCGGCGGCTGCGGCTTCGCCGGTTTCGCCGCCGGGGCAGACGCAGCGCGCGCCGCGGGCGGGGCGGGTGAGGCGGGCGGGGCGGGTGCCGGCGCGGCGCCTTCGTCGGCGGTGCTCCCCTGGGTGAGCCCGATCGTCACGCTGAAGTTGTTGCCGCCGCGCGCGGCGTCGGCCTGGATCTCGGCGACGCGGATCTCGCCGAAATGCGGGAAGCCGGCGAGCGCCGCCTTCAACTGGTCGACCGCGGCGAAACTCGGCGTGTGGCCGCGGAAGCGCACCACCTGCCCGTCGATCGACATCTCCTCGAAGATCACGTCCAGCTGCTTGGGCACGAGCTTCGAGATCTGCGTGAGGATGTCGAGCGCCGAGAGGTTGCCGCCGTAGATGCCGAGGAAGTCGGCACGCTGTTGCGCCTCGCGGAGTGCGCCGTCGAGCGCGTGGGAGACGTTCGCGGGCATCGGCTTGCCGGGCTGCGCCTGGCTCCAGAGCTGCGCTAGCTCCGCTTCGAGCGCCGCGGCGCGCCGGCCCTGGATCACGATGCGCTCGAGGCCGGTGCCGAGCGCCAGCAGCAACGCGATTGCCGCGAGCACGAGGCTGCTGCGAAACTGTCTGGCGAGGCGGCGCAGGTCGAGGCGCGGCGCGAACTCGGCCTGCAGGAAGTTCATGCGCGTCTTTGCGCGCAGCGTGCCGCGCAGTGCGAGCGCGAGTGCCGGCGCGAAGCGCAGCGGGTCCCCGGCGGCGAGGAAGGCGCCGGTCGCCTCGCCCGGCGGCACGCTGAAGCGCACGCAGCGGATGCCGAGCTGCGCGCTCAGGTACTCGTCGATGCGCTGCAAGCGCGCGCCGCCACCGAGCAGCGTGATCTCTTCGATCGCCTTCTCGGGCGGAGCGCCCAGCGCGGATTCGAAGCCGCCCACGCTGCGCACCAGTTCGCGCACCAGGCGGCCGAGCGCGCGCTCGGTCGCGGGCGAGTTGGGCACCAGGTTCGGGCCGAACACGCCGTCGCGACACTTCACGCGCTCGGCTTCGTCCCAGTCGGCGTTGGTCTCGCGCGCGATCGCCTCGGTGAGCGTGCGCGCGCCGAGTGGCAGCGACCGCGCTGCGCGCGCGACGCCGTCCACCAGCAGGCACAGCGTCGTCTTGCGGTGGCCGAGGTCCACGAGCAGCCGCGTGCCCGGCATCGGGACGAACGCGGTGAGGTTCGCGAGCGCGAGCCCTTCGACTTCGAGCACGCGTGCGCCGAGCCCGGCGTCGCGCAGCGCTTCGAGTCGGCTCGCCACCTCGGCCCGCGTCACTACGGTGGCGATCACGTCGGCTGCCGCGCGAGCTTCGCCGACCAGTTCCCAGTCCACGAAGACCTCGTCGAGATCGAAGGGCGTCTCGCTCTCGACCTCGAAGGGCACCGCCTGCGCGATGCGGCGGCGATCGCGGAACGGGAAGTGCATCGCGCGGCGCGCGATGCGGTCGCCGGGGATCGCCGTGACGACGCGTTCGCCGACCAGACCGAGGGCCTGGGCGCTGTCGCGCAGCGCGTCGAACTCGGAGGTCCCGTTCGCGACGTTGACGGCCTGCAGCCGGGCGATTTCCACCGTCCGCAGGTTCTGGCGCAGCTCGACGAGCTTGATCGAGTGGCTGCCGAGATCGAGACCGAGACTCTTACCGAGCATGGGGACCTATGGATACCGCAGCGCCTGCGAATCGTTCCACCGCGCTCACTGAACGCTCCAGGACAGCCGCTTGGGGCCGCCCGTGGCCGTGCGGTCGATCACGGTCTCGATGCGGCGCTCGACGTCGAGGACGCGCGCGACGGCCGTCACCGTGAACACCTTCGAGCGTTCGGTCGCCGCGGGCTCGAGCGTGTCGCCTTCGAGCAGCTCGGCGAGCGGGGTGCAGCCCTCCGCCGACTCGTCGCCGCCGCAGATCGTGCCTTCCTCGCGCGCCTTGGCGATGCGGCGCACGTCCTTTTCTTCGAGCGCGCGCGAGCCGCTCACCGCGCTGCCGCGCTGGAGCTGGATCAGGACCCACTCCGGCGCGGTGTTGAGATTCACGCCGCCGCCGCCGTAGACGCCGACGAGCGGCTTCAGCGCATCGACGAGCCTGCCGTCGAAGCCCGCGACGAGGCGCAGTTCATCGACCGAGAGCAGCGGCCGGTTCGGCGGGCGGTAGGGCGGGTTGCGGTGCTGGTAGAGTTCGTCTTCGGGCGCGCCGTTCGCGCTCACTTCGTCGCTGTCGATCCAGTCGACCAGGTTCGCGGCCAGCTCGACGGGGTCGTAGAGCAGCTCTTCGGGGCGGCCCGGCATGGTCGCGATGACGCCCGCGAGGAGCTGTTGGAGATAGAGGCGTCCCTTCTCGTCGACGACGCCCTTGGCGAGGAAGCCGTTCAGATTGATGCGCGCCCCGGCGTCTTCGATCTGCACGCGAAGATCGACGTCGGGGTCGTCGATGAGATCGAGTTCGCTGGCGCGCGCCCACAGGTCGTGATGGCTGTCGGGTCCGCCCTGTGCGCCCTTGCTGCGCAGGTCTTCGAGCAGGATCGCCTCGGCGAGTCGCACGCCGCCGCGCGCCAGCGCCTCGGCCTGCTGCGCGCGGTCGCGATTGGTCGCGATGCTGGAGTCGACCGCGACGCGCCGCAGGAAGCTCGCCATTGCGCTCGCGAGCAGCAGCACGAAGAAGAGCACCATGACGAGCACGATGCCCGATTGGGAGCGCAACACGCGCTGCGGCACGGTCGTCATTGCCGGCACGCCGCCGGGATCATCGCGCTGAACTGAGGCGGCACGGCACTCAGCCGCAAGCTCTTGACCGACGCGACGAAGCCCGGGCCCCCCATGCTTTCCAGCATGGGCACGACTTCGGGCGCCACGGCGAGGCACTCCGCCACCGTCATCTCGCCCGCCTGCTCATCGTCCGCGCCGCCACCGGAGAGGTTGCTCGCATCGCTCGCGACGGGCTCGCCGGTCTCGTCGTCTTTGCCGTCGCCATCCAGGTCGCGCGGGTTCGTGCTCGCTGGAGTTCCCTCCGCCTGCGCGAGCTGCTCCTCGAGATCGATCGGGCGCAGCGGCAGCAGCACGCGGCGCAGGTAGGGACCCTCGACGTCGTCGGCGCCGGGACCGGTGCGGAAGGAAACCTCGATCTCGGCGACCCTCGGCAGCTCGCTCGCTCCGGCCAGCGTCGTCGAGTCCCAGCGCCCGGTCCAGGCGCCGTCGTCGTCCTGGAATTGGATGCCGAACGACGCGAGCCCGGCGGCCACCAGGTCGCTGGTCTCGGCGGTCGGGAAGGATCGGTCGAGTGATTCGGGAAGCTGCGGCCAGCTCGCGCGCCGCAGCTCCAGGTCGCCTTCCCCGTCCGCGCCGGGCGCGATGATCCACGACACGAGTTCGAGATCGGATTCCGCGGCGGACTCGGCGTTCGGGTGATGGCCGCGGCGTACGAACTTCACGCGCTCGGCGCCGGACTCCGCGCTTTCGGACTCGGCGAGAAAGAGCCACGGCCACGCGATCGGGTCGACGGCGTCGGGCTTTTTGAGCAACAGAGCGCCTTCGAGGTCGCGCGCCACGCGGTCGAGCAGCCCGACAGCGCGCCGCGCGTTCCGCGTCTGCTCGGCGGCCGTGTTGCTCGCAACCGAGAGATCCAGGTAGAAGTCGATCGCGACGAAGAGCACGATCGACATCAGGAAGATCACCGCCAACATTTCGAGCAGCGTGAAGCCGGCCTTATGAGGTCTCGCCGCTCGCCGTTGGCTCGCTACGCGGGAAACGGGCGATTGCGCTTCGAGGGTGCGCCGCGCGCTGTGCGCGATCGCCGCTCGCCTGGGGCTCGCTGCGCTCATTGCTCGTTTCCGATCGTGCCCCTGCTTACCACCGCCGAGGGGGTTCGGCGCGGCCGGCTGCTGCCGCTGGCCCTGCGCGGCGGCCTGCGACTGAGCGATCGCGTCGAGCGTCGGACGCGCGGCCTCGGCGTCGAGTGCGAAGGTGGTGCGCGAGACGCTGCGCTCGCCGAAGCCTTCGTTCCAGACGACGCTCACGTCGATCCTGCGCAGCGGGGAGGCGGCACCGGGACCGCTGCCGTCGCCGAGCAGGCTCGGCCCCGGAATCGCGGCCTGCTGTGCCTGCGCACCGGAGCCGCCGAGACGAGAGCGCGCGTTGCCGAGTCGCTTGCCGTTCTTGCCCTGCTCATCAGGCACGACGATCGAGAAAGGCGCGATCGCCACCGCGATCTTGAAGCCGTCGGCCTCGCGCTCGTCCTCTCCGAGCGCCGGCGCCCCTCCCGCTTCGATTCCCGCCTCGATCTCGGCGAGCACGCTGTCGGCCAGCAGCGACGCTTCGAGGCGGCGTCGCGCCTCGCCTTCGTACTGCAAGCCCTGGATGCCACTCGACCCGAGCGCGATGTACGCAATGCCGAGGATCGCGACCGCCGCGAGCACCTCGAGCAGCGTGAACCCATCCCGACGCACCGACCCCCCCCTCCCGCGTAGCGAGCCAACGGCGAGCGGCGAGAAGCCATCAGGCCCGCGTAGCGAGCCGCAGGCGAGCGACGATCGCGCACAGCGCGCGCCGCACCCTCGAAGCACGATCGCCCGTTTCCCGCGTAGCGAGCCGCAGGCGAGCGGCGAGACGTCATGAAATTTACTCGGCATCGACGATCCGCGCCGCGTCGGCCAGCGGCTCCACTTCGATGCGCAGCGCGTTGCCCCCGTCCGCGTCGCCGACCAGGATCGACGCGGGGTCGGCGGCGCCGTCGGGCGTGATGCGCAGCTCGACGCGACCCCGGTCGGCCAGGCCGCCCGACACTTCGACGCCGAGGATCGCGGTCTGGTCGGCGGCGCGGTGCACGCGGCCGAGTTCGCCGGGGATCGGCACGAATTCGTCGACGTCGAGCGGCGGCGGGACGAGTTCGAGCGGACGTTCCACCTCCGCGGTCCCTGCTTCGCCACCGGTCGCCGCGCTCACTGCTTCCCGCGGCGCCGCCCACTCGATCCAGTGTTCGCCGCGGTCGACTTCGATCACCACCCGGTGTGTGCGACCCGTCATCACCGCGCGCTGCCGCGCGAACTCGATCGCGGTCGCGAGATCCTGCGCCTCGCCGCGCACGATGCGCGAGCCACCGAGGTCGATGTTGGGCAGCACCATCGCGGCGATCAGGCCGAAGATCGCGACCACGGCGAGCATCTCGATCAGCGTGAAGCCAGCTTGATGAGGTCTCGCCGCTCGCCTGCGGCTCGCTACGCGGGAAACGGGCGATTGTGCTGCGATGGTGCGGCGCGCGCTGTGCGCGATCGCCGCTCGCCTGCGGCTCGCTACGCGGGAAACGGGCGATTGTGCCTCGAGGGTGCTGTGCGCGCTCGCCGGAACTCGCATCAAGGAGCCGAGTCCTCGGACCAGTTGCCGACGTCGGCGTCGACGTCCTTGCCGCCGGGCTGGCCGTCGGCGCCGAAGCTCCAGATGTCGAAGCCGTAGGTGTTGCGCTGCCCGGGGGCCTGATACTCGTACGGCGAGCCCCACGGATCCTGCGGGACCTTGCCGCCCTGGAGATATCCCTCGGGCCGATACTGGCGCGGCACCGGCTCGGTGCTCGGCTGGTGCACGAGCGCGTCGAGCCCCTGCTCGGTGGTGGGATAGCGGCCGTTGTCCATCCGATAGAAGTCGAGCGCGGCTTCGATCTTCTTCATCTGTGTCTTCGCGGTGGTCACGCGCGCACGGTCGATCTGTCCGAAGATCGCGGTGCCGACGATGGCCGTGAGCAGGCCGATGATGAGCACCACGGCCATGATCTCGATCAGGGTGAAACCGGCCTTATGAAGGTCGCCGCTCGCCTCTGGCTCGCTACGCGGGAAACCGGCCTTATGAAGGTCGCCGCTCGCCTCTGGCTCGCTACGCGGGAAACCGGCCTTATGAAGGTCGCCGCTCGCCTCTGGCTCGCTACGCGGGAAACCGGCCTTATGAAGGTCGCCGCTCGCCTCTGGCTCGCTACGCGGGAAACGGGGGGTCGTGCCTCGAAGGTGCGGTGCGCGCTGTGCGCGGTCGCCGCTCGCCTTCGGCTCGCTGCGCGGGACAATGGGGAATCGAGACGGATTGCTGACGAGGGGAGCGGACATGCGTGGTTCTCCTTCACTTTCCGATCGAACTCGTGATCTGGAGCAGCGGCACGAGCGTCGCGGCGATGATGAACATGACGATTCCCACCATCAGCAGGATCAGCATGGGTTCGAGCAGGGCGGTCAGGCGTGTGACGGAAGTCTCGACCTGGTCTTCATAGGTCTGCGCGACCTTCTCGAGCATCGACTCGAGTTCGCCTGAGCGCTCGCCCACCTCGACCATGTGTACGACGATCGGCGGGAACTCGCCGCTGGCGCGCAGCGGCTGGGCGAGCGACTGGCCTTCGGTCACCGAATCGCGCGCGGCGTCGATCGCCGCGCCGAGCACGACGTTGTTGGCGACGTGTTTCGCGGTGTCGAGCGCGCTCACGATCGGCAGCCCACCGGCGAGCAGCGTCGAGAGCGTGCGGGTGAAGCGCGAGATGGCGAGCAGGCGCACGGTGCGCCCGACCACCGGGAGGCGCAATTTCATGCGGTCGACGCTCGCGCGGCCGGCCTGGGTGCGCACCACGGCGCGAATCAGGATCACCACCGTCAGCAGCGCCGCGGCGACCGCCCACCAGTAGCTCTTCATGAAGCGCGCCATCTCGATGATGGCGCGGGTGTAGAACGGCAGCGGCTGGTTGAGACTCGCAAGCAGCTCGGTGATCTGCGGCAGCACCACCGTCACCAGCACACCGACGACGATCAGCGCGAAACCGAACATCACGCTCGGGTAGATCAGGATCGAGCCGACCTTGTTGCGCAGTCGCACTTCGCTTTCGAGATACTCGGCGAGGCGCTCGAGCACCTGTTCGAGCGCGCCGCCCGCTTCGCCGGCGCGCACCATGCCGACGTAGAGGTCGGAGAAGGTGCCGGCCTGCGCCATCGCGTCGCCGAGCGTGGAGCCTTCGTTCACGCGGTCGCGGATCTGGCCGATCACGCCCTTCAGGCGCGCGGTCTCCACCTGCTCGGCGAGCGCGGAGAGCGCCTGCACGAGCGGCACTCCGGCGCCGATCAGCGTCGAGAGCTGGCGCGTGGCGAGCGCGAGATCGAGGGGTGCGACGCGGCGGAAGCGCGACAGGTCGAACGAGACGTTGAGCGACTTCGCGTCGCTTGCCGCGCCCTGCTTCTCCGCCGCGCTCTCGGAGAGGTCGGTGAGGAACACCCCGTCGCGGCGCAACTTGGCGCGCGCGGAGCGCGCACTGTCCGCGTCCACGAAGCCGCGCGTATTGCGCCCGGCCTGCGTCACTCCTTTGTATGCATACACGGGCAATGCGAATGGACGGACCAGAGGCTAGACCTCTGCCACGACCGTCTCTTCCTCCGTGGCGCGCAGCACCTCGGCGATCGAGGTCATCCCGCGCAGCACCTTGCGGGCGCCGTCGACGCGCAGCGTGCGCATGCCGTTCGCGACGGCCTGCCGCTTGATGCGCTTGGAATCGACGTTCTGCGCGATCAGATCGCGGATTGCGTCGTCGATCAGCATCAGCTCGAAGATGCCGAGGCGGCCGCGGTAGCCGGTGTAGTTGCAGCGCTCGCAGGTACCGGGACGAAACGCCTGCAAGGCCTTGGCGCTGCGCAGGCCGAGTTCGGCGAGTTCTGTGGCGGAGGGCTCGTAGGCCTCGCGGCAGTTGGCGCAGAGCAGGCGCACCAGCCGTTGCGCGAGAACGGCGACCAGCGACGACGCCACCAGGAAGCGCTCGACGCCCATGTCGACGAGGCGCGTGATGGCGCTCGGCGCGTCGTTGGTGTGCAGCGTCGAAAACACCAGATGGCCGGTGAGCGACGCCTGGATCGCGATCTCGGCGGTCTCGAGGTCGCGGATCTCGCCGACCAGCACGACGTTCGGATCCTGGCGCAGGATCGAGCGCAAGCCCGACGCGAAGGTGAGACCGATCTTGTGGTTCACCTCGATCTGTCCGACACCCGGCAGCTGGATCTCGACCGGATCCTCGACGGTGATGATGTTCACGTCGAGCGTGTTGATGCGTGAAAGCGCGCCGTAGAGCGTCGTGGTCTTGCCGCTGCCCGTCGGACCGGTGACGAGCACGATGCCATTGGGTCGCGTGATCAGCTTGTTCCAGGTCGCGAGATGATCCTCGTCGAAGCCGAGGTTCTCGAGGTTCAGCATCTCGCTGGTGCGGGGCAGCAGCCGCATCACGACGCGCTCGCCGTGCGCGATCGGGATCGTCGAGAGCCGCACGTCGTAGTCGCGGCCGGCGATCTTCAGCCGGATGCGACCGTCCTGCGGCAGTCGCTTCTCGGCGATGTTGAGGCCGCCCATGATCTTGATGCGCGAGACGATCGGCGCCTGGAGCGCGCGGGGCAGCGGGCGCACCGGTTCGTAGAGGATGTTGTCGATGCGGAAGCGCACGCGGATCTCGCGCTCGAAGGGCTCGAGGTGGATGTCGCTTGCGCGCTCCTTCACGGCGTGCTGGAGCAGCGAGTTCACCAGCCGGATGATCGGCGCATCGTCGGCGGCCTCGAGCAGATCCTGCGGCTCGTGCGCGCCGATCTCGGAGGCGAGCGCGTCGAGGTCTTCGGAGGCGTCGAGCGCGAGCGCCTCGGAGGAGGCCGGGCCGCGATCGTAGACGTGGTTGATGGCGTCGAGGATCGCACGGCGGCTCGCGAGTTCCGGCTCGACCTCAGCGCCGTCGAAGAGCAGGCGCAGGTCGTCGATCGCGTCGGTGTCGAACGGATCGGCGACGGCGATGCGCACGACGCCGGCGGTGGTGCGTTCGAGCGGCAGGATGCCGTGCGCCTTGGCGAAGGCGATCGGGATCTCGTCGACGAGTGCGGCGTCGATGCGGTCGGCGGCGATCGGGCTGCGCACCGGCATGCCGAGCGCCTCGCCGAGCGCGCTGAGGATTTCCGGCTCGTCCAGCATGCCGTTCTCGATCAGCACGTCGACGAGCGAAGTCCCGGCGTCTTCGGCGCGCGCGCGCGCGTCGTCGAGCTGCTCCGGCGTGAGGCGCGTCGCACGCAGCAGCAGCGCGCCGAGCGAGAGCGCGCCAGGGGTTGCGACGACGGCCGGGCTCGTCACGGCAGCGCTTCCTCCTCTTGCTGGACGAGCACCTGGGGCGCCAGCGCGTAGCCGCTCCGCAGCGCGGTGGCGGTGCGCTCGGCCTCACCGAGATCCACGTACGGACCGACGCGCAGCTCGAGCAGCACGCGCCCGTTCGCGCGGGAGGACACCAGCGTACCCTCGTAGCCCGCATCCACGAGTCGCCTGAGCGTCGACTGCGCCACGCCCGAATCTGCAAACACGCCGCCGAGCACGAGGTAACGCGCAGTCGGCGCGGGAGCGGTCGCAGCGGCCCGGGTGCGCGACTTCTCGGTGGCCTGCTGCCGCTCGATTTCGAGCATGCGTTCGAGCGGGTAGCGCTTCTCGAGTGCGTCTACGGCGCCGCGCGCCGGATTCTGCTTCGAGGTGGCCGACGGGTCGCCGAGCACGCCGATCGTGCGGTCGGGCAACAGATCCTGATCGGGGTTCTCGCCGAGCGCCTGCACCGAGCGGCGGCGGAACTCCTCGCGCTTCACGATCGACTGCTTCTCTGATTCGTCCGGTCCGCGGATGATGTGAGGCGTGAGGAAGACCAGCAGGTTCGCCTTCTGGAGCTTCTTGCCTTGGGTCTTGAAGAGCCAGCCGAGCACCGGAATGTCGCCGAGCCACGGCACCTTGGTGAGGTCGTCCTGGTAGCGATCGCCGATCAGCCCGCCGATCACGATCGTGTCGTCGTCGGCGGCGACGACGACGTTCTCGATGCGTCGATTGGAAAGGGCGGGGCCGACCTGGGTGACGTTGCCGACGTCACCCTGGATCTGGTTGTTGATGTCGGTGATCTCCTGGAAGATCTCCATTCGAAGGGTGTCGCCCTCGGTGATCTGCGGAGTCACGCGCAGCGTCACGCCGATGTCCTGACGCTCGACGTTCACCGACGTCGCGAGCGAGTTGTCGACGGTGGTGGTGGCGGTCGTGCCGGCCTGCTGCACGCGGCTCGTGATGATCGGGATGTTGTTGCCGACGAGGATCTCGGCTTCCTCGTTGTCCGACGTGAGGATGTGGGGCGCCGAGATGATGTTGATGCTGTTGTCGGTGGCCGACGCTCGGATCACTCCCTGGATCAGCGAGCCGTTGCTCGTCGGGGACGCATCCGTGCCGGAGTAGGTGCGCCGCAGGAAGTTGGTGAGGAACGGGACGGCCGCGGCGGCAGGTCCGCCCACTCCGCAGTGCGCCGAGCGTGCTGTCGTCGGTCGCGCTCCGGATCGCGATGTCGGTCGCGCCGTTCACGAGTCGCACCAGCCCGTTGAAGCCGAGCGACTCGTTGTCGGTGAGTCCCACCTCCATGATCAGCGCTTCGACCAGCACCTGCGGTCGCGCGATGTCGAGTTTGTCGATCACGCTCAGCAGCGCCTGGTAGCCCTCGGGGCTCGCCTGGATCACGAGCGAGTTGGTCGCGACGTCCGAGGTGACCAGGTCGACTCCGCTCACGATCTCCGTCACCTGTCCGGCGATCTGGGGCGCGCCCTGCATTCCCTGGGCGCCGCCGCCGCCACCACCACCGCCACCGCCGAGCAGCGAGTTCAGCGTGTCCGCCAGCTCCTCCGCATCGGCGTGCTTCAGGTAGTAGACCTGGATGCGGCCGCCGCCTTCGACGGGCAGGTCGATCTTGCGGATGAAGTCGCGGACCTCCTCGAGCGTTGCGCGCGATGCCAGCGCGACCAGCGAGTTGGTGCGCTCGTCGGTGATGATGCGCACCTGACCGCGCCGGCTGGCCGCCGGGGATTGCCCCGGCTGCGGCTGTCCCGGCACCACCGGCTGCGGCCGCGCCCGCACGCGCGCGGCGGCGGTCGACTGCCGCGCTCCCCCCATGACTTCCGCTCCGAAGAGCTGCGAGAGCTGGTCGGCGACGACCGTCGCGTCGGCGTATTGGAGTCGGAGCAGCGCGAGTTCTTCCTTGAAGGTCTCGACGTCGACGGCTTCCAGGATCGAGAGGATGCGCGTGATGTTCGAGGCCGAGTCGGTGAGGATGATCGTGTTGGTCCCGGCGTACGCGACGAGCGCGGCTTCCTTCGAGACCAGCGGCTTCAAGGTGTTCGCGATCTGCTCGGCGTCGATGTACGAGAGCGGGATCAGGCGGGTCACGAAGCGATCGGTGTCCGGCGTGGCGCGCGCGCTGCTCTGCGTGTCGATGCTGGTTTCCTTGGCGTCGCGGATCGGGATCACCTTGAGCACGCCGCCGGGCGCCTCGACGGTCGTGAAGCCCTTCACCTGCAGCACCGACTCGAACACCGTGAACGCCTGCGCCACCGGGATCGGTGACGGCGAGATGATCGTCACGCGGCCGCGCACGCGGTCGTCGTAGACGAAGTTCTTGCCGGTGAGCTTGGCGATCGTGTCGATCACCACGGCCAGCTCGACGTCCTCGAAGTCGAGGTTCACGAGGCCGTTCGCCGTGACGGTCGCCTTGTCGGCGCCGGCGCTGCGGTCGACCGGTCCACCGGGGGTCTGCGGTGCCACCGCAGGCTGGACACCGGTCGGTGTCGCCGCGGCGGGGCGCGTGCGGATCGGCCGCTGCGGCGGCTTCGGCGCCAGCTGTTCTGGCTGCGCCGCTGCGAGCAGCGGGATCAGCAGGAGCCCGGCGACGGCACTGAGGCCACCTCGAAGTGCATGGATCACGATGCGTGCTCCCCCCGCTACTTACCGATCGAATAGGTGAGCGCACGGTTCTGCCCGTCCGCCCCGAGTACGTTCACCTGGAACTCGCTCGCTTCCGTCAGCTCCTTCAGCAACGCGGCGCTGTCCTGTGGGCTGGTCACGGTGATGCCGTTCACCTGCGTGACGGTGTCGCCGTTCTGGATGCCGATCTCTTCGAAGAGACTGCCCGGTTTGATCGACGAGAGCTGCATGCCGACCATCGCGCCGTTGTCGTACTTGGGCAGGATGCGGGCCTCGGAGAACAGCTCGGCGGGATTGCGAACCGCTTCCTCCACGTCTTCGCGCTTCACCTGGAAGTTTCCCTCGGAGAGTCGCTTGATGCGCTCGCGCAGATCGCCGCCAGCCGGCGCGGGCGGCGTGGCCGCGCCGCCCGCGCTGGCTTGCCGGACGCCGCCACCGGGAACCTTCTCGTCGTCGTCGAGCGCCAGCTCTTCTCGCTTCGCGCCGTTCTGCAGCACGATGCGGCGCCGCTCGATGCGGAGCACGGTGGCCTTGTCGAGCAGGCGCTCGTCGACGCGCACGATGATCTTCTTGTGGCTCTGCTGATCCTCGACCGCCGCATAGGAGGCCTTCTGGTCGCTCGAAGCGACGGTGCCGAGCAGCTTCAGCGGCAGCCGCGTCGCCTCCAGCTCTTCTTCCGTCAGTTGAGATTCGCGTTCCGCCGGGCTTCTCGGGCAGCAGCGTAGAGACCCGAAACAGGTTGCGGTCGAGAATCGTCTGGCGATCCGACCAGGCGCGGGCTGGCTGGCTGGCGCCGACCTTCGAAACGGGCGCCGCGTTCGGGCTGGCAGCCAGCCACTCGGCGATCCACGCGTTGGCGAGCCCAGCGGTGAGAAAACAGCACAGCGCGAACAGCGCCGTGTTCACGATCCAGATGCCCAGTCGATCGATCGTCATGGAGCGATCGTCAGGCGAGGGCGCCTCGGTTGGTTCACCGTTGGGCTTGACTCCAATGAGGATGAGGATGGAGCCGAACGGGCGCCGTCCCGATCCGTGTGAACTCGATCCGTCTGAACTGCATGGCTCCCGGCCCGGCAGAACTCGCCGCGTCGAAGGCCGTCTCCCCCCAAAGCGGCGCGCAGTATAACCCGGCGCTCTGCTCCAAGTCCCGGGGGATCCAGCGCGTTTTCGGGAAGTTACTCGGCTAACCTCGTTCCGATGGCGCGACCGTCGATGCTCCGGCGACTCGAACGCGCGCTGCTGGTGGCGGTTGCGCTCGCTGCAGTTGCGCTCTGGCCGTCGCTGCCGCCGAACGGTCCCGTGCTGCTGGAGGTCGTGTCGCCGCAACCGGGTGACGCGATCGGACTCGACGGCGTCGAGCTGCTCGTCCAGTTCCCGGGCGCGGGCACCGCCTCCGAAACCTTCCGCGCCTTGCTGAACGGGGCTGACGTGACCAACCTGCTCACGACGGGCGAGAACGGCTGCTACGGGCAGCTGCTCGGTCTGCTGCCGGGCGACAATCTGCTCCGCCTCGAAGTCTTCGGCCGCCTCCCGTGGTCCGACGATCAACTCTTCGAGCAGTCGCGCGAGGTGCGCGTGCGGATGCGACCGCCGCAGAATCTCGATCAGGGATAGGGGCGCTTGCCTCAGCAGGCGCCACCGCGAGCCTGATTGGCTGCGCTCGCCTCCGGCTCGCTGCGCGCACGCTCCGCGTGCTTGCGGGCAAAGTCCGCGCGGCCGGTTGACATCGCAGACCCCCGGCCCAAGGTTCGTCGCCATGCCGTGCAACGACGCGGTAGAGGAGGCGACATGGCTGAGGCGGGTGCGCAGGGAAAGGTGATCGGGATCGACCTCGGAACCACGAATTCCGTGGTGGCCGTGATGGAGGGCGGGCAGCCCGTCGTGATCCCGAACGAGGAAGGCGGACGCACGACCCCGTCCGTGGTCGGCTTCGCGGACAACGGCGAACGCGTCGTCGGCGCCGCCGCCAAGCGTCAGGCCATCACCAACCCGACGCGCACGGTCTACTCGATCAAGCGCTTCATGGGGCGCCGCAAGTCCGAGGTGCCCGAGGAAACGCGCCTGGTCCCGTACGAGGTCGTCGAGAGCAAGGATGGTCGCGCCGGCGTCCGCATCGACGGCAAGGACCTCTCGCCTCCCGAGATCTCGGCGATGATCCTCCAGAAGCTCAAGTCCGCCGCCGAGGCCTACCTCGGCCACGACGGTCAAGGCCGCGGTGATCACCGTCCCGGCCTACTTCAACGACGCGCAGCGCCAGGCCACCAAGGACGCCGGCGAGATCGCCGGTCTCGAGGTGAAGCGCATCATCAACGAGCCGACCGCTGCCGCGCTCGCCTACGGCCTCGACAAGCAGAAGGACGAGAAGATCGCGGTCTACGACTTCGGCGGCGGCACCTTCGACATCTCGGTGCTCGAAGTCGGCGAGAACGTGGTCGAGGTGAAGTCGACCAACGGCGACACCCACCTCGGCGGCGACAACCTCGACCAGCGCGTGATCGAGTACCTGATCGCCGAGTTCAAGAAGGACCAGGCCATCGACCTCTCGAAGGATCCGATGGCGATGCAGCGCCTGCGCGAGGCGGCGGAGAAGGCGAAGATCGAACTCTCGTCCGCGATGCAGACCGACATCAATCTGCCGTTCATCACGGCGGACCAGGCCGGCCCGAAGCACATGAACCTGAAGCTGACGCGGGCCAAGTTCGAGCAGCTCATCGAAGACCTGGTGGTGCGCTCGCTCGAGCCGTGCCGGATCGCGATGCAGGACGCCGGACTTACGACCGCACAGATCGACGAGGTGGTGCTGGTCGGCGGTTCGACGCGCATCCCGCTGGTGTATCAGAAGGTGAAGGAGTTCTTCGGCAAGGAGCCGCACAAGGGCGTGAACCCGGACGAGGTCGTGGCGGTCGGCGCCGCGATCCAGGGCGGCGTGCTCTCCGGTGAAGTGCGCGACGTCCTGCTGCTCGACGTGACGCCGCTCTCGCTCGGCATCGAGACGCTCGGCGGCGTGATGACGAAGCTGATCGAGAAGAACACCACGATCCCGACGCGTCGCTCGCAGGTCTTCTCGACCGCAAGCGACAGCCAGCCGCAGGTCGAGATCCGCGTACTCCAGGGCGAGCGCGAGATCGCGACGGCCAACCGCGAACTCGGCCGCTTCATCCTCGACGGCATCCCGGCCGCGCCGCGCGGCATCCCGCAGATCGAGGTGACCTTCGACATCGACGCGAACGGCATCCTCTCCGCTTCGGCCAAGGACAAGGCCACCGGCGAAGGAGCAGTCGATCCGCATCGAGGGCTCGGGCGGTCTCGACAAGGGCGAGATCGAGCGAATGATCCGCGACGCCGAGTCGCACGCCTCGGAAGACCACGCACGCCGCGAGCAGGTCGAGAAGCACAACCAGCTCGACTCGATGATCTACGGCGCCGAGAAGACGCTCACCGAGAACGCCGACAAGATCGCCGAGGCGGATCGCACGCGCGTGGCGGCCGTGCTGGCCGAAGCCAAGCAGGATCTGGAGAGCAACGACGCCGCGCGCATGGACGCCGCGCGCCAGCGCGTGGAGAAGGAGATGCACGCGGTGGCCGAAGCCCTCTACAAGGCCCAGGCCGGTGGCGCCGACGCGGGAACGGCTCCCGGCGCCGCGCCGAGCGGCGGCGAAGCCAAGGACGAGGGCGTGATCGACGCCGAGTACACGGAGGAGAAGGGCGACCGCTAGCCTCGAACGAGCCGTGAGCACCTCGCGCGACCACGACCCGCTCGCTCCGTGGTTCGGACGCCTGTCCGAGCAGCTCGGCAGCGATCGCTGGCAGCCCGCCGCCGACGTCTACGAGACCGAAGGGTCGATCGTGGTGCGGCTCGAGCTGGCCGGCGTTCGCAGCGCGGAGATCTCGGTGACGGTGGACGGCGACATCCTGCGCATCCGCGGCGTGCGGCGCCCGCGCGTCGACGACGACGCCCAGCGGCTGCACCAGATGGAGATCGCGAGCGGTCCCTTCGAGCGCGCCATCCGCATCGGCATTCCCTTCGAGCGCGAGCGCGTGACGGCGTCGCTCGAAGAGGGTCTGCTGCGCGTCGTGCTGCCGAAGAAGCCGTCCGGCCCGCGACGGATCGGCGTCGAAACGGGACGCAGAACGCAGCGGAATCAAGCAGGGAGAGGAGCAGTACGTGAGTGAGCCCGACGTGGGCGGGCAGAGAACGGAAGTTCAGGTCGGCGTGGGCGGCGATGGTGGCGAGGTGCGGGTCGAGATCCCCGAAGTCCTGCCGGTGCTCCCGCTCAAGAACACCGTCCTCTTCCCGTACCTGCTGTCGCCGCTGCTGGTCAACACGATCCGCAGCAAGCGGCTCATCGACCACGTGCTGGTGACGCCCGAGCGCCTGTTGATCGCGCCGGCGGTGCGCCGGGCGGTGGAAGGCAGTCCCGGCGCCGACGACGTCTTTCGCGTCGCGACGGTGCTGCGCATCGTGAAGATGCTGAAGTTCCCCGACGACTCGTACCGCCTGTTGGTGCAGGGCGTGGCGCGCGCGCGCATCGAAGAGTTCGTCGCGACGGAACCGTTCCTCAGCGCTCGCGTGCAGCGCCTCGAAGAAGCGGGCGACCGCGACTCCGTCGAGATCACCGCGTTGCAGCGCAACGTCGCGCAGAGCTTCGCCGCCTTCGTGTCGGAGAGCCCGAAGCTCTCCGACGAGCTGCAGGTGCTCGCCTCGAACCTCGACGACCCCGGCCGCCTCGCCGACCTCGTCGCCTCGAACCTCGACCTCGATGTCGCGCAGAGGCAGCACGTGCTCGAGACCAACGACGTGGGCGAACGCCTGCGCACGGTGTTGGCGGAGCTGTCGCGTTCGCGCGAGGCGCTCACCATCGAGGCCGAGATCCGCGACAAGGTCCAGAGCGAGATGGGCAAGACGCAGCGCGAATACCTGCTGCGCCAACAGCTCGACGCGATCCGCAAGGAACTCGGCGAGACGATCGACGACGGCGCCGAGGGCGATCGCCTGCGCGAACGCGTCGAGGCCGCGGGCATGCCCGAGGATGCGCTGAAGCAGGCGCGTCGCGAGCTGGACCGTCTCGGCACGACGCCGCCCGCCTCGGCGGAGTACGGCGTGATCCGCACCTACCTGGAATGGATGGTCGACCTGCCGTGGTCGAAGCAGACGGACGATCGCCTCGACGTCCCCGAGGCGAAGCGAATCCTCGACGAAGACCACTACGACCTGGAGAAGGTGAAGGACCGCATCCTCGAGTTCATCGCGGTGCTCTCGCTGAAGCGTGATCTGAAGGGGCCGATCCTCTGCTTCGCGGGCCCGCCGGGAACCGGCAAGACGTCGCTCGGCCGCTCGATCGCGCGCGCGCTCGGCCGCGAGTTCGTGCGCATTTCCCTGGGCGGAATGCGCGACGAGGCCGAGATCCGCGGCCATCGCCGCACCTACGTCGGCGCGCTGCCCGGCCGCATCGTGCAGAGCCTGCGCAAGGCGAAGACGCGCAATCCCGTCTTCCTGCTCGACGAGATCGACAAGGTCGGACAGGACTTCCGCGGCGATCCGTCGTCGGCGCTGCTCGAAGTGCTCGACCCGGAGCAGAACCACACCTTCAGCGACCACTATCTCGAAGTCGCCTTCGATCTTTCGCAGGTTCTCTTCATCGCCACCGCCAACTGGATGGACCCGGTGCCGCCTGCGCTCCGCGACCGCATGGAGGTCATCGAGCTGCCCGGCTACATCGAAGAGGACAAGGTGGAGATCGCGCGGCGCTACCTGCTGCCGCGCCAACGCGCGCAGAACGGCGTGGCCGACGTCGCGCTCGAGGTGCCCGACGAGACGCTGCGAGCGCTGATCCACTCGTATACCCGCGAAGCCGGCGTTCGAAACCTGGAGCGCGAGATCGGTTCGGTGTGTCGCAAGGTTGCCCGGCGAGTCGCCGAGGAGGGCGCCACCGGCGCGATCACGGTGCGCCCCGAGGATCTCGACGCCCTGCTCGGGCCGGTGAAGTTCGAGCCCGAGCTGGCGGAACGCGCCGGCATGCCCGGCGTTGCCGTCGGCCTGGCGTGGACGCCCGCGGGCGGCGACATCCTGTTCATCGAGAGCACGCGGATGCCCGGCAAGGGAGGCATCAAGCTCACCGGCTCGCTCGGTGACGTGATGCGCGAGTCCGCCGAAGCAGCCCGCTCCTGGCTGCGCACCCAGGCCTCGTCGCTCGCCATCGACGCCAAGACCTTCGAGAGTTCCGACGTGCACCTGCACGTACCGGCCGGCGGCGTGCCGAAGGACGGGCCGTCGGCGGGCGTGGCGATGGTGACGTCGCTCGCGTCGCTGCTCACGGGTCGCCTCGCGCGCCCCTTCGTCGCGATGACCGGCGAGATCACGCTGCGAGGCAAGGTGCTGCCGGTGGGCGGCATCAAGGAGAAGGTGCTCGCCGCCAAGCGTGCCGGGATCCTCGAGGTCGTGCTGCCCGAACGCAACCGCCGCGATGTGGAGGAAATCCCGAAACACCTGATCGAAGGGCTCGACCTCTCCTACGTCGGCACCATCGACGAGGCGCTCGGCAAGACGCTGGCGCCGGTCGCGGCATGAAATGCGTGCTCGTCGCGGCCGGCGCGCTCGCGCTCGGCGGCTGCGTCAGCCCGACCCTGCACCAGGCGACGCTCGACGAGCGCGATGCGCTGCAAGCGCGCAACGAGCAGCTCGAAGCGTCAGTACAGGCCCTGTCGAGCGAGCGCGATCAACTCGCCGGCAACCTCGAAGACCTGCGGGTGCGGCACGAGGCGAGCGCGCGCGACACCGAGACGCTGCGCGGCATCGAGGGCCGGCTCCCCGCCTGTGAGACCGGACTCGCCGACAAGACCGCGAAGCTCGACCAGCTCGAGACCACCTACGAAGGGCTCGTGAAGGACCTCGAAGCCGAGGTTGCGGCGAACAACACGCAAATCGACCAGCTGCGCGAAGGGCTGCGCATGAGCCTGCCCGCGGAACTGCTCTTCACGTCGGGTTCCGCCGAGCTCACCGAAGAAGGCACGCGCGTGCTCGCCGATCTGGCGAAGGATCTGCGCGGCGAAGTCTACGCTCCCTATCAGATCCTCGTCGAAGGCCACACCGATGGCGTGGCGATCCGCGGCGCGCTCGCAGAGCGCTTCGCGACGAACTGGGAGCTCGCCGGAGCGCGCGCCGCGCGCGTCGTGCGGGCGCTCGAAGAGTCAGGCGTCAACGGTGCGAAACTCGCCGCGGTGTCGCGCGGCGCGAAGCAGCCGGTGGCGTCAGACGATTCGCCCGAGGGTCGCGCCGCCAATCGCCGCATCGAGATCCGCCTGCTCCCGATGCCCGGTACCAGGCCGGCGACCGCGCCCCCGCCGCTCCGGAAGCCCGGCGGCGGAACCACGAGTCCCGCTCCGAAGCCGCAGTGAACCCCGGCGCGCGCGCGCGGCTCACGGCGATCTTTCGCGCCGCGCTGGCGGCCGTCGACGCCGAGGCGGCGGTGCGCCGCACGCTGCAGCGCGATGGCGCGCAGCTCGCAATCGCGGGTCGTGCGATCGTGCCGAATGCACGGCTGGTCGTGGTCGCCGCTGGCAAGGCGGCCGCCGGAATGGCGGCGGGCGTCGAGGCGGTGGCGGTGGATCGGATCGCCGCGGGACTCGCCGTCACCAAGGACGGACACGGGCGCGCACTCTCGCGCGTCGCGGTGCGCGAGTCGAGTCACCCTGTTCCGGATGCGCGCTGCGAAGCGGCCGCGCGCGAGCTGCTCGCGATGGCAGCTTCCGCCGATCCGGACGACGTGTTGTTGGTGTTGCTCTCGGGCGGCGCATCTTCGCTGCTCGCGTGTCCGCAGCCGGGACTCACGCTCGACGAGGTCGCGAGGACGACCGCCGCGCTGCTCGCTGCGGGCGCGGACATCCGCGAACTGAACACCGTCCGCAAACACCTGGTCGAGGTCGCGGGCGGTCGCCTCGTGCGCGCCGCGGCTGCTCGGCGCATCGAGGTGCTGATCATCTCCGACGTACTCGGCGACCCGCTCGACGTGATCGCGTCGGGTCCGTGTACGCCGGATCCGTCGCACGTTCGCCGACGCGCTCGCCGTACTCGCGGCGCGCGCGCTGCGCGAGCGCATCCCGCCGCGCGTGCTCGCACACCTCGAAGCCGGCGTACGCGGCGCGCGCGAGGAGTCGCCGAAGCCGGGCGATGCGGGCTTTGCGCGCGTACACGCGACGATCGTCGCGTCGCTGGGCGATGCGCTGCGCGCGGCCGGCGCAGCGGCGCGCGCACAGCAGCTGCACCCGATCGCGGTGAGCGCGATGCTGCACGGCGAGGCGCGCGTCGCGGGACGCCGGCTCGCTGCGCTCGCGCGTTCGCTCGCGCCCGCGAGGCTCCCCACGTGTCTGCTGGCCGGCGGCGAGACGACCGTCACGGTGCGCGGCGGCGGGCGTCGGCGGGCGCTCGCAGGAGCTGGCGCTCGCGGCGGCGATCGAACTCGCCGGGTGCGACGACGCCGTACTGCTCGCGGCGGGCACCGACGGCAGCGACGGGCCCACCGACGCGGCTGGCGCCTTCGCCGATGGCGGAAGCGTCGCGCGGGCCGCGTCGCGGGGCGCGAACGCAGCCCGCGCTCTCGCGGACAACGACGCCTACGCGTTCTTCGCGGAAGAGGGCGGCCTGCTCCGCACCGGACCCACCGGCACCAACGTGATGGATCTGGTGCTCATCGAAGTGCAATCTCGCGCGGTCTCGTGAGGCGCATCTCCCCTTTCCCATTGCGTCCGAGAGCGTGTACGATTCCCCGCCGCGCCACGGCAGGCGCGTTTGAACCCGTCGAAGTCGATCCCCTTTCATCGGATTCCACTTCATCGGATTCCACTTGATCGAACTGGGAACCAACTCGAAATCTGGAGGAATGCTCGATGCCGATTCTCCGCCGCCGTCCGACCGCGCTCATCGCAATCGTCGCGGTCGTCACCGTGTTCGCCTGGATCGCTCCCGAGGCCGCGCACGCGCAGGCCACCGCGGGTAAGAAGAAGACGGAGGGCTGCATGGTCAGCTACGACGCCGCCGCTGGCGCCCTCGTGGTCAAGGACGAGAAGAGCAAGAAGGACGAGACCTTCAAGGTCAAGCAGGGCACCTCTGTGCTCGACAAGACCGGCACCTCGGTGGCCAAGAACGGCCGCGGGGCGAAGCTCGCCGACCTCGAAGTCAATCGCCCGGTGATCGTGTACTGGATGCCGCAGGGCGAGGAGAAGTTCGCGTCCAAGGTCGATGCACCGGATGCCATGGAGTCGGACAACGGTAAGCTAGACGCCGACATCATGGAAGCCGCCGGTTGCAAGACCGAGTAGCGAGGCGGCCGCGCGCCGTCTTGCACGGGAGCGTCCAGATGTTGCAATGGAAGCGGGTGCCGCGTCTCGGTGCGCCACTGTGCGCGGTCGCGCTGGCGGGGTTCGTCGCTCTCGCCGTCGCCGCGCCGGTGCGTGCCGCAGACGAGGTGAAGAGCGAGCGCTCGAACGGAAAGTTCGTCTCCTACGACGCCGCCGCGCAATCGATCGCGATCAAGGAAGGCGGCAAGGAGCAGACCTACCAGGTGAAAGCCGAGGGAAGCGTCCTCACCCGAACCACGTTCACCATGAACGGCAAGGTCGCGAACTTCGAGGACCTGAAACCGGGCATGATCGTGATCGTGTACTGGAAGCCCGACACGGCCGATGCCACCAAACGCAATGCGCGCAAGGTGGATGCGCCGAAGGTCCCGAAGGAGTTCCAGGAGGATGTCGACGCCGCGGAGAAGGCGGAGCCGTGATGGGCCGGTCCCGCGCGGGCGCGGACCGGTGATGTGCAAGCAGGCGGGGACGGGCTCGGGCTCGTCCCCGCGGTCGTTTGCGCCCCGTGAGGCGAGTCGAGACGGCGTCGCGCGAACTCCGGCGCCGCCGCTGCCGGGCGCCCTTCGGATTCTCTATAAAGAGGGCCACGTTTCTCGTCCGATCGCCACGAGCCGCGACCCAAGGAGTCTCCCCATGAGCTACGCGAAGGAACTCGAATCCACCGCCAGGTCCCTCGTCGCGCCGGGCAAGGGCATCCTCGCCGCCGACGAGAGCACCGGCACGATCAAGAAGCGCTTCGACAAGATCAAGGTCGAGAACACCGAAGACAACCGCCGCAACTACCGCGAGATGCTCTTTACCACGAAGGGCTGCGAGGAGTTCGTGAGCGGCGTGATCCTCTTCGACGAGACGCTGCGCCAGAAGGCGTCGGACGGGACCCCGCTCGCGCAGATCCTCACGAGCAAGGGCATCATCCCGGGCATCAAGGTGGACAAGGGGCCGACGAAGCTCGCGGGCAGCGCCGACGAGCAGATCACCGACGGTCTCGACGGCCTGCGCGCGCGACTCGTCGAGTACCGCGGTCTCGGGGCGCGCTTCGCCAAGTGGCGTGCCGTGATCTCGATCGGGGACGGCAAGCCCAGCGACCACTGCCTGCTCACAAACGCCCACGCGCTCGCGCGCTACGCCGGGCTCTGCGTCGACGAGGGGCTGGTGCCGATCGTCGAGCCCGAGATCCTGATGGACGGCACGCACAGCATCGAACGTTCGCACGAGGCGACCGAGCGCGCGTTGCATTTCGTGTTCGATGCATCTGGCCCAGCAGCTCGTCCCGCTCGAGCAGATCCTGCTCAAGCCGAACATGGTGCTCTCGGGGTACGAGTGCCCGAAGCAGGCGAGCGTGCGCGAGGTCGCGGAGCGCACCATCCGCTGCTTCAAGCGCGTCGTTCCCGCGGCCGTGCCCGGGATCGTGTTCCTCTCGGGCGGCCAGAGCGACGAGGCAGCCAGCGCGCATCTTTCGGAGATGAACCGCATTGGCGGCACCCCGTGGCAGATGAGCTTCTCCTACGGTCGCGCGCTGCAAGCGCCGGCGCTGAAGGCCTGGGGCGGCAAGCAGGAGAACCACGCCGCCGCCCAGAAGGCCTTCTACCACCGCGCCAAGTGCAACGGAGCCGCGCGCTACGGCAAGTACAGCGACGCCATGGAGAAATCCGCCTGATCTCGATTTCGCCTGGCTTCAGACTCGATGTCCCCTGACCCGTGTTGGCGCGGCCGGTTCCTCCGGCCGGCGCGAGATCATGAACTGAGATCGATCGCCAGCTGTTCAAGCGGCGCTGCGGCGCTGGGCGAGCGGCGTGACGATCGTCACGACGCGCGCGGGTGAGCGCGTCTTCGGCATGACGGCGTCCGCCTTCAGCAGCGTTTCGCTCGAGCCGCCGCTCGTGCTGGTGTGCATCGACAAGAAGGCGCATACGCTGCCCTGGATCGTCGAGAGCGGCTTCTTCGCGGTGAACGTGTTGGCGAAAGAGCAGCACGAGCTGGCGGACCGCTTCGCGACGGAGGGCAACGAGTCGGTGCGCTTCGAGGGAATCGCGTGCCGGAACGGCCCATCGGGCGCGCCGTGGCTGCCGGGCTCTGTCGCGGTGCTCGACTGTCGCGTCGCCGTCGCGCACGACGGGGGCGACCACTGGATCTACGTCGGCGAAGTACGGGCCACCGAGGTCGCCGCGGGGCGCGAGCCGCTGCTCTACTACGACGCGCAGCTATCGCGCGCTCGCAGACCGTTGAGCCCAGACGGGCGCGGGGATCGTTGCGCCGAGCCTTCGGCGTTCCGAAGGCCGTTTGCGAACTGCTGCGGCCGGCGCCGAACGTCGCCAGGGAGATCGACGAATGACGGGATCCTGGATCGAACGTTTCCCCGGCGCGCTGCGCGTCGTCGGGGTGAAGCCGGAGCGCGCACTCTGCCACGGGCTGCGGCCGGTTCCGGCGTGAGCGCCTTGGATCCCGCGCGCGCGTTCCGGCTCGACGGTCGTGTCGCGGTCGTGACGGGCGCATCCGCCGGAATTGGCGCGGCGCTGGCCGAGGGACTCGCTGCTGCCGGCGCGAAGCTGGTACTCGCCGCGCGCCGCCTTGACCGCCTGCAGGCGCTCGCCGCGCGCTTGGCAGCCGCCGGTAGCGAGGCGCGATGCGATCGCCTGCGACGTCGCGTGCGCCGACGACGTCGAGCGGCTCGCCCGCGAGACACAGCAGCGTTTCGGGCGCGCGATGCTCGAGCAGCGCAGCGGTTCGATCGTGAACGTCGCGTCGATCCTCGGCGTGGTCGGCGTCGGGCAGATCCCGCAGGCAGGCTACGCGGCGTCGAAGGGCGGTGTCGTGAACCTCACCCGCGAGTTGGCGGCGCAGTGGGCGCGTCGCGGCGTGCGCGTGAACGCGCTCGCGCCGGCATGGTTCCCGAGCGAGATGACCGCCGACATGTTCGCCGACGAGGCGTCCCAGACGTGGATGCGCCAGCGAACGCCGATGGGCCGCCCCGGTCGCGTCGAAGAACTGGTCGGCCCGCTGCTCTTCCTCGCCTCCGACGCCGCCAGCTACGTCACCGGCCACGTCCTGCTCGTCGACGGTGGCTGGACCTGCGTCTGATCGTTGACTTGGGGACGTTCCTGAAGTCAACAAAGTCAATGCGAGCAGGAACGTCCCCAAGTCAACGACTACTGGCTCATGTGCCAGCCACCGTTGGGGGAGAGGACTTGGCCGGTGACGAAGGCGGCTTCGTCGCTGGCGAGGTAGACGGTGGCGTGGGCGATGTCGTCGGGGCTGCCCATGCGGCCGAGCGGCGTCTGCATCTCGAGGATCGGGCGCAGCGGCGCGAGGGGCGCCGTCATCGCGGTCTCGATCGAGCCCGGCGCGATCGCGTTGACGCGGATCTGGCGGGTCGCGAGTTCGCGCGCGAGCGCGCGGGTGAGGCCGAGGATACCGGCCTTCGCAGCGCTGTAGCCGGGTACGCCGGCGCCGCCCGGTGCCGTGATCGAGCCCATGTTGATGATCGAGCGAGCTGCGGCGACATGATGCGCAGCGCTTCGCGGTCAGAAGAAGGTGTCTTGACGGCGCCACTCGGTGGCGCGTACGTCGCGTGGTCTTCAGCTGCGCGAGCGTGGCGCTCGCGAAGCGTTCCGCGCGCGACGGGTCGCTCTCGTGCCCCGCGATGCCGGCGTTGTTGACGAGCACGTCGAGACGGCCGTGGCGTGTCGCGACCGCCTCGAACATCCGCGCAACGGCGCCCGAATCCGCGACGTCCGCCGCGAACGACCAGCCACCCACTTCTCGTGCGACGCGTGCGGCGCGTTCGGCGTCGAGGTCGTTCACCACGAGCGACGCGCCTTCGGCGCGGAAGCGCCGCGCGATCGCCTCGCCGATGCCGGCGCCTGCGCCCGTCACGAGCGCGATCTTGCCGTCGAGTCGGGGCACCGGCGTCTCCTGGCTAGGGTGTCAGCACGACCTTCAGTGCGCCGTCCTCGTGACGCGCGAAGAGTTCGTAGCCGCGCACGCCATCCGCGAGCGGCAGGCGGTGCGTGATGATCTCGGTGGGATCGAGGCGCCGGCTCTCGATGACCGCGAGCAGGCGCGCGACGTAGCGCTGCGGGTTCACCAGCCCGCTGCTCAGTGTGAGATTCTTCAGGAAGAGCAGCACGGGCATCAGTTGCACCGGCGCCGTGCAGAGCCCGATCACCGCGATGCGACCGCCCGGACGTACCAGCAGCAGCGATTGTTGGATCAGTTCCGGTCGGCCGATCGCTTCGATCACCGCGTCGGCGCCACGCCCGCCCGTCGCCGCGAGAACACGCGCGCCGAGGTCTTCGCGGCTCGGATCGATCGTCTCGCATCCGCGCGCGGCCGCGAGCGCGAGTCGACGTGCATCGAGATCCACGGCGAGCACGCGCGCCGCTCCGCGCAGCTGCGCCGCGCGCTGCGCGAACGCACCGACGGGCCCACAGCCGAACACCACGACGACGTCGCCCGCGCCGACCTCGGCGAGCTCGGCGCCCATGTATCCCGTCGGCAGGATGTCGGTGAGGAAGAGCGCCTGCTCGTCGCTGAGCGCGTCGGGGATGCGGAACAGATTCACGTCGGCGAAGGGAACCCGCACGGCTTCGGCCTGCGCCCCCTGCAGGGCCGACGAGAAGCCGAACACGGCCTGCGCGCCATTTGCGGTGGTGACGGTGCAGCCGCTGTGCAGCTGCTTGCGACACGGCGCACAGGTGCCGCACCCGGTCGTGCACGAGGCGAGCACGCGGTCGCCCTTGCGGATGCCGCGCACCGCGAGCCCCACGTCCTCCACCACGCCTACGAATTCGTGGCCGACCGCGAAGCCCTGTTCCGCGAGCGGAAGCCCGGCGCCGTGCCAGAGGTGGAGATCGGAACCGCAGATCGCCGTGCGCGTGACCCGCACCAGCGCGTCGCCCACGTCGCGCAGCGACGCATCGGGGACGCTCTCGAAGCGGAAGTCCTCTGCTCCGTGGTAGACGATCGCCTTCACCGCACTTCTCCCAAGTTCCCTGACCCGTGTTCGGTTCGCCGCCGTCCGGCGGCGAACGCGACCATGAGTTGCGCTCGCGTAGCTTCGAACTCCCCTGACCCGTGTTCGGCGACCCAGCGTCGGCTGGGTCGCGCAATCATGAACTGGATCATGCAATGAGATCAGAAAAGATGTGGTGCGGCAGAGAGGACTCGAACCTCCATGGGGTTGCCCCCGCCAGCCCCTCAAGCTGGTGCGTCTACCAATTTCGCCACTGCCGCAAAGCGTGGGCGGAGAACGATAACGAAGCCGTCGTGAGCCGACAGGCCGCGTGTCAGGGTTTCGCGCCGCCGCCTTCCTTGGGCGCGACGGGTGCTGCGGGCTTCGCAGGCATGGTCGCGGGCGCCTTTGCCTCGGGCGCACTCGCCTCGGGTTTGGCCGGCTCCTCCGGCTTCACTTCCTGGAAGCCTTCCCCGGCTGGCGCGGTTCCGTCGGCGGCCGCCGGCGCTTCAGCGGGCGCTGGTTGCGCCGCCGCCGGTGCTTCACTTTCGAAGATGTCGCCGGTTCCGCCCGTATTCGCGAGGTACGCGAGCGACAGGCTCGTCAGCATGAAGATCAAGGCCGAGGCGGTCGTGAGCTTGGTCAGGAAGTTACCCGCGCCGCGGCTGCCAAACACCGTCGAGCTGGCGCCGCCGCCGAACACCGCGCCGATGTCCGCGCCCTTGCCGTGCTGCAGGAGCACGACGATCACGAGCACGAGACACACCATCACGTGCAGTACGGTGAGGAAGATCGTCACTTCGATTTCTCCTGGTAGCGGACGATGCCGGCGAACGAGGCCGCTTCGAGGCTGGCTCCGCCGACCAGTGCGCCGTCGATGTCGGGCTCTGCCATCAACTCGGAGACGTTGTCGGGCTTGACCGAGCCGCCGTACTGGATGCGCATCGTGTCACCCGCCGCGCCGAAGCTCGTCTGCAGCCAGCTGCGGATCATCGCGTGGGCTTCCTGCGCGATCGCGGGCGTCGCGGTCCGGCCGGTGCCGATCGCCCAGACCGGTTCGTAGGCGATCACCACGTCCGCGGCCTGCTCGATCGCGACTTCGGCGAGGCTGCCCCGGAGCTGCTCTTCGAGCACCGCGAAGGTGCGCTTCGCTTCGCGCTCGTCGAGGGTCTCGCCGACGCACACGATCGGGCGCACGCCGTGCGCGAGCAGCGCCGCCGCCTTGCTGCGCCACGAACGCGCTCGATTCGCCGAAAATGTGGCGCCGCTCGCTGTGACCGACGATCGCGTAGGCGCAGCCGAGGTCGACGAGCATCGGCGGCGACACCTCGCCGGTGAAGGCGCCCTGCTTCTTCGGGTGCACGTTCTGCGCGGCGAGCAGCACGTGCGTGCCGCGCAACGCGGCGCCGACCGCGGCCAGCGCCGGGAAGGGCGGGGCGATCACGATCTCGGCGCCCGTCACGTCCGCGACGAGCGGCGCGAACGCCTTGGCGAACGCGACGGCCTCGCCGACCGTCTTGTGCATCTTCCAGTTCGCCGCGAGGATCGGTTTTCTCACGAGTGGTTCTCCAGCGCTACGACGCCCGGCAGCGCGCGTCCCTCGACGAATTCGAGCGACGCGCCGCCGCCCGTCGAGCAGTGCGTGATGCGCGCGGCGAGCCCGAGCCGGTTCACCGCGGCGAGCGAGTCGCCGCCGCCCACCACCGATTCGGCGGCCGAGTCGGCGACCGCGTGCGCCACCGCTTCGGTGCCCTTCGCAAAGGCGTCGATCTCGAAGACGCCCATCGGGCCGTTCCAGAAGATCGTCTTGGCGCGCGCTGCTTCGGCTGCGTACGCCTTCGCCGTCTCGGGGCCGATGTCGAGGCCCATCCAGCCGTCCGGGATCTCGCGTCACGACCTTCGCTGGGGCGCCCGCTTCCAGCTTCTGCGCGACGACGTGGTCCGCCGGCAGCAGCAGCTTGTGACCGGCGTCCTTCGCGGCCGCGAGAATGCGCTTCGGCGTCTTCGATGCGCTCGGCCTCGACCCGCGAGGAACCGACGGGCTGCCCCTGCGCGCGCAGGAAGGTGTACGCCATCGCGCCGCCGATGCAGACCACGTCGGCGCGCCGCACCATCGCTTCGAGCACCGCGAGTTTGTCGGACACCTTGGCGCCGCCCAGCAGGCACAGGAAGGGTCGCGCGGGGTCGAGCACGCGGCGCAGGTGATCGAGTTCCGCGCCGCAGCAGGTCGCCGGCTGCGACGCGCTTCGCGTGCGGAACCATGCCGGCGGTCGACGCGTGCGCGCGGTGCGCGGTGCCGAAGGCGTCGTTCACGTAGATCGTCGGCGAGCTTCGCGAGCGACGCTGCGAAGCCCGGCTCGTTCTGCTCTTCCTCGGCGTGGAAGCGCAGGTTCTCGAGCAGCAGCACCTCGCCGTCGCGCGAGTTTCGCGACGGCCGCCTCCGCGTCCGGACCGATGCACGCCGCGACGAACGCAACCGGCCTGCCGAGCAGCTCGCCGAGTCGCTTCGCGACCGGAGCGAGCGAGTACTTCGCGTCCACCTTGCCCTTCGGCCGGCCGAGGTGCGACGCCAGCACCACGCGCGCACCGGCGGACGAGCAGCTTCTGCAGCGTGGGAAGCGTGGCGCGGATGCGCGTGTCGTCGCCGACCCGACCGTCCTTCGTCGGGACGTTCAGATCGGCGCGCACGAACACGCGCTGGCCGCGCACGCCGCGCGCGATGAGTTCGTCGAGAGTCTGCAGCACCGGGAGCTAGCGACCCATCATCAGCACGAGGTCGACGACGCGGCACGAGTAGCCCCACTCGTTGTCGTACCACGACAGCAGCTTCGCGAAGGTGCCGCCCATCACCTTGGTGTTCTCGGCGTCGAGGATCGACGAGTGCGGGTTGCCGCGGAAGTCGATCGACACGAGCGGCTCGTCGCTGACCTGCAGGATGCCCTTCATCGCACCGCCGGCCGCCTTGCGCATCGCGTCGTTGATCGCCTCGCGCGTCGTCTCGCGCGTCAGGATCACCGAGAGGTCGACCACCGAGACGTCCGAAGTGGGTACGCGCATCGCGTAGCCGTCGAGCTTGCCCTTGAGTTCAGGGAGCACTTCACCGAGCGCTTTCGCGGCGCCGGTCGAGGTCGGGATCATCGACACCGCCGCGGCGCGCGCGCGGCGCAGATCCTTGTGCGGGAAGTCGAGCGTGACCTGGTCGTTGGTGTAGGCATGGATCGTCGTCATCCAGCCCTTCTCCACGCCCCAGTTGTCCTGCAACACCTTCGCGACGGGCGCGAGGCAGTTGGTGGTGCACGACGCGTTCGAAACCACGTGGTGCTTGGCGGGGTCGTAGCTCTGGCCGTTCACGCCCAGCACGATCGTCGCGTCGGGGCCCTTGGCGGGCGCGGAGATGATCACGCGCTCGGCGCCGGCTTCGATGTGCTTGGCGGCGCCGTCGCGGTCGGTGAAGTGGCCCGTCGACTCGATCACGATCTTGGCGCCGCGCTCCTTCCAGGGGAGCTTCGCCGGATCCTTCTCGGCGGTGACCGGGATCTTCTTGCCGTCGACGACGATCGCGTTCTCGGCGGGTTCGACCGTGCCGGGGTAGGGACCGTGGATGGAGTCCCACTTGAGCAGGTGCGCCAGCGTCTTGGCGTCGGTGAGGTCGTTGATCCCCACCACTTCGATGTCCTTGCCGCGCGCTGCCCGGAACGCCAGGCGTCCGATGCGTCCGAAACCGTTGATGCCCACTCGAACCGTCATCGCGTCCTCCTGCTGGGTCCTTGGAAAGGCCGGCAAATTAGCCGCGGGTTGCGGAGTTCGCTGCGCTTGGACCTCGCCGGGACAGAATCCGAATCGCCGCAGCCCCTAGGGGCAGCACCCCGTGGCGGCTACGTTTCGCGGGCGAGCCGACCGCAAGCGCCAGCAAGGCGGGTGGGGTTTGCCGGATGGGGTGGTCGTGAGCACACAGTCGCCGCTCGGGTCCGCGCGCCGTCCCTGGCTCGCGCTCGGCGTCGCAGCGCTGCTGCTCGCGCTCGGCGGTGTTCTCATTGCGCGCAACTTCGGCGTGCAGCGGACGCTGCGCCGCGCATTGCCTGTCGTCGACGGACGAATCGCCGTGCGCGGACTCGACGCCGAACTCGCGATCCTGCGCGACGGCCACGGCGTGCCACACATCTGGGCGAAGAGCTCGCGCGACGCATGGTTCGGACTCGGCTTCGCGCAGGCGCAGGATCGCCTCGCGCAGCTGAGCTTCCTGGTCCGCGCGGCGCGGGGTCGCACCGCCGAGGTGCTTGGGCCCGAGGCGCTCGACGCCGATCGCCTCGCGCGCACGCTCGGCTTCGGACGCCTCGGCGACGCGCAGCTCCTGCGCCTCGACTCCGCGACGCGCCGCGCGCTCGACGCGCATGCGGCCGGGATCTCGGCGTGGATCGAAGAGGTGAAGAGCGGGCGCGCGGTGACGCCGGTTCCGCTGGCGAGACTCGACGTGCCGCTCGAAGCGTGGTCGGCGGCGGATTCGCTGGCCGTCGCGAAGTTGGTGGCGTGGGGTCTCGACGGATCGCTCGACGCGACGCTCGTGCTCTCGGACCTGATCGAGAAGCTCGGCGGCTTCGGCGCGCGGCCCTTCTTTCCGCCCGAGGCGGCCCGCGCAATGACCCCCCGCCCCCCCGACTTCGCCGCGCATACCAGAGAATCCTCCTTGACCGTGTTCGGCTCAGGCCGGTTCCCCCGGCCTGAGCGGGATCATGAGGCCTGGTTCGGCTCAGGCCGGTTCCCCCGGCCTGAGCGGGATCATGAGTTGGCTCTTCGCTCGTGGCGCGATCCACTGCGCGCGGCGCTTGGACTCGCGGGGCGCTCGGTCGGGAGCAGCGCGTGGCTGGTCGCGAGTGGCGACGCCGCCGGCGGCGCGCCGATCGTCACCGGCGATCTGCACCTCGAGCCGACGGCGCCGGCGCTGCTCTACGAAGCGCACCTCGCAGCGCCCGATTTCGAAGTGGCGGGCGCCGGCGTCCCCGGCGTCCCCGCCTTCTGGAGCGGTCACAACGGGCGCGTCGCCTGGGCCGCGACGCACGCGCGCGCCGTCGCGACCGACCTCTATGTCGAGACCATCGATCCCGAAGCGCCGGATCGCTACCGCGTCGGCGCTGGCTCGCGGGCGCTCGCCGTGCGCGACGAGCGCATCGCGGTGCGAGGTCGCGACGACGTCGTGCTCACGGTGCGCGAAACGCAGCACGGTCCGCTCGTCGAGGGACTGCTTCCGGGCGCGCGGCCCGCGCTCGCGGTGGCATGGAGCGGCGCGCAGCCGGGTGACGGCGTCACTGCGCTGATGCGCGCGCCGCTCGCGCGCAACGCCGACGAACTGCGCGCGACGCTTGCCGCGCACCACGAACCGGTTTTCGCATTCGTGTTCGCCGATGCCACGGGCCGGGGCGGTCGTCAGGTGGCCGGCTGGTTGCCACAGCGCTCGATGCCGACGGGACTCGTCCCCGTTCCCGGCCGGTCGCCGTGGTACGACTGGCGCGGTCGCGTCCCGTTCGAAGCGCTGCCGTACGAGGCGCTCGGCAACGGCGGGTTCGTGATCGCGGCGGACAACGCGCTCGGCGGCGAGGCGATCGAATGGTGGTGGCGCTCGGGCGAGCGCGCGGCGCGCATCGAGACGCTGCTGCGCGAGGCGCACGAGCGCGGACCGATCGACGCGACGGCGCTCGCGGCGATGCTGGCCGACCAGCGCAGCGCCGCGTCGCCGGCACGCGTGCAGGCGCTGCTGACCGGCATCGGTGACCCCAGCGCGCTGGCCCCCGAGGCGCGTACCGTCGTGCGCCTGCTCCGCGAGTGGGACGGCACGGCAAGTGGGGAGAGCGTCGGTGCGGCCGCCTGGCAGGTGTTGCTCGGGGCCGTGATCGAGTCCCTGGTCGAAGCGCCGCTCGGCCGCGACCTCGCGGCGCGTTATCTCGCGCTGCGCGGAACGAGCCAGGAGGCCCTGCTCGACGCGCTGCTCGAGGTCGCTTTGGCGCCCGAGCCACCGCAAGACGCCATCGTGAGTGCGGACGCGGTGCGCGCCGCGGTGCGCGAGGGCCTGCGCCGCACCGGCCTCACGCTGCGCGTGCAGCTCGGCTCCAACGCCGAACGGTGGCAGTGGGGCCGTCTGCATCCGCTGCACTTCGAACCCTTCGGCTGGCCCGCGCGCGCCTGGCCGGGGGTCGCCGAGGAGCCGAGCTGGCCCTACGGCGGCGACGGCGTGACCGTGGCCGTTGGCGAATACGACGCGGCCTCGCCCTACGCGGTACGCGTGGTGTCGGCCTACCGGCTGCTCGTCGATCTCGCGAGTCCCAGCGTTGCGCTCTCGGCGCTGGTGCCGGGCGCCACCGAACACGCCAGCGATCCGCTGCGGATGGAAGGCGTCGCGCGCTGGCTCGCCGGCCGCCCGGGCGTGCTCGCGACGCAGCGCTTCCTGGTCGAGGACGGCGCGCGCGCGCCGCCTGCTCCTGGAACCCCGTCGGTGAGCGGGCTGCTGCTCTACGCCGAGGTGCCGGCCTTCTATGCCGAGGTGGAGCGAGCACTGCGACCCGAATTGGCCGGGCGGCCCGTGATCGTCGGCGGCGACCCGCGCAAGCGCGGGCTCGTGCAGGCTGCGACGCGCGACGCGCAGGCGGCCGGTGTGGTTCCCGGGATGCCGGTGGAAGAGGCGCTCGCGCGCTGTCCGCGTGCGCGAGCGCTGCGCACCGACATGGCGCGCTACCGCGAGATGGACAAGCGCGTGCGCGTCAGCTTCGGCCGCGTCTGCGAGCGACTCGAGCCAGCCGGGCTCGCCGCCGCCTACCTCGACGTGCGCGAGTCGCGCACGCCCGCCGAGGAGATCGCGCGCGGGTTGCGCGAGATCCTCGCGAGCGAGCTGCATCTGCCGCTGCGCGTCGGCGCCGCCCCGACCAAGGCGCTGGCGCACATCGCCTGCCAGCGCGTCGCTGCGGACGGCTTCCTGTGCGTCGCCGCCGCCGATGTCGAACGCTTCCTGGCGCCGCTCCCGGTCGCGTGTCTCCCCGGCGTCGGTCCCAACACCGAGGCACGTCTCTCGGAACTGGGCGCGCCGACGGTCGGCGCGCTGCTCGCGCTCGGGCGCGCGGCGATCGAGCGCGAGCTCGGCAATCACGGTCTCGCGATCCTCGCCAGCGCGCTCGGTCAGGGCGACGACCGCATTCGCGCGGCTCGTCATCCGCAGACGCTGTCTCAGGAGGCGACGCTGGCGGCCGGCGAGATCGACCGCGTCGGGCTGGCGGAACAGTTGCGCGGTCTCGCGGAACGCCTCGAACGGGCGTTGGCGCTCGAAGGTCTCGTGACGCGCCGGCTGGTCTTGAAGCTGCGCTACGCGGACGGCGAGCGCGTGACCCGCAGCCAGTCTCTCGAGCGCGGCGTCGCGACGGCCGCCGAAGTGCTCGGGCTCGCGCAGAGCCTGCTCCTGCGGACCCAGGCCGGGTCGCGTCCCGTGCGACAGCTGGGCCTCGCAGCGACCGGCCTCGAGCGCCCCCGCCGCGATGAGCGCCAGCTTTCGCTCTTCGACCGCTGAGTCAGCTCAAGCCCGTTCCTCTCCCAGCCGAATCAGGCAACACACCGGCAACTCGCACGGGCGAGGTGTCGGCGACGGGAGAGTCATGGATCGCAACGCCGCTCGCGATCGCCGCAAGTACCCGCGCATCCATACCGACCAGCTGATCTCGTTCGCGCCGATCGAGTCGAGCGATCGACTCGCCGTGAGCAAGAACCTTTCCGCCGGCGGCATCTGCTTCGAAGTCGTGGGCTGTGAGATCGCGCTCGGCGAGGTGCTGCGCCTCACCTTCAACGTGCAGGACGAGACGATCGTCGCGGTGGGACGCGTGAACTGGTGCACCGACGTCGACGCGTTCACACAAGAAGTCGGTCTCGAGTTCATCGAAATCGATCCGTTCGCGCTGGAAGCCATCGAGCGCAACTCCGACGGCGGTGCGCTCATCGACTGATCCCCTGGGGTCGACTGGTTGACACCGGCCCCCAGCAGATGCCAGCCTCCGCCGCGTGTCCGACTTCCACCAGACCGGCAGCATCACGACGCTGCATCGCCTGGGTCCCACCGACCTGGAGCGCCTCGAAGCGGAAGTTCGCGTCCACTCTCACGCCCGGCCGATTGCGCTCGTGCTGCCGTGCCTCTTCGATGAGCTGCGCGATACGGCGCTGAAATCGATCATCGAGACGCTGCGCGGCGTGCCGTACCTGCACCAGGTCGTGGTCTGCGTCGACGGGGCGGAGCGGCGCGAGGATTTCGACGAAATGCGGGCCGCCTTCGAGGGCGTCCCGACCCTGGACGGACGCGGCGCAGTCCTGATCTGGAGCGATGGTCCGCGGCTGCGCTCGATCCGCGACCGGCTGCGCGCCGAGGGGCTCGACCCCGGCGAACGCGGCAAGGGTCGCGCGACGTGGCTGGCCTACGGCTACGTACTCGCCGCCGCCGAGGCGCATGTCGTAGCGGTGCACGACTGCGACATCCGCGACTACCCGCGCGAGCTGTTGGCGCGGCTCTGCTTCCCGACCGTGCACCCGAACCTCAACTACGAGTTCGCGAAGGGCTACTACGGCCGCGTCACGGATCGCCTCTACGGCCGGGTCACGCGGCTGTTCATGACGCCGCTGCTGAGGGCCATGAAGTCCGTGCTCGGGCCGCTGCCGCTGCTCGACTACCTCGACTCGTTCCGCTACCCGCTCGCCGGCGAGTGCGCGATGACCACCGATCTGATTCGCATCAACCGCATTCCGAGCGACTGGGGCCTCGAGGTCGGCGTGCTGGCCGAGGTGTTCCGCAACTGTTCGGCGAAGCGAATCTGTCAGGTGGAGCTGGTGGAGAACTACGAACACAAGCACCGCCAGCTCTCCGAGAGCGACCCGAGTACGGGCCTGCACCGCATGGTGGTGGACATCGCGTCGTCGCTGGTCCGCAACCTCGCGAGCTATGGCGTGCAGTTCGACGCGGGCTTCCTCAACACGCTGATCGCTGCGTACCTGCGCACCGCGCAGGACGCGGTGGCACGCTACAACGACGACGCCGCCCTGAACGGGCTGCTCTTCGACCGCCACGAGGAGGAGGTCGCCGTCGAGACCTTCGCGCGCGCGCTGCGAACGGCGGGACTCCACTTCGTTCGCGACCCGATGGGCACGCCGCAGATTCCCAACTGGAGTCGCGTCAGCGCGGCGCTGCCGAACCTGCTCGATGAGCTGCGCGCGGCCGTCGAGGCCGACCGCCGCGGTCGCGCGCTCTCGGTCGTCGCGGGGGGCGCTCCGTGAGGATCGGTCGCGTCACGCTGGGAGACGGCGCTCCGCTCGTACTGGTCGCGGGTCTCAACGTGATCGAGAGCGAAGCGGAGACCCTCGAAGTCGCGCGCCTGCTGCGCGAGATCGCGGAACGCCACGAGCTGCCGCTCGTCTTCAAGGCGTCCTTCGACAAGGCGAACCGCTCGAGTTTCAGCTCGTTCCGCGGGCCGGGCCTCGATGCAGGCCTGCGCGTGCTCACGCGCGTGAAGGCCGAGACCGGGCTGCCGGTGACCACCGACGTGCACGAGCCCGGGCAGGCCAAGCCGGTCGCGGAAGTCGCCGACTGCCTGCAGATCCCGGCCTTTCTGTGTCGCCAGACGGATCTCGTCGCCGCCTGTGCCGCGACGGGCAAGCCGGTCAACTTCAAGAAGGGCCAGTTCGTGGCGCCACTCGACATGCGCTACGCGGTCGAGAAGGCCCGACACTTCGGCGCGCAGGACGTGCTGGTGACGGAGCGAGGCTACTCGTTCGGACACAACGACCTCGTCGTCGATTTCCGCGGCCTGACGCAGATGCGCGAGCTTGCGCCGGTGTGCTTCGACGCGACACACGCGGCGCAGCACCCGGGTGCAGGAGGGGGCTCTTCCGACGGCGACCGCCGCAACGTCGCGCCGCTCGCGCGCGCGGCCGTGGCGATCGGTATCGACGCGCTCTTCGTGGAAGTCCACCCGGAGCCGGAGCGCGCGCCGTGCGACGGTCCCGCGCAGATCGACTTCGCCGCCCTCGACCGCTTGCTCGCAGACGTCGTGGCCGTCGAGCGAGCGCTCGGGCGGCGCTGAACGAGCGGCTTGGACCGCCTCGGCATGCAGCGCGCCGGTGCCACGGCTGACGTCCTGACGAGATCCGAGCGCCTCGGGCTCCTCGCGCTGCTCGGCTTTGCGGCGGCGCTGCGCTGGCTGATGTGGTCGCGCGCAGTCACGCTCTTCAACGACGGCCCGGAGTTCCTGGCGCTCGCGAAGGCGGCCGCGGCCGGCGACTTCGGAATCGTCTTCTCGCATCCCTACCACCCGCTCTATTCGCTGTTGATCGCGGCTGTGCACGGCCTCGGATTCGACTGGGAGAACGCGGGAGCGCTGGTCGGCGTCGCTGGCGGCACCGCCGCCGTCGGCTTCCTGTTCCTCTTCGTGCGCGACGCGTTCGGAGCGCCGGCGGCGTGGATCGGCGCGGGTCTGCTCGCCGTACACGGTCGCGCCGTCGAGTTCTCGTCGGACATCCAGAGCGACGGTCTCTATCTCGGTTTCTTCCTGGCCGGGGTGTGGTTCGGGTGGCGCGCATGGACGCGGCGTTCGTTGCGCAGCGCTGTGGCGGCCGGGCTCGCGTCGGGACTCGCCTATCTCACGCGGCCGGAAGGCCTGGGGCTCGCGTGCATCCTGGTCGCGATCGCGGGGCTCGAATGGTCGCGCGGAAACTGGCGCCTTGCCCCGGCGCTGCGCATTGCGGCCGGCGTCGCGACGGCTGCCGCGCTCTGTGTCGCGCCGTATGTGGTCGCGGTCCAGCACCACACGGGCGCGTGGGGGCTCACGCAGAAGAAGTCGGTGAGCCAGCTCACGGGTGCCGCGCCGGATGCAACCGACGTGGCGGCGCCGGCGCCGATCCCACGGCGAGTGGCTGCGTCTTCGCCGCTTCACGCGTCCATACCGCCCTCCCTTGTGGCCACGCGCGCACTGATCGATCACGGCGAGGACGGGCTCGCCGTCGAGCACGCGGGCTCGACACCGAAGCGCGCATTCGCGTCGGCTCGGATGCTATTGCGCACCGGCAGGTCGGCGTTCCGTTATGGCGCACTGCTGTTGCTCGTTGCGGGGCTCGTGGCCGCGCGCGGGCGGCCCTCGCAGCGGGCGTTCTTCGTCGCCGCGATCGCCGCTGCATACGCCGTCGTGCTCTACGCGCTCACGTTCTCGATGGGCTACGTGAGCCGTCGCCACGCGTTGCCGCCGCTGCTGCCGCTCTTCGGCTACGTCGGGCTCGGCGCGTTGGCGCTCGGGTCGTGGCTCGCGAACCTTTCCTGGGGGCGCGGGAAAGCATGGCTGGGTCGCGCCTCGCCGCTCGGGATCGGGGTGTCGATCGCGGCGCTGGTGGCGGTGGGAGAACTCGCGACCCAGCGTGAGCCGCGTCGCGAGGAGGACCGCGCCGCCCGCGCGGCGGCGGAGTGGCTGCGCGACCACCGCCCGCCCGCGCCGCTCGCGACCACCCGGCTGCGCCTCGGCTACTACGCGGGAATGCCCTACGTTCCGCTCGTCCGGGTCGAAGCCATGGCGCGTGAGTCGCAATTCGACGAGTACCTCGCCGAAGTAGGCGTTCGCTACGTGCTTCTCGACGACTCGGAGGAGGTGGAAGCGCTACGGCGCGTCGAGGGCGAACGCCTGACGGTGTTGCACTCGGTCCAACGAGGGGGGCGCGAAGCATGGGTGTTCGAGCGCGTCGAGTCGCCGGCCGCTTCGCGTCCCTGAGCGGGCGCTAGGACCGCGCGATGCTCCGCCGGCACAGCGAGATCTTTCGGACGGTGCTGCTCGTCGGCGACGTGTTGCTGGTCGCAGCGAGCTGGCTCGGTGCCTACGTGCTCCGCTTCCACTTCGGGTTTCCCGCGCCGCTCGGTGTGCCACCCCTCGATCCCTATCTGGTCGTGCTCGGTCTCATCGTGCCCGTCTGGGCCTGGGTGTTCCGCAGCCGCGGTCTCTACACGTCCCGCACCGACTCGATGCTCTCGGAGCTCGGCTCGGTGGTCGCTGGGGCGACGACGGTCGTGGTGCTGCTGGTGGTCGCGACGTTCTTCGCGCGTTCCTATTTCTTCTCGCGCGGCGTGATCGCGTCGTTTTGGGCGCTGTCGATCGCGTCGGTCTCCTCGTTCCGGGTCGTCGCTCGCGAGTTCCTGCGCGTCTTGCACCGCCATGGCCACAATCTGAGTTCCGTGCTGGTGGTGGGCGCCGGGCCGCTCGCGGAGCAGGTGATCGACCGCGTGCACGAGCATCCCGAGGCGGGTCTGCGCGTGGTCGGCGTACTGGGCAACGACGGGCGCGTGCCGCGCGTAGGCGGCGTGCCCGTACTCGGCCGCTACGAACAGGTGCGCAAGGTGCTCGCGCTGTGCGGCGCGTCGCAAGTGGTGTTGGCGCTGCCGCGCGAAGATCAGGCTCAACTCGAGACGCTGCTCGACGAACTCGACGACGAGCTGGTCGATCTGCGCCTCGTGCCGGACCTGCTGCACGTCTCGACGCTGCGCAGCAGTGTCGAAGACTTCGACGGGCTGCCGGTGATCAGCTTGCGCGACAGCCCGCTGGTCGGTTGGGCGGCCATCCAGAAGCGCGTCTTCGACATTGCCGCGTCGGCGCTGCTGTTGGTCGTGGCGTCGCCGTTCCTGGGCGCGCTCGCGCTCGCGGTCCGCTTCACCTGCGGCGCCCCCGTCCTCTACGTGCAGGACCGCATGGGCCTCGACGGCCGCGTCTTTCGCATGGTCAAGTTCCGCACCATGGTGACGAACGCCGAGAGCGGTGGACCCGTTTGGGCCCGCACCAGCGATCCGCGGGCGACGCGGATCGGCGGGTTCCTGCGGCGCACCGGCTTCGACGAGTTGCCGCAGCTCTGGAACGTATTGCGTGGTGACATGAGCCTGGTGGGTCCGCGCCCGGAGCGCCCCGTTTTCATCGAACAGTTCCGGCGCGAGGTGCCGGGCTACATGTTGCGCCACAAGGTGAAGGCGGGGATGACCGGTTGGGCGCAGGTGCATCGCTGGCGCGGCGACACCTCGGTGCACGAACGCGTCGAGCACGACCTCTACTACATCCGCAACTGGTCGCTCGGACTCGACGTACGAATCCTGCTGATGACGCTCTGGCGTACGCGACTGCCGAGCTGATCGGCCGCCATTCCGTCGCGGAGCGGGCGCTATAGTGCGCCGCCCCGAGCGCGCTTGGAGTCCGCAGTTGCCGTCCAGCTCCCAGAATCTCTCCGCTCCCGAGATCGAAGGCGCCCCGGCGCTGCTGCACGGAGATCGCGCCGCGAGGATTTCGGAACTTGGCTTCGCCGTCGCAATCGGGGCGCTGCTGCTGCTCGCCTACCGCGAGCTGATCGGTTTCGATCCGGCGAGACTGCCGTCCCACGACTTGCGCGGCGTCGAGGGCATGCTCTTCGAGCCGTCTGGTTCCTCGCCGTTGTTGGTCTTCGCTGCGACGGCCTGGCTCTTCGCGCGGCGCTGGGCGCGCTTCAGCAACGCTCTCGGCGCGCCCGCGCGACCGCTGTGGGGCGCGCTGCTCTGGATGCTCGCCTTCGCGCTCGCAGGCTGGGCCTACTACATCCAGGAGACTGCGCTGCTGATTCCGTCGCTCTCGGCCGCGATCCTCGGGTCGGCGCTGATGCTCGGCGGAACCCCGGCGCTGCGGGCCGTGCTGCTGCCAGCGTTGTTCCTGCTCTTCGCCGTCCCGATTCCGCCGGTCGTGCTGAATCACTTCATGTACGACCTGCAGCTCGCGACCGCGCGTTCCTCGGCGCGGGTCCTCCAGCTCTTTGGCGGGGAAGCGCTCAACCAGGCCGAACGCATCTACCACGACGGTCGCGTCTTTCAGGTGATCGAGAGTTGCAGCGGGGTGCGCTCGGTAGAGACGCTCTTCATGAGTTCATTCCTGTACCACGATCTCTTCTATCGCAGCCGGCTTCAGTCGACCCTGGTGGTGCTCTCGTCGATCGGGATCGGGCTCTTCGTGAACCAGATCCGCGTGCTCACCATCGTGCTCAATCCGTACTCGCACTTTGCGGCCGTCCACACCCTGCAGGGTCTGGTGATGATCGCGGTGGGCGTGTTCCTGTTGGCGCTGGTCGATTCGCTGTTCTCGCGCTTCCTTCCGGCGAAGCCGTGGTGGCGGCGATCGGCGCGGCGTCACGAGTTGCCGCGGTCGCGCCTCGTCGCGGTGGCGCTGCTCGCCGCCTTGCTCGCCGCGACGACGCTTCTGTTGCGGCCTTGGCAGCCGGTCCCCGTGGCGGGCGAGTCGGAGCTGTCCAGCGTTCCGCCGCAGCTCGCGGGCTGGACGACGACGAGCTTGAAGCTCGACCGCGAGTTCCTCGGCTCGGTCGGCTTCTCGGAGTGGGTGCATCGCCGCTACGCGCGCGGCTCGGACACGGTGGACGTACTGCTCGGCACCAACCGCCGCCTCGACGAGCGCATTGACTTCCGCTCGCCGAAGCTCGGTATCCTCGGTTCAGGCTGGGAAGTGATCGCGCGCGGTGAAGCCACACTCGCCAGCGGGCGCACCGTTCAGCGGCTCGAACTGCGCGCGCCCGGGGAGGATCGCCAGGTGTCGTATCTGTGGATGGAAGGCGTCGAGGATCCGGCGACCGAGGTGCTGCGCGCGACCCTGGCGCTCGACCGCGGTCCGTGGCGGCGAACGGGACGTGCCTGGGTCGCGCGACTCACCACCAGGCTCGAGGCTTCGCCCGAGCAATCCGACGCGCGGTTGCGCGCCTTCGCGGCAGTGCTCGAACCCGAGCTGGAGCGCATCCTCGCGGCGGATCGACACTGACCGCCTCGCGGGTAGAGAAACCGATGCCCCTGAATTCTGTGCGACGGACCGGATTTCTCAGTTTTCACTTTCTCGGGTCGGGTTGGCGGCATCGCCGGTTGATCGGCCGGCTGACGCGCAGCCGCATCGCGGAGCGTTATCGCGGCTCGCTGCTCGGTGGCGGCTGGGTCCTGGTGCTGCCGCTGCTGATGCTCGGCGTCTACACCTTCGTCTTCTCCGAGGTGTTCCGCGCGCGTTGGGACGGCGACGGCCTCGGCGGATTCGACTTCGCGCTGCGACTCTTCGCGGGCATGCTCGTGTTCGGGATCTTCGCCGAGTGCGCGAACGAGGCGCCGAACCTCCTGCACGCCAACCAGAACTACATCAAGCAGGTGCTGTTCCCGACCGAGGTGCTCGCCTGGGTGAGTCTGCTCGGCGCGCTTTGGCGCTTCGCGATGGGATTCCTGCTGCTGCTCGTCTTCCAGGCGGGGTCGAGCGGGTGGCCGCCGCTCGCGACGCTCTCCCTGCCTCTCACGCTCGTGCCTCTTGCGCTGCTCGCGCTCGGGACCTCGTGGCTCTTCTCGTCGTTGGGCGTCTTCCTGCGCGATCTCGCCCAGGTGGTGACGGTGCTCACGTCGGCGCTGCTCTTCCTCTCGCCAGTGTTCTATCCCGCTTCGCGCGTGCCCGAAGTGTTGCGGCCCTGGTTCCAGCTGAATCCACTCGCGACGATTCTGGAGAACGTGCGCGCTGCGCTCTTCGAGGGACGCCTGCCGGATTGGCGAGCGCTCGCCATCGTGACCGCGCTGGCGTTCGTCTTCGCGTGGGCCAGCCACGCCTGGTTCCTGCGCGCCAAGAGCAGCTTCGCCGATGTCCTCTGACGGAGAGCGCGCGATCGCGATCGACGCGAGTGGACTCGGCAAGGCGTACGCGGTGTATGCGCGACCGCAGGATCGCCTCGCAGAGCTCCTGTTCGGGCGCTGGCGCCCCTTCCACCGCAAGTTCCATGCGGTGAGCGACGTCGACCTGCGCGTCTACCGCGGCGAGACGGTGGGCGTGATCGGTCGAAATGGCTCGGGCAAGTCGACGCTGTTGAAGATGATCTGCGGGATCCTCTCGCCGAGCAGCGGGACGCTCGCGGTGCACGGACACGTCGCGCCGATCCTCGCGCTCGGCATCGGCTTCCACCCCGATTTCACCGGGCGCGAGAACGTGCGCATGAACGCCACCGTGCTCGGGATGCCCAGCGAGGTGCTGGCCGAGCGCCTCGACTCGATCGTTGCGTTCGCCGACATCGGTGAATTCTTCGACCAGCCGGTTCGCGCGTACTCGAGTGGCATGGTGTCCCGGCTCGCCTTCGCGGTCGCGATCCACTCCGATCCGGACATCCTGGTGGTGGACGAGATTCTGGCCGTCGGCGACGAGGCCTTCTCGCGCAAGTGCTTCTCGCGCATCGAGCGCTTGAAGCAGCAGGGTTCGACGATCCTCTTCGTGTCGCACGCGAGCAACCTGGTCGTGCAGCTGTGTGACCGTGCGATCCTGATGGAAGCGGGCCGGCGTTTGCTCACCGGCGATCCCAAGACCGTCGTGTCGCTCTACCACAAGCTGCTCTACGCGCCGTCCGCGCGGCGTCCCGATATCCTGCATGAGATTCGAGAACGCGACGCGGGCCGTGCGCTTCCTGCCGACGCCGAGGCAAAGCAGGAGGTCCTCCGCGAAGAGCCGCTCTCGATCGGTTCCTACGACCCGAACCTGCGCCCGCAGAGTACGCTCGGGTATCCGTCGCGCGGTGCGCGGATCGAGAACCCTCGCCTGGTCGACGCCCGCGGTGAAGTCGTGAACCTGCTGCGCGCCGGCGCGACCTACAGCTATCGCTATGAGGTCCATTTCGACGAAGCCGCGTTCGGGGTCCGTTTCGGGATGATGGTGAAGACGCTCTCCGGTTTCGAAGTGGGCGGGCAGGTGTCGAGGCCGTGGGGGCAGGGGATCGACTGCGTCGGTGCCGGTTCCGTCGTGACGGTGCGCTTCTCGTTCCGCGTGCTGTTGGTGCCGGGCGCGTATTTCCTGAATGCCGGCGCGCTCGGCCTCACCTCGGAAGGCGAGCAGTACCTGCATCGCGTCATCGACGCCGCGATGTTCCGCGTCGAGCCCGATCCGCACTCGGTCGTGACGGGGCAGGTGGACTTGTCGGCCTCGCGCGCCGCAGACGTGGAAGTCGCGGCGCATGGCGAGGGTGTGCGGCGTGTTGCTGGACCGGGACCCGGCGGGTAGGTTCGTCGCCGGCATGCAAGCGCCCGCCCAGCGAAGCTCCGACGCGAAGCAGAAGACCGCGCGAAAGCGCGCGCGGCGCGACTCTGATGGGGTGGAGGGGCGGCGCGCCGTCGTGATCCTCGGCATGCATCGCAGCGGGACGTCCGCGCTCACCGGCGTGCTCGGTCTCGCCGGTGCAGGACTGCCGGCGAACCTGATGCCCGCGACGCCCGCCAACCCGCGCGGCTACTTCGAGTCGCAGCTCCTCTACGAACTGCACGAGGAGATCTTCGCCGAAGCGGGTGTCACGTGGCAGGACCTCTTGCCGCCGCCGCCCGATTGGTTCCGTTCGGGGCACGCAGCCCGCTTCGTCGATCGGCTCTGCAAGGCCGTGCGCGAAGAGTTTGGCGACGCCCCGCTGCTGGTGCTCAAGGACCCGCGCATGTGTCGGCTCGTGCCGCTGTGGGCGCGCGTGTTCCAGCGCCTCGCGATCGCGCCCTGCTATGTGCTCGCCATCCGGCATCCGCTGGAGGTCGCCGCGTCGCTCGAGCGCGAGCACCAGATGGACGAGCGCAAGGCGACGCTGCTCTGGCTCGATCACCTGCTGCGCGCGGAGCACGACACGCGCGGCCAGCGGCGCAGCGTCGTCAGCTACGAACATCTGCTCGCGGATTGGCGGGGAACGATCGCGCGGATCGGCGCCGACCTCGACCTGCCGTTCCCGCGCCTCTCGCGCCGCACCGAAGCCGAGATCGACGAGTTCCTCTCGCGCAAGCTGCGCCATCACGGGGCCGATCGCGACGCACTGGTCCAGCGTCGCGACGTGGCCGGTTGGGTGAAGGATGCCTACGAGTGGGCGCAGCGCGCCTCGGCGGGCGAGAACCCCGGGATCGAGGTGCTCGACGCCGCCGCAGACGCGCTGCTCGGTGCCGAACGCGCCTTCGGTCCACTGCTCGCCGCGGCCGAACTGGCGCGCGCGCGCGAGTCCGAGGAAGTGCAGAAGCTGACACGCGCCATCGACGAGTGGCGCACGGAGACTCGGCGCCGCGACGGCGAGATCGCGCGGCTCGGCGACGAGCTGCGCGGCGCCGAGAACCAGATCTCGATCCGCGCCGGGGACGTCGATCGACTGCGCGAGGAACTCGCGCTGCGACAGCACCACCTCGAGCGCATCGTCGACTGGGTGAAAGTGCTGCTCCAGTGGACGGCGCAGGTCACGACGGGTCGAGCCGCGTCGCCTCAATCACTCGAAGTGGTGTTTCGAGCGCTCGACACGGCCGCGCCCGCGCAACTGGCGGCCGTCGCGACCTCGGGGCTCGAGGTGGCGGTGCATTCGGCGGAGGCAGCCTCGCTGCGCGAGCAGCTCGCGGCGGTGATGGCCGAATCGAAGGAGCGGGCCGAGGTCATCGGTACGCTGCAGGCCGAGTGCGATGCGTTGCGGGGAGCCGTGGCGGAGGCGGAGCAGCGCGCCGAGGCAGCTGCCGCGTTGCGGGGAGCCGTGGCGGAGGCGGAGCAGCGCGCCGAGGCAGCTGCCGCGTTGCAGGTGGAATGCGAGTCGTTGCGGTCGCAGACCGAAGTCCTCGAAGAGAAGCTCGGTGCACGCAATCGCGAGACGGCGCGCCTCGACCGCGAGTCGGCCCGGCTGCGCGTGGACCTCGAGATCTCGGGCGAGCGCGTGAAGCACGAAGTCGCTGCGCGAGCCGAGCTGGCGCAGCGGATCGAGTCGCTGCGCGAACTCGCGGGCGAGCGCGTGAAGCACGAAGCCGCTACACGAGCGGAGCTGGAGCAGCGGATCGAGTCGCTGCGCGGTCTCGCGACCGAACTCGCACGGGCGCGCGGTGAGATCGCCGACCGCGCTCTCTACATCGACCAGCTGAAGGTGCGGGTCGACGAGATGGAACGCGCGCTCACATGGCGGGCGGGGCGTCCGGCTCGCGCGCTGGCGCGTGCCGCAAAGTCGATCCTGGGCAAGTGAGTCCAGCCATGCCGCCGAGTCGCATCAGGCGCATCGCGAAGGGCTTGTATTGGGCCGCGACGCTGCAGTTGCCGCGTCGCTTGCGCGAGGCTCGTGCGGCGCGCGAGATCCGCACAAGCGGAATCTTCGACGACGGCTTCTATCGCTCGTTGCATCCCGAGGTGGCCGGCGACGATTGGGATCCGGTGGTCCACTACGTGCGTCACGGGGCGGCGGAAGGGCGCGTCGCGAGCCCTCTCTTCGACCCGATCTTCTACTGCGATCGTTATCCCGACGTTGCGGCGTCCGGCGCCGAGCCGCTCGCGCATTTCGTGCGGCACGGCGCTCGCGAAGGGCGGCAGCCGCATCGCTGGTTCGACACCGCGTTCTATCTGCGCCAGAACCCGTTGGTCGCCGAGTTGGGCATGAATCCGCTCGCGCATTACCTGCAAGTGGGCGCGAACACGGGTCGCGACCCGCATCCCGACTTCGACACGCCGTGGTACCTGGCGACGTATCCGCAGGTCGCCGCGAGTGGCATGAATCCGCTGATGCACTTCGTTCGCTGGGGTGCGAGCCAGAATCTTCATCCAAATCCGCGCGCGCAACGAGAAGCGGAGGAGCGACGCGCCGCCGCGCTCACCAGCGCAAAGGCGCCTGCGCCGCGCGAGGCGGGTTTCACGCCGCGGATCGCGGTGGTCGTCCATCTCTACTATCCCGATCTATGGGAGGAGATCGGTCACTACCTCGGCCAGCTTCGCGAGGACTTCGATCTCTTCGTGTCGCTTTGCACCGAGACGGGTGCTGGATTCGACGCGCAGATCCGCGCCGATTTCCCGCACGCCGAGGTGCGCAGCTTTGAGAACCGCGGGCGCGACATCGGCCCCTTCGTGGAGTTCCTGCGCGATAGACGCCTCGCCCGCTACGAGCTGGTCTGCAAGATCCACTCGAAGAAGAGCCTGCACCGCGCAGACGGCGATCGCTGGCGCGGAACCCTGCTCCAGCAGCTGCTCGGCGCCCCGGTGATCATCCGCGAGATCCTCGATGCCTTCGAGAACGATCCCGGGATCGGGCTGCTGGGCCCGGCCAACCAGCTCGAGCACGACGAGGAATCCTGGGGTTCGAACCGCGGGCGAATGGTCGAGCTCGCGGGACGCATGGGCGCGCCGCCCGAAGCGGTCACGCTCGAGTTCTTCCGCGGTTCGATGTTCTGGTTCCGGCCGCGCGCCTTCGAGGGCGTCCGGGCCCTCGATCTGCGCATCGCGGACTTCGAAGACGAACAGGGGCAACTCGATGGCAGTCTGCACCACGCGCTCGAGCGGTTGTTTCCAATCGCTGTGCGTGCCGCTGGCTACCAGGTGCATCCGTTCGTGCGGCCGACGCACGCCGCACGGCTTGGCGCTGCGGTGGGCAAGCGCCGCATCAAGCTCCTCGCGTTCTATCTGCCGCAGTTCCACCCGATTCCGGAGAACGAAGCGTGGTGGGGCCCGGGCTTCACCGAATGGACCAACGTCACGCGTGCGCGCCCGCTCTACGAAGGCCACTGCCAGCCGCGCATTCCCAAGGATCTCGGTTTCTACGACTTGCGCGTGCCCGAGACGCGTCGCGCGCAGGCCGATCTGGCGCGCGCCTACGGCATTCACGGCTTCTGTTACTACTACTATTGGTTCGATGGGAAGCGTCTGCTCGAGCGCCCGCTGCAGGAGGTCGTTCGCAGCTTCGACCCCGACTTCCCGTTCTGCATCTGCTGGGCGAACGAGAATTGGACGCGGCGCTGGGATGGTCTCGACCAGGAAGTGCTCGCGCGCCAGACCTACTCGCTCGAGTCGAGTCGCCGTTTCATCCGCGAAGTGATTCCGATGTTGCGCGACCCGCGCTACGTGCGCTTCCAGGGGAGACCGGTGCTGATCGTGTATCGCGCGAAGGAGATCCCGCAGATCGAGGAGACGCTCGCGATGTGGCGCGAGGAGTGTCGCTCCGCCGGGGTCGGCGAGATCCATCTCGCCGCCGTGCGCTTCTGGGACATCGTCGACACCCATGCGCTCGGCTTCGATGCGGCCGTCGACTTTCCGCCGCACCAGATCCAGGTGCGCGACCTGACGCGCGAGGTGCCCGGCCTCGTGCCCGGCTTCGAGGGTCTCATCTACGACTATCGCCACGCTGCCCAGAAGAACCTCGAGAAACGCGGGCACGGCTATGGGAAGCTTGCGCACCGCGGTGTGATGCTCGCATGGGACAACACCGCACGGCGCGGAAAGGCAGCGCACATCGCCCACGGCGCCACGCCGGAGGCGTATCGAGCCTGGATCGAAGGGGTGCTCGAGCAGGAGATGGAGTTCAGCCGCGAACCAGAGTCTCTGGTTTTCCTGAACGCTTGGAATGAGTGGGGCGAGGGCGCGACGCTCGAACCCGATCAACATTTCGGGACCGGTTTCCTGGAGGCGACGCGCGATGCGCTGCACGCCGTCCAGGAACGCTGGCGACGGGCGGGCAACCGATGATTGGATCGGGGGATCTCGTCTGGGGCGAAGCGGATCGCTCCTTCACGCTCAACGGCTGGCGCTTCGTCACCGTGCATGGCGGTGGTGGTCAGGGCGACTGGGTGCCCGGCGAGAACTGCTTTCTCTTCTACAAGACGCGCGCGCTCGTCGATCAGTACGTCTCGTTCTTCCGCTCGCCCGCCGAACCGATCCGTTGCGACAACCTGCTCGAGCTGGGGCTCTTCGATGGCGGCAGCGTGCCGTTCTGGTTCGAGGCTCTGGGGCCGAAGAAGCACGTGGGCATCGACATCTGCGAGCGCTCGGACACCCGGTACTTCGAGAAGTACACGTCGCAGCAAGGTCGTCGCGGGCGCATCGAGACGCACTGGGGCACGAGTCAGGACGACGCGGCGCGACTCGGTGCGATCGTCGATACCGCATTCGGCGGTGATCTTCTCGACCTCGTGATCGACGACGCGTCGCACCTCTATGAGCAGAGTCGCGCGAGCTTCGAAATCCTGTTCCCGCGCGTGCGCCCAGGCGGCTACTACATCCTCGAGGATTGGGCGTGGTCGCACTGGCGCGGCCTCGAGCAGAGCTTCGCGGGGCAGAGGCCGCTCACCCAGATGGTCTTCGAAGTGATCGAAGCGCTCGGATCGACGAGCCATCGGTTGATCGTGGACATGCACGTCTGCAGCGGATTCGTCGCGATTCGCCGCGGTTGGACGTCCGCCGGGGAACTCGGGGCGTTCGATCTCGACCGGTTCATCTATCGCCATCCCCGATGAAGCTCTTCTTCATGCACATTCCGAAAACCGCGGGAACTTCGTTCCGGCGCTTCCTGGAGCGATCGGTACGCGAACGCGGCGGAGTCGTCTCGGGGCGAGCCACTGACGGCATCTGGTCGCCGGACTCGGAGAGCTATCCGAGCTACGAGGAGTTCGTCGCGGGTCGCGCCGAACCCTACCGCCACTGCGACCTGATCTGCGGCCACTACCCCTATCACGTCACCGAGTTCCTCGACCCGGACACCGTCGTCGTCACGGTACTGCGCAACGCAATCGAGCGCTGCGTGTCACACGTGAAGCATCAGATGGCACTCGAAAGGCAGGTGCAGGGGCAGTGTGCGGCCGATGTCAATGCATTCCTGACCGAGTCGCACAACCAGTTCTTCCTACAGACGATCGGGAATCTCGCGGTGAAATACCTCGCGGGTCGCGTGGCTCCCGACTCGATCGTGCCGCCGGAAGACCTTTCCCTGGACACTGCCGTCGCGAATTGCTGCCGAACACTGTTCGGTTTTGCTGATGAACTCCCTGCGTTTCAATGCCGACTGGGTACGCTCTTTGCTGTACCGGGCGCTGGGTGCTTGGAGGTAGGCCGCGAAAACGAATCGCGTGATCGGTTCTCGGTTTCCGACCTCAGCGCACGCAATCGGGATCTGCTCCGCGAGCTGAATGAGCGCGATCTGCTGTTGGAGGAACTCATGAGGGAGGTCCTGGCAGCTCGCTCCGGCAGCCAGTTCAAGCGAGAAGAACAGCTCGCCGCTTCGACCTGAGCAGATTGTCGAGTGTCGGACATCACGACCCCCGGGGGGTTGCGCGCCGGAGATTGTGAGATTTCGGCGGAATTCCCATTGGACGGAGCCGTTCTTTGCTAGTATGCCCGCGGTTTAGGGGTTCGATCGAGAGCCTCGAGTTGCACAGCGCCGACTCGTCGTGAATCTCGAAATCTAGGAACGAGGAGCTGCAATGCGTCTAATGGAACTTTCCGGATGCCTCATCGGTCTTGTCGCCACTCTCGGTCTGGGGTCCGCGGTGATGGCGGGTCCCCCTCCGCCTACCACGTTGGTCGGGTTCGATTTCAACGCCGACGGGAAGGGTGATATCGCCCGGTCGAGTTCGGGGAATATCCGCGTCGATATTCTCGATGGGACGTCCAGTGTCGCGAATGGGAGCTTTTCGACTGGTGGCGGGACACTCATCTTGAAGGCCGCGGGGAATCTCAACAACGACGCCAACGCAGATCTGGTAGCTCAAGGCGGCGGGACCGCGCGCGTCACGTTCGTGAGCGCGACGGGGACCGGTACGACGAGTACGCTCTTCGTCCCGGATGGCGGCGGGGCCTGGCAGGTCGTCGACGCGGCGGATGTGAACGGCGACGGGATCGATGAGATCATCTTCAACGGAACCGGTGGAGCGGCAGGTGCTGTGCGCATCGCCAATATCGCCACTGGTTCGCCCGTCTACACATTCCTCTCGACTGCGGGTGGCGCCTGGGTTTATGCCTTCGCGGCCGACGTGAACGGTGACAACAGCATGGACCTCGTGTTCCGCGGTACGGGGGGGGCGGCCGGAACCTCGCGCGCCAATCTCGCCGGTACGGCGACCGCGAAGTTCTACGCCCAGGGCGGCACCGCATGGGTCCTGACCAAGGCCGGCGACGTCGATGGCAATGGCACGGATGACCTGGTCGACACGGGCGCGGGTGCGGGTGCGGGCTTCAACCGCGTGCGGACGCTCGACACGAGCGGCGATCCGACCGCCAGTGGCTTCGTTCCCAATGGTGGGGGCACCTTCGTGCTGAAGGATGTTGCCGACTTCAACAACGACGGAAACGAGGATCTCGCCTACCAGGGCACTAGTTCGTTCAAGATCACGCCGATGACCGGTGTGACGCCTGGGACAGCAGTGTTTCCCCCGAGCGGCGGCGGCGCGTTCACGCTGCGCGATACGGAAGACACGAATGCCGACAGCTTCTTCGACCTGGTCGTGACGAACGCCAGCAACGACGTTCGCATCCAGCTGTCCAATGGAACAGGTACGACCACCAACGGGGCCCTGATCCCGAGCGGTGGTCTCTCGCTCTTCGTCGGGCCGAACTGAATCTGGCCTCGCGCCAGGACGCCTTGCAGCTGGCGGCCCCGTCTTCCCCCAGGAAGACGGGGCCGTTTCGTTTGGCTCAATCGCTACGAGCGACGCCCCCTCGACCGACGGTGCTTTCAGCGCACGCTATCGTGGCTTCGCATTTGAGGAGAGTTCATGAGCGCTGATCCGTTACCGGCGCCGCCGCCGGCTGAGTGTCCGGTGCCGCAGTGGTACTACCTCGACATCGGCAACATCTGCAATCTGAGTTGTCCCTATTGTCCGACAGGCAACGGAAGGACTCTCACGCGCGACAAGGGCCTGATGTCGCGGGAGACGTTCGACATCATCCTGCGCAAGATCGAACCGCACGCGCGGTTCGTGTGCCTCTTCAACTGGGGCGAGCCCTTCCTCAACAAGAACCTGCTCTACATGGTCCGCGCTCTCAGAGAGCGCGGTATCAAGAGCCATCTCGATAGCAATCTGAGCCTCCGCGACTTCTCAGACCGCGAGGCTGAAGAAATCGTCCGATCGGGACTGTTCTCGCTGTTCGCGTCGATCGATGGCGTGACCCAGGAGAGTTACGAGAAGTACCGCGTAGGTGGCAACGTCGAGCGGGCGCTCGGTAATTTGCGACAGCTCGTTCGCGCTCGCGACCGCCTCCGGATGGAAACACCCGGCCTGCTCTGGGCGTTCTATCTCAATCGCTTCAACGAGCACGAGATCGAGGCGGCCAGGGATGTCGCGAAAGACATCGGAGTGGAAATCTGGTTCAAGCTGCTCTCCGCCCCCGACGAGTTCCAGACTCAGTACGCAAGACAGTGGTCGCCGATTCTCTCACCGCCTGCGTCGATGCTCCATTGGCACCCGAATCAGGTCAATGAGAACCTGGCGCCCTTCGAGTTGCATCCCATGCTGCACGCTGTTTGTAGGCAGCCATTCACGGTAGGCGTAGTCAACTGGAATGGCGACGTCTTCCCATGCTGCGTCGTGACCGGCGACCGTTTCAAGCTCGGCAACCTCGTCGAGCAAGAACTCGATCAAGTGTGGAATGGTTCTCCGCTGCGTTCCTGCCGCACGTTCCTTGGCAACTTCGGTCCGGTGCAGGGCGGCGACTCGGTGTGCGAGACCGTCTGCACAGCGGTGCCGAGCCACGCCTGAGCAGGGCCGCGGGGAGCTTCACGCAACAGGCAGGGGAGGGCCGTCGCCGCGTTCGTGCAGGCGTGCCTGCAGGAGTTTCCGTTTGTGCCAAGCTCGCGGCAGACCTCGCACGGCCTGCCAATAGCCGGGAAGAATCTCTCGATCGCGAGCCACCGCGTATCCCAGCCGCAGTAGCTCCCACACGATCAGGACCGGCAGGTTCCGAACGAACTGCCCAACCGGTTCGTTCTTCACGATCTGCAGGTAGTGATTCTTGAACGAATGCTGGCGTACCCACGGTTCGATCGTGCCGCGTCGCTCGCGACGCCAACGCCGCCCGTGGATCGCGCGCGCATCCGGGTGATAGAGCACTTCGTAGCCGAGTCGCTGGGCGCGCCAAGCAAGGTCCGTATCGTCCTGGTAGGCGAAGAAATCCTCGTCGAAGACTTCGCCATCGAGTGCGAGCTCGACGAGAGCGGCGCGACGCAACAGCATCGCCGCTCCGCTCACGCCGAACACCAGCTCGGGCCGATCGTAGTGACCCCGGTCCGGCTCTTCGCTGCCGCGGTCGCGCGCTCGACGGTGGCGTGGCATGCGAATCCCGGCGCTATCGAGCAGCAGGCCGCCGGGCCGCAGTAACTTGCCGGAAGCCAGGGCAGTTCTTGGGCGCAGCGCCATTTCCCGGAGCAGAACCGCCGCGAAGCCCGGTTCCAATTCGATGTCCGGGTTGAGGATCAGGACATGGGGAACCTCGGGGAAGTGCTCCGAAGTCCATCGCAGCGCGTAGTTCGCGCCGGCGCCGTAGCCGAGGTTGGGGCGAGGAAGGAACTCGACGTCGCGATTCCGCTCGGCGAGCGCCGCGAGACGCGCCGGGTCGGCGCCTGTGTCGACCACCGCGACGGCTGCGGGACGCGCCGTTTGCCGGCGCAAGCTCGCGATACAACGCTCGAGATCGTCGAACGCGTCGTGGTGCACGATGCCCGCGACGTACCTGCTGTCATTGCTCATGCGCGTCTCTGCTCTGAGTGCGAGTCCTGGGATCCGTTCTCAGCTCACCGCAGGCTCGAGCGCGATGCCGAGCACTTCTTCGATCGCATCGACCGCGCGGATATCGACCTCGCGTCGCACTTCGTCGGGCACGTCGACCAGGTCCTTCTCGTTGCGGCGCGGCAGAACCACGGTCTTGATGCCGGCGCGAGCTGCGGCGAGCACCTTGTCCTTGACGCCGCCCACGGGCAGGACCCGCCCGCGCAACGAAATCTCCCCAGTCATGGCTACGTCACCCCGTGCGCGCCGGCCGGTGAGCACCGAGACGAGTGCCGTCACGAGTGCGACGCCTGCGGACGGCCCATCCTTGGGGACGGCCCCCGCCGGCACATGCAGGTGGATCTCGCCACCTTCGAGTGCCTTGGAGTGGATCCCGAGAGTCTCGGCATTGGCACGCACCCACGAGAGCGCCGCCTCCGCCGATTCCTTCATCACGTCGCCGAGTTGCCCGGTGAGGCGGAGCCGCACATCCTTGCCCCCGGGCATCGCGGTCGCTTCGATGAACAGGATGTCGCCGCCGTGGTTGGTTCGGGCGAGCCCCACCACCACGCCGGCCTGGGTGGTGCGCTCCGCGGTTTCCGGCAGATGCGGCGGTGCGCCGAGAGCCTCGGACACGAAACCCGCGTCGACGCGCACGGCTTCGGTCGGCTTCGTCTCGGCAACGCGTCGCGCTGCCTTGCGCATCAGGTTCGCGAAGTGGCGATCCAGGTTTCGCACGCCCGCTTCGCGCGTGTACTCGTGGACGACCTTCTCGACGGCGTCGTCACCGACGTCGATCTGTTCGGGCCGCAGCCCGTGCGCGTCGATCTGTTTCGGCAGCAGATGGTTGCGCGCGATCAGCAGCTTCTCGCGGTCCGTGTAGCCGGGGAGTTCGATCACCTCCATGCGGTCGAGAAGTGCCGGCGGGATCGTGGAGAGCGTGTTGGCCGTCGCGATGAAGAACACCCGCGAGAGATCGAACGCGACCTCCAGGTAGTGATCGCTGAAAGTGTAATTCTGCTCCGGGTCGAGCACTTCGAGCAGCGCGGAGGACGGGTCACCCCGAAAGTCGGCGCCGAGCTTGTCGACCTCGTCGAGCAGGAACACGGGATTTCGCGAGCCCGCGCGTCGCAGACTCTGCAGGATCCGACCTGGCATCGCGCCGACATAGGTGCGCCGGTGGCCGCGGATCTCCGCCTCGTCGCGAACACCCCCGAGCGACGCACGCACGAAATGGCGATCCATCGCGCGGGCGATCGAACGGCCGAGTGACGTCTTGCCGACCCCCGGCGGACCGACGAAGCAGAGAATCGGTCCTTTTGCTTCGGGAGCGAGCTTGCGTACGGCGAGATACTCGAGGATGCGTTCCTTCACCTTCTCCAGGTCGTAGTGATCTTCGTCGAGAATCGCACGCGCCTCGCGAAGCTCGAGTTTGTCTTCGGTCTCGATCGCCCACGGAAGATCTGCCATCCATTCGAGGTAGGTTCGAACGAGATGGCGATCCGGTGCATGCTGGGGAAGCGCGGAGAGGCGTTTCAGCTCGCGTTCGGCCTGGGCGGATGCCTCCGGCGGGAGATGCGCGGCCTCGATTCGCTCGCGGAGTTCATCCACCTCCTGCGATCCCGCGTCGCCCTCACCGATTTCCGACTGGATCTCGCGCATCCGCCGCCGAAGCAGTTTTTCACGTCGCTTCGGATCTCCCTCGCCCGCACCGGACTGCTCGGCAAGTCGCTGTTGTGTTTCCGCAATCGTCACCTCGCGATCGAGGTGCGCGGTCACTCGTTCGAGACGTCGTGCGACGCTGGGCTCACCCAGTAGAGCGATCTGTTCCTCTGGAGCGAGCGGCAGCGTCGAGGCCACGAGATCGGTGAGCAGGCCGGGGCTCGGCAGGCCGGCGACGAAACTCTTCCATTCTTCGGGGAGATCTTCGCGGAGATCGATGATGCGCTGCGCCTTGGCGATCACCTGCTTCCAGGCGGAATCACGCGTGGGCGACGCTTCGTCGATTTCCGTGAGCGGCTCGATTCGCACGCGCAGGCAGGGTTCGTTCGCGACCGCGTCGACGAGCCGAGCGCGTGCCACACCAACGACGATCGCCTGCTTGCCGTCGCCACGCGCGTCGATCACGCGGGCTACGCGCACGATGCACGCGACGGGATGGAGATCTTCGAGACGGGGATCCTCGGTCTCGGCCTCGCGCTGACTGGCGATCACCAGGAGTCCACCCTGGCCCGCTGCGGCGAGAGCCGCGAGCGACTTGGTGCGGCCGATCGCGAGGGGGCGCGTCACGCCCGGGAACACCACTGCATCGCGTACCGGTAGCAGCGGCAGCACCTCCCCAACCTCGATTCGCTCGCCGCCCGCCCCGATCACGACCCGATGCGCTTCTTGAGACAAGTGCCCCCCGGAGATGAAACCCGAGAAAAGCGAAACCCTAAGCGCAGTGGCGCTCCGGTCAAGCCAGTTGACGTGTCCAAGCCACTCTTGTCGATGCAGGGATGGAACAAGGGGCGGTGCATTTGCCCCGCGCGATTCGCGTCGAGGAGCGATCCGCCTCGCGTTGCGCGAGTGGCGCTAGACGCGTGGTGCCCGGGACTGGATTCGAACCAGCACGAGGTTTCCCTCACTAGCTCCTGAGGCTAGCGCGTCTACCAATTCCGCCACCCGGGCAATCGAGGGCCGCCGAACCTAGGTCGGCTTCCAACGGCCGTCAACGCACCCGTGGCCCGCGAAATCAATCGACGTGACCGACCCCCTCGTCGCTACGCTGTCGCGCTCATGCCCATCTCGCAGGACAGCGTGCTGCGGCTCCTCGATCGCCGCGAGCGGCCCGTGCTCGCGACCTTCACGCTGGCTCGCGCGCTCCATGTCGGTCGCGCGGGCACGCGCGTGCTCGGCGAAGTGCTGCGACAGCTCGAGTGCGACGGTCGTGTCGAACGCGTGCGCGGCGGCTGGCGCGTGGTTCGCGAAGGCGGTCTCGTCGAGGCTGTGTGCGAGACGCAGCGCGACGGAACCCAGGTCGCGGTCGACGACTCCGGCAACCGCTACGAAATCAACGGTGCGTCTCCCTTGCACGGTGAGCGCATCCTCGTCGAACCGCTCGAAGCCGGGCCGCGGACTCGCCGCGCCGAGGTGGTGCGCGCGATCGGCGGCGCGCGTCGCGAGTGGATCGGGGTGCTCGGCCGCGCCGGTCGAGATGCTGTGGTGACGCCGTATCGCGACGACGTGGAGTGGGAACTGCGCGTGCCGCGCGGCGCGTGGCTCGACGCGCGCTTCGGAGACGTAGTCGTGGTGCACGTGTCGTCCGAGCGCAGCCCGCCGAAGCGCGGTCGAAGGCGCGGTCCGAAGGGACATCGCGCGCTGGCGCCGCTCGCGCGCGTCGTGGAGGTGCTCGGCCCGCCCGGCACGCCCGAGGCCGATTTTCGCGCGATTGCCTGGCGCCACCGCCTGCCCCGGGAGTTTCTCGAACGAGGCCGTCGCCGAGGCCGCCGCGCCCGCCGACTCGCTCGACCCCGCCGAGATCGCGCGACGCCGCGACCTGCGCGGGCTCCCGTTCGTGACCATTGACCCCGCCACCGCACGGGACCACGACGATGCGGTGGGTGTCGAGGCTCTCGAGCGCGGCGGCTTTCGGCTTTGGGTGGCGATCGCCGACGTCGCGCACTTCGTGCCCGAGGAGGGTGCGCTCGATCTCGAGGCACGGTGCCGCGGCAACAGCGTCTACTTCCCCGACCGCGCGATTCCCATGCTGCCCGAACGGCTGTCGGGCGAACTCTGTTCGCTGCGGCCCGGTGTCGACCGGCTCGCGCTCGCGGTGGAGCTGACGCTCGACGCGCGCGGCGCGATGGAGGGCGCGCGTTTTCACGAAGCCGTGATCCGCAGCCGTGCGCGACTCGTCTACGATGCCGCAGCCCAGGTCATGGAGGGCAAGCCATCGCCCGACGTGCCGGGTGGGGAGGTGACCGAGCAGCTCCAGCGGCTCGCCGTCGCTGGCGCTGCGGCTTTCGAAGCGCCGCTTCGCGGCTGGCGCGATCGACTTCGATCTTCCGAGCGCCGAGATCGTGCTCGGCGACGAGGGGCACCCGACCGACATCGTCGAGGCGCCGCGTACGCTGGCGCACCGCGCGATCGAGGAAGCCATGTTGCTCGCCAATCGCGCGGTGGCGGAGCGCCTGGTCGCCGCAGCAGTGCCCGCGCTCTTTCGCGTACACGAGGCGCCCACGCCCACTGCACTCGCCGGGCTGCGCACGCTGCTCGAGGCCTTCGGATTGCTCGATCTTCCGCGCGACGCGCCGTTCGGGTCGCGCGAGATTGCCGCGGCCGTGCAGCGCGCGAGTGGTCGTCCCGAAGAGA
>CAWDFQ010000010.1:0-517682 GCA_963801625.1 uncultured delta proteobacterium
GGTGCGAGGCAGAACCCTACCGCAGCAGCTGCCGGTGTATGATGTCAGCATGCGCTTCGACGCCGACCTCTCGACGCCCGGTGCGACGCCGGACGTCAGCTTGTCGAGTAGCCCGGGGGCAGGTCAGCCGCGCCGTACTACATCACGTCAAGGTCTCAACGCTTTCTTCGCAGCTCAGCCATCTGTTCAATCAAGGCACGAACGCTATCGAGCTCTTGAAGGGTGACGAAGAAGCTCGGACAAGACTGAAGGCGCTCATCCGCGAGAATGCCGCGGCCGATGCGATCGAGGAACTGCTCGCATCCATCGGCAAGATGGGCTTTGAGGTCGTATTCGCGATCATCACGAACAAAGACAAGTTCCAGAAGGCGAAGAATCTGCCGCTTTTCTCGCGCGTAAGTCTGAGGCGAACCCTAAAGGCCCTCAAGCTCCTGAGCGTGCCGGCGAGCTACGGATTTGTGGCAGACGAGTCTCCGAAGACCGAGGGCAAGAAGAGGAAGAACAAGAAGAAGCAGAAGGCTGCGGATGAGGCTGCGCCATCGCCTCAAGATCCGCCGAAAACCTCTGCCCGCTCAGGCAAGTGTGGATCCGACAGTGATGCGCAGCGGCGTGTTAAGCGAACGAAGCTGCTCCACCAGCTGAAAGATTCCACCTTGCGGATTCCATTCGGCGGCCTGCGCATGGACGTGTTCGTTCCCACGCCGCCCCCTGGGCACGGGCTGAAGCGCTAACTAAGATGCCGCCGACACATGAAACTGACCGACTACCACGCGAAGTACTTCGCCCACGAGCTGACCAAACGCTGCGCCTCCGACAGCCTGGAGAAGCTCGCCGGTGCCGTCGCTGGCGCACAGGTCGACCTCAACCCGCACCAGATCGACGCCGCGCTCTTTGCGTTCCGCTCGCCGCTCTCGCGCGGCGCACTGCTCGCGGATGAGGTCGGCCTCGGCAAGACCATCGAGGCGGGCTTGGTGCTCGCCCAGCGCTGGGCGGAGCGAAAGCGGCGCATCCTCATCATCGTGCCGGCGAATCTGCGCAAGCAGTGGCACCAGGAGCTGAGCGAGAAGTTCTTCCTGCCGTGCCGGATCCTCGAAGCCAAGCCCTACAACGAGGCGATCAAGCGCGGCGTGTCGCGGCCCTTCGACGTGCCCGACGCGGTCGTGATCTGCTCGTACCAGTTCGCGCGCAGCAAGGCGGCGGACGTGGCGACCACGCCCTGGGATCTCGTGGTGATCGACGAGGCCCACCGGCTGCGCAACGTCTACAAGCCCACCAACGTGATCGCGAACACGCTGAAGCGCGCGCTCGAAGGCCGCCACAAGCTGCTGCTCACGGCGACGCCGCTCCAGAACTCGCTGCTCGAACTCTTCGGCCTCGTGAGCATCATCGACGATCACAGCTTCGGAGACCATGATCATGTTCTGACCTTCTCGAAATCACCGGCGTGGCTGGAGTCCGGCTGGAACATGCTTCCCAGAACAGAGGAGCAGAAGGGTCGGTTCAAGAACCCGGACAACGATCCAGAGGGGCCCTGGAGAACCTATCCACTCGACGTCCGAACCGAAGACGGCGCACGGCGGGAGAAGTACCGATACGAGGTCGGTCTGCCGTCCGGACGAACGGTAAAGCCCGCACAAGGGCGCCATTGGGCACTTCCGCCGGATGAGTTCGATAGACAGCGAGCCGCGGGCGAGATCTACTTCGGCAAAGACGGCGACGCCATGCCAACCACGAAGGTGTATCTCAAGGACGCTCGGCAGGGTGTGATCGCGAGGACTTGGTGGACCTACAAGGAGGTTGGTGGTAACCAAGATGCAAAGCGGGAAGTCCTCGCGCTCTTCGGTGATTCAGGATTCATTACTCCGAAGCCGGAGGCGCTTCTCCATCGGGTCTTGACGATCGCCACCAACCCAGGCGACGTCGTCCTCGACTCCTTCGCCGGCTCCGGCACCACCGGCGCGGTGGCGCACAAGATGGGCCGCCGCTGGATCATGGTGGAGCTCGGCGAGCACTGCCACACGCACATCATTCCGCGCCTGAAGAAGGTGATCGACGGCGCGGATCCCGGCGGCATCACCGAGGCCGTCGGCTGGAAGGGCGGCGGCGGCTTCCGCTACTACCGGCTCGCGCCGTCGCTGCTCGAAAAGGACAAGTGGGGCAACTGGGTCATCAGCCGCGAGTACAACGCCGCGATGCTGGCCGAGGCGGTGTGCAAGCTCGAAGGCTTCACCTACGCGCCGAGCGACACCGTCTACTGGCAGCACGGCCACTCCACCGAGCGCGACTTCATCTACGTCACCACCGCGCATCTCTGAGCCACGAGCAGCTCCAGCAGCTCAGCGACGAAGTGGGCGAAGCGCGCTCGCTGCTCGTCGTGTGCAGCGCCTTCCGCGGCAAGAAGGACGGCTACCCGAACCTGACGGTCAAGAAGATTCCCGAAGGCGGTGCTCGCCCGCTGCGAGTGGGGCAAGGACGACTACAGCCTGAAGGTGGAGAACCTGCCGAAGCCGCCGCCCGAGCGCGGGCAGCAGGAGCTGGATCTGTGAAGCGGACCCCCAGCCCCGTGGCCTCCCGGGAGGCGAGCGCCGGGGAGGCCGCAATTCGTCACGCACTGCGTGATGAATTGCGCCCCGACGCTGAGAAACAACACGCACTGCGTGTTGCTTTGCCGTGACCGGCACGCCCAAGAGCGCGCTCATCATCGCCGGCCCCAATGGAGCCGGGAAGACGACGTTCGCGAGGGAGTTCCTGCCTGCGGAAGCTGGTTTCTTGAGTTTCGTGAATGCCGACCTCATCGCCGCTGGGCTCTCGCCCTTCGATCCCGGTCGCGCGGCGATCCGGGCGGGTCGACTGATGCTCGAGGCGATCCATGATCACGTAGAGCGAGGCACGAGTTTCGCGTTCGAGACCACGCTTGCTGGGCGCGGCTACGCCCACTCGATCCCGCGATGGCGGGCGCTCGGCTATCAGGTGGAAATCATGTTTCTGGCGCTGCCCTCGCCCGAGGACGCGATCGCTCGCGTCGCTGAGCGCGTTCGCCAGGGAGGCCACTCCATCCCCGATGACGTCGTGCGCCGCCGCTTCGCAGCCGGCCGGTCGAACTTCGAGCAGATCTACCGACCCTTGGTCGACTACTGGGCGCTGTATGACAACTCGGGCGACGTGCCCGCATTGATTGATTGGGGAGCGAACCGATGAATCCCAAACCGATCGAAGAAGCTCGCAACTCGCTGATCGCGGTGGCACTTCCTGCATTGCTTCGCGCCCGCCGCCGCGCGGAAGAAATCGCGATACGCACCGGTACCGCACTCGTCTTCTCCAAGGACGGCCGGACCGTGCTCGTCTACCCCAAAGCGGATGTTCAACGCAGCGCGTCCGCGGCGCGGTAGGGGCGGATCATGAGAGGGAACTCGGAGGCCGTTCTCCGCGCCGTATTTGTCGAATTTGCTACGCACTGCGTAGCCAATTGGCGGGGCCAATGAACCGCCACGTCAACGCGATCGCCGGCCGGCTCTCGCTGCGACCGCCGCAGCGGCAGTCGCTCGAGATCCTGGATCGCGTCACCGAGATCGCGCCGCCGAAGAAGGGCGCCGACGTCGCCGCCGCGCTGGCCGCGATTCGGAGCGAGTTCCCGGGTGTCACGGACTTCGAGCGCGAGTTCCCGTCGCTCTGCTTCGCGCTCGCAACCGGCGTTGGCAAGACGCGGCTGATGGGCGCCTTCATCTCGTACCTGCACCTGGCACACGGCGTCGACAACTTCTTCGTGCTCGCGCCGAACCTCACGATCTACGACAAGCTGATCACCGACTTCACGCCGAACACGCCGAAGTACGTGTTCAAGGGCATCGCGGAGTTCGCGACCGACGCGCCCGAGATCATCACCGGCGACAACTACGACCAGCGCGATCCCAAGACGGGTCAGCTCTTCGGCAACGTTCGCATCAACATCTTCAACATCTCGAAGATCAACTCCGAAGTGCGCGGTGGCAAGAGCGCCCGCATCAAGCGGCTCTCCGAATATCTCGGCGAGAGCTACTTCGACTACCTCGCGAGCCTGCCGGACCTGGTGATCCTGATGGACGAGTCGCATCGTTACCGCGCCTCGGCGGCCGTGCGGGCGATCAACGAACTCAAGCCCATCCTCGGGTTGGAGCTGACCGCGACGCCGTTCGTCGAAGCGGGCAACGCCGCCGTCGCGTTCAAGAACTCGCCTCGGACTCCACCTGCCCGAACGGCTGCGCATCCCGTCACGGATCAACGAAATGTAGTGCCAACCCGAGAAGCTAACTCCGCGAGAAACCAGGAAAACAGCCTTCTAACTGACGAAGTTGGGCTAGCCCCGATCCGGCATTGCCGGGCGCGATCGAACGGCCGCGATCGGCGGTGGAAGACCGCGGCCGTGCGCCGGGTGGCTCGTCTCCTCCGGGCTGCCGAGGCGCACATCCGTGAGCCGGAGGAAGAAGGTCTCGTAGGGTGGAGCCGGGGCGGGCTCGCTGCCGAGCGCGCACCGCGCGCGCGACCGCGCGTGATGTCGGACTTTTCCGATCGGTCGACACATTTCGGTTGACATTCGCGAACCATCGCCGTAATCTACACCGTGATGGGTCATCCGAGGCAAGCCGAGCTTCCCCTCCACCGCGGCACCCACGGCGGCTGGCGCCCGGGCGCAGGACGCAAGCCCGGCGCGCGCCCGCGGGTCCGCCACGCAGCGCGACCGGAGTTCGCCGGACGCTTCCCCTGTCACGTCACCCTGAAGGCCTTGCCGGGGCTGCCCTCGCTGCGGAACGCGGGCGTCGTGCGGGCCGTGATCGAGAGCTTCCGCGCGGGCGCCGCGCGCAGCGCGTTCCGGCTCCTCGAGTTCTCGCTCCAGGACGACCACCTCCACGCGATCGTCGAGGCCGACGGGCCCACGGCGCTCGGGCGCGGGATGAAGTCGCTGGCCTCGCGCTTCGCGAAGGCGGTGAACCGCGGACTCGGACGCAGGGGACCGGTGCTGCGCGACCGCTACCACCTGCACGTGCTGCGCACGGTGCGGGAGGTGCGGAATGCGATCCGGTACGTGTTGAACAATGCGCGGCGGCATCGCGCGAGGGCCGGACGGGCGCCGGCGCGCGTGGCGCAGGTGGACCCGGCGTCGTCGGGTGCCTGGTTCCTCGGCTGGCGGCCGGGGGTCCCGCTCCCGCGTGCGATCGGGCCACCGCCGGTGGCACGCGCCGCGACTTGGCTCGCGCGCGTGGGATGGAGGAAGCTCGGGTTACTCGATCCGGCGGAGATCTGAAGCGCCGCGCGAGAGCGCGCCCCGCTGCTGCGAGCGATGCACGCGCGCGCGAAGCCACGGAGCCCCGCGCAGCCTCCCCCTTACCAACCTTCCTCTTCCCGATTCTTCCCCTGCAAGCCCGCGTCCCGCTCCGATCGCTCCATCGATCGTGGCAATCTGCGCACGGCGGGCCCCCGGAACACGCGGCGGAATATCGGATCGGGGCTAAGCCGCGCGAATGCGGAGCTTCGCGAGCGTCGCGGCGAGCGTCGGATCCGCCCCGATCGCCGCGCGCAGTGCTCGCGGATCGAGAGCCCGCGTCGACGCCGCGAAGATGCGGTTGTCGTAGCCGCGCACGCGGAGTTCGACGGCGCCGCCGTAGAGCGCGTGCAGCGCACGGCGCACGGCGTTCGCCTCGTCGATGCTGTTCGAGACCAGCACGCCGCCGGGCGCCACGCGGCGGGCCGCGAGCGCGAGGACGGGATCGGGAAGCCACGGCGGCTTGCGCACGTTGCGACCGCGGCCGACGAAGATGTCGTCGATCACCAGGTCGAAACGGCGCTCTTCGCGGGCCAGCACGGCGCGCGCGTCGTCGCAGATCACTTCGACGCCGAGCGCGTCGAGGTCGAAGTGCCGGCGCGCCGCGAGGATCACGTCGGGGTCGAACTCGACGCCCACCAGGTGTGCGCCTGGCGCGATGGCGCGCAGCAGGCGCGCAACGCTCCCGCCACCCAGGCCGAGGATCAGCGCACTGCGCCGCCGCGACGCCGACAACGCGAGCAGCGGCGCCGCGAGCGCGTCCCACACCGAGAGAGTCGCCTTCCCCTCGCGCGACCACCACGAGGCGAAGGTGCCGTCGATCTCGAGCGCGCGACCGCGCTTCGTCTCGCGAATGCGGATGCGTTCCCCCATCGCGCGGGACAGTACAATGTGATCGTGCTCCGCACGCACCCGCCTACCCACATCGCCGCGCTGGTCGTCGAGATCGCGCTGCCGGTTCCGATCGATTCGCTGTTCAGCTACGCGGTGCCGGCGGCGCTCGCCGAGCTGGCGCAGCCGGGCTGTCGCGCGCTGGTGCCGTTCGGCCCGCGGCGCATCGCCGGCTTGATCGTCGCGCGCAGCGAGAGCGGCGCCGCGCTCGCGCGCGAAGGCGGGCTGCGCGAGATCGAGCGCGTGCTCGACGCCGTGCCGGTGGTCTCGCCGGGGATGATCCGGCTGCTCGTCGAAGCGGCGCACGACGTCTACTGCCCGGTCGGACTGGCGCTCGCGTGCGCAACTCCTTCCGGCTCGACGCCGCGCGCGGTCCCCGGCCTGGCGCTCACCAAGCGGGGTCGCGAGGCCGCCCAGCGCGGGGCCGCGGCGCCCGCGGCGCGACCGATCCTCGCGTGGCTCGCGCGCGCGCCGCGCCCGCTACGCGCTGTGGAGCGGCGTTTCCCCGGCGAGCGCGCGTTGCTGCGCGACCTGTTGCGCGACGGGCTCGTCGAGCGCCAGGCCGTCGAGACGGGCGCGGGCGCGCGCGCACCGGCCGTGCGGATGGCGCGCGTGGCGGACGGCGCGGATCTCGCGGCGGCGCTCGCGGGACCGCTCGGGCGCGCGAAGAAGCAGGCCGCGCTGCTCGCGCGGCTCGCGGCCGAGGGCCCGCAGCCCGTCGCCGCGCTCGGCGGTGCGAGCGAGTCGCTGCGACAGCTCGTCGCGCATGGCCTCGCCGTCGTCTTCGACCAGGCGCTCGAAACCGGAGCTCGCGCGAACCAGGCGCTCGCCGACGGCGAGGCGGCGCCGCCGGAGCCGACACCGGAACAGCAAGCGGCGCTCGCCGCGATCGTCGAGGCGATCCGCGCGCGCCGCGCCGATCGCTTCCTTCTCCATGGAGTCACCGGCAGCGGCAAGACCGAGGTGTACCTGCGCGCGATCGCCGAGACGCTCGCCATCGGCCGGCAGGCGCTCGTGCTGGTGCCCGAGATCACGCTCACGCATCAACTGGTTGCGCGGCTCGGCGCTCGCTTCGGCACGCGCGTCGCCGTACTGCACAGCCAGCTGCGCCCCGGCGAGCGCATCGCCGAATGGCGCAGCGTGCTCGGCGGCCACACGCGCATCGCCGTCGGCGCGCGCTCGGCGCTGTTTGCGCCGCTCGACGATCTCGGCCTGATCGTGATGGACGAGGAACACGAGCCGGCGTACAAGAACGAGGAGGGATTCCGCTACCACGCGCGCGATCTCGCCACGCGCCGCGCCGCGGAATCCGGTTGTCCGCTCGTGCTTGGCTCGGCGACGCCGGCGCTCGAATCGCGCTACGCCGCCGAGCGCGGCGAGCTGCTGCGGCTCTCGCTGCCGCATCGCATCGGGGGTCGCCCGCTGCCGGCCGTCGAGATCGTCGACCTCGGCGTCGAGCGCAAGCACGTCCCGCGCGGCCGCCGGCTGGTGCTCTCGCGCGTGCTGCACGCGGCGCTCGCCGAGACGCTCGCCGACGGCGGCCAGGCGATCCTGTTCCTCAACCGCCGCGGTTTCTCGACGCGCATCTTCTGCTTCGACTGCGGCCACGCCGAGCGCTGCCAGCACTGCGAGATCTCGCTGGTCTACCACGCCGGCGATCACAAGCTGCGCTGCCACTACTGCCAGTACGAGATCGACCCGCCCGAGACCTGCTCGAAATGCGGCGCACCCGATACGGCGCTGCTCGGACTCGGCACGGAACGGCTCGAGGAAGACGTGCGGCGGCGCTTTCCGACCGCGCGCATCGCGCGACTCGATCGCGACACCGCGGCGAGGCGCGGCGAGACCGAGCGCGTGCTCGCGGCGCTCGCGGCGGGAACCATCGACATCCTCGTCGGCACCCAGATGGTCGCGAAGGGACACCATTTCCCCGGCGTGCGCGTGGTGGGCGTGGTCGCGGCCGACCAGAGTCTGCACTTCCCGGACTTCCGCGCGGCCGAGCGCACCTTCCAGCTGCTCACCCAGGTGGCGGGGCGCGCCGGACGCGGCGCCTCGCCGGGTCGCGTCGTGATCCAGACCTTCGTGCCCGATCACTACGCGATCCGCCCGGTGCGCGAGCACGACTACGAAGGCTTCTACCGCGCCGAGCTCGCACAGCGCGCGACGGTCGGCTATCCGCCGTTCGGGCGCCTCGTGCACGTGCTGGTGTCGGGACCCGACGAAGCCGAGACGCTCGCGGCCGCCGAGCGACTCGCAGAGCACGCGCGCAACGCGGCGGGCGCAGCGGGCGACGCGCCCTCGCTCGCCTTCGCAGCTGCTCGGCCCCGGTCCGTCGCCGATCGCGCGGCTGCGCGACCGCTTCCGCTTCCAGTTGCTGCTGAAGGGCAGCGACGAGAAGCGCGTGCTCGACGCGGGCCGCGCGCTCGCGGCGATCGCGCACGGCCGCGAGAGCGCCGGCGTGCGCATCCAGGTCGACGCCAACCCGGTCAACATGCTCTGAAGAAATTCGCTAGCCTGCCCGGCGCCATGGCCATCCTCGACGTCCTGCACTTCCCCGACCCGCGCCTGCGGCGGAGGTCGGAACCGATCGAGAAGATCACCGACGAGCTGCGCCAGCTCGCGGCCGACATGCTCGAGACGATGTACGACGAGCCCGGCATCGGTCTCGCGGCACCGCAGGTCGGCGCGATGATCCGGCTGATCGTGATGGACACCGAGTGGACCGAGGAAGGCGCCGACCGCAAGCCCTGCGTCTTCGTGAATCCGGTGATCATCGAGCGCAGCGGCGAGATCGTCTGGAACGAAGGCTGTCTCTCGGTGCCGGACTTCTCGGCCGACGTGAAGCGCGCCGAGCGGGTCGTGCTGAGGCGCTCGACATCGAAGGTCGCGAGGTCGTCGAGACCGCCAGCGGACTGCGCGCGGTGTGCTTCCAGCACGAGCTCGACCATCTCGACGGCGTCCTCTTCATCGACCGCATCTCGCGCCTCAAGCGCAACCTCTACGTCGGCAAGCGCAAGAAGCTGCTCCAGGAAGAAGGCGAGCGCTGGACGAGCACCGGCGAGCGCCCGCCCGTCCCGATCGGGACGAAGCTCTGAACGCCCTGCGGCTGCTCTTCTTCGGGACCCCGGAGTTCGCCGTGCCGACGCTCGCGCGCCTGCTCGCGGGTCCGCACCGTGTCGTCGCCGTCGTGACGCAGCCGGATCGGCCGCGCGGCCGCGGCCAGAAGGTGTCGCCCTCGCCGGTCGCCGAACTCGCCGAGCGCAGCGGGCATTCCGGTGCTGCGTCCGGAGCGGGTCGGCGAGCCCGCCTTCGCCGAGACGCTGCGCGGCTTCGACGCCGATCTCGGCGTCGTCGTCGCGTTCGGCCAGTTCCTGCCGAAGCGCGTGCGCGAGCTGCCGCGCCACGGCTATCTGATCAACGCCCACGCCAGCATCCTGCCGCGCCACCGCGGCGCCGCGCCGATCGCGCGGGCGATCCTCGCGGGTGATGTCGAGACGGGCGTCTCGGTGATGCGCGTCGAGCGCGAGATGGACGCGGGGCCGAGCGCCGTCGTGCGCCGCACGCCGATCGGCGCGCGCGAGACGACCGGCGAACTCACCGAACGCCTCGCCGCGCTCGCCGCCGACACGATCGCCGAGGCCGTCGACCGGATCGCCGACGGTCGCATCGTCTGGACACCGCAGGACGACACGCGCGCGACACTCGCGCCGAAGCTCGGCGTCGACGACGCGCGCCTCGATTGGCGCGACGCGGCCGTCGCGCTCGCGCGACGCGTGCGCGCGATGGCGCCGCGACCGGGCGCCTTCACGACGCTGCAGGGCGAGCGCTTGCGCGTGCTCGCCGCAACTTCGCTCGCTGGTCGCTGCGGCGACACGCCCGGCACGCTGCGACTCGGCGGCGAAGCGCCGCTGCGCGTCGCGACCGGCGACGGCTGGCTCGCGCCGCTCGTCTTGCAGCGCGCCGGCGGCAGGCCGCTCGACGTCGACGTGTTCCTGCGCGGTCATCCGCTCGTCGACGGCGCCCACTTCGGCGGTTAGACGCGGCATCGCGCGCGGCTAGACTCCGCGGGGACTGTTCGCGCAACTCGTCGTCGGACGATTCTTCGTCGGAGATCGACATGAACAACCTGAAGACCGGAATCCTGCTGATCGCGCTCTCGGGCCTGCTCGTCTGGCTGGGCAGCGTCCTCGGCGGCTCGCAGGGCGCGGCGATCGCCTTCGGCTTCGCGATGCTGATGAACGTCGGCGCCTACTGGTTCAGCGACCGACTGGTGCTGCGCATGTACCGCGCCGAGGAGGTGAGCGAGGCGAAGGCGCCGGAGCTGTACGGCATCGTCGCCGAGCTCGCCCAGCGCGCGCAGATCCCGATGCCGAAGGTCTACGTGATCCCGAGCGAGACGCCCAACGCGTTCGCGACGGGCCGCAATCCGCAGCACGCCGCCGTCGCGGCGACGCAGGGCATCCTGCGCATTCTCACCCGCGACGAGCTGCGCGGCGTGCTCGCCCACGAGCTGTCGCACGTGCGGCAATCGCGACACGCTGATCTCGTGCGTCGCAGCGACGCTGGTCGGCGCGATCACCTGGCTGGCCCACATGGCGCAGTTCGCGGCGATCTTCGGCGGGGGCCGCTCGGACGACGACGACGGCGGCAACCCGCTCTCGCTGCTCGGTGTCGCGATCTTCGCGGGCCTCGCGGCGTCGCTGCTCCAGCTCGCCGTGTCGCGCTCGCGCGAGTTCGAGGCCGACGCGTCGGCCGCGCGCCTGCTCGGCGAAGGCGAGCCGCTGGCGCGATCGCTCGAGAAGCTCGAGATGGGCGCGCAGGCGATGCCGATGGACGCCAACCCCGCGACCGCGCACCTCTTCATCGTGAGTCCGCTCACCGGCGGCCGCGGAGCCGCCGGCATCTTCGCGAAGCTGATGCGCACGCATCCGCTCACGGAAGAGCGCGTCGCACGGCTGCGCGACCGAAGCTGGGCGACCTGACGCGGACGCAACGCTCGTGAGTGCGGTCGCCGCCGGCAGCGCCCGCGGACGGACACCCGCATTCGGCGCGACCGCAGCGCGACGATGCCCGCGCACTCGCACTGCGTGTCCTCCAGCGCGTCGAAGAGAGCGGCGCGTACGCCGACCTCGCGCTGCACGCGGCGCTCGCCCGGAGCCGGCTCGATCCGCGCGACCGCGCCTTCGCGACGGAGCTGGTCTACGGGACGCTGCGCTGGCGCGGGCGCCTCGACTTCCTGCTCGCGCAGGTGACGGGCCGCCCGCTCGCGCGTCTCGAACACCGCATCGTGCAGGTGCTGCGTCTCGGCGCCTATCAGCTGGTGTTCTGCGATCGCGTGCCGGACGCCGCCGCCGTTTCCGAGTCGGTGCGGCTCGCGCACGCCGCTGGCGTGGGGCGTGCAGCGGGGCTCGTGAACGCCGCGCTGCGCCGGCTCGCGCGCGAGCGCGACGCGATCGCGTTGCCGACGCTCGCCGACGATCCGGTCGCGCATCTGGTCGACGCGCTCTCGTTCCCGCGCTGGATCGCCGAGCGCTGGATCGCGGCGTTCGGCGCGGAGGAGGCCGCGGCGCTCGCCAACGCATCGAACGCGACACCGCCGCGCACGCTGCGCGCGAATCGCCGTCGCATCCATCGCGACGCACTGCTCGCCGAGCTCCGCGAGCGCTTCCCGCTCGCGGCTGCTTGCCGCTTCGCGCCGGACGGCGTCACGCTCGGTCGTCGCGGCGATCCCGGCGACGATCCCGCGTTCCAGCAAGGTCGCATGACGGTGCAGGATGAGGCGTCGCAGTTGGTCGTCGAGCTGCTCGACCCGCAGCCGGGCGAGCGCGTGCTCGACGCCTGCGCCGCGCCCGGCGCCAAGGCCACGGCGATCGCGGAGCGCGTCGGCGACGCGGGCCAGGTGGTCGCGCTCGATCGCAACGAGCGGCGTCTCGGACTCGTCGCACGCGACGCTGCGCGACTCGGTCTCGACAACCTGCGCGTGCTGCGCGCCGATGCCAGCGCGGCGCAGATCGAGGGGCTCGACGGCGCGCGCTTCGACCGCATCCTCGTCGACGCGCCGTGTTCGGGACTCGGCGCCTTGCGGCGCAATCCCGACGCGCGCTGGCGCGTGCAGCCCGCGGCGATCGCGCAGCTCGCCGCCGTGCAAGGCGCGATTCTCGGCGCCGTCGCGAAACGCTTGAGGCCCGGCGGAACGCTCGTCTACAGTACCTGCACGCTCTGTCCCGAGGAGAACGACGACGTGGTGAACGGGTTGCTCGCATCTGCACCGGAGTTGCGACGCGCATCCGAAGCGACGATCCCTCCCTCGCTTCGAGCGCTCGTGGGATCGGACTCCGTACTGCGCTGCTGGCCGCAGCACCACGACACCGACGGCTTCTTCGCCGCGCGGATCGAGCGCAGCTCGTGAGTCCGGCTGCACGCATCGTGATCGCGCCGTCGATTTTGTCCGCGGATTTCGCCCACCTCGCCGACGAAGTGGCGGCGGTCGAGAAGGCCGGCGCCGACTGGATCCACGTCGACGTGATGGACGGCCGCTTCGTGCCGAACATCACGATCGGTCCGGTCGTCGTCGAGGCCGTGAAGCGCTCGACCTCGCTGCCGCTCGACGTGCACCTGATGATCGTCGAGCCCGAGAAGTACGTCGGCGACTTCGCGCGGGCGGGCGCTGCGACGATCGGCGTACAGGTCGAGGCGTGTCCGCACCTGCACCGCACGCTCGCGCAGATCCGCGAGGCGGGGGCGCGCGCGTGCGCGGTGCTGAATCCGTCGACACCGGCCTGCGGCCATCGAACCGGTGCTGGGCGATCTCGATCAGATCCTCGTGATGACCGTGAACCCGGGCTTCGGCGGCCAGTCCTTCATCCACTCGATGCTGCCGAAGATCAAGCTGCTCCGGAGTTGGATCGACGTGCGTGGGTTCGCGGTGACACTCGAGGTGGACGGTGGCGTGAAACCAGGCGTCATCGGCGCCGCCGCGCGCGCGGGCGCTACCGCCTTCGTGGCGGGACGGCCGTGTTCGGCGCGAAGGACTACCGCGCCGCGATCGAAGCGCTGCGCCTCGAAGCTGAAACGGAACTGCTGCCCCCGGAGCGCGACTCCTGACGGCTCCCGCCAGTTCGCACGCCGCCTCGAGCAGCGCGCGTGCGTCGTCGTCCCAGACGTAGAAGCCGGGGCCGTGTGCGGCGAAGCCATCGCCGCATCGCTCGAGCCGTACCGGGAAGTCCATAGCGTCGCGCATGGGTCGCTCCGGTTCGAGACGGAGAGAGCTTCGTCGCGCGAGATGGCGTTTCCGTGAAGCGGAGACGGGGTTTGCGTGGAACCTCTTGGGTCCGGTGCAGCGTCACGCCCCGGCGCGGGCGAGCTTCCCGGCGTGCTTCACGTTGCGCGCTTCGACGATCAGGATCACCGACTCGGCGATGTTGGTGGCGTGATCGCCGACGCGTTCCAGGTGTTTCGCGACCACGATCAGATCGACTTCCTGCTGATAGAGTTCCGGGTGGGCGCGAATCTCGTCGAGCGCCTCGCGGATCACGCGATCCTGGTCTTCGTCGATGCGGTCGTCCTCGGCGAGCAGCTTGCGGGCGCGCTCGGCGTCGCGATGCAGGAACGCGTCGAGCGCATCGCGAAGGATCGCCTGGGACTCCACGGCGAGCGTCTCGAAATGCGGAGGAAACGGCACCGGCGCGCGCTCGGCGAGCCGCGCCGCGCTCTTGGCGATGTTGCGGGCCAGGTCGCCCGACGCGCTCGAGATCGGTCGCGATGTCGTTGGCGGCCAGCAGCCGGCGCAGGTCGTCGGCGACCGGCGCCTGGAGCGCGAGGCTGCGCAGCACGGACTCGTCGACCGCGACGTCGAGACGGTCGATCTCGAGGTCGTCGTCGCGGATCTCGGAGCGCGAGTTCGGGATTGCGCTCGAAGAGCGCGCGCACCGCCTTGGCGAGGATCGCCTCGCAGCAGCCCCCCATGCGGAGGATCAGCTCGTTCACTTCGCCGAGGAAGGGCTCGACGGAGCGGGTCATCGCGGGCACGTTCTTCATCATCGGCGGGCCGAGAGTATCGCGAGGCGTTCGGTCTCCGGCAGCTCTCGCACCCCGCCGTCACGAAACTGTCACAGATGCTTCGCGGCCGCGTCGTCCGCGTCTCCCTAGGTTCCCGCCGGCGTAACGGAGCGTCTCGAAGCGATCGAGGCGATCCCGAAGCCGACCCAGGAGGACTGCATGAAGCGTTCGCATCTGATCCTTTCACTCATCGTGGCGAGCTGGCTCGCGCCGCACGGTCGCCGCCGCCGAGGCGGTGAAGGTCGACGCCGCGATCCCGCGCCTACAAGACCGTGAGCGGCGTCGCCGGCAACCTGAACTCGATCGGCTCGGACACGCTCAACAACGTGATGACGCTGTGGGCCGAGACCTTCCGCGCCAAGTACCCGAACGTGCGGATCCAGATCGAGGGCAAGGGCTCCTCGACGGCGCCGCCCGCGCTGATCGACGGCACCGCGCAGCTCGGTCCGATGAGCCGCGAGATGAAGCCCACCGAGATCGACGCGTTCGAGAAGAAGTTCGGCTACGCGCCGACGGCCTACAAGGTCGCCGTCGACGCGCTCGCGGTCTACGTGAACAAGGACAACCCGCTCGAGAAGCTCACGCTGCCCCAGGTCGACGCGATCTTCTCGAAGACGCGCCGCTGCGGCGCGACCGAGCGCGCTGGAGCAGTGGTCGCAGCTCGGGCTCACGGGCAGTATCGCCGGCCGGCGCATCAGTCTCTACGGCCGCAACTCGGCCTCGGGCACCTACGGCTACTTCAAGGAGCACGCGCTCTGCGGCGGCGACTTCCGCGACGACGTGAAGGAGCAGCCGGGCTCCTCCTCGGTGGTGCAGGGCGTCACCGAAGACAGCTTCGGCGATCGGCTACAGCGGCATCGGCTACAAGACGTCGAGCGTGAAGGCACTCGATCTCGCCGCCAAGGAAGGCGCGCCGTACGCCAAGGCGGAAGCCGCCGAGGTCTACGCCGGCAAGTATCCGCTCGCGCGCTTCCTCATGATCTACGTGAACCAGGCGCCGGGTCGCCCGCTCGATCCGCTCGTGAAGGAGTTCCTGCGCTGGTGCTCTCGCAGGACGGCCAGAAGATCGTGGTGAAGGACGGCTATCCTGCCGCTCACCAGAACGATCTTCGAGCAAGAGCACGCCAAGCTGGAACGCTGATCGGTGGCGCTCGGCTCGCCGTCCCATTCCGGACCCGCCCGGCCCCCGACCCGGGCGGGCTCTCTTCACGACGGCGCGCCGCCGTGTCGCCGTCGATCGCGGCGCCGGCATCGCGATCCGCGTCGGCGGGCTCGCGGTGATCGTCGGCGTCACCGGGATCTTCGCCTTCCTGCTCTTCGAGATCGCGCCCGTGCTGCGGCCCGCCCGCGTGGAACTCGACGCGAGTCGCGCAGCCATCGCCGGCGCCGCGCCGCAGGCGCTGCTGCTCGACGAGTACCGCACCCACGACGCCGACGCTCGCGACCGACGGGACGCTGCGCGTCGTGCGACTCGCCGACGGCGCCACGATCTCGCAGGAGCGGCGCCTCGCACCCGCGTTCGCGGCAGTCGGCCGCGGATCCGGAGCACTGGGTGCTCGCCGGCGTCGGCGGCGGACGGCGTCGTGCGGCTGACGCCGGTCGCCTTCGCGGTCTCACGTTCGACGCACAGACGCGCGTCGTCGTGCCGGAACTCGGCGAGATCGAGCACCTCGCGTTGCTGCCGCCCGCGGAGCCAGGCGCGCGCTACCGGTGGTCGTCGCAGGTCCGCTCGCGGTGCGCGTCGGCGACGGCGCTACGACTGCCGCGGCCGCGCTCGCCGGGAGGCGGCATCGCGTTCGCGGTGCGCCGCGTCGAGAGCAACGCGTTCACCGGCGAGTCGACCGAGAGCGGTCGAGCGCCGCACGCTCGCGACGCCCGCGCGCGTGACGGCGCTCGCGATCGACGCGCGGCAGCGCAATCTCTACGCCGGCACGGCGGACGGCCGCCTGTTGCGCTTCGACTTGCGCGGCGGCGAAGCGCCGCCCGAGATCTTCTCGGCCGGCAGCGCCGGCGTCTCGGCGCTCGGCCTGCTGATCGGCGGTCGCACGCTCGTGGTGGGACAGCAGGACGGCAACCTCTCCGCGTGGTTCGCAGTGCCGCAGCCCGACGGGCCCGCGCGCTTCACGCGGGTGCGCGAATTCCCGCGCTATCCCGGCGCGATCGCGCAGCTCGCGCCGTCGCAGCGCGACCGTTCGTTCTTCGCGGCCAGCAGCGACGGCACGCTCGGCCTCCAGCATTCGACCTCGGGTCGCACGTTGTGGCGCGCAGCGTCGCCGGTGGGCGCCGCTTCGGCGCTGGCGTTCGCACCCAAGGGCGACGGCGCGGCGCTCGCAACGCCGGGCAAGCTGGCGTCGTTCGCCGTCGCCGCTCCGCACCCGGAACTGTCGCTCGCATCGCTGTTCGGCAGGGTCTGGTACGAGGAGCGCCGATCGCCCGGCGTTCGTGTGGCAGTCGTCGAGCGGCGACGACGCCTTCGAGCCGAAGCTGTCGCTGGTTCCGCTGCTGGTCGGCACGCTCAAGGGAACCTTCTACGCGCTGCTGCTCGCGGTGCCGCTCGGCGTGCTCGGCGCGATGTACACCTCGCAGTTCATGCATCCGCGCCTGCAGCGCTTCGTGAAGCCGGGCGTCGAGCTGATGGCGGCGCTGCCGAGCGTGGTGCTCGGCTTCCTCGCCGGGCTCTGGCTCGCGCCGCGCGTCGAGCGCCTGTTTCCGGCCTTCCTCGCGATGGCCGCGGCGATCCCCGTGGCGGCGATCGCGGGCGGCTGGCTCTGGGCGCGCCTGCCAAAGCGCTGGCTTGCGCGCGTGCCCGATGGCACCGAGGTGCTCTGGATCGCCGTGGCGATCGGCGCGTCGATGGCGGTCTGCGTCGCGATCGGCGTCGCCGATCGAGACGCTGCTCTTCGGCGGCTCGTTCCCGGTCTGGCTCGAGCGCTCGACGGGCCTCCCATTCGAGCAGCGCAACGCCGTCGTGGTGGGGATCGCGATGGGCTTCGCGGTGATCCCGATCATCTTCGCGATCTCCGAGGACGCCTTCTCGAACGTGCCGACCGAGCTCGCCGCCGGCTCGCTCGCGCTCGGCGCGAACCGCTGGCAGACCGTCGTGCGCGTGGTGCTGCCGACGGCGAGTCCCGGGATCTTCTCCGCGATCATGGTCGGCTTCGGCCGCGCCGTCGGCGAGACCATGATCGTGCTGATGGCGACGGGCAACACGCCGATCCTGTCGCTGAGCCCGTTCAACGGCTTCCGCACGCTGTCGGCCAACATCGCGGTCGAGGTGCCGGAGGCGCCCCAGGGCGGAACGCTGTACCGGACGCTCTTCATCGCGGCGCTGCTGCTCTTCGTGATGACCTTCCTCGTCAACACGGCGGCCGAGGTGGTGCGCCACCGGCTGCGACGCCGCTACGGCAGGCTCTGAGATGCCGATCTCGATGCGCGGCCGGCGCCGCGCGCAGAGCGTCGCGGCGCTGCTGACGTGGATCACCGCCGGCGCGCTGGCGCTCAGTCTGTTGATGATCACGGGCCTGCTCGCGCTGGTCGCGTGGAACGGCGCAACCGCGTTCCTCGTGAAGCCGATCACGCTGCTCACGCTGGACGACGGCACGCGCGTGCTCGGCGAGATCCACACGCGCGAGGAGATCCCCGACCCGGAGACCGGCCGTCACAGCGGCGCGATGCGGATCCGGCTGCGTACCGGCAACCGCGACGTGACGGGCGCCGACTTCCGCTGGGTCGACGAATCGCGGGTCATCGGGAGCTCGACACCGGCCGACGCGATGCTGCTCGAACGCCTCGAGTGGGGGCCCTTCTTCGGTTTTCCGCTCGCGCTCGTAGCGAAGGGGGCCGTGGTCGCGAACGAGCCCGCGGCGATCGTCGCGGCGCTCGGCCCGCTGCACGAGGAGAAGCTCGCGCTGCGCGCCCGCATCCGCAGCATCGAGCGTGGCCCGATCGGCGACCTGAACCGCGCGATCGAGCAGCTGCGCCTCGCACAGCGACGGCTCGAACTCGCGGGGATCACCGGCAGCGAGCGAACCCGCCAGGAAGCAACACTCGCGGCGCGCAAGACCACGCTGGAAGCGAGCTACGCCGAGCACCTCGACGAACTCGCCGCGCTGCGTGCGCAGCTTGCCGACAGCGAGCTGCGCCTCGCAACGGCGGACGGGACCGAGCACGCGGTGCCGATCGGGCAAATCGTGCGCAGCGTGCAGCCGAACGCGCTCAGCGTGGGCGGCAAGCTCGCGCTCTACGCCAACCGCGTCTGGGAATTCGTGTCCGGCGAACCGCGCGAGGCGAACACCGAGGGCGGCATCTTCCCTGCCCTCTTCGGCACCGTGATGATGGTCTTCCTGATGTCGCTCTTCGTGGTGCCCTTCGGTGTCGTCTCGGCGATCTACCTGCGCGAATACGCGCGCGAGGGAGTCGTCACGCGGGCGGTTCGCATCGCGGTGAACAATCTCGCGGGCGTGCCCTCGATCGTGTTCGGCGTGTTCGGGCTCGGCTTCTTCGTCTACGGGATCGGCAGCACGATCGATCAGTTCTTCTTCGCCGAGTCGCTCCCGACTCCCACCTTCGGCACCGGCGGCATCTTGTGGGCGAGCCTCACGCTCGCGCTGCTCACCGTCCCGGTCGTGATCGTCGCGACCGAGGAAGGCCTCGCCGCGGTGCCACAGATGGTGCGCCAGGGTTCCCGCGCTCTCGGTGCGACGCAATTCGAGACGTTGCTGCGCGTGGTGCTGCCCGCCGCGGCGCCCGGCATGCTCACGGGTTTGATTCTCGCAATGGCGCGCGCGGCGGGCGAAGTGGCGCCGCTGATGATCGTGGGCATGGTGAAGCTCGCACCGACGCTTCCCATCGACCAACACGCGCCCTTCGTGCACCTGGAGCGGAAGTTCATGCATCTCGGCTTCCACATCTACGACGTGGGCTTCCAGAGCCCCAACGTGGAAGCCGCCGCGCCGCTGGTGTTCGCGACGACGGCGCTCTTGATCGTGATGGTGATGTCGCTCAACCTCGCGGCCATCCTGCTGCGCAACCGGCTGCGCGGGCGCCTCGCGGGCCGCAGCGTCTAGCCGCGAGGAATCCAGATGTCTCCCGCCCAAGAGCGCCCCGCGAATCCCGCCGGCGATCTCGTGATCGAGAAGCCGGCGATGCGCGTCCAGGAGCTGTCGCTCTGGTACGGCGATGCGCTCGCGCTCGACCGCATCTCGGTAGACCTGCCCGAACGCCGCATCAGCGCCTTCATCGGGCCGTCCGGCTGCGGCAAGTCGACGCTGCTGCGCTGCCTGAACCGCATGAACGATCTCGTCGACGGCGTGCGGCGCGAGGGCGACGTGCTCTTCGGCGGCCTCAGCATCTTCGACCCCGAGGTCGACGTGAATGCGCTGCGCAAGCGCGTCGGCATGGTGTTCCAGAAGTCGAACCCCTTCCCGAAGTCGATCTACGAGAACGTCGCCTACGGGCCGCGCATCCACGGCGTCTCTGCGCGCAGCGAGCTGGACGAGATCGTCGAACAGGGCCTGCGCCGCGCCGCGCTCTTCGACGAAGTGAAGGACCGCCTCCACGAGAGCGCGCTCCAGCTCTCAGGCGGGCAGCAGCAGCGGCTGTGCATCGCGCGCGCGCTCGCGGTGGAGCCCGAGGTGATCCTGCTGGACGAGCCGTGTTCCGCGCTCGACCCGGTGGCGACCGCCAAGATCGAGGAACTGCTGGTCGAGCTGCGCCAGAGCTACACGATCGCGATCGTCACGCACAACATGCAGCAGGCGGCGCGCGTGTCCGACTACACCGCGTTCCTGTACCTCGGAACGCTGATCGAGTTCGGCGAAACGCGCGGCCTCTTCGTCAACCCGCGCGAGAAACAGACCCGCGACTACATCACCGGCCGCTTCGGCTGAGCCGACGCCGCGGGCGCCATCGCGTAAGGCGCGGGGGCGTGACGTTCGTGAAAGAAGGACGGAAAGCCAAGCGCGGGCGGGGGACTCGGCCGAAACAATCCGCAGGCGGCCGCCCAACTCGCGCTGCGAAGCCGCCGATCTTCGCCCGCCGAGGACGTTTCGGACGAGTCCACCGCCCGCACGCGCGCCTCGCAGCAACGATCCAACCGGGTTGACGTTCCTAGAACGCGATGCTCAGGTCGGTCTGGAAGCGGATCCGATCGGCCTTGCCGACGCTGTTCTGATACTCGGGCAGCGAGTCGTCGATCGCGTTGCCGAACGACACCAGGGTCTGCAGGTCCGTGTTGGCGAAGATCCGCCGCGTCAGCCAGACGACGTACGATTCGCGATTCGACTTGCCGTCGATCCAATCGCTTTCGACGAGCTGCGACGGGAACGCGTTCGCCTCGACATGGAGGTAGTCGAAGCCGATCTCGAGGTACTTGGTGCGATCGCCGACGACCAACCCGGTGTTCCACGCCGTCGCATCGCTGCCGGTGCCGAAAATCGCGGACGATTCCGCGCTGAAGTTCTTCGAGAAGTCGACCCAGGCCGTCACCGGCCAGTTTTCGATACCGGTGAAGGTCGTGTAGGCGCCGAACTCGCCGACGTTGATCTGGCCGCCGTCCGTGGAGCCGGTGAGGCCGCCGGCGATGTTGCCGCCGGCGGGCGTCGAGCCGGAGCTGCCATTGCAGTTGTTGCCGTTCACGCCGCGGCAGAGGAAGTTCGCGTCGATCGAGCCGATGCCGTACCAGGTCGACCGCGCACCGACCGTCACCGTATCCGCGGCCTTGTAGCTGGCGCCGAGCTGCGCGCCGATCAGGTGCGGATCGCGCGACGCGGAGTTCTCGTCGTCGATGAAGTAACCGCCGTTGAAGAAGACGTTGAGACCCTTGGCCACGTCGCCGTTCACGCGCACGGCCACGCCTTCGGGAGCGATGTCGGCGTCCCAGAGAATCAGGTCGCGGATCGGCTTCCAGAGGAAGGGGTTGCCCATCTTCCCGACGTCGAGACTCGCCTTGCCGTCCGACAGCGGGATCCACGCGCTCGGGCGCCTTGAGCTCGAGGTTGGCGCGATCGATGTAGATGCCGCCGGGGCCCCAGTCGGTCTTGAAGCCGAAGGTGGTGTTCTCGCTGCGCGAATCGTCCTGGCCAGACGTGATCCGGAAGTGGACCAGCGCGAAATCGGTGACCTCGGCGTCGGCGCCGAGTCGCGCGCGGTAGCGCCCGCGGAACTGATTGGGCGCGTCGCCTGCGACGGGATCCTCGTCGTACCAGAAGCCTTCGGCGCGCAGGCGCAGATCGCCGTAGAACTTGAGCTTCGGGAGCAGGCTCTTGCGCTCCTGCTCGGACGCGGTGTAGCGCGCGGTGAGGCGGCTGTACTCGTCCTCGTCGAGCAGCCCCTTCTCGTTCAGCACGCGCAGGATCTCCTCGACCACGGCGGGCTCGGGGGGCGGCTTGTCGCCCGCCGCCGCGGGACGGCTCGTCCCCAACAAGAGGATGCAAAAGGCAGCGGTACCCACCGCACATCCAAACGTCACGCTCTTCATGGAACCCTCCCCTCGTCGCCACTTCCGCGACGGATCCGTGAAGGATCGCGGCACACGCTACGGGAATCTCGTCGCGGCTGGGAGAAGGATCGGTGACGGAACCGTGAATTTCCCATTCGCGACCGGGCTGACCCTAGCCCCGTCGGCTCCGCGAGGGAATGACGTTCAGGATTGGATTGCGGGCGCAGCGGGTAGCTCGATCCAGAAGCGCGACCCGTCGCCGAGCTGGCTCTCGACGCCGAGCTGACCGCCCATCGCCTGCACCTGGTGCTTGACGATCGCGAGGCCAAGCCCGGTGCCACCGAGCGCACGCGAGCGACTCGGGTCGACGCGGTAGAAGCGCTCGAAGATGCGCGGCAGGTCCTTGCGCGGAATGCCCAGGCCCGAGTCCTCGACCTCGATGCGGACGCGAGCTTCCGGCGCCGGCCGCACCCGCACCGCGACGTGCCCGCCGGCGGGCGTGTACTTGATCGCGTTGTCGAGCAGATTGGCGAGCACCTGCTCGAGCGCGTTGCGATCGGCGAACACGCGACCGGCGCCTTCGATCGTGATCTCGCTGTCGAGTTCGCCGGCGCGCAGGCGCGGGTCGAGTTCGCGGAGCAAGCGCTGGACCAGCTCGCCGGCGGCGATCGGCTCGGCCCGCAGCGGCACGCTCCCGCTCTCGATGCGCGACAACTCGAGCAGGTCCTCGACCAGCGCGCCGAGGCGCTTCGCGTTGCCGACGATCGCCTCGACCGCGTGCTTGGCGTTCGCGTCGGGAAGCTCGGCGTCGGCGAGCCGTTCGGCGAAGCCGCGGATCGCGGTGAGCGGCGTCTTCAACTCGTGCGACGCGTTGGCGACGAAGTCGCGCCGTCCCGCTTCGATGCGACGCACCTCGGTGACGTCTCGAAACACCGCGACCGCACCCGCGGGCTCGTCGCGCGACGGGAACGGCGCCACGCTGAAGCGCAGCGTCCGCTCGGACCCCGGGCCGAGCGTCACGTCGCCCACCTGCGCGACACCCCCGGCGACCGCGCTCTCGATCGCCTCGACGACCTCCGCGTGGCGCACCGCTTCGAGCAGCGAGCGCCCTTCGAGGGCCGCCGGCGTCGAAAACAGCTCGCACAGCCGCGGATTCGCGAGCAACACACGGCCGGTGCCGCCCACCACGAGCACGCCCTCCCCCATCGAGGCGATCACCGTCTCGAGCAAAACGCGCTGGGCGTCGCTCTGCTGGAGGCGCTGCTCCACTCGCTCCGCGCGGCGGCGCAGTTCGGAGGCATCGTCCTCGCCACGACGCAGCGCGGCGCGGCGCGCCAGCCAGCCCAGCGACGACGACGGCGGCGGCGGCGGCGAGTACAGCGATCCCCGTGCCGAGTTCGATCACGGCCCGAGGATGGCGCGGATCCGGGCGCTGCGGCTACTCCGCAAAGCGATAGCCCACGCCGCGCACCGTCTCGACAAGATCGCCGCTGGAGCCGAGCTTCTCGCGCAGTCGCTTGAGATGCGTGTCGATCGTGCGCAACGTCACCGTCACGTCCGAGCCCCAGATCTCGTCGAGCAGGCGCTCGCGGGTGAGCACCCGGCCCGGCCGCCGCATCAGCGTCGCGAGCAGCTGGAACTCCTTGGCGGTGAGGATCACCTCTCCCCCCGCGACGTGGCAGCGGTGGCGGTCGAGGTCGATGCGCACGCCGTCGCGCTCGAGGATGTGTGCCTCCGTCGCGGCCCCGGCGCGGCGCCGGAGCAGCGCGCGCACGCGGAGCACCAGCTCGCGCGGGCTGAAGGGCTTGGTTACGTAGTCGTCGGCGCCCAGCTCGAAACCCACCACGCGGTCCACTTCCTCGGACTTGGCGGTGAGCATCAGCACCAGTAGATCGTGGAGCTCGGGGCGGCCGCGCAGCCAGCGACACACTTCGGTCCCGGACATGTCGGGGAGCATCAGATCGAGCACGACGAGATCCGGCGCGGCGCGCTGGAGTTTCTCGAGCGCCTGCTGCCCGGTTGCGGCGGTCTCGACCGCGAAGCCGGCTTCGACGAGCGAGAGACGAACCAGCTCGAGGAGATCGGGTTCGTCGTCGACCACGAGGATGCGTGCTGCCATGGCGGAATCGTATCCCGTGACCCGCGGCTCTCCAGACCCGTCGCGTCCCGTCACCGTTTCGTCGCCGTCACTCCGCCTTCCAGCCACGCAATCCGCACGCCAGCGTGCCCCAGGGGCCTCTGATAGAGTGCGCGCGCCCATGCGCCCGCCTCTCCCGATCGCTCTCGCACTCACGCTGCTCTGCGTCGCTTCGGCTGCCTCGCTGGCCGCCGACCCGCAAGCCGCCGCGTCGCGCAACGAGCGGGGACGCGCCCGCGAGCGACGGGCGCACCGGCCACCAGATCTACGACGCGTGCTCGCCAACCGCTTTCGCGCGACGCGCGCAGAACGCGCGGCTGGTCTCCGGCGATCGCGGCGGGCAACACCCTCGAATCGCGCATGACGGTGCTCTGGAAGAGTTTCCGCGACGAGAACGACGACGCCACGAACGGCGTCTTCTCGAAGACGGTGGTGCGTTACACGCATCCCTTCGACCTGCGCTTCTCCGCGTACCTCGTCATCAACAACGCCGACCGCGCCGACGACCAGTTCGTGTACCTGAACAGCCGCCGCCGCATCCGCCGCGTCAACCTGCGCGGCGAGCCCGTGATCGGCAGCGACTTCGGCTTCGAGGACGTGATCCCGCGCGAGATCGAGGACGCCGAGTACAAGCGCCTGCCAGATGAGGTCTACGACGGCCGTCCCTGTACGTCGTGGAGATCATGCCCGACGGCGTCGTCGAACTCCGAGTACTCGCGCCTGCGCAGCAGGATCGACAAGCAGCATCCCGTCGTGCTCCGCACGCAGTACTGGGATCGCGACGGCGTCGCGGTGAAGGAAGGGACGGCGCCGTTCGCAGAGGTCCGCGAGATCGAGGGCGTCTGGGTTCCCATGCACGCCGAGATGAAGAACCTCGTCAACGAGAGTTGGAGCCGGCTCGTGATCGAGGACTTCGAGCCCAACCCCGTGCTCGATCCCGGCGAGTTCTCGCAGCGCCGTCTCGAGACGCACTGATCGAAGCTAAGCCTTCGTCTTCACCAGCAGCGCCGGCATCAGCACGAGTTCGGCCGCCAGGCAGAACCCGACCGTCACCGCGAACAGAATGCCGAACTCGCGCAGCGTCGCGAAGCTCGACAGCGCGATCACCGCGAAACCGACCGACAGCATGATGGCGGCGGTCGCGATCGGCACGCCGATGCGCAGGCCCGTGACGCGCGCCGCCTCGGCCGGCGAGAGACCGGCGTTCCGCTCGCGGCGATAGCGCACCAGGAAGTGCACGGTGTCGTCGATCGCGATGCCGAGCGCCACCGAGCCGATCAAACTGGTCGGCAGCGAGAGCGACGCGGCGCCGAGACCGAGCAGGCCGAAGTACATCGCGACCGGCAGCAGATTCGGGATCATCGCGATCACGCCGAGTTTCCACGAGCGCAGCGCCCCCGTGACGAACACGAAGATCACGCGCCGCGGCGGCGGCGACGGACAGGAACTGCCCGCCGGCGATCCCGTCGGCGCTGCGCGCCAGCAGGATCGCGTTGCCGGTCGGCTCGCCGCGCAGGCCCGGCGGGAGCACGCTCGCGCAACAGCGCTTCGAGGTGCGCGACCAGCTCGCGCACGGCGGCCGACCCCACTTCGCCGGTGCGCACCACCAGATTCGCGCGCGACTGGTTCACGTTCGCGAAGCGCGCCATCTCCTCCTTCGGAGCGAGTTGGAACAGCTCGGTCACCGCGCTGCGATCGTCGGGGATGCGCTCTTCGGCCGGATCGTCGCCCTCGATGGCGCGATTCATCACGCGCAGCGTGTCGGTGATCGCCGCCGTGCGCGAGACGCCCGGGATCGCGTCGGCGCGCGCCTTCAACGCCTCGATCGCGTGTAGCGCGGCGGGCTCGCGAAAGGTTCCGGGGCCGTCGCCTTCGAGCACGACGTAGATCGGGATCGCGCCCGAGAGGCGTCGATTCACCGCGTCGAAGTCGCGCCGCACCGGCGAAGCCTCGTCGAAGAACGAGAGGTAGTCGGTGTCGATCACGATGTTGGGAATCGCGAACGCGGCGACACCCGCGGCGACGACCCCCGCCGCGATGCAGCGCTCGGCGTGGCGCGCGCTGGCGGCCGAGATGCGCGCGAGTCCCTGCTTCAATTCCAGCACGAAGCGCTCGCTCCAGCGCGCGAGCGACGCGGGCAGCGCCGAGCGATCGCGGCGCGGCGGCAGCAGCGCGAGCAGCGCCGGCAGCGCGCTCTGCGCCAGGAACGTCACGCAGCCCACCCCGAGTACCGCAAAGGCGCCGAACTCGACGATCGCGGGTACGTCGGAGAGGCACAGCGCGCCGAAGCCGATCTCCGTCGTCGCCGCCGCGACCGCCATCGGCAGCGATTCGTGCGCGAGCGTGCGGGCCGTGATCTCGCGCGCATCGCCGGGCCCCACGCGCTCCTCGTCGAAGCCAGCCAGCATGTGGATCCCGAAGACGCTGCCAACCGCGATCAGCTCGGGCCCGAGCATCGAAGACAGGATCGTCAGCGGGCGGCCGAGCACGGCCATCGCCGCGAAGGTCCAGAGCACGGCGATCAGCACGTTGGCGAGCGGCAACACCACTCCGCGACGCGTGCCGGTGGCGAGCGCGAGCACGAACGCGATCGCCAGCACCGCGAGCGGAACCAGCACGCTGAGATCGCGCACCATCCCGCGATAGACGCTCGCCTTCGCGTGGGGACGGCCCGCGACGTAGAAGCGGACGCCGGGGCGCGTCGCGGCGTCGAGCAGCGCGCCGATGCGTTCGTCGAGACCCGACGCGATGAACTCGCCGTCGCTCATCTCGCGGAAGCGCACCGAGATCCCGGCCGCGTGTCCGTCCTCGGCGACCAGGTTGCGGCGCAGCAGCGGGTCGCCCATCGCGCGCGCGCGCAGCGCCGCGAGCTCGCGCGGGTTGCTGCGGCACCTCGTCCATCAGGCGACCGACGTCGACCCAGTCCGCGTCTGCCTCGTACCGAAACGACACCGTGTCCGCGAGACTCTGGACGCGGCGAACGCCGGGCAGGCGCGCAATCTCGCGGTGTACACGCTGCAGCAGCAGCAGGTTGTCGCGCTCGAAGAGGTCGCGGTCGGTCTCGAGCGCGATCACGAAGATCTCGTCGTTGCCGAATTCGCGTACGGCGCGCTCGTAGACGGCGCGCGCCGGGTCGCCACGCGGGAGCAGCGGCTCGGTCGACGGATCGAGCGCGAGACGCAGGCCGGGTGGATCGAGGCGCACGACGGCGAGCAGCGCCGCGAGCGACACGACGCCGATGCCCGCGAGCACGAGCACGGGCCGCGCGACGACGAGTGGCGGACGTCGGCCCAACGCGATCGAGAGTGCGAGCAGCAACACGCCGGCGAGCAGCGCGCCAAACACGGCCGGGTCCGCGATCAGCCCCTGCACCTGCGTCCCCCGGCGATCCCCCGCTCAGCGCTGCGCATGGTAGGCCGAACGAGGTGGCTTCGGCCGCGAGATCTGCGGTTGTCGGTCCCGGGGGCGAGGGGCATACTGCGCGCTCGTCGCATACCGGGGCGTGGCGCAGTTTGGTAGCGCGCTTCGTTCGGGACGAAGAGGTCGCTGGTTCGAATCCAGTCGCCCCGACCACACGCGACGCCGGGCCCCGGCAATAGCCGGGGCCCGCTTTCGTCTTGCGACGCCACCCTCTCCTCCATCGCACGCGCAACCGGCAACTCCCGCCGCGGCGCGGCGCTGCCACGGCGAAAGCGCAGGCGCCGAACAGACACGAAATCGCTGTCAGCACGCACGTTGCAACGCGAACGCCGGCAGCTCGCCGGCAGCTTCGGATGAATTCCGTTGACAAGATGGGTGCCGGACTGGCAGGATCGGCGCGCCCGTTCGCACCCATGCGGCGGCAGCCTGCTGGAGCCCCCCGATGAATCATGCTGAGCTCGCGTGGGAGTTTGCGGATCTCTTCGCAGAGCTCGACGTCGAGAACCTGAACGAGATCCTCGCCAAGAACGTCGCGCTCGAAACCCTCGACTTCTTCCAGCAGTACGGCGAGGCGTTCGCCTCGGCGGCTGGCATCGAAGGCGAGACCGCCGATCGCCTGCCCAATCTTCTCTTGATGGGTTACCTGCTGCGCGTCGTCGAAGAGCGGCTGGATCGACGGCGAAGAAGAGCCGCTCGCCTGATCGTGACACACGCGTGACGCTCCCCGAACTCTGGCCCAAGGGTCGTCGCCTGCTGCTGCTGCGGCACGGCGAAACCTATGAGCCGCGCCTCGACGCGCCGATGGCGGGACCCGACGAAGATCCGCAGCTGCCGCTGACGGAACGCGGTCGCGAGCGCTTGCGAGAAGTGGCAGCGTGGATCGCCAAGGTTCCGATCGAGAGCGCGTATGCGTCGCCGTACCGGCGCGCCCAGGAGACCGCGCGGATCGTCGCGGAACCGCACGGACTCCGCGTTGCGACACTCGATGCACTCTCCGAATTGCCGCTGCATCCGCCGCCGGGCGGCACGCTGCGCGACGTCGCGCACCGCTACATCGGTCTGGTGCGCGATCTCGCCGAACACGCGCCCCATGAAGTGCTGCTGGACGGCGATCGCTCGCTCGGCGACATCATCGACGCCGCGCTCGCGGACATCCGCGTCGCGATGGAACGCGCGACCGGCACGGTGCTCGTGGTCGCGCACGGCGGGCTGAATCGCTTCCTGCTCGGCCACTGGCTCGGCATGCCGCCGGAGCGCGCGATCGGCATCGAGCAGAACTTCGCGTGCGTGAACGTCGTGGAGTTCGTGGGCAGCGGACATCCGTGGGTGCGGGCGCTCAACGTCACGCTGCACGATCCGCTGAAATCCGAATCCCCGGGCGTCTAGGAGAACGACGTGGCGACTTCGATTCGCGTGGTGCTCAGCAGGGACGCGCCGGCTCCCGTCGGGCCGTACTCGCAGGCGATCATCGCGGGCGGCTTCGTCTTCGCCGCGGGCCAGATCCCGCTCGATCCCACGACCGGTAAGCTCGTCGACGGCGACATCGAAGTGCAGACGGAGCGCGTGATGCAGAACATCCGCGCCGTGCTGGCAGAGGCCGGCACGTCGCTGGCGACGGTCGTGAAGACGACCGTCTTCCTCGTCGATCTCGCCGACTTCCCGCGCATGAACGCGGTCTACGCCCGCCACTTCACGAGCGACCCGAAGCCGGCGCGCTCGACCGTCCAGGTCGCCAAGCTGCCAGCCGGCTCGTCGATCGAGATCGAAGTGGTCGCGGCGCTCTAGGCGCCTGACCTGGGCTGGATCGTTGCTGCGAGGCGCGCGGGCGGTGGACCCGTCCGAAACGTCCTCGGCGGACGAACATTTGCAGCTTCGCAACGAGCGCTGGCGACCGCCTGCGGATTGTTTCGGCCGAGTCCCCCGCCCGCGCTCGGCTTCCCGTCTTCAGCAGCAGATGTTCCGAAAGAGTACTGGCAAGTAGCGGGGGCGGGGCGTTCGGCCAGAACAATCCGCAGGCGGCCTCGAAGTGCCAATGCGAAGCCACAACGCCCGTCCGCCGAGGACGTTCTGGACGAACGTCCCGACCCCGCGCCTCACGCGTCGGCCTCCGTCCGAAAGACGGGCTCCATTTCGGTCGGTCTCCTAGCCAGCGAAGTCGCGGGTGAGGCGGCGGAGGTTCACGGCGTTCACGACGACGTGCGCGACGACAGGCGCCACGAGGTTCCCGGTCGCGGCGTAGAGTCCGCCGAGCAGGAAGCCCGCGGCGAGCGAGAAGAGCGACCACGGCAGCAGCTCGCGCCGAGGCACCAGGTGCGCGAGCGCGAACAAGAAGCTCGCCCAGACGAGCCCCACTCTCGGCTGGAGTGCGCCGCGGAAGAGCGCTTCCTCCGCGATCCCACTCGACAACGCGAGGACGAGGCAGTCGCGGATCCGGAGTGGCCCGATCACGTCGGCCAGTGCCCGCGCGAGCGCCTGGCCCAGGCGGGTGCGCGCGGTCAGCTGCGCGGAGCCCGCGACCACCAGCAGCCCCGCCGCGAGTCCCAGCAGCGGATCGCGCAGCCAGTGGACGCCGTCGGCAGCCGAGGCGACGAGCAGGCTCTCGCGCTGGAATCCCACCCGCCAGAGCACCGCTGCACCCAGGAAGACCGCGTAGAAGACCAGGCCCTGGCGCACCAGCGGATTGGGCGTCTTCATCCTTCCATCCCCTCCGCGCACCCGGATCGGTCGCGTTGACACCGGCGGGTTCATCCCGGTAGGTTGCGCCTCGAACGGGTCGGGCGCTCTCCCCCGAGGGCTCCGGCCTTTTCGTTTCCACTCTTGTCTTCCGGCCCGGACATCGACAGAGTCGGGATCGAGGAAGTCGGGGAAGCGGGGGCCGTAGCGCTACCCGCTGCCGGAGAGGCGATGTGATGGCAGATCGGGTGCCCATGAGGCCGAGCGGATACGCCACGCTCGAGGCCGAGCTGAAGCGCCTCAAGAGCGTCGAGCGGCACAAGATCGTCAAGGAGATCGAGATCGCCCGCGCCCACGGCGACATCTCCGAGAACGCCGAGTTCCACGCCGCCAAAGAGCGCCAGTCCCACATCGAGGGACGTATCACCCTGCTCGAGGATCGCCTCGCGCGCGCCCAGGTGATCGACCCGAGCGGCCAGAGTCCCGACGTCGTGCGCTTCGGCGCCACCGTCCAGCTCACGGATACCGAGAGCGGCGACGAGGTCACGTACACGATCGTCGGCGAGGACGAGTCGGACGCGTCGAAGGGCCTGATCTCGGTGGGATCTCCGATCGCCAGGGCGCTGCTCGGCAAGCCGGTCGACGAACTCGTCACGGTTCAGGTTCCGCGCGGCAGCCGTTCGTTCGAGATTCGCTCGATCAAGTTCGAGTAGCTGCCCACTTCGGGTCGCTACCGGGCCGGTCGATTGATTTTCGGGACCCACTTCTTAGAATGCGCGACCGTTCCCCGGTAGCTCAGTTGGTAGAGCAATCGGCTGTTAACCGATTTGTCGTAGGTTCGAGTCCTACCCGGGGAGCCAGCTCCGCTCCGACGGATTCGCCGAGGCTTCGAGCGTGAGCCATCCGAGTGCGGCGCGTCACGGTCCCGGCCGGCGCCTTCCGCGCAGGCTCCTCGTCGCGGCGGCGCTGCTGCTCGGCGTCATCGGCGGCGCCTTCTTCGCGCTGCGCGCGGGCGTCCGCCTCGTCGAGCGACAGGTGACCGCCGCGCTCGGACCGGGCAGCCAGATCGGGAGTCTGCGCGCCGGCTGGAACGACGTCGAGATCACGGATCTGCGGATCTCCGCCCCGGACGGCTGGCCCGAACCCGATAGCCTGCGGGCCGAGCGCGTGCAGATCGTCCCGAGCTGGCGCTCGCTGCTCTCGGAGCGGATCTGGATCGCGCGTGTCGAGGTGAGCGGCGCCTTCCTCTCTGCACTCCGCACGCGAGACGGAAAACTGCGGGTGCTGCCCACACTCGTCGAGGGTCGCGACGCGCCCGGCGCGCCTGCACAGCCGACACCGAGCGGCAACGCGACGCCGGACGCCGCGCCGGTGCCGGCGCCCACACGCACCGTCTCGATCGGCGAGCTCCGCATCGCGAACGGCACGCTCGAACTCTTCGACGCCAGCGTCGCGAACCCGCCGTCGAGGCTTCATCTGCAGCAGATCGACGCGACGCTGCAGGATGTCGTGGCGCCCGGACTCGCCGGCCAGATGCCCTTCGACATCGAGGCCGTGCTGGACGGACCGCAGCGCGACGGCCGCGTCGCGCTCTCGGGCTGGCTCGACGCCAGCACCCGCGACCTCGAACTCACGGGCTCCCTGCGCGCGGTCGACCTGCTCGCACTCCAGCCCTACTTCCTCGAGCGCAAGGGGACGCGCTTCGCGGGCGGCGCGCTCGATCTCGACATCGAGGCGCAGGTTCGCTCGCGCCGGCTGCACGCGCCGGGCCGGCTCACGCTCTCGCAGCTCCGCTTCGCAAGCGGGCGGAGGCGCCAGCGCGACGATTCTCGGCGTCCCGCGCGATCTGGTGCTGAAGACCCTGCAGGCGAAGGGAGGCGCAATCGACCCTCGACTTCTCGCTCGACGGCGACATCGACGACCCGAAGTTCTCGCTCAACGAAATGTTCTCGACGCGCGTCGCCGTGCAACTCGCGAAGGAGCTGGGCTTCAGCGTCGGCGGACTCGTCGAAGGAGTCGGCGGCCTGGGACTCGAAGGGGTCGAGGGCGCCGGCAAGGCTGCGGGTGGGATCGGCTCGGCGCTGCGCAAGCTGATTCCGGGCCGCAAGTAGCGCGACGCGGTTTCGCCGCCGGAAGCTGCGGATACACTCCCGGCCGGCGCGGCCCGGACGCGCCGACAGAGGGGGGCCGTTCATGAAGCGCGTCCGTGGCGCAGCGCGGGGCAGACTCGCGGCTTCGCTCACGATCGCTGCTGTGGCGATCGCGTTCGGCGTCGCGGTGGCGCCGAGCGGGGCACAAGAACAGCCGCCTCGCGCGGAGCCGCAGGCAGAGGCGCCCCGAGCGGCAGCGGCGCCCGAAGCCAAACCGGCGCCGGCCGCCAGGCCCGACGCAGCGAAGCGATCGGCGGCCGCGAAGCCGCCCGCGACGCCCACGCCAGCGCCGGCGCCGCCGAGTGAGCAGGCCTGGGTGCGCGGCGAGGTGCACGTGAACTTCCGCGCCAACGCGTCGCCGACGAGTGCGCCGGTCGGCGTCGTGAAGACGGGCGAGCAGGTGGGCGTCTTCGAGCGGCGCGGCGAGTGGGCGCGCATCCAGCTGGGCGACGCGATCGGTTGGCTGCCCACCTCGTTCCTCGATTCGAAGCCGCCGCCGCTCGAACACGTGGCGCGGCTCGAGGCGCAGGTCGCCGACTTGCAGGCGAAGCTCGACGCCGCAGTGAACGAAGCGGGCGAAGATCGCGAGCGCATCGAACGACTCTCCACCGCCGATGCCGAACGCGCGGAGGCGATGCGCCGGCTCAGCGAGGAAAACCGCGACCTGCGCGCCGGCGAGCGCTGGCCCTATCTGGTGACGGGCGCGGGGATCCTCGGCATCGGCCTCGCCGTCGGGCTGCTGGTGCGCAGCGGCACGCGGCGCTCGTCCTCGCGCATTCGCTTCTGATCGAGGAATCATGAGCGACGTGCTCCGCATCGAGAACCAGATCCGCTGCGGCATCGTGCTCTCGGGCGCCGATCGCGCGGCTGCCCGCAGCCAGGCGCAGCGCGCCGAGTCGCTCGGTTTCGATTCGCTCTGGGTCGGCGATCACATCGCCTTCCACGTGCCGATCCCGGATTCGCTGGCGATGCTCGCCTTCGCCGCCGGCGTGACCGAGCGCATCACGCTCGGCACCTCGGTCTACCTGCTGCCGCTGCGCCATCCGACGCTGATCGCGAAGACCACCGCGACGGTCGATTTGCTGTCGGGCGGGCGGCTCGTGCTGGGCGTCGGCGTGGGCGGCGAGTTCCCGCCCGAGTTCGACGCGACGGGCGTGCCGGTGGCCGAGCGCGGCTCGCGCGCCGACGAGGCGATCGGCGTGGTGCGGCGGCTGTGGACCGAAGACGGCGTCGCGCACGCCGGCAAGCACTTCCACTTCGGCGCGGTGACGGTGGCGCCCAAGCCGATGCGCGTGCCGCCGATCTGGGTCGGGGGTCGCGCGCCGGCGGCGATCCGGCGCGCGGGCCGCCTCGGCGACGGCTACATCTCACACATGTGCGACGCCGAGCGCTATCGCGAAAACATCGACGCGATCGCGAAGACGGCGCGCGACGCCGGCCGCCGCGACGTCGCCTTCACGCCGGCCTGCTTCCTCTTCAGCTTCCTCGAAGACCGCTTCGAGGACGCCGAGAAGAAGGCCGCCGGGCTGCTCGGCATGATCTACCGCCGCGACTTCTCGGACGCGGCGAAGCGCTACTGCCTGCTCGGGCGCCCAGATGACTGCCTCGAGCAACTGCGCGCCTTCGCGCGCTCGGGGGCGCGCCACTTCATCCTGGTGCCGCTCTCCGATCCGGCCGCGTTCGCGGAGCGCGCCGCCGCGGAGATCCTGCCGCAGTTGCGCTCGCTCGCGGACTGAGGAGCGCCGGCCCGCGCGCGAGCGGAATCAGCGCGAGCGAAACGAGTGACGCGAGCCGGGGTGGATTTGGCAGCAGCGGAACAGGCGAGCAGCGCCGGGGCGGCGATCGCGGCGGACGGCGACCGACTCTCGGCGCGCGCCGTGCTGCGCGTGCTCGTGCGCTGCATCCGCGTGCTCGGCGCCGCACGCTGGCATCTGGTCGCGCTCTGCGTCGCCTTCGCCGCACTGGCGCTCGCGCTGCTGGTGCCGTCGCTGCTCTTCCTCGATCTGTTCTGGACGCGCGCACTCCAGGGCGAAGCGCTGCCCGCCGTGCAGGCCGCGCTGCTGCGGCTCGACCCCGCCGTGACCGTCGGCGTACCCGCGCTGTCGGTCGCGGTGCGGCGCAGCGTGGCGCTGCGCACGGTGATCGGCGGCGTCGCGATCACCGCGCTGGCGCTGCCGCTCTTCTTCGCGCTCTGGTACTACCAGATCTGGATCCTGCAGCGCATCAACCAGGCGCTGCGGATCGAATTGCTCGACCGCTTGCAGGCGCTGTCGCTGCGCTTCCACAGCGAAGCGCGCGTGGGCGACGCGATCTACCGGCTCACCCAGGACTCCGCGATGGTGACGCAGCTGGTCGACGTGCTGTTGCTGACGCCGCTCTCGGCGATCGGCACCTTCGTGTTCGCCTTCGCGATCACCGCGGCGCTCGATCCGCGCATGGCGCTGCTGCTGGCTGCGGCGTGGCTTCCCGCGCTGGCGCTCGCGCGCGCCTTCTCGTCGCCGCTGCGGCGCGACTTCCGCCGCGCGCGCGAAACCAACGCCGCGCTCACCGCGCAGATCCAGGAGGTCGTGGCGGGGATCCGCGTGCTCAAGGCGTACGGCGCCGAGGCGCGCGCGCAGACGCGCTTCGAGAGCGCGTCGCGCGACGCCTTCGACGCCGCCTTCCGCGCGCGCAACCGTTTCGCGATCTACGCGATCGCGCTCTTCGCGGGCGTGGGCACGGTGCTGGTCGCCGGCGCCGCGTGGGGCGCCTTCGCATCGCGCGAGCAGGCGACGCTGTTCGCCACGCGCCTGTTCGCGACCACCGGCGTCGTCACCTGGAGCCTCGGCGTCTTCCAGTTCTTCAAGGACCGCTTCGGCGACGGCGCGAACTCGGTGCGCCGGCTCTTCCGCACCTGGGCGCGCGTGCAGGACGTCGCGGTCGGACTCGACCGCGTCTTCGAAGTGCTCGACCAGGAGCCCGAAGTGCGCGACGCCGCGGACGCGCGCGATCTCGACGGCGTGCGCCGCGCGATCGCCTTCCGCGATGTCGCGTTCCACTACCGCGAGGATCGCCCGGCCCTCGCGCACGTCGCGTTCGAGGCGCCGATCGGCGCGATCACCGCGGTCGTCGGTCCCACCGGCGCGGGCAAGAGCACGCTGCTCGCGCTGGCGCTGCGCCTCTTCGACCCGGACCGCGGCGCCGTCGAGATCGACGGCGTCGACCTGCGCCGGCTGCGCGTCGCGAGTTTGCGCCGGCACGTCGCGATCGCGCTCCAGGAGAACCTGCTCTTCGGCACCACGATCCGCGAGAACATCCGCTACGCGGTGCCAGACGCGTCGGACGAAGCGGTGCGCGCGGCGGCCCGCGTCGCGTGCGCCGACGCGTTCATCGAGAAGCTGCCGCTCGGCTACGACACGCCACTCGGCGAGCGCGGCGCCAAGCTCTCGACCGGCCAGCGCCAGCGGCTCTCGATCGCGCGCGCGGTGCTGAAGGACACGCCGGTGCTGCTGCTCGACGAGCCCACCGCCTCGCTCGACGTCGAGACCGAACGCCGCGTGCTCGCGAATCTGCACGCGTGGGGCAAGCGGCGCGCGATCCTGCTCGTGACACACCGGCTCTCGACGGTGCGCCAGGCCGATCAGATCGCCGTGATCGAAGCGGGACGCGTCGTCGAAGTGGGCTCGCACGAGACGCTGCTGGCGCGTTCCGGCGGCAGCTATCGGCGACTCGTCGAGACCGAAGCCAGCAGCGCGCGCGACGCGGAGACGGCGTGAGCGCGCTGGAAGCGCTGCGCCGCGTGCTGCGCTACGCGGCGCCCTTCCGCGCGCGCTTCGCGGTGAAGATCGCGCTGCTCGTTGCGAGCGTGCTGCCGCTGGCGCTGATCCCGTGGCCCGGCAAGATCGTGATCGACCACGTGATCGAGGGCGTGCCGCTCGATCCGGCGGCGTATCCGTTCTTCGTGCGCCCGTTCGCCGCGCTCCTGCAGGGCTCGACGCCGCTCGAGATCCTCGGCTGGACCGCGGCGCTGCAGATGACGCTGCTGTTGCTGGTGGGAGCCTTCGGCGCGAGCGCGCGCGAGCAGGACACGGCCGACGCCTACCTAGCGGGCGGACACGACACCCAGACGCGTACCGAGAACGAAGCCAACGCGGGCTTCTCGCTCGCCGGCGGTCTCTTCGGCTGGCTCGACTTCCGCTACACGATCCGGCTCACGCAGGATCTCAACCACCACTACCGCTCGACATCTCTTCGAGCGCATCCACGCGCTGCCGATGACCGCCTTCGACGACGAGCGCATCGGCGACGCCGTCTACCGCGTGATGATCGACACGCCGTCGATCACCGGCGCCACGCACCGCATCCTGCTGACTCCCATCGGCGCGCCCACCATCATCGCCGTGTCGGCGGCTGCGATGGCTGCCACGGTCGAAGGCCAGCCGGGCCTCGTGTTCGCCGCGCTCGCGATGATCCCGGTGGCGCTGCTCGCGAGTCTGCCGTTCGCGGCGAGCATGCGAAGCCGCAGCCTCGCGAGCCGTGCGGCGGGATCCGTCACCACGTCCACCGCCGAGGAAGGGCTCGCGCAGGTGCTCGCGGTCCAAAGCCTGGGCGCCGGCGAGCACCAGCGCCGTCACTTCGACCGCGATTCGTGGTCGTCGTTCGGCGCCTATCGCGCCGTGGTGCGAACCAGCATGGCCGCCTTCCTGTTGGGTTTCGTACCGGGCTCGATCGTGGTGGGCTGGGCGATCCTGCACGCCGCGGAACTCGTGATCGACGGCGCGATGAGCCGCGGCGACTTCCTGGTGATCTTCACCTACTTCGTGCAGGCGGCGATCGCCGCGGTGACGCTCGGCTCGCTGTGGTTCGACCTGCAGGGCGCGGCGGCCGGGCTCGAGCGCGTGTTCTTCCTGATGGACCAGCCGTCCGAGCGCGACGCGGCGAGCGCGCGACCGCTACCGGTGTTGCGCCGCGGCATTCGCTTCGAAGCCGCCGGCTACCGCTACCCCGACGGCACGCGCGCACTCGCGGACGTCTCGTTCGAGGCGCGCGTCGGCGAACTCACCGCGGTGGTCGGACCCGCGGGCTCGGGCAAGACCACGCTCGCGCATCTGTGCGCGCGCTTCCTCGCGCCGACCGAAGGTCGCGTCACGTACGACGGGATCGACGCGCGCGAGTGCACGATCGAGTCGCTGCGCAACAGCATCGCGTACGTGTTCCAGGAGACGTTCCTGTTCGACGGCACGATCGAAGACAACCTGCGCCTGGTCGCGCCGGATGCGAGCGAAGCGCAGCTGCTCCGCGCGCTCGAGGTGGCGCGCGCGACCGAGTTCGCCCTGCGCCTGCCCGACGGCCTGCGCACGCGCGTCGGCCGCGGCGGCTCACAGCTCTCGGTGGGCCAGCGCCAGCGCCTCGCGATCGCGCGCGCGCTGGTGCGCGACGCGAAGGTGCTGATCCTCGACGAACCGACCTCGGCGCTCGATCCCGACACCGAGGCCGCGCTCGTCGCGTCGCTGCTCGAAGCGGGTCGCGAGCGGCTCGTGCTGGTCGTCGCGCACCGCCTCTCGACGATCCGCGCGGCGAATCAGATCCTGTTCCTCGAAGACGGAAGCCTGCTCGAATCGGGCACGCACGCGGAGCTGCTCGCACGACCGGGCGGGTCGTACCGGCGCTTCGTCGAAGCGCAGGGCAGCGCCTACGTGGACCCGGTCTACCCCTGATGCGCAAGCCGAAGGATGTCCGCTACGAGCCAGACCCGGATGGGCCCGGCGAGCCCGGGGCCGATGCGCGCCCTCCGCCAACGCCTCACCTGATCCGGATCGTTGCTGCGAGGCGCGCGGGCGGTGAACTCGTCCGAAACGTCCTCGGCGGACGAACACTTGCAGCTCCGCAGCGAGCTCTCGCGGCCGCCTGCGGATTGTTTCGGCCGAGTCCCCCGCCCGCGCTTGGCTTTCCGTCTTCAGCAGCAGATGTTCCGAAAGAGTACTGGCAAGTAGCGGGGGCGGGGCGTTCGGCCGAAACAATCCGCAGGCGGTTACCGGCGCTCGCCGAGAAGCTGCCGAGCCGCCTCCGCCGAGGACGTTTCGGACGAACGTCACGCCCCCGCGCCTCCCGCATCGGCTTCCGAGACGCGTGATTCGTCTCGGTCAGTCTTCTAGCGGGCGGCGATTGGCGCGTAGCGCTGCTTCGCCTCCGCCGGGCTCAGCGCTGCCGCTTTCGCGATTGCTTCGAGCCGCTTCGGGTCGTCGAGGTCGGACTGCTCGATGCGCGTCTGGAGCGCGCGCGCGGCGCGGAACCAGCCGCTGCGGGTGTCGACGTCGCGCACGCGCGTCTTGCCCGTCTTCGCGTCTTGGATGTCGGCGAACGGCACCGGAACGATGTTCTCGGCCTGGCGCGTGATCAGCACACTCTGCGTGCCGGCTTGCAGCGTGAAGACGGCGAAGGCGCCGAGGTCGCGGGTGTAGTCGCGGTCGTAGGCGGTGGGCTTGTTGCAGCGCAGCTCGTAGCCGACGTCCTTCTCGCCGCTCGCGATCTTCACGCCGCGCTTCGCGAGCGACTCGGTCACCGCATTCCGGAGCACCTTGGCGAGCGGCACTTCGGCGAGGCGGATGTGGCCGTGCTCGTCGCGCGGGACTTCCTTGAGAATCGCGAGATCGGCTTCGTCGAGACGTTCGGCAATGCCCTCGGCGATCACCGCGACGCCGTCGTTGCGCCCTTCGAACGCCAGCCGCTTCACCACCGCGCCTTCGAGAACGCGCACGACGTCGTCGAGCTTGATCGTGCCGGGCGGGAACTCTTCGGGGATCAACGTGATCGGCGCGCCCGCGGACTTGCCCGCACCGAGCGCGAGCGAACCCGACTTTCGGCCCATCACCACCACGTAGAACCAGCGGTTCGTGGTGCGGCAATCCTCGATCAGGTTCTCGACGATCGTCGCCGCCAGCTCGCGTGCGGTCTCGTAGCCGAAGGTGGGGATACCGGCCGGAAGCGGCAGATCGTTGTCGATCGTCTTCGGCACGTGTGCGACCTTGATGCGGCCCTGCGCCTGTTCGGCGACGCGACGCGCCGAGAACGCCGTGTCGTCGCCACCGATCGTGATCAGGTGGTCGATGCCGAGCGTGGTCAGCGACTTCACCACGGCTTCCAGCGTCTCGGCCTTCTTGGTGGGGTTGGCGCGCGAGGTGTGGAGGATCGAGCCGCCCTGCAGGTGCACACTGGCGACGTCCTCGAGCGACAGCTCGCGGACGTGCGTGGTGTCGCCTTCCATCAGCCACTTGAAGCCGTCGAGGCAGCCGATGACGCGCGCGCCCGCGTGCAGCGCGACGGTCGCGGCCGCGCCGATCACGCCGTTGATGCCCGGAGCCGGCCCGCCACCGACCACGATGCCGAAGGTCGCCATGTGCAACTCGCCTCCACCGCGCCGCAGTTGCGGCAATTCGCCCGTGAGCCGTGTTCGGGTTGGCGACCGTCCGATCGCCAGCCGGGATCATCGGGCTGGGGGAAGATGACGGCGGCTCGCGGGGCTGACAAGCGCCGCGGTCGGTGACGCGTTTCGTCACTCGCGCCGCAAAGCGTCGTCGACGCGGACCCCGACCGATGCCCCCACGCGATGCGCAGCGAACCCTCGAAACGGAAGCATGCGCGCCCGTCTCGGCCGCGTTCTCCCGCTGCGAGAACACGCAGCGCCGCATCGGCACGGGCCTCGCAATCAAAGGGCGCGATATCGGAGGAGAATCACAATGCGTCTGCGCAACTCGCTTCTCGCGCTGGCGGCGCTGGCGGCAGTCGCCGCGGCCCCCGCGTCGGCCACCCCGATCGGAGCTTCCGCGTTCGGCGCCGCCAAGGTCGTCGAGAGCTTCGAGGGGCTCGTGGCCGGACCCAACATCAGCATCGGTCTCGGTGCGAGCTTGCTCCAGCCGGGCACCGTGAGCGCCTTCGCGTTTGCGAGCGGCGTCGTGCTGACGAGCCCGGTCCCGAACCCGGGCGTGTTCAACCAGGGAGCCTTCGTCCACGACTTCGCGCTGGCGACCGACGTCACCAACAACTGGGGCAGCAACGGCACCGTCGCGAGCGCGGCCAACGTGCCGCTGGGCGCCGCCTACATGGGCGCCTTCGCGAGCGCCGGCAACGCCACGCTCGAGCTCTCGTTCGCGACGCCGCAAGATCGCGTCGGCGCCTACGTGACGGGCGTCGCCGGCAGCAGCGTGACGATGCGCGTCTACAACTCGTCGGGTGTACTGCTCGAGACGGCGAGCGCGGCGACCGTGCCGGTCGCGAGCTGGGGGACGAATTTCATCGGGATCGAACGACCCGACCAGATTGCTCGGGTGGTGTTCAGCGCGCCGGACTTCGGTCTCGACGGGCTGACCTTCGAGAACGACCTGCTGCTGGTGCCCGAGCCGTCGACGCTCTCGGCGCTCGCGATGGGTCTCGTCGGGCTGTGCGGAATCGCAGTGCTGGGCAACGGCCCGCGTGCGACGGCGCCTGCCCGGACCCGGAAGAGTTGAGCTAGCTAGCCCGCGCGACCGAGGCCGCGCAGCAGCGCGGCCTTGAAGCCCGAAGCGGCCCCGCTCCCCACCGATTCACGCGACGGTGCGGCGACCGGCAGCCGCTCCGACGCGCCCGGCAGCGCGAGGTCGCGCGCGACCTCCTCGGCCAGCGCGCGCAGCTCGCGGTGCACGCTGGTGCCGCGCGCATGGTGCAGCACCGACAGCGGCCGCCCGCTCTCGGAGTTGAGCGCCTCGACGCGCGGGCTGCGCGACAGCGACGTCTCGTAGATCGCCCAGCCGCGATCGCGGACCTCGCTGCGCAGCCTCGTCGAGAGTTCCTCGCCGGTCGTCTCGATGTGCGTGCGGCGATCGACGAGCGTCAGCAGCACGCGCGCGCGCGACGCATGGCCGGCGCTCGCGAGAATCGCGAACACCTTCCCGGCCTCTTCGAGCGAGGTCCAGTCGGCCACCGGCACGATGACGCGGTCGGCGGCGTGCAAGGCGTTGCGCGTCAAGGCTTCGAGATCGCTCTTGGTATCGACGATCACGAGGCCCGGCCACTCGGTGTGTTCGAGGATGCGGCGCAGCGTCTGGGGATCTTCGGCGCGCGCCTTCAACAAGGCGGTGTCCGGAGCCGACGGCACGTAGTGCACACCGTACTGGCCCATGTGGATCAGCCGCTCGAAGCTGCGCTCCGCCCAGCCGTGCTTGAGGTTGCCCTCGCCGATCGGTTCGCCCTCGAAGCCGAACATGCGCTCGATGACGCCCTGGTCGTCGAGCGAGAAGATCAGGATCGGCAGGTCTTCGTGCAGCGCGCGCAGGTAGACGGCGAGGTTGGCGGCGACGGTGGTCTTGCCGACGCCGCCCTTGTTGGACGAGACCGCGAGCACGTGGCCCGTAGGCCGCGGCGAGTCGTGGCTGGGCTGGGGGGATTCAGCAGACACGTCGCGCAATGTACCCGACGAAACCGGACGCGCCCGGAGCCCCGTCGGGCTATGGTGCCGCCCATGCGGGCAGTCGGCGTCATCCCCGCGCGCTTTGCAGCGTCGCGGTTCCCGGGCAAGCCGCTCGCCGAGATCGCCGGCGTGCCGCTGGTACGACGTGTCTGGGATGGCGCACGGCAGGCCAAGCGCCTCGCGCGCGTCATCGTCGCCACCGAGGACGAGCGGATCGCCGCCGCCTGCCGCAGCTTCGGCGCCGAGGTCGCGATGACCTCGCCCGCGCATCCGACCGGCACCGACCGCATCGCCGAAGTGGCCGCGGGGCTCGACGAAGCGATCGTCGTCAACATCCAGGGCGACGAGCCGCTGATCGAAGGCCCCGTGATCGACGCGGCCGTCGATGCGCTGATCGCCGATCCCTCCGTGCCGATGTCGACCGTGGTCCACCCGGCCGATCCCGACGCGCTGGACGACCCGAATCGAGTGAAGGTCGTGATGGACCTTCAGGGCCGCGCGCTCTACTTCTCGCGCAGCCGGATCCCGTACGTGCGCGAGGGCGGCAGCATGCGCATGTGGCAGCACGTCGGGCTCTACGCCTACCGCCGCGAGTTCCTGCTGGCCTTCGTGAAGCTGGCGCCGACCGATCTCGAGCGCGCCGAGTCGCTCGAGCAACTGCGCGCCCTCGAGAATGGCTTTGCAATCCGCGTCGCGACGATCGAGGGGAGCTGGCGCAGTGTGCCGGTCGATGTGCCGGGCGACATCGCGCTCGTCGAAGCCCTACTGAGAAAGACAGGCCGATGCTGACCGCCGTGCTGCTCGGCTTCGTGCTCGGCATCCGCCACGCGGCGGACCCGGACCACGTTGCGGCGGTCGCGGCGCTGGTGGCGCGCCACCGCCGCGCGGGTGTCGCAGCTTCGATCGGCGCGGCGTGGGGCATCGGGCACAGCCTCACCATCGTGCTGGTGGGCGGCGTGCTCGTCGCGCTGCGGATCGCGGTACCGAAGTCCTTCGCGATCGGCGCCGAGCTGCTCGTGGCGGCGATCTTGATTGCGCTCGGCGTCGCGAACCTGCGCTCGCTGCGCCAGGGCGCAACGAGCGCCGCGCATTACGCCGCCACGCATCGCATCGGCAGCTCCGGGCTGCGCGCCTTCGGCATCGGCATCGCGCACGGACTCGGCGGCAGCGCGGCCGTCGCGCTGCTCGCGCTCGCGGCGATGCCGACGCCCGCGGCCGCCGTGGTCTACCTCGCCGTCTTCGGCGCCGGGACGGTGGGCGGCATGGTCGCGCTCTCGTTCGGGCTCGGGATCCCGCTCGCCGCGGCGAGCGACACGCCGCGCTTCTCGCGCTGGGTGCTCGGCGGCAGCGGCGCGCTCTCGATCTGCGCCGGCATCTATCTGGCGCTCTCGACTGGCGCGTTCACCGCCGCGCTCTGAATGCCGGGCGCCCTTCGCGCGTGAGGCGCCCTCTCCTTCTGCTCTACTTCGCGTCGGGCGTCGGCGCGCTCGTCGTCGAGACGATCTGGATGCGCTGGCTGCGCGGCCTGCTCGGCGCGACGGCGCCCGCCGCGTCGGCCACGCTCGTCGCGTTCTTCGCGGGACACGCGCTCGGCGCGGCGTGGGCTGCCCGAGCGTGCGCGGCACGCGCGCAAGGCCAAGGCGAGCGAAGCTCATCAGGCTCGCGTCCGCACTTGCACCTCTACGGCCGGCTCGAACTCGCAGCGGCGCTCGCCGCGTGCGCCGTGCCGCTGGGTCTCGCGCTCGGGGAACACGCGCTCGCGTTGGTCTACGATCGCGTGCGCGACCTGCCGGGCACCCTCGCGCTGGTGCGCTTCGCGGTGGCACTCGTCGCGTCGCTGCCCGCGGCGTTCTGTTTCGGCGCCACGTTCCCGGTGATCGCGGCGGCGGCGGTCGGCAGCCCGTCGCAGCTCGGCGCGCGCGGGGGCGCGCTGTACGCGGTCAACACACTCGGCGCCGCGCTGGGCACCGCGCTCGCCACGTTCTGGTTGCCGGGCCTGGTCGGCGTCACCGCGACGTACGGCTTCGCGATCGCGTGTCTCGCAGTGGCCGGCGGCGGCGCGGTCCTGCTCTCTCGTGGCGTGACCGAGATCGCGGAGCCCGCGGACGCACCGATCGCCGCCGAGCCGGCGCCCGCGCTGCGCGCGACGCCGAAGTCTCGGGCGCAGATCAAGCGCGAGAAGAAACAGGCGCAGCGGCGCGCGGCGGCCCCGGTTGCGGCCGCGAGAATTGCGCTGCGCCCCGTCGCGCGCGAACTCGGCCGGCGCGGCCTGCTCGCGCTCGCGGTCGCCTCGGGCTTCGGCGCCTTCGCGCTGCAAGTGCTGCTGGTGCAGTCGTTCGCGCAGGTGCTCAACCAGTCGATCTACGCGTTCGGCGCGGTGCTGGTCGTGGTGCTGCTCGCGATCGCCGCGGCGGGCGCGTTGGTGGCGGCGCTCCAAAGCCGGGCCGGGCTCGATCCACGCACGCTGCTCGGACTCGCGTTGGTGGCGGCGGCGCTGGCGCTCGCGGCGTTCCCGGCTTCGCTCGCGCGCGCCACCCACGACTTCGAGTACGTCGGCGGCGACGGCGGCGGTCTCGCCTATCTCGCCGCCGCGCTCGGCGTCGTCGTCGCGACCGCGGGTCCGGCGATCCTGGCCGCGTCGTTCGTGTTCCCCGCCACCTTCGCCGCGGCCGGTCGCAGCGCGCGCGACGGCGCGGGCTCCGTGCTCGGGCGGCTCGTCGTCGCGAACACGCTGGGCGCGATCGCCGGCGCGATCGCTGCGCCGTATCTGCTGATGCCGGCGTTCGGCTTGTGGCCGTCGTTCGCAGCGCTCTCGATCGGCTACGGCGCCGCCGCCGTGTTCGTGCCCGAAGCGAATCTCCGCTGGCGCCTCCGCCGCGATCTGATCGCTCGCCGTCGGCTGGATGATCGTGGTGTTCCGCGCGAGTCCGCTCGCGGTGCCGCCCTTCCATCTCGCGCCGGGCGAGACCGCGCTCGCGATCGAGACGACACCCGCGGCGGTCGTCGCCGTCGTCGAGCGCGACCGCGAGCGGCTGATCCGCATCGACAACCACTACGCGCTCGGCGGCACCGCGGAGCGCGTTCATCAGGAGCGACAGGCGCACTTGCCGCTGCTGCTCGCGCCGCACGCGACGCCGCGTCGCGTACGTGGGATCGGCGACGGGCATCAGCGCCGGCGGCGCGCTCGCCCACCCGATCGAGTCGCTGCACCTGGTCGAGATCGTGCCGGGCGTCGCGCGCGCGGCCGAGCTGTTTTTCGCCGACGCCAACCGCGGCGTCTACCGCGACCCGCGCACCCACGTCGTGCTCGACGACGCCCGCAACTTCCTGCGCGCGACGCGCGAGCGCTTCGACGTCGTGATCGCCGACCTCTTCGTCCCCTGGCAGGCCGGCACCGGCTCGCTCTACACGCGCGAACACTTCGAAGCGGTGCGCGCGCACCTCGATCCCGGCGGACTCTTCTGCCAGTGGCTGCCGCTCTACCAGCTCTCGGAAGCGGAGCTGCGCGTCATCGTCGCCACCTTCCTCGACGTCTTCCCGAACGCCGCGCTCTTCCGCGGCGATTTCTACGGCAGCTTCCCGATCGCGGCGCTGGTGGGATTCACGGGCGAAGCGCCGAAGCCCGCGGAGATCGCGAGAGGCGGCGCGACGACTCGCCGCAGCCGGCGTCACCGATCGCTGGGTCACGGATCCTGCGGGCGTGTGGTCGCTCTACGTCGGCCCGCTCGCGCCGCTCGCGGCGGCGCTGCGCGAACGAGTCCGCGCAACACCGACGACTGGCCGGTGATCGAGGAGCTCGCAGCCGCGACGCACGCCGGCGGCAATCGCGGCAAGCTCGATCCGGTCGTGGGACCGAAGTGGGTGCGCTTGACGGAGTCGGTGCGAGCCGCAGCGCAGCGGGCGCGATCCCGTCTTCGCGCTCGATGCCGACGCGCGGCGCGCCAGCGATGGCGGCGCGGCGCTGCAGATGGCGGGCGCGCTCTACGTGACGCGAGCAGACGGAAGCGGCGGCGCGTGCGTTCGCGACGGCGTCAGAGTTGTTGCCGCGCGCGGTTGGTCACGGACGCAGAGGCAGATGCGACGGCGGCGGAGTTGTGGGGTGTCGAGTGAGGCGGCGGATGGTGGGTGCGAGGCAGATTTTCGCTTGCGTCGCGGTGGCGTCTGGGGACACGGTAGGATCGGCGTGCGGACGACGACGTGGTCTGGGACTTCGAGCGCCGGCTCACGCCGGCGCTCGGGCAAAGAAAAACCCCGGGAGCGGATCTCGGAGATCCCAACGCGGCTACGGCGTCCGCGCTCCCGGGGTCGGTGGCGCTGGGAATGCATCCCAGGCTACACCGAGACTTCTTCAGCAATTCGGTGTGACGACTAGGAAGCCGCCACCTCACTCGCCGTAGCGTTGCGTTTACTCACCGAATCACCTCCTTGTCTCGGCGTGGAGCACGACCCAGCGGAGCCCAGGTTCCGCATCGGGTCCCGACGGACTAGGTGGTCGCCGATCCCACCGCCGCGGGTCGCCCCACCAGCCACCGACCCTATGCCGGCACCAGCGGAACTCGGGGATGAGTGAGACCCCCTCGTCGCTCAATTTATCAGATCGTCCGGCGGCGCGGCTACCTGAGAACTCACTTTGCTCGATTGCTAAGACTGGCCCGCCGTGCCCGGATCCCCCGCCGACACCATCGCGACGCTGCTGGTCTCATGCCCCGACCAGCGGGGCATCGTCGCGGCGCTCGCGCAGCTGCTGTACGGACACGGCGCCAACATCCTCGACTCCGACCAGCACACCGACCCGGTGGCCGGCCAGTTCTTCCAGCGCATCCGCTTCGACCTCTCCCAGCTCCACACCGATCGCACCTCGCTCGAACGCGCGATCGGCGAGGTCGCGGCGCGCTTCCAGATGAGCTGGCGCATCGCGCTACGGACGCACCCCGAAGCGCATGGCGATCTTCGTCTCGAAGTACGACCACTGTCTCTACGACCTGCTGCTTCGCCATCGCGCCGGCGAGCTCGCCTGCGAGATCCCGCTCATCCTCTCGAATCATCCGGACCTGCAGCGCGTCGCCGACCAGTTCGGCGTCGCCTTCGAGGTCTTCCCGATCACGCCGCGACAACAAGCGCGAGCAGGAAGCGCACGAGATACGGCGCATCGAGGAGCTGCAGATCGAGCTGGTGGTGCTCGCTCGCTACATGCAGGTGCTGTCGGGCGAATTCGTGGCGCGCCATGCGGGGCGCATCATCAACATCCACCACTCGTTCCTGCCGGCCTTCATGGGCAGCAAGCCGTACCACCAGGCGCACAGCCGCGGCGTGAAGCTGATCGGCGCGACGGCCCACTACGCCACGACCGAGCTCGACGAAGGCCCGATCATCGACCAGGACGTCGCGCGCTGTTCGCACCGCGACAGCGTCGAAGACCTGGTGCGCAAGGGCCGCGATCTCGAGAAGCTCGTGCTCGCGCGAGCGGTGCGCCTGCACCTCGACGACCGCATCCTCGTCTACGGCAACAAGACGGTCGTGTTCGATTGAGGCTTCGCACTCCCGTGCTGCTCGCGCTGGCGATCGCCGCCGCCGCCTGCAGTCCCGCGAAGCCGCCGAGCGTCGTGTTGATCTCGGTCGACACGCTGCGCGCGGACGCACTCGGCGCCTATGGCGGGCTGCTGCCGACGCCGAGTTTCGACCGCTTCGCACGCGAGGGCGTGCTCTTCGAGAAGGCATTCGCGCCGGCGCCCGCCACCGCTCCGAGTCACGCGACGCTCTTCACGGGCCAGCAGGTGCAGCGCCACGGCGTGCTGCGCAACGGCGAGTCGCTGCCCGAGGCCGCGACGACGCTCGCCGAGGCGTTCGGCGCGCACGGCTACGCGACGGCGGGCTTCGTGTCGAGCTTCGTGCTCGATCCGCGTTTCGGCTGGGGTCAGGGCTTTGCGCACTTCGACGCCACGCTGCCCGAGAACAGCTCGACGATGGGAAAGCAGAAGCCCTACCCCGGCGCGTTCTGGACCGAGCAGCGCTTCGCCGGCTTCGACCGCCGCGCGACCCTCACCACCGAGGCCGCGATCGAGTGGATGGAGAAGGCGCCCGAGCCCTTTTTCCTGTTCGTGCACTACTTCGATCCGCACGCGCCCTACGCGCCGCCCAAGACATTTGGCGAGCGCAGTGCCGCGCTGCGCTTCCCGCTCGAGGGCCGCGCGGTCGCGGGCCTCGCGCCCGCGCAGCTCGAGCGCCTCGTGCAGCTCTACCATGGCGAGGTGCTCTACGTCGACGACGCGCTCGCCGCCCTGCTCGACGCGGTCGCGCGCCGCAGCCACGACGAGGCGCTCGTCGTGCTGACGGCGGACCACGGCGAGGGCCTCGGCCAGCACGGCTGGCTGGAGCACGCCACCCAGCTCTACGACGAACAGATTCGCGTGCCGCTGCTGGTGCGCTGGCCCGGCCGCGTGCCGGCGGGACGCCGCATCGCAACGCCGGTGGAACTCGCGGACGTCGCGCCCACGCTGCTCGAACTCGCGGGCGTCGCGTCGCCGGCGCCGTGCGATGGCCGTTCGCTCGCGGCTGCGATCCGCGACGGCGCGGAACTGCCCCTCGCGACCGATCTTCGGAATCCGCAGCCTGCTGGACGAGGCCACCGGCTGGGGCCGCGGCGTGAAGCTCTCGGTCCGCACCGATCGCTGGAAGTACATCTTCGCGAGCGAGGCGCCGCCGGAACTCTTCGATCTCGACGCCGATCCGGGCGAGCAGCACGACCGTGCTCGCCACAGAACGCCGATCGCGCCGCGGAACTGCGCGGCCTGCTCGAGAAGCACGTCGCGGAACTGCCGCGCGTGCACGACAGCGCGCCGCTCTCCGACGAAACGCGTCGCGCGCTCCAGGCACTCGGCTACCTGGAATAGCGAGGAGGCCAAGCGTGGTCGCGCGTCTGTTGATCCTGGTGCTCGGCGTCGTCTCGCTGCTGGCGGGCGTCTTCTTGAGCTGTCAGATGTGGCGCTACCGCGAACTCGCCGAGGGCATCGCCTGGCTCGAAGACCGCCACTTCGAGCGCGCGACGCTGATCGCCGTCGGCACCGGCGGCGCCTACGAGAACCTGCGCAGGCTCGGGCCCGCAACGGCGATCGGCGTCGGCGCGCGCATCGTGCTCGTCGACGCGGGTCGCGGCGTCGCCGATGCGCTGCGCCACTGCGCGATTCCGATCGCGCAGCCCGACACGCTGCTGCTGACGAGCCTGCTGCCCGAGAACACGCTCGGCCTCGACGATCTGCTGCTCACCGGCTGGAACACGCCGCGCGCGAAGCCGCTGCGTCTGCTCGGCCCACCGGGAACGCGCGCGCGCGCCGAGGCGATCGTCGCGGCGTACGCAGCCAGCGTCGATATGCTCGCGACCGCGCGCGGTGTCGCCCCCGACGGCGCCAGGCTCGACGTCGTCGAGATCGGCGACGGTTTCGTCGAAACCCGCGACGGCCTGACGCTGCGTGCCGGCGCCGCGGGCGACCTGCCGCTGCCGTCGCTCGCGTATCGCTTCGAAGCGAACGGCCGCGCGCTGGTCGTCGCGGGCACCAACCCGGATCCGGACTTGCTCGCGGCGTTCGCGCGCGGCGCCACGCTGCTCGCGGCCGAGGGCTTCTACGCCGAGTCGATCCAGATGGCGGAAAAGGCGGATGCGCCCGACCTCGCCCGCCTGAAGCGCGAGGCCACACTGCATCTGCCGATGCAGAAGCTGGGCGAGATCGCGACACGACGCGGGCGTCGCAGCGCTGGTGGTGACGCGCCTCCAGCCACCTCCCCTCTTCGACGCGCAGTACAAGACGGCGGTCGGCGCGACGTTCAAGGGCCCGGCGGTGATCGCGGACGAGTGCGAGGAGATCGCGCCCTGAAGGCGAATTCGCTGGGTCCGTTCGCGCGTGTAGGATCGCGGCGCGGCGGGGAGCGAGGAAACCGAACTTGGTCTCGCGTCGCCGCACCTGTTCACGGTCCTCGGCCTCGCTCCGTGGCGCCGGCCGTGTCGCTGCGATCACCTGGGAGCCGGTCGCGCTCTCCGGCGACGAAGCGCCCGGGCTGCCGAGGCACGCAGCCGCTTGGGAAGTGTTCGAGCCGCCGCAGGTGACGGACGACGGTCGCGTGATCTTCAGGGGATCGGCTTCTACGCCATCCATGCTCTGGCGATCGGGCGAGGCGCTCGAGGCGACTCGCTCGCGGCGGAGATCGCTTCCCCGCGAGCCGCCGCGAACGCCGTGCATGATCTTCGGGACGTCGCCGCGAATCCGAGCGGCGTCGATCGCGTTCGACGCGGAGGAGCAGGAAGCAGGGCACGACGGGCTGCTACGAAGCGCGCCGAGTACGGGCCCGCCGACGACGACGGCAGTGACGCTCGACGCGCGCAGCGGAGATCGCAGTAGCCGGCGAAGCGAGACGACTTCGCCTTCGTCGGCTTCAACTTTAGCTACGGCTACAAGCCGTCGATCGCGATAGATGCGAGCTTGGGCGCGTCGCGTTCTTCGCGTCGCTCGACGACGCGACGACGCCCGAGCATGCGTCGCTCGACGACCGCGCTGTTCGGGCCGGACGCGGACGGCGATCCGGCACTGATCGCGCGCGGTCGGCGCGCCGGCCTTCGGAGATCCGCTCGGCGCGCGAACTGGGAGGATCTGCTCGACTTCCGGCTCAACGATGCCGGGCAGGTCGCGTGGAGCGGACCGGCTCGCGCGTTCGCCTTTCGACGTCTACGCGCCGACGGCGTTGCAGCGCCACACGCCGGGCGGAGCGCCAGTCGTGGTGGCGCAGACCGGCGAGCCGGCGCCCGATGTTCCGGGCGGCGCTGTTCCAGGCGATCGGCGGCTTCGATCTCGACGCATTCCGGTCGCGTCGTCGTTCGATGCGCTGCTCGATCCGAGCGTCGGCGACGTTTCGCTGCTGGATGACCACGGGATCTGGGTCACGGATCCCGAACGGCGTCGCGATCGCTGCGTGCATCGCGAAGGCGACGCGGTGCCCGGCGTGCCCGGCGCCGCTCTTCGGGCTGAGTCGCCGGCGTCTATCCATTCGACGCGCCGCGCATCAACGGCGCGGGCGAGCTCGCGTTCGGCGGCTGGATGCTCGACGCCGGCGTCGAAGTCGCCGGCACTCTGGGGACCCGGACGCGCTGGGAGCGCCGTCGCTGCGCGTACGCGGCGGCGATCCGGCTCCCGGGCCTCGCGCGACGTCGACGTCTGGCGTGGTTCGAGCTGCTCGCGTTCAACGACGAGCGCGAGATCCTCTTCGTCGCGCATCTGACGCGGGCGACGAACGTCGACGCGGCGAACGACCGCGCCTGGTACTTCCGGAACGCCGCGGGCGAGACGACGCTGCTGCTCCGCGAAGGCGATCTCCTCGAGGACTCGCGCCCGGAGAACTCGCAGCCAGTCGGCGCCGTCGATCCCCGCAAGTCGGCGCCGACCCGACCTTCTCGCGCATCGCCGTGCTGCGTCGGACTTCGACGACAGCCATCTCGCCGAGCCCCGCAGCGATCTACAGCGACGACGGTGCCAGAGCCCGCCGGCGGCGGCGCTGTGCGCACTGCTCGCACTCGCGTGGCTCGCGCCCGGATCTTCCCGGAAGCCCCGCTGCGGCGTCCGGTCCGGCTCCGCTTCCGGCGCCGCGTCGAAGGAAGGGCCGACCGGCGGCGCGGGACGGTCTTCGCGGTCGCGCTCGCCGTTGAAGCGGCGGCGCTGTTCCGTGAAGTACGTCACGTACGACTCGTTCGGCGCGAGTGCGAGCGCCTCGTCGATGGTCTCGACGGCGCCGGCGACGTCGCCGCTCTGGAACTGCACTTCGGCGAGCGTGTCGAGCAGATTCGGGTCCTGGCGCCCGGTCTCCGCGACGGCGCGCTGCGCGAGTTCCTGCGCCTCGGCGAGTGCTTTCGGTGTCGGCGTGCGACCCGTCGCGATCAGCCAGGCGGCGTCGTTCAAGATCAGGATCGGTGCGTCGTCGAGCGCGAGCAGACGCTTCGCGTGTGTCTCCCACGCGGCGCCGCCCAGCAGCAGTCGCGCGGCGCTTCCGATCGACGCAGCCGCGAGCGCGAACACCAGTGCGACGGCGATCGTCGCGGCCGGCCGCAGCGGGTCGCGGCGCAGGTTCGGACCGGTGACGAGCGCGGTCGCGAGCGCACCCGCCGCGAAACCACCGAGGTGCGCGGCGCCGGCGATCGTCGGGCACGAGCAGCGGCAGCGCCGCGTCGGCCGAGCAGCGCAGCGATGAAGGGCCGGCGCGGGATGCGCCACTGGGCCGGCAGGCGTTCCGGCATGCGCAGCTCGAGCCACAGCAGCGCACCCGCGAAACCCGCGACGATTCCCGAGGCTCCTACCATGGCGTCGTAGCCGACCAGCAATCCCGCGAAGGTCGCGCCGAGTGCGGCGAGTCCAGCGACGAGGGCCGTGCGCATGCTGCCGATCGTGCGCTCGAGCAGGCCGCCGAGCACCAGCAGACCCAGCACATTGAAAGCGAGGTGCATCGGCCCGGCGTGCAACAGGTTCGCGGTGACGAGTCGCCACGGCTCGCCGCGCGTCGCGAGCACTGCGCTGAAGAAGGCCGCGTGGTGCACGCCCGGTCCGAGCCAGTTTTGCAGACCGAACGCGGCGAGGCAGGCGAACACCAGCACCCGCGTCGCGCGCTGCGAGCCCGGCTGTCGCGCGGTCTCCTCGACCTCCGCCATGCGCGCGAGCTGCAGCGCGCCGGCCGGTTCGTTCACGACGCGCTCGATCAGCGCGCGCACCAGCGCCTCGGGCGCGTCGGGCGACGCGAAGAGCTTGCGCGCGACGAGGAAGAGGCCCGAGCGCGTGCCGATGCGAAGCGTGCGCCGGCCGAGGGCGAGATGGGTCAGGTCGGCGTAGGCGGTGAAGCGCTCGGCTCCCGAGCGACCGGAGCGCGGGTGGCGAAAGCCGGTCGCGTGCAACGCGATCACGCCGCGTCCGGGACGCAGCGCGAAGACGAGCGGTTCGACGGAGAGCGCGGGGGCGTCCACGGCGCCTAGGCTAGCCGACCGCCTATCGCGCGGCTGCGCCGCATGCGAAGTGCGCGGCCTGGCTATGCGCGTCGCGGTACGGCGAGCGACGGGAAGGTTCGCGTGTAGAGCAGGAAGACCAGCGCGAACGCCCCGCAGAAGCCGGCTGCGATGCCGACCTGCACCACGCCGAGGAACGAGAGGCTCTCCTTCGGCACGAGCGACGGCCAGACCAGGATGTTGCGCTCGAGCCAGAACCCGAACAGCACCACGGCCGCTACCGAGCCGAGAATCGCCGGCGTCTTCTTCGGGCGCTGGCCGAGCAGCACCCAGAAGGGCGTCACCCAGCAACACGCCCAGACGAGCAGCGTCACCTTCACGTACGGTTCGCGCAGGCGCTCCCAGAAGAAGGCGAGGTCCCAGGTCCGCGCCAGCTCGAGCAGGTTGATGCCCGACTTGTCGACCAGGAACTGGCTGCCGAGACGGGCCTCGAAGAACTGCGTCTCTTCCGGAAGGTTCGCGTACCAGATCACCAGGTACTGCGAGAAGAACAGGTACATCCAGAAGATCGAGAAGGCGAACAGCATCTTCCCGATGTCGTGCATGCGGGCCTTGGTGATCTCGCCCTCGAGGCCCGGGGAGTTGCGGTGCAGCACCATCAGCAGCGCGGTCGCGGCGACGGCGGAGAGGAAGCCGCCCCAGCAGAAGTAGGCGCCGAACAGGTTCGAGTACCAGGTGGGCGTCAGCGACATCACCTGGTCGAAGGCGATGAAGGTCCAACCCAGCGCGTAGACCAGGCAGATGATCGGGGCGAGCTTGCGGCAACGCGCGGCGCCGATCTCGATCTCCTCGGCGTCGCCACGCCAGCCGGACGTCCAACGCGCGAACATCCCACCGCGCGCCGACGTCCCCGCGAGCGTGGGCCGCACCGAGTTGTAGAGGAACGCCATCGTCAGCAGCGCGAGCGCGCCGAGGATCACGAGGTCCATCCAGAACAGCCGCGTCGGATTCAGGTAGACGGCCTTGGCGGGCGGCGGACCGTTGATCCAGTTGGTGTAGATGTACTCGCGACCCAGGAAGTCGACGAGGAAGAGCACGAAGGTGAGCGGCGCCCAGGCGCCGAGGCCTTCGGCGATGCGTCGCACCGGACCGGGCCACTTCGCGCCGATGATCACGAACGCGCACGCCACCACGACGCCGCCCTGCGCGAGCGTGCCGAAGTACAGGTAGTTCACGTGGAAGGCGCGCCAGGCAGTCGCGGGATCGGAAGCGAGCCCCATCGCGAAGGCCGCCGCGCCGATCAAGATCAGCACGACACACGCCGCGAGCGCCGCGCCAGGAATCGATCGCGGATTCGCCTGTTCCGCTGCGACGACTGCCGTGCTCACTGCGTGGCTCCCTGCGGCGGTGTCGCGGCCTGTGCGGTCTGGGCAGGCACGAGGCCCTGCCCATTGAGGTACCGGACGTAGTTCACGATGTCCCAGCGGGTGGCTGGACGGAATGCGCTTGTAGCTCGGCATGCGCCGGATGCCCTGCGAAATCACCGTGTAGATGTGACCGTCGCTGAAGGCCTTGGTGATCTGGCCGCCGATCGGGCCTGCGATCGGCAACACGCCGACGAACGGTCCCTTGCCGAACGGGGGGCCCGCGACCGGACCGTCGGCGAGACCGCTGAAACCGTGGCACGGGCTGCAGAAGTTCTCGAAGTTCAGTTCTTCCGTTCGCGAGACTCGCGAGCGACACAACGGTGGGGTTCTGCAGCAATTCGGTCTCGGCGAGCGGCATCTGGCTGGTCTCGCGCGTCTTGCCGAAGGGAATCGTGCCCTCGGGCGGAATGAATCCTGCGGGCGCACTCGGTTGGCCGGTCTGCTCGAATGCCTGCACGGTCTTCTGCCACTTCATCTGGGGCCACCAGTTGACCGACCACTGCTCCCAGCAGCCGGTCGAGACGAAGCAGGACGGACAGGCCCGCCGCCGACCACGCGCAACGCGCTAAGCCGCGACAAGGCTCACCTCCGTCGCCTGCGAGGCGCGCAGCAGCCCGTCGACTTCGGCCACGTCGCGCTCCGGCACTTCGACGATGAGGCCGAATTCCTCTGCCGAGAAGCGCGCGCTGTAGCCGGGGCCCAGCTTCACGGAAGGCAGCCGGCCGACGATGAGCAGGCCGATCAGCGTGAAAATACCGCCGAAGAGAATCGTCAACTCGAAGGCGATCACGGTGTAGGGCGGGATCGAGGCGTAGGGTTTGCCGCCGATCACGATCGGCCAGTTGAGCGACATCCAGATCGTCATCGCGTAGCCGGTGAGGACACCGAGCAGACCGCCGACGAGCGTGAAGAGGCGGACCTTCGAAGGCTTCGGGTCGACCGCCTGCTTCGATCTCGTCGAAGGGCGCCGGCGAGTAGACGTCGAGCTTGGTGAAGCCGCGGCCCTTGAGATGGGTGACCGCCTCGGCGACACCGGTCGGCGAATCGAAGACGCCGAGCAGGGTGGGCATCAGTTCGCCTCCGCGTGATGGCCACTTCCGTGGGCGCGATCGTGGATCAGCAGTTCCTTCACCTCGGAGATCGGGATCACCGGGAACAGCTTCAGGAAGATCAGGAACAGGATGCTGAAGAACGAGAAGGAGCCGGCCACGATCATCAGCTCGTAGAGGTTGGGCGTGTAGTGGCCCCAGACCGCCGGGTTGTACTCGCGCGAGAGGCCCGTGATGATGATCACGTAGCGCTCGAACCACATGCCGACGTTGATCAGCGTCGAGATCACGAAGATGGTCGGGATGTGCGTGCGCAGCTTCTTGAACCAGAACAACTGCGGGATGATGCCGTTGCAGGTGATCATGATCCAGGTCGACATCCAGTACGGACCGAACGCCCGCAGGTAGAAGCTGGTCTTCTCGGGCTCGACCCCGCTGTACCACGCGATGAAGTACTCGATGAGGTACGCGTAGGTGACGATCGTCGAGGTCAGCAGCAGGAAGCGGCACATGTTCTCGAAGTGGTAGTCGGTGAGGATGTGCTCGAGTCCGAAGATGCGCCGCACCGGGATCATCACCGTGAGCACCATCGCGAAGCCCGAGAAGATCGCGCCGGCGACGAAGTAGGGCGCGAAGATCGTCGCGTGCCAGCCGGGCACGAGGGCCATTGCGAAGTCCCAGGACACGACGCTGTGCACCGAGAGCACCAGCGGTGTCGCGAGGCCGGAGAGGTGCAGCGTGGTGCGGGCGTGCGCCTTCCACTGCCGCGACGTCCCCTGCCAGCCGAGTGACAGCGCGCCGTAGAGCGCCTTGCGCCAGCCGCTGGTGCGATCGCGCGCGATGGCGAGATCCGGCAGCAGGCCGACGTAGAGGAAGATCAGCGAGATCAACGTGTAGGTCGAGATCGCGAAGGTGTCCCAGAGCAGCGGGCTCTTGAAGTTCACCCACAGCCCGCGCTGGTTCGGGTAGGGAAGGATGAAGTAGGCCTTCCAGATGCGGCCGACGTGGATGCCGAGGAAGAGCTGCGCGCTGAACACCGCGAAGATCGTCATCGCCTCGGCGCTGCGGTTGATCGCGTTGCGCCACTTGGCGCGGAACAGATAGAGGATCGCGGAGATCAGCGTGCCGGCGTGCGCGATACCGACCCAGAACACGAAGGTGACGATGTACGCACCCCAGAACACGGGATGCGAGTAGCCGGCGATGCCGAGGCCCTTGTAGATCTGGTAGATCCACACCGAGGCGCCGCCGGCGAGACCGCCCAGGCAGATGCCGATCAACAACAGCCAGCCGAGCCCGGGCGTCGTCATGAACACGTCCATGACGTCGCGGTTGGTGGGCGAGTCCGGCGGCACCGGCGTCGGCCGGATCATCGCAGCGATCGATTCGCCAGGCGGCGGCGTCATCCCCTACCCCTCGACGCTCCCGCGCTTCACCTTTGCGAGATAGGTGACCGCGGGACGGGTGTTGAGCTCTTGCAGTGAGTGGTAACCGCGAACCGGATCGCTGCCCGTCTTCACGACCACGCTCGCAGCGTCCTTCAGGTTCCCGAAGTGGATGGCGCTCGTCGGGCAGGACTGCGCGCAGGCCGTGGTGACTTCGCCGTCGCGAATCGGGCGCTTCTCGTCCTTCGCGACCTGGCGGGCCGTCGCGACGCGCTGCACGCAGAAGGTGCACTTCTCCATCACGCCCTGGCCGCGCAGCGTCACGTCGGGATTCGCCATCAGGTACATCGGGTCGGGCCAGCGTTCGATCGCGAAGTCGAACCAGTTGTACTTGCGGACCTTGTACGGGCAGTTGTTCGCGCAATAGCGCGTGCCGATGCAGCGGTTGTAGATCATCCCGTTGAGGCCATCTTCATTGTGATAGGTGGCGATCACCGGGCACACCGGCTCGCACGACGCGGCGCCGCACTGCTGGCACAGCATCGGCGTCGTGCGAATGTCGACCGTCGTGCTGGACTCGGAAGCCGGGAAGATCGGCCGGCGGTCCATGCCGCCTTCCAGGTTGCCGTCGCCGACCCAGCGCTCGATGCGCAGCCACGCCATCTGGCGCCCGCGTCGGACCTGCTCTTCCCCCACCACCGAAATGTTGTTCTCGATGTAGCAGGCGACCACGCACGCGGAACAGCCGGTGCACTTGTCGACGTCGATCGACATGCCCCAGCGGTAGAGACTCCCCGGTGCGCTGTCCTTGGTCGCGTCGTAGGCCTTCACGTGCTCGCCGTGCGCTCCGCCGGGCGCTTCGCCGGGCGCGGGCTGGCCGGGCGCGGCTTCGCCCGCAGCGGGCACCGCATCGGCTGCGCCGTGTACGGCTTCCGCCGGCGCGCCACCGCTGGCCAGCTCCTGGAGCGTGACGGCGAGGCCCAGCCGGCGCCCGCGCTGGTTCTGGCTGTCCTGCAGGATCGGCAGCCTCTCGTGACGGCCGGCGTTGCTGACCCTGGCCTTCGTCAACAGCCACGCGCGCCCACCCGACTCGTCGGTGAGGGCGGGCAGCAAGTCGATCACGTTGACGCCGCGCCGCTCGCCCGGGTGACCGTCTTCCGCGCGCGACGCCCACAACCCCACGCTGTGACCCTGGCCGATCGCGATCGAGATCACGTCGTCGCGCAAGCCGCCGCGCACCACGACCGGAAGACTGACCTTGCCGGCCTTGGTCTCGACGTCGATCACGTCGCCGAACTCGAGGCCGCCGAGTTTCTCGGCCGCGCGCGGCGACAACTCGGCGAACGACTGCCAGGTGACCTTGGTGACGGGATCCGGTACTTCCTGCAGCCACGCCAGGTTCGCACCGCGACCGTCGTAGAGCAGCGCGCCCGCCGACGGTGAGCGAGCGTGAACTCGCCCTCTCCTTCGAGCGCGGGCTCCGCCAGCTCGAAATCGACTGCGGAGGGCACCAGCGCCACTTCGAGACCCGGCTGCGGAGCGAAGACGCCGCCCTTCGCGAGCGCAGCGTAGAAGTCCGTACCGGCAAAGGACTGCTCGACCAGCGTTCGAAAACTGTCGGCCGGCAACTTCGCGGCGACCTCGGGACCCATCGCACGGGCGACGTCGAAGAGCGCGTCGACGAGCGCACGCGTGTCGTAGAGCGGGCGCAACGTCGGCTGTACCAGCGAGCGAATCCCAGGACGCGGTTCGGCGTCACCCCACGACTCGAGCGGGGAGTGATCGGGCAACACCAGGTTCGCGCGTTCCGAGGTCTCGTCCGGCAGCGACGCGAGCGACACGACGAACGGCACCTTGGCGAGCGCCTCGGCGAAGCCGCTCGACGCCGGCAGGCTGTAGACCGGATTCGCTCCGTGCACGAGCAGCACGCCGACGCGGCCGCCCTTGATGGCGTCGACCAGCGCGAGCGTCTCGTGGTAGCTCGCGACGCTACCTTCGCGCGGCGCGGGGATGCTGATGCCCTTGCCGACCGCGCCGAGCGCCCAGTTGGCGAGCAGCACGGCGCGCGACGGTCGCCGCCGCGCGACGACTCGCGAGCGCGACGCCGGGCGGAATCAAGACGGGCGCCTTCGCGGCGCCGAGCGCCTTGCCGACGCGCTCGATCGTCGCGAGCGGCACGTCGGCCTGCTTGGCGACCGCGGCGGGATCGACCTTCTCGAGCAGCGTCGCGAGTGCGTCCCTGCCGGCTTGCGTGCCGCCGCCGGCGCCGATCGCGACCTTCAGCAGCGCGAACGCGAGCAGCCCTTCGCTGCCCGGCTTCGCGGCCATCCACTCGTCGGCGTTCGACGCCGTCATCGAGAGTCGCGGGCCGACGTAGACGAAGCGCGCGCGCGGCGTTCGGGCTTGCTGACGTCGCGCGCTTCGGCGAGCTGTCGCGCGTGCTCGATCGGCGACGGACCCGACTCGAGGAAGTCGGAGCCGAAGTCGATCACCAGATCCGCTGCCCGAGAGATCGAAGACCGGTTCGCTCTCGACACCGAACAGCGCCTGCGTCGCCTCGCGCAGCGCTTCGGGCGCGAACGGTTCGTAGACGACGCGCCCGCCGGCGCCGACCGCCGTCGACCCACTTGTCGATCCACGCGCTCGCGGTCGGACCGGTCTGCCCGCTGAGCACCCAGGTGCGGTTGCCGGCCCGCTTGATCTCGCCCGACGACGATCGCGATCGCGTCGTCCCAGGTGGTCGGCACGAGCTTGCCGTCGACGCGCTTCATCGGGCTGCGGTAGCGATCGGGGTGGTAGGCTGCGTCCGATCGAGGCCTGACCGCGCGCGCACAGCGCTCCCTTGTTCATCGGATGATCCGGGTTGCCGTCCAACTTGATCGGGCGCCCCTCGCGGGTCTTCACCAGCAGACCGCAGCCGGCGGGGCATTCCTGGCAGGTCGACGCGTAGTAGTTCGCGATGCCCGGGACGATCTCCTCGGGCTGGATCACGTACGGAATCAGCTTCGTGACCTTGTCGCCGCAGCCGACGGCGCGGCGGCCCCGGCGCTGGCGCCGACGAGCTTCAGGAATTCGCGACGATGGAATTCGGGCATCCGCGGCTTCCTAGTAGTGGCAAGTCAGGCAGTCTTGCGACGCCTGATTCTAACGGTGGCAGTCGATGCACCAGCCCATTTGGGGCTTCGTCGAGGGCAGCAGCCACGGCCACCAGATGGTGTCTTTCGTGAGCTGAGACCTTGTCCATCGTCTCGACCGGCCCGTGGCAGCGCTGGCAGGGGACACCGACCGCGACGTGCCGGTTGTGCCGGAACTTGACGTACTCGGGCAGCCGGTAGATCTGATCCCAGGGAACCGGCTGCTTGTCGTCCCAGTGCTTGGTCAGCGTCTGCACGCCCCCGAGGTCTCCCCCGAACTGCGCGTGACAGCCCATGCACAGCTCGACGGACGGGACACCGGCCATGCGGGCCTTGTCCGTATCCGAGTGGCAGTAGAGGCAATCCAATCTTGAAGTCGGTGGCGTGAATTGCGTGGTTGAACGGGATGGGCTGCACGAGACCGGGCGTTGCGGGATTCGAGGAGGCGGCCTGGGCGTCGTAGGCCCTCTGGCTCGACTTGGCCGCGGCTTGCATCGGAGCCGCGGCCGGCGCGGCGGCCGGCACCTGCGCAGCGACACGCTCGGCGTTCGAGAGACCCAAGACGAGACCGGCGGCGAGCCAGAGAGCCGTCGATCGCGGCCACGAGCGCGGAGCCGCCGGGCGCGCGGAGCGCCTGGCCCTCCCGTTCGTGAGTTGCTTCGGGCTCACGCTCCAACGCCCCCCATGGCTCGAGCCCTCGACCCAGAGCAGCGATCCAACGCGGCGATCGGACGACGATCGAGTCGATGGATCGAAAATGTTCAATGCGCGCAACTCGGATGGCGCCACAGCCACCCCTCGCACGCGTTGCTCTGGAACCGCGAGCGGAAGCTCTTTAGCGCCAATCTCCGCGCGGCGTCAACCGTCGATGCGAACTCTACGGGAGTGCCGTGCAGGCCCGCGAGCCGCACCGCGAGTCTGACCCGGCGTCGCCTTCGCGATGCCCGACGGGTGATTGCGAGGCTGCGCGCCCAAATCGACGCGGCTAGAATCGCCGTCCCGGCTGGATTCCGCGTTCGACGGGATCGCCCAACCTACCGTGGAACCGAGGAAAACTGCCATGGGTGAAGCCTGGATCATCGACGCCGTGCGAACGCCGCGCGGCAAGGGCAAGAAGGAAACCGGAGCGCTTTCGGAAATCCATCCGCAGGCGTTGCTCGCGCAGTGCCTCGTCGCACTCCAGAGCCGCAACGGCTTCGACCCGAATCACGTCGAAGACCTCGATCGCCGGCTGCGTGTCGGACGTCAACGATCAGGCCGCCTGCATCGCGCGCAACGCGGTGCTCGCCGCGGGCTGGGATGCCCGGAGCGCGAGCGGCGTCACGCTCAACCGCTTCTGCGGCTCCGGCCAGCAGGCGGTGAACTTCGCCGCGATGGGCGTCATGGCCGGCCAGCAGGATCTGGTGATCGGCGGCGGCGTCGAGTCGATGTCGCGCGTGCCGATGGGCTCGACCGGCGGCGGTCTCGACGGCAACAACCCCGAACTGGTCGCGCTGCACCCGCTGGTGCCGCAGGGCATCTCGGCGGATCTGATCGCGACACTCGAGGGGTTCACGCGCGAAGACCTCGATCGCTTCGCAGCGCAGAGCCAGGAGCGCTGCGCGATCGCACAGAAGGAAGACCGCTTCGAGAAGAGCCTCGTCCCGGTGCGCGATCCGGCGGGCAAGGTCGTGCTCGATCGCGACGAGTTCCCGCGCGCGGGCACCTCGGCGGAGTCGCTCGCCAAGCTCGCGCCGTCCTTCGAGGGACTCGGCGCCTACGTGCCGAAGGGCGACACGCGCACGCTCGACCAGCGCGCGCTGTCGCGGCTACACGCAGATCTCCGCAATCCACCACGTCCACCACGCGGGCAACTCGTCGGGCATCGTCGACGGCGCGAGCGCGGTGCTGGTGGCGTCGCCGGAATACGCGAAGGCGCACGACCTCACGCCGCGCGCGCGCTTCGTCGCGACCGCGACGGCCGCCGACGAGCCGATCATCATGCTGACGGCGCCGACGCCGGCCACGCAGCGTTGCCTCGCCAAGGCGCGCATGACGATCGCCGACATCGACCTCATCGAGATCAACGAGGCGTTCGCCGCGATCCCGCTGAAGGTGATGCGCGATCTCGCCATGGATCCCGCGAAGGTGAACGTGAACGGCGGCGCGATCGCGCTCGGCCATCCGCTCGGCGCCACCGGCGCGATGCTGATCGGCACCGTGCTCGACGAGCTCGAGCGCCGGGACAAGACCATCGGTCTCGTCACGATGTGCATCGGCGGCGGCATGGGCATCGCGACGATCATCGAAAGGGTCTAGTCCCGCGTAGCGAGCCAACGGCGAGCGGCGAGGATCATGAGGTAGTCCCGCGTAGCGAGCCAACGGCGAGCGGCGAGGATCATGAGGACCAGGGAGAAGAAGATGATCGACTTCCAACCGACGGACGAACAGCAGCTCGTCATCGACACGGTGCGACAGTTCGCGGCGAACGAGATCCGCCCCAAGGCACGCGAGTGCGACGAGTCGAAGAAGCTGCCCGAGAAGGTGATCGAGCAGGCGCACGAGCTCGGGACTCGTCGCGAACGCGCTGCCGGAGTCGGCCGGCGGCGGCGGAGAACGCTCCGCAGTGACGGGCGTGCTGGTCGCGGAGGAGCTGGCGGTCGGCGACCTCGCGCATCGCGCTCGCGATCCTCTCGCCGGCTCTTTGTGCCTTTCCGATTGCGGAATTCGGAACGGAGGAACAGAAGAGCCAGCTTGCGCGCTTCGTCGGGACGCGCTTCGTGTCGGGTTCGCTCGCGTGGGTGGAACCGCGCTTCGACTCGGATCCCTTCCGACCGAAGACGACGGCGCGCCGCGACGGCAACGACTACGTGCTCGACGGCGCCAAGTGCTTCGTGCCCTGGATCGACGGCGCGGATCCGGTGCTGGTGGTCGCGGCGGAGAACGGGACACTCCAGGCGTTCCTGGTGCCGCGCAACGCTGCCGGACTCACGGCGGAGCCCGAGCGCAACATGGGTGTTCTCGCGCTGCCGACGGCGCAGCTCGCGCTCGCTGGCGTGCGCGTACCGGCGGCGGCGAAGCTCGGCGGCGACAAAGGCGCCGATCTGCATCGCGTGTTGAACCAGGGCCGTGTCGCGCTCGCCGCGATGGCGGTCGGCGTCGCGCGCGCCGCCTTCGAAGTGGCGCGCGACTACGCGAAGGAACGCCAGGTCTTCGGTGCGCCGGTCGCGACCAAGCAGGCGATCGCCTTCAAGCTGGCCGACATGGCGATCGAGATCGACGCCGCGCGCCTGCTCGCGTGGGAAGCGGCGTGGAAACTCGACCGCGGCGAGGACGCCACGCGCGAGGCCCTGCTCGCCAAGCGCCAGTCGCAGCGCATCGCGCTCGACGTGGCCGACGGCGCCGTCCAGGTCTTCGGCGGTCACGGCTACATCCGCGACTACCTGCCCGAGATGCACCTGCGCAACGCGCGTGGCTTCGCGTCGTTCGAAGCGCTCGCGCTCGTCTAGGGGAACCCGTCATGCCGATCTCGTTCGACCTGAATCCCGGCTCTGTCTCCGGTCAAAAGGAGATGCACGAGATCGCGGTCACCCACATGCGCCCGTGGTCGCGGAAATACGACGTCCACGAGCACGAGATGCCGTGGGAGTTCGTGAACCCGATGTGGGCTCGCGCGACCGGCAAGGGCGTCAAGCTCGACGGCGGTCCCGGCGACGGCATGGTGACCGTGTGCGTGCAGACCGAGGAGCTGTGCTGGGGCGACGCCGGGCTCTACCTGCGCTCGCCGAGTCCGCTGCTCGGCGGCTCGGCGGTGGCTGCGGCCGGCACGCCCGAGCAGCGCGAGAAGTTCCTGTCGCCGTTCCGCACCGGCAAGCCGAAGTGGGGCGCGATGGCGATCACCGAGCCGCAGGCCGGCTCGGATGCCGCGAACGATCCAGACCACCGCGGTGCTCGACGACAAGACCAACGAGTGGGTGCTGAACGGCACCAAGATCTTCTGCACCGCGGGCGACGCCGCGCTCAAGTACGAAGGCGGCTTCGTCGTGGTCTGGGCGACGGTCGACAAGTCGGCCGGGCGCGGCGGCATCAAGTCGTTCGTCGTCACCGCCGGCACACCGGGCATCAAGGTGGTCGGCTGCGAGAAGAAGCTCGGCATCCGCGCGTCGGACACGGCGACGCTGGTGCTCGAGAACTGCCGCATCCCGTACAACCACCTGCTCGGCAAGGCGGAAGTGAAGAAGGCAGCCGACGCCAAGGGCGACAAGGGCTTCAAGGGCGCGATGGCGACCTTCGACGCCAGCCGCCCGATCGTCGCCGCGATGGCGGTCGGCGTCGGCCGCGCGGCGCTCGACTTCGTGAAGGAAGAACTGACGCGGCAAGGTGTCGCAATCCACTACGACTCGCCGCCGACGCAGCAGACCGCGATCGAGCGCGACGTGATCGACATGGAAGCGGAGCTGCAGGCCGCGCGGCTGCTCACCTGGCGCGCGGCCAAGATGCTCGACCGCGGCCAGCGCAACAATCTCGAGGCTTCGATGGCGAAGGCGAAGGCGGGGCTCGCGGTCACCAAGATCACGCAGAAGGCGGTCGAGCTGCTCGGACCGCCCGGCTACTCGCAGAAGCTGCTGGTCGAGAAGTGGATGCGCGACGCCAAGATCAACGACATCTACGAAGGCACCCAGCAGATCAACCAGCTGATCGTCGCGCGACGCATCCTCGACTACTCGTCGAGCGTCCTGCGCTGATCGGGAGGACTTCGATGCCCCAGGTCGCGACCGATCTCGTCGAGATTCTCGTCTGTCCGGAGACGAAGCAGCCGGTCCGTCTCGCGACGGCGCCGGAGCTGGCCGGTGTCAACGAAAAGATCCGCGCGGGCACGCTGCGCAACCGCGGCGGCGAGGCGGTGAAGAGCGAACTCGTCGAGGGGTTGATCCGAGAGGACGGGCGGATCCTGTATCCGGTGGATGATGGAATCCCGGTGATGCTCGTCGAGGAGTCCATCGAACTCTAGTTGCTTGGTTGCTGGGCGCGGGGGGACACAGGGTCCCGTGCTCGAACATCCTCGGCGCGGGCTCGGTTGGCGGGCTTCTCGGACCTGCGGCGTGCTGAGCGCTGCGCCGCGCTTCGCACGAACATCCACTTACGCACGCCTCCGGTAGCGGTGCGACCCGGTGCACGGCGCCTGCGGAACTGCGCGCGGGACCCTGTGTCCCCCCGCGCCTCGGGCTTTGATGCTCGGGCTTTGGTGATTTGGGTTGGTGGCTCGGCGCTACTGCGCGAACTCGCGGCGTTTCAGTTCTCGGACGTACTCCGAAAGTTCGGCGTCTCCGGAGACCATCTGCGACATGCTTTGCTCGCACTCGCGCGCGGCGGCGCGGAGCGGGTCGAGGTCGAGTTTCACGTCCAGGATGGGCTCGGCGCGTTCGAGGAGCGCGAGGGCACCGCGCGGGTTGGGCGTGACGTGGATGTAGTGCGGGAGACCGGCCCAGAGCGCGAGCATCTCGACGCCGCGTTCGCGCAGCATATGGCCGAGCATCCCAATGACACCCGTTGGACCTTCGTAGCGCGTGGCCTCGAGGCCGTGGCGTTCGAGCAGCGCGGCGTCGCTCGCCACCGCCGTGATGCCGACGGGGCGCGAGTAGAGTACGTCCGCGAGGTAGGCGCCGAGCATCACGGTGCGGCGTATCTGGAGCTGATCGACGAGCGTGAGGATCTGGTCGGCGAAGAGTCGCCAGCGCAGATGCGGCTCGATCGCGATGCCGATCACGAGTTCGTGAGCCTCGTCGGCGGCGGCGTAGAGGAAGCGGGAGAGCGGCCACTCGAAGTCGGTGACGACGCCGTCCTCGACGGTGACGAGCGGGCGGCGCACGCTGAAGTCGAAGAACAGCTCGGGGTCGATCTCGGCGAGCGGCGCCGCGCCGATCTGCTCGGCGAGATAGCGCGCCGCCGTGGTGGCGGACTCCCCGGCGTCGTTCCAGCCCTCGAACGCGAGCACCAGCAGCGGATCGCGCAGCTGCGGCCGCACCTGCCAGCGAAGAACTTCGTTCATCACCGAAGCTTTGCGCCCGCGACTGCAGCGGGCAAGCGGCCGCGCTTCAGCGGATGAATTTGTAGCCATGTCCGCGCACGGAGAGGATGTGCTGCGGGCGCGCGGGGTCGAGCTCGATGTAGCGACGCAGGCGCGCGACGAAGGTGTCGACGACACGCGTCCGGGTCTCGGGCCGCAGCCCCCATACGACCTCGAGCAGTTCGCCGCGCCGCACCGCGCGACCTTCGCGTTCGACGAGCGCGCGCAACAGCGCGGCCTCGCGCGTGGTGAGTTCGATCTTGCCCTGCGGACCTTCGAGTTCGAAGCGATCGAAGTCCACGCGGACGGCACCGAACTCGACGGCGCGCGGTGCGTCGTCGCCCGGCGCGTCCCAGCGCCGCCGCCGCAGCAGCGCGCGCACGCGGGCGAGCAGTTCGTCCAGCACGAAGGGTTTGGTCAGGTAGTCGTCGGCGCCTTCTTCGATGCCGCGCACCACGTCGCCGGGATCGTCCTTGGCGGTGAGCATCAGGATCGGCACGAAGTTTCCGGCCGCGCGCACGCGGCGCGCTACCTCGACGCCGCTCATCTCGGGCAGCATCAGGTCGAGGATCACCAGATCGAAACGACGCGGGCCGCCGAGCAGCGCGTCGCTCGCGGCGCGACCGCCGGCCGCGACCTCGACCTCGTGGCCCTCCGCTTCGAGGTTGAAGCGCAGCCCTTCGGCGATGTGACTCTCGTCTTCGACGACGAGGATGCTGGACACGCGGCGGCTACTGCGCCGCGAGCGGCGCGCTGCGCACCGACGCTTGCTGGCCGCTCGCCTCGCGCAGCTTCACGATGAAGCGCGAACCGAGGCCGGGCCCGGCGCTGTGCGCCTCGACGCTGCCACCCTGGCGCCGCACCAGGAAGCGCACGATGAACAGGCCGAGACCGAGTCCCTTGACGCGCCGCTGCGCTTCGACGCCGGCGCGGTAGAAGGGCTGGAAGATGCGGCGCAGTTCGCTGCGCGGGATGCCGACGCCGCGGTCGTCGATCTCGACGCGCACGCCGCCCTCGGGATCGGCGGCCGCGCGCACCCGCACGTCGACCGACGTGCCCGAGTACTTGACCGCGTTGTCGAGCAGGTTGCGGAACACCAGCGACAGCTCCTGTGCTTCCCCGAGCGCCACGGGATCGCCCTCCACCTCGAGCCGCAGCGCTTCGGACGCGAGGTGATACTGATCGCGCACTTCCTGGGCACAGCTGGCGAGTAGATCGCGCAGCGCGATCGGCTCGCGGCGCGGGTGCCGGGCGCGCGCGGCTCGCGCCGCGGCGAGCACCTGGTCGACGGTGCGCTCGAGCCGCGCGACGTCCTGGCGCATGCGGCCGAGGAACTGGCCGCGCTGCTCGGCGCCGGGATCGTGGCGATCGAGCGTGTCGAGGTAGAGTCGCAGCGACGCGAGCGGCGTCTTCATTTCATGCGTGACGGCGTCGAGGAAGGCCTGCTGGCGCTGGCTGTGGCGCATCTCGCGGACCAGCCAGGCGCAGAGCAGCGTGAGACCGGCGATCAGCAGCGCGTAGAGGAGCGAGCCGAGCGAGAGCAGCACCCAGTGCGTCTTCGAGAGTCGCTCGGCGACCTGCCGGACATCGCCGACGCCGCGCACGACGAGAACGTTCCACCCGACCGCCAGCGTGAGCGCCAGCAACACGAGCACGATGCCGATCGTGAGCGGCAATCCGATCGAACGGCGCAGGGACGACCTCCCGGCGAGTGAGCGTCGCAGGTACGATAGCGGTCGCATCGATCCATAACCGGCGAGACGAGGGGGACGGCACCGTGACGCGATCCACGCGCAGGCAACGATGGGTTCGGGTCGGGTCGCGCTGCGCGGCGTTCGCCGTCGCGCTGTCGTCGGCCGCCGTCGCGCAGGCAGGCCCGCCGGCGCCGGGCACATGCCCACAGCTCGCGCGCGCAGACGGGTCGGCCGCGGGCGAAGACGCGGCGGCGCCGCTGCTGAAAGAAGGCCAGGCGCTCGCGATGAGCGACCTGCTGCGGATCGAACGGCTGATCCCGCCCGAGCTGTGGCGAAACCGCGAGACGTTCTTCTACGAGGGCATGCGACTCGAGATCGGCGGCTGTCATCGCGACTACCCGCCGTCGCCCGCCTATCAGACGGCGACCGCGAAACACGCGGGCATCGGTGCACGTCGACAAAGACGGCAACCTGCGCGACTACCAGGCGGGCCGGCCCTTCCCCGCCGACTCGATCGACATGAGCGCGCCCGACGCCGCCGTGAAGTGGGCGTGGAACTTCGAAGAGCGCGATCGCGGCGCGGGCGCGGTAGGCAGCTTTCGCATCTTCGACCTGCCGAGTGGACTCGGTACGCCCCAGACCTACACGGGAACTTTCTTCTTCGTGCGCACGTCGCACCGCGCCGACCTTCCCGACAGCAACTACGAGGCGGCCACGGGCAGCAACAACTCGTGGGTCGCCGGTGGGAATTTCGACGAGCCCTTCGACGCGCGCCACCTGGCGTGGCGGCAGTTCCGTCCCAACAAGGCCGCGGGACATTACAAGGAGCCGGACGACACCTTCGTCTACGTGCCCACGATGCGAAAGGTGCGGCGCGCGGCGACGTCCTGGGTGGATGGTCTATACGCGCCCCGGTACCTGGTTGCGGGCATCGACGCCGGGGGCGGCGGTATTCCCTTCGGCTCGAACCAGTACGGGCCCGCCGCCTCGATCCAACCGACGGCGGGCCTCTCGATCGCCGCCACCGAGAATCTGCGGCGCGGCTTCGTCGGCCTCGCGATCCGCCCCAACGCATACGAGTGGCGCATCCTGGCCGAGCGCGAAGTGCTCGCGCCGCTCAACGCAAACGTGCCGGGCTTCCCGGTGAGTCCCGATCGGAACTACGGACCGAGCGGGCTCTCGGTCGCGAGCGATCGCTGGGACGTGCGCTGGGCCGTCGTCCTCGAAGGTCGCGCGCGGCAGGTGGTGGACGACGTCGGCTACGTGCGGCTGTGGATCGACTGGCAGACGGGCCAGCCGCTCTACTTCATTTCGGAGCGTCCCAATCGCCTGATGCTCGACGTCGGCATCCTGGTGCACCGCTGGAGCGGCGACCTTCCGAACTATCCCGAGTGGCCGGAGCGCGGCCCGGTGCCGGTCTTCGATCCGGTCGCCGCGGTGTTCCTCGACGTGGCGAGCGGCCGCTCGGGCTGGCGTCGCGAGTCCTACGACATCGTCTCCAACCCCGTCGATCCCAAAGAACTCCGCAAAATGGCCACCGTCGACGCCCTCACCCACGGCCGGTAAGAGGAGAAAGGGGACGGTCCTCGTTGTGACCTGGCAGTGGACTCGAGGGACAGACCTTGCCGAGGTGTGTCCCCCAACTCCACAGCCAGTCCTCGAGGAGGACCGTCCCCTTTCTCCGTTTCTCCTCAGAATGTGTAACGGAGCGAGAGGAAGAGTTCGTCGCGCTCGGCGAGGGCGGAGAGGCCGTCGTAGCGGAGGTTTGCTTTGTAGTCGCCGCCCTGGTTGGTCGAGGAGGGCGGGGCTCAGCGCGAGCGCGCGTTCGTCGGGATCGCCGTAGAAGCTGGCGACGCCGATGGTCGTCGAGAAGTCCTGGCTGAAGCGATAGGTGAGTTGCGCCACGACGCCGCCCGAACTCGACGCCACGTCGTGCACCCAGGTGACCGCCGGCAGCAGGCGATCCTGGAAGTAGCCGGTGAAGATCGACAGCGTGCCGAGCGCCGAGAACGGCCCGTGCACGCCGAACTCGCCGTTGCCCTCGTAGCCGTCGATGTAGCGCAAGAAGACCTGGCCGTTGAAGAAGAACGTGCGGCTCTGGTTCAGGAAGGTGATGAAGGTGGGACGGTCCACGGAAATCGTCAGGTTGTAGGTGTCGCGTTTGCCGAAACCGCGCGCTTCGCTCGCGATCGGGAACGACTGCCCGTTGATCCAGGTGCCTTCGAGACTCCAGTTGGTTCCCGTGCCGTCGTGCGCGAAGTCGGTCGCGAAACCGAGCACGTTGCGCTTCAGGTAGCGCAGCTGGATCTCCGATCCGCCCGCCCAGGAGAAGTCGCGGCGTCCGAAGTTGCCGTTGCCGCCGGCGCGGATGTCGGGGCGACGCGCGCCCGCGATGCCGAAGACGCCGCGGACGAACTGACACGAGAACGGTTCCTCCACATTGCAGCCGGGATCGTTGCCGGCCGCCGCGCCGAGCGCCGCCAGCAGGACCATGAAGTTGAAGGACGCCGCACCCAGCTCGTTGCGGAAGCGCTGGCCGGTCTTGGGATCGACGAGCAGTCGCGCGCCCGCGCCACCGTTCGAGGTCGCGCAGAGTGGGTCGTCGGCCACGCTCGTGCAGCCGTCGACGAGCGGGCTGTAGAGTGAGTCGCCCGGTCCGCGCGCGCCCGGCAGCGTCACGCTGTGCCCGTTCACGAAACGCGTCGCGACGGGCCCACCCACCTCGAACTCCGGGAATGCCTGGAGCAGCACGCTCGCCTCGGAGTTGAAGAGGTCCACGCCGTCGGCGTCGCAGTCGGTTCCGTAGAACGGCCCGCAGCCGAGCAGCGCTTCCTGCTCGTTGGTGAGATAGGCGCCGAGGCCCCCGTTCCGGAAGAAGCCTCCGCCCGCCCCATCCGCAGAATCCTTGTTCAACTCGACGAGGGAACCCGGCGGCAGCGGCGCTCCGGTTGCGAGCGCCCCGGCCACGAGTCGGCCGTTCGAGTTCCCGGTCAGCGTCACGCTCAGCGCGTTGGCAGGAGTGATCGGGAACGGAAAGGGTGCTGGGTCCAGCTGGTCGAGCGGGAACTGCGAGTTGGCGATGTCCACCAGGCAGCGGTTCTTGATGTCATCCGGCGCGTTGTCGCCTCCCAGCGCCGCGGTTGCGACGCCCACCGTGGACGAGCAGATCACGTCGAAGAGCTGGCGGTTGCTCGGGTGCAGACGCAATACCGCGTCGGCGGACTGGGTCGACAGCAGCGGGTCGCCGTTCACGTCGAGCGGGCGCCCCGTCGTGGGGTCGACCCTGCGCCCGTACTCGTGAAAGGAGTCGACGGTCGGCGCGTCGTCATAGCCCCAGAAATCGGACACCTGGAACGAGAAGCGGTCCCAGCGGAACTCCACGCGCGCGCCGAACTCGAGGCCCTTCTGCGACTCCCAGAACGACTCCGGATGTCGCTCGCCAGCGAGCGCCGATGCCCGCAAAGCCGTGGCTCCAGAGTCCGAAGGTCTTTCCGCATACCAACCAGATGGTGTAGGGCTGGCCGCAGCGACCGAACTCGTCGGGTTCGAAATCATCGAGGTTGGCGGCGACTTCGAGGCGCACGTCCTCGAGCGGGCCCACGTCGTAGAACGAATACGTGGCGCGCGCCGACCAGAGCGCGATGCGCGATTCCTCGAGCGACGGCAGCGACGAGAGCGCCAGCGTCTGCGGGTTGAACTGGTCGGTGGTGCGGAACAGTTCCGTCTTGCCCCACACGATCGACTGTTTGCCGACCCGCAGCCAGAGCCGCCCCTCCAGCATCTCCGTATCGACGTAGAGCTCTTTCAGCTCGCGCTCGTCCTGGCTGTCGGTGTGATGCCAGGCCAGCTCGTTCTGGTTGTAGTTCTGCTCGAAGTGGGAGAGGTCGTCGTGCTCGGCGGTGAACGACTGCGACGGGATGAAGAGCCCGTGCGGCTCGAAACCAGCGCCCGTGTCGGGCACCAGCGGCCGCAGCGGCAGCGCGGAGGTCGTGCTCGGCACGATCGCGAGGCTGCCGGTCGGGTCGATCTTCGACGACGGATGCCACGGACCCAGCGGGAACACGGCATTCCCGATCGACGAATCGACGTCCTTGATCGCGAAGCGCGCGTCGGCGATCGGCGCAAAGGTCGCATCCAGATTCGTGGCGCCGAGTTCGCGCAGCGAGTCGAAGGGCGGGATCACGAAGAAGTCGACCAGCTCGTTGTCGCGTTCGATCCGCTCCGGCCGCTCGCCGGGGATCAGCAGCGTCCCGTTGAACGGGTTGGTGCGACCCGTCGTGAGGTTGCGCGGGGCGCGGTTGGCGCGGTCTCCGGTGTAGCGCCAGGTGGGAAGCATGCCGCAGCCGTTGTACACGCAGTCGTAGCGGATCAGCGCTCGACTGAAGACGGAGAGTGAATCGAAGGGACCGATTCCGTCGGGTGCGAGGTCACCCTCGAACTCGAGGTTCAGCACGTTCATCCACTGCGCGAGATTCGCGTTCTCGGGCTGGAAGTTGGAGTCGAGCATGCGGAGTTGCAGCTCGCCGTAGCCGTGGATCGAGAAGCGCTTGCCGAAATCGATGGCGCCCGCCGCCGGCGCGGATGCGACGCTCAGAAAGAGCACCGCGACGAGGAACGATCGGCTTCGCATGCTGGCTGGCCGGTGCCGCTAGAACGTGTACCGAAGGCGCACAAAGGCCTCGTCGCGTTCGCGCACCACGGCCAGCGCGTTCTCGATGCCGACCTGGTACGCCAGGTGCCCGGACTGGGTGCCGACCGTGCCGAGCGATGCAATCGGCATGTCCGCCCTTTCCCAGCGCCCGAAGAAGAAGTTCATGCCCACCGACGCGGAGAAATTCTCGGTGAAGCGGTACGTGAGCTGCGGCAGGATCGCGCCGGAGTTGGAGTTGAGGTCGTAGACGAAGGTGATGCCGGGCAGCATGCGGTCCTGGAAGTAGCCGGTCTGGACCGTGAAGGTTCCGAGCATGTTGAAGGGACCGTTGGCCGTGAAGCCGTCCTTGTAGTTCGTGATGTACTGGAAGAAGACCTGCGAGTTGAAGAAGAAGGTGCGGCCCGGGTTCAGGAAGTTGATGAAGGTCGGCCGATCCACCGAAACCGTCAGGTTCACGGTGTCGCTGCGGTTCATCCCCGCGAACGAATCGTTGTCGGTGTAGGGGTTGTGGCCGATCCAGCTCGCCTCCATGCCCCAGTTCGACTTGGTGAAATCCTCGGCGAAGTCGAGCGAGAATCCGAACACGTTGTGTTTCTGGTATTGGAGCACGCCCTCGCCGCCGCTGTGCCACACGAAGTCGCGGCGACCGAACTCGCCGTTGCCGCCGGCGCGAATCGAGTTGCGCTGCGCGCCGCTGATCGAGTAGAAGGCCTTCACGTTCGAGCAGTACTGCGGTTGCAGGAACGAGCACTGATTCGGCGCGTTGCTGAAGGGATTCGTGGGGTCGGCTTCGGTCTGCTCGATCAGGCCGCTCGCCAGCACCGCAGCCGACGGCACCGAGAACGCCACCAGCAGGCTCTGCATGTTGAACGAGAGCGCCGCCATTTCGCTCTTGAACGGTTGGCCCGCCGCGGCGCCGAAGCCACCGCCGAGGAAGGGGGGACTGCCTGCCCGGTCTTGCCCGCACGGGATGCTCAGCCGGGTCACACCGGCGCACTGCCCCAGCTTCACTCCGGCGAAGGCGACCGTCCCGTCGACGTTCGGGTTGTAGCCGGGGTCTTCGGGGCCGAGCGAGCCGACCACCTGGATCATCGCGCCGCTCTCGTTGTGCAGAGCGATGGGGCCGCCGTTGAAGCCGACCGTGCCTGGCTGCGGCAATGCGTTGCCGTTCGCGTCCTTGATGCCATAGAACCAGCCCTTGAAGCCGTTGGCGGCGTAGTCAGCGCTGTAGTTGCCGTCGAACCCGAAGAAGGACTGCATCAGGACACTCGCCTCGGCGTTCATCAGGTCGATGCCGTCCGACTCGCAGTCTGTACCCCAGAACGGCCCGCACCCGAGCAGCGCCTCTTGCTCGTCGGTGAGCACCTCGTTGAGGGTCGCGCCGCCTGCAGCGAAGGTCAGCTCCGAGGAGCGCGCCGCAATCGCGGTGCAACCGCCCTGGCCGTTCGAGAGGAAGCCATCGCACGGATCCTCGTTGAGCGGCACCAGCGGGATGGGGGTGTGGGTGAGGTTGGCCGAGGCGGTCGATGCGGCCGTCCGGTTCCCGGCGAGGATGTTCGAGAGCAGCGCCGAGATCCGAAGATTGGGGGCCTGCTTGCGCGAACTCGGATCCAGCGGCACCTCCGTGAGCGCGTCGACGCTGCTGTTGAAGATACTCTGTCCGCAGGAGCCGCGATCGAGACTGTTGAAGCCGATGCTGGTCGCGCAGATAAAGGCGAATTGCTCCTCGTTCACCGCCAGGAAAGGGATCACGGCCGCGCGGCTGGCTTCGGTGCCGAGCGCAGGATTGGCGAAACTGCCGTCGTTGCGCGCCGGATCAGCCGCCTTCGGATCGTTCGGACCGATCGAGAGATTCGATTGGATCGGCAGGCAGCCCGGCTCGGAGCCCGTCATGCACGGGGTGCGCGCGCCGACGCTACGCGGGCGGCCGGTGTTCGGGTCGACGTTGCGCTCGAAGGAATTGATGCGGTTGACGTACGGGAAGTCGTCATAGCCGTAGAAGTCGCTCACCTGGAAGCTGAATCGGCCGGCACGGAACTCGACGCGCGCGCCGTACTCGAGGCCACTCGGAGACTCCCACCACGACGGCGGCGAATGCTCGCCGGCCAGCGCGTAACCGGTGAAACCGTGGGCCCACAGCGCCGTCCGCTTGTTGCACGCGACCAGCGCGGTGAACGGCTCGCCGCACTGACCGATGTCGGCGTGCTCGATGTCGGCGAGATTCACAGCGAGTTCGAGACGCACGTCTTCGACCGGACCGATGTCGTAGAACGACCAGACACCGCGCACCGACCACAATGCGATACGCGCCTCCTCGAGGCTCGGCAGCGACGCCAGCGCGAGATCGGCAGGGTTGAACTGGTCGGTGGTGCGGAACAGCTCCGTCTTGCCCCACACGATGTTCTGTCTTGCCGGCGCGCACCCACAGACGGCTGTCGAAGAACTCCATGTCGAGGTAGCCCTCTTTGAACTCCTTCTCGTCTTCCTGGCTACCGCCGCGGTTCCACGCAAGGTCGGAGGCGCTGAAGTTCTGGTTGAAGTCGCTGTCCTTGCCCTGTTGCAGGAATCGGCTGAAGGCGCCGCTCGGATAGTAGACGCCGCGCGAAATGCCCTCCTGGGGCGCCTGCGACTGCAGCAACTGCGAGGCCGGACGCCCGGGGAGTTCGGCGCTACCGCCTCTCAGCTCTCCGGTCGCCGAGTTCACCAGGATCGGATTCGGGTCGCCCGGATTGAACGGATTCGGCTTCCCGAGCAGCGCCCCACTCGCGTCGATCTTGCAGCGCGGGTCGATCGGGCCAATGGTTTGACTGGCAATGCCGTTACCGCCGCCCGGAGTCTCACGAGCGCCGAAGCGGCAACGCGTCTGGCCGCTGAAGTAGAAGAACGCCGGGTCGTCATTGATCGCGCCGTACTCGAGGTCGCCGCCGGCATTGACTGCGCTCGTGTAGGCGACGTCGCCACTGGCCTCGAAGATCCCGTTCGCGCCCAGACTCGGGAAGAGGCCCACCAGGCCATCGAGCTGCTCGCTACCCGCCGGCAGGCGCGGATTCCGGTTGACCAGGACCGCCCGGTTGAGGCCGGTGCGCGCATCGAGAACCGGCTCGAAGCGGAGCGCCGTGAAGCGCGCCATTTCGGTCTGTTTGGCCTGCACAGGGTCCGACCCGTAGAGAGTCTGATTGCCGATGAAGGCTGCGCCATTCATGCCGGTGCGATGACCGCTCGTCTTGTAGCCGGGCAAGTGCATGACGCGATCGCCGAATGCATCCGCGGACGGAAATATTCCGCAGGCGCGCGTCCACACGCAGTCGTAGCGAACTTCGAGTCGCACGTAGGCGGAGAGAACGTCGAACGGACCCCAGCCGTCGGGTGCGAAGTCGTACTCCGCCTCGACGTTCAGGATGTTGTACCACTGCGCGAGGTCGACGTTGTCGGACCAGGAGAAGTCCTCGGACATGGCGCGGATCGTCTCTTCGAAGTAGCCGTGGATCTGCAGACGGCCGTTCTGGAAGTCGAAGGCTTCCGCGCGCGGCGCCAATGCGGCAAGGGCCGCCAACATCGCGATCGCGAGCGAGCGGGCGAAGAGCGTGAGCTGGAAGCGCGGACGCACGCATCCCGACGGCACCGTGGACATGGACCCCCTCCTGGCGGCCCACGCGTAGACCTCATCGCAATGCGCCGATCCGACCCTCGAGGCCCGACCGCCGATCACAGTGACTCTCCACGCAGACCGATCCGCGACTCGATTCGAGAAGCGGCTTGGCTTTCCCCCGAAAGAACGCACCCGCGCGGTGGGAGAGGAGGATCTCGCACGCATCTGCGGGCGCGAACGCGCGCAGACCTCTTCCCCCTTCGCCGGCGTGTCCTTATACCCCGTGCAGAAGCAACCTGACAACGAAAAACTCGTGACGCAGAGCGGCACGCCGGCGGCATGCCGCCGGCTACCGCGATTTGCGCGCGACGCGGGACGACCCGCGTGCGCGATCACTTGCTTTTTTCGGGGGTCCTGCGGCTTGCGCGCGCTCTTGCGCGGCTTCGCGGCTCGTTTGCGCGCCGGCTTCTCTTCGGCCGCCGCGGCGACTCCCGCGACTCCGGCCTTCGCGCGCTTGCGACCCCGCGCGGGACGCTTCGGTTCTCGCGCCGGCTGCGTCGCCTTCCGCGGCCGGCGCAGCAGCCGCACGCGGCGCGCGCGGCAGGAACTCGAAGCCATGACGGCCGGTCTCCTTCAAGACGAGCATCGCCGAGAACGGCCGCCCGTAGCGCGACGTGAAGTCGGTCAGCAACTCGGTACGCTTGTTGGTGACGTAGTAGATCGCTTCGTCGCGCGTGATCTCGCGCTTGCACACCGTGCGCGGCAAGACGAAGCCGCAGCTCTTGGGGCGCTCGACGCCTTCGCCGAGATCCGTCTCCTTCAGCTTGCGCTCGCAGATGAAATGAGTCGGCGACTCGACCACGTGACATTCTTCTTCGAACGGACAGGCGCCCAGCGGCTCGGTGTTGACCTCGTATTCGGGGACCTCGCGACCGTGCCCTCTTCCCACGCGACCGGGCGTGATCTTCACCTGCCACGCGTCGCGGTCGATCTCGAGCAGCGCCTGGTAGGTGCGGCCGTTGCGCGCGGTGAAGCCTTCGAGCGCGCCGGTCTTGCCGTCGCGCACGAGCGTCCTGGCCGAAGCGCGATCGATGTAGCGACCGGAGGTGTCCTTCCAGATGCGCAGCGGACAATCCGGATCGCGCTCGGGCTTCTCGTCGCAGCGATAGAACCACGGCGCCTCGACGACGGGGCGCCCGCAGTCCGGGCACGGACCGAGCGGTGCGTCCTTCGCGTAGAGGTCCTCGTACTCGAAGGTCTTGGCGTGCTCGACAATCTCGCGCGTGTACGCCTCGATCTCCGCCATGAAGTCCGCGGCCGTGCGCTCACCGTGCTCGACCTGGTTCAGATGGAACTCCATCTCGCCGGTCAGCTCGGCGCTGGTGAGCCGGTCGATGTGCACGCGGCGCAGGATGTCGATCAGGCGGATGCCCTTGGCGGTGGGCCGAATCGCGCGGCCGATTCGCACCGCGTAACCCTTGGCGATCAGGTTCTCGATGATCTCGGCGCGCGTCGCCGGCGTGCCGAGCCCGCGCTCGTGCATCGCGGCGGCGAAGTCCTCGTCCTCGAGATCCTTGCCGGCGTTCTCCATCAGCGAGAGCAGGCGCGCCTCGGTGATGCGCGGCGGCGGTTTGGTCTGTTCCGCGACCGCCTCGACGTGGGCCGTGGCGACGCCGACGCCGGCCGCCTCGCTCTGGCCGGCAATCAGCGGCGGCAGCGACGACACGCCCTCTTCATCGTGCCCGCGTCGCCGATCGAGCGCCAGCCCGGTTCCATGATCGTGCGCGCGCGGCTGCGGAAGCGTTCGCCCGCGACGACGGTGGTGCGCTCGACGCGCTCCCACACCGCAGGCGGATGGAAGTTGCCGAGGAAGCGACGCACCACCAGGTCGAAGATCTTGCGGTCGTCGCCCGACACGCCGGGGCCCGGCACGCGGCCGGTCGGGATGATCGCGAAGTGGTCCGAGACCTTGGTGTCGTCGAAGCTGCGCGCCTCGTTCTCGAGGCCGGCCGAGAGCAGTCGCTGCGCAGCGGCGCCGTACTCGGCGATCGGGTCGGCGTCCTTCGACGGCCGCACGCCGCGACCCGCGTCGGCGAAGCTGTGCAGCACTTCGCCAACCTTCGCGCGGTAGTCGTTTGGCAGGCAGCGCGAGTCGGTGCGCGGGTAGGTGAGGATCTTGTGCGCTTCGTAGCAGCGCTGCGCCGCCGAAAGGGTGCGGCGCGCCGTCCAGCCAAAGCGGCGGATCGCCTCGCGCTGCAAGCTCGTCAAGTCGAAGAGCGGCGGCGCGGTTTCGCGCGACGGCTTGCGCGTCTCCTCCGCGCTGCCCGGTCGCCCCGCGACGGCCGCAACGATCGCGTTGGCGCGCGCCTCGTCGAAGATCCGGTCGTCGCGCGCTTCGTCGTTCTCGCTCTCGGCGAGCGCCGGGTCGAACCAGGTGCCCGTGTAGCTCTGGCCGTCGAACTCGAAGCTGCCGACCAGACGCCAGTAGCCCTTCGCGTTGTGGGCGAGCACTTCGAGTTCGCGTTCGACCAGCAGCGCCAGCGTCGGCGTCTGCACGCGGCCCGCCGACCAGGCGCCCTTCTCGCGCCGGCCCTTGAGCCGCTTGGTGAGCGCGCGCGTCGCGTTCATCCCGATCAGCCAGTCGGTGAGCGTGCGAGCGCGAGCTGCAGCGGCCGAGATTCTCCAGCTCCTCGCCCGGCCTCAAATGCGCGAAGCCGTCGCGGATCGCGTCCTCGGTCATCGACTGCAGCCAGAGCCGGCGGATCGGCTTGGTGCTGCCGAAGTGCTCGACGATCTCGCGGAAGATCAGCTCGCCCTCGCGACCGGCGTCGCAGGCGTTCACCACCGCCTCGACGTCCGCGCGCTCGAGCAGCTTCTTGATGGTGCGAACCCGCTCGCTCTGGCCCTGCTTCGGCTTGGTCTTGAAGGTCTCGGGGATGATCGGGAGGTTGGCGAGCGTCCAGCGCTTGTACTCGGGGTCGATCTCCTCGGGCTCGAGCAGCTCGAAGAGATGGCCGACCGCCCAGGTGAGGACCCAGCTCGCGTTCTCGAAGTAGCCCTGCTCTTCGGGGAAGCCGCCGAGCGCGCCGGCGATGTCCCGAGCGACGCTCGGCTTTTCGGTGATGATGAGCTGCTTGGCCACGCGATTTCCCTGGGGGAGCAATTTGGGGCTGGGGGCTGGGTGCGGCCATCCTTAGCCGAGCTTCCGGATTTCCGCTCGCCAGTCACGCTCCGAACTCCGCCCGGAGCGCCCGCCCGCAGTGCACACCCGCCACCTGACCCGTGTTCGGCTCGCCGCCGTCCGGCGGCGAGCGGGGTCATGAGAGTGGGGTCAGAAGGCTGGGAGCTACTGCACCAGCTCGACGGGGACCGGCATCAGGTTCCAGGTGAACGCGGAGCCCGACCGGCTTGCGGGTGTGGATCACTTCCTTCTCGAAGTCGCCGTTGCGCCAGACGTAGCGACGCAGCTCGCCCTGGTCGTCGCTCGCGACGTAGAGCTCGTCGACGCCGTCGCCGTCGAGATCGGTCAGCAGCGCGGCGTGCTCGAAGCCCGACGAGTTGCGGTCGATCTGCTGGATCTCCCAGTCGCCCTTCGGATCCGCGCCGGGCCGCAGCAGCCAGAGTCCGCTCTTGAAGCCCGCCGCGACGATCTCCTTCTTGCCGTCGCCGTCCACGTCGCCGGACGTGAGGAAGCGGGTGAGCCGGTCGTCGAGCGTCGCGATCACGTTGCGCGCCTTCGGATCGCTGCCCGCGTCGAAGCGCAGGATCTCCACCGGCTCGACGATCCGCGTCGCTGCGCCGCTGCCCTCCGTGCTTCGCCTCGACCGACACGTACAGTTCGTCGCGACCGTCGCCGTCGACGTCGCGCACCAGGATCTCCTTGGCGTGGCGACCGCCCAGGTCGGCGACGACGACACGCTGTTCTCGCCCTTCGCCGGCACGTAGCGCGTCACGTAGCCCGCCTGCTCCGAACCGTCGAGCCGATTCGGTTCGCTCAACGTCGCGTAGATCTCGATCACGCCATCCCCGTCGAGATCGCCCACTTCGATCTCGTGGACGAAGGTGTCCTTCTCGGCGTCGATCTCGATGACGTCGTAGCCGCCGCCCTTCTTCTTGGGAACGACGGTCGCGACGACGCCCTGGTCGTGCGTCGCGACGGCGAGACCGTTGCGACCGTCGCCGAGCACGTCGGCGATCTCGGCGTCGCGCATGCGGCTGAACTTGCCGCCGAAGTCCTTGCTCCACAGCGTCGCGACGGACTCGAAACCGTTCTTGCCGTCCTTGCGCCACAGCTTGAGCGCCGCCTTGGTTCCGCCGAGCGTGAGGATCGCCGGCCCGTCGGGCGCGCGCGTACACCATCGCCTTGTGGAACACGTTGCTATCGGGGTCTTCGAGGCTCGACACCTTCCACACACCGCCCTGTCGCACCAGGATCTCGAGCTTCGCCGGGACCCGGCTGTGGCAGCACCTTGCCGTCGGGCGACACGGCGAACTGCGCGAGCGCGATCAGCAGACCGCGCGGCAGCGAGTCGGGCGTGGGCGTGGTCGACGGCACGAGCAGCGAGGACGAGTTCGCGGCCGGCGCGGCCGGTTTGGCAGCCGGCGTCGCGGCGGGCGCAGTCGGTGCGGCGGCGGACTTTTCCTTCTCGCCGCCACATGCGAGCAGTGCCGCAGCCAACAGGATCGGTGCGAAGGCCGTGCGTCCGGTCATTGGGGTCTCCTCGCGAAAGCCCAGCTTTGTAGCGCGGTTCGCATCGGCAGTCGCTCGCCGTGGAGCAAGAAGCCCCCTGACCCGTGTTCGGCCCCAACTCATGATCCCGCTCGCCCGCGGACGCGGGCGAGCCGAACACGGGTCAGGCGGCGTTTGTAGGTCACGGTGCGGTTGCAGGGCAGGTTGCGAGTCAGGCGGCGGTTGGAGTTTTCGGGTGGTAACAAGCGGCGATGGCGAAGTTTCCTGCGCTCCAGGCGCCGCGCGGCACGCGCGACTTCTATCCCGAGGAGATGCGGCAACGCAGCTGGCTCTTCGCGCAGTTCCGGGAAGTGGCGCGGCGCATGGGCTTCGAGGAGGTCGATGCGCCGGTCGTCGAGCACGCGGAGCTGTTCACGCGCAAGGCGGGCGAGGAGATCGTCGAGCAGCTCTACCACTTCACGATGCACGACCGTCACCTCGCGCTGCGCCCCGAGATGACGCCGTCGATCGCGCGCATGGTGATGGCGCGGGCCGGCGCGCTGCGCCTGCCGCTGCGCTGGTTCACCGTCACCCAGAACTGGCGCTACGAGCGCATGACGCGCGGCCGCAAGCGCGAGCATTTCCAGTGGAACATGGACGTCTGGGGTGAACCGGGCGTCGCGGCCGAGGCCGAGCTGCTCGCCGCGATCTTCGCGTTGCTCGCGCGCGTCGGCCTCGGCGCCGGGCAGGTGCGCGTGCCAGCTCAACAGCCGCGCGCTGCTCGAAGACACGCTGCGGGCCGGCGTGTTGCGCGCGCGTCCCGACGCCTTCGCACCGCTCTGCGTGGTCATCGACAAGCTCGACAAGATCGGCGCCGATGCGGTGGTCGAGCAGCTCTGCGATCCCGCCGGCGCCGTGCAGCTCTCGCCCGACGAGGCGCGCGACGTGGTGGCGCTGCTCGGCACACGCAGCCTCGACGACGCGGCGGCCGCGGCGCCGCCGGACTCGCGCCGCGATCGCCGAGCTGCGCCGTCTCTTCGAGTTGCTCGACGCCTACGGGATCGCGCAGTACGTGGACTTCGACGCTTCGGTGGTGCGCGGTCTCGCCTACTACACCGGCATCGTCTTCGAGGCCTACGACGCCGAGCGCAAGCTGCGCGCGGTGTGCGGCGGCGGTCGCTACGACCGGCTGCTCGAAACGCTCGGCGGGCCGTCGATCCCGGCGGTCGGCTTCGGCTTCGGCGACGTCGTGATCGCCGAGCTGCTCGCCGACCACGGCTTGCTCCCGGCGCTGCCGCGCGGACTCGACGACGTCGTGTGTGCGCTCGGCGAGGCGCAGCGTGCGGCGGCGATCCGCGTCGCCGAACGACTGCGCGCGCGAAGGACGCGCCGTCGAGCTGGTGCTCGGCGACGAGCCGCCCGAAGCGCGTGCTCGCCGACGCCGACAAGGCCGGCGCGCGTTCCGTCTGGCTGCTCGGCCCCGACGAAGCGACGCGCGGCGTCGTGAAGGTGCGCGATCTCGCATCCGGCACGGAGCGCGACGAACCGCTGAACTCCGAAGCCACCTGAGGAGTGACCACGTCACCTGACCCGTGTTCGGCTCGTCGCCGTCCGGCGACGAGCGGAGTCATGAGTTGCGCTCGCCCTGCAACCCGCCACCTGACCCGTGTTGGCGCGGCCGGTTCCTCCGGCCGGCGCGAGATCATGAGTTGGCGCTTTCGCTGTCGCGAGAAAACGCTATTCAACGCCGCGCGTCGCTCCTGACGCTCGTCGCCCTCCTTCCCCGGCGATCCTGCCGCTTCGATCGGGAGCCTCCGTCCATGCACACCTGGTCGCTCAAGGACAGCGCCGAGCTCTACCAGACCGCCAACTGGGGCGCGGGCTTCTTCGGGATCAACGAGAAGGGTCACGTCCAGGTGACGCCGCGCGGACCCGAGGGCCCTGCGGTGGATCTCTACGAGCTGCTGCCGTCGCTGCAAGCGCGCGGCCTGCGGCTGCCGCTGCTGGTGCGCTTCTCGGACATCGTGTCGAGTCGCGTGCGCGGCCTCGCCAAGTCGTTCGCCAAGGCGATCGGCGACTACTCCTACGGCGGGCGCTTCCGCGGCGTCTACCCGATCAAGGTGAACCAGCAGCGCCACGTCGTGGAGGAGATCGTCCGCTACGGCGCGCCGCACCGGATCGGGCTCGAGGCCGGCTCGAAGCCGGAGCTGCTGATCGCACTCGCGCTGCTCGACACGCCGGGCGCCCTGCTCATCTGCAACGGCTACAAGGACCGCTCCTACATCGAGACGGCGCTGCTCGCCCAGCGTCTCGGGCGCACGCCGATCATCGTGATCGACCGCTTCCAGGAGCTGGAGCTGGCGATCCGCATCTCGCGCGAACTCGGCATCCGCCCGCACCTCGGCGTGCGCGCGCGGCTCACCACCAAGAGCGCCGGCAAGTGGGCCGATTCGAGCGGCGAGCGCGCCAAGTTCGGCCTCTCGGCGGCGGAGATCGTCGAGGCGGTCGACCGGCTGCGCGCCGAGAAGATGCTCGACTGCCTCGAGCTGCTGCACTTCCACATCGGCTCGCAGATCACCGCGATCCGCGCCCACAAGGACGCGCTCCGCGAGGCGAGCCGGATCTTCGTCGGCCTGCACGCGATGGGCGCACACCCGCACATGCTCGACGTCGGCGGCGGTCTCGGCGTCGACTACGACGGCTCGCAGACCAACTTCCACTCGTCGATGAACTACTCGCTCCAGGAGTACGCCAACGACGTCGTGTCGTCGATCCAGGAGGCCTGCGACGAGACCGACGTGCCGCACCCCGACATCGATCACCGAGGCGGGCCGCTCGATGGTGGCGCACCACTCGGTGCTGATCTTCGACGTGCTCGGCGTCTCCGAGCTGCGCATCGCCGAGACGCCCGAGGCGCCCTCCGAGGACGACCCGCGCGTGGTGCAGGACCTCTGGGAGACCTGGAACGGACTGTCGCGCAAGAATCCGCTCGAAGGCTGGCACGATCTCACGCAGCTCAAGGAGGAGGCCGGCACGCTGTTCGCGCTCGGCTACCTCGACCTGCGCGCGCGGGCGCGCGTCGAGCGGCTGTTCCAGGCCGGCTGCGAGAAGCTGCTGCGCATCGTGCGCGAGTTGCCGCAGGTGCCCGAAGATCTCGAACGACCTCGAGAAGACGCTCGCCGACACCTACTTCGGCAACTTCTCGATGTTCCAGTCGATGCCCGATCACTGGGGCTTCAAGCAGCTCTTCCCGGTGATGCCGATCCACCGCCTCGAACAGGAGCCGACGCGGCGCGGCATCTTCGCCGACCTCACCTGCGACAGCGACGGCAAGATCGGTCTGTTCATCGACCAGCACGACGTGCGCGACACGCTCGAGCTGCACAGCCTGAACGGCCAGCCCTACTACATCGGCGTCTTCCTGGTCGGCGCCTACCAGGAGATCCTCGGCGACCTGCACAACCTGTTCGGCGACACCCACGCCGTGCACGTGCGCGTCGACGACGACGGCAAGACCCACATCGAGCACGTCGTCGAAGCCGACAAGGTCCGCGAGGTGCTCGACTACGTCGAGTACGACAGCCGCGATCTGGTCGGCCGCGTGCAGACCGCACTCGGGGTCGCCCGGGAACGCGGCGACCTCAGCGCCGAAGAGTCGGACCAGCTGCTCCAGCGCTACCAGTCCGCCCTCGAAGAGACCACCTACCTCTCCCGCGACTAGAGCCGATCGCATCGGCCCTCAAGGGTCTGCGGCGTCTGGCCGATTTTCGCGAGCGTGCGACTCGTCGCGTGCCGCGATTGCCACGCCCAGTTCGACGTCACCGACGTCGCGGAGCCGTTCTTCGACTGCCGCTGCGGCGCCAACATCCGCAACGAGCCGCAGGCCGCCGTCGACGCCGCCGTGCAGCGCTGCAGCGCCTGCGGTGCGCTGCTGCCGGAGAAGGCGGAGCACTGCGACTACTGCCGTGCCGCCGTCGTGCGCGCCGGCGCGCTCTCGCTGATCTGCCCCGAGTGCTACGCGCGCAACGACGAGACGGCGAAGTTCTGCGTGAGCTGCGGCGTCGAGTTCCGGCCCGAAGCGCTGCCCGCAGGAACAGGATGCGCCGCTCGCCTGCCCGGCCTGCGAGACGCGAACTCGCGGTCCGCGGCGTCGGCGGAGTCTGGGTGCGCGAGTGCTCGAAGTGCCATGGACTCTGGGTGCCGGGAGAACGCTTCGAGTCGCTGGTGCAGCGCGCGATCGAGGCCTCGCGCCAGCGCACCGAGTCGGGATTGGCGACACCGGTGGCGGCGCGCCAGTCGGTCGACCGCAACTTCCGCTACCGCGACTGCCCGGTCTGCCACGGCCGCATGTACCGCAAGAACTACGGCAAGCGCTCGGGCGTGATCGTCGACTGGTGTGGGTCGCACGGCACCTGGCTCGACGCCGACGAACTCGAGCAGATCGCGGCCTTCATCGCGAGCGGCGGCCTGCGCGACGCCGCTCCCTCCGCGACGCCGGGCCTCTCGGAAGGCCCGCGCATGACCGCGGAGCAGTTCAAGGCGATGGTCGCCGTCGAGCAGATGCTCGAGAAGGAACGCGTGCAGCGCGAACGCGAACAGACCTGGGGCCGCTCGCTGACGGGCAGCCGCTCACTGTTGGGACTTCTCGTGGATCTGCTGCGCTGATCGCAGCAACCGCGAGCGCAGGCCTGCAAGCGGAGCGCGCAGCGAGCCGAAGGCGAGCGAAGAACATCGGGATCGCGGTGGAATGATTCAAAGCCCAGGAGGTAAGAACGATGGGACTCTTCGAGAAACTCCGCGCCGAACTGATCGACATCGTCGAGTGGGTCGACGACTCGCACGCAGCGCTGGTGTGGCGCTTCCCGCGCTACCACAACCAGATCAAGTACGGCGCGCAGCTGATCGTGCGTCCCGGCCAGACGGCGGTCTTCGTCCACCAGGGCAAGATCGCCGACGTGTTCAGCGCCCGGCCGCTACACGCTCGAGACCAAGAACCTGCCGGTGCTCTCGACGCTCGCCGGCTGGAAGTTCGGCTTCGACAGCCCCTTCAAGGCCGAGGTCTACTTCGTCTCGACGCGCCAGGTCACCGACCTCAAGTGGGGCACGCCGAACCCGGTGCTGATCCGCGACCCGGACTTCGGCCCGATCCGCGTGCGCGCGTTCGGCACCTTCACGCTGCGCGCGGTCGACGCCAAGGCGCTGCTGCAGGAGCTCGTCGGCACCGACTCGATCTTCGAGGTCGACGAAGTCGGCGTGCTGCTGCGCTCGATCATCGGACAGGCCTTCGCGGATCTCGTCGCCACCGCCGATCTCTCGGTGGTGGACCTCGCCGCCAATCAGAACGACCTCGCCGAGAAGCTGCGCAAGCTCGTCGTCGAGCGCGTCGACGACGAGTACGGGCTCGACGTGCCGGCGCTCTTCATCGTGAACGTCTCGGTGCCCGAAGAAGTCGAGAAGGCGCTCGACGCGCGCTCGTCGATGCGCGTGATCGACGACCTCGCGGCGTACCAGCAGTACCAGGTCGGCGCGGCCACCAAGGTCGCGGCCGCGAATCCGGCCGGCGGCATCGCCGCGGGCGGCATCGGCGTGGGCATGGGACTCGCGATGGCGGGCCGCATGGCGATGGCGCCGCTCCGCAGGCGCCGGCCATCCCGCAAGCGCCGCCGCCGCCCCCGCCGCCGCCCGCGTGGCACATCGTCCAGGGCGGTCAGGCGACAGGCCCCTTCACGCTCGACGACCTCGCGCGCGCCGCAGCCGCCGGCACGCTGCGCGGCGACACGCTCGTCTGGACCGTCGGCATGCCGAGCTGGTCCCCCGTCTCCCAAGTCCCCCAACTCGCCGGCATCGTGAGGTAGACCGTAGACCGGTGCCGGGCGTCAAGTTATTGCGGCGTCAAGTTGTTGCGCGGCGGAACTCGGCGTAGTCGACCAGCGCGCGTAGCGCCTCGACAGCGCGATGTGCGCTCGGGTAGCAGACGCGACCGAACTCTTTGAGGGCGAGCGGGCCGGCGTTGCCGTAGTCGCGGTCGGTGTAGACCAGCTCGGTGGCGCTGAGCACCGGCTTGCCATGACGCACGCTGGCGTCGCGCGCAGCTTCCGCGAAGCGGCGGTCCTGCCGTTCGTGGTACTCACTGATGCGCTCGAGGCCGTGGCCTGGGAAGAACGGGCCGCGCCGGAACAGGTTCGCGGTGGCGGCCTGGATGCCGAGGCCGAGGTGCACGATCGCGTCGACGTCCGGGTGCGCGCACAGCAGATCGAGCACGGCGGGCACGGTGTCGCGCGTCTCGCCGCCGGCGAGATCGACCGGGTTGTTGCGACTCCAGCGCGCCGGGACCATGCCGTCGATCCGCGCGCGCACCGCCTCTGGCAACGCGACCAGCTCGAGCCCCGCCGCGGCGCACGCGTCGGCCGCGAGCACGCCCCAGCCGCCCGCCGTGGTGAACACGATCACGCGTCGCCCGCGCGGCAACGGCTGTGTCGCGAGCGTCGCCGCCCACTCGAAGGCCGCCTCGACATTCGGCGCGCGCAGCGCGCCGAGCTGGCGGCAGACGCCGTCGAAGACGCGGTCGTCGGTGGCGAGCGATCCGGTGTGCGAGAGCGCCGCGCGCTGACCCTCGGACGCAACGCCGCCCTTCACGAGCACGAGCGGCTTGCGCGCAGTGAGCCGCCGGATCGCCGCCGCGAGCCGGCGTCCGTCCGGCACGCCTTCGAGATACGCGACGACGACCTTCGTGTCGGGATCCGCCGCGAAGTATTCGAGGTACTCGGCGATCCCCGTCTGCGCCGAGTTGCCCGACGAGATCGCCCTGGCGATGCCGACACCAGTCTGCACCGCGTAGTTGAGGAACGACGAGACGAGGTTGCCGCTCTGGCTCACTACCGAGATCGAGCCGGCAGGCGGAACCGGCGCGACGATCTGCGCGCACATCGAGACCGGCGTCGAGACGACGCCCTGCCCGTTCGGGCCCGCCATCACGATGCCCAGCTCGTCGGCGGTCGCGACCAGTTCGTCTTCCTGCGCGCGACCTTCGGGCCCGGCTTCGCGGTAGCCCGCGCTGGCGACGAAGGCGGCGCGCACGCCGATCTTCGCGCAGGCGCGCAGCAGCTCGACGTTGGCGCCCGCCGGTGTACACACGAAGACGAGATCCGCGCGACCCGCCGGAACCTCCGCGACGTCGCGATGACTCGGCGCACCGAGGATCTCGGCGCCCTCGCGGTTCACCGGGAACAGCTCGCCCACGATACCCGAAGGCGCGCAGGTTGTGGAGCGCCACGAAGCCGAACTTGCCCGGGTGCGTGGACGCGCCCGCCACGATGATCCCGCGCGGCTGGAAGAGCGGCCGGAAGCGCTCGAGGAGTTCGGCGTCCGAGAGCGGCTGCGTCGGAGTCTGCGGAGCGACACGTCGCCTCGCGGCGCCAATCTCGACCAGCGCATCGACCGCCAGTGGCTGGCCGTCGCTGCGCACGATCAGCGGATTCAGGTCCGACCGACACCACGTCGGGTCGCTCGGCGGCGAGCCGACCGAGCCCCACCAGCACGCTCGCGAGCGCACCGGCATCGACGGCCGCTTCGCCGCGGAACGGCTTCGTGAGCAGGTGACTCGCGCGCAGGCGCCCGATCATCGCGAGCGCATCGCGCTGCTCGAGCGGAGCGGCCGCGAACACCACGTCGCCGAGCGCTTCGGTGAGGATGCCGCCGAGCCCGAGCAGCACGCACGACCCGAACTGCGGATCGCGCACCAGGCCGGCGATCAGCTCGCGCTTGCCGCGCACCATTTCGGCGACCAGCAGCGCGACCGCGCCGTCCTCCGGACGCGCCTTCGCGAGCAGCTCCGCCGCGGCGCCGCGCACGGCCTCCGCGTCGGCGAGCCCGAGTCGCACGAGGTCGCGCTCGGTCTTGTGCGCAATCGCGTCGCCGCACAGCTTCACGACGACCGGGAAGCCGATCTCGGTCGCCGCGCGCGCCGCAGCGTCGGCGTCCCGCGCGATGCGCTCCGTCGCGATCGGAACGCCGTAGCGCGCGAGGAGCTGCTTGGATTCGTGCTCGGAGAGCGTGCGATTCGCGGCCGGAGATTCGGGCTTCGCCATGACGGGCGCAGAACCTACCCGCCCGGCCGCGGGCCCGCTCCCGCGATCGGCGCCGACCCGCGAGACTCTCCGGGAACGACGCGACCATCGCGACGAACGGAGGCGCCGAGATGGAGCGCGTCGATTCTCCCCGGCCCCGTAGGCTGCGTTACGATCGGCGCCTCTGCGCGCCGCTGGAGGGATTGTGATGTCAGTGCTCGGTCGGCTCGGAGTCTGGACGTGGCTGGACACGATGCCCGCCGTGCAGGCCGCGGCGTTCGCGAAACGCGTCGAGGCGTGGGGCTATTCGGCGCTCTGGCTGCCCGAGGCCGTCGGTCGCGATCCCTTCGCGACGATCGCGTACCTCGGCGCCCACACCAGCCGGCTCACCTACGCCACCGGCATCGCCAACATCTACGCGCGCGACGCGATGACGATGAACGCGCTGCGCCTCACGGTCGGCGAGATGACCGGTGGGCGCTTCGTGCTCGGGATCGGCGTCTCGCACGGGCATCTGGTCACGAACGTGCGCGGACACGAGTACGGCAAGCCGGTCACCACGATGCGCAACTACCTCGACGCGATGTCGAAGGCGCTCTACATGGCGGCGAAGCCGGCCGAGGACGTGCCGATCGTACTCGCCGCGCTGCGACCGAAGATGCTGGCGCTCGCGGCCGAGCGCTGCGCCGGCGCGCATCCCTACTTCGTGACGCCCGAACACACCGCGCGCGCACGCGAGATCCTCGGCAAGGACAAGATCCTCGCGCCCGAGCAGAAGGTGCTGCTCTGCACCGATGCCGCGAAGGCCCGCGGCGTGGCGCGCGCCGCGATGAAGATCTACGCCGGGCTCCCCAACTACCAGAACAACCTGAAGTGGCTCGGCTACACCGACGCCGACTTTGGCGGCGGCATCAGCGACCGCCTCGTCGACGCGATCGTCGCGTGGGGCGACGAGACTGCGATCCGCAAGCGCATCCAGGCGCACTACGACGCGGGCGCGGATCACGTCTGCATCCAGCCGCTGAATCCCGACGGGCTCCCGCTGCCGGACGAGAAGGTGCTCGAGCTGCTCGCGCCCGCGAAGCTCGTGAGCGCAGCGCGCAAGCGGAAGTTCTGGGGCTGGGGCTACGAGGACGCCGGACCCTCCGCCGAGCAGGAAGCCGGCATCGCCCGCGCGCTGTCGCAGCGATTCGGCAGCGCGCTCGAGCTGGCCGCGGCGCCGCGCGAAGACGAGATCGCGCTCACGCCGCCGCGCGTACAGCCGCCCGCGTCGCTGCGCGAACTCTGCTCGGCCGCGCCCCACGACCGCCTGGGCCACACCTACGGCAAGAGCTTCCGCGACGTGGTGCGCGCGCTGCGGCGCCGCTTCGAGCCGGCGCCCGATTGGGTGGCGTTCCCGCGCGACGAGCGCGAGGTCGCCGCCGTGCTCGACTGGTGCACGGGTGCGCGCCTCGCGTGCATCCCGTACGGCGGCGGCTCGAGCGTGGTCGGCGGCGTCGAGGCGCGCGTCGGCGACGGCTACGCCGGCGCCGTGTCGCTCGATCTCGGCAAGCTCGACCGCGTGCTCGAGATCGACCGCGCCTCGCGCGCCGCGCGCATCCAGGGCGGCGTGCTCGGCCCCGCGCTGGAAGACCAGCTCCGCCCGCACGCACTGACGCTGCGCCACTACCCGCAGTCCTTCGAGTTCTCGACGCTCGGCGGCTGGATCGCGACGCGCTCGGGCGGTCACTACGCGACGCTCTACACCCACATCGACGAGTTCGTCGAGTCGCTGCGCGTGGTGACGCCGTCCGGCGTCGTCGCGACGCGGCGTCTGCCCGGCTCCGGCGCTGGGCCCGCGCCCGACCGCCTCTTCATCGGCTCCGAAGGCACGCTCGGCGTGATCACCGAGGCGTGGATGCGGCTGCAGGATCGGCCGCGCTTCCGCGCGTCGGCGTCGGTGCGCTTCCCGGGTGCGGACGGATTCGACCGCGGCGCGGAAGCGGTGCGCGCTGCTCGCGCAGTCCGGACTCAACCCGTCGAACTGCCGGCTGCTCGACGCCCTCGAAGCCGCGAACTCCGGCGCCGGCGAACGACGCGGTCCTGCTCGTCGCCTTCGAGTCCGCCGATCACCCGCTCGATGCGTGGATGGCGCGCGCCCTCGAGATCGCAGCGGGCGCCGGCGGCGTGCTGCCGGAAGGCGGCGCGCGAACCCGGACGGGCGGCGAAGGTGCGCGCGACGGCGCGGCTGGCGCATGGCGCGACGCGTTCCTGAACGCGCCCTATCTGCGCGACGTGCTGGCGCGCGCCGGGGTCCTCTCCGAGACCTTCGAGACTGCGATCCCGTGGAACCGCTTCGCGGAGTTCCACGACGGCGTGATGCAAGCGACGCGCGACGCCGTGCAGCGCGTGTGCGGCTCGGGGACCGTCAGCTGTCGCTTCACGCACGCCTATCCCGACGGACCCGCGCCGTATTACACGATCCTCGCGCCGGGCAGACGCGGCTCCGAGATCGAGCAGTGGGACGAGATCAAGCTGGCCGCGAGCGAAGCGGTGATCCGGCTCGGCGGGACGATCACGCACCATCACGCCGTCGGCCGCGATCACCGTCCGGGCTACGACCGCGAGGTCGCGCCGCTCTTCGCCAGCGCGCTCGCCGCCGCCAAGCGCGCGCTCGATCCCGCCGGCGTGCTCAACCCGGGCGTGCTGCTCGATCCGCAGCCACTGCGCTGAGCAATTGCTTCAGGCGTGCCACTCCGCCGACCAGTTACAGACGTCGGCCCCTTGAGTGCGGCAGGACAGTTCCACGATGCGCAGGTTCGACGCACCTGCGAGTCGCAGACTCTCGCCGAGGTAGCCGGTGAGGATCCCACACATCTCCGTGGATGGGAACGCATAGTCGCGCACTTCGAGCAGCGCGCGACCGGGTGCGGTCAGCTCGAACGAGAAGGTGCCCGTATCGTGCTGGGAACTCCACAGCGCGAAGCAGCGGCGCGCCATCGTGGCGGGATCGCCCTGCGCATCGAACTTCAGGTGGCCGTAGATTCCTTCCAGATGTTCGCGCGCGAGCGCGACGCCCATCTGTGCGAGCACTGCGTCACGCGGGCCGGGCATCATCGCGACCATCACGCGCATCAGGCTCAGCAGGTCGGCCTCGGGATACCAGCTCGACGCGTGGATCCGCTCGTCGAGGTACGCGTGCAGCGGCCGCGGCAGCGCGGCGAGCGCGCGTTCGCGCTGCGAGCGCAGGAACTTGACGAGCGTGACCAGCGTGGTGCCCTTGGCCTTCGACATGCGGACCGCATCGGCCGATCCGGCTCGGATCTTGTGCGTCTCGGGCCCGGCGGGGCGTTCCTCCCATGCTAGCCTGCGCGCGGCATGGCTCGGATCAACGACCACTACCGGAAACTCGCGGCCGGCTATCTATTTCCCGAGATCGGGCGACGCGTCAAGGCGTTTGCCGGGGGCCACCCGGACGCGAAGATCATCCGCCTCGGGATTGGCGATGTGACGCTTCCGCTGGTGCCCGCGGTGGTGGACGCGATGCGCCGCGCGGTCGAGGAGATGGGAACCGCCGAGGGTTTCCGAGGCTATGCGCCCGAGCAGGGCTACGAGTTCCTGCTCGACGCGATCCGCGAACACGACTACGCGAGCCGCGGCGTCGCAATCGAGCGCGACGCCGTCTTCGTCTCCGACGGCTCGAAGCAGGACAGCGGGAACATCCAGGAGATCTTCGGCCAGAACGTGCGCATCGCCGTCACCGATCCCGTCTATCCCGTCTACGTCGACACCAACGTGATGGCTGGCCGCACGAGCGCCGCCGACGAGCGCGGCTACTACGGCGGCATGCTCTACCTGCCCGCCAGCGAGGCGAACGGGTTCGTGCCGGATCCGCCCGCCGAGCGCGCCGACGTCGCCTACCTCTGCTTTCCGAACAACCCCACCGGGGCGGTCGCGACGCGCGAGCAGCTGGTGCGCTGGGTGGCCTGGGCGCGCGACGCCGACGCCGTGCTGATCTACGACGCCGCCTACGACGCCTTCATCCAGGATCCGGTGATCCCGCGCTCGATCTACGAGATTCCGGGCGCCGAGAGCTGCGCGATCGAGATGCGTTCGTACTCGAAGCGCGCCGGCTTCACGGGTGTGCGCTGCGCGTACACGGTGATCCCGAAGGGCGTCACCGGAACCACTGCGTCCGGCGAGCGCGTTGCGCTCCAGACGCTCTGGGCGCGCCGCCAGGCGACCAAGTTCAACGGGGTGCCGTACGTGATCCAGCGCGGCGCCTGGGCGGTGCACTCGCCCGAAGGCAAGAAGCAGACAGCCGAGCAGGTGGCGTTCTACATGGAGAACGCGCACCGGCTTCGCAACGGACTCACGAGCGCGGGCTTCCACGTCTTCGGCGGAGTGCACGCGCCCTACATCTGGATGCGCGTGCCGGCCGGCATGACGTCGTGGGGCTTCTTCGACGAATTGCTCGTGAAGGCGAACGTGGTCGGCACGCCGGGCGCCGGCTTCGGCCCGGCCGGCGAAGGCTACCTGCGCCTATCCGCCTTCAACTCGCGAGCAAACGTGGACGAGGCGCTGGAACGCATCCGGCGCGGCTTCGGGTCCTAGGCGCTTCGCTTGATGGCGCGCGGCGGAGCGCGGGCGAGCGAAGAGCATCGCGCCGTGCTCGCGCATCTGCTCTTCGTCGCGTCCGCCGCGGCGCTCTTTGCGATCACCGTCGAGGTTCCGCACTACGCGGGCGCGCTCGGCCTCGACGCCACGACACGCACGCGCGACGACCGCTTCGCCGTCGCGTGGCTGCTGATTGCGAAGTCGCTGCTGCCACTGCTGCCGTTCCAGGCGCTCGCGCTGCTCGGCGCGCGTGCCGGGCTCGGCCGCAGCATGCGACGTCTGCTGGCAACCGCGACGGCCGTGACCGCTGCATGGCTGACGCTCGACGTCTGGCTGCAGTCCCACTACGGCGCCCACCTCACCAACTATCTGCCCTTCATCGGCTCGGCGCTACACAGTCGCGAGCAGGTGCAGTGGGTGGGCGACCCGGTCGCGCTGACCGTCGCGCTCGCGAAGCTGTTCGCTGCGACGGCGGTCGTATGCGGCGCGCTGCGTGCGCTCGCGGGGCTCGCGACACGCGTCTCGTTCGCGCGACTCGCGCCTGCGCCGGCACGCGCTCTCGTCGTCGCCGCAACCTGCTCCTACCTCACGATGGTGCTCGCGGCGTTCCCGGCCCAGCGCCTGCTCACCGCGCCCGAGCTGCGCAAGCGCGTGGCGATGAGCCTCCCGTACGGGACCGAGTGGTCGTTCTCGAGCGCGGTGGCACACGCATCGCACGACTTGTATCTGCTCGGCCTCGTTCCATGGCCGTGGCGTTCGGCCGAGCTGACCGAGGTGATGATCCACAACCCCACGAGCGATCCGCGCTCCGCCGAGGGATGGCAACTCGAGAACGCGTCGGGGCAGCGCGCGCTGCTACACGGCGAAATCGCCGCGGGTGCGACGCGGCACTTCGAAGTGGAGCGCACGCGCTTTGCGCTCTCGCGGAAGCAGGACAGCGTCGCGCTGGTGGCGCCCGAGGGCGGCGTCCGCTCTCGCGTCGCCTATCACGACGAGGACGTCAAGCGCGGCGCCGTGCTCTGGAACCCGCTCCAGTCGAGCGACGCCGAGAGCGCGCTCGCGCAGATCGGCGAGGTCGCGCAGGGCGCCTATGCCGAAGCGTTCTCGCGCATCGTGGCGGAGCGTCCCGCAACACTCGTACCCGCGGCGCAGAGGCCGCGCAGCGATGCGCCGAACGTGATCCTGCTGGTGGTCGAGAGCTTCCGGCACGAAGTCGTGAGCCCTGCGCTGCTCGGGCGCCTGGCCGCGCTCGGAGCACGCGGCCTGCTCGCGCCGCGCCACTACTCGGGAAGCAACTCGTCGCACCTCGGACTCTTCTCGCTGCTCTACGCGCGCCTGCCGCTCGTCTACGACGTCGTGCTCGACGGCGGACGCGCGCCGACGGCGGTCGAACTGTTCCGCCAGCTCGGCTATCGCAGCGCATTCGTGAGCAGCGGCGAGATCGAAGCGTGGAAGCGCATGGATCAGTTCCTCGGCGAGCGCGTCTTCGACCGCGTGATCCTGCACACGGCGACGCGCGCGCCGCTCTGGAAGCAGTGGCCCGACTGCGATCGCCAGACGCTCGCCTCGATCCGCGAACTCGCGAGCGAGCCCGGGCCCCACTTCATCGTCGGCTTCCTGATGACGACCCACTTCCCGTATCCGTACCCGGAGGAGTTCGGGCGCTTCGGCCCGGTGTCGCACGAAGACGAGCTGCCGAGCTGGGATCAGCTGTTCCGCGCGCCGCTCGATCGCGAGAAGCTGTGGAACCGCTACCGCAACGCTTCGCTTTCGCTGGAGGCGCAGCTCGTCGACTTCGCAGCAGCGCTCGATCCCGCGCGCAACGTGATCGCCATCACCGGCGACCACGGCGAATCGTTCGGCGAGGACGGTGCGCTGGTGCACGGCTCGCGCGCGTCGGACGCGCAGACGCGCGTGCCGCTGCTGGTGTTCGGCGCCGGCGTCGGGCCCACCGCGGTCGCCGGCCCGACCTCGCACATGGACGTGCTGCCGACGCTGCTGCACGCCGCGACGGGCATCGCCGACCCGGTGCGCGGTCTCGATGGTCGCGACCTGCTGGCGTCGCCAGCGCCGCGCGAAGCGCTCTTCGTCGCGCCCTACAAACTCACCCAGCCCTACGATCTGCTCTGGATCCACGGCGAGCGCCGCCTGCTCTTCCGCGTGCGCACCGATCGGCCGCTGCTCGACGCCTTCGCGTTCGTCGACGACTCAGGCTTTCCGCTGCTCGCCCCCGACCCGTCGCTGCTCGCGGACTCCGAGAGTCTCGCCACGTCGATCCGCCGCGAAGTCGCGAGGCTCGGCGGAGACGAGGACGCGCCGGCCCAGGCGAACGCCCGCTAGTCTCGCTCGCCCACCCAGGAGGCTCACCCGATGCGACGAACGATTCTCGCGCTCGGCGCTGCTCTCGCGCTCGCGAGCGGCTGCACCCAGGAAACACAAAATCAGATCGGACGCTCGATCCAGAACTGGACCGGTACGAACGGCGTGCTCGACGTATACGCCGGCGAGAAGCTCGCGATGCGCTTCATCCAGATCGACAAGCTCTCGACCGCGCTCGGCACCGGCGACGCGGTGCCGCGTCCCTACCGCTTCGGCTACGGCGTGCTCGACGCGAACCAGAACTACCAGGCGGATCCCGGCGAGCGAAAGGTCTATTTCGAGGTCAGCGACTACTCGACGCCGTACGTGTTCTACGAGAGCCCGCGCTGAGCGGGCGCGCCGGCCGCGCGGTCTGCGACGAACCAGCCGAAGCCGCTGCCTAGCGAGCGTGTCGCGCGCACCGTGAAGCCGGCCGACTCGAGGCCGGCGTGGAAGCGCGCCCTGTCGAAGCGATCTTCGCGCGGGTGCTCGAGCAGCCGCCGCCAGATCGGATGCGAGAGGAAGCGCTCGAAGACCTCTTCCGCAAAAAAGCGTCCGCCCGGCTTCAGCACGCGGTGAATCTCGCCGAGCGCGGCACGCCAGTCGGGCACGTGGTGCACGATCCCGAAGTCGAAGACGGCGTCGTAGCTCGCGTCGGGCGCCGGAATCCGCGTTGCGTCGCCGACCCACAGCCGCACGCGCCCGCCGCGGCGCGCCAGGCGTTCGCGGGCGAGGCCCACCATCTTGGGATCGAGGTCGAATCCGTCGACGCGCGCGGCGCCGAAGCGGTCGAGCACGAGTTCGACGCCCACGCCGCGCCCGCAGCCCACCTCGAGCGCCGCAGCGCCGGGGACCGCACCGCCCATCGCGAGCAGCCGTTCGGCTTCGAAGTGGCGCTGGATTGCAACGCGCACGGGGTTGTTCATCAGCGCGAACTCGACGCGGTTGAGCAGCATCCCCTGCCTCGCGGTGCGGGCCTCGAATGGCCGAATCCTATCTCATGCGGCAGCGACGCTCGGTCGGGAAGCCGACGCGCCCCACGCATCGAACTCGAATCAGCCGTGCAGCTTCTTGTACTGGAGCCGGTGCGGCTGGTCGGCGTCGGCGCCGAGGCGGCGGTGCCGATCCGCCTCGTAGTCCTCGAAGTTGCCCTCGAACCACTCGACGTGGCTGTCGCCCTCGAAGGCGAGGATGTGCGTCGCGATGCGGTCGAGGAACCAGCGATCGTGGGAGATCACCACGACGCAGCCCGAGAAACCGAGCAGCGCTTCTTCGAGCGCGCGCAGCGTGTCGACGTCGAGGTCGTTGGTGGGCTCGTCGAGCAGCAGCACGTTGCCGCCGCTCTTCAGCAGCTTCGCGAGGTGCAGCCGGTTGCGCTCGCCGCCCGAGAGCGCCCCGACCAGCTTCTGCTGCTCGGGACCCTTGAAGCCGAAGGACGAGACGTAGGCGCGCGACGAGAGTTCGCGCCGGCCGACCTTCATGACGTCGTCGCCGCCGCTGATCTCCTTCCAGACGTTGTTGTTGGCGTCGAGCGCGTCGCGGCTCTGGTCGACGTAGGAGAGCTGCACGGTCTCGCCGAGGGTGAGCGTTCCCGCGTCGGGCTTCTCCACGCCGACGAACATCTTGAAGAGCGTGGTCTTGCCGGCGCCGTTCGGACCGATCACGCCGACGATGCCGCCGGGCGGCAAGCGGAACGACAGCTCGTCGATCAGCAGGCGATCGCCGAAGGCCTTCGAGATCTTGTCGGCCTCGATCACCACGTCGCCGAGCCGCGGCTCCGGGCGGGATCGTGATCTCGACGGTCTCGGGCAGGCGCGCTTCCTCTTCGGCGCGCAGCTCTTCGTAGGCGCGCAGGCGGGCCTTGCCCTTGGCCTGGCGCGCGCGCGGCGACATCCGCACCCACTCGAGCTCGCGTTCGATCGTGCGCTTCTTCGCCGAGGACTTCTTCTCCTCGACATCCATGCGCGACTGCTTCTGCTCGAGCCACGAGGTGTAGTTGCCCTTGAACGGGTAATAGCCGCCGCGATCGAGCTCGAGGATCCACTCGGCGACGTTGTCGAGGAAGTAGCGGTCGTGGGTCACGGCGATCACCGTGCCCGGGTATTCCTGGAGATGGCGTTCGAGCCACGCCACCGACTCGGCGTCGAGATGGTTGGTCGGCTCGTCGAGCAGCAGCAGGTCGGGCGCCTGCAAGCAGCAGGCGGCACAGCGCGACGCGGCGTCGCTCGCCGCCCGAAAGCGTGTCGACCTTCGCGTCGCGCCGGCGGGCAGCGCAGCGCGTCCATCGCGATCTCGAGCTTGCGCTCGAGTTCCCAACCTTGGACGGCGTCGATGCGGTCCTGCAGCTTGCCCTGCTCTTCGAGCAGCGCGTTCATCTCGTCGTCGCTCAGGTCTTCGCCGAAGCGCGCGGACAGCGCTTCGAAGCGGTGCAGCAGATCGCGGATCTCGGCGAGTCCTTCCTCGACGTTGCCGAGCACGTCCTTGCTGGCGATCGAGCTGCGGGCTCCTGCGAAAGGAATCCGATCTCGATGCCCGGCGCCGGCCGCGCTTCGCCGAGGAAGTCGGGGTCGACGCCCGCGAGGATGCGCAGCAGCGAGCTCTTGCCGGTTCCGTTGGGGCCCACCACGCCGATCTTCGCGCCGGGCAGGAACGACAGCGTCACCCCGTCGAGGATGATGCGATCGGTGCCCACCACTTTGCGGACGTCGCGCAACGTGAATACGAACTCGGCCAAGGGGCCTCTCCTTCTCGCGCCGGCTACAGGGGGAAGCGGCGCGCAGTCTAACGGCCCGCCGAGGGCGAGCGAGGCCCGGCGCCGCACCGACGGGAGCCGTTGCAAGCCGCCGACTACAGCGGCTCGGGATCGAGCGCTTCGCCGAGCGCGAGACACGTCGTCGCGAGCGGCGGGCGCGGGGCGTCGCAGAGAGCGTCGACGCCGCTGCGCGCGAAGCGACGCGCGGCCTCCGCGGAGCGCGCGTCGCGCTCGTGCGCGAGCGCCCAGTCGGCGTGTTCGACCAGCAGCGCGAGCGCGAGCGTGCGGCCGGCCGTCAATGCGAAATGGCGCGCCGCCGCTTCGTGCAGCCAGGGCCCGCGCACCCGGGCGTCCGACCACCACGACTCGATGTGATCGGCGGCGCGCAGCGCCACGCCCGCGGCTTCGCGCAGCGACGCGTGGTTGGCCGCCTCGGCGCGGCGGCGGATCTCTTCGAGCACAGGCGGCAGCGCGTCGGCGCGCTGCGCCGCGCGATACGCCTCGAGCGCCAGCACATTGGTGGTGCCCTCCCAGATCGAAAGCACCTGGCCGTCGCGCAGCAGCTCCGGAAGCCCGGTGTCCTCGACGTAGCCCGCGCCGCCGAACGCCTCGAGCACTTCGCTCGCGCCCGCAACGGTCTGACGACCCGTGGTGAGCTTGGTGATCGGTTGCACGAAGCGCAGCAGCGCTTCGCCCCTGGCGTCGAGTTCGCCCGCTTCCTGTCTGCCGATCAGCTCGATCGCGAAGAAGGTGAGCAGGAACGACGCCTCCTGCTCGGCAGCGAGCTCCGCGAGCGTTTCGAGGTGCAGCGGCTTCTCGGCGAGCGGCGCACCGAAGGCGACGCGGCGACGCGCGAAGTCGCGCGCCAGCGCCAGCCCGCGGCGCAGCGTCGCGGCGGCGCACACGGCGTTCCAGGTGCGCGTGAGGTTCAGCATCGTCGTCATGTTGCGCACACCGTCCGCGAGGCCGGCGACCGGCACGGCCGGCGTGCCTTCGAGCGACAGCTCGGCGGTCGGGAGAAGGCGCGTTCCGAGCTTGTCCTTGAGACGCAATACGGTGATGCCCTGCATGCGATCCGCCGCGTCGCGCACTTCGACGAAGAAGAGCGCGAGGCCCTTGCCGCCGAGCCCGTTGCCTTCGGGCCGCGCGAGCGTGAGCGCCACCTGCGAGGTCAGCGCGGAGGTGAACCACTTGGTGCCGTGCAGCGTGAAGCCGCCGTTGCCGTCGCTGCGCGCGACGGTCTCGGAGAGGCCGACGTCCGAGCCGCCGATGCGCTCGGTCATCCACTGCCCGGAGGTCCAGACCTGCGCGGGGTCGCGCGAGAGCAGGTGCGAGAGCACGCGGCCGCGTTCGGCACCGGACAGGCCTGATGACTCAGAGGACCGCCCTGATGACTCAGAGGGCTTTGCGCCCAGCACCTCGAGCGTGCGCGCGCAGCCGTCGGTCATCGCCAACGGACAGGTGTAGACCTGGCTCGACGGGTGGAACAGATACGCGAGCGCGAACTGCTGCACGCGCGAGAAACGACCGTGCGCGCGCTCGTAGGCGATGGCGACGAGTCCCTCTTCCGCCGCGACACGCGCGTACTCGCGCCAGGCTTCGTTCACGCGCACCTCGTCGATGCGGCGGCCCCAGGCGTCGAAGGGCACGTGCACCGGCTCGTCACGACGATGCCGGTGCGCGAGTTCGAGCAGACGGCCGGCCGCGAGCTCGCCCATCCGGTGCAGCGACGGCTCGATCGCGCGCAGCACGTCCGGATCGACGCTGCGGCGCAGATGGCTGCGCAGCAATGCGTCGGCGTCGTACTGGTTGGGGAGCTGCGGGGGTTCTTGCAGGAAGCCGGTGTCGATTGCGGAAGTCGTGGGGGACATCACCCGGGAGTCAACTCGACGAACTCGCCCACGTCAATACGCGCTCGGGATCGATGCGCAGGAGCAGCGGCTCGCCGGCGAAGAGCGGCACGTCGCGATACTGCGGATACTTCGCGCGCAGCGCTGCTTCGGCTCCGGCGTCGCCGCCGCAGAGCGACGCGCGTCCGTCGACGCGGAGCCACCAGAGCTGCTGCCAGTCGGCGGCGTAGTGGTCGAGCAGCAGCGCGACGCGGGGCTCGCGCTGGACGTTGCGCACGCGCGCGAGCACGCCCGGCGACTTCGGCTTGCCGTCGATCGGCGACCACAGCGCGCCGCCCGCACGCGCGAACACGATCGGAACGAGATGCGGGCGCCCGTCCTTCGCGATGGTCCCGAGCCGCGCCACCGGCCAGGTATCGAGCAGTCGGTCGCGTTCGGCATCGGGGAGCGACATCGAACGCTAGTCTGCGCCCCATGACGGAGCTGCGCATCCTCTCGCTGTTGCCGAGCACCACCGAGATCGCCGCCGCGCTGGGACTCGCGGGTCGATCGTCGGTCGCTCGCACGAATGCACCGTGCCGGCCGGCATCGAGCGGGTGCCGATCGTCACCGAGCCCAAGCTCGACCTCCATGCACCGAGTGGCGCCATCGACGCGCGCGTCAAGGAGTTGGTGCGCGAGGGGCTGTCGGTGTACCGCGTCGACGCCGAACGCGCGCGCGAGCTGCGGCCGACCGTGATCCTGACCCAGACGCAGTGCGAGGTCTGCGCGGTGACGCCGCGCGATCTGGAAGCCGCCGCGTGCGAGTGGATCGGAGCGGCGCCGCGGCTGGTCGCAGTCGCTCCGAACACGCTCGCCGACGTGCTCGACGATCTCGTCCGCGTCGGCGAAGGCTGCGGCGTGCGCGAGCGCGCGGAGCAGCTGCGCGCCGCGCAGTGGCAACGCATCGACGCGATCGCGCAGCGCGCCGCTGCCGCAGCGACGCGACCGCGCGTCGCGTCGCTCGAGTGGATCGATCCGCTGATGGGTGCGGGCAACTGGATCCCCGAGCTGATCGAGCGCGCGGGCGGCGTCTCGGTGCTCGGTCGCGGCGGTCACGACGCGGCGTGGTCGTCGCTGGCGGAACTCGCGGCGGCGGATCCCGACGTGCTGGTGATCGCGCCGTGCGGTTTCGATCTGACGCGCACGCGACGGGAACTCGCGCCGCTGGTCGACGCGCCTGGCTTTCGGGAACTGCGCGCGGTCCGCGACGGTCGCGCGTTCCTCGCCGACGGCTTCCTGCATTTCAACCGGCCCGGCCCGCGGATCGCGGAATCGCTGGAGATCTACGCGGAGATCCTCCACCCCGACCGGTTCTCGTCGGGCACCGCGGCCGCGCGTGGGAGCCGCTCGACGCCTGATCCGGCGAGCCGACGCTCCTCGAGCCGCCAGCCGCGGGACTACGGCACCGGACAGGCGCGGCCAAGGGCCGTTGGCGGGATCTGCGCGGCCCTGATACCAACGGTCGCGATGAATCCGACCGTCGGAATCCCGACCAGACTGCTGCGGTGTCGGCACGCTACGCGGGGTTCGTTGCGCACTACGCGCCCGTGATGACGCCCTGTCTCGACGCCGACCCGCTCTTGCCGGCCGAGTTGTTGCCACAACCGTGGCCGGGCCGCGCAGCGCGCGAGCTGTCGATCGCGAGTCGCAGCCTCGCGTTCCAAGTCTGCGAGGCGCAAGGCCGCCCGCGCCTCTTCCATTTCTTCGACTGAACCCACAGCGCCCCGGAGATCGCCAGATGAAGTTCGGAATCTTCTATGAGCACCAGCTCCCCAGGCCGTGGGAGGAGGGCGACGAGCACGCGCTGCTGAAGGACGCGCTCGAGCAGGTCGAACTCGCCGACGCGCTCGGCTTCGACTACGTCTGGGAGGTCGAGCACCACTTCCTCGAGGAGTACAGCCACTCGTCGGCGCCGGAGGTGTTCCTCGCGGCCTGCTCGCAGCGCACGCGGCGCATCCGGCTCGGGCACGGCATCGTCGCACTGCCGCACCAGTACAACCATCCGTTCCGCGTCGCGGAGCGCATCGCGAATCTCGACCTGGTTTCCGATGGCCGCGTCGAGTTCGGCACCGGCGAGACCTCCTCCGCGTCCGAACTCGGCGGGTTCGGTATCGAACGCGAGACCAAGCGCGAGCAGTGGACGGAAGCCCTCGAAGCGATCACGCGGATCTTCGTCGAGGCGCCCTTCGCCGGTTGGGATGGCAAGACCATCCCGTCGATGCCGGTGCGCAACGTGGTGCCGAAGCCGTTCCAGAAGCCGCATCCGCCGCTCTGGGTCGCGTGCAGCCGGCGCGAGACGATCCACCTCGCGGCCGAGAAGGGCATCGGTGCGCTCTCCTTCTCGTTCGTCGAAGCGGCCGAAGCCAAGGCCTGGGTCGACGACTACTACGCGACGCTCGACTCGGAGGCCTGCGTCCCCGCCGGCTTCGCGGTGAACCCACAGATCGCCCTCACCATCCCGATGCTGTGTCACGAGAGCGAGGTCGAGGCGATCGAGCGCGGGCTCGATGGCGCGCACTTCTTCGGCTACTCGCTCGGCCACTACTACGTCTTCGGAAACCACAAGCCGGCGCAGACGAATGTCTGGGAGGAGTTCCAGAAGAACCGGGCCTTGTTTGGCTTCGACCGCGAGATCGCCGCGCAGACCGGTCAGCCGCTCGGCGCGACGATGAAGCAGGGCGGATTCGCCGCGCTGCGCGGCGCAATCGGCACGCCCGACCAGATTCGCGAACTGCTGCGCGGCTACGAGGAGATCGGCGTCGACCAGATGATCTTCGTGTCGCAGGCGGGCCGGACCCGCCACGAGCACATCTGCGAGTCGATGGAACTCTTCGCGCGCGAAGTGATGCCCGCGTTCCGCGACCGCCACGACGCGGCGGACCAGGCCAAACGCGAACGCGTCGCACCGGCGATCGAGCGCGCTCTCGCGCGCCGCGCGCCGCCGCGCCAGGCGCCGGCGGACTACTCGATCCGTTCGGTGATGAAGGCGTAGCGACGCCTGTGCATCAAAGGGCTTCGACGCGACGCTCGCGGGCGACTCGCTCGAGCGCAGCGGCGTTGGCGCCGTCCTGCGGGAAGACGGCGTAGCCGAGGCGCAGATCGAGGCCACGCGCGGCGTCACCCTGTGCGTCGAGCGCCTCGCGGGCGGCGCGGTAGACCGCGACCAGCAGCGGCGGCACTTCGCCGTCGGGCTCGGGCACGATCGCCGCGAAGATCCCGGGCTCCGGGCGCGCCACGACGTCGAAGTCGCGCAACACCGCGCGCAGCGCCTGTGCGAGCGCGAGTGCGGCGCGCTCCGCCGCGTCGGCGTGGGTCGGCTCGCCCAGCGCGTCGAGCCCTTCGACGCGCAGCATGGCGAGCACCAACGAGTGGCCGCGTGCGCGCGAACGCGCCAGCTCCGCTTCGAGGCGCTCATGCAGCGCGCGCTGCGTCAGCAGGCCAGTCACGGGATCGGCGTCGCTGCGCTCGCTGCGCACGAGTCCCGCGAGCGCTACCTGCGCGTGTTGGGCGAGCTGCGTCAGCACGCGCTCCTCGGAAGGACCAAAACGCTCGCCGAGCAGCGGGTCGTCGGGCACCTTGCCGAGCACCGAGAGACACCCGATCGCGCGACCGTCGCGCAGCAGCGGCGCGATCATCGCGGTGCCGACGCCGACTGCGTGTTCCGACCACGCAGGATCCCCTGCCAGATCTCCGACGCGCACCAGCTGCCGGCCACGCATCGCGTCGGTGGCGAGTTTGCGCTCGAGTTCCGCGAGCGCCGCCTTGCGCCACTCGCCCACGCCGCTCCACGACGCGATCCGGAAGCGACCCGAGGGTTCTTCCCGCAAGCGCAGCACGGCGTCCTGCGCTTCGAGCAGCGCGAGCGCCGAGGTGGTCACCTGGTCGGCGATTTCTCGTTCGTCCTGGCAGGCGCCGAGCGCAGCGACCATCTCCGCGAGCCGCGCCGCGCGACGCGAATCGCGCTCCATGCGTGCCTCGCGCAGCGCACCGGCGAGTTCGTCGGCAAGCGCGTCGGCGGCGGCTTGCAGCCGCTCGATGCCCGATTCGGCTTCGCCGGTCACGCGCTCGCCCTGCGCCGCGAGCACTCCGACGACTTCCTCGCCGGCGAGCAGCGGGATCGCCGTGTAGCAGAGCCCGGCGTCGACGGCGCCGCCGCCGAGCGGCAACGGCGCGGCGCAGCACCGCGGCGCGACCCGCCAGGCCCTGCCCGAAGCGCAGATGCTCGCGGTTCGCGAGCGGGTCGAGCGGCGTCGAGGCCGCCTGCAGCAGCAGCGACTCGGACTCCGACTCGCGCAGGTAGAGCTGGCAGACGCCACCGCGCAGCTGGCTCGCGAGTCCCGTACACACGGACGCGAGACGGCGCGCCAGCGGTTCGTCGCGCGCGAGCAGGCGCCGCACGTCGGTCTCGGCGCGCAGCGTCTGCGATTCGCGCACGAGACCGTGGAACTCCTCGGCGCGCGCGATGATGCGCGCGTCGAGTCGCGCGAGCTCGTCGACGAACGCGAGTTCGCTGGCGCCGAACTGGTTCTGGTGGCGCGCGTGCGACAGGTTCAGCACGCCGATCACGCGACCGGCGTGGGCGAGCGGCGCGGAGATCGCGGACTCGACGTCGTCGCGTTCGCGCACGATGTCGAAGCGCGTGCGGTCGGCCTTGCCGTGCAGCAGGATCGAGCGCTCGGCGGCGAAGGCGCGGCCGGCGATGCCCTCGCCCGGCTGCACGCGGATCTTCGGGATCACCTCGTCCTCGATGCCGATCGCGACTTCGACGCGCAGCACGCGCTCGCGCTCGTCCCAGAGCATCAGCGAGCCGCGGTCGGCGCCGGTGGCGGTGACGGCGATCTGGAGCACGAGGCGCAGCAGGCCGCGGCGATCGTGGGTGAGATCGTAGGAGTCGAGGCTCTCGCGCAGCGCCTGCAGCAGATCCGACTTGCTCATCGCGTCCGCCGGTCCGAACGCGTAGAGCATGCGCGCGAGCGGCGGCGGCAGCACCTGGATGCCGTGGGCGCGCGGCGAGTCGCGCGCGCACCCGCGCCGGGGCTTCCGCGTCGACCACGACGCGACGAGCCCCGGGATCGCGAGCGCGGCATCGGCGTCGGCGGTCACGCGCGACGCGAGTCGCTGCGCGATCGCGGGCGAAGTCGCGTGCAGCTCGGCGAGCGCGCGCCTCGGGCTCGTCGGCGATCAGCGCGCACAGCTCGACGGCGGGGTTCGACTCGAGCAGCGGCAGCAGCTCGAGGCCCTCGCGCGAGGTGCCGGCGATGACGATTCGCTTTCGCATGGGTTCCCGAAGGCGCTCTTCGGGTGGGGGACTAGGGGACTTGACGCAGCGCGCCGGAGCGGCGCGGCGGGACGCAGCGAACGCTGCAAGCGCGCGATCGCGGCGCGCTGGGAGGCGATCTCCTCGGTCTGCGGCCGCCCGTACGAGCCTCGAGCCGCGCCTGGCGCTCGACGAGCTCGGCGAGGCGACCGGCGATCTCGGCAAGTCGCGCGTCGAGTCGCTGGTGCATGCGAAGCACGTCGAGCATCGACGCGTCGGGCGCTTCGGCCGCGGGAGCGGGCTCGGGCGCTGCGACCGCCTCGGACGACGCACGCGGCTCCGCTTGCACAGCGGGCTCGGCCGCTTCGACCGGCGCGGCAGCGACCGTCCCAGCCAACGCGGCGGACTCGCCCGTCGCGCTCCCGGCGACCGCCTCCTCGCGACGGCGCCGCGACGCGAAGGCGACCAGCGCGAGCCCGATCCCCGCGGCGAGTCCGACGACGAGCGAACGCGGCTCCATCCGGCGATCCGCTGGCGGCGCGGTCGCAACCGGCGGCGGCGACCCAACCGGCGGCAGCGCCACCGGCGGCGGCGCGTCGATCGCCGCCGGAACCGCGATCGGCGCGCGGCCGGTTGGGGGCGTCGGTTCCGGCGCCGCCGGCGCCTCGATTGGCGCGGACTCGACGACCGGCGCAGTCACGGCGATTTCCGGTGGTGTCGGTGACGGCGTCTCGACTGCCGGCGACGGCAGCGGCGGGAGCTCCGGCGCGGGCGGCGGAGGCTCCGGCGCTCTCACGGAGGCTTCGCCCTGCGCCGGCCGCAGGTCGAGCACCAGGCGCGGCGGCGCCGTGAGCACTTGGGTCTCGACGCGCAGCGGACCGGGCGCGCGAATCCGGGCGAGCGTAGTGCCGTCGGCCTGCGGCAGCAGCGAGATCGCCGGCGCGTCGGGCCCCGTCGGGGCCAGCTCGCGCGCGCGACTCTCGGCGGCGATCCGCAACGTGACCTCGCCCGGGGTCACAGCGGGCGCGCCCACCACCTCGAACTCGGCCGGCGCGTCGGTTTCGAGCACCACGCGCGCGTAACCCGGATGCGCGCCGACGCGCACCGCCGTGATGCGCGCGCACGCGGCAGGGTCGGCATGCAGCCAGAAGGCCGCGGCGACGGCCAGCGGCCACGCACGGCTCCTCGCCGCTCCGAGCATCGAGACTGTCTTCGAGACGACGCGCACCACGACCTCCGGGCCGCACGGCACGCGGCCCTGGCTTGAAGGTGGCGTTCGCGAGCCGTGAGTGGCGCCGCGAGTCGCCTTGCGACCGCGATCGCGCGGCGCGCCGGCAGGCGACGCGCAACGCGCACGCAGTTCCACACGTCGGGTGCGCAGTTGCTGCGCGCTCGGGTCGAGCGGCGGGTCGCAGCAGCCACTTCGGGCACGGGGGGATCTCGCGAACGGCACCTGCTGTCGCGCGGAGCTCCCCGCGGCGGAGCTGGCGGATCGTCGAGGCTACGACTTGAGGCGCAGCTCGGCGGGCAGCACGAGCTTCGCTCGCGCCGGCGGCTTCGAACGCCTCGCGCAGCGCGGGCGGCAGCAGCTCGACACGCACGCGCAGCTCGAAGACCAGCTCGCGCCAAATTCGGCTCCGAGACACGACCGAGTTCCTGCACCGACGTCGCGCGTGACGAGCCGCGCAGCGGCAGCCGCGACGGGCGCTTCGGGCTTCTCGGCTTCGTCTTCGTCGAGCGAGACTACCGGGTCGAGATCGTCGGCGAAACAGCTCGCCCTCGGGCAGCGCGATCGCCTCGACCTCGACCTCGGTCGCCAACGGCGCCCGCGCCTCGCCGGGATCCGGCTTGGAGAGCAGCTTGGTAAAGCCGGGCCGATCCGGCATCTGTTCCTGGAACATCGTCATCGCAAGCGTGTCCCGCCGTTTCGGAGCCAGTGCGGCGGCCGGCGGCGCGACCATCTCGTCGATCGGCTGGCGGTCGAGCACGAAGGTGAGCTTGAAGCCCTCGATCTGGACGACGTCGCCGACGTGTAGCTCTTGCCGCTCGACGCGGCGCCCGTTCACGAAGGTGCCGTTCACCGAGCCGAGGTCACAGACTTCGAAGCGGTCGCCGACGCGCTCGAAGCGGGCGTGACGTCGCGACACCTCGTCGATGCCGAGCACCACATCGCATTCCGCCGCGCGGCCGGCCACGATCTCGTCACCCTGCCACGCGACGATGCGCTCGAGCTTGTCCTGGTGCTGCACGATGAAGCCGGCGTGCAGGGCCGTCTCTTGGGTTGGCGCCGCCGCCTCGGGAACCGGCGGCGGTGCCGCCGTGATCGACACGACTGCGGTCGTCGCGGTCGTGGGGTCGGCCTCGTCGGCGAGCGACCCGATGAAGTCGAAGTCGAGTTCGGGTGAAGACCCGGGCGACGGCAGTGCCGCGACGCCGCCGGGGATCCCTAGTGCCGAGCGCTTCTCGCTCATGGTGACGAATTCCTTTCCTCGCACTTCGGATGCGACGGGCGGAGCCGGCGCTTCGAACATGGCCGGCGCTCGCGCCGCACCGCCGGGCCTTTCGACCAGATAGGTGCGTGCACCGTCGAATGCGTCGCTCTTGCGTCGCCCGGCTTTCCGGCCGGGCTCGTCGTCGGGTGACGCGCTGCGCACGCGCAGCTCGTGCTTGCCGATCGAGATGCGATCGCCAGGGGCGATCTCGCGGCGGCCGGCGATGCGCTCGCCGTTCACGAGACAGCCGTTCTCCGAACCGGCATCTTCGAGAAAAACGCGCCGTTCCTCGAGTTGTAGCCGCGCGTGGAAGCGGCTCACACCGAGGTTGTCGATCACGAGATCGTTCTCGGGCATGCGGCCCACGCGCAGGGTGGGCCGGTCGAAGGGGACCGTCTCGAGGACCCGATCGCGGAACAGCACGTCGACGACGAGAGCGCTCATCGCCGCTCTCTTCGGCGTGTCCCCGCGTCTCACTTAGCGCAGAGGATCCGCCCCCCGCGCCCCAATAACCTGACGCGCGAATAACCTGACGCCCGGCATCGGGGCTGCGGCGACTCAGTGCGGGGGGGGCGGATGAGATGTCACTCCTCGAAAACAAGGGCATCCTACTTGCAGAGCTGCAAAGAGGGGATGGGAGAAAGGGAGGGAATCGATGCGTCGTTATGAGACCGATCGCTACGGAATGATCGCTTCGTTCGACATCGCCGAGGCACTGCGCCGCGCGGAAGGCCGGCGCCGCGAGGGCGAGCGCCGCGTGCGCGAAGACGCCGCGCGGCGGGCGGAACGCGTCGGCTGGATGGCCCGCTTGCGGGCGCTCGTGGTCGTGCCGCGTCGCTCGACGATCTGAATTCACAGCCGCCCCGCAGAACCGCTTCGCATGCGGCGTTGTGACGATCTTTGCGCTCGCGTTGCGTGCGCAGATCGTCACCCCGGCGCAGTCGCGGGCCACGAACGTCCGTAGTGATTTCCCTGCGGAGGCGACTGCGATGCCGTACAACGAGATTCCGAGCGCGTTCCTGATCCGAGCCCTCGCGCGACACGAAGCGCAGCACTGCAATCGCTGCGGTCATCGCATGTTCGTGAAGGGATCGTCGGGGCTGTGTCCATTCTGTCTTTCCGAGCGCCCAGCGCGGCCGGCCGAACCCGTCGCACTCCTGGTGTCGGCGTCGGAGCCCTTCCTCCCGCGTCTCGATGCCTCGCGAGGCTGGCAACAGCTCCCGATCACCCGAAGCCTCCGCGAACTCGTGCATCGCTCGCGGCGCGCTGGCAGGGTCGCGCCGCGCGCCCCCGGGTTGACCGCGCACGCCGGAGCCCCGCATCCCAGCACGAGTTAGCCAGCCCGCTCGAGGCGGTTCAGCCGCTGGACGAAGGATGCCAGCAGCGGGTTCAAGAGCGGACGCAACGGCCAGAGCAGCCGTCTCACCCAGCGCAAGCGCTGCGCCATCTCGCGGCGATAGTCGTCGAAACCGTGACGCTGGTAGTCGAGCAGGCGCTGGCTCTCGTCGGTATCGAGCCAGTCGGTGTAGTACTCGTCGCTGCCGTGATGGGCTTCCGACCACTGCAGCCCCACGGCTTCGAGCGCCGCGCCCAGGAACACCGACTGGGTGACTTGGCAGCGCGGGCCGCCGCCGATCAACAGCGTCCGGCGCTTCAGCGCGTCCTTCCGCTCGACGGCGTTGACCATCGCGAGCGCGACGTCTTCGGGATGGACGTACTCGAGCCGGTTGTCGGCGCGCACCGCGAGCAGCTTCTGCAGCATCGCCGGAGCGGCCGAGAGCGTGCGGGAATCCACGGAAACGCCGATCCGGAACACGACCCAGGGAATCGAGGACGCCGCGAGGTGGTCCTCGACGGCCAGCTTGTGTCGCGTATAGGCATCCGTCGCCAGCACGGGATCGGACGCCGTGCGCGGAGGCTTCTGGGTACGCGTCACACCGAAGACGGTCAGCGAGGACGGATACAGCAACATCGGCTGGCGGGACAAACGCGCCATCGCAGCCACCAACTGCTTCGTGGCGGTGACGTTGACGGCTTCCGCCAGCTCGGGCTGGTTCTCCGTCGCGGGCGGCAGCAGTCCTGCCAGGTGGATCACGGCATCCACGTCTTCCAGCTGCGCTGCGAGCCATGCCGCGTCCCGGATGTCGCCCCAGGCGATCTCCACGGTCCCGTCGTGCGCCCGGGCGGCACGCCGGTTCCGGGAACTCGGGAGGTCCGTGCAACGGACGGCGATGCCTCGACGCCGCAGCTCGCGAATCACCATCAGGCCGAGATTCCCGAACGCACCGGTGAGCAGGACCTTCATCGGGCGTACATCCTTCCGGGTTCCAGTCAGCGAATCCGGCCGAGCAGGCGCAGCAAGCCGTCGAGAATCGTCAACGGATGGGGCGGGCAGCCGGGAATGTAGAGATCGACGGGCAGGCTGCCGTCGGTCCCGTTCGCAACCTCCGGGTGGCCCGCGTAGGGGCCGCCCGAGATCGCGCAGGCGCCGACTGCGATCACGATCTTGGGCGCCGGAACGGCCTCGTAGGTCTTGCGGAGCGCGATGCGCATGTTCTCGGAGTTCGCGCCCGTGACGAGCAGGCCGTCCGCGTGGCGGGGCGACGCGACGAACTGGACCCCGAAGCGGCCGAGGTCCCAGCCCACGGTCTGCAGCACGTTGACGTCGAGCTCGCAGCCATTGCAGCCGCCCGCGCTCACCTGGCGCAGCTTGAGAGAGCGGCCGAAGAGCTGGAGCATCCGTCCTTGGAGAGCGGCCGCGAGTTCGAGCTCGCGCTCCGAGGCTGCGACCAGATCCGTCCGGTTGCGCACCGCCAGTCGATGGTCCCGGTCGTAGTGGAGCGCGCCTTCGGGACACGCGTGGGCGCAATCGCTGCAGAAGAGGCAGCGGCCCAGATCGAGGCGGGGCCCTTCGCGCAGGTCGATGGCGCCAGTCGGACACGCATCCGCGCAATGCGTACAGCCGTCTCGACACTTCGAAGAGTCGATGCGAGGCCGGCCGCGGAAGCGGTCCGGCAGCGGCGGAGGAGCCGCATCCGGGTACGCGATGGTTCGGTAACCCTGCCGGAAACGAGCCCGGATCAGGTCGATCATTGGCAACTCCCGCGTGCGCCCGAATCGAGCATCACAGGTCGTGCCCGCAATACGACAGGTTGAAGCTCTTGTTGCAGACCGGGAAGTCCGAGATCTGCTGGCCCCGCAGCGCGTACGCCAATCCCGCCCAGTTGTGGAAGGATGGATCCACGACCTTGTAGCGCTCGAAGCGACCCGCTCCGTCCGTCAGGGCGACGTGACACAGTTCCCCGCGCCAGCCTTCGACGAGCGCCACCGCGAGTTCGTTGGGCGCGAGAGTCCCCACCCGGCTGCGTGCATCTCCGGGAGGGAGGGCTCTCAGTTGCTCCCGCACGAAGTCGATCGATCGCTGCACTTCGAGCCAGCGCACGTACGCGCGCGCGAATACGTCCCCCGTGTCCCAGGTGGAAATGGGGATGTGCGCAAAGCGGAAGATTCCGGACGGGTGATCGATGCGGGCGTCGCGCCGCATTCCGCAGGCTCGCGCGGCCGGACCGACGAGGCCGAGCTGTTGCGCGACGCCCCTGGGAACGGGACCGGTGTCCTCGAGGCGCGCCATCACCGACGGCGTATCCCAGAGAAGTTCCACCGCGCTCGTGGTGTCGCGCTCGGCGTCTTCCAGGCGCGCGAGCAGGTCGCCGACGATCGCCGCGTCGACGTCGAAACCCACGCCACCGGGGCGGATCATCCCGCGCCCGAAGCGGCTGCCACACAGCGTCGCCGTCATGTTCAAGAAGTCGCCACGGATGCGTCCGCAGTACGAAGCGGTGGGCAGGAATCCGATGTCGTTCGCCAACGCGCCCAGATCTCCGACGTGGTTCGCCAGCCGCTCGAGTTCGAGCGCGATGCCCCGCACGGACTGGGCGCGCGGCGTCTTCTGGCACCTCGCCAGCGCCTCGACGAGCTGGCAGTACGCCGTGGCGTGTCCCACGCTGGTGTCCCCGGCCAGTGTTTCCGCGTAGTGGATCGAGCGCTTGTGGGGAGCGCCGATCAGCGCCTTCTCGACGCCGCGGTGCTGATAGCCGAGCGAGATCTCGAGGTGGAAGACGTTCTCGCCGTGGCACTGGAAGCGGAAGTGCCCGGGCTCGATGATCCCGGCGTGGACGGGACCGACGGCCACCTCGTGAACCTCGTCCCCCTCGATCCGGTAGAAGTCGGTGATGCCGATGACCGGTCCTTCGCCGTCGGGCCCGCCGAACGCCTGGTAGCCGCTCCGCTGGGATCGGTGGTAGCGGACCGGCTTGAACCACGGATGTCCGGCGGCGCGGAGACCGAACTGCTCCGCGATCTCCCGCTCGAACAGATGCACCTGCCGACAGACGGGGGTCAGCGACGCGAACTCGTCGCCGCGTACGCTTGTCTGCCCGACGTGCAGCCGCGCCTGCTCGTCGTCCGCCAACACGACGACCAGCGTGACGACATCCGGATCCGCGTCCGCCATGCCAAAGAATGCGACGACCCGAAGCTCGGCTTCGGTCGCGTCCGCGATGGCCGCGCAGAGCTCGTCCACCCCGAAGTGCGGCACGGCGGATCGCGCGACCGCCCGACCGTTCCCGATCGTCGCGAACCGGGTCGCGGTTTCGTCCCAGCTCAACGTGCAGCCTCCAGGAACGCCGCCGCGTCTCGAAGTAGGGACTCGAGCGGCGACGGGACGTGAAGGCCCAGCAGCAGCACGAGCCCCATCGAAACCACGATCGGCATCCCCGTGAGCAGACCGTCGCGATAGTGCGTACGCCCGGCTTCGGACGAAGGCAGACCCTGGACCATCGTGAGTACCGTCCGCCCCATCCCGACGAACACCACCAACAACAGCACGAGAACGCACGCGCCCACGACGAAGCGGTCCGCGGCGAAGGCGCGACTCAGGATCAGGAACTCGCTCACGAAGGGACCGAAGGGCGGCGAGCCGGTGATCGCGAAGAAGCCCAACAGGAACAGCGACCCCGACAGCGGCACCCGCCGCATCGCACCCGCCACCTGATCGATCGACTTGCTGCCGTAGGCACGGTGGATGTTCGCAGCCGCGAGGAAGAGCACGCCCTTGGTGAGACCGTTGTTCAGCATGTGCAACAACGCGCCGAGGATTCCGATCCCTCCCAACCCCACGCCCAGCACGAGGATCCCCATGTGTTCGACGCTGGAATAGGCCAGCATCCGCTTGAAGTCGCGTTGACCCACCATGAAGACGGCCGCCACGCCGATCGAGAACAGGCCGAAGAACACCAGCAGCCGGCTGGCGTAGGCGCCCTCTCCGGCGGCCTGGCAGACTTGGAAGACGCGGAGCACGGCGACGAAGGCACAGTTCGTGAGCCCGCCGGCGAGGAGCGCTCCGACGACGCCGGGCGCCTCCCCATACGCATCGGGCTTCCAGGTGTGCATCGGCGCCAACCCCATCTTCGTGCCGTAGCCCACCAACAGCAGCACGAACGCGACGTGGAGCCAGGAGCGATTCATCTGGTTCGCCCGCTTCAGCAGATCCTGGAACAGCAACGACGAGTCCTGACCCAATGACGCGTAGGCGAGGAAGAAGGATCCGAGCAGTGCGATGGCAATCCCGACGGACCCGACCAGCAGGTACTTCCAGGTCGCTTCGATCGATCGCTGCGTGCGGTTGAAATAGATCAGCGGAGCCGTCGTGAGCGTGGTGGCTTCGACGCCGACCCACAGCAGCCCGAGGTGCTGGGAGCACGCAACCAGGGACGTCATCGCGAGGAAGATCAGCAGGCAGGGGATGAAGATCCGGTTCGAGAGTTCGCGGCGGTAGCGCAGGTAGCCGACGGCGTAGATCGCACAGATCGCAAAGAGCGCGCTCAGCAGCAGCAGCACGAGTCGCCCCAGCGGGTCGAGCGCCAGCCAGCCTCCCAGGGCGTTCTGACTCGGGGCGCTGATCGCCGCGACGGTCAGCGCCAGATGACCGGCCGCGGCACCGGGCAACACGTAGGGGCGCCACTCGTCGGAAGGCAGCGCCATTGCCACGCCCGCAGCGAGCACCGGCAGCGCGATCAGCGCCAGCAGCAGCATCGCATCACTCCTTCAACGAGGCGAGACGCCGCGTGTCGAGAGATGCGAACTCCCGGTTGATGTGATGGATGATGATGCTCACCACGAAGATGCCGACGAAGAGGTCGAGCAGCACGCCGATCTCGACCAGGAAGGGCATGGCATCGAGCAGCAGCAAGCCGAAGATGAAGATCCCGTTCTCGAGCACGAGGTACCCGATCGCCTGCGTGATCGCCTTGACCCGGGTCGTGAGCAGCAGGAATCCGGTCAGTACCGTCGAGAACGAGGCCGGCACGATCAACAGGTTCTGGTGTTCCGGTGCGAGCGGAAGTCCCGAGGCGAAGGCGATCGACAGCAGCGTCGCGAGCGCGCCCAGCAGCATCGTCGGAACCAGCCCGATCAGCGGCTCGACCTCGCGTTTGATCTGCGCTTCGCGCAGCGCCCTCCGCAGCATCCCCGGGATCACGTTGCCCTTCAGCACCACTGTCGCCACGGCGAGCAACCCGGTGTTCCAATTGACGCGTCCATGGATCAAGAGCGGCATCACACCGAGCACCACGCCCTGGAGCGCCGCGGCCTGGATCAGCGCGCGGATGCGGCTCGTGCCCAGGCAGAACAGATTCAACAGCAAGATGCCGATGAGGAGCAGATTGGCGGCCGAGAAGTTCACGATCGCGTCCCTCTCATGCCAGCGTGAAGAAGAAGCCGAAAGCGCACAGCACACTCGCAGCGATCAGCAGCGAGGGCACGTGGCGCAGCCTGAGCCTCGCCATCACCGACTCGACCACGCCGACGGCGATCGCAACGGCGAGCATGCCGACGCCGAAAAGCGTCCAGTCCAGCAACGGCGCGCCGAACGAGAACGGGAGCGCGAAATGGAGCAGCAAGGTCGAGAACAACAAGAGCTTCACCGCAGCGCCATAGAGCACCAGCCCGAGGAGCGGTCCGCTGTGGTCGAGGACCATCACCTCGTGAATCATCGTGAGTTCCAGATGGGTATTCGGATCGTCGACCGGGATGCGCGCGTTTTCCGCCAGCAACACCACGAAGAGGGCCACGCCCACCAGCAACAGGGCGGCGGCCGGCAAACCGTGGAAGGCGCCCCTCATCGGCGCGTGGAGCATCGGTGTCAGGCTGAGTGAGCCCGACAGTCGAACCAGAACCACGAACGCCACGAACAACGCCACCTCCGCGAGCGAGGCGAACGAAACCTCCCGCGCGGCCCCCATGCCCTCGAAGGCGGACCCCGTGTCCAGCGCCGCCGCGGCCGTGAAGAAGCGCGCGAGGCCCATCAAGTACGCGAACAGCACCAGGTCGCCGTCGAAGGAGAGCGGTGCGTCGAAGGCGCCGAAGGGCGCCAGCAGGCCGGCGAGCAGGACCGCCGTCACGCCGATCACGGGCCCGGCGCGAAACACCCATGTCGTGGTCCGGCTGAGGACCATGTCCTTTCGAAACAGGCGGGACAGGTCGTAGTAGAGCTGGAGAAGCGGGGGGCCTCGCCGCCCGGCCGCCCACGCCTTCGTCTTGTTGATGACGCCCATCAGAAAGGGCGGCACGAGCAGCAGCACGGTGATGTGTATGATCGGCGTCACCATGTCGAGCAGCGCCTCATTCCACGCCATGCGCGCCGCCGTTTCCCCACCATCCGAGAAACCGGAGGAGCAGTTCGCCGATCGGAAACGACAGCACGACCAGAATGCACAACGTCAGCAGCACGTACATCATATACTGCTGGACACGCCCGTGTTGCAGTGCCCGAATCGGCGCAAGCGCGCGCCGGAAGCCCACCCACAGCGGCGCCAGCACGAATTCCGTCACCTGCTCGGGAACGCTCGTATGGAAGTGCTGGCGGGGAGGGAACAGCTCCGTGCGGATTGCAGTCCCCGCGCGCGGCCGGAGCAACCAGCGGTAGAGATCCACCAGGAGCTGCGCAAACGAGGACGCCGAGTACGACATCGCGGCAGTGGGTTGCACGTACCCGCAGTCCCACGTGCCCGTCTGCACCGGAACTCTGCGACGGAATCGGCTGCGAAGGATCAGCGAAGCGACCAGCACACCGGCGACGAGCGCGGCGTTCATTGCCATGATCGGCGTCCACGGGATCAGTTGGCCCAGCACAGCAGGCTGCGCATCCCTCCCGACCCATGCGTGCACGACACGGTCGAGTGCTGGCATCGCCAACACGGGAAACACGCCGATGCCGACGCACGGCAGCGCGAGCAGGATCATCGCGACGAGCATGCTGCGGGGCGCCTCGTGCGCCCGTGCGGCGCCCTCGGAGCGATGCGGTCCGAGGAACACGGTTCCGTACGCCTTGACGAAGCAGGCGACCGCCAGCGCGCCGACCATCGCGAGCAGCGGCGCAGCCAAGGGCGCGGCGGACCACTGGCGGCTGGTGCCATCCGCGCCGGCGCGGAACAGCCCGACGTAGATCAGGAGTTCACTCACGAAACCGTTGAGCGGCGGCAGACCGCAGATCGCCACCGCGCCGATCGCGAAGAGCGCCGCGGTGCGCGACATCGGCTTGCCCAGCCCGCCGAGACGATCGATCTCGCGAGTCCCGGCGCCGTGGATCACCGCTCCGGCGGCCAGGAAGAGCAGCCCCTTGAAGAACGAGTGGTTCCAGACGTGGAGCAGACACCCGGCGAGGCCCAGCGCCACCCACGCCGGCTGCTGGGCGCTCACGCCGACCAGCGCGAGACCCAGGCCCATCACGATGATCCCGATGTTCTCGATGCTGTGGTACGCGAGCAGGCGTTTGAGATCGTGCTGACCCAGCGCAAAGACGACGCCATACACGGCGCTGAAGGTGCCGATCGCGATCATCAGCATCCCCACGCCAGGCGGAGGCGCGGGCAACAGCGTGAAGAACCGCAGCAAGCCGTAGATTCCCATCTTCAAGAGCAGGCCAGACATCAGCGCGGAAACGTGCGACGGCGCGTTGGCGTGGGCGGCGGGGAGCCAGAAGTGCAGCGGTACGATGCCCGCCTTGAATCCGAAGCCCACCAGGGCGAGCAGGAACAGCGCGCTCGTGACGCCCTGCGTTCCAGCGCCGCTGGCCATCGGGCGGAACTCGAGCGTGCCGTTGACCGCCCACAGCAGCGCGAACAGCGCAAACAGCGCCAGCGTGCCCGCGTGGGTCGCCACGAGGTAGACCCAACCGGCCTGCCGCACCTCGTCCCGATCGTCCTCGGTCGTCACCAGGAAGAACGCCGCGAGCGCCATCACCTCCCACGCCATCAGAAACGCAAAGCCGTCGGCCGCCAGCACGACTGCGGCGAGCGCTGCGACCAGCATCCCGTACCAGAGGCGCAGCGCGCGGCCGTTCTCGGGATGCTCGGATTGCTTCCAGTAGTGGGTTCCGTAGATCGTTCCGGCAACACTCAACAGATACACGGGCACCAGGAAGAAGGCGGCCAATGGATCCAATCTCAGGCTCAGCGAAAGCTGGGAGAGCGGCCCCGGCAGCGTCCGTGTCTCGATCGCAGTCCCGCCGAGAACGGCGATCGCCGCCAGCGCGCCGAGGAACGCGCCGACGATCACCAGCAGAGTCGCGAGACCCTGTGCGGCGCTGGAGCGACGCCCGAGGGTGAGCCCGGGCACTCCGCTCGCCGCCGTCAGCACCAGAGCTGCGACACTGAGGTCCAGCCAGATCGTCTGCGTCACCTCTGCGTGAATTGCGGTGCTCCTGGTCTCAGTTTCCGCTCTCGTCCGCACCCGGCGCGTGGTGCTGGGATGCCACCACCGCAGCTTCGGCGGCGTGTAGGGACGCGAAGATCTCGTCTCGAGACGCCTGATTCCGAACCGCCGCGTGGAACCGCGCGTCGCGGAGAGTGAACGCGAGTCGCGACAGCAGGTGCAGATGTGCGCGCACCGTCGGGCTGATCAGCGTGAACAGCGTGCTGACCGGCTGTCCGTCGAGCGCCCCGAAGTCGATCGGTTGCTCGAGCAAGCACAGCGTCACGATCGGTCGCGACAGGTGCAGGACGATCGGGTTGCGCACGTGCGGGATCGCGATCCCGTCTCCGACGCCAGTCGATCCGAGCGCCTCGCGCGCGAGCAGCACCTGGTAGAGAAACTCGCGATCGACGTCGTCCGGAAGGCACATGATGTCGACCACGGCACGCAGAACGGAAGCCTTGTCGTGGCCGCCGATCCGGTAGTGAATGCCCCCGGCGCGCAGCGCTTCCTCGAGCGGCGGCAGCGGGGCGTCGCCCCCCTCGGGCTCTTCGAAGATCGCGGGCGAGACGCCGATCTTGCGAGACGTCGCCCACTCGAGCAGCTCGGCTCGATTGATCCGGTACTGGTCGTTGATCCGGTACGCCGGCAGCAGACCCTGGCTTGATCCAGCGATAGACGCTCTTCTCCGAAGCGTTCAGCAGCTTCGCAGCCTCGCGAACGGAAAGCTTCATCCCCGCGGCCCCCCGACCGGCCGCAGTATTACCGAGGAAAGAATCGCGCTCAAGCATGAGAACTAATGCTCATCGATGAGACACATATGCTGTCTCGTCAGAGCTTCGTCTCAGCTGTCACCCCAGCGAGAATGTCGGGCGTTGGCCCCCGCTGCGTGGACCCCGCTGCGGGTCGGCAGGTTTCACGGCCCCGCCAGCTTGGCGATGTCGCGCTGCAGTTCCTTCGGGTCGTGACCGTCGAGGCCGATGTAGCGGCGCGCGATCTGGCCGTCGGCGTCGATCAGGAAGGTCACGACGAGATGCTCGATCTGCCCGTCCGGCGTGCGCACGCTGCCGACGCCGTAGCTCTTCAACACTGCGTCGATCTCGTCGGCCGTGCCGGTCAGGAACGACCAGTTCGCGAGGTCGGCGCCGCGCTTGCGCGCGTACTCGCGCAGCACGGAGGGCGTGTCGCGCAGCGGGTCGAGCGAAATCGAGACGAAGTGCGTGCGCGCGCGCAGCTCCGGCGGCAGCTCGCGCTGGAGCTGCACGTGCAGCCCCGTCAGGATCGGACACGGGCCCGGGCAACGCGTGAAGATGAAGTCGAGCAACACGAGTCTGCCCACGCCACTCTTCGAGCGCGCGCGGGTTGCCGTCCTGGTCGGTCAAACGGAAGGGCGGCGCCGGATCATCGATCGGCTTCACGGCGCCGAGCTGACGCCGCCGCTCGTCGCGACGCCGCTCTCGCGCACGGTCGCCTCGCGTCACGCGATACGCCTTGCCGGTGAACTCCACCTCGAAGTCGATCGCCTGGCCGCGCTCGAGCCGTTCGAGGAGCGCGCGGTCGGGCACGTCGAAGTTCATCGTCATCGCGGGCATCAGGCCCTCGATGTCCTCGTGCGCGATCAGCACCTGCCCGGTCTCGGGTTGCACGTCCTCGACGACGCCGCGCGCGTGGTAGTGGCGTGAGCGTTCGCCGCAGCCCGCCGCCGCGAGCAGCGTGACGAGCGCGGCCGCGGCCAATTTCGCGCTCAACCCAGCGGATAGCGGATCTCCCGCGAGATCTCGTCGACCGCGACGAGCGCCTCGGGCGGCAGCTTCACGTCGGCGGCGGCGAGCAGATCGTCGAGCTGATCGGGGTGCGTGGCGCCGATCAGCGTCGAGCCGACGAAGTCGCGCGTGAGCGTCCAGGCGATCGCGAAGGTCACGAGCGACATGCCGCACTCCGCCGCGACCTGCCGGAAGCGCTCGGTCGCCGCCAGCGTGCGGTCGTTCACGAAGCGCCCCGTCATCACCTTCGTGCGCGGCGAATACTCGCTGTACCAGGTGAAACGCGCGGGCTGTCGGCCACGCGCCGCCCTGGTACTTGCCGGAGAGCACGCCGCCTGCGAGGGGGCTGTAGGCGAGCAGGCTCACCTGCTCGCGGCGACACACGGCGGCCAGCTCGTCTTCGAAGCGGCGATTCAAGCAGCGAGAAGTTGTTCTGGATGGTCTCGTGGCGCGCAAAGCCGTGCTTGTCCGAGATCCACAGACTCTTGGTGAGCCCGTAGGCGCTCTCGTTGCTGCAACCGACGGCGCGCACCTTGCCGTCCTCGACGAGCCGCGTGAGCGCTTCCATGGTCTCCTCGTACGGGAGCCCGGGATCCGGCCAGTGCGTCTGGTAGAGATCGATGTAGTCGGTGCCGAGGCGGCGCAGGCTGTCTTCGCAGGCGCGCGCGATCGAGTGGCGGTCGAGAGCAGTGTGACCGTTGCGAACGGGCGCCTGGAACCAGCCGCCGCTCGGGCCCGCGACCTTGGTGGCGAGCAGCAGCGAATCGCGCCGACGGCCCTGCATCCACTTGCCGACGATCTGCTCGGTGCGCGTCGCCCACTGCGGATCGGGCGGCACCGGGTACACCTCGGCCAGGTCGATGAAGTAGAGCCCGGCGTCGAATGCCTTGTCGAGGATCGCGAGGCTCTGGCCTTCGTCGGCCATCGTGCCGAAGGTCATCGTGCCGAGCCCGATCTCGGGCACGCGCAGGCCCGTTCGGCCGAGACGTCGGTCCTTCATGCAACTCTCCCGGCATGGCAACGGTGCGGAGGCGCGGAGTCTATCGTCCGAAGCGAGTCTCGACGATCGTCTTCGCGCGAAAGCAGTCGAGAATGCGCGCGTTCACTCGATCGCGCCGTCGCGGCGCGAGGCATTGCGCAGCTCAGGCCTTCGCGCTCGGCCGCGATGACACCGATTCGTACCAGCGCAGCAGATTATTCTGCTCGGGCGCGATGCGGATGTCGACGACGCGGCCGAAGTCGATCGCGCAGAGCGCGGTGATGTCGGCGATCGTATAGCGCTCGCCGGCGATGAAGGGACGCGCCCCGAGGTCGCCGTCGAGCCACGCGAGACGCGCCCGCGCGGCCTTGCGGCTCAGCTCGCCGAAAGCGGGCACCTGTTCGATGCGGCCCTTGAAGAAGTCGTGGATGTGCTGGAAGCAGCCGGTCACGTGGCGGAACAGCTCGAGTTCCATGCGGCGCTGCCACATCTCCACGAGCGCCCGGTCCTTCGCGTCGGTTCCGAGCAGCGGCGGATTCGGCTGTAGCTCTTCGAAGTAGCGGCAGATCGCGACCGACTCGGCGATCACGGTGCCGTCGTCGAGTTCGAGAGCGGGCAGGCCGCCGAGCGGGTTCTTCGCGAGATATGGGGCCTTTCGCGTCTCGCCCTTGGCGAGGTCGATCGCGACGATCGGCACCTCGATGCCCTTCTCGGCGAGGAAGATGCGGACGCGGCGCGGGTTGGGCGCGAATCTCGAGTCGTAGAGCTTCATGGTTCCTCCTGGCGGCAGTCTATACGCCGCGCCGTCACAGCCCCAGCGAAGGACCCGTGAAGCAACTCGGGAGGAGAGTCGACAGCCGCGCTCGCGCTGATGGGGAAACTGAGACGGGCTAGATCATGCCCATCGTGAAGAGCTTCATCGCGATCTTCGCCGCGCCCTTCAGGATCTTCGCGAGTTCCTGACCGATCGGCTTCTCCGCGTAGAGCGTCGGGCACAGTTGTGCGCGCCGCTCCGAGAGCCGCCCGATCTGGTCGAGCGTGCCTTCGTGCCAGTGTTCGTCGCCGCGTTCCTTGGCCATGTCGGCGACGTCGGCGTAGTGCGCGATCTGTCGCGTGATGCGTTTGCACTCGCCGTTGTGCTTGCCAACCATCGAGGGCGGCACTTCGTAGGTCTTGCTGCCGCCTTCGAAGAGACGCGGCTCCTCGGCCGGCGCCAAGGCCGGCACGGCAAGCAGTGCGCAGAAGCCGAGCAGCGCGCCAACGAATCGAATCCGATCTCGCATCGGTGCCCTCGCGGTGACCCCAAGGGACGGGGTCCCTAGCTCTTTCGGCCGGACGCGGGCGGGGATGAAGGGGAACGCGCCGCGGCCAGGAGCCTTCCCAGGATGGGCGGTTGAGCCCGGGACCGCTGCGCGTCCCCGCCGTGCCGCACTGCTTGGATCGTTGCTGCGAGGCGCGCGGGCGGTGGACCCGGCCGAAACGTCCTCGGCGGACGAGGGATCGGCGGCTTCGCAATGAGAGTTGGGCGGCCGCCTGCGGGCCTATGCGGAGGGCTTCGGGGTTTCGGCCGAGTCCCCCGCCCGCGCTCGGCTTTCCGTCTTTCTTTCATGAACGGAAGTCCCGAAACAGATGGCAAGTAGCGGGGGCGGGGCGTTCGGCCAGAACCTGCGAAGCCCTCCGGTCATCGGGCCGGCAGGCGGCCTCGACGTTCCCGACGCGAAGCTGCGACGCCCGTCCGCCGAGGACGTTCTGGACGAACGCACCGCCACCGCGCTTCACGTATAGGCATCCGAGATACGTGATCCGGCTCGAGTCGGGGGTCCTCAGGCGACTTCGCGCAGGACCGTCGAGGCGTCGATCAGGGGTGTGCCGTGGGTGTCCAGGAAGCGCGTCTCGACCCAGCAGTTGCGGCCCCGGCGGTGCCGGACCTCGCTCTCGACCACGAAGCTCGGTCCGAGCACGGGTTCGTAGTAGTCGAGTCGCATGCTGACGGTGGCCAGCCAGTGCCAGGGCCCCTCGCGGCGGCGCCCGGCGCGGAACGTGAAGAGCGCGATCAGGTCGACGTAGGTGGGCGCGAAGCCGCCGAAGAGCTGGCCGCGCGGATTGCACAGGCGCGCCGGCATCGGGATCTCGAGGCGCAGGAAACCGCTGCGCTCTTCGAGCAGGCGCCAGAGCGGCGCATCGAGGAAGTCGCCGGCCATGTGACCGGGCCCGATCAACTGGCCGGGCGCGGGATGACGCCACGGCGCGTCCTGCACGATCGACGCTTCGCCGTCGTCCTTCCGGGTCATACACGCTCCGCGAGCGCGAGCGCGCTGCGCCGCGCGAGCGCCATGCCGGTGAACATCGGGTTCACCGCAGGCGAGAGCGGGAACACGCTGGTGTCGACGACGTAGAGGTTGTCGAGATCGTGCGCCTTCAAGTCCTCGTCCACGACGCCGCGACGCGGATCGCCGTGCATGCGCGCGGTGCCGAAGACGTGGGTCGACGCGCACACCATGTCGCGCGCGCGCGGCGGCCGGCTGCGCAGCGACTCGGCCTCGGCGATCGAGTGCATCTCGTCGGGATGGCTGGCCACGCCCGGCACGATCTTGCGCGCGCCCGCCGCGAAGAAGATCTCCGCCATCACCCACACCGCCTGCGCGAGGATCGCGGCGTCGTCGGGATGGAAGCTCCAGCGCATGCTGGGCTGCAGGCTCTTGCCGCGCTCGCGCACGCGACCGCGCGAGCGGTGGCAGCTCGCGATCGCGTCGAATACCGACGCGAAGCGCATGTCGAGCAGCTCCTGCTTGAACTGGTGCCCCATGCCGGGCATGCGCACCGCGAGCACGCCGGGCGGCGCCCACAGCGTCTCGAGCTTGAAGCCGTCGCGCAGGAAGTGCAGGCACTGGTAGCCCTGCGTCGCGCCGAAGATCGGGTCGACGGGATCGGGAAAGACGCCGAGCACCGAGGTGCCCGGGATGGAACTGGAATTGCTCGCCGACCTGCCCCGAGGAGTTGGCGAGATTGCCGCTGCGCTGCAAGAGCAGCGGCGACGCCAGCACGCCCGCCGCGAGCACGACGGCCTTCGCCTCGATGCGGAAGCGCGGCCCGTGCGCGCCGCTGAACGGCGCGACGACGCGTCCCGCGACGCCCGTCACGCGGCGCCCGTTCGAGAGCAGCTCCTCGGCGCGCACCGAGGTGAGCACGCGCGCGCCGAGCTGGATCGCGGCGGGCACGTACGAGATGTCCATCGACTGCTTGGCGCGCGCGCGGCAACCCGTGAAGCATTCGCCGCTGCCGCGACACTGCTCTGACGTTGCGCGGGCACGGTTCCGACCGAGTAGCCGAGCTGCTTGCAGCCGTCGCGGAAGAGCAGATTGCGCGGACCCTGCACGTCGTCGGGCGTCGGCGCGATCCCGAGGAACGCCGCGATCGCGTCGTAGTGCGGCTCCAGATCCTTGCGGCTGGTGCGCGCGAGGTCGGCTTCGTTCGCCCATTCCTCGAAGCGGAAATCGGGGCAGCGGTTGCAGATCGCCGAGTTCACCAGCGAGCCGCCGCCCAGCGCGATCGCCTGCATGGTCGGCATCACGGTGCCCATCGTGAAGCGCAGTCCGCCCTCGCGCATGGTGCGCGCCATCGAGAGCGAGCCTTCCAGTTCGAAGTCGGCGGGCGTGAACGGAGGACCTTCCTCGAGCAGCACGACGCGCTTGCCGGCGGCGGCGAGTTCGTACGCCGCGACGGCGCCGCACGGGCCCGAACCGACGACGACGACGTCGGCGACTCTCGGTGAAGTCGCGCTGGTAGTCCGCGAAGACGCGGACCTCGCCGGCACCCGTGCGCGGATCGCTCATGCCGGCGCCTCGAAGCCGGGCTGCAGCGGACCGTGCGGGTCGAGCGGCGCGCGCGGCGCCGCGCGATCGAGATCGGCGACACCGAATCGGATCGCGCTCTTCGGCTGGCCGATCGGCGGGTATAACAGGTCGGCGGCGACGACGGGCGTCTCGATCGCGAGCGGCGCCAGTCCCATCGCGCGCAGCACCGCGGGGCAGGCGAAGTAGCCCATCGTGAGCACCGCGCGCAGGCCCTGGAACACCAGGCGGCGCGGCAGGAACCTCGAATGGGCCCAGCCGTCGAGCACCGCCATGCGCTGCTCCAGCGACAGCGCGCTGAAGCGGCGCCAGCCGTCCCAGCCGGGCGCCCTGAAGATCAACGTTGCGTGTTCGATCAGCACGAAGAGCAGGCGGATCAGCAGCCGGTTGCGCGGCGGCAGCGCGGCCAGATAGCGATCGACGTGCGCGGGGATCCCGGCCTGCGTGCCCGAGAGCGGAATCGCGCCGCCGGGCGGGAAGGCCGCGTCGGCAGCGGCACACACCAGCGCGTACTCGCGCGCCGAGAGCTGGCTGAGCGCCGGGTCGCGAGGCCCGTAACCCGCCGCGAAGCGCAGCACTGCCCAGGCGAGGAGAGCGAGAACAATCAGTCCCGGCAGCGTCATTGGCGCGCGATCATAACGCCTCGATCGGTGCAGTCTCCCGCCTCAAGGCGGCCTCGGCGGGGACCGATCTCAATGAGGATGGGCACCGAGGTCCTCCTCGCGACGGCGGCCGCGGTGGTCAGTCTCTACGCCGCCCTCTTCCACGCGTGGGTCTTCGCGCTGCACCCGCGTGCGCGCGAGCACCTGTGGGTGGCGGTGACGGCCACGGGAGCGGCTGGCATCTCGTACGGTACGGCGCTGCTCTACGTGGGCACCGATGCGAACGACGCGCTGCAGGCGCATCGCATCGCGATCGCGGGCGCCAGCTTCGTGATGGTCGGCGCGACTCGAATTCTCGGCGTCGCGCATGCGCGTGCACGCGCCCAGTTTTTTGCGCGTGGCCGTCGTGCTCGCCGGGACGATCTTCGCGATCGACGCCGCCGCGCCGCAGCTCTTCTTCGCGATCGACCGGCCGCCGCGCGAGACCGTCGTCTCCGGGCTGCACTTCCTCCAGCTCGGCTTCACGCCGCTGTTGCAGGGTCTGCTGGCGGTGGGACTCGTCTTCTTCCTGTTCCCGCTCGCGATCTGCATCCGCGCGCGACGGCGCGGCGAGCCGGGCGTCACGCCGTTGCTCGTCGCGTTTGCCGGCTGGCTGGTCGCCGCGATCCACGACACCGCGGTGGGACTCGGCGTCTACGACGCGCCGTTCCTGCTGGCGACCGGCGGCTACCTGGCGATCACGGCCACACTGTCGGCCGTGCTGGTGCGCGAGCTGGTGCAGTCGATGGACGAATCCGAGCGCCTCGGCATGCAGCTCCACGAGCTGGCCCGGACGCGCGCCGATGCGCTGCGCGCGATCGACCTGCGGCTCGCGCACGGCGAGCAGCACGCGGCGATCGGCATGCTCGCGGCGGGCGTCGCCCACGAGATCAACAACCCGCTCGCATACGTGAGCGCGAACCTCAATCAGCTCCGCGCGCTCTGGGAGGAGGAACCCGACCCCGACGAAGTGAAGGAGATCATCGCGGAGAGCCGCGAGGGTCTGGCGCGCGTTGGCACGATCGTCACGGACCTGCTGCGCATGGCGCGTCAGAGCGACGGCGAGCGCGAGGCCTGCGATCTCGGCGACATCGTGCGCGCGGTGCTGCCGCTCGTCGCGCGCGAGGCCGGCTCGGCGATCGAGGTCGCGATCGACGTCGAGTCGCCGCTGCCGCTGTGGGGCAGCGCGCGCCTGCTCGGTCAGGCGGTGTTGAATCTGGCGCTGAACGCGGTGCAAGCCGTCTCGGACTCGGAGGCGACGCATCGCACGCCGCGCGTCGAGTTGCGCGCCCACGCCGCGCGCGGCGGCGTGGAACTCGCGGTGCGCGACAACGGACCCGGCATCCCGGCGGACGTCTTGGGCCAGATCTTCGAGCCGTCCTTCACGACCAAACCACTCGGCCGCGGGACCGGGCTCGGCCTCGCGCTCACGCGACTCGTCGTGACGCGCCACCAGGGCGCGATCGACGTCCAGAGCAGCCCGGACGGCACCATGGTCACGGTCTGGCTGCCGGCCGCGGGCGGAGACGCGGAGACGCTGGCGCCCTCCCGCTGACGCCGCGCGCTCCCACGTCCTCAAGGCCGCCGCCAGCCCCTCCGATCCGCATGGCGATGCGGAGTGCCCTGCTGCTCGCCACCGTCGTCGTGCCGATCTACACGGCGCTGCTGCACGCCTGGATCTACGCGCAGCGGCGCCGCGAGATCGCCCATCTGTGGCTCGCGATCTCGGCGCTGGGCGTGGCGGGGATGGCGGCGTCGGTGATCGCCCGAGCGGCCGCCACGACGACGGCGGACGCGCTCGCGTGGCAGAGCGCGCAGATGGCGTTCGGGGCGGTTCTCGGCGTCGGCTTCGTGCGCTGGGCCCACGCAGAGCTCGGCCTGCACCGGCCGCGCCTGGAGCGCGCGCTGGATTGCTTCGTCGTGCTCAACGTCATTGGACTCCTGACGCACACGATCTTCTCGGACGAGATCGTGATGCGACCGGCGTTCGGCCGCGACGGGTTCGTCGCCCAGGCGCTGCATCACGCCGTTCGGGACCGCGATCCTGCTGGCCTTCGGCGGGCTCGCGCTCTACCTGGGCGTCGAGCTCGCTCGAGCGGCGCGAAAGCGCAGCGAGGAGCGCTCGCTTTTTGCGGCGTACTGCGCGTTCGCGGCGACACTCTTCCACGACGTCGCGGTCGGCGCCGGCCTGATCCACGGCGTGGAACTCCTCCCGCTCGGTTACCTCATGATGCTGACCGGCCTCTCCGCCGTCCTGGTGCGGGGCTTCGTGCGCTCGATGGACGAAGCCGAGCGCCTCACGGAAGATCTCCACGCGCGCGTCGAGGAGCGCAGCGCCGAGTTGCGGCGCAAGGAGAGCCAGCTCGTCCACGGCGAGCGACTCGCCGCACTCGGCACGCTGGCCGCCGGCGTCGCGCACGAGATCAACGACCCGATGGCCTTCGTCTCGTCCAACCTGAATCGCGTCGAGGAAATCTGGAACCATCCGACCGAACGCCGCGACGTGCCCGAGATCCTCGACGAATGTCACGAAGGCCTCGCGAGGCTGCGCGCGACGGTGGGGGAGCTGTTGCGGCTCGCGCGCCGCAGCGAGTCCAAGACGGTTCCCGTCGATCTCGCCGAAGTCGTCGGTTCGGTGCTGCCGCTGGTGCGCGCCGAGGGACGCTTCCGGGCGCGCTGGACCGAGTTCCTGACGGCCGTGCCCGCCGTGCGCGGCGACCCCGGCCTGCTCGCGCAGGTGGCGCTCCAACTGTTGCTCAACGGGATCCGCTCGATCCCGGAAGGCGCGCCGGCCGACCATCGCATCGCCGTATCCACCGGCAGCGAGGGCGGACGCGTGCGGCTGCGCGTGCGCGACAGCGGCCCGCCGATCCGGAGCGCCGAGCTACAACACATCTTTGACCCGTTCTCACCGCTCGCCGTCGAAGGCGCCACCTCGCGCCTCGGCCTCGCCGTCACCCACCAGATCGTCGTCAGCCACGGCGGCGAGATCGAAGTCTCGAGCGATCAACGCGGCACCGAAGTAACCGTCTGGCTACCCGTCGCGCGCAGAGCCTGATCAACGCCCACCGCGTTGCCACGAACTCGAGCAAACGACTGACATCGAGGACAAAGGGGCCTGTCCCTCCGTCCGCGTAGGCGGCTCAGAGCAGCCCGTCCCAGAACGCGCGCTCGGCGCCCTGCGGATCCCACTCGAGGCCGCAGTCGCGACCGAGCCGGCGCGTCGCACGCTTCGCAGTGTCATAGGCAGGCCAGCCGGGATCGCCGCTGCGCGCGAAGGCGAGCCATGAGTCTTGCACGCGCACGGCGAGTCGTTCCGCGTCCGGACCGGCGCCGGCGAGCTGCGCGGCGCGCGGATCGCCCAGCGTGCCGAACACGAACGGCAACTCGATCCCGTGGCACGACCCGAGCGCCCCGTCGAGCGCCGGCGAAGCCCAGTCGAAGCGGTACACGTAGACGCGCGGCGTCTGCCTGAGCTGCTGCTCGGCGAGCCGGAGCGCCGGGACGCGGAACACGCGATCGGTCTGCATCGCGATCCACAGCGACGGCGGGTCGATCGGCAGCGCCCCACTGCGCGCGCCGCGATACGTCTCGAGCGCGCGCTGCGCGAACGCATCGGCCTCGCCCGCTGCGGCGGGCGCCGTGCGCACGAGGCGCCGCAGCAATCCCGCCTCGTCCATCGCGCGCAGCTTCGCGTCGGTGAGCGCAAAGAGCCGCCACTCGTCGAGATTGGTGCCGACGAGCAGCGCGACGTCGCGAGCCGCTCCGGCCGCGACGGCCTCGAGCGGCACACGCGGAATCACCGTGCCATCCACCATCGGTTGGAACGCGAGCCCTTCGATCTGCCGCCAGCTCGTGTCGATCACCTGGGCCTGCGCGTGCAGGATCGCTTCGACGGGAAGCGCGCGCATCGCGTCGATCGTCGCGTCTGGCTGCCCGAGCGCGGCGCGAAACAGTTCGGCGATGCGCAGGCCGCTCTCGCGCGGCGACACGTTGTGCGCCGCGCCGCTCTGCAGGATCGCGCGATGGAAGAGCCCGCGCGCCGACGGCGCGCCGAGCAGCGCGCCGATCGACATCGCGCCAGCCGACTCGCCGAAGAGCGTCACGTTCTCCGGGTCGCCACCGAGTTGCGACGCGTGCTCGCGCACCCACGCGAGCGCCGCGATCTGATCGAGCAGGCCGAAGTTCGCGCCGATCTCGCCGGCGCTCAGCAGATCGAGCTGCGCGAGGAAGCCGAGCGCCCCCAGCCGATAGTTCACCGTGACGACGACCGCGTCGCCGCGCCGGGCGAGCGTCGCCCCGTCGAAGAGCGGCAGCGAGCCGGCGCCCGCCGTGAAGGCGCCGCCGTGCAGCCACACCAGCACGGGACGGCGCCGCGCATCGAGCGCCGGCGTCCAGACTTGGAGCGTGAGGCAGTCCTCGTGCTGCGCGAGCCCTTCGAGGCCGAGCATGCGCATCAAGAGACTCGCGTTCTGCGGCGGCGCGTGGCCGATCGCATCGGCGTCGCGCACGTCGCGCCAGGGGTCCTCGCGCACGGGCGGCGCCCAGCGCCGCGCTCCGGTCGGCGGCGCCGCGAACGGCACGCCGCGGAATACGGCGAGCCCGTCCTCGTCGCGTCCTTCGAGGATCCCGCTGCGCGTTTCGAGTCGCGGTCGCTGGCTCATCCGCTCGCGAACCTAGCCGAGGGATCGGCTAGGTTCCGCCGGCCCGCGGAGGAACCCATGGCATCAGCCGCCGAGAGCAACGCGTCCACGCCGAAACAACGGCCCGTCTGGCGCAACTGGGCCGAAGTGCTGCGCACGCAGAACCTGTCGTCAGAGCACACGATGGACGTCGTCTCGCGCTGGCTGCTGATCACCCGCGCCAGCGTGTTCCCGATGACGATCACTTCGGGCGTGCTCGGCGGGCTGCTCGCGGTTGCAGGGCCGACGCCCGCCACCGCCAACTGGTTCTTCCTGGCGGTCGCGCTCTTCGGCCTGGTGCTCGCCCACGCCGCCAACAACATGATCAACGACTACCTCGACCTGGCCGGCGGCGTCGATTCCGCCGACTATGTGCGCGGCCAGTACGCGCCGCATCCGATCTTGAACGGGCTGGTCTCGAAGGGCGGCCTCGTCGCCGCGATCGCCGCCGTCAACTTGGTGGACCTCGCGATCCTCGTCTACCTCGGCGCCGAGCGCGGCCCGCTCGTCTACGTGTTCGCGCTCACGGGCCTCTTCATCAGCGTCTTCTACGTGGCGCCACCGCTGAAGCTGAAGCACCACGGCTTCGGCGAGCCCGGCGTGTTCCTGGTCTGGGGGCCGCTGATGATCGCGGGCACCTACTTCGTCACCACCGGCGCGGCGCCCGCGTGGGTCTTCGCCGCGAGCCTGCCCTACGCGCTGCTGGTGACGGTGGTGCTCTTCGGCAAGCACATCGACAAGCTCGAAGCCGACGCCGCGAAGGGCATCCACACGCTGCCGGTTCTATTGGGCGAAACGCAGGCCCGCTTCGTCGCGCAGGCGTTGATGCTCTCGTTCTTCGTCGTGATGGGAATCCTCGTGCTCACCGGCACGCTCGGCGTCTGGACACTCGCGAGTTTCGCGGCGCTGCCGCGCTGCATCGAAGTGATGCGCGTGTTCCGCACCCCGAAGCCCGCCGCCCCGCCGCCCGGCTATCCCTTGTGGCCGCTCTGGTACGTCGCGTGGGCCTTCCTGCTGACCCGCCGCGCCGGCGCCCTCTTCGCACTCGGTCTCGTCGCCACCGCGATCTACCCCGTCTTTCTGTAGATCTCGTAGCCCCGTGACCCGCTCTGACGCCTCGCAGCCCCCTGACTCGTGTTCGGCTCGCCGCTGTCCAGCGGCGAGCGGGATCATGAGACCGTGACACGAGGGCAGCCGCCGCGCGATCATCGCCGCGTTCCTCGCCAACCTCGGCATCGCGGTCGCGAAGTTCGTGGCGTTCCTGTTCACCGGCGCCGCGTCGATGCTCGCCGAGACCGTGCACTCGCTCGCCGACACCGGCAACCAGGCGCTGCTGCTGCTCGGCGCAGGCGCGCGCGGGCCGCGCCGCGAACCCCGATCATCCGTTCGGCTTCGGGCGCGAGCGCTACTTCTGGTCGTTCGTGGTGGCGCTGGTGCTGTTCTCGATGGGATCGCTGTTCGCGATCTACGAGGGCGTCGAGAAATTGCGTCACCCCCACGAGCTGGTGGCGCCGCAGTGGGCGATCGGCGTGCTGCTGCTGGCGATCGCCCTCGAGGCCTGGTCGTTCCGCACCGCGTTCGTCGAGGCGAATGCCGTGCGCGGCGACCAGAACCTGTGGCGCTTCATCCGTCGCGCCAAGAGCCCCGAGCTGCCGGTGGTGCTGCTCGAAGACACCGGCGCGCTGCTCGGTCTGGTCTTCGCGCTGCTGGGCGTCGGGCTCGCGATCGGGACCGGCGACGCGCGCTTCGACGCGCTCGGCTCGGTCGCGATCGGAATCCTGCTCGCCTGCATCGCCTTCGTGTTGGCCGCCGAGATGAAGAGCCTGCTGATCGGCGAATCGGCAACTCCCGACGTGCAACAGCGGATCCGCGCCGCCATCGAGAGCAGCGCACCCGTTTCGTGCTTGATCCATCTGCGCACCCTGCACCTCGGACCCGACGAGCTGCTGGTGGGCGCCAAGGTGGAATTCTCGAGCAGCCTCGACCTGCCCGGCCTCGCCCGTGCGATCGACGAGGTGGAAGCCCGCGTGCGCGCCGTGGTCGCGGAGGCACACGTGATCTACATCGAACCCGACGTACACCGTTCGACCTGAGCGCAGGCGGAGTCATGCTCCAGCGCGAGTACGAGACACTGTTCCGGGTCGAGGACGAACACTGGTGGTACCGCCAGCTCCGCCGCGTGCTGCACGGGCACCTGGATCGCTTCCTGCCCGCGTGGCGCGACGCCGCGATCCTCGACGCCGGCTGCGGCACCGGCGGCAACCTCGCGCACCTCGAAGGCACGGGTCGCCGCGTCGGTCTCGATTTCTCGCCCGATGCGTTGGCATGTGCCCGCAAGCGCAACCTTGCTCAACTCGTGCGCGGCACCGTGACCTCCCTGCCCTTCGCCCCGGCCTCGTTCGACGCGGTGCTCTCGATGTCCGTGATCTACCACCAGTGGGTCGCCGACCCAGCCGACGCGCTGCGCGAAATGCACCGCGTCCTGCGCACCGGCGGCCTGCTCTTCATCGACGTACCAGCCTACGAGTCGCTGACGTCCCCCCACGACGAAGCCGTGATGACCGCCCGCCGCTTCACCGCCCCCGCGCTGCGAAGCCTCGTCGAGTCGAGCGGCTTCGAAGTGCTCCGCATGACGCACTGGAACACCCTCCTCTTCCCCGCAGTCTGGGCCGCCCGCCGCCTGAACCTGATGCCCAGCGGCCGCGACTTCGAAACCACCAAGCCGACCGCCAGCGGCCGCAATGCCCTGCTCGACACCGCGATGCGCCTCGAAGCCGCGCTGCTGCAACGCGTGCCGTTGCCATTCGGGGTATCGATCCATTGCGTGGCGCAGAAGACGGAGAAGGTCTGACCGACACTCGCGAGTTCGCATTGCTTCTCGCTCTGCCGTCCACTGCGAATCACACGGCAAGCATGTTCATCGTCTTGCAGGGGCGGCGCAGAGCGGCGTAGGCTCGAGTCGGCAGTTCAAGACCTGTCGGACGGCGTGCAGAGAGGGACCGAAGGGCGGCGTCCGTGGTGAACGGAAGGACGCGATTACTTCGGGGTGGGTCAGTCCGGGCCGTTGCGGCTACCCTGCTGATGCTCCGAGAGGCGGTGGCTCCATGAAGTACAAGATCGCGCTTCGCGAATCCGAAGAAGGGTTCAGCGTCTCGGTTCCGGGTCTCCCGGGCTGCTGGTCGCAGGGAGCCACGGAGCACGAGGCTCTTCAGAACATCCAGGATGCCATCAAGGAGTACCTTGCCACGGTCGAGACTTGCTCGAGGGCGCCACGGTCCGAGAGATCGAAGTCCAAGCGTGAATTTGTGGGGAAGCTGCCCGGCGTTCCTCATCTCGAGGCGGTACGCGCGCTCCAGAAGGCTGGTTTCCGGGTCGTTCGCCAAGGCAAGCACGTCGTCATGTCCGACGGGACGCGCATCCTCACCATTCCCTCGCAAATCCGGTGAACGCCTTCACCATGAGCGGCACCGTCGGGGATGTGGGGCTCACCATCGAAGAGTTCCGGAAGCTTCTGTAAGAGAGCGCGCCTTCCAACACCTATGAGCGGGGTGGTCCTCTTTCTTCCCTGGCGACCCCTCGCGCACCAGCAGGAGGATCCATCGTGCACGCGAGCTGCCTGTGTGGGGGCGTGACCTGGGAGATCGACGGGCCGGCCGAGTGGATGTCGCACTGCCATTGTTCGATCTGCCGGAAGACGCACGGCGTCGCGTTCGCGACCTACGTCGCAGCGCCGGCCGCTGGCCTCCGGCTCGCCGGACGCGAGCACGTCGTGCGTTTCGAGTCGTCGCCGGGCTTCTTCCGCTGCTTCTGCGGGCGCTGTGGGTCGGTGGTGCCGGGCGACGCGATGGACGGACTCGTCTTCGCGCCGGCGGGCAACTTCGACGGCGACCCGGGCGTCCGCGCGCTCGCGCACATCTTCGTCGCGTCGAAGGCGCCGTGGTACGAGATCACCGATGCGCTGCCGCGCTTCGACACCTATCCGCCGGGCGTCGACGCGCCGGTCGTGCCCGACCGCGCGCGCAGCGCCGTCGCGGCGCCGATCCACGGGAGCTGCCACTGCGGCGCGGTCGCCTTCGAAGCCACGAGCAAACCGGTGATCTGCCGCCACTGCCATTGCACGCGCTGCCGCAAGGCGCGCTCGGCGGCGCACGCGTCGAACCTCGCCGTGCCGGTCGACGGCTTCCGCTTCACGCGCGGCGAAGATCGTCTCGCCTCCTACAAGGTGCCCGAGGCGCAGTTCTTCACGCAGGTCTTCTGCCGCACCTGCGGCTCACCGATGCCGCGCGTCGACACCAATCGCGGCTTCACGGTGATCGCGATGGGCGCGCTCGACGCCGATCCCGGCGTGCGCCCGCGACAATCACATCTTCGTCGCGTCGAAAGCGCCCTGGTTCGAAATCACCGACGCGCTGCCGCAGTTCGCCGAGCAGCAGACCTCCTGATCCGCAGACCGCGCGACCAGAGCGGGCGCGGGGAGGGAATCCGGAGGCGAAGACCGCCGGGCTGACCGAACGCAACGCGCGCCTGAATCTCGCCAAGCAATCCTGATGGTCTCCGCACGCGTGCAACGCGCAAGCGGTCAGCCCGTTCGCCGCAGGATCCCTCCCCGCGCCCGCGCCCCCACCGACCCTCGCACCGGCTACTCCGAGGAGAACTTCCTCTCCTTCCACCACGGAAAGAACGCCGGCATCTCCGAAGAGGCCTTCATCGTGAACCGCGGCGCCCGCTTCTCGAGGAAGCTCTGCACGCCTTCGTAGGCGTCGGGAGAGCGCCCCATCGAATAGATCGCCTGCGAGTCGATCTTGTGCGCCTCCATCGGATGATCGGCGCCGAGCATCTTCCAGAGCATCTGCCGCGAGAGCGCGACCGACACCGCGCTGGTGTTGTCGGCGATCTCGCGCGCCAGCGCGTGCGCCGCGGGCAGCAGCTCCGCGGGCGGCACGCACGCGCGAGACGAGCCGCCCCGCGAGCGCTTCCTGCGCGCCGAAGACGCGCCCCGTCGCCACCCACTCCATCGCCTGCGAGATCCCGACGACGCGCGGCAGGAACCACGAACTACGCCGCCTCGGGCACGATGCCGCGCCGTGCGAACACGAAGCCGAAGCGCGCCTCCGCGCTCGCGAGTCGCACGTCCATCGGCAGCGTCATCGTGACGCCGACGCCGACCGCCGGGCCGTTCACCGCGGCGATGATCGGCTTCTTGCACTCGAAGATGCGCAGCGTCACGCGTCCGCCGCCGTCGCGATGCTCGTGCGACTCTTCTGCGCGGCTCGCGTCGAAGGTCTTGCCGCCGCCGCCGAGATCGGCGCCCGCGCAGAAGCCGCGCCCGCTCCCGTCACGACCACCGCGCGCACCTCGTCGTCCGCGTCGATCTCGTCGAGCAGCTGCAGCCAGTCGAGCATCATCTGGGTGGTGAACGCATTCAGTCGGTCGGGGCGGTTCATCGTCACGGTCAGCACGCGATCGCGCAGCTCGGTCAGCAGCGTCTCGTAGGCCATGGTTCCTCCTTGGATCGTTCAGGCGTCGAAGAGCTCGATCGCGCACGCCGCGCACGGGTTCGGGCCGGTAGAGCGCGGTGGCGCCGGCCGCGCGCAGCGCGGACTCGAGCGGCGCCGCGTCGTCGCGCGGTCCACAGCGCGACGATCGTGCCGCCGCCGCCGGCGCCCGCGAGCTTCGCGCCGAGCGCGCCGGCGCCGAGCGCCGCCGCGACCAGTCGCTCGTTCGATTCGCCGGAGCCGCCGAGGCCGCGCTGGATGGCGTGGTTCTCGTTCATCAGCGCGCCGAGGCGCGGCCACTCGGCGCGCAGCAGCGCCGTCTTGCCCTCGCGCGCGATCGCCGTGACGCGCTCGTAGGCGCGCACCACTTCGGGCTCGCCGCGCTCCCAGCGCGCGCGGATCGGCCCGTGTACGGAACCCGAGTGATGCGAGACGCCGGTGAAGGCGAGCAGAAACGGGAGCTGCGCGACGTGCGGCGCGAGATCTTCGACGGTCGCGAACGGCTCGCCGGGCACCGCCTTGTCGGCGTCCTTCGCGCGCAGGTCGATGTAGCGGAGGCCGCCGAAGCTGCAGAGATAGTGATCGACCCAGCCGCACGCGACGCCGAGCAGCTCGCGCTCGGTCTGCCGCGACCACTCGGCGAGCTCGTAGAGCGACGGCGTTTCGCCGCGCCACGCGGCCAACGCGCGCAGCAGCGCGATGAGCAGCGCCGTCGAGCCTGCGAGACCACTGCCGAACGGAATCTCGGATGCGTAGGCGATATGGACCCGCGGCAGCTCCGGCTGCGCGGCGAGGGCAGCGCGCACGACGTCGAAGCGATCGCCCTGCAAGCGCAGCTCGTCGCGCGTCGCGATCCCGATCGTCTCGTCGCCAGTCGCGACTTCGAGTCGCTCGCCGGCGCGCAACTCGACGCGCGCGCGACACGGCACCGCGCAGCCGAGCACCGCGCCGCCGTAGAGATCGGACGGATTGCCGATCAGGTTGGCGCGCGCGGGCGCCGTCACGACGATTCGCTCCACGGAGCGCTCACCGGCACGCGATCCGCAGTTGTGTCCAGCCGCAGGCTGACAGCGCGAGTTCGAGGTCGAAGCGGCCCGAGGATGCGTCCCACTCGATTGCGAGCGCAGAGATGCCCTGCGGATCGCGACGCTCGGCGCGCGCGGGCTCTCGCGTCGACCAGCCCGTGATCCGGACGCGCTCGTCGGCGCTGCCCAGCAAGTCGATCGCGACGCCGTCCGCACTCGCTCGCACGGCGGCGCACGCGCTTGTCGCCAGCCGTCGCGTAGCGCGCTACGTCGCCGACGATCGCGATCTCGCAGCCGCCCGCGACGGCGATCGGACACAGCACGCGGTAGTCCCAGTCGAGCGGGGCGAGCGTCAGGTCGAAGCCGCCGTCGGGCGCGATGCGCTCCATGCGGCCGCTGCGCCAGTCGTACGCGAGCATCGGCGCGGTCGGCCGCTCGGCGCCGAGTTCGGCGAGCGCGACACGGAACGCGCAGCGGCTCCGCGACGCGCGAGGCGTGGAAGCTCGCCAGGTAGACCCAGCGTGCCGGCGGCGTGCGTCGAGTGGGTCGCGCCGATGAGCGGCGCGTGCTCGATCACCGCGTGCGCGGCGGAAGCAGCGGTCGAGCGCGGCGATCGGCGCGTCGGGCTTCACGAGCACGCCGTCGGCGCGGCAGGTGCGCATCACTAATGCTCGCGTCGGTGCGGCCGACGCGGTCGCCGATGCCGACCGGGCCGGCCGAGAGCGCGGACAGCAGCGCTTCGGCTTCGGCGTGCGGATCGCCGTCGCGCGGGCCGTCGCCGTCGCGACGCGAGAGGAACACGTCCTTGAACGGATGCAGGCCGAGCGCGCGCGCCAGCGCGTTGCCGTACAGGAACCACGCCCACAGCGCGCCGTTGCCGATCACGTACTTGTAGTCGCCGCTGGTGCGGATCGAGGTCACGTGGCGCAGCGTGAGCGACTGGAAGAAGTCTGCCGGCGACGCCATGCACCACTGCAGCGTCAGTCCGTGTTGCGCGGCTGCCGCGTCGAGGCCCTCCTGCCAGGCGCGCGCGCGGCCGGGCGCCTCGCGCAAGCCGCGCACGCCGAGGAAGCACTCGATCAGCCAGTCGTGCTCGAAGGTGACGACGCCCCAGCTCGCCGCCTGATGCAGCAATCGTTCGTAGAGCGCGGCGTCCTTCGGGTGCGCGCGATCGCCGTCGCGCCAGGCGTCGTGGATCGCGAAGTACGGCGACGCGCTCGCGAAGTGGCGGCAGTGGGTCGCGAGCGGCGGATCGCCGAGCGCGTGGCGCAGCGCGGGAATGCCGTCGGGCAGGATGTCGGGCCGCGCGTCCCAGCACATCAGGCCTGTCGGCGGCACCGTGATGTCCGGGTCGTCGAACGGGCGCAGCTGTTCGTGCGGATAGAACCACGAGTCGAGCTGGAAGACGCGGAAGGGAACGTCCTGCTCGCGCAGCGTCTCGGCCGTGGCGACGAGCGTCGGCGTGACACCGCCGAGATGCGGCTCGGTGCGATACCAGTAGGCGGCGCCGTTGTCGGTCCAGTACGAGAGCCGCGCGCCGAGTTCGTCGGCGTAGCGACCTGGCCGCACCGTACGATGGCGCGCGCGCAGGAAGCCGGCCCAGGCGTCGAGACAGGCGCGCGGGCCGCTGCCCGCCCACACCGCGAGCTCGCTCGCGAAGCCGGCGGGGATCTCGTCGAGATCGCCGTGCCAGCCGCAGCGAACGCCGCGCTCCGCCTCAGCGGGCGTCGCGCGGCACCGCGATCACCTGATCGTGGAAGGCATCGAGCGGCGCGAGCAGCAGCGTGCGTCCGTCCGGCGCGACGAAGAAGAGCGGCTCGACGACCGCGGGGCGGATCGGCAGCAGGAAGAAGTTCGCGCACGACGGATCCGAGGCCGTCGGCATCGCGAACTCGGTGTACTGGTGGCCGAAGACGCTGGTACCGTCGGGTAAACCATTCTCGGCGCGCAGATCGGGTCGCAGCCACGGCCACGCGACGGCGGGATCGTCGAAGACGCGCGTCGCGACGCCGCGCAGCGCCGTTCTTGCTTCGAGCCGGAACACCAGCACCGAGCGATCGCGATACGCGCGCACGGTGGTGCGGACCGGACGCGTCGCCGCCGATCGCCACGCGAACTCGAAGCCGCGTCGAAGTCGCCGAGATCGTCTTCGCCGGAGAACGGCTGCACCGCCGCAACGGACGGCTCCTCGCTGCGATCTCCGCTCCTCGACGCGCAGACCGAGCGGCCCGAGCCAGTCCGGTTCGCGCCATGCGACGCGCAGCGCGCGCGGCCTCGTCGACGACGAGGGCGAGACCGTCCGCTGCTTCGAGACGAAACGCCTCCGCCAAGAATCCTCCGCATGCGAGATCTTCGGGTTTCGCGCGAGGGGGCCATCGTAGCTGACCAACTTCGCTCGCCTGCGGCTCGCTGCGCGCTCCGCGTCCTGATGAACTTCGCTCGCCTGCGGCTCGCTGCGCGCTCCGCTTGCGGTGATGAACTTCGCTCGCCTGCGGCTCGCTGCGCGCTCCGCGTCCTGATGAACTTCGCTCGCCTGCGGCTCGCTGCGCGCTCCGCTTGCGGGCCACGAGCGCGTTATCGTGCCGCCGTGGCCCTCTACTTCGCCTACGGTTCGAACATGGCGAGCGCGCGACTGCGCGAGCGCGCTCCCACGGCGCGCGCGCTCGGAGCCGCGCTGCTCCCCGGTTACGCGTGGCGCTGCAACAAGCGCAGCGCCGACGGCACCGCCAGAGCGAACCTCGTACCCGCGAGTCGGAGCCGAGACCTGGGGCGTCCTCTACGAAGTCCAGGCGCGCGACTGGGAGGCGCTCGACCGCGCCGAACGCGGCTACGAGCGCATCTCCGTCGAAGTGGTGCGCGACGGTGTGCGCGGCGCCGCGCAGACCTACCTCTCGGATCGCATTGCAGACGACTGGTCGCCCGCGCCGTGGTATCTGGGCTGCGTGGTCGGCCGGCGCACGCGAGCACGCGTTGCCGCCAGCGTGGATCGCCTCGATCGAAGCGCTCGCGCCGAAGCAGGAAGCGGTCGCCGGGCGAACAGATGATCTTCGAGGATCCCGCCAACTACTGCTTCGGGTGCAGCCCGCACAATCCGCGCGGACTCCAGCTCGCGTTCCGAAAGGTCGATCGCGGCGTGGTCGAGGCGCGCTACGTCGCGGCGCCCGATCTGTGCGGCATGACCGGCGTGGTCCACGGCGGCGTGCAGGCCGCGATCCTCGACGAGGCGATGGGCTTCGCCGTGCATGCCGTCTTCGACGACCGCGAGGAGACGAGCGTCGCCACCGTCGAGCTGAGCCTGAAGTATCGGCGCCCGACTCCCACCGGCCAGCCACTGCTGGTGCGCGCACGCTTCGTGCGCGCCGAAGAGCGCGACATCTGGGTGACCGGCGAGATCCGCGACGCCGAGGGAACTCTCTGTACCGAGGCGGAGTCGCGTTGGCGGAGGTTGCGCGAGTAGTCGCCCAGCGCGAGCCGCGCTCAATCGGCGCGCAGCAGCTACGCGAGGCGTGCCCGCAAGGCATCGCCCGCGTCGAGCAATCGCGACGCGGCGTCGGGCACGAAGGTCGACATCGAGATCTCGTAGCGAAGCTCGGCGTCGGGCTCGGCGAAGTTGCGCGGGTGCGGCAGGTAGCGGAACCAGCCGTTCGCAATGCTCACGACGGCGCCCGGCGCGCCGTCGAGCCGCGACTTCCAGTCGAGGCCGACGTCGACGGTGGCTTCGGCGGGGACACCGAGCAGCCACGCCGGACCGAGTCGCAGCACCTGCACCCCGACGCTCGGCGTGACGCCCCCCGCAAAGCGCGGCGCGGTGCGATCGCGCAGGTAGGCGCGCGCCGCCGCGATGCGCCGCCGCGCTTCGTCGCGCGGCAGATGTCGCGTGCGCTCGTGGGTCATCGCAAACAGCTCCCCGATGCCCGGCTCGGCGATCGTCGGATCGAGGTCGAGTGCGACGAGCGCGCGCGTGCGTCCGGCGTCGAGCGCGGCGCGACGAGCCTGCTCGCCGTCGGCAGCGCCGTGCACGGGCAGCGCGAGTCGCACGGTGTCCGCTGCGATCACGGCGTCCGCGTCGGTCGCGATCGCGAGTGCGGCGTTCCCGACGGCCAGGCCGACCTCGCGGCCCAGCGACTCCATCACCTCGAAGCTCTCGCCGACGCTCTGCCCCTCGATCGCGAAATCGAGCAGCCCGCGGGTGCGCGGATCGACGTCTGCGTGCGCGCCGAGCGCGAAGAGCGCCGTCGCACCCGGCAGCATCGACTCGACGGCGCGCGACGCGGCGCCCGGCCAATCCGCCGAGTAGTCGAGGTTGTCGTGGCCCAACACCGTTGGGTGACAGCCGTGGATGTAGAGAACGGCGAGCGGCGACTGGTCCGCGCGGTCGACGCGCAGCACCAACACGTCCGGGTCGACGGGTCCGCCCGCGACGCGGCGATTGCGACCGATGCGCGCCTCGGCGCGGCCGACACCGAGTCGCGCGGGTGCGGCGCTCGCGCGCGCCATCTCCGCGGCGGCGACCGCGGCGTCGAAGAGCGACGCCGGCGCCTGGGGCAACTCGACGCCGCCGAGCCACGCGACGAATCCCGTCTCGGGCCCCGAATGGGTATGGATGCTGCCGACGAGTACGCGTTCCGCTGCGACTCCGGTTCGCTCGGCGATCCGCGCGCGCACCGCTTCGGCGTGGGCGGGCGCCAGCAGACAGACGTCCAACTCGACCAGCAGACACTCGCCGCCGCCGGCGAGATAGAGCCCGCGGGCGAAGAGCGGGTCGTGGACCGCGCGCGCGCCTCCCGCCCGCGCGCCGTAGCCCATCATCGGCCCGCCGAGCGGCATTTCGAGCGGAACGCGCGCGACTCCAGCGACGAGACTCATGTCGACCTCCAGACCTCTCTGCGAGCGTGTCTACGCGAGCGTGCCGCCGTTCGCTGTTCGCTCGCCGCGCAGCGTGGCGATGGCGACACCCAGCACGATCAGCAGCGCCCCGAGGATGGCCCACCCCCCTACCCGTTCGCCAAGGGCCACGACGCCGACGACGAGCCCGACGACCGGCTGCACGAATACGAAGAGCGCCATGGTACCGGCGCTCACTTCGCGCAGCGCGCGGTTCCAGGCGACCATGCCCAGCGCCGTCGCAAGGAACGCGAGCAGCACCACCCAGCCGAGCGCCGGCAGCGCACGCGCCGCGTCGAAGGGTTCCGTCGCGGCGAGCGGCGCGAGCGGGATCCACGACAGCAGCGCCGCGAAGATCGCGACGCGGAGCGGGTCGTGGCGCACCACCAGCGACTTCGCGGCCAGCGTGTAGATCGCCCAGCAGAGGTGGCCGGCGGCGATGATGAGGTCGCCGCGCAAGTCGCCGCGTGCGCGCGTCGCCCGCGCCCGAGACCACGATCGCCACGGTACCCAGCGACGCCGAACGCACCGGCGACGAGATGCGCGAGACCGAGCGGTTCGCGCAACACGAAGCGCCGCGCCGAGCAGGATGCCGATCGGTTCGAGCGGCGAGAGCAGCGCACCGTGCGTCGCGCTCGATCGTTCGAGCCCGACCGCACCGAGGATCTGCGGGAGCGCGAACCCGGCCCAGGAGAGTGTCACCAGCAGGAGCAGATCGCGGCGCGTCCAGCGGCGCATGCGTCGCGACTGCGCGTCTCGCCGCGCCAGCGCCGTGGCAGTGCGGCGAGCGCGATCAGGAAGCCCGCACCGAGAATCTGGCGCGCCACCACCAGACCGAACGGACCGAGTCCATCGAGGGCGAGCTTCGTGAGCGCCGGCGTCGCGCCGCCGATGCCCTGCGCGATCCAGATCCAGGCGAGCGTTGAGGGCGTGATGCGCAGCGGGTGAAGCTCCCGCGCGCACGCTAGCGGTCGCGCGGCTCCTGCGTGTCTTCGCCGCGGATCACGCGACGATTAAGGTCGAGGCTTGGGCGCGGCAGGCACGGGGCCAAGGCAACGGAAGGAAGGGAGTTCAGGGACGGGGACGGGAACCGAGTACCTGGCGAAGTACCTCTCCTCGACGTATTTCGTGCCCCAAGCTTGTGCCGTCGTCCAGCAGACGAGGCTGGGGTTCGCCGGGAAGTAGCGCTCCGCCTGCTCCTTGCTCATGGGGATTCTGGCGAGCACCTCCCGGTCGTAGATGGATGAGGAGTAGTTGTAGAGCACGTCCTGCGCCATCAGGTGACTGAGGGGAAGCACAGGGAAATAGACGTTCGGATCTCTGCGCTTCAGATAGTCGAACGCCTGCTGCGCCGCGTTGTTGCGCACCGAGAACTGCCGGTCGCGGAGGTCGGAGAACAACGCGAGGCTCCAAGAAAAGCCGACCACCAGCGCCACGAGAACCAGGAAGCGCCGAACGTGCGCGACTAGCGGCCGGCCGGCCGGCCCGTCGCTGGCCGTTCTGTACACGATCGGGATCAGCAGACAGACCGCGGACAGCAAGGAGTAGATCGTCGGGCTCAGTGTGTTCGGCCAGCCGCCCACCTTCACCCTGCCCAGCACGGAGGTCGGCACCAGGAAGAGCGCCACCAGGCTCGCGATCAACCAGGCATCGCGGCTGCGATCCCGGATCCCGGGCGACGACGCCCTGCCCCGCAGCGCGCCCATCACGGAGGCGCCGACCACCAGCAACAGCAGCAACGGCAGGCTCTCGCGCGTCAACTCGTTCAGAACGCCGAGCAGGTTCCAGGGAACTTCACCGACCCAGGGGCAGCGCTTCATCAGCAGAATCGTGTTGAACACCACTCCTTCCGCTGGGAACACGGCGAGCAGGGACAACGCGACGATGAGCCCGCTGGCGGCGGCCCAGCCGCAGAAGCGCAACAGCGGCTGGAAGCCCTCGGCAATCAGCACCCAGAGCGCCATGGCGGGTAGCACCGGCACCATGACCTGCTTCGTCCATGACGTGAGCCAGGCCATGCCGGTCGCGAGGAAGATCATCCACGATCTCGCCCGCCCGGGGCTCTTTCGCAGGGCGACGCAGAGCAGCAGGACCGACGTCAGCCCGAAGCCCAGGGCGGGTGCGTCGGCGTGCGGGATGTAAGAACTCTGGAGTGGGCCGGTCCGGTACAGGAAGAACTCGAAAACGGCCGCGGCGAGGACCGTGACCGACACGTTCCGGGACACCAGCCAGAAGAAGGCGACTGCCGGAAGCAGCGCATACGCATGCGCGAGGCAGTGGCCGAGGACGATGACCGCGGTGGGCGAGGATGCAAAGGCTGCCGGTAGATAGGCGATGACCCACGCGGGAGGATAGACACTGGTCTGGATCGGCCCGTGTTCCAGGGTCGAGTAGACGCTCATGCCCTTTGCGAACGCGACGGACGGGACGAGCCGAGCATTGGACCACGCCACATCGAGGCCCGCCGACCCGATTGCCGCAGCAGCGGTCGCGGCGATCAGGTAGACGAGCAGGGGCAGGAGGGCGGCGAGCAGCCTCTCCTCGAGCGCCGGCTTCCGCAGGAACCAGAAGACGCAGGCACCCGCGCACAGGCTGAGGGCGACGGCGGCGAGATGCCAAGTGGCCACGGGCATCAGTGATCTTCCTCAGCCTCGGCCCGATCCCTACGCCTCGGTGCGGAGGGGAGAACTTCGCATGACTCTCGAGTTTTTTCGACCGCTCGTGCCTTTCGATGCCATGCTCCGACGGAGTCACCATCAAGGAGCGTGAGGATGCAACGCAAGGAAAACCCTACGCTGGGCATGGTCATCCCCTGCTACGACGAAGAAGCGATGATGCCGCGGCTCATCGAGGAACTGAAGATCTTTGCTGGGCGGCTGAGTTCCCCCTGCCGCTTTCTCTTCGTGGACGACGGCAGCCGCGATCGGACCGCGAACATCATGTTCGAAGCCTGCCAGCAGGATGAACGGTTCGGGTTCCTCTCTTTTTCGCGAAATTTCGGGCATCAGACCGCCGTCAGCGCCGGCCTCCAATTCGTCGAGGGTGATGTGGTCGCCGTGATCGACGCCGATCTCCAGGATCCGCCCGAGGTGATCCTCGAGATGCTCGAGCTGTGGAAACAGGGATACGACGTGATCTATGGCGTGCGCCGGGACCGCAAGGAACACGCGCTCCTGCGGGCCGCCTACATGGCCTTCTATCGACTGCTCAAGCGCATCTCCAACACCGAGATCCCGCTCGACGCCGGGGATTTCTCGCTGATGGACCGCAAAGTCGTCGACCACATCAACCGGATGCCGGAGCACAATCGCTTCGTGCGCGGCCTGCGAAGCTGGGTGGGATTCCGGCAGATCGACCACCCGTATCAGCGAGCGCGCAGGCAGGCGGGCGCGACGAAATACAACCTCTTCCGCCTGACGCAGCTCGCCTTCGACGGGCTGATCTCCTTCTCGTCGATCCCGTTGCGCTTGGCAGCGTGGGTCGGCGCCTTCACCGCGCTGCTGGGTTTCGCGCTCTTGGTCTGGGCGTTCGTCGCCGCGATCGTGCTGAAGAACCCGCCGCCCGGTTGGGCCTCGCTGGCCGTCATCCTGCTCTTCTTCGGCGGCGTGCAGTTGCTCATCCTGGGCATCATCGGGGAGTACATCGGGCGCATTTTCGAAGAGGTCAAGAATCGTCCGCTCTACATCATCGCCGACAAGGCCGGCTGGGTTGCCAGAAGAGAGGAAGACCCCTGCCCCACCCCCACACCGCGGCGTGATTGGTAGCCGAGAGGTGACCGTGCCGAACCGTGTCGATCAGGCAGGCGCGCCGGGAAGCGATCCGCCGGTCGCGATGTTGTCGGAACTCGGGCCTGCGACCTTCGAGGATGGCGAGGCCTGGTACGAGTGGTCGTCGCCGGATCACTTCTGGTTTCGGTGGCGCTTCGACGCATTGTCGCGGCTGTTGCGCGACCTCGGGTTTCGCGCGAGGGAGCCGCTCGCCGCGCTGGACATCGGTTGCGGCACAGGCGTGCTTCGCTCCCAGCTCGAGGGGTCACTCGGGTGGCGGGTAGACGGCGCGGATCTGAACCTGCGGGCCCTGCAAACTGCGGCACCCGGCCGCGGCCGCCTGCTCTATTACAACGTATTCGATGCCCGGCCCGAGCTACTCGAAAGCTATGACGTGATCACGGTCTTCGACGTCATCGAGCACATCGAGGATGAAGCCGCCTTTCTCGCCGCCGTCGTCCGACACCTGAAACCGGGGGGACTGCTGATCGTCAACGTCCCCGCAACGCCGCTGCTCCACAGCCGGTACGACGAGGTGGTCGGCCACTTGCGACGGTACGATCGACGTTCTCTACGAGCAGTCTGCGCCAAGCTGGGAATGAAGGAGATCCGCCTGCGCTCGTGGGGGTTCTCTCTTCTTCCGGTCCTGATGGCGCGCAAGATCTTTCTGAGCTTCCGGCCACACCGTTCGGTGATCGAGAGCGGTTTCGTGCCCCCGGGCCGGGCGGCGGAGACGCTGCTCAGAGCGCTCGAAGTGGTGGAGCAGCGCTTCTTCCCCCGCCCGCCGCTCGGGACATCCCTGATGCTGGCAGCCCGACGGCCCAGCCGATTCACTCCCCCGTGAGTCGTCGATAGGGAAGAGGCCGGCGGACATCGCGGCCGGCTCCCGCATCTCGAGGCGGCATCTCTCCGGTAAAATGGACGCCTTGGGATGCCCCCTGCCGCTATCGGCTGCATGAAATCACTTCAAATCGGGGTCATCTCCTCGCCCGGGCGCGCCGAGAAGGCTCCGCACGCGTTCCCAGTCCCCAAGAAAATCGGGCACGGGCCTTGCTCTAGCGAGGCCGTCACTCGTCCATCAGGAGGAATCATTCATGTTGCGAATCACTTCGACGGCCATTCTCGGACTCGCGCTCGCTCTCCCGCTGAGCGCTTTCGCCGAGTCGCCGATCGATCCGAAGGCCCCGGAGGCCACGATCGTCGCGGCCAGCGAGGACGCGATGGTTCTGCCCGCGGCTTCGGTCGAGAAGACGGAGCCGAGCGAGACCAAGGCGCCCAAGCACAACGCGCGGCGCGGCTCCAGCCAGAGCGCGGCCGACTTCCGCTTCACGAACCCGTACGCGTTCCCGCTGCAGACGCTCCCGATCGCGGTTCCGAATCTGACGACGTTCAGCTTCTAGCCATCGAAGCAAGCCGCAGAGGCCCTCGCCTCCCCCGGCGCCGGCTCGAACTCGAGGACTTCGACGTGTGATGCGTCGAGGAACCAGAGTTCGAAGCGCGGCGCCTGCGGGAGGCGAAGTGTTTCCAGCACCGCGCGGCGATAGCGCTCGGCTTGCGGGCGATGGTGCGACGCCCGCTCGGCGATCGCAGCTGGCGTCGCGATGCGATCGGTCTTGAAGTCGACGACCACCACCTCGCCGCGCGCGGGATCGCGATAGACGAGATCGATCGCGCCCACCACGTAGCCGACTGCGCCGACGCCGTTCTCCTCGGCGCGCACCAGCACGGGGAGTTCGCGCGCGAGCACGTGCGGCGCGAGATCGCCCAGACGCGACCAGAGTGAGCCGGCCGCCAGCTCTTCGAGGAGCGGACGACGCGCGTTCGTGAGCGGCATCGAGTCGTGACGGAGAGACACGACGCGCGAGCGACTCGTCGATCCAAGCGCGCTGGCGCGCCCACTCCGCGGCCGGGTCGGCGTCCCAATCGAAGCGCTCGAGCAGCCCGTGGATCGCCGTGCCGACGGCCGCCGCGACTTCCATCTCCGGCGACACCGCGTCGCGATTGGGCGCGCGCGCATCCGCTTCGACGTCGGCGTCGCCGCCTCCGACGCGCGCCTCGCGAACCGCGTCCGCAACCTTCTCCGAAGCGCGTCCACCGAACGAGCGCTGCTGGCGCGCGAAAGCGAGCGAACTCTTCTCGCGCAAGAACTGCGCATCAACTTGCACCTGGGCCGCTGTGACGGCCGAGCCACTGGCCGGCTCGTGGACTTCCGCCGCCGCCACCCGAGCTGCGTCCAGGAACACGACGCGCGCGCCTTCCACATCGGCGACGCCGGGCGTCCCGGTGCGAGCTTCGAGCGCGGCGCCGACCCGCGCCGCCGCCTCGCGAATGGCCTCGCCGCGCACGTCCATCACGAAACGCGCGTGTGTCTCCGGGCGGCCCTTCGCATCGAAACAACCCGCCAGCACGAGTCGCGACTTGGTCCGCGTGAGCGCGACGTAGAGGGTGCGCACCAGCTCGGCGGCCTGCACCTGCTCGCGACGCGCGCGCACGCGGTCGTAGCCGAGCGACGCGACGGCCGCGCCCCGGCCGCGAGCGAGACACCACTCGAGCTGGCCGCCGACTTCGGCGTGCACCAGCGGCTGCGTCATCCCGGCGCCGGGCTCCTTGTGGAGCTGGAGCACGTAGACGTGTTCGAAGTCGAGTCCCTTGGCGCCGTGGATCGTCATCACCTGCACGGCGTCCTCGGCCGCATCCTGCGGGCGACCCTCGTAGGACTCCGGCGCACTCACGGCGTCGCGGCGCAGCGTGCGCAACATCGTCGCGACGTCATCCACTTCGAAGGACGCCGCCAGTTCGCGGAAGAAGCGCGCGAGATTCGCGAGCCGGAACGCGCCGGGGTGGCGCGCCGCCTCGGTCGCTTCGAGCAGCGGCAGCACGCGCAACTTCTCGATGAAACGGTCCACGGGCTCTTCGAGCCACGAGCGCCGCAGCGCGACGAGCACGTCGAGGGCGTGGAGCAGGCTCGTCTCCCAACCCTTCAAAGCGTCGAGCCCCGGCACGTCGAGATCCGCCGTTGCCAGCGCCGCCGCCGCGGCGATCTCGCGCAGCCGCTCGCGCGCGCCGGCGCGTCCGTCGAGCGCGTCGCGCAGCGCATCCGGAAACCGCTTCGCCCAGAGCGTTCGCCAGGCGGCGTCGGGCACTCCCACCCAGGCGGAACGCAGCACCGCGACCTGCGCAATCTGGTCGCTCGGGTCGAGCACGACGCGCACCAGCGCGGCGGCCTCGATCACCTCGCGCCGCCGGTAGTAATTGCGATCGCGGTCGACCGTGTACGGGATCCCCGCAGCGCGCAGCGCGCTCAGGTACGCGTCGAGATCGCCGCTGCCGCGGAACAGCAGCGCGACGTCCTTCCACGCGACCGGCTGTTCGTCGTGCAAGCGGAGCAGCTCGTGCGCCAGGTGTCTCGCTTCGAGCTGCGCGGCGAGCTGCACGGCAGTAGTCGGAGCGAGCGCGCGCGCCTCCGCGTCCCAGGCGGCCGACACCCAGTACTCGACGGCCGGCAGCCCCGGCGTCCCCGATCCGGCGACGCCCTCGCGCTCCTCGCACGGCAACAGGCGCTCGAAGGGCGGCTGCACACCGTCCGCGAAATGCATCGCGCGTCCGATCACACGCTCGACCTCTTCGAGCACTGCCGGCACCGAGCGGTAGTTGATGCAGAGACGATGTTCGACGGCACCCGGCTCGGCCAGCACGCGTTTGACGAAGTCCATGTACGCGCCGATGTCGGCGTTGCGCCAGCCGTAGATCGACTGCTTCGGGTCGCCTACCAGGAAGAGCCCCGGACGCGTCGCCGTGTCGCCAGCGAGCGCGAGCGCCGCGACGATCTCGCACTGCAACGCATCGGTGTCCTGGAACTCGTCGACCAGCAGCTGATCGACGTCGCGACGCACGCGCTCCGCGACGTCGGGCCGCGCGACCAGCAGATCCCGCGTCTTGCGCAGCAGCGCGTCGAAGCTCTCGGCGCCGACCTCGTGCAGCCGCAGCGAAGCCGACTCGAGCAACGGCGCGAGCGCGCGGTGCACGAGCGCCAGCAGCTCGACGTCGATGGCGAGCGCGTGGCGGAGCAGCGAATGCAGCCCGCGCGCCGCGGCCTCGACCGTCTCGACGGCGCCCAGCACCGCTTCTCGCTCCGACTTCGCCGACCACTTGGCGCGGCCCCACTCGCCGAGTCGATCGAGGCGATTCTTCGGCCACACTTCCGCCAGATCGGCGAGCAGCGCTGCCAGTTCCGCTTGCGAGGCCGCGCCACACGCGAGCCGCGCGCTCGCCGCGAGCGCGGCCGCTGCGACCGTGTTCCCGGTCGACCTCGCCCCGAGCCCCGCCATGCGCTCACCGATCGCCGCGACGAACGCATCCGACGCCTCGCGCGCTCTCTCGACGAATTCGTGCACGCGCTCCGCCGAGATCGGGTCGGCCGCGAACGCGTGCGCCGGCACCGCCGCGGCGAGCAACGCATCCAGCATCTCCGCGAGCTCCGGCGCGCCCACGCCGTGCAGCAGCAATGCCTCCAGATCGGCATCGCCGCACTCCGCCATCGCGCGCAGCCGCGCTTCGAGCGCCTCGCGCACCGCCGCGCTGCGGGCGGCGCCGCGCGCGTCCACCGCAAAGCGCGGATGGACGCCCGCTTCCAGCGGATGATTGGCGAGCAGCCGCCGGCAGAACGCGTGGATGGTCTGCACGTGCAGGCGGTCGAAGCCAGCGAGCAGCATCCGCGCGCGCGCGCGACGCGCCGCTGCGTCGGCCGGGGCGACCGCGGCGCCCAGGCCCCGCACGGCCCCGCCCACGGCGACCTGCGCGAACCCCTGCATGGCGCGCGCTTCCATCTCGGCCGCGGCGGCTTCCGTGAAGGTGATCGCGACGACGCGTTCCAGTGTGCGCTCGGCCACCGCGCGCGGCGCTGGCGCTGCAGAGCCCGCCGCCGTGAGCGCCTGCTCGGCGCGCTCCCAGCCGGGGCCGAGGCACCAGGCGAGCACGCGAGCGACGAGCACCGTGGTCTTGCCGGTTCCCGCACCCGCCACCAGGACCATCGGACCCGCGAAGAGCGTCTGCGCGGCGCTGCGCGCAGCGGTGTCGGTGACGCGGTCCACGTCGGGAGCCGCCGGCGCGCTCACGATGCGTCCTCTTCGCGCTGTTCGGGTTCGCGACCAAATGCAAAGGCAGCAAACAGCGCGCGGTCGGCTGCGTTCGGGGCGTCGCGACGCGCGGCCTCCGCTGCCGCCCACTCGCGCAGGCGCGTGCGCTGGTTGCTCTCGCCGCGCAGGCACGCGGCTGCGACCTCGCACCAATCACAAGCCGAGGGCTCCGCGTCCTTGCTCGGCAGGACAAGGCGCGGGAACAGCGTCCCGGCGTCGAGCGCGGCGAACGCCGTGCGCGCGGTCGCCTCGAACGCCGCTAGCAGATCTGCGTCGTCGTGCCGTGCAACGAAGGCGCGCGAGCGGTCGTCGAGGTCTTCGCGCAGGTAGAGCAGGCGCCCCTCGGCCTGCGCTGCGCCGAGAGCCTGCGCCGCCGCGAGATACGCCACGGATTGCAGCGCTCGCCCTTCCGAAACTGCATCGAGCAGCTTCTCGCGCTTCGTGGCCTCGCCGGTGACGGTGCTGATCGGTGTCCCGGTCTTGTAGTCGGTGAGGCGCAGCACGCCGCCGGCGAGATCGGCGCGATCCACGATGAAGCCGATGCGGCGATCGCGTCCCGCCGCGTCTCGCACGACGACGTCTCCGGCGAGTTCGGCACCCAGAACCGCGAGTCCGTCCGGGTCGCTCCAGTCGCGGGCGCGCGCCACCTCGAGCATCGCAAGCGCACGCTGGGCCAGGGCGCGCGCGAAGCCCGGAATGCGCACGCCCTCCACCGCCGCGACGCGCGACGCCTCCTTCGCTGCGATCGACGCCAGTTCCGCCGGCTCCGGCCACGGCGCGCGCACCGCGCCGCGTTCGAGCGCGGCCCGCAGGGATTCGTGGCCCTCGGAGCGCTTGCTCACGGCGCGATCGACGACGCACTGAAGCACCGCGTGCACCACGTTGCCGACGACCGAGGTCGAGATCGCGGGCAGCGCATCGAGCGCGTCGGGCGCTGCTTCGAGTCGCAGCTCGCGGCGCAGGAACAGTTGCCACGGACAGCGCGCCAGGTCTTCGAGGCGCGTCACGTACAACTCTGGCGTTACACCGAGCGCAGGCGCTTCGCGTGCACCGACGTAGCCGAAGAACGGACCGAGCCGCGTGCTGCGCTCGCGTCCTGTGCGCGTGCGCAGATCCGGGGCGATCTCGTCGAGGATCGCGAGCTGTACGCGCGCGAGCTGCTCGACGCCGACCGCACCGGCGGCGCCGCCCAGCAGGTCGCGCACTTCGCGCAGCGCCTCGCCGCGAAGCGGGGCGAGCGCGCCGCGAGCGCCGTAGAGCGCCGCGCGGATCGCGTGCTCGTGTGCGCGCCGCCTTTCTGCGTCTTGCTGCGGCGTACCGAGCGCGGGCGGCGCCGTCACCGCCTCGAGATCCGGGCGCTCGAGACACAGCCGCTCGACGAACGACGAGCGCGCCACCTCGCGACCCTCGTCGCTCGTGTGCTGCCACGAAAGCGTCACCTGGGGACTCGCCGAGAGCAGCTCGGCGAACAGGTGACGCTCCTCGGCGCGACCCTGCGCCTTCACCGGCAGCTCGGGGAGCAAGTCGCGCATCGCGCACCGGAGTGTGTCGGAGGCGATCGGATCCTCGATCGGCGTGCGCGGAAAGATCTCGCGCTGCAGGCCCAGCACGAAGAGCGACGCAAAACTGCGGCCGCGCGCGCTCATCACCGGGAGCACCTGCACGCCGGCGCCCGCGCCGCCGAATGCGCTGCCCGGCGCACGCTCGAAGGCGCGGCCCGCGAGCAGCGCGAACTCGGCGCGCGTCAGCTCGAACTCCGCCGGCACGTCGTCGCCGAGCGACGCGAGCAAAACCAGGACGGGCGCGAGCCCGTCGTTGCCGTCGCGCGTCCAGCCGAGATCGCGTTCGAGAAGCAGCGCCAGCAACGCGTCGTGCTCCGCGAAGGGTGCGCGCTCGGGCCAGCTCGACATGCGATCGACGAGCGCTCGCGCCCGCGCCTGCGCGGCTACCACCCGATCGCGGTGCAGCACGCGGGATCGCACGCTCCTCGACGAACGGCGCCCCTCGAACGCATCGTCCTGTTGTTCCTCTTCTTCCGAGGATCCGCGCCGCACAGGCAACGGCAGCACCTCGCGCCCCGCGAATTCCGAGTCGAGATCGAGCTTCGCGAGGTCGGCGAGGCGCGCCGCACCGAGCACGTGCAGACCGACGCGCAAGTCGCCGTCGCTGGCTTCGGGATGCACGGAGGCGCTGAGCCATGCATCCACCGGCGCCAGCTCGGCCTCGGCGAGCACGCGCAAGGCGGCAGTCAGCCGACGCGTGCGCGCGTCGGGCGAGCCGGCCACCGCCGGCGCCGAGAACGGGATCGCGAGGCGCCCGAACTGGGCTTCGAGCGCAGCGCGGTACGGATCGAGACGCCGCGCGACGACCCCGATCGACTCGGCCGCAAGGCCGGCGTCCAGCAGCTCGCGAATGCGCTGCGCGACGGCGCGCACCTCGGCGACCGCTCCCGGTGCGCGCACCAGCGCGAGAGCGGTGGGCGGGATTCCCTCGGCGCTCGCGATCTCGCGCGCGCTCGCGGCGCTCGCCATGCGTTCGAGGAAGCGCGCCGAGAACTCCGACTCCGACGCGGCGGCGTCGAACGGATCGGACGGCACGCCGGCGAGCAGATGCGCGCCGAACGCGCGCAGCAGCGCCTCCAGCCAATCGGCCACGACGCCGGTTGCGTCCGCGAAGCCGTGGATCCAGAGCGCGCCGGTGGGGATCGCGGCGTCCCCGCGCTCGCGCACTACGTCCGTCGCGCGCTGCAAGAGCGCCGTGCGCGGGCCGAGGCCCTCGGCTTCGAGCGCGTCGAGCGCGCGCCCCGTGACGCGCACCACGCCGCGCATGCGCTCGGATTCGGCGCTTCCCTGCGCGGCGAGCACTTCGTCGAGCGCCTCGGCCGATGTCGGACCGAAGCCGGCGTCGACGAGATCGCGCGCGGTCGCGAGGACGATGCCGTAGCCCTCGTGCAATTCCCCGAGCGCTTCCGCGAGCCGCGGCTCCTCGGCGGCGAAACGCCGCACGAGCAATCGGAACAATTCCTCACCACCGGGACAGGCCTCGTCGGCGCGTTCGATCACGGCCAGCGCCAGCCCCCACTGCGTGTGCACGGCGACCGCCGCTAACGAGCGCCCGAAATGGCGCAACAGCGCCGCCGACACGTGATCGCGCAGCGAACTCGACGGCACGACGATGCGCAGCGGGCGCGCCAGCAACTGCTGCACCGCCGGCGCGTCGCCCGCGGCGAGCGCGGCGAGCAGGGCGGCGTCGCGTTGCTCGAGGACGGCGCCGACCTCGGCGAGCAGACGGGCCTCTGCGGCGCGCGCACTGGCCGCGACGACGAGCGTCGCTGCGTTGCTCTCCGGGATCACGTGGCGGAGTCTAGTCCCGCGCTGTGGCGAATGGGGTCCCATCGATCCGACTCGCTCCGGACGGATGCAGATTCGTACGGGCAGGCTCGTCAATCGGTGCAGCGGCGCGCCGAGCTTGTGCGCGACGCCACGAGCTGCGTAGAATCCGCGCATGCCCACACCGAGAACCGTCCGCTTTGGCGTCACGCTGCCCCAGATCAAGCGCACCTGGCAGGAGGCGCGCGAGGCCGCCATCGAGTTCGACCGACTCGGCTTCGATCATCTTTGGGTCTGCGATCACGTGTACGGCGTACCCGTTCCAACGCTGCCGATTCTCGAAGCGTGGACGCAGCTCGCGGCGGTCGCGGCCGTGACCGAGCGCGCGGGACTCGGGACGCTGGTGACGCCGCCCTTCTTCCGCAATCCCGCGCTGCTCGCCAAGCAGGTCGCGACGCTCGACCAGATCGCGGGACCCGGTCGCGCCATCGTCGGCCTCGGCGCCGGTTGGTTCGAGGCGGAGTTCAAGGACACCGGCTGCGCCTTCCCGCCGCTGCGCGAGCGGCTGCGCGCACTCGAAGAGACCGTGCTGATCCTGAAGAAGCTGTGGACCGAGGAGAAGGCGAGCTTTGAGGGCAGGCATTTTTCGGTGCACGGCGCGGTGTGTGAGCCGAAGCCGAGCGTGCGCCCGCAGATCCTCGTCGGCGGCGGCGGCGAAAAGGTGCTGATGGGGATCGCCGCGCGACACGCCGACATCTGGAACAACATGGGCGTGTTCCAGGGCCAGCTCCGCGCGAAGATCGCCGCGTTGCAGCGTCGCTGCAACGACGTAGGGCGCGACTTCGACTCGATCGAAGTGTCGCAGCAGTGCGTAGTCGTGATCGCCGAGGACGACGCCGGCGCCGACGCCGCGCTCGCCAAGGCCGGCAAGATCTACGGCGGTCACATGGGCGGCGCACTCGCCGAGCACGGCATCTGGGGCACCCCCGCGCGCGTCATCGACTGCATCGAACGCCACGTCGCTCTCGGCTGCACCACCTTCGTGATCGAATTCTTCGGCCGCGACACCCGCGCCCCCGCCCGCCTCTTCGCCGAAAAAGTCATCCCCGCCTTCCGCGGAGAAAGGGGACGGTCCTCCATGTGACCTGGCTGTGGACTCGAGGGACACACCTCAACCAAGTGTGTCCCCGAAGTCCTCAGCCCGTCCACGGCGAGGACCGTCCCCTTTCTCCTCGCTCGCGTCTGCTATAGTGCGAAAGCCCCGGAATCTGGTCCCGGGGAGTCTCGATGTGCCGCGCGGACCTCGCTTCGATGCGCCCGGTGTCGTTCATCACGTGATCCAACGCGGCGTCGCTCGCCGCACGACCTTCGTCGACGACGCCGACCGCCACGACTATCTGCGTCGTCTCGACGAAATCCTGCCCGAAGAGCGCGTGCGTTGCCTGGCGTGGGTCCTGATGTCGAACCACGTCCACCTCGTGCTCCAGACCGGCGACCGCCCGCTCGCCCACGCCATGCAGCGCATCGGAACGGGCTATTCCCTGTACTTCAACCGCCGCCATGAGCGCGTCGGGCATCTGGTGCAGAATCGCTTTCGCTCGCGCCCCGCGCGCGACGATGCGGACGCGAGGGGATTGATCCGCTACGTCCATCGCAATCCCCTGCGCGCCCAGCTCGTCGACTCCCTCAATCAACTCGCTCGTTACCCCTGGTGCGGACATGGCGCGCTCCTCGGCGTGCAATCCGCGTCGCGCTTCCACGACACGAGCGCCGCACTCGCGTTCTTCGACGCCGCCCCGCACGTCGCGCGCGAACGACTCGGCGAGTGGATGCGCGCTGGCGACGCACCCGAAGCGCTCGACGCGGCGCCGGTCGCGTGCGTCGATGGCGAAGCGTGGGCGACCTTCCTGGCGTGGCGCGCGCGCGTATGCGCCGCCCACGGCGTCGATCTGCGCGACCTGACGGAGGGGGCGCGTGAACGAGCCGTGACGAATGTCCGGCGCAGGCTGGCGCTGGATGGGGTGGATCGACTGGGGCTCACCGCCGCGCAGGTAGGCCGGGCAATCGGAGCGACCGCCTCTGGAGTCTTGCGCGCTGCGCAGACGGCGCGCGGGGCGGACGGCGCGCCGGAGGGGTCGTCGCCGAGCTGAGGTGTGTCCCTCGAGTCCTCAGCCAGTCCATGGTGAGGACCGTCCCCTTTCTCAGTCCCCTTTCTCACCTGATGTGGAGGTCGCGTTGGGGGAAGGGGATTTCGATGGCGGCTTCGCGGAGGGCGGCGTTGACGGCGATCGCGATGCGACTGCGGACTTCCAGGTGGGTGGCGAGTCCCGTCCAGACGCGCAGTTCGAAGTCGAGAGCGCTGTCGCCGAAGCCGCGGAACAGCGCGAGCGGCGCCGGATCGTCGAGCACCTCGGGTGACGCCTTCGCGACGTCGAGCAGGATCGCGAGCACGCGCTGCGGATCGGTGCCGTAGGCGACGCCCACCGGCAACTCGATGCGCCGTTGGCGATCCGAGAGCGTCCAGTTGACGACCTGCTCGGCGATCAGGTTGGCGTTCGGCACGATCACTTCGGCACCCTGGAAGGTGCGCAAGGTGCTCGAACGGATTCCGATGCGTTTCACCTCGCCGGTGAGGTTGCCGACTTCGACGGTGTCGCCCACCTGGATCGGGCGCTCGTAGAGCAGGATCAGACCCGAGATGAAGTTGTTGACGATGTTCTGCAGGCCGAAGCCGATGCCGACGCCGAAGGCGCCCGCCAGCACCGTCACCTTGGAGAGGTCGATGCCCGCCGCGCCGAGCGCGAGCAGGAAGCCGATGACGACCAAGCCGTAGGCGGCGGTGTTCGAGATGGCGTGCGGGATGCCGCGCTCGAGCGACGTGCGCGGCAGCACGTCCTCTTCGAGCAACACGCGCACCGCGCGCGAGAGCAGCATCGCCACGCCCACCACGGCGCCGAACGCCAGCACGTCGCCGAGCGAGATGGCGACGGTCCCCATCTCCACCGGCGTGCCGACCAGCCAACGCAGTGAATCGAGGAGGGGATCCGCGAGGGTCAGTCGGTCGAGCGAGACGTAGGCCCAGAGTCCGATCGCGGCCCACTCGACGCTGCGGTCGAGGAAACGCTCGATGGCGTCGCGATAGCGCGAGATGACATGCAGTCCGGACAGGGGGTCCGAGCCCAGCACCGCAGGTACGATCGGACGGACGATGACGACCACGCCCGAGAGCACCGCCCCGACGTAGACGCTGGTGAGCAAACCTTCGCCCAGCACCTTGCCCAGCGTGAAGTAGCCGAGCGCGTCGGCAACCGCTGCCGCGGCGAAGGTGACAGCCATGCCGCGCAGCACACGGACCAGCCAACGCGTCGAGCCGACGACACGCGAGAGCTGCTCGAGGCGGTTGGTCCGCAGCAGCCAGACCACGAGAGCCGTCGCGGCCAGCATCTCGAGCAGGAACAGCGACCGCTCCAGCAGCTCGACGGACTGGAAGGCGTAGCGCAGGCGATCGACCAGATAGAAGCCGGCGACCGCGTACCAGAGTCGGCGCAGCTCGTTCGGAAAGACCTCGAAGAGCAGCACCAGAATGGGGATGAGGATCAGCAGTCCGGTGAGGCCCGTGATCACCAGAGGCGCGTGCGGATAGAGCCGGGGTGTGACGAGCAGCGCGCCGACCAGCGCAACAGAGATGGGACTGTCGTAGACGCGCGGCGCTGGACCGATCTGCTTGCCGGCGGCGCGACGCTGGCGCGCCCAACCCCGCAACACCAGCGCGAGCGCCAGCAATCCCACGAAGAGCAGCCCGTGGATCCGGATTCGATCGACACTCAGTTCGGCGAAGCTGCGCAGGCTGTCCGCATCGCGCCGCGTCGCGTCGTTCACTCGCTTCAGCACCGAGTCGACGCTCTGCGCCTTGCGCGTCGCGACCCAGATCGGGCTGCGATCCGCCTCGAAGAGCCGGCCTCGAATCTCCCAGCGCGCGCGACTCACGTTGTCGAGCAGCAGCGAGATGGTGGTCGAGAGCCGGGCCACCTCGCCCTGCTGCGTCAGCGCCTCGCTGCGCAAGTCCTGGAGCTTGCGCTGGACGGCGCGGACGTCCTTGCGCACCTCGAGCACGTGGGTGATCACGGCGTCGGGCGCCTTCTCGCTGCGCGCGCTCTCGAGCGTGAGGTCCAGCGTGTCCTTGAGCGCCGCCAGCTCGCCGACGCGCGCTTCCAGCATCGCGGCGCGCGTGTTCGACGCCTCCTGCCAAGCGCCGATCTCCTCGCGAACCGCCCCGAGCGTGCGTTGGAGATCGAGGAGGCGATCCAGACCCGCGCGGGTCTCGATCGCCTCCTCGACGTCCGCGACGCCCTTGTCGAGATCCTCGCTGCGCTTCGGAAGCGCCTCGGCCATCGCGCGCGTGCTCGCGTCGGGCGCCGTCTCGGCCTCGATCGCACGCAGACGCTGGGTCGCGGCCTCGGCGCGCGCGGCGATCTCGGGCAGCGCGATCGCGGTGGGTGAGATCGGCAGCGGCGTCGACCCGTTCTGGAGCACGGGCGGGATCGCCAGCGGCGGCTGCGATTCGCTGTTCGGCGGCGGCAGCAGCTGTGCATCGGAGCGCGGCGCGGGCACGAGCCACGCACAGGCGACCAGGAGCGCAATCCGAAGAGCGCGCCGCGTCCACGAACTTCGCATCAGTCGAAGCTCACGACGCTGCGGATCGACTCGCCAGCGTGCATCAGGTCGAAGGCCTCGTTGATCGCGCCGAGCCCGAGGCGGTGTGTGATCAGCGCGTCGATTTCGATCTTGCCGTCCATGTACCAGTCGACGAGCTTCGGTACGTCGCTGCGACCGCGTGCGCCACCGAAGGCGGAGCCGCGCCAGACACGACCGGTCACGAGTTGAAAGGGACGCGTCGCGATCTCCTGCCCGGCGCCCGCAACGCCGATGATCACGCTCTGCCCCCACCCCTTGTGACAGCACTCGAGCGCCTGACGCATCGTTGTGACATTGCCGATGCACTCGAAGGAGAAGTCGGCGCCGCCGCCGGTCAGATCGACGAGGTAGGGCACCAGTTCCCCTCGCAGTTCTGCCGGGTTCACGAAGTGGGTCATGCCGAAGCGCTCGGCGAGCGGCTTCTTCTTGGGATTCCTGTCGACCCCGATGATCTTGTCGGCGTTCGCGATGCGCGCCCCCTGGATCGCCGAGAGCCCGACGCCGCCGAGGCCGAAGACGACGACGTTGTCGCCGGGCCGCACTTTCGCGGTGAAGAGCACCGCGCCGATGCCCGTGGTGACGCCGCAGCCGAGCAGGCAGGCGGACTCGAACGGAGCGTCGGGGCGGATCTTCGCCACCGCGATTTCGGGCAGCACCGTGTAGTTCGCGAAGGTCGAGGTGCCCATGTAGTGGCGCAGCTCGCGGCCCTGCGCGTCGCGGAAGCGGCTGGTGCCGTCGGGCATCAGGCCCTGCGCCTGGGTCGCGCGGATCGCCTGACACAAGTTCGTCTTGCCCGAGAGGCAGAACTCGCAGTTTCGGCACTCGGGCGTGTAGAGCGGGATCACGTGATCGCCCTGGGCGACCGAACGGACGCCGGCGCCCGTTTCCACGACGATTCCGGCGCCCTCGTGTCCGAGCACCGACGGGAAGATCCCTTCCGGATCGGCGCCCGAGAGCGTGAAGGCGTCGGTGTGGCAGACGCCGGTGGCCTTGATCTCCACCAGCACCTCGCCCTCGCGCGGGCCCTCGAGACGAATCGTCTCGATCGTGAGCGGCTTGCCGGCGGCGCGAGCCACGGCGGCGCGAACGTCCATACGGCTCCTGGTTCCGAAGGAAGTGCGTCCGCAACGTAGCAGCGGCCGCGCCGTCCTCCGGGTGGGAAGGTCGCGGCGTGACGGGCATGTCATCCCGTACCGCTCATCGGGGGGAGATGCCGGCCGTCGAGAGAGGGATCGGACTCGCGCTGCTATTCGGCGGCGGCGAGGCGCTGGTGCGAGGCGCCGTCGCGCTCGCGCACCGGCTCGGTCTCGCGAAGGCCGTCGTCGGTGCGACGGTCGTCGGCTTCGGCACCTCGGCGCCGGAACTCGCGGTCGCGGTCGATGCGGGCCTCACGGGGCACGGCGCGACCGGGCTGGCGCGCCACTTCGGGGTTTCGGAGGCGACCATCGGCCTCACGCTGGCGGCCGTCGGGACGTCGCTGCCCGAACTCGCGGCCGGCGCCGCTGCGGCGCGGCGCCACCACCCGGAAGTGTCGGTTGGCAATGTGCTCGGCAGCAACGTCTTCAACCAACTCGGCATCGCCGGCGCGGCGACGCTGGTGGCGCCGCTCGCGGCACCACCCGAGGTCGCGCGCGCCGATCTCTGGACGATGCTCGCGCTGATGGTCGCGACCGTCGCGGGCCTGCTCTCGGTCGGACGTCTCGGGCGCGCGCCGGCATTCGTCGGCCTGCTGCTCTGTGCGACCTGGCTTGCCTTCAGGATGTGAGCGTGGTCGCACCGGTTTGCCGGTGAGACCTGGCGCGGGCGCTCAGCGCCCGCGCGTCAAGCGCCCGACATCGATGTAGCGGCGGATCTGCGCCTTGTTGCCGACCGGCTTGCCACCGGCGTCCCAGATCTCGATGCGGTTGCCGGTGCCGGTCTGCACGTTGATGATCACGTCGGACACCACCGAGATCGAACGCGGCTCGGCCACCTCTTCCCAGTCCTCGTGCCACTTCCCGGTCAGCGAGTCGTCCTCGCTCCAGCGGTGGTTGTGGTAGATGATCTTCCACAGCTCCTGCTTCTGGTCGTGAGGCGAACGAGTAGAGCGGCTGGAGCGTTTCCTTGTCGATGTAGATGTCTTTGTACGCGTAGGGATGCTCCGAGTTCCGCGGCGTCATCCGCACGATCACGGCGTGGCGAAGATCCCAGCGGTCGTTGGCGAAGGAGAGGCCGTAGGGACCGAAGTTCTGGTTCTTGACGTACGGGTAGCCCTTCACCTTGGTATTGAACGGCGCGATCACGTCCTGCTCGCCGAGGCACTTCCAGTCGTACTGGGGCACGACGCCGTTGAACGAGAACAGGTCGTCGAGCGTGAAGTCGGTGCCGGAGATCGCGTCGGTGCGCTGCGCGGTCGAGATGCGGCGCACGCGGCGCAGCGTCGGCACGTAGACCCAGGTGTCGTCGTTGCGCGCTTTCGCGAGCGGCATTGTCCGACTCTTTGTAGCGATAGCTGAGCAGCATGATGCCGCGCGCATCGAAGGGCGCGGTCACTTCGGCGCCGCTGACGTTCTTGCGCGTCTCGCCGCGGAACATGTCGCCACCCTGTTCGAGCAGCGACGGCTCGGGACGGTGCGAGAGTTCCACGCCGCCGCCCGTGCCCTCGTAGTAGAGCGGCAGCTCTTCGCCGCGATCCCAGTACGAGTAGTAGAAGCTCGAAACCCCGCTCGGCGGCGCCCAGCGGTAGTGGAAGTCCCAGATCATCTTGGTGCCGGCGTCGGGATCGCCCTTGCAGTCGATCTTGTCGATCGGGAAGGGCTGCCCGCTGGTGTAGCCCTCGAGTGAGCCGTCGGGGCCGAGCTTGGAGTGTCCGGCGAACTTCGCGGTCGCCTCGCTGTAGACGGACGCCGGCGCGTAGTTCTCGTAGAACGGGCCGATCTCCAGCTTCATGCCCTCGAAGAAGAAGAAGTCGCGATTCGCCCAGACTTCCTTGGGGAGAAAGGGCTTGAGTTCTTCGAGCTTCTCGAAGGGAATCACGTCGCCCGGCTTGAAGGACGGTCCTGCCGCGCTGCTGTCTTCGGCTGCGTACGCTGCGGGCGAAGCGGCGGCGAAGAGGAGTGCGACTGTCGAGAGCAGCCGAAGCGCAGAGCGTCGCATGCGGGGCCTCCGGGGATGAGGCGGCCGAGCTTATAACGGAACGCTGCGTTCCGCATCCCTGGAGATCACCGGTTTCGAGCCCGTCGACCGCAGCCGCAGGCGTTCGCAGTGGAGACCGACCGACCTCTCTCGATGTGTTGGACAGTCAGGTAGTGTGCGCCGGCATGGCGACCCGCGAACGACAGAGGCATGCCGTCCCGTGAGCGACGCCGAACGCGCGCGCTGGGCGCCGCTCCTACCGCGCGAACCCGTGCGTTTCGGGCCGGAGTTCGCGTGGGGCGTCGCGTCCTCGGCGTTCCAGTCCGAGGGCGGCGACGTCGCGAACGACTGGGTGGACGCCGCGCGCGCCGGTCGCGTGCCGCCGAATCCCGGCAACGGCTTCTGGGAGCGCGCCGAAACGGACCTGCAACTCGTCGCGAGCCTCGGCTTCCGCCACTACCGGCTCTCGGTCGAGTGGAGTCGCGTCGAGCCCGAGCGCGGCCGTTTCGACGAGGCGGCGCTCGACCGCTACCGCGCGATCTGCGACGCCGCGAGCGCCGCGGGTGTGACGCCCTGGGTGAACCTCTTCCACTTCACGCACCCGCGCTGGTTCGCCGCGCGCGGCGGTTTTCTCGAGCCCGCGAATCACGGCGACTTCCTGCGCTACGTCGAGCGCGTCGGCCGCGCGCTCGACTCCGCACGCGCGTCACTTCCACGTCGCGAACGAATCGATGGTCTACGTGCTGACGGGATACCTGATGGGCGTGAACCCGCCCTTCGTGAAGGACGCCGCATCGGCGTTCGCGATGACGCGTCACGTGCTCGCGCTGCACGCCGACGCCTACCGCATCTTGAAGTCGCAGCAGCCGCAGCCCACCGTCGCGACGATCGAGGTGTACCTCGACCCGCGCCCCGAAGATCCGAACGACGCGCTGCAACGCGACGCCGCGCGAGCGCTTCGACGCCTGGTACCACGGCGTGCTGCTCGAAGCGCTCGCGACGGGCTGGGTGCGCGTGCCGACGCGCGAGCCCGAGGAGATCCCGCACCTGCGCGGCGCGCTCGATCGCTACGGCTTCAACTTCTACAACTCGACGAGCTTCGGCGCGGGCGGGCCGGGCTCGTGGTCCGATCGCGACGATCGCGCCGGTCGATCGCCATGCACCGCAAGGTGCACCCGGGCGGCCTCGAGGACGGCCTGGTGCGCGTCGCGCAGGCGCTGCCCGGCGTGCCGCTGCTCGTCACCGAGAACGGCGTGCCGACGAGCGACGAGAACTTCCGCATCCGCTACGTCGCCGCGCATCTCGCCGCGCTCGACCGCGCGCGCCAACGCGGCGCCGACGTGCGCGGCTACTTCCACTGGACCGCCGTCGACAACTACGAGTGGAACTTCGGCTTCGGCCCCGAGCGCTTCGGCCTCGTCGGATTCGACGCGCAGACGCAGCGAGCGCAGCGTGAAGGCGTCAGGGCGCTGGTTGGCGGAGCTGATCCGAGCGGCGTCCTCGATCCGGCGCGGATCCCCTGAGGAGCATCGCCATGAGCGTCTCGATGAACGGCATCGCCCACATCCAGCTGACGGTGCGCGATCCCGACCGCTGCCTGCCGTTCTGGGAGAAGCTCTGCCACTTCCTCGAGATGAAGACGCTGATCAAGGGCGACGGCGTGCTCTACTGCATCGGCTCGCGCACCGGCATCCTGGTGCGCGGCGCGCCGAGCCGACAAGCGCGAGCGCCGCTTCGACCAGAACGCGTCGGGCCTGCACCACTTCTGCTTCCGCGCGCGCGAGCGCGCCGACGTCGACGCCGTCCACCGCTTCCTCGTCGACGAGCTGCACGCGCACATCGTGCACGCGCCCGAGAGGCCCGCAATTCGCGCCCGGCTACTACTCGGTGCTCTTCGAGGATCCCGACGGCATCCGCGTCGAGGTGAACCACGTGCCGGGCAAGGGCCACTTCGGCGACGGGCGGACGGCTCGGATCCGGGCGGGTCTCCGAGTGCCGACTGTCAGCCTTGACTCGACCTTTCCCAAACGCCCGCGAACGCTTCGACCCGCCGCTGTTGCGACTGCGCTGGACGACCGCCGCTGCGCAGTCGCGCGACGAGTTCCTCGCCGACGCGCGCGCCCGCTGCGGCTGGGACGCCGCGCACTTCGACAGCATGTTGTGGCACGGCGGTCTGCACCTCGACGGCAAGCCGCACTCGGGCGACGAGCTTCCCGACGCGATCGCTGCGGGCACGCGCGTCGACACCTACGCCTTCGCCAGCGAGCCCGAGGCGATCGCCCTCGGCGCGGAGCGCGTGCTCGCCGATTGCGACGACTGGCTGGCCGTCGACAAGCCCGCGTGGCTGACGACGCAGCGGACGCGCGCGAGCCGGCGCCTCTCGCTCGAAGCGGCGCTGCGCGCGCTCACTGGCTGCGCGTCGCTGGTCGCGGTGCACCGGCTCGACCGCGAGACGAGTGGCGTCGTGCTCTTCGCCAGGACGCCGGAAGCCGCGGCTCGACTCGGCCGAGTCTTCGCGGAAGGCGGCGCGCACAAGCGCTACCTGGCGATCGTGTCGCCCGTGCCGGCGAACCCGGAGTGGGAGGTGTCGGGCTTCCTCGGCCGCGTGCTCGACCCGCAGCGCTACCGCTTCGCGCTGCGCAACGGACCGGAACCGGGCTTTCGCTTCTCGCACACGCGCTTCACGCGACTCGCGGACGACGGCGCGCGCGCACTCGTCGCGTGCGACCGACGACAGGGCGTTCGCACCAGATCCGCGTCCACCTCGCGACGAGCGGGACGCCGATCGCCGGCGACGTCGTCTACGGCGGCGCGCCCGGCGTTCGCACGCTGTTGCACGCGGTGGAACTGAAGCTGCCTGGGATCCCGCCGCTCGCAGCGCGCATGCCGGCCGACTTCGATTCGTCCACGTGAACGCCTACGACCTCGAGATCAACTCCAGCACCGCTTTCGCGATCTTCTTGCGCGCGCCGAGCGTGATGCCCTGGAAGACGAGGCCGAGGCATTCACCCTGCTCGTAGGCCACGACGGCGGGCGTCGCGAGTCGCTGCCCCCACGGCAGCTCGATGTCGAGTTCGAACGACGGGCCCTGGCGCGGCAGTTTCGCGCCCGTGACGAGGCAGCCGTTCTCCGAGAGCGAGCGCACGTCGAAGTCCCAGTGCTGGTCTTCGCTCTCGCCCTTGCCGCGCAGCGACGTCGGCGACGCGCGGGACCGAGCGCGGGTGCTCTTCGAGAGCGGCCTGGATCAGCCGGTAGAGTTCGTGCAGTCGCGCCGGGCGCCGCAGCGTTCCCGCGATGCGCGGGTCGCGCGTGCTGCGCCGAGCGTTCGCGGGTGAGCAGGATGATCGGCACGACCGGGCGTCGCTGCGACTTCGCCGAGGCGATCGTCGCGCACCACGCGCAGCGACGGCTCGTTCGCCTCCGCCGCCGGCACGAGCGCGTAGCCGAGCTTCCAGAGCAGCACGCGAGAGGTCGGCGCGTAGTCGGAATCGGCGGCATGGGAGGCGATGCAGAGGCGCGGTTCGCTCATCACGGGGATGGATCGGCGGATCTCGCGGATCAGTTGAGCGGCAGATCGCGGCGGGCAAGGGCCCAGGTGTGTCCCCGAACTCCACTGCCCGTCCACCTCGAGGACCGTCCCTTTCTCCTCTTCTTCAGCGAAAGGCGCGCCACGTCTCCAGCGAATACAGCGCCAGCGCGCTCCAGATGCACGCGAATGCAACGGCATGTGCGCGCGTGAAGGGCTCGCCGTAGACGAGCACGGCGATCGCGAGCGCGATGCTCGGCGCGATGTACTGGAGGAGCCCGACCGTCGCGAGCCGCAGTCGACGCGCCGCGGACGCGAACCAGATCAGCGGCAGGGCGGTGACGACGCCCGACGCCGACCAGCAGCAGCGGGGCGTGTGGCCGAGCGCGCCGCGTTCGCGAACGCGCCCGATGCCGTGGCCTTCGCGCCAGACGATCGCGATCGCAGCGAACGGCGCGAGCAGCGCCGTCTCGACCGCGAGACCCGCGATCGACGCGACGGGCACCGTCTTGCGGATCAACCCGTAGATCGCGAAGGAGCCGGCGAGCACGAGCGAGATCCACGGCAGGCTCGCCGCGCAGCACGCTGAACGCGACGCAACGCCCGTCGCGGCGAGCGCGACGGCGACGAGCTGCAGCGGCCGCAGCCTCTCGCGCAGCAGCAGCACGCCGAGCGCGACGCTGACGATCGGGTTCAGGTAGTAGCCGAGGCTCGTCGCGACGATCTCGCCGCGGTTCACCGCCCAGATGAAGGTGAGCCAGTTGCCGGCGAGCAGCAGCGACGAGGCGGTGAGCGCCAGCAGGTGACGGCGCTGTCCGCAGGATCGCGACACGTACCTCCGGCGCGCGACGCGGCCAGCGGACCAGCAGCGCTGCGAAGACGCCCGTCCAGAGCAGGCGATGCATCAGGATCTCGAGCGCGGGAACGCCGGCGAGCGACTTCCAGTAGACCGGCAGCATGCCCCAGCTCGTATAGGCGGCGAGCGCGTAGAGCACACCGGTCGATCCGCGGGATTCCATCGGCGCGGTAGCATGCCCGAGCCGTGTCCCCCCGTCGCCTGCAAGCGCGCGCCGCGTTGCGCCAGCTCTAGAAGAGGTGCCGGGCGTCAGGTTATTTCTTGTCAGGTTATTCGACGGGTCGGCGCGAACCGGCCGAGTCCGCCGAAATAACCTGACAAGAAATAACCTGACGCCCGGCACCGGCTATCGGAGTTCTTAGATCTCGTAATGGAGATTGCGGTTGAGGGTCGCGCGGTCGCGACGCGGGCAGGTCGGGCATGGTTCAGGGATCAGCTCGTAGGCGTGGCGGATCGCGAGCAGCGTGCTGGTCTGCCGCACCGGCTGCTCGAGGAAGATGTCCTTCTCGCCGAGGCGCGCGACCAGCCCCGTGCGCTTCGATCGTCTCGAAGAGACCCGTGCGCACGCCGCACAGCAGGACGTGGACGCCGCGCGCCGCCATGCGCTCGAGGAACCCGTCGAGCAGCGCGAGGCCGACCGCGTCGGGGTTGCGCAGCCGCTTCATGCGCAGCACGACGACGCTGGTGTCGTCGCCCACGCGCTCTTCGATGCTGGCGAAGTGCGCTTCGAGGGCGGCGGTGGCGCCGAAGAACATCTCGCCCTCGAGGCCGAAGATCAGGATCCGGCCGCAGGCCTCGTCCTCGGGCAGCCGCTCGTGGACGCTGCCGTCCGGCGCTCACCACGAATTCCGTGAGCAGCATCCGGCCCGCGCGCGGCACCGTCAGCAGGAACGACATGAAGACGCCGATCAGGACGCAGAACTCGATCGAGATCGCGACGGCGGAGATCGCGGTGGCGGCGACGATCGCGGCGTCGAAGCGCGTGGCGCGCAGGTGGTAGCGCGAGCGCGCGCCAGTCGACCATGTTCCACGCCGAGACCATCAGGATCCCGGCGAGCGCGGCGCGCGGGATGAAGCGCGCGTACGGCGCGAAGACGAGCATGATCAGCGCGACCGCGAGCGCCGAGACGACGCCCGACCACTGCGTCACCGCGCCGGCCTGCTGGTTGATCGCCGAGCGCGTCAGCGAGCCCGAGCCGGGAATGCACTGGAAGAAGCTGCCGGTGAAGTTCGCGAGCCCCTCGCTCAGGCACTGCTGGTTCATGTCGAGCTTCTGCCCGGTCTGCGCCGCGATCGCCTTGGCCATCGACGACGGCTTCGAGCAGACCGAGCAGCGCGATCGCGAGCGCGCCGGTCGAGAACGTCGCGCATCTGCGCGGCGTCGAGCGGCGGCAGACGGAAGGGCGGCAGCTTCGCCGGGAATCTCGCCGACGACGCTGACGCCGCGCTGGTCGAGCCCGAGCCGCGCCACGAGCGCCGCCATCGACGCCGACCACGATCAGCAGATCGGGCAGCAGGCGCCAGCCGAGCCGCGCCTTCGAGCCAGCGCAGCGCGATCACCAGCGCGATCGTGCCGAGGCCGATCGCCGCCGTCTCGGCGTGGATGCCGCCGCCGTCCGATCAGCGTCAGCCAGAAGCGCACGAGGAAGTGGTCGTGGGCGTCGCCCATCGCGCTGCATGCCGAGCAGGTTCTTCAGCTGGTCGAGCACCAGCAGCATGCCGGCGCCGACGGTGAAGCCGACGATCACCGAGTGCGAGATGTAGCGGGTGAGATCGCCGAGCCGGCAGCAGCGTGATGCCGAGCTGGATCGCAGCCGACCATGAAGGCGAGCAGGATCGCGGCCTGGATGCTCGTGCTGGCCGCGCGATCGACCGCGATGGCGCTCAGCACCGCGATCGAGATCGCGTTGGTGGGGCCGTTGATGAGCTGCCGCGAGGAGTCGAAGACCGCGCCGACGGCGGTCATCACGATCGCGGTGTAGAGGCCGTACTCGGCGGGCAGCCCCGGCGACCATCGCGTAGGCCATCGCCTGCGGCACCGCGACGGCCGCGACCGTGAGGCCGGCGACCACGTCCGAGCGCGCGTCGGCCGCGCCGTAGCGGCGCAGCGAGTCGAGCGCCGGGACCAGCCGATAGAGACGTTCGGAAAGCACGGATGCGGTCGCCACGGCTTGCCACCGTAGCCGAACCCGCCTCGGTTTCGCGTAGATTCGATGGGGATCCCGATCGGTCAACGGGCTCGATGCCCCTGGCGAGTCGATCGCGACCCCGCCGCACGCGGTACGCTGCGCCAGAATCCGGAGGCCCGCGTGAAGCGCCTGCATCGCCCCGATCTCTACGGTTGGTCGATCTTCGACGAGACGCGCAATCTCGATTTCCACTCGGTGCTCTGGGTGCGGCCGGGCGGAAACGTCGCGATCGACCCGCTCCCGCTCTCGCCACACGACCGCAAACACCTGGAGGAGTTGGGCGGCGTCGCGTTCGTGGTCGTCACGAACGCGGACCACGTGCGCAACGCGGAGTGGCTGGCGCGGACCTGCGACGCGCGCCTCGCCGGTCCGCGCGCCGAGCGCGACGAGTTCCCGTTCGCTTGCGACGTCTGGCTGGGCGACGGTGACGAACCGGTACCGGGCCTGCGCGTCCTCGCCCTCGAAGGCTCGAAGACACCCGGGGAGCTGGCGCTCGTGCTCGAGGGCACGACGCTCGTCACCGGCGACCTCGTGCGCGCGCACGAAGGCGGTCGTTTGACGACGCTGCCGCAGCCGAAGCTGCGCGACGCCGCCGCCGCGGCGCGCTCGCTGCGGCGACTCGCCGCGCTGCCCGACATCGACGCCGTGCTGGTCGGCGACGGCTGGCCGATCTTCCGCGGCGCGCGGCGCGGCGCTGCGAGAGCTGGCGGAGAGCCTGGGGTAGCTAGGAGAGGTGCCGGGCGTCAGGTCATTTCTCGTCAGGTTATTCGACGGGTCGCGCAGATCGGCCGAGTCGCGAAATAACCTGACAAGAAATAACTTGACGCCCGGCACCGGTTATCCCATCTCCTAGAGCACGCCGTCCCACAGCGCGCGTTCGCGCGCGGCCGGGTCGTCCTGCACGCCGCAGCGCGCGCCGAGTTCCATCGTGGCGCGGCGACCCGCGTCGTAGCGCGGCCAGGCGCCGAGCGCGGCGTGACTGGGATCGCCGTTCGTCGCGAACGAGAGCCACGAATCCATCGTGCGCTCCGCCAGCCGCTGCGCGTCCGGACCCGTGCCGACGAACTTGTCGGCGCCGGGCAGATCGAGGCAGTCGAAGAGGAACGGGATCTCGATGGCGTGACACGCACCGAGTAGGCCGCCGAAGCCCGGCGATTCCCAGGTGAAGCAGGTACATGAATACGTCGCGCTCGATGGGCGCGCTGCGCCTCGGCCACGCGGATCGCCGGGATGCGGAAGATGCGATCGGTCTCGATCGCGATCCAGATCGACGGCCAGTCCGCTTCGGGTCGCGCGGCGCGATAGCCCGCGGCGATCTTCGCGCCGTCGGCGTGCGGCAGGCGCTGCTGGAGGCGCTCGGCGATCTTCTCCGCATCGAGCTGACGCAGCTGCGTGTCCATGAAGCCGAACAGCTTCCACTCGTCGCGCGTGCTCCCGATCAAGCACGCGCACGTCGCGCGAGAGGCCTGCGCGGATCTCGTCGAGCGGGTGACGCGGCAACACCGAACCGTCGACGACCGGCTGGAACGGGAGCAGCTGGGTGCCGCCGAGCGCGAGCATCTGGAAGCTCACCGTCTGCTGCACCTGCTTCAGCTTGTCGATCGGCATCTCGCGCAGCTGTTTCACGTTGGCCGTCGCCATCCCGAGGCCCGAGAGGACCGCGGCGGTGATCGCGGTCGACGACTCGCGATCGGCGTGGATCGCCTGGCACGAGCCGCTCTGCGGCATCGGCCTTGTGGAACAGGCCGCGCGCCGCCGGGCAGCCGAGCAGCGTGCCGACACTCATGCCGCCCGCCGACTCGCCGAAGATCGTCACGTTGCCGGCGTCGCCGCCGAACGCCTCGATGTGATCGCGCACCCACTCGAGCGCGGCGATCTGGTCGAGCAGCCCCGCGTTGGGCGCCGCGAGGTCCGGCTGGCCGAGGTCGAGGAAGCCGAGCGCGCCGAGCCGGTAGTTGATCGTGACGACGACGACGTCGCCGCGCCGCGCGAGCTTGCGGCCGTCGTAGATCGACTGCGCACCCGAGCCGATCACGAAGGCGCCGCCATGGATCCACACCATCACGGGCTTGCGCTGCGCCGGCGAGGCGCCGGCCGGCGCGTACACGTTCAGGTAGAGGCAGTCCTCGCTCTGCTCGCCGATGTCGAAGCCGGGCAGCGCCGCCAGCATCAACGGCGGCTGGTGCGCAGACGGACCGAAGCGCGTGGCGTCGCGCACCCCCGCCCACGGCTCGGGCTTCTCGGGCGCGCGGAAACGCCGCTCGCCGACCGGAGGCGTCGCGAACGGGATGCCGCGAAACACGCGCACGCCGTCGCTCTCGAATCCCTCGAGCTTCCCGAGTCCCGTCTCCACGACCGTCGACATCCACTGTTCTCCGTTGGCGAGGCGGCAAGGGGTAGCGGAATGCGTCAGAGCTGGCAGCTCATCTTCGCGAGGCCCGGACAACCGAGCGCGGCCTCGAGCGCGGCATCGCGCTTCTCGGCGGTGATCGCGAAGCCCGCGCGTTCGTAGACGCGCTGCGCGGCGGTGTTCCCGATCATCAGCGTGAGTTCCGCCTGGCGCAGACGGCGGCGGCGACCCTCGTCCTGCACGTGGGCGACGAGCGCCTGCGCGAGCCCGTGACCACGCGCGGCGGGTCGCGTCGCCACCGATTCGACGAGCCACGCACCCGGCGTCGGATCGAGCATGCAGCCGAAGATCGGTGACGCGCGTAGCAGGGCAGCTGGGTCTGCGCGTCGGTCCAGCCACTCGCGGCGATCGCGGCCGGACGGCTTCGTTCGGGCTCAGGACCCGCGCGGGATCGAAACCCGACAGCGTCGCCGCCGGTGCGCCGTCCAGCTCGGCGATGTGGAAAATCGTCCAGTGCCACAGCGACGCGGGTTCGGCGAGCACCAGCTTCGTGACGAAGTCGATGCGCGCGGCATCGCTCTCCGCGAACCAGCAGATCCCAGAAGCCGCGCGGCACGTGCGAGCGCCCCGACTCGACGACGGCCCAGGCGAGGAAACGGGCGTCGTCCGGACGCGCCGCGCGAATCTCGAATCCCATCGTGGCGTTCTCCCGTTACAGTCGGTCATGCTAGGCGCCGTGGAGTAAGCGCGCATTCCGCACACATTCTGGATCTACCTGGCCAGCCGCTTCTGCGCGGCGACGTCGATGACGCTGCTGCGCGCGGCGGTGGCGTGGCACGTCTTCGAGGTCACGAACTCGGCGTTCTATCTCGGGCTGATCGGGCTGGTGCAGTTCGTCCCGGCGCTCTCGCTGACGCTGCTGGGCGGCGTGGTCGCCGACGCCTACGACCGCCGCACGATCATGCGCCTCGCGCAGCTCCCGATGATCGCGTGCGGCGCCCTGCTCTTCTACGCGACCGATCGCGCCGAGGTCTCGCTGCCGCTGCTCTACGCGCGCGATCTTCTGCGATCTCGGTCTCGTTCGCGTTCGACTCGCCGGCGCGCCAGGCGCTGGTGCCGAGCCTCGTGCCGCTCGAAGCTCTTCCCGCGCGCGGTCACCTTTCCGTCGACCGCGCAGGCGCTCGCGTTCGCGAGCGGCCCCGCGATCGGCGGCATGCTGATCGCGAGCGGCGGGGTCGGCTCCGCCTACGCCGCGTACGGCGTGCTGGTGGCGCTGAACCTGCTCGGGCTCGACTTCGTGCGGCCGGTGCGCGAAGCCGCCGAGCGGCGCGCGCCGAGCTGGCGCGCGGTGCGCGAGGGAATCGCCTTCGTGCGTCGCAGCCCGATGATCTGGGGCTGCATGACGCTCGACATGTTCGCGGTGATCTTCGGCGGCGCGACCGCGCTGCTGCCGATCTTCGCGACCGACATCCTGCACGTCGGCGCGCGCGGCTACGGGCTGCTCTCGTCGTCGCTCGAGATCGGCGCGCTCTCGCTGCGCGCTGGTGATGATGCTGCGACCGACGACGGTGAAGGCCGGCCGCGCGCTGCTCGCGGCGGTCGCCGTGTACGGCGTCGCCACGATCGTGTTCGGGCTCTCGCGCGCGTTCCCGCTCTCGGTCGCGGCGTACATGATCGCGGGCATGGCCGATCAGGTGAGCGTCGTGATGCGCCAGACGACGATCCAGCTCTCGACGCCCGACGCGCTGCGCGGCCGCGTCTCGGCGGTGAACATGATCGCGATCGCCGCCTCGAACCAGCTCGGCGCCGTCGAGTCGGGCTTCGTCGCGGCGGCCACCAGCGCGACCTTCGCGGTGGTGAGCGGCGGCATCGGCTGCCTCGTCGTGCTGGCGATCGTCGCGTGGCGCGTGCCGGAGCTGTGGCGCTACCGGTTTGCGCGCGGCAACGCTTGACCGCGACGCGCGAAGTGGCGGACACTGCTTGCCATGAACGACATCGACTTCGCCGCTCTCGATCGCCATTGGAACTGCCAGCTCAGCGTGCGCGGCCGCAAGAGCGGCAAGGAGCGCAGCGTGACGATCTGGTTCGCGCTCGGCGACGGCAAGCTGTTCCTGACGGGCGACGCCAAGGGGCCGCAATGGCTGCGAAACGCGCGCGCGAACCCCGATGTGATCGTGAAGATCGGCAACACGCGACTGCGCGGCCGCGCCCGCGTCGTCGAGGATCCCGCCGAAGCCGAGTTGGTGCGCCAGCGCTTCGTGCGCCGCTACCTGATGGCGCGCCTCGCCCGGATGCTCGGCAGCGGCTACACCGACTCGACCGCGGTGGTGATCGACCCCCTCGAGCCCGTCGCGTAGAACCCGCGCTGGTCAGCCGCGCCTCGCTGGCTAGGCTGCGGGCATGAGACAACTCGCACGACTCGTAGTGGCGGCGTTGCTGTTCGTTGCGCCGAGCGTTCACGCGCTCGAAGTCGGCCAGAAGGCTCCTGATTTCTCGCTCGCGGGCAGCGATGGCAAGACCTACCGGCTCGCCGACTTCGCCGGCAAACGCGGCTTCGTGCTGGCGTGGTTTCCGAAGGCCTTCACGTCCGGCTGCACCGCGGAACTCGAAGACCTGCGCGACGCCGCCGCCGCGATCGCCGCGTACGACGCCGCCGTCTTCATGGTGAGCCTCGACCCGCCCGAGAAAAACGCCGAGTTCGCGAAGTCGGTCGATGCCAAGCAGGTGCTGCTCTCGGATTCCAGCGGCAGCGTCGCGAAGGCCTTCGGCGTCAGCGGCCTCGGAGGGTACGCGAAGCGCTGGACCTTCTACGTCGACAAGGACGGCGTGGTGCGCGCGATCGACACCGAAGTCGCCACCGACACCGCCGGCCAGGACATCGCGCGCAAACTCGGCGAGCTGGGGTTTCCGAAGAGGCCGTAACCGCGTGCTGCTGCGCCCGAGACGGGACGCCACGCCGCGTCGAGCGTACGGAGCTACTAGGGCTGGGCGGCCGGCACGAATCCGGACGCCTTGATGGCATCGCGCAGGCGTCCGAGGTGCAGCCGTTCGGACATTGCACTGGCTTCCCGCACCAGCTCCGCCGCGCGCGGCGCGTCGCCCGCTGCATCGCGCGCCCTCAGCACCTCGGCGAGGTCCCACAGCGTCCACGCCGTGTAGAGCTCCGCTTCGATCGCGCGGTTCGCGGCGAGCGCCTGCTCGAAGCAGATCACCGCGTCGTCGAGACGGCCCGCCGTGCGGGCGAGCAGGCCCAGATACCGCGCCAGCGAGCCGCGGCCCACGATCGCGTAGATCGACGACTGATGGGATGCCCACGGCCGGAGGCGCTCGTAGAGCTGCGCGGCGCGCGCGCGATCGCCGAGCCGGGCGCAGGCTTCGGCGAGCCAGCCGACGGTCCCGATCATCTCCGGATCGCGCGCCAGCTCGGCCCAGCCGTCGGCGGCGGTCTCCGCGAGCAGGCGGCGTGCAGCGCCCTCGCGGCCGTTCTCCAGATCGACGACGGCGAGCGCCGCGCGCACCGGGCTCACGCGCTCGCGGAACTTGGCCAACCACGGCTCGGCGGCGCACACCAGCCGTTCCAGCTCGCCGATGCGTCCCTGCTCGAGCCGCAGCGCGGCGAGCTGGAGTCCGCTGTAAGCCTCGGCATTCGGGTCGTCGCTGCTGCGCATCCGCGCCGCGCCGTCGGCGATGTACTGCTCCGCCTCGTCCAGCCGGCCAGCGATCGTCGCGCGCAGCGCGCGCCATCGCGCCGGAAAGCCGCGGAATCGGGACAGGTGCTCGGCGGTCGCGATGCGCTCGAAGGTGTCGACGTCGCGCTGCGCGGCGTGCAGCTCGCCGGCCTCGAGCAGGTCGACGGCGCGCCACGTCAGGATCAGGCAGCGCTGCGACTGGTTGCGACAGCGCTCCGCCGCGCGCAGTGCCTGCGACGCGAGGCGGATGCGCTCGCCCAGATTGGTCGGCCCGTAGAGCGCGTGGCGCTTCGTCAGCAGCGCAGTGATCGCCGTTTCGCTGTCGCCGGCGTTGCGCGCGAGCGCGAGCGCCTGGTCGGCGAGCGCCCGCCGCCGCTCGGGCTCGCCGTCGTACCACAGGTGCACGGAGATCGCGCAGAGCGTGCGCGCGCGCAGCGCGGCGTACGTCGCGGGAATCCCCGGCAGCGCTTCCTCGAGCATCGCGATCGGCTCGGCGCTGTCGACCATCACGTAGTCGGAGAGCACCAACCCGGTCTCGGCGAGGCGCTGCGCGGAACCGATCTCGCGCGCCAACGCAGCGGCGCGGCGCGCGGTCGCGCGCGACTTCGAGACCTCGCGCGCACCGAGCTGCGCCCGAGCGAGCCCCACCAGCAGATCGCAGCGCCAGACGCGATCGCGCGGTTCGACGCGGTCGAGCGCGCCGAGCGCGAGCTCGCGCAGCCGCGCCGCTTCGTCGAAGGCGAGCCGCCGCTCGGCATGATCCGCCGCGCGCGCGGCGGCGTCGACCGCGCGCGCGCCGACCTGCTCCGCTGCCTCGCAGAGGTGAACCGCGACGGCCGCGAGTCGCTCGCCGCGATCGGCCGAGACGACGGCTTCGAGTGCGTCGCCGGCGCGCCGGTGCAGCTCGCGCCGGCGTAGCGGCGCGAGCTCGCTGTAGATCGCCTCCTGCACCACGGCGTGACGGAAGCGGCAGATGCCGTCGCCGCGGTCCCGGCGCATCAATCCGGCGCGGCGCGCCTCGTCGATGGCTGCGAACAGCGCCGCGTCGTCGAGGCCGGTCGTGCGCGCGAAGGTGGAGACGTCGAACTCGCGACCCAGCACCGCGGCCGCTTCGATGCATTCGCGACAAGGCTGGGAGAGCGCGTAGACACGGGCGCGCACCCAGTCGCGCAGCGACGCAGGAACCGCGTGAAGCCACTCGGCGCCCGCGCTGCGTGCGGGGTCGGCCGGCAGGAAGTAGGCGAGCTGTTGCAGGAAGAACGGATTGCCGTCCGTGCGCGCGCGCAGCGCTTCGGCCAGCTCCGCGGACACCTCGCGCTGTGCTTGCAGCCGCAGGAACGTGCGGGCTTCGTCGGCTTCGAGTCCGTGCAGATCCCCGCGCACGACCCGCGAATGCGTAGTCAGCTGCGCCAGCGTCGCGGCCAGCGGCGAATCCACTTCGAGCTCGTTGGTCCGGCAGGTGGTGACGATCAGCACGCGCGTGCCAGAGAGGTCATCGGCCAGGAACTCGAGCAGCCGCAGCGATCCCCGATCGGCGCGGTGCAGATCGTCCAGCACCAGAACCAGCGGCGCGTCGTGCGCGACCGCGCGCAGGAACACCGCGACGCCACCGAAGAGGCGGAAGAGCGCTTCGTCGCCGCCGGCCGGCGGCTCCGCTCCTTCGTCGGCCAACGTCGGCAGTGTGCGTGCGACGTCGTCGCCGCGGTCGGGATCGCCCTCGCGATTGCGGCGCTCGCGCTCCGCAATCGCCCGCAGCAGCTCCACCCAGGGCTGATACGGGGGACCGCGGCCGGACTCCACGCAGCGCACGAAGTAGACCTGCGCGCCGCGCCGGTACGCCTCCGTCGCGAGTTCCTCGGCGGTCCGGGTCTTGCCGATCCCCGGCTCGCCGTTCAGCAGCACGACGCGACCGTCGCCGTGCAGCATCGTGTCGAGCGCCGTCGACAACCGCTCGAGCAGCTCCGCGCGCCCGACGTAGACGCGGCTGGGCGTGGAGGGGATCGCATCGGCACGGCGGATCTCCGCCGTCTCCACGGGGGCCAGGAAGCGCAATCCGCGCGCCCGCAGCGTCGCGATGTAGCGAGAGTGCCGTCCCGTGTCGCCGAGCGCGCGGCGCAGGTCGCGCAGCGCCGACGCGAAGGCCGCGTCGCTCACGCGGATGCCGGGCCAGAGCGTCTCGAGGATCTCGCGCTTCGACACGACCCGGTCGCGATGACAGAGCAGCACGTGCAACAGCTCGCCTGGCTTGCGGGCGATCGGCACGACGTCCGAGCCCGAGATGAGCTCGCCCGCGCCGGGGTTGAACTCGAAGCGGTCGAAGCGGAAGACGCCGTGCTGGTCCGTCACGTCGGCGCGGTCCTCCGAACGCTCTGCGCCAGAATCCGCCTCGGAAAACGCGATGATACACAGGTGGACGTTGCAAGCCCGGCTGGAACGAACCTGCCCGGGGGGCCGCGGCGTGCGCGGCCCCCCGGGCAGGTGACTCGTCCCTCGGGCAGACCTCCTGGCGGGCCTATTGCTCCTGCGGGTGCTCGGGAGCCGACGAATCGATTGGTGAGCTTACGACCTACCGACCTGAGGCAACGTGGGATTAACTTGGGATTTCGTTCGGATGACAAGCGTGCTTGCTCATGACCGGCGAGATCCCGTCCCTGAGTCGCGAGTGTCTCTGTGATACAGCAGTGACATCGGGTCACACCCGGCAGACGACCGCACGCTCGATCCTTTAGAGTGTTCGCCCGCCGGCGTCACCGTTGCTGAACGCTAGAGCCGCTCGCGCGCTGCGAGTGTCGCTACGAATCGCTCCCGCACCGCGGCGACGTGCGCGTCGAGACGCTCGAGCGACCAGGCATCGGTCGCGATCGGCGGCAGCACGCTGACGTGCACGGTCGCCGCGCGCATGATCCAGCCCCGGTGCGGCAGCACGTCGCCGGCATCGTGCAAGACGATCGGGACGATCGGCGCACGCGCGGCGAGCGCGATCCGGAAGGCGCCCTTCTTGAACGGGCCGACTTCGCGGCCGGCGCTGCGCGTGCCTTCGGGCGCGATCAGGATCGCGAGACCGCGGCGCAGCGTCCCGATCGCAGGCTCGAGCGCGCGCACGGCCTGCTCGCGATCGGCGCGGTCGACGAAGACGGTGTCGGCGAACGCGAAGGCCGGGCCCAGCAGCGGGTTGCGGCGGATCTCGGCCTTCGCGACGCCGACGAAGTCGCGCCGCAGGATCGCGCACAGCAAGAACGGATCGGCGCCGCTCTGGTGGTTGAACACGAAGACCGCCGGTCGCAGCGCGAGGTGTTCGCGACCTTCGACGACGAGCTGCACGCCCGCGGCGCGCGTGCCTAGATCGCCCCACACCTCGATGGCGCGGTTGATCGCGCGGCGCCGATCGCGCGTCGCGGCGAGCGTCGCGACGCCCGCGGCGAGGCCGGGCACGATCGCCGCGACCGCGGCGCTCGTGCGGAGCAGATCGAGCGGGCGAGGCGTGCGGGGTCTGCGCGCCGTCGCGTCGTCGGACTTGGCCATCGGTCGAGGCTACAGTGCCGAGGACCCCGGTCCATTCGGGCCCTCACCGGAGCCAACAGGAGACATCGATGAGCGCCGCCGCATCGCTTCCGCCCGTCCCCCACGCCGACGTGGACGGCATCCCCGATCTCGTCGCGCGCCTGCGCAATCGCTTCCAGACCGGCGAGACGCGTCCCCTCGCGTGGCGCCTCGAGCAGCTGAAGGCGCTCGAATCGATGCTGCGCGACAACGAGGCCACGCTCATCGAGGCGCTCGGCGCCGATCTGCGCAAGCCCGAGATCGAGGGCTTCCTGATGGACGTCGGCATCGTCGCCACCGAGATCGCGATGATGCGCAAGAAACTGCGCTCGTGGATGAAGCCGCAGCGCGCCGCGACGCCGCTCAGCGATCCAGCCCGGCGAAGTCGTTCGTCATCCGCGAGCCGCTCGGCGTGGTGCTGATCATCGCGCCGTGGAACTACCCGGTGCAGCTCGCGATCGCGCCGCTCGCCGCGGCGCTCGCGGCCGGCAACGTCGCGGTGGTGAAGCCCTCGGAGATGACGCCGCACACCTCGGCGACGCTGGCCCGGCTGCTCGCCGCGACCTTCGCGCCCGACGTCGTCGCGTGCGTCGAGGGCGGCGTGCGCGAGACCACGGCGCTGCTCGCCGAGCGCTTCGACCACATCTTCTACACCGGCAACGGCCGCGTCGGCCGCGTCGTGATGGCAGGCCGCCGCGAAGCACCTGACGCCGGTGACGCTCGAGCTCGGCGGCAAGAGCCCGTGCATCGTCGACGCCGACTGCGATCTCGAAGTCGCCGCGCGCCGGATCGCCTGGGGCAAGTTCATCAACTGCGGCCAGACCTGCGTCGCGCCGGACTACGTGCTCGTGCACCAGTCGCGCGAGGAGGAGCTGGTGCAGCTGCTCGCGAAGAACATCCGCGAGTTCTACGGCGACGACCCGAAGCGAGCCCCGACCTCGCGCGCATCGTCCGCGACGCCCACGTCGATCGCCTCGCGAAGCTGCTGGAGAGCGGCACGGCCGCGGTCGGGCGGCGAGGTCGATCGCGCCCAGCGCTACGTCGCGCCGACGCGTTCTGCGCGACGTGTCGCCCGATTCGCCGGTGATGCAGGAGGAGATCTTCGGTCCGATCCTGCCGATCCTCCCGGTCGAGAACGTCGACGAGGCGATCCACTTCGTGAACCAGCGCGAGAAGCCGCTCGCGCTCTACGTCTTCACGAACCGGCAGGAAGTAGAAGACGCGGTGCTCGCGCGCACCAGCGCCGGCGGCGTCGCGTGAACGCCGTCATCTGGCACATCGGCAACGTCAATCTTCCGTTCGGCGGCGTCGGCGAGAGCGGCATGGGCGCCTACCACGGTCGTCACGGCTTCGAGACCTTCAGTCATCACAAGTCAGTGTTGAAGAAGAGCACCAAGGTCGATCCGAAGCTGGCGTATCCGCCCTACACGAGGCTCAAGAAGGCGCTGATCAAGCGCTTCGCCTGAAGCTGGCCAACGCGCGATGACGAACGCCGCGCGCGAATCCACGGTGCGCGTCGCGCTGCGCTACCTGCTCTTCCAGACGCCAGGCTGGCTCGTCGCGGCGGGCGTGCTGGCGCTCGCGGTCGATCTATTCGGGGTCGCGGGCTGGCTGGCGCTCGCGGCGTTCGCGCTCTTCGTCGCGAAGGACGCCGTGCTCTTCCCGTTCGTGCGGCACGCCTACGAACGGAACGATGTCCCTCCCCATCCTGTCGGCGAAACTGGCGTCGCGGAGGACGCGATCGACGGCGGCGAAGGCTGGGTGCGCGTCGGGCGCGAGTTGTGGCGCGCACGGCGTGCGCCGGGCGCCGCGGCGATTCCGAGAGGCGAGCGCGTGCGGATCGTCGCGCTGCGCGGACACGCGCTCGAGGTCGAGTCGCTCGCCGTGGAAGCGGCTCCGCCGTCGCTGCGGTAGGCGCGCCATCGGCGCTCAGCGCCGCGCGCGGCCCACCACCAGCATCTGCTTGGCGAAGGGTCGCCACGGCAGGCGCAGGTACAGATCCACCAGCCACGGCCACGCCGGCAGGCGGCTCTTGAAGGAGAGCGGCAGGAAGCGCGGCGTCACGGTTTCGATGTCGAAGTCGTGCGCGCGCAGCAGGTCCGCCAGCGACACGTGCGTGAAGACGGTCTGATGGGTGTAGTCGTCGAAGTACTCGCGCACGCAGTAGCGGAAGTTCGGCTGCATCAGCACGAAGCGGGCGCCCGGCCGCAGCACGCGGCGCACTTCGCGGAGCGTCTCTTCCAGCTCGCTGCCAGCCAGGTGCTCGAGCAGATTGCTGGCGAACACGACGTCGAAGTGCGCCGCCGGAAACGCCGAGAGTGAGTTACATCGACCCACGTGCGTGTGGACGCCCGGCGCGGCGAATTCGGCGAAGCCGGGGTTGGCGTCGAGCGCGTGCTTCTCGCCGGCGTGCACCGCGTTGATGAACGAGCAGTAGCCGGCGCCGAGATCCAACACGCGCGCCGTCTCCGGCACGTAGCGGCCGAGATGACGGCAGATTACCCGCCACGTGCCCGCGCGACCGGCTTCGGGCACGAAGCGCGCTCGAAAGTACTTGGCTGCGGTGTCGCCGTCGTCGCTCACGCGCGAACGACTCTAGCTCGCGGCGGCGGCGGGCTCCTGCGGCGGAGTCGCCAGGAATTGCATCAGCAGCTGCACCAGCTCCTGCGGCGGCATCACGTCCGGGTCCTCGACACTGTCCTTCATGTGTTCGAAGCGCAGCAGGTCGAGCTTCCCGTACATCTCGCGCACGCGCGGCGTCAGCAGCCCGAGCCGCTTCAGGTTGGGCACGATCTTCGAGAACAGCATCTGGCGGAAGCCCTTCATGAACGGCGTGTTCTGCGCCCACGGCACCCACACGTCGGCCGGCCAGCCGAGCCGCTCGAAGACCGGCTGCATCAGCAGCCGCTCGCGCATCAGGTGCGTGGCCTCCATCACGAAGTCCTCGCGCTCGCGCAGCTCGGTCGCGCGTCATGTCCTTGTAGACCTCTTCGAGCGAGAGCACGCCGAACGCCACGTGGCGCGACTCGTCGGCCATGATGCGCGTGGTGATGTCCACGATCAGCGGCTCCTCGGCCATCATCATGCTTCTGCAGCGCCGAAGGCGGCGAGCGCGAGCCCCTCCACCATGATCTGCATGCCGAGGTAGGTCACGTCCCAGCGCGAGTCCGCCATGATGTCGTCGAGCAGCGTCGCGAGGCTCGGGTGGATCTCGTACGAGACGCCGAGCTTCTCGGTGAGGTAGCGGTGGTAGACCTCGACGTGGCGCGCCTCGTCGGCGACCTGGTTGGCGGCGTAGAACTTCGCCTCCGCCCACGGCACCGTCTCGACGATCTTCGCCGTCGCGAGCAGCGCGCCCTGCTCGCCGTGCAGGAACTGCGAGAGCATGAAGGCGTTCATGTTGAGGTTGAGCGTGAGCGCCTCGCGCTCGTCGAGCGGCTCGCGGCGGCGCGAGCAGCTGGTTGATCATGCCGCCGCCGCCCATCTGCTGCGCGCTGCGACATCATCTTCTCGATGTCGACCTCGGTGTCCCAGGCGAGATCGCTGGCGTTCCAGCCGTTCGCCTTGCCCTTCTCGTAGAGGTCGAGAAGCTTGGTGCGCTTGCAGCTCGTAGTGCCAGTCGAAGACGGCGTCGAGGGTGCCCTTCACGTGCTGGAACTCGCCGCTCGCGGGAATCGGCAGCGGGTTGTGCTGCGGGTAGTGCATCAGGTCCTCCGGAATGCCTCGTCAAGGCTCAGGTAACCCAGGAAATTACGCGCCAGTTCTTCGGCCGCTTCGTCGTCCGAGAGTTGCGCGAACGGATGGCGGACGTCGCCGATCAGCACGCCCATGATCATCGAACCGAGCACGATCGCGACCGCCAGCGGGATCGCGCGCTGCGGAAGCGGATGGCGCACTGCGCCGGATTGCGGCGAGCAACAAGCCGGTGATCGCGTCGGCCACCTCGCGCTCGAAGGCGAGTGCGGCGCCGCGAAACTCGACGTCCTGGAGCGCGCGCGCGACGAAGGCGTGGATCAACGCGCGGCGTTCGCGAAACACCAGCACCAGTTCGCGCATGCAACCGCGCACGATCTGCGGCGAGCGGCGCGCCCTGCCAGGTCTCGAGCCGCGTGATGTGCTCGAGCACGCCGCCGCTGCTGCTGGAGGAAGCGCTCCTCGAGCGCGCGCAGCAGCTCGTTCTTGTCGCGAAAGCGCGCATAGAACCCGCCCACCGAGGAGCGCGCGCGGCGCACGATCTCGGGGATCGAAACGTCTCCGGCGCCGCGCTCCTCGATCAGCCCCTCGGCCGCGTCGAGCAACCGGTGCAGCGTCCGCTCCGCCCGCGCCTGCTTGGGGTCGGCCACCGTCTCGAGGCGGCGGTGCTCGGTTTGAGGGGCACTCACCTGGCGCGGCTCCTTCAGGGGCCAGCGGTCGGCAACCCCGCGAGCTGCCTGGAGATCGATCACGAAATGGAATCCGAATCCAATTCGCTTCGGGGCTTATAGCCGCGCTTCCCGGAATCCGTCAACCGTGCGGCGCGGATCTCAGAGCCTGAGAAGAAATCCCCGACCGAGCAGCGCGCAGCGCCGGTGGGCCAGCTGCAAGGCGCGACGACGAGTCATATCGGGATATGGCGAGGAGGAGCAACGCAGCAGATGGCCCGGGCCGACGGCGTGGAGCGTACCCAGCGCAGACCGAGGCCGCCCGGGAGCAGCGCACGCAGGCGCGCTGGGACCTGGCGCTGGTGTACGACCAGCGCGATCCGGTCGGCGCCCCGGAAGCGCACACGCACCAACGCGTTCGGCCAGACGGGCGCTTCGGTCGCCACGAAGAGGCCGCCGCGCGAGGCGTCGACGATCGTGGCCGGATGCGAGTTGACGCCGACCCGGATCTCGCACTCGGCGTGCGGTCGATGGCGCAGGGACTGGCGGCGTTCGAGGTCCGGTCCGAAGTCGCGCATGGATTCCGTCTCCGTCGGTCTAAGTGTGAGTCGCGCGGGGGGCGGCGAAGGTGACGGCAGGACACGATCGAGAGCCGGCAACCAGCGTGCAGCGCGGCGCAGCGAGACTCCCCATCCATCGGCTTCGGGCTTGCGGGAGTTGCCGGCGCGCCTCAAGCTGCGCCTCTCGAAACGGGGGATGAGGGCGGGATGCAACTCGGAGCGCACACGTTCGTGAACGGAGGACAGATCCGGCGCAAGCGGACGACCGGACGCGGTCGCCCGGGGCTGACGCTCGCCGAGCGCGCCGACCGCTACGTGCTCTATCAGCAGGCGGTGCAGGACCCGGAAGGCGACGTGGTCCGCGTGCGCCGGATGTACGAACGCATCTACGGCCACACGCCGCGGACGCTGCGCGAGGACTTCTGCGGCACCGCCGCGTTCGCCGCAGCCTGGGTGAAGGCGCACCGCGAGAACCGCGCGATCGGCGTCGATCTCGATCCCGATCCGCTCGACTGGGGGCGCCGCCACAACCTCGACAAGCTGCGCGCCGATCAGGCGCGCCGCATCACGCTGCTGCAAGAGGACGTGCGCACCGCGCGCACCCCGAAGGCCGACGTGCTGGTCGCCTTCAACTTCTCCTTCTTCCTCTTCAAGCAGCGCGCGGCGCTGCTCGACTACTTCCGCCACTGCTACGCGCACCTGAAGAACGACGGCATCTTCGTGATCGACGCCTACGGCGGACCCGAGTCGATGGAGAAACGCAGGGAGCGCCGCCGCGTCGGCAATTTCACCTACATCTGGGACCAGCACAGCTACGACCCGATCACCCACGATGCCTCCTGCCACATCCACTTCGAATTCCGCGACGGCTCGAAGATCGAGCGCGCCTGGACCTATCACTGGCGGCTGTGGACGATCCCGGAACTGAGCGAATTGCTCAGCGAGGCGGGCTTCGCGTCCGCCACCGTGTACTGGGAAGGCACCGAACTCTCGACCAACGAGCCGAACGGCATCTTCCGCCCGCGCAAGCACGCCGATGAAGACCCGGCCTGGGTGGCCTACCTGGTGGCGGCGAAAACGGACCCGCGTTGAGCGCCGAGCCGCGCGCGCTCCGCAGCTTCGCGCTGCGCAGCTCGGCGGGCCTCGAAGCCACGATCCTCTGCCACGGCGCGACGCTGATGCGCTTGCGCGTGCCCGACGCCAGCGGCCGGCCCGCCGACGTGGCGCTCGGCTTCGACGACCCGCGCGACTATCTCGGCCCGCACCCGCGCCTCGGTTGCATCGTCGGTCGCTACGCGAATCGCATCGCCGGCGCGCGCTTCGCGCTGGCCGGTCGCAACTTCGCGCTCACCGCAAACGACGGCCCCCACACACTTCACGGTGGAAGCCGGGGCTTCGACAAAGTGACGTGGGACGGCGAATCGCTCGGCGATGCCGCGGTCGAGCTGCGCTACCGGAGCGCCGACGGCGAGGAAGGCTTTCCCGGCAACCTCGAGACGCGCGTGTCGTACCGACTCGAGGGCGCGACGCTGCGCATCGCGTGCAGCGCCACGAGCGACGCGCCCACCGTCGTGAGCCTCGCGAGCCACGCCTATTGGAACCTCGAAGACGGCGGCGCGAGCCCCGATCCTCGACCACGCGCTGTGGATCGCCGCGTCGCGCTACACGCCGGTCGACGCCAGCGGGATCCCGACCGGGCACATCGCACCCGTCGCCGGCACGCCGTTCGACTTCACGACGCCGCAGCCGATCGGCGCACGCATCGCCGCGCTGATCGCCAAGCGCGGCGGCTACGACCACAACTTCGCGCTCGACTCCGCCGGCGACCTGGCGCAGCCTGCGGCGCGCCTCAGCGCAGCGCGGAGCGGTCGCGCGATGACGGTCTCCACCACGCTGCCGGGGCTCCAGCTCTACAGCGGCAACTGCTTCGACGGCGTGCAGCGCTTTCGAAACGGTGTCGCGACGCCGCGCTTCGGCGCCGTCGCGCTCGAAGCCCAGCACTTCCCGAACGCCCCGAACGAAGCGGGCTTCCCGCCGGCGCAGCTGCTGCCCGGCGAGCGCTACGCCCACACCACCGTGTACGCCTTCGAGCGCGATTGATCCGCGCGATCGAAGTTCCCGCGCGTCCCGACGAGCTTCGCCTTGCCGCACGCGTTCGGGCTCGGATAGCATCGGCGCCGTCTCCAAGTTCCTTGCTGCACGCCCAGGCGCGAGGTCCCAACGTGAGCACTCGCCGTGTCCGGCGCTTCGCGCGCGCCGCTGCACTCGTCGCGGTTGCAGCGTCGTTCTCCGCCTGCTCGCGCCACGCGGACGAGTTGGCTGCTCCGAGCGCCGCGGTCGAGCGCGGGCGCATCGAGCGCATCGTCGTCGCCACCGGCACCGTCGAGCCGGAACGCGAAGTCGAGGTGCGGCCGCGCACCGCCGGGATCGTCGAGAAGATCCACGTCGAGGCCAACGAGATCGTCGCAGCCGGGGCAGGTGCTGATCGAGCTGGAGCGCGAGCTGCTCGAAGCCCAGGTGCGCGAGGCGCGGGCGGCAGTGGAGTCGGCGCGCGTCGAACTGCGCTACGCGGGGATCGAGCAGGGCCGCGTCGAGCAGCTCCGCGATCGCGACGCCGCGTCCGCCAGCGCGCAGGACGAAGCCAGGGCCCGCCGCGAGAAGGCGGCGGCGCTGCTCGCCCAGGCCGAGGCGCGGCTCGCCTCGCTCGACGTGCAGCTCGGCTACACGACCGTGCGCGCGCCGCTCGCGGGTCGCGTGCTCGACGTCTTCGTCGAGGAGGGCAACGCGGTCTCGCCGGTCACGGCGGTGACGGGCGGCACGCTGCTGCTCTCGATCGCCGGGGAATCGAGCATGCACCTGAAGGGACTCGTCGACGAGAACGAGGTGGCGCGGGTGCGGGTCGGCCAGCCGGCGAGGCTGCGCACGGAGGCCTTTGCCGGCCGCGTCTTCCAGGGCGAGGTACGCAAGAGTCGCGCCGCTCGGACAACGCGTGCAGAACGTCACCTACTTCGAGGTGGAGATCGGCGTCACCGACCCCGATGCAACGCTGCTGCGGCCGCGCATGTCCGGCGACGCCGACATCGTGACCGAAGTGATCGACGACGCGCTGATCGTCCCGGAGACGGCGCTGCGCTACCGCGGCGCCGAGACCTACGTGCAGGTGGCGTCATGGCGAGAACGAGGCACCCGCGGACGCCGTCGTGCAGATCGGCATCGTCGACGGCACGCGCGTCCAGGTGCTGGGTGGTGTCGAGCCGGGCCAACGGGTCCTGCTCCAATGAGCCCTTTGCTCGCGCTCGACGGCGTCCACAAGACCTACGCCACCGGGCGTGCGCAGGTGCACGCGCTGCGCGGCGTGGATCTCGCGATCGAGCGCGGCGAACTGGTCGCGATCATGGGGCCGTCGGGCGCCGGCAAGACCACGTTGCTCGAGATCCTGGGCTGTCTCTCGACGCCGAGCCAGGGTCACTACCGGCTCGACGGCAACGCCGTCGAGGCGCTCGACGACGGCGGTCTCGCGCGCCTGCGCGGCGGCGAGATCGGCTTCGTGTTCCAGAGCTTCAACCTGCTGCCGCGCATGACCGCGCTGGAGAACGTCGAGCTGCCGCTGGTGTACCGGCGCGTGCCGCGCACCGAACGGCGCCAGCGCGCTGAGGAGTCGCTCGCGCGCGTGGGGCTCGCCGCGCGTGCGCTGCACCTGCCCGTCGGAGCTGTCGGGCGGCGAGCGCCAGCGCGTCGCGATCGCGCGCGCGCTCGTGAACCGCCCCGCCCTGCTGCTCGCCGACGAGCCCACCGGCAATCTCGACAGCCAGACCAGCGACGAGATCCTCGCGCTGCTCTCCGGCCTGCACGGCGAGGGACACACCGTCGTGCTGGTGACCCACGACGCCGCGATCGGCCGTCGCGCCCCCCGCCTCGTCACGCTGCGCGACGGCCGTGTCGAGAGCGACCAGCGAGACTGACGGATGCAACGCGGCGCCTCCATCCTGTCGACCTTCGGGTCGGCAGCCTTGCGCGAAGCCTTCCACACCCTGCGCCAGCACCGCGGGCGCGCGTTCCTGACGCTGTTCGGGATCGTGTGGGGAACCGCGGCGGTGATCTTCCTCGGCGGCTGGGGCGACGGCGTGCGCGTGATGATCGAGCGCGGCTTCTTCAAGACCGGGCGCAACATGGGCTCGGCCTGGGCGGGTCGCATCGGCGAGGACTTCACGCCCGCCGTCCGACCGCCGCTACCCTGTGGTTCAACCAGCAGGACCTCGAAGCGCTGCGACGCCGCATCCGCCGCGCCGATCTGGTGGGCGGCGAACTCTGGGAGATCGGCGCCGCCACCCACGGCGGGCGCGCGCGCATCACCGATCTGCGCGGCATGGACCCCGAGGCGATCGAGATCCGCGGCGTGCCGCTCGCCGCCGGTCGCCGCATCACGCGCGGCGATCGTCGATCACCGCCGCCGCGTGGTGCTGCTCGGCGACGAAGTGCGGCGCCTGCTGCTGCGGCCGGGCGAAGGCGTCGGCACCTGGATCCGCATCGAGGGCAAGCCGTTCCAGGTGATCGGCCTGCTCGCGCCCGTCGGCATCCAGCTCTCCCAGGACCGCATGCTGATCGACAAGCAGGTCTGGGCGCCACTTTCGACGGTACAGGTGCTGTTCCCGCGCTCCTGGACCGACGAGCCCGTGGTCTCGAACATCATCTACCGGATGCGCGACCGCCGCGACGTCGCCGAGGCGAAGCGCGAGGTGCGGGCGATCCTCGCCGACCGCATCGGCGTCTCGCGCGACGACGACGAAGCGGTGATGGGCTGGAGCAGCCTCGAGATGCTGAACCGCTTCCCGCTCGACCAGAACAAGGGCTTCCTGTTGATCCTCGCGATCGCAACGCTCGGGGTCGGCGGCATCGGCGTGCTCTCGATGATGCTCGACGCGGTGCACGAACGGCGCCAGGAGATCGGCGTGCGACTCGCGGTCGGCGCGCGCCCGCGCGACGTGGTGGTGCAGCTCTTCGTCGAGACGCTCGCGGTGACGTCGGTGGGCGGGCTCGCGGGCGTGGCGCTCGGCGTCTTCGGTTGTCTCGCGCTCGGCGCGCGTCGAGGCGCCGGACCTGGTGCCGGTCCCGATCCTGTCGGGGACGCCTCGTCGGCGCGGCACTCGGCGGTGATGACGACGGTCGGCGTCGTCGCGGGCGTGGTGCCAGCGTGGCGCGCGTCGCGCATCGACCCGGCGATCACGCTGCGGATGGAGTGAGCCGTGCTCGAACTCGCTGCTCGGCACCGCCCGCACGCTGCGCGCCCACGCGTTTCGCTTCGCGCTGACGTCGCTCGGCGTCTCGTGGGGAACGCTGATGCTGACGCTGCTCACGGCGGCGTCGGTCGGCGTCGATCGCCACTTCACCCGCGAGATCGAGGAAGTGGGGCCGCGCGTCGTGTGGCTGTTCCCGGGCACGATCGTGAAGGAGCGCGTCGGCGAGCGCGGCGCGCGCGACGTCGAGCTCGAGATCGAGGACGTCGCGCGCATCGACGCGCTCGCAGAGCGTCGTGCACGCGGCGCCGAACGTGCTCGAGTGGTCGGCGATCGTGCGCGCGCCGCGGCCGCACCAAGCTCTTCGGACTCTACGGCGTCGTCGCCGAGACGCAGCGAGATCCGCAACTTCGCAGTCGCGCGCGGGCGCTTGGTCTCGACGCAGGACGTGCGCGACGACGCGCGCGTCGCGTTCCTCGGCGCACGCCGCGGCGCAGCGCCTGTTCGGCGCGCGCGACCCGGTCGGCGCGACGCTGCACGTCGAGTCGCTCGCGTTCCGCGTGATCGGCGTCGCGCAGGCCAAGGGCGACCAGCTCGTCAACATGGGCGGCCAGGACGACAAGGCGGTCTTCATCCCCGAGACCGACGATGCGGCGCTGGATCACCCACGACGCGCCGCTGAAGGCGCTGATCTTCGAACCGCGCGACCGCGACGAGAGCCGCGACGCGATCCGGCACGTGCGCGAGGTGATCGGCCTGCACCACGACTTCGACCCGAACCTCGATACCGCGCTCTCGTTCGTGAACATCCAGGACGTCATCGGCATCGTCGAGCGCATCGGCGTCGGCCTGCGCATCTTCCTGATCGGCGCCGGCCTGCTCACGATCGCAGTCGGCGCGGTGGGCGTGATGAACATCATGCTCGTGGTGGTGGGCGAACGGCGCCGCGAGATCGGGCTGCGCAAGGCGCTCGGCGCCACGCGAGCGCGACGTGTTCGTGCAGTTCCTCGCCGAGTCCGCTGCGGTGTGCGTGCTCGCGGGCGTGCTCGGACTCGCGTTCGGCGCGGCGGCCGTGAAGATGCTCGCCTGGTCGATCGGCCCGAACTCGGGCTTCATGTCGCCGCCGGTGCTGGAGATGAAGGGCGCGCTCGCCGTCACGGTGGTGCTGGTCGTCGTCGGCATCGCGGCGGGCTTGCTGCCGGCACTGCGCGCCGCGCACGTCGAGCCGGCGGAGTCGCTGCGCTCGGCGTAGCGGCTACCAACAGACATCGGACCGAGCCAGGATGGTTGTCGAGCGTCGGTGCTTCGAGTCGCGCGGGCGGTGGACCCGTCCGAAACGTCCTCGGCGGATGAACCGTGGCAGCTTCGCAGCGAGCGCTGCCAACCGCCTGCGGATTGTTTCGGCCGAGTCCCCCGCCCGCGCTCGGTACGCATTCTCCCGTAGGAAACCTTCCGGAAGGAATGGCAGGGAGCGGGGGCGGGACGTTCGGCCAGAACCTGCGAAGCCCTCCGGTCATCGGGCCGGCAGGCGGCCTCGACGTCCCGACGCGAAGCTGCGACGCCCGACCGCCGAGGACGTTCTGGCCGAACGTCCGGCGCCGCGCCGCACGCATCGGCCTCCGAGACATGTGGTCCAGTCTTCGTGCAGGCTCCTAGCGAGCCACCAGAGGCACGAGGGGCGGCGGCGCAATCCAGGGACGCGTGCGCGGCGACGGGGTCTTCACTTCGAATAGCACGTGGCCGCGCAGGGCCGCGACGCGTGCGAGGCGCGGCGAGGCGTCGAAGCGCGCCGTCGCGTTTGCCGGCGCGATCAGATAGCCGGGCGCTCGTTCGTCGAGATAGCGCTGCAACAGCGCATCCGTGTCGAGGTCGCGCGGCAGCACCCAGCCGGCGTTGCCACAGGCGAGATACAGCTCCCAGGGATTCGGCGACGCCACGATCGCGTCGCGTTGCAGCGCCGCGCAGAACGGCGGCGCGAAGCTCTTCTCGAGACCCGTGCGGGTGTCGCCCTGCTGGTAGGCGCGCCACGCGCGCAGCGCCCAGCGACTGGTCCCCGCGGCGCTGGGCGAGAGCAGCCAGAGTGCCAGCACGAGCACTGCAGGCGTGGCGGTGACGAGCGGGTGCGCGCTGATGCGCAGCGCCGTGTGGGAGAGCCAACTCGCGGCGAGCAGCCACAAGCAGAGCGCGGCCGGCAGCAGCAGTCGCCGCGGGTCGAGCGCGCCGTAGCCGGCGAGAACGACGCCGAGCAGCGCGAGACCCGTCGCGGCGAGCAGCAGACGTTCGAGGCGCTGCGCGTCGCGACGCCGCCAGGCGTCGACCAGCGCAGGCAGCGCGAACCAGCCGACGTAGTGATAGTCGGGCAGCGTGAAGAGCAGGCGCGCCACCTCGCGCGCGTTCCAGGCGAGTGCGGCACGCGCTTGTTCGCCGTGCGCCGCGAGCCACGCGACCGCTCCCGGGTACTGCTTCTGGAAAGCGAACGTCTCGCTCGCGCTCGTCGCTTGGAGCAGCACGCCATAGTGCGCGTAGGGTGCGAAGCCGGTCGCCGCGCGGCACCAGAGCGAGACGCCCTGCTGCAAGGCGGCGAAGGTCGCGACGGCGGTCCAGAGCGGCGCGCTGCGCAACGCCTGGCGCGACCCCAGCACGACCCAGGCCGCGACGACGAACGCCGGCAACGCGACCGCGAGATTCGGCCGCGTGAGCCAGGCAAGTACACAGAGCGCGCCGAAGCCCGCCGCCGCCGGTGTGGAGCGCAGCGCGCGCGGCGCCCACGCGGTGATCGCGAGCAGCGCGCCGACCGACGCCGCCTCGGTGACGGGCGTCTGCACCGCGAGGATCCACGGAAAGGAGAGCGAGAAGCCGACACCGAAGGCGAGCGGCGCAGCGCCCGGCGCGATGCGGCGCGCGAGCCACACCCCGGCTGCGCCGAGCGCAGCGGCGAACAGCGCGTGTGCGACGAGCACCGCCTGCACGCCGCCACCGAGCGCGAGCGGCGCCGCCAGCAGCAGCGGGACGGCGGGAGCCCGCATCACCAGCGCGGGCACGGGCGGAGTCGTGTTCGGCAGGAAATACGAGTAGAGCACCGGATCGACGAAGCCGGCGCCCGACACCCAAGAGTGCGCGATGCCGAGATACTCGATCGCGTCGGGGAGCAGCGGCCAACTCGCCAACACCTCGGGCAGCGCGAGCGCGAGCGTGGCGACGAACACGAAGGCGGCGACGAGCAGCGTCCTCACGAGCGCACCCGCGCGCAGCTTCGACGTCTCGGATGCAGCGCTCAATCCCGCTCCCCCGCGGCTGGCGAGAGTAGGATCGCCCGCCGAGTGGGGCTACGTTGGCCGGCCCCGGGAGGAACCCGCATGCGCCGTGCGCTTCGGATCACTGCGGCCGCGTCTGCGCTGGTGCTGCTGGGGCTCGGCGTCTTCCTGGTGCCGACGATCTGGGGCAAGCCCTGGTCGATCGAACACTTCTACACCCGCGTGTTCCTCGAGCCTGCTGCTCCGGCATCCGATGCTGCTCTCGCAGCTCCGCGTGCTCGAGCCGTATGGCATCCGCAGCCACAACCAGAAGCTCGACGACTTCTCGGTCGAGTTCACGCGAGCGCGAGGCCGAGTTCGGCGCGAACGAATCTGCGCACGCTGCGCAGCTACGCGCCCGAGTCAGCAGACGCCGGATCAGCGCTTCTCGACCCAGGTGCTCGACTGGTTCCTGCAGATCATCGTCGACGGCGAGCCGTTCCAGTTCTACGACTACCCGCTGAATCAGCTCGACGGCGTGCAGGTGACGCTGCCCGACTTCATGCTGAACGTCCATCCGCTCTACGACGCGCGCGACGCCGAGGACTACGTCGCGCGCCTCGCGCGCTTCGGCACCGCGATCGACCAGGTGATCGCGTCGGTGACGACGCGCGCCGAGCGCGGCATCGTGCCGCCGCGCTTCGTCGTCGAGCGCGTGCGCGGGCAGGTCGAGACGTTCCGCAACGGCGGCGCCGACGAGAACGTGCTGCTGCACCTCGTTCGCGAAGCGCATCGGCGCCATCGAGCGGCTTTCGCCCGAGGCGCGCGATCAGCTCACGCAGGCGGTACGCCAGCAGGTCGAGGTCGTCGTGCTGCCCGCCTGGCATCGACTCGCCGAGTACCTGCCCGAGCTGCAAGCGCAGGCGACCGAGGAGGTGGGCGCCTGGAAGCACCCGGAAGGTTCCCTCTACTACGGCTGGGCGCTGCGCTCCCACACCACGACGTCGCGATCGGCCGACGAGATCCACGCGATCGGCCTGCGCGAGGTCGAACGCATCCAGGGCGAGATGCGGTCGATCCTCGCGAGGGATCGAAGGGCTCGACGCGACGGCGCCGAACCCGCGCCACGCCGGCCGACGTCGCGACGACGACGAGCTCGTGGTGGGAACGAGCGCCGTCGACGCCGTGCGCCGCGCGGCGCCCCGGCGGCGCCGCCGCCCGCGCCGATCTCGCCGCGACGCTGCGCGCGCTCAACGCCGACGAGCGCTTCCTCTACCCCGATACGGACGACGGGCCGCGCGCAGGTGCTCGCCGACTACCAGGCGATCCTCGACGACGACGGCGCCGCGCCTGCCGGCGCTCTTCGGCCGCCTGCCGCGGGCGCCCGTGCGCGTCGAGCGCGTGCCGGCGTTCAAGGAGGCCGGAGCGCCCGGCGCCTACTACATGCCGCCGCCCCTCGACGGCTCGAAGCCCGGCATCTTCTACGCGAACCTGCGCAGCGTCCGCGAGATCGCGAAGTTCGGGATGCGCACGCTCGCGTATCACGAGGCGATTCCCGGTCACCACCTCCAGATCGCGATCGCGCAGGAGCTGCCCGGCCTGCCGATCTTCCGCCGCGTCGTGCCGTTCACCGCCTACGTCGAGGGCTGGGCGCTCTACGCCGAGCGGCTGGCGCTGGAGAACGGCTTCCATCCGACGCCCTTCGATCGCCTCGGCGCGCTCGTCGCGGAGGACTTCCGCGCGGTGCGACTCGTCGTCGACACCGGCATCCACGCCCAGCGCTGGACCCGCGAGCAGGCGATCGTGTACATGCTGCAGAACACCGGCATGCCCGAGACCGACGTGGTGGCCGAGGTCGAGCGCTACATCGTGAGCCCCGGCCAGGCGTGCGCCTACAAGATCGGCCAGCTCGCGATCCTGTCGCTGCGCGAGCGCGCGCGGCAGGCGCTGGGCCCGCGCTTCGACCCGCGCGCCTTCCACGACGCGGTGCTCGGGCAGGGCGCGCTGCCGCTCGAACTGCTCGAGACCAAGGTCGACGCGTGGATTGCGGCCCAGACGGCGGCGTCCGGTTCCTGACGGGTTCGCGAAAACCAGATTGCCGCGAAAACCTGTCGAAGTCGCTTCGCAGAGTGACCGTTGCTTGATATCGTGGGCGTGCCGCCGGCCACGTCGAGGAGGGGGAAGTCATGGCGTCCCAGGCACCGCTTTGCGTCCGATCCGATCGAGTCGCGCGATCTCTCGCTGCGCTACTCGCGAGCGCGGCGATCGGGCGTCGCGTTCGCGCAACCGGCCGCCGCGCTTCGACTTCTTCGACGGCCGCTTGCAGGTCCACGGCTACGGCGAGGATGCAGATCCGCGCGCTCGCCAAGAACTACAGCTGGTCGGACAATTTCGATCTCTCGCAGTGGTACACCGTGCTCGGCGTCGAAGCGGACATCAACTTCGCGCCCGACGGCCTCGGTCCCTTCGATCTGCTCTCGGGCTTCGTGCGACTCGAAGCCCGTTACGACTGCGTCTGGACGCGCGCCTGCGGCGTCTTCCCGAGCGTGAACACGTGGGGCAATCGCTCGAAGCATCTGCCGAACCGCAACTCCAATGCGCGCAAGAACGGCTACACCGGAACGATCGTGACCGGCGACGTCCGCCACATCGAGAGCATCGCGATCTCCCAGCTCGGCTACGCGGACAAGGACGAGCCGGTCAGCGGAAGGCGCGAAGCCCGCCTTCATGTGGCACGTCCCGGGCGTCGACACGCTGTTCGGCGTGAAGGACCCGCTACAGACCGCCGCAGCTCTCCGATGACCCCGCCTTCTACGTCTTCGGCCGCTTCGTCGAGCCGGGCCAGGAATACCGCTTCGGGCTTCGCAAGGTGAAGGGTCAGCCCAACCAGACCGGTCTGCAGGTGCTCGGTCCCTGGCAGCCGCAGAACAACATCGAGCCGCTCGGCCCGCTCGCCAACATCGCGAACCCGTTCAATCCGCTCGACGTGAATCCCGTGCTGCTGCCCGGCGCGGCGGCGACCCGGCCGGCGCGGTCGGATCGGCTGGCCTGCCCTACCGCCCGTCGCCGATCTACGCGGCGGGATTCGGCGCACCCAACGGACAGGGCGACGCGGCGCGCGGTCTCTTCATCCCGAACGAGGCCGTCGCGAGGATGATCCGGAACAACGAGTTCGACTCCTTCGACCAGAACTTCAGCGAAGCCGAGCTGATGTGGAACCGCGGCGCGAGCCAGGACGAGAAGGAGTTGAAGGAAGCCTACCTCGACATCGAGATGCTCGACAGCCGGCTGTGGATCCGCCTCGGCAAGCAGAACATCGTGTGGGGCAAGACGGAGCTGTTCCGCACCACGGACCAGTTCAACCCGCAGGACCTCGCGCTCGCCACGCTGGCGAGCCTCGAGGAATCGCGCATCGCGCTTGTGGGCCGCGCGAGGCGTGTACTCGCTGTACTCGGTCGGTCCGCTCGAGGACGTGCGCCTCGAGTTCGCGATGAACCTGGACGATTTCGAGCCCACCGATCTCGGTCGCTGCGGCGAGCCCTACACGCCCCTGCCGGTGTGCGACAAGGCGGCGGGACTCTTCTCGCACGGCATCGCCGGCAACGGCGCTGGCCGGCGAGATCCGGCCCCCCGATCCGTGGGACGATCCCTCGGGCATCGAGCTGGGCGGCCGGATCGAGTTCCGCTGGGACCGCTACTCAGCTTCGCGATCTCCGATTTCTGGGGCTACGACGATTTCCCGTACGTGGACCAGGTCTTCCTCTACGAGCGCAACGTCGACCCGCAAACGGGCCGCCCGCGCCGCGCCGGGGCAACGGGTTCCTGCGTCACCGGCAACGAGCCCGCGTGCCTGGGCCCGGGCGAAGACGCGCTGCTGCACCACCACGCCAACCAGCAGCGCTTTGCGCTGATCTGCGCGGCGAGCGTCGGTTTCAGCAACCTCGATCGCTCGGCGTGCGCACAGAGCGTCTTCAATAGCCAGAAGCAGGCCGCACCGCCGCTTCCGCCCACCGTTGCGGAAATCCTGGGCGCCGTGCTTTCCGGTTCGAATCAGGGCCGCTTGTTGGTGCAGAACTTCTTCATCGGGGGGCGAGTACTTTCCCACCGTGCCACTCAACCATGATTCCGGTGACGGTGCGGGGAATACGGGCACGGGCGGCGCCATCAAGGCCACGTCGTCGCTCTCGTACGTGCTGACCGACCAACAGCAGGCGCTGCTCGGCTGCGGCAGTTTCTGGCAGACCAACTGCGACAGCAACGGCATGGACCTGCTGAATTCGGAACTGTCGGTGATGATTCAATCGTGGTCTGGCTTCCCCGGCACGGCCGGATCATGGAACTCGGCGGCCGGACCGACGGGTCCAATCCAACCGGGTACGATCCGGAATTGCGGGGCGAATCCGGGCGCCCCGGGCTGCAACGGCAGCACCGGCCTGGTGCCGTTCGCCGGCGGCGCGGTGGCGGCTCGCCTGGAACACGGTGTGAGATACACACTGCCCGGCGCGCGCTCGCCGTTCGTCGAGGCCGCCGATCTGCGCATGGGAACGGTGCCGTACGACGCTTCCGTCGACGGTTGCGTGAGCTATCTGCTCGGGCATCCCGGATGCGCCGGTGCTGGGAACGAACTCATGCAGCCCTACAACGTCGGCGCCGGCTGGACCAGCGCCGGCGGCGACTACTACCTGAGTGAGCTGGCGGCGTTCTCGGGCAACTACCAGAAGCTGCTGATCGCGTTCTCACGCGACGACAAGACCGGCCCGGACCCGGAGCACCCGTGCGCCCCGGGCGAGAACACCAACGACTGCCGGACGATCGCGGAGTTCGTCGCCAACCCTGCCTACACACTCCGCCTCGACGGCTGCTCGTACGCGAAGCCGGAGATGTGCTCGAACGTGCAGGCAATCTACTCGATCGCGCACACCACGCGCCGCGACGTGAAGGCCGGCGGCAACGGCAGCTTCGGTCGCACCGATTTCGACTGGCACCAGGGCGGTGCGGGCGTGCTCCGCTACGAGAAGCGCAACGTGCTCGGCTTCTCGATGGACTTCGCCGAAGACACCACCAAGTCGAACTGGGGCATCGAGTCGACCTGGATCGAGGGCAACCAGTTCGAGGATCACGATCAGTTCGACTCGCTGACGCAGGCCGACACCTTCAACGTCACGGTCTCGGTCGACCGCCCCACCTTCATCAACTTCATGAACCCCGGACGCACCTTCTTCTTCAACTCGCAGTGGTTCTTCCAGTACATCCAGGGCTATCACGACAGCTTCGTGGCGAACGGTCCGATCAACGTGCTCGCGACCTTCCACGTCGACACCGGGTACTTCCGCGACCGGCTGCTGCCGGGCATCACCTTCGTCTACGATTTCATGTCGGCCTCGGGCGCGATCCTGCCCGAGCTGCAATACCGGTTCACCGAGAACCTCTCCGCCACACTCTCGGCGAACCTGTTCAACGGGCACTTCGAGCGCACCAAGCCGCCGCTGCGCTCGATTGCGGACTACCCGTATCGGGCCGGCAAGCACGCGAACACGGATTGGTCGGAACAGGGTCTGGCGGTAGTTCGCGACATGGACGAAGTCGCGCTGCGGATCCGTTACACGTTCTGAGTCTTGCGCGGGCGGCGGGAGCGGCGTTGCGGGGAGGTCCGGCCCGCGCGCCGTGCGCCGTCGCGCAGGCCCTCTTCGACCGCGGCCAGATCCAGCGCCATGTCGAAGCCGGCCTGCGTGAAGCGCAGTACGTGGTCGAAGGCCGCGTCGGAGAGCCTTCGCGCGACATCCTGGGAACGGTAGATGTTCACGAAGCGGCGCTCGCGCTCCATCTGGAGCGGGATGCGCACGATCCCCCAGCCTTCGAGCAGCTTCCAGAGCGCCGGGTTGTAGGTGCGCGTCATCTGCACGATGAACGGCACCGGGTCGTTGCGGGCAAGCAGCGCCGAGAGCCGCAGAATCAGCTCGAAGGAGAGCGTGGCCGTTCCCTTCTCGACCGCCTCCAGCAGCGAGCGGTCGGAGACTTCGAGCGCCTCGGCGAGTTCGTCGACGGTGAGGCCCGCGAGCTTGCGCAATTCGCGCAGTGTGCGGCCTGCTTCGCGGCGCATGCGTTCGGCCTCGGGCGAAAGCAGCAACGCCTTGCCGACGCGCAATCCGACGCCACCCGACGCGGCCATGCGCTCGGTCATGCCGGCGGTGAGCGCGCCGAGCCCGCGCACGAGCGCCGACTGGATGCTGCCGCCCGGCTTCGGCGGCGCGGCGTCACCCGCCCCGGCGCTGCTACGCACGCCGTGCACCGCCTTCGCCGACCGCTTGCCACGCTTCGGAGCTCGAGCCATGGCCGCACCTTGACGCCGAGTCCAGTGGAGAGCAAGCGCGACAGCGGCGCCCCTTGAAAGCCGTGCCGAAACGGCCAAGTCTTCGTTTCATGCGCCCGCTGCGAGTCCTGTTCCTCGTGTGCCTCGCCCTGCTTCTCGGCTCCTGCGCCACGAACCCGGTGACCGGCCGCCAGGAACTCGTGTTCATGTCGCCGGAGCGCGAGGCGGCGCAGGGCCGGGACGCCGCGGCGCAGGTCGAGCGCGAGATCGGCCTGGTTCGCGACCCGAAGCTCACGGCCTACGTCGAGCAGATCGGTCAGCGCCTCGCGAAACACTCGCCGCGACACGACGTCGCGTACCGCTTCTTCGTCGCCGACATGCCCGAGCCGAACGCCTTCGCGCTGCCCGGTGGATACATCTATGTGTCGCGTGGGCTGCTGGCGCTCGCGAACTCCGAAGACGAACTCGCGGGCGTGATCGGCCACGAGATCGGTCACGTCGCGGCCCGCCACGCCGCGCAGCGCGAGACGCGCGCGATGGGCGTCGGGCTCCTCTCGGTGCTCGGCACGATCGCCGCGGGCGCGATGGGCGGCGCCGAAGCCGCGCAGATGGCGTCGCAGCTCGGGCAGGTCGCAGGCGCGGGAGTGATCGCCTCGTACGGTCGCGATCAGGAACGCCAGGCGGACCAGATCGGACAAGACCTCGAGGCGAACGCCGGCTGGGATCCCGCCGGCCTCGCCGATTTCCTGGCGACGCTCGAGCGCGAAGGCACGCTGCACACCGGGAAGTCGCGCAACCCGTCGTTTCTCGACTCGCACCCGCAGCCGGGCGAGCGCGCCGTCGTCGCGCGCGCGCGCGCGCCGGAGTTGCCGCGCGGCGCCGAGGCGCGCATCGCGCGCGGTCGCAAAGCGTTCCTCGATCGCGTAACCGGCGTGATGGTCGGCGCGAATCCCGAGGAGGGCGTGTTCCGCGAAATGGCCTGTTCCTGCACCCCGGCCTCGGCTTCGCCCTCGCGTTCCCGCCGGATTGGCAGACGCAGAACACCCGACAGGCGGTGGGCGCGGCGTCACCGCAGCGCGACGCGGTGATCGTGCTCGAGGGACAGGGTCGTCCCGAGAACCCGCAGACCGCCGCGCAGCGCTGGACGCAGGCGAACCGCGTGCAGGTCGTCGAAAGCGCTTCGACGCGCATCGGCGGCTGGCCCTCGTATCGCGCGCTCGCGCGGGCGCAGAGCCAGCAGCGCTCCGTCGCCCTCGACGTCACCTGGATCGCGCATCCGAAGGGGATCTACCGGCTCACCGCGATGACGTCGCCGCCCGCGTACCGCAACTGGGCGCCGACCTTCGAACGTGTCGCCGGGAGTTTTCGCGCGCTCAGCGCGGACGAGCGAGCGAGCGCAAAACCGCTGCGGCTGCGCGTCGCCGGCGCGCGGGCTGGCGAAACGCTCGGCGACCTCGACCGCCGCACCGCCAACCGCTGGACGGTGCCCGAGACGGCCGTCGCGAACGGGATTGCGGAGAACGCGCGACTGCAAGCGGGGCAGCTCGTGAAGATCGCGCTGGAGTCGGCTCGCTAACGCATGATCTCGCACCACCGCCGGACGGCGGCGCGCTAGCTGGAATTCGGGCGCGCGTCGGTCGCCGAGCGGAATCCCGCGCGGAGTTCCGCGGCTAGCGCTTCTCTTCCATCCGTCCGAGCGCGAGCGTCGCGAGGCGCTGGATTGCCTGGCTGGGATGCTCGTGGACGATGCGCTGCAGCTCGGCCATCCCGTCGCTGCCGGTGAGCGCGAGAGTCAGCACGGCGCCCGCCAGCCGGCCGGGCTCGGCGGTGGGCTCGGATTCCCAGATCTCGGCGCGCAGCGCGGGCACCGCCGCAGCGCCCTGCGCCGCAAGGCCATGCATCGCCGCGCCCCGAATCAACGAGTTCGTTTCGCGCAGCGCGACGATCAGCACGTCGTTGGCCGCCGGACCCTCGCGGGCGGCCAGCGTCGTCGCGGCGGCGGCCCGCACGGTGGGAGCCGGGTCGCTCGCGAACAGCACTCGCAGCGTGGCATTGGAGACGCCGTCTCCGGCCCGACGTACGACGGCCGCGCGGACGGCAGGGTCGGGGCTGCGCAGCAGCTCGACCCCGCGCTCGGGCGGGAATCCGCCGCGCAACTGGCCGAGCGCATCCACCGCCGCGCCCTGCACCTCCGAGGGTCTCGAGGCGAGCGCCTCGATCGCAGGTTGGAGCGCCGCGAGCTTCCGCCGGCCGGCCAGATCGAAGGCGCCACGCCGCAGATCGAGCGGACGCGCGCCGTCGGCAAAGAGCTGGGCGAGATCCTTCGCTGCCGTGTCCGAGGGCGGCACGCGATCCGCGAGGTCGGGAACTGCGTCGAGACGGCGTAGCGCGGAGGTTGCCACCCGCGGCTCGCCCCGTGCCGCCAGCGCCGCCAGCGCCGCCACGCCGCGCGCATCCTCGCGCGCCTCCGGCCCAGCGCCGAGCCAGGCACTGAGTGGCTCGAGCGTGTCTGCATCCGGTTCCCGCAGGAACGCCTCGCCGCGTGCCGCCACCGCCAGCGCGTCGCGCTTCGGGAACCGCTGGCGCCAGAGCGAGCCCGGCGGCAGCGGCTCGAGCGCGAGTACGACCCGCGCGCCGTCGGCAAAGCGTGCCGGTCGCTTCGTCCCGAGCTCCTCCCAGGCGATCACGAGCGTCTGTCCGGGCTGCTGGTCGCCGTGCAGCGTGCGCTCGACCAGCAGCGTCGCGCGCCAACCGTGCTGATCGAGCCGGGTGGGCGCCGACACGCGGCCGACCACGACATGCGGAGCCCTCTCCGCAGCGGCCAGCAGCACGCTCGCGCCTGCGGCGGGCGCTGCTTCCGCTGGCGCTGGAGGAGGCGCGTGCTTTTCCTGGGCCGCAGCCGCCCAGGAAAAGCACGACACCAGGATGAACGCGAGCAGCCCGACCTGGCTCCGACCGCGCTTCAAGGCGCGAGCTGCACGCCCGGTGCGTCGTAGGCCGCGTTCCCATCGACGTCGACGAAGAGCGGGTTCGTGAAGCCGAGCGCGCGCACGCCGGTCTCGCTCGGGTCGAGTGTGGTCAGGTTCGCGAGTGTCATGTTGGCAGCCGGGTCCACGTTGCTTCCGTAGATCGGGAACATCGGCTCCGAGTTCCCAATCGTTCCCTTGGCGATCACGACCACCCACTCGTCCCGCGTGAGGCCGGAGAGCGGCACCACGAGATTCGTCTCGTAGCGCTCCGCGCCGGGCACCGACGGGTGCACGTTCACCGTGGTCCGGGTGAACTCGGCGGCCCCGAGCGAGAGCACCTGCGTCGGCAGCCCGGTGTAGTTGGTGGGCGTTCCGCCGACCGAGCCGGTGCTCGCCGTCTGCGCGTTGCGGTAGATCTCGATGCGGTCGTACGGCGCCCAGGTCGGCGCCTGCACCCGGATCTCGAGATCGAGCGAGCCATCGGTGGCGGTGAGGAGCGTGTTCCCGCCCAGGCTGAAGTCCGCCACGGCGGCGCCCTTCACCAACCGCGTCTGCACGTAGATCCCCTGCCCGCCGACGGCGCGGTGACCCTTCACGGACTGTCCGATCTCGGCGTCGACGATCCCCGACGGCGCGTCGGTCGAAGACGGGGTCCAGGTGTGGGCGCCCGCGGTGTCGAGGTTGCGAACCGTGTGGGTGTCGGTGACGGCGATCCCCGTCGAGACGATCCCCTGGTTCAACAGGTTCATCCAGATCCCGATCCACTCGTTCAGGAACTGATTTTGATGCTTGTTGGCGTTGCCGTTCCAGATCTCGAGCGCCTTGAACGGGTGGAAGAAGTTGGCGACGGCGGGGTCGAGCCGGAATACGCCGGGATCTGGCAGGAACGACTGCGGAGGCGTGACGCCGGTATTGATCCGCAGCGGGTTGAAGTGGCTGCCGATGTGGTTGATCTGGACCACCGTTTCCAGCCCGGCGTTCTGCGGCTTGGCCAGCACGGCGGCCTCGATCTGCGCCGGCGTCAGCGGGTGGTTGCCGTAAACCGGGAAGTCCTGGCCGGGCGGCGCCGCTCCGCCCCAGTCGGTCGAGCCGTTCGACACCCGCGTGGGATCCTCGCCCTGCGGGTAGGCGTTGAAGTGCCCGTAGTCGAACGTCGTGACCTCTTCGCCGATCGTGGAGTGCAGGAACGGGCTGAGACCGAGCGCGGCGATCGTCGGCGTAAGGTTGGTGATCGCGTCGTGGTCGGTCGTGATGAGGTTCTCCACGCCCTCCGCCGCAAACGAGATCGCCCGCGTGCCCATGGCGACTCGCGAGTCCGGGCTGTTCACCATGTGAACGTGGTAGTCCGACGAGATGAAGCCAGGGGTGTCGACGACATGCGCGATCTGGGCGCTCACGTTGGTCGTCGAAGCGGCGACGGTCGTGATCAGCTCCCGGTGTACCGAGTACTCGTCGCCGCGCGAGACCACCACCTGGTAGCTGCCCGGTTCGAGGTTGAACTCGGCCACCCCGTCGGCGCCGGCGTAGGCCAGGCTCGCGTAGCCCGGCAGCAACCTGTCGGTCCGGTCGTAGAACATCCCCGTCTTGGTGTCGGCGTTGGCCTGCACCGAGAGCACGAACAGCGGGTCCGGGCTCGGGTCGGAATTGACGATCGGATCGGAGGACGCGAGGTAGCGGGCGTCGGTGATCGCCCCGACCACGCTGATGCGCGCGGGCATCGGGTCGCCGTTCTCGTCCGTCACCTCGACGTGCACGCGTCCGCTGGCCGGCAGCGCGATGTCCCGCTGCACCGAGCCACCCGCCGGTACGACCGTGCTGTTGTAGACGGGCGCCAGCCCACCACCCTGGTAGGGCACACCCTCCAGCGAGGCCGCAACGCCATAGGTACCGGCCGAGATCAGGCTGCTGTAACAGCCAGCGGCGTCGGTCACGAAGTGCGCCGCCAGGTTCCCGATCCTGCTCGGGGTGCCCGTAAGCCGCCCGACCGCGACGCGTGCGCCCGGCGCCGGAGCCCCGCCCACGGTGACGCAGCCGTGGATCGTTCCGGTAGTGAAGCCCTTCACCTCGGCCTCCATCGCAACACTGTTGGCAACGCTGCCGTCGCCGACGCCGAAGTAGCTGAGGAACGAATTGGTGCCACCGGCCGGCACGCCGAAGATCGCCGGGGCGTCGCCGCCGAGCACGAAGAGCAGGTTCTGGCTGTGCATCAAGACGCTCACGCCCGATGTGCTGAAGGAGCTGGAGTCGAAGGGCCCTTCGCCGTCCACACCCACGAATGGAATCGGGACCAGCCCGTAGTCGATCCCCTCGCTGGTGTCATAGCCGAAGTAGCCGAGGACCTGCGTGGCCGGACTCACCAGCGGCTCGCCGAGGCCCATCGCCGCCGCGCTGCGGATGTACTGCTCGAGCGTGCCCATGCCGTTGATGAAGTACCCGACGTACTGGACGATGTCGGCGGGCTCGTTGTTGGTGACGAACGTCTCCATCGCCACGTGACTCTTGCCGGGCTCGAGGCGGTATTCCGTGCAGCCTTCGATGTCGTAGTCGCGATCGTCCGCCGCGGCGAGGAATTGCGGCAGCGTGAGCCCCAGCTCCGTCAGCTGCGACGACGCGTTGATGTAGTCGTTCAGGTCGTCGGGGCCGCAGGTGCGCAGGATGGCGGCTGTGCCGTCCTGGCCGTCGTTCACCACTTCGACGGTCTGGGCGTTGATCACGGTCTCGACGTTCAGCGAGGGCTGCACCTCGAAGAACGCGTCGCGTCCCTCGCGCCCAACGAGCTCGGCGTCGATCAGGTTCCCACCGAACTGGCCGACGCTGTGCAGATCGCGCTGGGCGACGTCCTGCACGACGAAGCGGGCGACGTCGTTCGCGAGCAGCCAGTCGCCGATGCGGCTCTGGCCGAGCGGGCCCGTGATCAGTTCCGAGCTGCTGGTGATCTGGCGCACGCGCGCCTTGGGCGGCAGGTACGAGAACTGGACCACCTGACCCGCTGTGGCGCCTCCGGTCGGTGACTGGCGCACCTTTACCAGCAGGTCGTTCACGTCGAGGAGCGGGCTCCCCGGCACGATCGTCGCGGTCCACACGGTCGGGCCGCCGGTGAGCAGTGGCGTCAGGTCCTGGCCGTTCATCTCCAGCGTCAGCGTGGAAGGATCCGCTGCCGGCGTGAGAGTGATCACGATCGGAAACGAGAAGCTCGTGATGACGCTCCCGTACGCGGGCGTGACGGATACGATCAGTTTGGGCCCGCAACTCATCCCCATCGACAACGCCATGAGGCCCAGGGCCACCCACAACCCGCCGTTCCACCGCTCGCTTCGCGCTCGCATCGACACGCACCTCCGCCGTTCCGTCGTCATTTCGTGAAGAGGCCCATTCTACTGGGCGAACGACCGTCGATTCAAGGAAGAAGCGCCGGGCAGCAACGACGCGGCAAGCGAATTCGGAAGGGGCAAGAGAGGCCGTAACCCCGTGGCCTTCCCCGGTTATCCGCCAATCCTCGCGGCAGCGGCGGGGTCACGAAAGAGCCGCGGACGATCCCCAGTAGCGCTGCGCGAGGGCGAGCACCGCCAGCAACAGCAGACCCGCAGTCCCGGCAATCGCAGCGACGCGCAGGGCGGGGGAGAGCGGAGCGCGGTGCGGCAACGCGAGCGCGGCGGCAGCGAAGGGCGCGAGCGGGATGAAGTAGCGCCCCTGCACGTGACGTATCATCGTGTCACCCGGCTGATTCCAGCCGACGTAGGCGAGCAGCATCACGCAGACCACCGTGACGCCGACGACGCCGAGCAGGATCCAGCGCCGCGCCCCACGGATGGGGCTCTCTGCTCCACCGTCGAGCGTCGCCACGGCGAGCAGCATCGCCGGGGACAGCAGGTAGATCGACCGCGGAAGCGGGACGTCGAGAGATCCGAGCACGCCGATGAACGTGCGCACGTAGACACCCGCTCGCAGCACCAGCGTGCGCATCAGAACCATTGCCGCCTCGAGGGGATGACCGGCCATCCAGGCGAGTTGCGCGGCGGGATCGGCGCTACGCGTGAGCGGCGCGAGAGAGAGCTCACGCAGCGCCAGGAACCAGAGTCCGGCGGCCAGTGCGCCACTGAGCACGATTGCGCCGACCCCGAAGCTCCAGGCGCGCCGACTCGCGAAGCGGCCGGCGGGGATCACCAACACGGCGGCACACAGCGGCGCGTAGGCCTGCTTGGTGAGAGCGAGCGCGCCGCCGAGCGCGGCGAGCGCGGCGATCTCGCGGGCGCGCATCGGGCCGCGGGCCGGATCCGCCGCGCGCAGCACCGCAGCGGCGAACAGCAACGCAAGGCCATTCGCCGCGCCGTCTGCTGCCAGTGTGGCGGACTGGAACAGCGCCATCGGCGTGAGTGCGAGCATCAGGAAGACCAGGCGATGGGCCGGGGTGAGCCGGAGCGCCAGCAACACACACGCGCCGTACGCGACGAGATTGAAGAGGCGACCCAACCAGACGAAGGCGACCGGCGGCGCGCCAAGCGCACGGCCGACCCACACGCCGAGCGCCTGCGGCAGATACGAGATCGGGCTGTACAGACTCGGCAGCGCGATGCGCACCCGGTCGTCCGGGATGAGCGACACGGCGAGTTCCTCGCGCAGCGCGACCCGATCCGGTTTGCGTTCGGGATGTCCGCGCAGCGGTCGGCTGCCGAGCCGCTTCTCCATCTCGAAGATGCTGCGCGGCACTGCGACGGTCGCCACTTCGCCCGGCCGCGAGTCGGCTCGCAAGACGCCCTCGGAGATCGCGAATGCGCGCGCGAGGTGACGCCCCTCGTCGGGCGCCTGGAGCGGCGGCGTGAGCACGAGGAAGAGCACGCCGCCGAGCCCGCCGAGGACGACGAAGACGCGCTCGAGCGGGAGCTCGGCGACGCGGCGCAGCCCTGCTCTCATCGGACCGGCTGCGCAGACTCGGACGCGCGCGCGCGCGAGCGCGCCTCTGCCTCGAGCACGCGAATCTCCGCCTCGTAGTCGCCGCTTCCCTCGCGAGCGCGCGCCAGCGCGGCGAGTGCCGCCTCGCTGTCGCCGAGCAGCAGCTGCGCGCGAGCGAGGAAGAGCAGATTCCCCTCGGTGAGGTGCGGGATGGCGCGCATCTTCTCCACGCGGAGCGCCGCGAGTTCGCGCAAGTACGCATCGAAGGCCGGCCGGCCGCGCAACGCAGCGATGCTCGGGACGCGCAGGTAATCCTCGATGTCGCGGTGGCTGCGCACCGACGCCTGTCGCAGCGCGGCGATCGCCGCGTCGACGTCGCCCTGCGCCGCCGCAGTGCCGGCCCGGGCGAAGGCGGCGTTGCTCCCTTCCGGGTAGTGCCGCACGCCGTCGGCGAAGATGCGCGCCTCGGAGACCCAAAGCCGGGCGCGGTCGTGGCTGCGCACCGCGAACAGCGCCAGAACCGCCAACGCGACGATCAGCGCCCCCCATGCGGCGACGCGACGCGCGCGGGCGCCGACCGGCGCACGCCGCGCGAGATCGGCGCCGAGCAGCAGCAGCGCGCCGATCAGGCCGGGGAGGATGAAATAGAGGTAGCGGTCGGCCATCGGGTAGAGGAACGGGAAGAACTGCGCGACGGGACCGAAGGACACGGCGGCGAAGAGCCACCAGGCGCCCTCCTCGCGACGGCGCGCCAGCGCGAGAACCGTCCGCGCGCCGAGCGCGAGCCCGAACAGGATCCCCGCGAGCGCCCACGGGTCGAAGGGGCTCTCGACGGGCGCCGGCTCGTGAAACGCGGAGACACCGAGCGAGGTCACCGCCATCCAGAGGTAGCGCGCGCCGATGGCCGCCGTGCTCCAGAGCTGCACCGCGCGGGAATCCGAGATCGGTTCCACGCCGCTGTGCGCGTGTCGGAACGCCACGAGTTGCACGACCGCGAACACGGCGAAGACGGCGCTCCACGCGAGCATCGCGATGCGCTCGCGCCGCCCGCGTCTCGCGTCGCCAGGGTTGCCGCGGATCCAGCGCCAGGCCACCGCCACCGGCAGCGCTACCGCGGTGGTCGCCTTCGAGCCCAGCGAGAGTGCAAAAGCCAGCGTTCCGACGAGCGGCCGGCCGCGGGCCTCGAGCGCGGCCAGCATCAAGACCATCGCCACGAGTGTCTTCACCTGGGAAATCCACGCCACCGCCTCGACGTTGGCGGGGTGGAGCAGGAAGAAGGCGCCGCCCAGCAGCGCAGGAGTTCGCGCGATCCCGGACGCCAGGAACAGCGCGACCAGCAGGACCGACACGAGTGCGTGCAGCGCCAGATTGGTCGCGTGATAACCGACGAGGCGCTCGCCGAAGAGTTGCCACTGCGCCATGTGGGTCAGCAGGTGCACCGGCGCGTAGTTGGCGACCATCCGCGTGAGATCGCTGCGCGGCGACAGGATCTCGACCAGATGCGCCGCGCTCGGTTCCCGGACGGCCGGATTGCCGTACAGGTAATAGAGGTCGTCGGAGACGAAAGGACCTTCGAGGCTGGGTGCATACACGGCGAAGCACAGGCCGAGAGCCGCTGCGTAGAGCAGCGCCCAGCTCCACCGCGAAATACCGGGCGACGAGAGCGGGCGGCTCCCATCGCCCGCTTCCGGCGCTGCGCCGCCTGAGCGCCGCTTGCCGGATGTCGTGGGACGAACGCTCTTCCGAGGGCGTGCGTGGACGGAGCGGCTCAAGCCAGGCATCTCGCGAGAGAGCGCCCCAGATGGGCGTCGAGCGACTGCGCACGGGAGATCGCGTCGACCGGTGCGCGCACGGCGGCGAAGACTAGCACGGGGATTTCCGGCGCCGCGTCCGACCGGCTCTCGCTTGGTGCGAACGCCGCCAGCAGCGCCGGTGCACGCTAGCCTGCCGGTCCGGCGGAAGCAGGCGGACTCTACGGATGGCGGGTGGCAGCAAGAGCAAGCGCGGCAGGCGACGCCGGACCGAGCCCAGCGCACCGCCGCGGCGCGCTGGCCGCTCCGGAGCGGTTTCCTTCGCGCTGCTCTTCGCGGCGTTCGCCGGCGCGGCGCTGATCGTCCTGACACCGGCCCTGCGCGGCCCCTTCGTTTCGGACGATCTCCACTACGTCCCCAACAATCCCTACGTCACCGGCTTCTCGCTGGCGCTGCTCGACGACGTCTTCGACCCGCGCGGCGAGCCGGTGACGATCACCGAGAACTACACACCGGTGCACCTGCTCTTCCACGCGGCAGCGTGGCGTGCTTTCGGTGCGAACGTAGTCGGCCACCACGTGCTGAATGTGCTGCTCCATGCGCTGGCGGCCGCGCTGCTCGTGCCGCTGCTGCGTCGATCGGGTCTGCCGGCCGCAACGGCGCTGCTGGGCGGCGCCTTCTTCTGCTCCACCCGGCCAACGTCGAGGCGGCCGCCTGGATCTCGCAGGTGAAGAGCACCGCCTCGCTGTCCTTCGCGCTGCTGGCGCTACTCGCCCTCGAGCGCCGGCCGGCGCTCGCGACGGCTTGCTTCGCCGCCGCGCTGCTCGCGAAACCGACGTCCGCGTTCGCGCTGCCGGTCGCGCTGCTCTTCACCTGGACGCGCCTGCGCGGTGACGTCGCACGCCGGTGCTTCGCGTGGCTCGGCGCCTGGGGTGCGCTGTTCGCGACCTACGCGGTGGTCGAGATGCTCGCCTTCACGCGCGCCGTCTCGGGTGTCGAGCCGATCCACCCGGATGGCTTCGTGCGGCTGCGCACGTCGGTCGGCTTCGTCGCCCGCTACCTCGTGATGGGGATCAGCTCGCTGGGGGTTTCGGCGTTCCATGAGCCGGCGCCGGCTCTCTCGCCGTTCGATCCCTGGTGGCTCGCCGGCCTCGGGGTGCTCGTCGCGCTCGGCGCGCGGGCGATCGTCGCGCTGCGCGCGCGCCGGGAGGAAGCCGCCTACTGGCTCTGGGCGGTGGCGGCGTTCCTGCCCGTCGCGCAGATCTGGCCCTTCTCGTTCCCGCTCGCCGACCGCTACCTCTACCCGATCCTCCCCGGCCTGATCGGAGGCTTCCTGCTGTGGGGCGCCGCGCTCGCGAAGCGCTTCGGCTGGGGCGCCGCGATCGCGGCGCGCTTCGGGCCACGGGCGCGGATCGCGCTGCCGGTCGCCGTCGCAGTGCCGCTGCTCCTCGGGTTCGGCGTTCGCGCGCACGAGCGGGCGCGGCTGTGGGGCGTACCGGCGCTGCTCATGGCGGACGCCGCCGCGCACTATCCGGACGGGGTCAACGCACATCTGCGTCGCGCCGGGCAGGCGATGGAGCAGGGCGATCGGGTTGCCGCGATCGCCGAACTGCGCGGCGCCGTCGATCGCGGCTACGAGCGCTTCGAGCAACTGCTCGCGAATCCGCGCTTCGCGCCGCTCCAGGGCGACCCGGCGTTCTCCGCGCTGATCGCCGACATGGCCGGACGCTGGGTGAAGCGGCTCGAACCGCTCGCGGATCCGGCGCAGTCGGAGTTGCTCTCGCTCGGGATCGCCCATCGCCTGCGCGGCGAGCGCGAGTCCGCCCGGCGCGCCTTCGAGCGCGGTCTCGCGATGGAAGGACCGCTGCACGACGCGCTCGCGAGCGAGCTGCGTGAGCTGGATCGTCAGCCAGAATGAACCGCTCGTCCCGCACAGGATTTCCTGCGAAGCGAGCAGCGCCCAGCCGCGCAGCGCGCCTCGGCGCCGGCTGGGCGCTGCTCGCCGCACTCGCCTGTGCGCCCCCGCCGCCGCCAGCGCCGACGCGACCGCTACGGGCGGTGCTGATCTCGATCGACACCTTGCGAGCGGATCATGTCGGCGCCTACGGAGCGGGTCCCGGCCGCACGCCCGTGCTGGACGGGCTGGCCGCGGCCGGCGTGCGCTTCGAGAACGCGATCTCGCCCGCGCCGCTCACGCTGCCCTCGCACGCGACGCTGCTGACGGGCCTCGACCCGCCGGACCACGGCGTCCACCACAACACACTCTTCCGGCTCGGCGAAAACGTGCCGACACTCGCCACGCACCTGCGCCAGCAGGGCTTCGCGACGGCGGCGTTCGTCGGCGCCTTCGTGCTCGACGCGCGCTTCGGACTCGCCCGCGGCTTCGACGTCTACGACGACCAGCTCGCGCTGTCTGGGCCGACCAGCGGCGGCGCCGCAGTCGCTGAGCGTCCGGCGAACGAAGTGATCGACGCGGCGCTCGCCTGGATCGCCGGCGCGCCCGACCGCTACTTCCTCTGGATCCACCTCTACGATCCGCACGCCGAGCACCGGCCGCCGGAGCCCTTCGCGTCGCGCTTCCGCGCGGATCTCTACGCGGGCGAGATCGCCTTCGCCGACGCGCAGGTGGGTCGCCTGCTCGCCGCCATCGAGGCGCGCTGGCCGGATGGCGCCAGCCTCGTCGCCGTCACCAGCGACCACGGTGAGAGCCTCGGCGAGCACGGCGAGGAAACCCACGCCTACACGATCTACGACGCGACCCAGCATGTGCCGCTGCTGCTGCGCGGTCCGGGACTTCCGGCGGGAACGACGATCGGGGCGATGGTGCGACTCGCCGACGTCGCCCCGACCCTGGTCGAGCTGCTCGGAGCGCCCCCGCTGCCCGGCGCGAAGGGAGCGAGCCTGCGGCCGCTCGTCGCCGGTGAGCAGGACGCCCCGCGCACCGCCTATCTGGAGACACTTGCGACGCACTTCGACTGGCGCTGGAGCCCGCTCTTCGGGATCCGGAACGCAACACACAAGTACGTCCGCGCGCCGCGGCCCGAGCTCTACGATCTGCGCTCCGACCCGGGCGAGACGCACAATCTCGCCTCGGCCGAGCCGGACCTCGCCGCCGCGCTCGACCGCTCCCTCGACGAGCGACTCGGCGGCCGCGGCGCCGCGCGTCCGGATCTCGCTCTCGATGCGAGCGCGCGTGCGCGGCTCGAGGCCCTCGGTTACGTCGCACCGGCGGCGCAGGCGCTGGACGCCCTCGGAAGCGAGAAGCTCGGCGTCGTCGGCGGGACGGATCCGAAGGACGAGCTGTACCTGGTGCGCGAGATGCACCGCGTGAACGAGCTGCTCGGCGAGCAACGCTTCGAGGAGGCGCTGGCCGCCGCCGACGGGCTCGGCGAGCGTGGGGTCGAGATCGAGATCTTGCGTTTGCGCGCGGCGCTGGGCGCCGGACGCCTCGACCTCGCGCGCTCGCTCGCCGGGCGACTCGTCAAGGACGCACCTGAGCACGCCCTCAGCCACGCGGTGCTCGGGCGCGTCGAGGAAACCGAGGGCGACGCGCTCGGAGCGGCGGCGGAGTACGAGCGCGCGCTCGCCCTCGAGGCGCCGAGCGCGGCACCCCTCACGGGTCTCGGGCGTCTCGCCGAGGCGGCGGGCCGACGCGACGAGAGTCGCTCCTACTACGAGCGCGCCCGCCGCGCCACGATCCCCGACCCGGAGCCGACCTGGAGGCTCGCCGCGCTGGCGCTCGAGGCCGGTGACGTCGAGCGCGGCAGCGCGCTGCTGCGCGAACTTCCGCAGGGATACCTGCGGCGCGAGGACGCAGCGCTGCGTGTGGCGCGGGCGGAACTGCAGGCCGGTCGCAGCGAGCTCGCACAGATCCGCGTCGACGCCGGCCTGCTCGAACAGCCCGACTCGCTCCCGCTGCTCCAGCTCCGCGCCGAGATCCTCGATGCGCGTGGCGAGCTGGTACAGGCCCGCACCGCGCGAGAGACACTGCTCGCGCGGGTACCCGGGAATCCCGCCTTGCAGAACGACCTCGCGTGGACCCTCGTGCGACTCGGCCAGAACCTGCCGCGCGCGCTCGAGTTGGCGCGTGCGGCAGTCGCCGGATCGAAGCGGATGCCCGAGGCGCTCGACACCCTGGCCGCGGTGCTGGCTGCGCAGCATCGCTGGGAGGAGGCCGGCCGAGCCGTCGACGAGGGCCTGCGCCGCGCCGACGGACTCACCCGGGCGCGGCTGCTCTTCCGGAAGGCGGAGGTCCAGGCGGGTCTCGGCCAGCGGGATGCGGCACACGGCAGCCTCGCCGAGGCCCGCGCCGCCGCCGGCGCGCTGCCAGCGCTCGCCGAGGACGAGAAGCGCGTGCGCCTCATGCTGGGCGAAGTCCGCCCTTGACGGCGGCGATGTGCCCCGCCGCGCGGTTCAGCCGCCGCGACGGCTGCGCGCCACCACCGGCAGGCGACCGAGCTGCCGCTCCGTGGCTGCGCGGCCTGCGAGACACGGATCGAGCGGCAGGCGCTGGGTGTCGCAGCGGTTCCACTGTTCGCTCAGCACGCTGCGATCGAACGGGAACGCATGGTTGTAGTAGGTCGAGAACAAACTCACCGTCTGGCCCGCTGCGGTCGCGGGGTCCCCGTCCAGGCCTTGCAGCGGCTGGCCGGCGCGCGTCAGCGCGGCGAGGTTCGCGAGCTGCTGCTCGCCCAGCCGGCTCGCCATCTGCGGGGAGGCTGCCCGACTCGCCGCCAGCGACTGCGCGAGACGCGGCGACTCGGGATGGTCGCGCAGCCAGCGTCCGAAGATCGCGGCGCACTCGATATAACGGTTGAACCGGCAGGTCTCCTTCGTCGCCGCCTCGAGGACGTCCTCGCCGGGCGCGTCCGCCGACGCGCCGAGCTGGCGCCGAAGCAGCGAGTTGCGCTGGCCCACCTCGGCCGCGGCGCTCGTGGCCAGGCGAGGAAGCTCGGCCTCCTGGCCGCGAAAGAAGGCGCGCGCGGCGTGGTGACTCAAGATCGGGTGGCGCAGGGTATGAATGGGTCCTTCGAGCCCGGCGGCCTGCAGCACGCCCAACGGGAGGATCTCATGGGCGAGCAGCGCATCGAGGTTCGTGACCCACGCCCGGCCGAAACCGGCTGCGAAGTCGGCGTGTGCAAATCGCTCGCGGATCCGATCGAGGTTGAGCGCGGTCTCGGGCGAGTCGAAGCCGAGCAGCAGCAGGTCGGGACCCATCGTGAACCACACGCTCACGTGGTCGAAGACCGACGCGTAGGTGCGCAGCACGATCTCGATCGTCTCCTGGTCGATCTCGTAGGTGTGCATCCACTGGGCATAGACGCCGCCCGGCGCCAACCGCGAGCGGGCCGCCTCGAGGAACTCCCGGCTGAAGAGCATCTCGACGCCGACGCCCCAGGGATTGCTCGGCTCGGAAGCGATCACGCCGAAGCGACCCTCGCTGCGAAGCAGCGCGCGATAGGCGTCGCCACGCACCACGTGGATCTTCGGATTGCGCGAGGCGTTCTGGTTGCCGTAGTCGAAGAGCGGCGCCGCCTCGATCACACCGCGGGAGATTTCTGCGACGATGACTTCGCGCGTGTCCGCCAGCGCCGCGAGTTCGCCCGCAGTGACCCCTGTGCCGTAGCCGATCACGAACGAGCGCGCGGGGTCGTCCGACAGCAGGGCCGGCAACAGCCCCATCATGGCCATGGTCGTGTAGTCGCCCTGCATGTTCCCATCGGGCTTGCCGTTGTTGATGATCGAGCGCGACGCCAGGCCGTTGGGCAGGTAGTTCTCGCGTACCGTCACCGTGCTGGTCGGATCGTCGTCGTGGAAGATGATGTGGAACTGGCTCTGGAGAGCGGCGAAGAAGACCTGCGGACCGGCGAAACTCGCCGGCGTGGGCTGGCGTAGGCGGAAGAGGCCAGCGGTGAGCCGTTCCGGACGCCACGCCGGCAGCAGCGTGAGCGCCGCCAGCCCCGCCGCGGTCAATACGAGGGGGAGCCAGAGCGGCGGGCGCAGCACCCGCCAGGTCAGCAGTCCAGCGCCCAGCACGAGCGCGCCTAGCGCGATCACGTACACGTGGTGCAGATCGAACCAGATCAGCAGCGCGTAGCCGCCGAGCAGCGCCCCGAGCAGCGATCCCAGCGTGTTCCAACTGTAGAGCCGGCCGGCCACCGCACCGAGGTCGCCCATCTCGTGGCGCAGGTGATGGAAGAGCAGCGGCAGCAGCGCGCCGGAGAGACCGACCGGGACGGCGAGAACACCCAGGATTCCGAGGAAGGCGAGTCCGAAGTAGAGGGGGAAGCCCGCGTCCTCGTCCCGGAACAACGCGCGCAACTCATGCGCGTAGTACGGCGCGTCGTCGAGACGCAGGTAGAGGAGCGCCAGCAGGCCGACGAGGAGCCACTGCGACAGCACGATCAAGAGCGGCGGGATCCGCGGCAGCGCCGACACCACGAAGCTACCGATGGCGATACAGAGCACGAACACCGCCACCACCATCGCGAAGGTGAAGTGCGAGGCGCCGAAGGCCAAGCCGCCGACCCGGTTCAGTACGGTCTGCAAGGCCATCATTGCGAAGCCCGACAGCAGCGCGACGGCGGCGTAGGCGGCGAACGCAGCCACCGCCGGAATCGGGGCACCGTTCGCAACGACCGCCGCCGGCACGGTGCGCACGGTCGCGCGGCGTTGGAGCAACAGGAACGCGATCCCGGCCGTGAGATTGATACATCCCATGGTGTAGAGCATGCCGTCGAGACCGAGCAGTGGCATCAACACGAAGCCGGCGGCGAGCGCTCCCGCGAATGCTCCCATGGTGTTGAAGGCGTAGATCCAGGCGTGCACGCGCGTGGCGTCGTCGAGATCGTGAGCCAGCGCCTGGGTGAGGATCGGGATCGTGCCGCCCATCAAGATGGTGGCCGGGCCGATCAGCAACACGGTCAAGAACACGTCGAAGGCAAACGCTGCGATCTGGTGATCAGCCGCCGGGAAGCGGAACGACACCGCTTGCGCCAGGCCGAAGAGCACCGGGAAGAGCATCACCCAGACGCCGATCCCCACCTCGACGGCGCCGTAGAGAAGGAGCAGACGCGGCGCCTCGCCGCGCGCGCGCGCGCGCTCGGTGAAGCGAACGGTGGTGGCGCCGAAGAGCGAGTATCCCACCGCCAGTCCGCCCAGGAAGATCGCCAACACGGCGGCCGTGGCTTCGCTGTGCGAGCCGAGCAGCGTGGCCAGGTACTTCTGCCAAGCGACCTCGTACGAGAGGCCGCTGAAGCCCGTCATCATGGTGAGGAAGAGAGCGAGCGCGCGAGCCATGGGGTTTGGCGTTCCGGCTACTTGGCGACGTAGCCGAGTGCGCGCAGCAACTCCAGCGACATCTCGTCGAGTTCGACCTCGCGCGGGGCGCCCCAGACGGGTTGTTCGCGCAGGCTCTGTTCGAGCAGCGGTTCCAGCTCGGCGACCTGGTCGGGACGCTCCGCGGCGAGGTCGTGTTGCTCGGTGGGGTCGGTGGCGTGATCGAACAGTTCGAGCTTGCGCTCGGGACTGGTGTGGAGCAGCAACCGCCGCCCGTTCGAAGTCACCGAGACGAGTGGATTGCTCGGCTGGTCGCGTTGGCCCCAGCTGCGGTCGAGGTACCCGTACGAGGGCGGCGCTTCGCCGCCGGCGGGCTCGCCGCGCGCCGCCGCCGTGATCAGCGGGACCAGCGAGCGGCCGTCCGCCTGCGGGAACGGCGGCAGGCCCACCAGTTCCAGCACGGTCGGCCACAGGTCGACGTTGCGCACCTGCGACTCGACCACGACGCCCTGCTTCAGGCGAAACGGCAGCGCGAGAATCAGCGGGACGCCGACGACCTCCTGGTAGAGCGATTTGGCGTGGCCCTCGGTGCCGTGCTCGCTGAACGCCTCGCCGTGGTCGGAGCTCACCACCACCAGCGTGTTCTCGAACAGGTCGTGCTCTTCCAGGTACCCGAGCACGGTGCCCACGTTGCGGTCGACCCAATTGATGGAGGCGTCGTACGCGTCGGAGAGCGAGGTCCCGAAGCCGAGACTCGCGGCGGCTTCGTCGTGCGCGTACTGGTGCACGTCCATGTAGTGCAGGTACAGCAGGAACGGCTCGCGGCCGTGGGTCTCCAGGAAGCCGATCGCCGCCTGCGTGATGTCCTCGTCCGTGCCGGCCAACGCAGTGGTCCCGGGCGTGTGCTTCTGGAACTTCTCCGGGCCGCGTTCGGCGATCGGACGCAGATAGGTGTCGAACCCCTGCTGGAAGCCGAAATCCGGACCGACCCAGCCGTTGCGCCAGATGCCCGCCGTCGCGTAGCCCGCCTGCTGGAACCGCTCGGCCGGCAGCACCGCCTCCTCCGGCATGGCATGCCCCGAGCGCAGCACGCCGGTATGAACCGGGAACAGGCCCGTCCACAGCGAGGCCATCGACGCCTTGGTCCAGCTCGACTGCGCCTCGACCCGCGCAAAGCGCACTCCGTGCTGCGCCAGGTCGGCCAGGATCGGGCTGGTGGGGCGCGCGTAGCCGTAGGCGCTCAGCCGGTCGGCCCGCAGCGTGTCGATCACCACGAAGACGACGTTCGGCTTGCGGCTCGCCAGACCCGCCAGGTCGTCGATCGTGCCCGCCGGGCGGCTCGGCACGTGGAGGCGGAATTGCGAAGCGATCGCCACGATCGCGAGCACTGCGGCCAGCGCGAAGTACGTCCAGGACGAATCCAAGAGCCTGCGGAGCAATCCATCCACCTCCATCGAAGTCGTCAGAGCCGGCGGACTGTATCGGCCGCCACGGGGATCTGCCCAACGGGCGCAAAAAGAAGGCGGCCACCTCTTGCGAGGTGGCCGCCGCAGACAGCCCAACTCAGGTCAGATGACCTGGGCGGGTATTACATGCGCCGTCGGCCGAGAGCCGTGAGGCCCGCGATGCCAGCGCCGAGGAGCAGCAGCGTGCCGGGCTCCGGCACGTACGTCAGCGTCAGCGTGCTGAACGCTGCGAGGTTGCCCGCGACGTTCGTCAACACCTTGGTCGGACTCACCAGCACCAGCGTGCCGGCACCGCCCGGCGTCAGACCGTTCGAGCCCATGGCGGTAACGGTCCCGGCCGGGTTCGTCACGTTGTTCGTCGGGGTGGTCGTCTTCACGCCAACAACGGAGGCCGTGCCAGCCGTCCAGCCCGCGCCGATCGCCGTGATCGCCACGCCGCCGGAGGCCTTGTAGACCGTGTTGGGCGTACCGAGGTTCAGCGGGATGGCCAGCAGGGGACCTCCGCCAGTCGTGAAGCCGCCGATGCCGTACACGTTGGCGGTGCCGTTGAACAGCAGATTGCCACCGAGATCGGTCGGATTCGGCACGAACGTCTGGCCGGCGTTCTTCGTGACGAAGATCTGGATCGCGGTGAGCGGCGGAGCGGCCGACGTCGGGATCGACGTGGTGAACGCGCCGGCGATCGCCGTGCCGGCGTTCAAGCTCGCGCTCAGATTGCTCGTCGCGGTGCCGGTCGCGCCGACGCCCGTGAACGTCGCGCCCGGCAGGGCGCTGAGCTGGAAGCTCAACGACGACGCCGCCAACGGCGCCGCCGAGGCCTGGCCGGCCATCACGAAGACGCCAACAGCCAATAGTCCAAACAACTTGCGCATGATTTTATCCTCTTTGTCGATCGCAATGCTGGAATCGCTTCGGCACCCTGCCAGCGTTCCAAACTATCGAAGCAGCCGTTGGAAATGCAACCTGGATGCCAGCTTGGTTCGCGGCCCTCAACATCTCCCTATGTGCATGATTTATCTCATATTTCATGCGCGATGCGGAATTCCCTGCCAGCGTCGGCGCCCCGACTGCGAGGGGAATTGGACGGCCGGAAAGTGGAACACGCTTTCCACCGGACTCCCAGCCGCGAAAAGGATTGCCCGATCCAGAGAGATCCACAGAGAGGAGATGGGACTCACCGGATCCGCGGAGCGGTTCCAGCCAGCGCCGACGCGATCCGCGTTCCCCAGGCGCCTCTGGGTGGCACCCACGACGCGGGATGCAGCGGGATGCAGATTGGGGAGGGGTTGGGGGCGCGCACTTCCGCCGGTTGGGTGGGGGAGGTATGGTGCCGAGCTTTCCTTTCGGCGACCGCGCCCCGCGTGGCCGCCGCAGGCGGGCAGCCGGAGGCGCTCCGGCATGGGGAGGTCAGCGGGGATGCAGCGATCTTGGTTCGGGCGACGGGCCTGCGTGGGGATGCTCCTGGCGACGGTGCTCGCCTGCACGGGCGGCGGCGAGCAGACGCTCGACGACGTGCGGGCGCTCCAGGACTCGGGCGCCTACGCGGAGACGCTCGCGCCGCTGCGCGCGCTGCTCGAGCGCGAGCCGACCCACCCCGAGGCGAACTACCGGCTGGGGCTGGCGCTGGTCAACACCGGGCGCTCGACGGCCGCCGTGTTCCCGCTCAAGCGCGCGGCCACCGACGACGCGATGGCGCGCCAGGCGGGGCTGCTGCTGGCCTCGACGTTCATGCAGATGCGCAACTTCGAGGAGGCCGTGGCGGCCGCCGACGGCGTGCTGCAGCGCGATCCCGATAACGAGGCGGCGCTGCTCGTGCGCACCCAGGCGGCTCTGGGCGCCAACGATGCCCCCTCGGCCCTCCCCACGGCCGAGCATCTGGTGGCGCTCCAGCCCGAGAACCCGGGCTACAAGTCCCTGCAGGCCGGCGCCTTGATGTCGCTTGGCAGGCTCGACGAGGCGGAGGCGATTCTGGTGGCGATGGAAGGGGTGCCGTGGGCGACCGACCCGTCGGGGGAGGGCAAGACCTGTCTGCTGCTCGCGAACTTCTACAGCCGCTTCCGCGCCAGTCCCGAGCGGGCGGTGGCCAAGGTCAAGGAGTGTCTGGCGCGCTACCCCGACGACCTGACGCTCCGTCCGCTTGCGTCGGACTCCTACGACCAGGCGGGGCATCCCGAGGAGGCCACGGCGCTGATGCGCCAGGCGCTCGAGAAGACGCCCGACGACATGGGTCTGCGTCAGGTGCTCGCCAAGCGGCTGATGGTGCAGGGCGACCGTCAGGGCGGCGAGCGGATGATGGAGGAGGCGGCGCGCACGAGCGGCAACCCGAAGGCGTGGCTGAATCTCGCCGGGGTGCGGCGCACGGGGGGGGATCCGGAGGGCGCGTTGCGGGCCCTGGACGAGGCGCTGGCGCTCACGCCCGACTCGGAGGAGTTCCGGTTTGCGCGCGCCGACGTGCTGATGGATCTGCAGCGCTTCGACGAGGTCGAGCCGATCGCCGCGAAGCTGCAGGAGGCGACGTTTGCGCGCATCCTGCGCGGGCGTCTGGCGCTCGAGCGCGGCAAGCCGCAGGAGGCGCTGGCGCAGCTCGGCCCGGCGATCGAGCAGTGGCCGACCAACGCCGGGGCGCGCGTGCTGGCGGCGCGGGCGGCCTACGAGCTGGGCGATGAGACGCGCGCGCTCTCGGAGCTGCGCGAGGCGACGCGCGCCGAGCCGGGCGAGACCGACGCGGCGCTGCTGCTGGCCCGCTTCTACTACGCGCGCGGCAACTACGACCAGGCCATCGAGTTCGCCCTGCGGCACACCCAGAAGCGCGGCACGGGCGCGCCCGCGGCGCACCAGATCGGGATCTGGGCGCACCTGGCCAAGGGCAACTTCGAGGCCGCGCACCGCTTCGTCGACGACCTGCGCAACAAGGACAAGTCCGGCGAGTTCGCGGGTGTCGCGCTGGCCGAGGAGGCGCGGCTGGTCGCCCGCGAGAAGGACGCCAACGCCGCGCTGCGGCTGCTGCACGAGCACGACGCCCAGCTCGCCGAGCCCGTCTACGAGCCCGCGCTGCGCACCCTCGTCGAGTTCGAAACCGCGGCCGGACGCGCGCGCCCGGTGAGCGCGTTCGTCGATGGCCTGGCGGCCAAGCGGCCCGACTCCGCCGCGCTGCAGGCCCTGCGCGGCGATCTCCAACTCGCCGCCCAGAACCCGAGCGGGGCCGCGGCCGCCTATGAGAACGCGCTCCGCCTCGATCCCCGCTGCGCGGCGGCGCTGGCCGGACAGGCCCGCCTGGCGGGCGCGCAGGGACGCCCCGCCGACGCCGTGGCGCTCTTCGATCGCGCCGCCGCCGAAACCCCGGCCAACGCCCAGTACGGCTACGAGGCGGCGCAGGCGCTGCTCGCCAGTGGCGACACGGCCGGTGCGCGCCAGCGGCTCGACGCGCTCGTGCGGCTCCACCCCGAGCACGGCGCCGCCGCCAACGACCTCGCCTGGATGCTCGCCGCCCAGGGCCAGGACCTCGACCGCGCCCTGCTGCTCGCCGAGAGCGCCAGCCAGCTCGTCCCCGGACCCGAAGTGCTCGACACCCTCGGCTTCGTCCGGCTCGCCCGCGGCGAGACCGCCGACGCCGCCGCCGCCTTCCAAAAGGCCCTCGCGCTGCAACCCGACTACGCCACCGCCCGCTACCACCTCGGACTCGCCCTCGCCAAACAGGGCGATCCCGCCGCCGCCCGCAACGCCTTCCAACAAGCCCTCGCACACCCACCCTTCCCCGAAGCCGACCAGGCCCGCAGCGAACTCGCCAAACTCGACGCCGGCAACACCGCGAAGTGATGCTCGCACGCCTGCCCTGAGTTCGAAGGAGTTCTACGGAGCGTCGGGCCGATCGTATGCGGACTGCGGCGCTGCTTCCGCGCGGGATCCCTGGCGCGCTCCGCCGAGCGCCTGCATGCGCGCCTCGATCGCCGGCTGCGCGGTCAGGTAGTCGTACACCGCGCGCGCAACCCACTCGTTGCCCTTCGGTGTCAGGTGTCCAGCGGCGTCGCGGTATTGCATGGCCCCCGGTGCGATGAACAGCGACTCGATGGATTGCGCGGGCAGCCGGCGAAGCTCGGCCACCAGGTCCAGGTACGGGATGCCTCGCTGCTCGGCCTCGCGCTTCGCGAAGCGGCGCCACGAATCCGAGATACCCCGCTTGAAGTCCCCTGGTGTCGGCAGGTAGACCAACACCAGCAGGCTTTGCTTGGCGCGGTTCGCAGCGACCAGCTCGTCGATCACCTTCCGCACGACGCCCCACGTCGCACGGTCCCGCTCCGCCGCACCCAACGTGGTTGCGGCCGACTCGTTCCTCGACCGACCGACGAGGCGCCGTACCAGCTCGGAGATCCGCAGGTCCGCCGTGATCCGCTGGAGCGAATCGCGCCAGGCCGCGTAGAACGGCCTGCGCGGGACGGGAACATTGTCCACGACGAGCGCTCCGTCGCGGATGGCGAGGATGGGCTTCTCGTAGCCGAGGAAGGTCCGCTCTTGCATCCGGCGGAAGTCATCGAAGATGAACGCAAAGATGTGAATGTCGTGGTCGAGGCGCGTGCCGTCGCGCCGGTACCAGAGGTACGCCTGATCGACGCCATAGCCGCCCTGCCCCATGTTCACGCTCTCGAAGCGGGGATCGATGTCTTGCAGTCTCGCGCACCAGGTCTGGTCATTGGCGACTCCGTAACCGAGCGTGAACGAATCGCCCGAACAGATCACCCGCAGATGCCCGGGAGGCACCTGCTTCGGATAATCGCGCTCTGCCCGGAAGCCCTGGCCGTTCGTCTGGAGCCAGACGCCCGGTCCGTACATGTCCTCGACGCGAACGCCCGGGATGTTCGCCCAGCCGAGATCGGGATCGTGGCGGGTGTGGAGAAGTCGTGCGAGCGGCGGCTCCTGCTCGGATTCCAGGATGCCTCCAGCGAATAGCACCAGGCTGCTCCCACCCTCGAGCAGGATGAAGGCGGCGGCGGGCACGAGCGCGGCTGCGAGCAACACGACGGTGAGTCGCCACGCCAACGCCCGTCCCGAGGTTTTGTTCATGCGCTCCTCCTCAACGAGGGACCCAGCCCCTGGGCTAACGCGCGCTCTTGCGGACCCACACCGCGATGCCGAACCGCGATCCCGGCTGCAGTGGCGGATCGCCGAAGCGTTGGACTTCCTGATACTCGGCCTGCAGCCAGCTCCCCAGCTCGGTGGCGTAATTGCGCCCGAACCATCGCGGACCGTATTCGGTCGTGTCCTTGTGCGCGAGCAACACCAGGTCTGGCGGATGCGCCCGGAATGCGGCGACAGTCGTTGATTCGCCGAATAGCAAGATCTCCGGCGGCATGAAGTTGAAGTACGGCGTCGGGTTGGCGAGGCGCGCGAGGTAGTTGAGCATCACGCCTTCCGGAAACACGGCGAGCGATGGACGCGGCGTGCCGCGCGGGTAGCGTGCGTCGATCCACTGCAGCGCCTCGTTGACGACGGCGCCACGCGAATCGCTGAGGAAGCGGTCCGGGCCGCTGCCGACTTCCACGGTCCTGCCCGCCTGGATGCGGGCGGTCTGCGCCACGTGGATCGCCGCGAAGCACGCCAGCGCCACTGCGACCGCTGCGCGGAGGACCGACCCGGCGCCTCCCGCGGCGTCCAGTCGCGCCGGGATCCAGCTCCACGCGGCAACGACGACGAGCGCGGTCGCGGGCAGCGCGAGCGCGAACCCGTAGTGATACAAGCGCGTGTAGAGCAGGATCTTCGCCAGCATCGCGAGCGAGAACGCCGCGAAGCCCGCGGCGCCGGGCCACGTCGCTGCCCCGCGCGTCCGCAGCGTCGCCCAGACGGCGAGCACCCACGCCACCAGCGCAAACAACGCCCAGGGTCGCGCCGCGTCAAGCCATTGGACGCGGCTGTACGACAGCACAAACAGGATGGCCGTTGCGACCGCCGCGAGAACGCCCGCGACGACCCGGCGGCGAGCATCGCGCGCCCAGAACGCCAGCGCGACGCTCGGCGCAAAGAGCGCGAGCGTACTCGCGGTCCACAGCAGGTTCGACTGCAAGTTCGCACCCGGCGCCTCGAGCCCCATGCCGACGCGATAGAAGTGCTGCTGCGCAATCGTGCTCGAAAAAAGCTGCGGCCACGCCCCGAGCGTCGCGCTCCACGCTCCAGCGGATCCGAGCGAGCCGCGCAGCAGCGCCCACGACGCGGCGATCGGCACGATCATGCCAGCTGCGAACGCAACACCCGCGCGGAGGTACGAGGAGTTTGCGCTCCACGCGTACAGACCCACCGCGACGCACGCGCCGATGAACGCCGCGACGAACATCTCGGGCTTGGTCAGGAACGCGAGCCCCACGCACAGGCCGCACAGCAGCAGCCACGCGAGGCTGCCGCGCCCGCGCCAACGTTGCGCCGCCGCCAGCGCCCCCAGCCCCAGCAGCACGCCGTGCGTCGCTTCGTGCGAGTAGGGGCAGATGAAGTTGTAGTTGCCAACGAAGAACAGCTGCGCGAAGCCGCAGGTCGCCATCACGACGAGACACGCGAGCGTCGCGGCGACCGGCGACGCGATCTCCCGCAGCAGGTAGTGCAAGAGCGCGAGGATGCCGGCGAAGATCGCCGCGTTGACCCACACGAGTGTCGTCAAGCCGACCCCGAACAACCGGAAGACGAGTGCGTTCCAATGCGGGCTCAGCGGTCCGTTGAACCACGCGAGATCGGCGAAGAGCTCGTCACCCTCGAGGATCCGCCAGGGCACGTACAGCTCGCGGCCGAAGTCGATCAGCACGTCCGGCCAGCGGCCCCACGTCGCGGCGAAGAGCGTGGCGAACACCGCCGCGAGGGCGCCCAGATGAAGCCACGGAACGAGACGTGCGGACGCCGATCGCGGCGCGCCGACGCAGCCGGTGCTCATTCCTTTCCGGGTCCCTCGAGGTAGCCCAGCTTGCGGAGCCTCTCGCGCGTCTCGTCGTCGACGTCGGCGGCGCGCGACCCTGCGCCGAGAGACCGCTGCAGCGCTTCCGCAATGGCGTGCGTCCGTTCGAGTTCCCCGAAGGCCGCGTCGATGCGCGGCTCGCTGCCGCGCCGCATGGCGATGCTCTCATGCGGATCCTGCGCGAGGTCATAGGCGACGTCGGCGAGTCGCCGGCCGCGCAGCGTGCCCCGCGAGTAGGCCTTGAGCTCCAGCGTGCGCAACGCGCGCTGATCCTGCCCGTCGGCGTACAACTCGAGCATCGCGGCCTGGGGAGAGAGTGCGCTTCGCTGCGCGAGCGGCAGGATGTCGCGTCCCTGCATCGCGGGCAGCCTGGCTACGCGCGCAACGCCGAGCAGCGTCGGCATCAGATCGATGCTTCGCACCTGATCGCGCACGACGAGCCCGGCAGGCAGATGCCCGGGCCAGTGCAGCACCAGCGGCACGCGCACGACCTCGTCGAACAACGTCTTCTGATGCCCCTTGTTGCCGTGCTCGAAGAACTCCTCGCCATGATCGGCGGTGATCACGGTCAGTGTATCGTCCAGCATCCCGCGCGAGCGCAGCACGTCGAGGATCTTGGCGAGGATCTCGTCGGTGAAGCGGATCTCGCCGTCGTAGAGCGCGACCAGATGCGCGAGGTCGCGCGGATCCATCTTGGGGTTCACCGCGGCGTTTCCCATGAAGTCGACACCGCTGATCGTGCCCTGGTAGTCCGGATCGAAGAGGCGGTCGTAGGGCGGCGGCGGAATGAAGTCGTAGTGCACGTCCCACAAGTGCACGAACAGTAAGAACGGTCGATCCTTCGGTCGCGCATCGGCCCAGCGCGTCACCTCCGCGAGCGTGCGCGGGCCGGTGACGTCCCGGTGCGACAGACCGTTGCGCGAGCGAGACTCGTCGCGCAGCTGCGCTTCGCTCAGGTCGTCCGGGAGCGCGGTCATGCAGCTCTGCCAGACCTCGAAGCCGTCGCCCAGGCCGAACGTCTGGTGCAGGTACGGGCCGCCGAAGAAGCCGGCCGTGTGGTAGCCCTCCGCCGCGAGGCTCTCGGCCAGTGTCGTGAGTTCGGGTGCGAGCCGCAGACCGTTGTCGACCAGTCCATGGCTCGTGTCGTAGCGCCCGGTGAACAGCGCGGCGTGTGCCGGGAGCGTCCACGAGGTCGTGCTCACGGCCGCTTCGAAGCGCACGCCCTCCTGCGCCAGCCGGTCGATCGTCGGGCTGGTCTCGCGCTCGTAGCCGGCGCAGTGCAGGTGGTCGTGGCGGAGGCTGTCGATCGACACGAGCACGATGTTCGGCCGCACCGTGCGCTGTTCCGAGCAGCCCAGCAACCCGCTCGCAACGTGCAGGAGGAGAAGGAGGGGAGCCAGCGCGCGCACTCGATCCAGAACCGAACCCCGGCAAGGGCCCGAGATGCGGGCCTCGAAGATCCCGGTCGGCATCACGGGAGGATGCCCGAGAGAACGGCCCGGTGGCAGGGGCCGGATCAGGGCGTCACATCGATGGATCCCGACGGCCCTCGCTTCGAAAGCGACGCGCTCCCATAGTGCGCGAGCACTGCGGCCGTCTCCGCATCGTCGAGCAGCGGGTAGCTCAGCAGCAGGGTGGCCAGGTCGCGGCGGCCCGAGCCGGCGCGCTGCGCGATCGCAACGATGCGGCGGGAACGCAGGTCCTGCGGGTCGAGGCGTTGCAGCGCCAGCGCCTCGTCGAGCGCTTCTTGCAAGCGTCCGGTGCGGAGCAGCGCGTAGACGAGAGAGCGGCGCGCCGGCCGCGAGGCGGGGTCCAGCGAGAGCGCCAACTGGGCCATCGCGATCGCGGACGGCCAGGCCCCCACGGCGCCGTCCGCGAGCGCCAACGTTTCTGCGGCCGCTACGCGCGAGGGCGTAGTTCCCTGCAAGGTGGCGGCGCGCAGCGCTTCGTCGTCCTGCGGGAGGAGTCGCCAGGCGCGCGCGAATGACGGCGCATCCCGAATCACGCGCTCGGGATCGAAGCCGCGCTCGGGATCGAAGGGCACACCGCGATCCCGGTAGAAGCGAGCCGCGCGCTCGAGGTTCCGATCGCCGGTGGTGTTCCTGACGTAGATGGCCTGATCGACGGCACGGAATACGAGCACCCAGCCCGGATCGCCCATCAGGTTGTCGGCGGTGTAGACTCCGAGTCCCGGGCCCACACCGAAAGGAACCAGCCCCACGCCGAAGAACACGTCCACGTTCCTTCGGTCCAGGACGTCGAGATGACTCGCCTCGCCCGGCCGCGCGCCGGTGCGCGCCGAGATCGCGGCGGCATCGGCCGGGACGTCGGGCGCATAGTGCTCCGTGCGCCCGTCGATGAAGGTGCGCAGCCGCGGCGCCAGCCAGTAGCCGAGGAATCCGCCCATCCAGTAGTGGTTGAACAGGTTGCCCTCGATCCCGGACTCGGCGAGGAAGCGCACGCCCTCGGCGTGATACTTCCCCGCCACGTGGACACGGCTGAGATACTCGCCCGGATCGCGCGGCAGCATGCGCGTCCAGCGGCCCGTGTCGCCGCGCAGTGGCAGCGCGATCGCGAGACACACGGTCGCCGCGGCGACGGCCCATTCCGCAGCAACGCTGCGCGACCAGCGGCCGCGACCGGCGGCGCGCAGCACATAGACGAGCGGGAGGAAGGCGAGCCAGCGGAAGCGGATCGACACGAAGATCGCGACGAACGCAGCCAGACCGAGCCCGAATCCCACGGCGTCGAAGTCGCGCAGCCGGTCCGCCGACCGCTCGCGCGCAAAGCGCAACAGGGCCATCGCGGCCATCGCGACGAACGCCACCGCGAGCGCATCCGTCAGCGCCCACGCGACGGGATTCTCCGCGTAGCCGCCGGCCCGCCAGGAGAGCGGGTAGAAATGGGTCCACTCGTCGCGCACCTGCCAGACGGCGGTCTCGCTCGACGAGTGCAGGAAGGTCAGGTGCTGGGCGATGCCACGCGGGTTCGCGAGCGCCGCCAGCGCGCCGAGACCGAGAGCCGCCGCCAGGCGCCCAGCCGGCGTGCGGGGATGAGGGCGCCCGGGCTTGCCGACGCAGCAACGCGACAGCACCGCCTCCAGCGCAATGCCCAGAAGCACCGCCACTCCGAGCGCCAGGCCCACCATGAAGAGCGAGTGCACGTTCGCCCAGAGGGCCGTCAGCCCGATGAACACGATCGAGCGACGCCAGGACCACCGAGCGGGCCTGGCGAAGAGCAGCGCGTAGCACGCGAGCGCAGCGCCAATGCTGAAGAGATCCGGTCGCAGCTGTACGAGACGCCACCAGGAGAGCGCCAGGAACACGGCGGTGGCGAAGGCGGCCCAGGCGGCGGACGGTGCAGCCCGGAGCAGCAGCGCGCCGACGCCCAGCGCCAGCCCGAGCGCCGCGAGCAGATGCAGGACCCGCAGGCCGTACAGACCGAAGGCGCGATCCACTTCGTGGACACCGACACCGAACAGCCACTCGTGCTGCACCGGCGCACTCGGGAGGGCGGTGTGGAGCAACGGATCGCGGGCGGGCCAGGGCCCCTCGCTCGCATACGCTCTTCCCGCGGCGAGATGGAACCAGAGGTCGTCGGTCACGATCGGACCCGCGCTGACCAGCAGCAGAGGGAGCACGACACCGAGGAGCGCCAACACGGCGACGACGGCCTGGGAACGGCTGGATCCGGGCGCGGAAAGCGAAGCCGAGGCCCTGTTCGGGTCGTCCGCCACCTCGTTACTCCAGGTAGCCGAGCGCCCGCAGCTGATCCTGTGCCTGGCCACCGACGCGCGGGTCGACGTTCGGACCCGTGGTGCGCGGGCCGTCGCGCTCGCCCGCGACCTCCGGCACGAGCGCGGCATCCTGCGCGGCGCGCGCAGCGAGGGTCGCGACCAGCGCGTCGCCCTCTGGCGCGAGACGCAGCGGGTCCTCGCTCGGGTCCGTCGCCAGGTCGAACGCCACGCTTGCTCCGAGCCGACGCTCCGGGTAGACCTGCAACATCGCCTTGTGTTTCCCCTGCACGGCGGCGAGCCAGCGTCCGTCCGCGACGGTCGCCTCCGTGAAGACCGGGCGCTCCGCGGATGCGGCGCCGAGACGCCGTAGATCCACGTCGCTCCAGCCGGCCGGAATCGCCACTCCTGCGTGTCGCAACAGCGTCGGCGCCACGTCCACGCCGGACACGGGAGTTGCGCTGCGCCCCTTCTCCACGCCGGGCCCGCGCAGCAGCAGCGGCACGCGCACGATCTCATCGAAGACGTGCCAGCCGTGCCGGAACCAGAGCCGGCGCTCGGTCAGCGTTTCGCCGTGATCCGCGGTGAACGCCACGAGCGTGCGATCGAGCCCGCGCCGCGCTTCGAGCGCACGCAGCAGCCGGTCCACGCTGGCGTCGACGTAGGCCACTTCCTCGTCGTAGCGGTCGACGTAGTCGAGCGCGTCCGCGACGCCGGGCAGGCGCATGTACGGAAGGATGCGCTCGGGCGCGACGGGCACCGACCCGCGGTGGCGCATGCGCCCGAGCCAGGGCTCCGGCGCGCGGTACGGTCCGTGCGGGTCGATGTAGTGCACCCAGAGGAACAGCGGCCGGGCGGGATCGGCCTGGTCGCGAAGCCACGTCACCGCAGCGTCCGTGGTCCGCTCGGCGCGACGCTCGTACACGTTGCGGCCGGATTCCTTCTCGTCGACCGCTGCGTCGTAGTGGTCGAAGCGGTGGGCGATCCCGAGCGCCTCGTCGGTGAGCACCACGTTCGAGACGATCGCCGCCGTCTGGTAGGTATCGGGCAACCACTGGGTCACGAGCCGCACGTCGGCGGGCACGAGCTGGTAGAGCAGCCGAACCCGGTGCTCGCTCGGATAGAGACCGCTGAGCAGGCTCACGACGCTCGGCGAGGTCGAGGCGGACGTCGCGTAGGCCCGCTCGTGGACGACGCCGTCCGCGAACCAGCGATCGATCTGCGGGGTCGTGCCGCGCCCGTATCCGTAGAGGCCCAGCCGATCCGCGCGCAGCGTGTCCACGCTGATCAGCACGATGTCGTCCCACACGGGGTGGCGCGAACAGGCGGTTGCGAGCAGCAGCAGCGCCATCGAAGCGGCGAGCGCTGCGCGACTCATCGTTCCCCCGCCGGGGCTGGCTCGGAGTGCGTGCCCGACCCCGGTGTAGCCCCGTCTCCGAGGCGCGGCGTCCAGGGCTCGCGCAGCAGATGATATCGACCGACCGACCGCAGCCACACGGCGCCGCGGCGCTCCGCGATCTCTCGGGCCTGCGGCGAATCGACGAGCACGTGCGTCACGCCCAACTCCTGCAGCGCCGGGGAGGCGGGATTGACGAGCACGCGGAACGCGTCGGAGCTGCGCTGCACGAAAGTGGGTTGGAGGCTCTGGGCCGCGCCGAACACCACATGGGCGTAGCGGTTGTACGCGTCCTCTTCGACCCCACCCGGATCGATCGCCTTCCACAGCTCGAGCTGGGGAACCGTGTGGACGCCGTTGACGGAATGCACGCCAATGGCGCGAAACAGATTCGCGAGACCGACGGGGGCGAACGCGACCCAGACGCTCGCGCCTTCCTGTTCCTGATCCGCCTCGATCACCGCGCGGGCAAGTTCGCTGTCGCGCAGCACCTCCGAACCATTGCGCACGAGCGGGTTGAACCACGCGGACACCGCGCACGAGGCCGCGGCGACGGCCGCCATCCCGATCCACGGCCGTCGCGGTGCGAGCGCGATCCACGCGAGGACTGCATTGGCGAGCGCGAAGACGAGCACGCCCGCGAGTTGGATGTCCGGCAGCTCCTTCGAGAGCGCAACGCCGAGCGCGGCCACCGCGACCCCCCAGGCGAGGGAAAGGACGACTCGACGGCTGCCGTACGTGGGCGGCGCGAGCGAGAGCAATCTCGCGACGAGCAGCACTTCGACGACGCCGAGCGCGATCACCGAGCGATGGCCCGGCACGAGGCTCCACAGGCTCGCGCGCGCGAGCCACGCGGGCATCTGGGTCGTGGCGTGCAGCACCAACGCCACCCACGCGCCCGCCAGCGCCAGCACGACGCCGTCGGGGCGCTGCCCGCTCGCGGCCCAGCGCCACACGACGGCAGCCAACAACACCGGGGAGAGCAGCCAGAAGCCGGCGGCCTCGCAGGCGTTGAGCAGGGCGCCGTAGTCGGTGACCAGCAGCGGCGCGCCGATGCTCGCGGCGAGCAGATCGGCCAGCGAGCGCCCACCGCCCAGCGAGAGCCGGTGTCCGGGGTACACGGTGTTGCGCATGCGCTCGATGGCGTCGCCCGCCGCTCCAAAGAACAGGGCGACTCCCGACACCGCGATGACCGCGGCGAGCAGCAACGCCAGCGCGCGCCATCGAGCCTGCGCGCGCAGATCGAGCGCGTCGCGGTGCGCAAAGCCGAGAGCGCCGAAGAGCAGCAGCGCCACGTATGCGAGCGGCACCTGGAACGGCGGATAGAGCGCGAGGACGAAGCCGACGGCGGCGTAGCCGAGCAGCAACCCGCCGAGCACGATCCAGCGCGGTCGGCGCGCGAACGCGATGCCGAGCGCGGCGAGCACGAGCAGACCCGCGTGGATCGTCTCGGATGCGGGCCGCAGCGCCCAGAACTGGAAGAACGGCGACTCGACGAGGAACAGCGCGCCAAACGCCGACAGCACGCGATCGCCACGCGTCACGACGAGGAGCAGCAGCCACGCCACCGCAAAGAGCCCGAGCGTGCGCGACCACCAGCGCCAGGCCATGCCGGTGTCGGCGCCGAGGAAGAACCCCCAGGTGTCGGGGCGAAACAAGGTGACCGGGTGCCACACCGGGAGCGAGAACGGGATGAGCATGTTCTGGCCCTGCCCGATCAGCGTGTTCACCACCGGAAACGGCGGATCGTGGCGCTCCTGCGCGAACGCGAGCGGCAGGATCACCGCGTAGTCGTCGATGCGGATCTCTCGCGGGGTTCCGAGCAGCACCTCGTCCGGCGGCGAGCCGTCGATCCATTGCCGCCAGATGGAAATCGAGAAGCCGTGGAGATGGAGGCTGACGAGCAGCGCGAACAGCACCGCGAGCCCCGCGAAGAAGCTCCGCGTGGACCGGAGCGGGGCGAGCGGGCTGCTCCTGTCAGAGGCCATCGCGCTCGCTTAGCGGATCACGTGCGCGGAGGCGCACCGCTTCGAGCACGGAGATCAGCCCCGCGCGAGTTGCCGCGCGCCGTCAGGCGCGCGCCCGCTGGCGGCGCAACGAAACGAGAGCCGCCGCGCCGGCGGCCCCGAGCCACAGCTGATCCGGCTCGGGCACGACGACCGTCGCCAACCCGACGGGGTACGGGATCGCTGCCGGGACCAGCCAGGTCGGGTCGAGAGCGCCGGTCGTGGCGTAGAGGCTATCCGAACTCCTGGGGATCGTGGCCATCCACCATCCCTCGCCGGTGCCCGCTTCGATCTTCAGATTGAGCCAGTAGGTCGCGCCCTGGAGCAGCAGGGGCTGCGTCAGCGAGTCGAACGTCACGTCGGTCTCGGAGGGCAGGTCCGTGGTGAACGTCCATTCCTCGAGCACGGCGCCGGGCGTGCCGCCGGCATCCTCGCGCAGGCGGAGCCTGAAGTCGCCATGGGTCCCCCCTGGATTCCGGAGCCGGACGGTGATCGTCTCGAGCGGGTAAGCGCCCGAGTCGAGTGGCATGTCGAAGGGATAGGCAATCTGGAGGTCCTGGCCGGTGATCTGTCCGATTTGGATGTCGGGGTCGCCCTGGCCGGTCGCGAACGTGTCGTAGACCACGAGCGCCTGGGCAGCGGAAGGGCAACAGACCAGCGCGAAGAACAGTGCAGCGAGCGCGTCGAGTTTGGGCACGGGGCGACTCCTAGTCGTCGGGGAGGATGGAGCCTAGCGCAAGACAGCTCCATCGCGATTGGGCTCGGTTTCGGGTGCAGGCGTCCCACCACTCGGCGGCTGCCGGCAGCCTGAGCCGCCTTCTTCCAGCACGCCGCCTCGAGAATCCCATCCCGCGATGTCGTTTGTCTGCCACGCGGGGCTTTCTGCCGCCACTACCCGTGTGAAACCGAAGACCCAGCGCGGTTACCCCCGGTCGGGGATCGAAGCGCTTCCACACAGCAAGGGAGTTTCTGATGCGCAAGATGTTTGTTTTGTTGGCCATTGGCGCCTTCATGGTGGCCGGCCAGGCCTCGGCGGCGCCGTTGGTGGCGTCGTCGTTGAGCTTCCAGCTCAGCGCCCTGCCGGGCGCGTCGTTCACGGGCGTCGGCGCGACCGGCACCGCGACGAGCAATCTGAGCGCGAGCTTGAACGCCGGCACGGCGATCGCCGGCGTGTTCACCACGTCGATCCCGACGTCGGCCGCTCCGCCGCTCACCGCGATCCAGATCTTCGTCACGAAGAACGCCGGCCAGACGTTCGTGCCGAATCCGACCGATCTCGGTGGCAATCTGCTGTTCAGCGGCACCGCCAATGTGTACGGCATCGGCGGCTTCACGACTGGCGGAGGTCCCCTGCTGGCCATCCCGCTGAACCTCGGTACGCCCCAACACGGTCTACAAGGCCTCCGGCGGCGTGGCGATCACGGCGATCGGCGCGGGCTGGACGGCTGGCACGGCCTCCGTTCTTGGCGTGAAGACGACCACCCCGACGAACAACGTGACGAACCCGGCCGGGACTGTTACCGCCATGGGCGCGAACGGTCTGACGCCGGGCGGTGCCGGCACGCTGGTGCTGGTGAGTCCGACCAAGGTCGTTGACGAACGTCGCGGGCAACCTCGCAGCGTTCAGCACGCTTTCGCTGACGTACGTGCCGGAGCCCGGCACGCTGCTGCTCCTCGGCGCTGGCATCGCGGGCCTCACGGCTCTCGGCCGACGGATGAGCTGACACCCGCCCGGGGTCGTCCGACCCGAGTTGGGCTGAACACGGCGGCCACCTCGCAAGAGGTGGCCGCCTTCGTCATTTGGAGCGGCCCTCTTTCAGGCGTGCCGGCGTTCCCGCTTCAGCGCGAGCGTTTTCGCGGCGGAGCTGCTCGAGCTGGAGCTCGACGTCCAGCTGGAAGGGGCCGCCCTTGGCGCGTGCCTCCTCGAGGGCCCGCAGCGCCTGTTCGCGCTCGCCGCGCGCGAGGTAGCCGAGCGCGGCCACGCGCAGCTCCGCCTGGTTGGGGTCGCTGCGCCGCGAGTAGCGCGCGAGCCAGAGCTCCGCCAAGTCGGCCTTGGCGGCGAGGAAGGCCGGCTCGCGCCGGATCGCCTTGAACGAGCTGACGAGGTCGAGCGCCATGAACTGGTCGTAGCCCTTCTCGCGCGCGCGCCGCAGCTCCGCCGCCGCGAGCACCGCGTCCCCCTGCTCGGCGGCGCGCATCGCGCGCAGGACGTGCGCCTGGAGGCCGTCGGGATAGTGGCGGGCCGCGTCGAGGAAGAGCACCGGCTCGGAGCGCCACGCGGCAGCTCGCCCGGGCACGAGCGTCGCGAGGCCGAGGATCCACGCGACGCCGGCGAGCAGCGCCGCGTCCAGAAGACGGCGTGGCGCGCCGCTCCGCCCCGACGCGGCGAGGCGCGGCGTCCGTGCCCGCCACGCCGCCTGGCCGGCCAGGAGCGCCGCGCCGACGAGCCCGGGCATCGGCATGTAGAGGTAGCGGTCGCCGAGCGGATAGATGAACGGGAAGATCTGCGAGATGGGGATCCAGCCGCCGAGCGCCCACGCCCAGTAGACCGCCTCGGGCTCGCGCCGCGCGAGCATCCACACGGCCCGGGCCGCGAAGAGAACGAGCGCGGCGAGGCCTGCGAGCCACCACGGGTCGAGCCACGAGATCGCGCGCGGCGGGTCGTGGAACGCGGAGAGCCCGTACCCGGAAACCGCCATCGCGAGATACCTCGCGAGGAACGCCACGATGGTCCGCGCCGCGACGAGGGGATCGGGGTGGAGCGGGGTCTCGACGTGTCCGAGGCGCTCGAACGTGTGCCACTGCGGTCCGGCGTAGAACGCGAAGACCGCAACCCAGACGCCGATCCAGGCCCACGCGCGCCGCGCCGCGGCCCCCTGCGGCCTCCGGCACAGCACGGCCACGATCGCGACCGGCAGCGCGAATACCGCGAGCGCCTTCGAGAGCAGGGCGAGCGCGAAGAGCAGGGCACCGAGCGCAGGGCGCCGCTCCTGGCAGAGCAGCGCGCCGAGTGCGAGGACCATGGCGGCGAGCGAATTGATCTCCGTGATCCAAGCGACCGCCTCCACGTTCGCGGGGTGGAGGAGGAAGAGCGCGCCGCCGAGGAGCGCCGCGAGTGAGGGCACGCCAGAGCGGCGGAAGACGGCGACGAGCAGCGTCGACGCCAGCGCGTGGAGCGCGAGGTTCGTCACGTGGTAGCCGGCCGTCGCGGGCCCGAACAGCTTCCACTCCGCGGCGTGGAGCAGCAGGTGCACTGGCGCCCAGTTCGCCGCGAACTCGGCCGCGTCGCCCCACGGATCGAGGATGCGCGATCACGTGCTCGAGGGTCGGCAGGCGGACCCACGGATTGTTCACCACGAAGCCGAAGTCGTCGGACAGGAAGGCGCCCCGCAGCGCGGAGGCGTAGAGCGGCAGCAGCACCAGGAACGAGGCCGACCAGAGCGCGGCCCAGGCGGCTCGCCGGTCGAGGAGCGCGTCGAGGCGGGCGTCGATGCGGCGCGCGAGCCGCGGCGCAGCGAGACGATCGCGCACGGCCGGGCAGCGTAGCACGGTGCCTCGCGGTGCGTCCTCCGCGGAGCCGGCGCGGCGACATCCACTTCCACGCGATCGCGCCGGTTCTCCGGCGCGGCGACGCCAGGTCGAAGCTCCTGTACTTTGGGCTCATCGTGAAACGCATGATCCGTTGCGGGTCGGCGCTGGGCATAGCCGCGCTAGTGGGATTTGCTGCCTGCCGCCCGGCCGAGCGCATCGCAAAGCCGAACGTGCTGCTGATCACGCTCGACACCACTCGCGCCGACCGGCTCGGTGTCTACGGCTACGGGCGGCCAACGAGCCCCGTGCTCGACGCGCTCGCCCGCGACGGCGCCTGGTACGAGCGCGCGTACACGGTGGCGACCTGGACGCTGCCGGCGCATGCGTCGCTGTTCACCGGCAAGTACCCCAAGAGCCACGGCGCGCGCTACGACCCCGACGGCCCGCTCTTTCTCGTGGACGCGATCGAGGGGCCGGAGACCTGGAAGCAGATCCGCGCGCGCGGTCTCGGTCCCGACGAGCATCCGCTCGCCGAGCTGCTCGGCGCAGCGGGCTATCGCACCGGCGGCGTCGTCGGCGGCCCGTGGTTGAAGCAGGTGTTCGGACTGGCGCGCGGCTTCGAGCACTGGGACGAGCAAGGCATCACGAGCGTGAACGGGCGTCGCGCAAGGTCGGTCACCAATGCGGCCCTGGCGTGGCTCGACCAGAAGGACGACCGCCCGTTCTTCCTGTTCCTGAACTACTTCGATCCCCACGAGCCCTTCTATCCCTTGATGCCGTGCATCCGGCAGGTCGCGCCGGGCGAGGAGATCCCACCACCCGACGAGAAGAACATGCGGGAGCTCTCGGGCCTCTTCTACGACGCCGAGATCCGCTGCATGGACCTCCAGATCGGCCGCGTCATCGAGCGCCTGCGCCAACGCGACACCTACGACTCGACCTGGATCATCGCGGTCGCGGATCACGGCGAGCTGCTTGGCGAGCACGGCGCGTTCGGCCACGGCAACTCGCTCTACGAACCGGAGCTGCACATCCCGCTGGTCGTGAAGCCGCCCAGCGGCGAAGCTCCCCGCGGCCGACAGGACGAGCTGATCCAGATCTCCGACGTCTTCGCGATGATCGCTTCGCGCATCGGTGTCGCGTTGCCGCCGGGCACGCAGGCCACCTTCCCCATCCCGCGGGGTCGTCCTGCCTTCGCCGAGATCAATCCTCTCCCCGCCTTCAGCCAACGCGGCGACTGGCGCGCGATCGTCTCGGGCGACTGGAAGTTCCTGGAGAACAGCGCGGGAGACCGGCTGCTCTACGACATCGCGCGCGACCCCGCCGAATCCAATGATCTCGCGGCGCGGGAGCCGGCGCACGCGCAGGAGCTGAAGAAGGCGGTCGATGCCTGGATGGCGTCGCTTCCCGAACCGAGGCGCGCGGCGGGCGGCAACGCCACCGTCGACGAGTCGACGCGGCGCGCGCTCGAGGGCCTCGGGTATCTCGAAGGCGCGAAGCCCGGTGAGAGCCAGACCCCGCCGCCGCCCACGGCGCCTTGAGTCGGACGCCTCCGCCGGCCTCAGCGCGCGAGTTCGCGGCGCAGCGCCTCGAGCCGCTGCTCGACGTCCGCCTGCAGCGGACCGCCCTTCGCCCGCGCAGCCTCGAGCGCGCGCAGCGCCTCTTCCCGCTCCCCGCGCGCCAGATGGGCCATCGCGGCCACCCGCAGCTCGGTCTGGTTCGGGTCGCTTCGCTTCTGGTGGCGCGACAGCCAGAGCGCGGCGAGATCCGCCTTGGCGGCCAGGAACCGGGGCTGCCGGCGGATTGGCTCGAACGCCGCGATCAAGTCGAGCGCCATGAACTGGTCGTAACCCTTATCCCGAGCGAGCCGGAGCGACGCTGACGCGCCCTCGGTGTCGCCCTGCTCGCCCGCGCGCATCGCGCGAACGATGTGCGCCTCGATGCCATCGGGATAGTGGCGCATGGCGTCGAGCATCAAGATCGGCTCGGAGCGCCACACGGCGGCCCTTGCCGGAACCATGGCGGCGAGACATGCGATCCAGACCGAGCCCAGCACCAGCGCGAGATCCGCGAGTCGCGCCGCGCGCGGTGCCTGCCCCGACACTGTGACGCGTTTCTGCCACCGCGTCCACGCGTCGCCGCCCGCGAGCAGGCCCGCGCCGACGAGCCCGGCCATCGGGATGTACAGGTAGCGATCGCCGAGTGGGTACGTGAACGGGAACAACTGCGAGATCGGGATCCAACCGCCGAGCACCCACGCCCAGTAGACCGCCTCCTGCTGGCGGCGCGCGAGCGTCAGCACGGCTCGCAGCGCGAACAGGCCGGTCACCGCGAGCCCGGCGAGCCACCAGGGATCGAACCACGAGAGCGCGCGCGGCGGGTCGTGAAACGCCGAGAGGCCGTAACCGCCGAACGCCATCGCCAGGTAGCGCGCCACGAACGACACCAGCGTGCGCGCGGCCACGAGCGGGTCCGGAGACAGCCCCATCTCCGTCTGCCCGAGCCGCTGAAACGTGTGCCACTGGGGGCCCGCGTAGCATGCAAAGACCACGAGCCACACACCGATCCAGCACCAGTCGCGCAGCGCGGCGGTGCTGCGCGGCTGCCGGCAGATGAGCGCCACGATCGCGACCGGGAGCGCGAAGACCGCCAGCGCCTTCGAGAGCAGCGCGAGTGCGAACAGCAGCACCGCGAACGCAGGACGGCGCTGCTGGAGCAGCAATGCGCCCAGCGCCAGCACCATCGCGGCGAGCGTCTTGATCTCCGAGATCCACGCGACGGCCTCGACATTCGCGGGATGGATCAGGAAGAACGCGCCCCCGAGCCCTGCCGCGAGCGCCGGAATGCGGGAACGCCGATAGCACGCGACGAGCAGGACCGAGGCGAGCGCGTGCAGGGCCAGGTTCGTGACGTGATAGCCGCGCACGTCGGAGCCGAAGATCTGCCACTCCGCGGCGTGTAATAGAAGATGGACGGGAGCCCAGTTCGCCGCGAACTCCGCCGCGTCGCCCCACGGATCGAGGATCGCGAGCACGTTCTCCGCGCTCGGCTCGCGCACCCACGGATTGTTCACGACGAAGCCGTAGTCGTCGGAGAGAAACTCGCCCCGCAGCGCGGGCGCGTAGAGAGCGAGCAGCAGCAGGAAGGAAGCGGCCCACAGCAGGACCCAGACGAACCGCCCGTCGAGGAGCATCTGCAGGCGGGCGTCGAGGCGGCGAGCGAGCGACGTCGCAGCGAGGCGGTCGGCCACGGCGGCGCATCGTAACACGCAGCGTTTCGACACCCGCCGCGGTCCGCCGCGCGAGTCTTCACGAGCCCGGCGGCCGGCCCCAGGCGCCGATGCCAGTCGGTATAGTGCGCGGCCGATGAACGCGGTGTCCTGGCGCAAATGGCTCTTGCTCGGCGTGGGGACGTCGGTGACCGCGCTGTTCCTGTACGCCGGGGCGCTCGACGGGACCTTCGTCAGCGACGACTTCAATCACGTTCCGAACAATCCGCACATCCGCAGCCTGGACTGGCCCCACCTCGCCGCGCTGCTCGATCCCGCCGGGCTCCCGGCCCGCGCCACATCGAACTACGCACCGGTCCATTTGTTGATCCACGCGCTGCAGTGGCAGGCCTTCGGGCTCTCGACCCGCGGCTACCACGTCACCAACGTGCTGCTGCATGCGGGCGTCTGCCTGCTGCTCGGCGCGTTCTATTTCGCCTCGGGCATCCCGCGCGCCGGCGCGGCGCTGCTCGCCGCGCTCTTCTTCCTGCACCCAGCCAACGTCGAGGCGGTCGCCTGGATCTTCCAGGTGAAGACCATCGTGGCCCTCGGCTTCTCGCTCGCAGCGCTGCTCGCCTTTCCGAGCCTTCCGCTCGTGTCGGGCGCCTTCTTCGCGTTGGCGCTGCTCACGAAGATCTCGGCTCTCTACGCGCTTCCCGTCGCGGCTGCGCAGCTCTGGGTTCGGCGGGCGCCCGCTCGCCAGTGGCGCTGGCTCGGGCTCTGGCTCGCGGTCGCGATCGTGTGCTCGGCCGCCGAGTTGCCGCTGTTCCAGCGGACCGGCGAGGCGCCCTCGTCGTACGTGATCCTGGATGCGGGCGAGCGGATCCGCTCGATGATCGCGATCGCGGGCCGCTACCTCGTGATGGCGGCGACGTCCTGGGGCATCTCGCCGACCCACGAGCCGGCTCCGGCCAGCTCGTTTGCCGATCCGTGGTGGCTCTTCGGCGTGGCGGCGCTCGCCGTCGTGGGAGTCCGCGCGCTGGTGACACTCCGCGGGCGTCGCGAGGAATCGGTGTTCTGGGTGTGGGCGGCGGCCTCGTACGTGCCGATCTCCCAAGTCTTCACGTTCATCTATCCGATGGCCGATCGCTATCTCTATTTCATCCTGCCCGGACTGCTGGGAGCCGGCTTCTGGGTGGTGCAGGGCGCCGTGGAGTCCGTGGCGACGAGGCTTCGGATCCCGGCGCAGAAACTGTTTGCGATCGCCGCGACGATCGCGGCCGTGGCGGCGGTCGGCTTCGCGATCCGGACCTCGCAGCAGGCGCGCGTCTGGCGCTCCGAAGAAGCCGTCATGCGGGAAGCCGTGCGCCGCTACCCCGATGGGATCGGCGGGCTCTTCCTGCGGGCGCGCACCGCCGCGCAGGGGGGCGACTGGCCGGGGGCGATCGCCACGCTGGATCGGTTGGCGGATCGCGGCTACGCGGTGTTCATCGCCGTGGACAGCGAACCGGCCTTCGCGCCGATCCGCGGGAGCGAGGAATACCAGCGCGTCTTCCGCCGCTTTGCTTCGAACTGGATTCGCTCGACGCCGCTCGCTCCGGACGCGTCGCCCACCGAGCTGCGGGCGATGGGACTCGCGCACGCGATCATCGGGGACGACGCCGCCGCCGATACGTTCTACCGGCGGGCGCTCGAAACGGCCGGACCGGACGCGGACGCGGCGTTCATTCGCTCCGAGTGGGATGCGTTGCGCCGGCAACGGCGCTGATCTGGAGGTGCCCGTGCCGCTCGGCAAGTGCCGGCGAGGAGATCCCACGTTGAAGCGACGTTCGCGCCGATGCCTGGGATCGTGGTTCGCACTCGCAGTGCTATTCGGCGCGGGCTGCGGGGCGGGGCCGCATCCGCTCGAGGCTCCGCGCGGAATCGTCCTGATCGTGCTCGATACGCTGCGGGCCGACGGACTCTCGACCTACGGCAATCCGCGCGACACCTCGCCCGCAATCGACTCGCTCGCAGCGCGCGGGGTGCTGTTCGAGAACGCGATCAGCCACGCACCGTGGACCTTGCCGGGCTTCATCGGTCTGCTGAGCGGCCGCTACCCGTCGCGGGCCGTGTTCACGGGGGGATCGCTCCAGACCTCGCTGCTCGACGTGCTCCGCGCCTCGGGCTGGAGGACCGCCGCCTTCACCGAGGGCGGCTACGTGTCTCGGCACTTCGGGATGGATCGAGGCTTCGAGAGCTTCCAGGAGGAGGAAGGCAAGACCCGGCTCGTCATCGGCGAGCGCCCGACCCAGGGGACCGGGAGCGTCGAGCGCACCTTCGATGCGGCGATCGCGTGGCTCCGCGAGCCGCGCTCGCAGCCCTTCTTCCTGCTGGTCCACACCTATGAAATCCACTTCCCGTATCGGCGCCGCGACTACGCCGAGGCGCTCCCGTCCGGAAAACTCGCCGCGACCTACGAGGAAAAACAGCGACTGGCGATCCGCAAGGGAGCGCTCGTCGTCGGCGACGAGGAGCGAACCTACGTTCGCGCGCTCTACGACGGCGGCGTCCACAGCGCGGACACCCAGGTCGGGCGGCTGCTGGCAGCGCTCGACGAAACGGGACTCGCGGGTGACACCGTCGTGGTCGTGACGGCGGACCACGGCGAGGACCTGGGCGGCCGCGATCCGAGGGCCCTCGGCGAACACGGCCATCAGCTCTACGACGAGCTGCTGCGCGTGCCACTGATCGTCTACCACCCGCACGCGGACTGGCCGGCCGGGCGGCTCGGCGCGCAGGCGCGGCTGGTCGACGTGATGCCGACGTTGCTCGACTTTGCCGGCGTGCCCGTGCCCGCGGGCCTCTCGGGCGCGAGCCTGGTTCCGCTACTCCGGGGCCAGGAGACGAACACGCGCTTCGCCTACAGCGAGCTGCGTCAGAGTCCCTGGAACGAACACCCGCGCGCCGCGGTCCGCGACGGGCGCCACAAGCTCATCGCAAACCTGCCGCCGCGCGGAACGGGGTGGCCGGAGATCGAGTTCTACGACCTCTCCCGAGACCCGGGCGAGCGCGAGAATCTCGTCGGCATCCGGCACGAGGCGCTCGACGCATTGACCGTGCGACTGGAGGCCGAGCGCAACGCGCTGCGCGGCGAAGGCGGTCTCGAGATTCCCGAGGAACAGGACCTGCCGCCCGAATTGCGCGAACGGCTCGAGGCGCTCGGATACCTCGAGACCCATCCGTGACGCTGCCCACCGCGCGCGTGGCTGGGGCAGCGGCGGGCATCCTGCTGCTGCTCTCGCTGCTGCTCGATCTTCCCGCCGTGCCATACGACGACACCCACGACCTGGCGAGTCACGCGGCCTTCGCATACTTCACGAAGCACGGCTTGCAGTTTGGCGTCGACGTCATCGAGAACGCCGGGCCGCTCGCGTTCGTACACCTCAATGGGACGTACTCCGGCGACCTGACCCTCGCCGGAGTGGGGATCAAGACTGCGCTGCGCCTCGGCCTCGCACTCCTCGTCGCGGGCGCACTCGCCGCGCCGATCGGATGGACGGCGCGCCTGCTCTGGATCGCCGCGCTGATCGCGCCTTCGCTGTTGGCTGGACCGGATCATCTCCGGCTGATGGACACCAGCGACGGGTTCTCGATCGTCACGATCTACCTTGGCGCTGCGTTCCTTCTCAGGAACACCCAGCCGCGTAGGACGGAGATCCTCGTCGAGATCATGCTGGCTCTGCTGCTTGCGCTGATCGCGCTCACCAAGCACACGATGCTGCTGCTAATCCTCGCCACGCTGGTCGTGGTGAGCATTACGCGACTGCTGCGCGGTGACTCCCGCGGTGGCGTCCGGATCTGGGTTGCCCTGCTGTGCTGGGTCGCCGGGGTCTGGACGCTCGCCGGGCAGCACTTCGCGAACCTTCCGGCTTTTCTTCACGGCGCGTTCTCCTTCTCGTCGGGGTACAACGAGACGATGGGGATCGATGCACCGATGCGCGTCACGCTGCTGGCAGCCGTGCTGGTGGGCTGCTCGGGACTGCTCGCGCTTTGGAACGTTCTCACCAAGCGCTCCAGCCTTTCGCTTGCGATCGTGGCGGGGATGGCGCTCGTCATCCTGTGGAAGCACGGGCTGGTGCGAGCCGATCCGGCGCACGTCGTGATGCTCTTCGCGGGGGTCTCACAGTTGCTGCCGGCGATCGCGTGGGCCGGCGACCGTCCACCGGACCCGTCCGCAGCGCAGGCGAAGCGATCGGCCCGGGCGGCCATCCCGCTGATCGGTGTGGCGATCCTGTTGGTGGTTTCGTTCGTCGGAGCGTCCTGGTGTTCCGACCGCATGCGCCTCGACGCGAGCCCCCTGCTGAACGGCTGGCGCAGCCAGGCGGGCTGGCTCTACCAGCCCTCTGCCAGGATCGCCGCGTTGGAGGCGAGACTCGAGGAGAACCGCAAGCACTACGCGCTGCCCGCGATCCGTTCCCGGGTCGGCACGGCTTCGATCGATCAGTACGGATTCCGGCAGGGACCGCTGTTGCTCAATCGCCTTCACTACGTGCCGCGTCCGATCCCGATCACGTTCGTCGCGTCAAATGGCGATTTGTGCCGGCGCAACGAAGCGTTCTATCGCGGGGCGCAGGCGCCGGCGTTCGTGCTCGCCAATCTCGAGCCACTCGATAATTACCTGGTGTCGCAGCGCGACGGCCTCGCACTCGCGGCCCTCTTCGACGACTACCATCCCGTCGAGGTCGAGCAGGGACAGCTGTTGCTACAGCGCAATGCGGAAGAGAACCGGCCCCGAGTCGCCGAGTGGAGCCTGCTCGCCGAGCACGAGGTCCGGGTGGGCGAGCGCGTCCCGCTCGGCGCCGATGCGTCGGAGTTCGTCTACGCGAGCGTGGAACTGCAGCGGCGCTGGACCGCTCGTCTCCGGTCGCTCGTCCTGCGGCCCCCGCTGGCGCGAATCCGGCTGCGCTTCCCAGACGGAAAGGGAATCATCCGGCGGATCAACGTCGCCGCTCCCGACGTCCCGTTCCTGGTGCGGCCGCTCGTCGAGAACAACGAAGATCTGCTGGCGGCCTATCGCGGGAGTGAAACGCTGCGAAAGCCGGAGAGCCTCGTCGTCGAACCGGTCCCGGGCATGGAAGCGTACTTCGATCCCACCGTGCGGGTTCGCCTCTATCGCGGCCCGGCGCCGGGCGCGCAGATCCAATGAACGAGGGAGCTGCGGCGGAGCGGGAGTCTCGGCGGCGCAGGCTCGATCTCGGTCTGGCGTTGCTGGTGCTCTTCGTAGTGGCGCTGAACCTTCCCTACCTGGACGCGCGGATCCTGCCGCTGCACGACAGCTTCTACAGCTTCGTCAACTTCCAGATCTTCTACAACGAGTTCTTCTTCGAGCGCGATCTCGCCCACTGGTATCCGTACTGCGGGTACGGTCTCCCAGCCGACCTGCAACAGTTGATCTCGCTGACGCCGATGTCCTACGTGGTGGGCCTCGCCGGCGCGCTCGTGCGGGCGACCGACACGCTGCTGCTCTTCAAGTTGTCGGTAGTCGGCGAGCAGCTGGTGTACGTGATCGGGACGTACCTGCTCGCGCGCCGGCTCTTCGCCTCGCGGGCGACGGCGCTCGCGCTCGGCGTCGCCGCCGCGGGAACTCTCGTCTGGTACGCACAACTGTGGTTCGAGCTGCGCTTCTTCTACCTGCTCCCAGTGATCCTCTATTGCGTCGTCACCTTTCTCGAACGGCGGCGCTCCGAGTGGCTGTGGCTCGCCGGCATCGCGTGCGTCGCCTGGTCGATGGGAAACGTCCCCTACTTCGTGCCGCTGTGGGGTTTCGTGCTGCTGATCTGCGTCGCCGGCGCGGCGTGGCGCTACCAGGGCGAGTGGTCGCGCCTGTTTGCCCGCACGGGACCCAACCTGTTGCTCCTCTTCGCGTTGGGGTTCGGGGTCGTGGTCTACGTCCATTTCGCTTTCCACGCGCTCGACTTCCTGGTCATGCACGTGACGGGGCGGGATCCGCTGACGACGGAGGTCGACCTCGAGACGTTCCGGACCTATGGAGGAAACGCCGATCTGTTCACCGTGGCGCGCAGCTTCCTGCTCGGCTGGCCTATCCATCTGCCGTGGGGAAGCGGAGCCGACAACAGCGCCTACATCGGCCTGCTGCCTCTCGCCGGTGTCGGAATGGCCTTCGCCTTCGAGCGCAGCCGGCTCTTCCTCGGCATCGGCGCGGCCCTGATCGCCCTCGTCTGGCTTTCGCTCGGCGGGATCTTCACGACCCTCGTCTACTACCTTCCCACGCTGTCGCAGTATCGGCATGTCGGCCTCGTCTACGGCCTCGTGAAGGCGCTCGCGATCATCGCCGCGGGCTACGGCATCGAGCGGCTGTGGAGGCGCCCGTTCCCGCTGCCCTCGCGCCGGGTTCTGTGGTCGAGCGCTGTGGTGCTGGCGGTCGCCTCCGCCGGAGTCGTGCCTGCCCTTTGGCACACGCATGTGTTCCTCCGTCTGTGGCTCTATCTCGTGGTGGGCGTGCTGAGCCTCGCACTCACGCGCTCTCCCAAGCCCGGGCTCGTGATCGCGTTGGCGCTGGACCTCGCGCTCTACCAGGCCGCGGTGTACCGGCAGGTGCCCAAGTTGCCGCCTGGCTACGGGAAGAAGCTCGACACGGTTCTCGTTCACGAACTCGCTTATCAGCCGCGCCGCTACGCGAGCCCTGCCGATGCGCCGCGAAGTCCCGACAGCCTGCGCGCGCAGCGTGCGCTCAGCCTCACCCAACACCCGGGCGCGATGGCGATCTACTGGATCACGTACGGGTTCGCGCAATTCGATCCCTGCTGGAGCCAGTACACGACCGAATTGACGACGCAAGGCGTAAACCAGTTGCTTCGCGTTGCGCGCAAGCGCGGGCCGGCACTGGACGCGATCCTGGGTTGCGACGCGCCGAAGCTGCGGCTCGTCGCCGGCGCGACCCTCGTAGAAGGCGCTGGCGCTGCACGCGATGCATTGCGCACGACGAGGACCGCCACCGGACCGATCGCCGACGTGATCCGGCTCCCTCCCGTCGCGGCTCGCCCCGCGAACTCGGAAACGTGGACGCCCGAGGCGGGAACCGTGCAGGTCACGCAGTTCACGCTGAACGAAGTGGTCGCGCAGACCCAGGTCACGGTGCCGGATGGCGCCTGGCTCGTGTACGCAGATGCGTTTCACCCCGGCTGGCGCGCGAGGGTCGACGGTCGCGAGGCCCCGATCGCCGAGGCCAATCTCGCCTTCAAGGCGGTGTGGCTGCCCAGCGGAGACCACGTCGTCCGCTTCTGGTACCAGCCGGGCTCGAGTTACTACGCGAGCTACGCACTCGCCGCCTTTGGCCTCGCTTGCGGTCTCACCCTGCTCGCCGGCCTCGGAGTCGCGGCGTTCCCGCGCTCTGCCGACCGAGCGACTCGGGGCGTGAGCTCGGGATGGGCCCGTGAGCCCGGGGCCGATGCGCGCCCCTGTCGTACCGCACGTGCCTTGAATCGTTGCGGCGAGGCGTCGCGGGCGGGTTCGCGTCGGCGCTTCGCAGACCGCCTGCCGGCCTGACGACCAGAGGGCCGGCAGGCGGCCATCAGACTCGCGCCGCGAAGCTGCCCATGTTCGTCCGCCGAGGACGTTTCGGACGGCGTCCGACCGCCCGCGCGCCTCGCAGCAACGAGCCCGGCAACGATCCAAAGCTGATGCGTTGCGCGGCGGGCGACGCACCGGCCCGAGGGTCGACGGCCATCGTGGGTCAGATTCCGCCGTAGTAGCGCGCCGAGACCCGCGCGACCGCGATCACGAGGGCAAACACCGCGAAGCCGAGGAACACTAGCCGGGCCATCCCCGGCAAGCGCTTCGCGCGTGGCGCATGGAGGGCCGCGAGCGCGAGCGGAGCGAACGGGATGAAGTAGCGGCCCTGGACGCCCTGGATCCGATCGGTCCCGACCGCGTTCCACCAGAGGTAGGCCGTCGTGAGTACGGCGACCGCCGTCACGACTGCCGTCGCAAGCGCGAGCGCCCGCCGGCCTCCGCGCAACGGGCTCGCGCCGCCGTCGGCGACGGCTGCGGCGAGCAGCACGAGCGGCTGCAGATCGTAGAGCCAGAGCGGAAGCCAGGTGTCGGCGTGGCCGAGAACGCCGATGAAGCTCGCGAGCCAGATCCATCCCATCGCCGCGACACTCGAAAGGAGCACCCCGAGGAAGGCGCCCAGGTGGGTCGCGATCCACTGGAGCTGCGCACCCGTGTCGGCCTCCGGGACCAGCTTGTCCGGCGCGAGCGCGGTGACGTACAGGGACCAGAGCAGCCCAGGCACGAACGCGGCGGCAACCCAGCCGGCGAGAGCGGCCGCCCGCCGCGTTCGGCTCGTGAAGCGGGAACCCGGCACCGCGAAGGCGATCGCCACGAGCAGCGCGTAGCCCGGTTTCGCGAGGCCGAGCGCGGCCGCGGCGAGTCCGAGCGAAACCAGCCCGCGGGCAGCGAGCGGCGGACCTGCCGAGGCCGCGCGCCACGCCAGCCCGAGCCACAGGAACGCGAGCGCATTCGTCATCGTGTCGGCGGAAAGCGACGCCGCGAGAAAGAGCGTCATCGGCAGCAGCGCGACGAGCAGCAGCGTAGTCGCGTGCGCGGATGCCGCGCGGAGCGCGAGCGCGGTCACCGCGAGGAACGCCGCAAGGTTCGCGAGACGGCCGGCGTACACGAACGCCAGGACCGGAAGCCCGAGCCAGCGCGCGATGGCGACGCCTACCGCCTGCGGCAGGTAGGCGACGGGACTGTAAAGACTGGGAAGCGGTCGCCAGCTGCGCGGAAAGAGTTGCTGCGGGCGCGCGAGTTCACGCGCGATGAGCGCGCGATCCTGGCGGCGCTCGGCATGCATCTGCAGGCCCGTGCCCAGCCGGCCCGGGAGAGCGACCAGACTTTGCGGGACGCGAATCGACGGCTTCCCATCGACGATCGCCGCGGCCCCGAGCGTGCCCTCGGAGATCGCGAGAGCGCGCGCCAGGTGCGGCAATTCGTCGGGTGCCTGGAGGGGGGGCGTGACGATCGCGAAGGCAAGGCCGAACGGGATGCCGAGCGCCAGAAGCCAGCGGCTCGGCGACCACTCCGCCGCCCGCTGCAGCAGACGGATGGCGCTCGGAGACGTCTGCAGCCCGCAACCTCCCGCAGTCGCACACGGGTAGCTCAACGGCCCCGACCTCGCTCAGCGATTCCGCGCGTCTCGGATGCCGCGGCCGCGACTCGTGCAGCCATTACACAGCATCCAGTGATCGGGGCACCGACGAGTTTTCTGGAGATGTCTGCTCGTCGCGCCTCGAGATCTCGAGGTCTCGAGCTGGTTCGGCGATCGCGAGAGGGTCCGGTATCGTGACGCGTTCCCAAACGTCGCCGACCCGATTCCGGGCCCACGCGCAGCGCGACGCGTGCGAGGGGCTCACGTGGGGTGGCTCGATGCTCGCCGTGGCCCGCAACCCTCGAGACATTGGATGCCGCGGGCAGGAATGAACCGTGTCGCGTAGCTGGAGCGCGTCGCGCCGATACGCTGCGCTGGCGTTTGCCTTCCTCGTGGTGTCCGTGGCGATCTTCTGGCCGTCGCTGCCGGGACCCTTCATTTCCGACGACATCATGTACGTCGCGATGAACCCCTATGTGCAGGTGGCGTCGGTCGAGCATGTCCGGGCGATCCTCGATCCGTTCGGAGACGTCGCGTTGATGGCCGCCAATTGGGCGCCCGTGCATCTGCTGGCCCACATGCTGGAGTGGCAGGTCTTCGGCGTGAACGTCGCGGCCTATCACCTGACGAACGCGGTTCTACATTCTACGGTGTCGATTCTGCTGGTGGCGCTGCTCGCCGCCTCGGGCGTTCCGTTCGCGGCGGCGGCCCTCGCCGGCGCCTTCTTCCTCGTGCACCCCGCCAACGTGGAGGCGGTGGCCTGGATCTCGCAGCTGAAGACGATCCTCGCCATGGCGTTCATGCTCGGAGCGCTGCTGCTGCGCGAGCGGCGGCCGGCACTCGCGACGGTGGCGTTCGTCCTCGCGCTGCTCTGCAAAGCGCTCGCGGCGGTCGCGCTTCCGATGGCGTGGGCACTGGACTGGGCCCGCGCGCGCGAAGGCGGAGGCAGCGCCGAGACCCACCGCCCGGCGCGGCGCGCGACGCGCTGGGCATGGGGCGTCGTCTTCGCCGCCTTCGCTGCGATGCAGTTCGTGCCGTTTCTATATCAGCACCCAGGCGGATCTGCCGTCACGGAGCCGCTCGCGGTCCGGGTGTGGTCGTCCGCGGCGATCGGCATGCGCTACCTGGTGATGGCAGCGACAGGTTTCGGTGTTTCCACCTTCCACGAGCCCGCCCCGGTCGCGTCGCCGCTCGACGCGTGGGTGATCGCGGGTCTTGCAGCGGGCCTGGGACTCGCGGTTCGCATGCTCGTCACGCTCCGATCGAGGCGTGCCGAGGCGGCGTGGTGGGTGCTCGCGGCCGGCTCCTTCGTCCCGGTCGCACAGCTGTTCCGCTTCCTCTACCCGATGGCGGACCGCTACCTCTACTTCATCCTGCCCGGCCTGCTCGGCGGCGCGCTACTCGCGGGACATCAGGCGCTCGCACACGCGACGCCCCGTGTGCGGCACCTGGCCCACCGCGCGCTCGCCGCCGTCATGGCCGCCGCATGCATCCACTTCGCGTTCGTGAGCCACGGACGCGCAAGTCTCTGGGTGTCCGATGCGCGCATCATGGCCGACGCGGTTCGTCATTATCCCGATGCCTCGATGGCGCACTACGTGCGGGCGCGTGGCGCGGCGCGCGACCGGGACGCCACCCTCGCCGCCGCCGAGCTGCGGCTGGCCGCGCGCAACCCGGCGTTCGGCTTCGAGCACGTCCGAACGGATCCCGCGTTGAATCCCATTCGACACACGACTGAGTTCGCTGCGGTGCTGCGCGAGCTGGCGCGCGAGCACATCGAGCGGACCCGGGACGCGGCGCGCTTGACGGAGGCCGACCTGATCGGGCTCGCGCAGGCGCAGCTCGAGGTGGCGGATCCTGCGGGCGCGATCGGGGCATTGGAGCGGGCATTGGCGATGAACGGCGGTTTCCGCGAAGTCGCCACGACGCTGCTGGCCCGAGCGCGCGCGATGGAGCGGGAAGCGACGGCGGCGGCCGGCGCTGGGGCCGACGAAACGGCCGTCCCGCGCGGCGTGCCCCCCGTACCTTCATCGCGCTGAGCGAGCGCGCGAGCCATGGGGTTGGGCGTTCCGGCTACTTCTTGACGACGTAGCCGAGTGCGCGGAGCAACTCCAGCGACATCTCGTCGAGTTCGACCTCGCGCGGGGCGCCCCAGACGGGTTGTTCGCGCAGGCTCTGTTCGAGCAGCGGTTCCAGCTCGGCGACCTGATCGGGACGCTCCGCGGCGAGGTCGTGTTGCTCGGTGGGGTCGGTGGCGTGATCGAACAGTTCGAGCTTGCGCTCGGGACGGGTGTGGAGCAGCAACCGCCGCCCGTTCGAAGTCACCGAGACGAGTGGATTGCTCGGCTGGTCGCGTTGGCCCCAGCTGCGGTCGAGGTACCCGTACGAGGGCGGCGCTTCGCCGCCGGCGGGCTCGCCGCGCGCCGCCGCCGTGATCAGCGGGACCAGCGAGCGGCCGTCCGCCTGCGGGAACGGCGGCAGGCCCACCAGTTCCAGCACGGTCGGCCACAGGTCGACGTTGCGCACCTGCGACTCGACCACGACGCCCTGCTTCAGGCGAAACGGCAGCGCGAGAATCAGCGGGACGCCGACGACCTCCTGGTAGAGCGATTTGGCGTGGCCCTCGGTGCCGTGCTCGCTGAACGCCTCGCCGTGGTCGGAGCTCACCACCACCAGCGTGTTCTCGAACAGGTCGTGCTCTTCCAGGTACCCGAGCACGGTGCCCACGTTGCGGTCGACCCAGTGGATCGAGGCGTCGTACGCGTCGGAGAGCGAGGTCCCGAAGCCGAGACTCGCGGCGACTTCGTCGTGCGCGTACTGGTGCACGTCCATGTAGTGCAGGTACAGCAGGAACGGCTCGCGGCCGTGGGTCTCCAGGAAGCCGATCGCCGCCCGCGTGATGTCCTCGTCCGTGCCGGCCAACGCAGTGGTCCCGGGCGTATGCTTCTGGAACTTCTCCGGGCCGAGTTCGGCGATCGGACGCAGATAGGTGTCGAACCCCTGCTGGAAGCCGAAATCCGGACCGACCCAGCCGTTGCGCCAGATGCCCGCCGTCGCGTAGCCCGCCTGCTGGAACCGCTCGGCCGGCAGCACCGCCTCCTCCGGCATGGCATGCCCCGAGCGCAGCACGCCGGTATGAACCGGGAACAGGCCCGTCCACAGCGAGGCCATCGACGCCTTGGTCCAGCTCGACTGCGCCTCGACCCGCGCAAAGCGCACTCCGTGCTGCGCCAGGTCGGCCAGGATCGGGCTGGTGGGGCGCGCGTAGCCGTAGGCGCTCAGCCGGTCGGCCCGCAGCGTGTCGATCACCACGAAGACGACGTTCGGCTTGCGGCTCGCCAGACCCGCCAGGTCGTCGATCGTGCCCGCCGGGCGGCTCGGCACGTGGAGGCGGAATTGCGAAGCGATCGCCACGATCGCGAGCACTGCGGCCAGCGCGAAGTACGTCCAGGACGAATCCAAGAGCCTGCGGAGCAATCCATCCACCTCCATCGAAGTCGTCAGAGCCGGCGGACTGTATCGGCCGCCACGGGGATCTGCCCAACGGACGCAAAAAGAAGGCGGCCACCTCTTGCGAGGTGGCCGCCGCAGACAGCCCAACTCAGGTCAGATGACCTGGGCGGGTCTTACATGCGCCGTCGGCCGAGAGCCGTGAGGCCCGCGATGCCAGCGCCGAGGAGCAGCAGCGTGCCGGGCTCCGGCACGTACGTCAGCGTCAGCGTGCTGAACGCTGCGAGGTTGCCCGCGACGTTCGTCAACACCTTGGTCGGACTCACCAGCACCAGCGTGCCGGCACCGCCCGGCGTCAGACCGTTCGAGCCCATGGCGGTAACGGTCCCGGCCGGGTTCGTCGCGTAGCTCGGGGTGGTCGTCTTCACGCCCGTAACGACCGCCGTTCCAGCCGTCCAGCCCGCGCCGATCGCCGTGACCGCCACGCCGCCGGCGTCCTGCATGATCGTGTTGGGCGTCCCGATCTTCAGCGGGATGGCCAGCAGCGGAGCTCCGCCACTCGGGTAGCCGCCGATGCCGTCCACGTTGTAGACGCCCTCGATCGCGAGGTTGCCGCCGACGCTATTCGGGGTAGCACCGGTAAAGGTCCCGCTCGCACCCTTGGTGATGAGCAACTGGAGCCCGGTGAGCGGCGGAGCCGCCGACGTCGGGATCGACGTGGTGAACGAGCCGTTGAACGCCGTCCCCACGACCAGGCTCGCGCTCAGGTTGCTCGTCGCCGTGCCGGTCGCACCGGAGCCCACGAACGTCGCGCCCGGGAGCGTGCCGAGCTTGAAGGCGAACGACGCGGACGACAACGCACCCGCCGAGGCCTGACCGGCCACCAGAAGCGCGCAAATGGCCAATGCTCCAATGGATCTGCGCATGATTTCGTCCTCTCGATGGAGCGCGATCTCGCCGGCGCTTTGGCACCCTGCCCGGATTCCGTCCGCCGTCTCGACACCGATGGGTGCAGCAATTTCCGGACCGGGGGGAGCCCATCCCCATTCGTGGTCCATCTCCCTGTTTCAGATGCGAATTCCGGTACTCCACGCACCGCCATGCGCCCCAGCGCGGCGGCTGCGAGGGAAATCCTCGGGCCAACAAGTGGAACGCTCTTTCCATCGGGGTGCTGGCCCGGAGTGACTGGATTCACCCGATCCCCGGAACGGTTTGGGCCGAGCAGGCCCGCCGACTGCGTTCCCCAGGCGGCGCTGGGGACTTGGTCGCGGTCGACGGTGGTCCTCGGACTCGCGTGAAGCGAACCCCGTGCTGCGCCAGATCGTCGATTGCCTCGGGGCGCAAAAAGAAGGCGGCCACCTCTTGCGAGGTGGCCGCCGCAGACAGCCCAACTCAGGTCAGATGACCTGGGCGGGTATTACATGCGCCGTCGGCCGAGAGCCGCGAGGGTCGCGATGGCGGCGCCGAAGAGCAGCATCGAGCCGGGCTCCGGCGCGAACGTCAGCGTCAGCGTGCTGAACGCTGCGAGCGTGCCCGCGATGTTCGTCAGAATCTTGCTCGGAGTCACGAGCACCAGCGTGCCACCGCCGCCCGCCGTCAGGCCGTTGGCGCCCGTAAGCATGGAGGTCCCCAGCATGTTCGTCGCGTTGCTGGGGGTGGTGCTCGTCAGGCCCGTCACGATCGCCGCGCCGGCCGTCCAGCCCGCGCCGATCGCCGTGATCGCCACGCCGCCCGCGGACTTGAAGATCGTGTTGGGCGCACCGAGGTTCAACGGCACTCCCAGCAACGGAGGACTCCCACCCAGGAAACCGCCGATGCCATACACGTTGGCGATTCCCTCGAACAAGAGATCGCCACCGACATTGCTCGGCGCCGTGCCCACCAACGTTGCACCGGCGTTCTTGGTCACGAAAACCTGGATCGCGGTGAGCGGCGGTGCCGCCGTCGTCGGGATCGACGTGGTGAACACGCCGCCGATCGCCGTTCCGGCGTTCAAGCTCGCGCTCAAGTTGCTCGTCGACGTGCCGGTCGCGCCGGCGCCCGGGAACGACGCCGCCGGAAGAGTGCCGAGCTGGAATGTGAACGACGCGCTCGTCAACCCACCCGCCGATGCCTGGCCCGCCGCGATGAAGACGCCGATCGCCAATACACCAAACAGCTTGCGCATGATTTGATCCTCTTGGTTCATCGCAATGCTGGAAACGCTCCGGCAACCTGCCCGCGTTGCGTCAGCCATCAGACCACCTGCGCGTCTTGTAACTCCGAGACCACGCAAACGCCATCCCTATTTGCGATCCATCACGTCGTTTCAGAAGCAAAGTCCTGTTGCCAACTCACCCCAATGCGCCCCAGCAAGGCGGCTGCACGGGCAATCGAGCGGCTGGAGAATGGAACGGGATTCCCATCGGGCGCTGCCGCGTGAAGGAGCTTCTTCGCTGGGAGTGATTGCTCCCACGCAGGTCTCTGGGGCGGTCCGGACCCGGAACGAGCCACCGCCCGCGTTTCCGAGGCGGCCGCCGTCATGAGCAGAACTACCTGGCGGGTATCACATTCACCCTCGGCCGAGAACAGCGATGCCCGCGATGCCGGCGACGAGCAGCAGCAGCGTGCCGGGCTCCGGCACGTAGTTCAGTGTCAGCGTGCCGAAGGCGGCGAAATTGCCGGCGATGCTCGAGACGACCTTGACCGGACTCACCAGCACCAGCGTGCCGGCGCCGCCCGGCGTCAGACCGTTCGAGCCCATGGCGGTAGCGGTCCCGGCCGGGTTCGTCATGTTGCTCGTCGGGCTGGTCGTCGTCACGCCTGTAACGGCGGCCGTGCCAGCCGTCCAGCTCCCGCTGACCACCGTGATCGCTACGCCGCCGGAGGCCTGGTAGACCGTGTTGGGCGTACCGAGGTTCAGCGGGATGGACAGCAGCGGACCTCCGCCAGTCGTGAAGCCGCCGATGCCGTACACGTTGGCGGTGCCGTTGAACAGCAGATTGCCACCGAGATCGGTCGGATTCGGCACGAACGTGCCGCCGGCGTTCTTCGTGACGAAGACCTGGATCGCGGTGAGCGGCGGAGCGGCCGACGTCGGGATCGACGTGGTGACAGCGCCGTTGAACGCCGTGCCGGCACCCAAGCTCGCGCTCAGGTTGCTCGTCGCGGTGCCGGTCGCGCCGACACCTGGGAATGTCGCGCCCGGCAGTGTGCCCGACAGTAGGTCGATCTGGAAGCTGAAGCTCGCACTTGACAAGCGACCCTGCCGAGGCCTGGCCAGCCACGAGAAGAACGCCGAGAACCAATGCTCCGAAGAACCTGCGCATGACTGGGTCCCTTCGATCGATCATGGGTGGCCGGCGCTTTGGCACCCTACCGGGATGACTCATCCAAGCGGGGTCTCCTCCAAGCGCCGAGCCGTTTGTCTGATGGGCAACTCGAACCACGACTGCGATGCGCCTCCCCGAACGGAATTTCCGTCTCCGAGTCCGCGTCGCGCCGCATTATCCTCCGAGTGCTCCCCCACGTGGAAGGAATTCGGGGGCCGAAACGTCGGACGCTCCTGCCCATTGCCGCCCCGGCTGCACTCTCCGTTCCCCAGGCGCCTCTGGGTGGCACCCACGACGCGGGATGCAGCGGGATGCAGATTGGGGAGGGGTTCGGGGCGTGCACTTCCGCCGGTTGGGTGGGGGAGGTATGGTGCCGAGCTTTCCTTTCGGCGACCGCCCCGCGTGGCCGCCGCAGGCGGGCAGCCGGAGGGGCTCCGGCATGGGGAGGTCAGCGGGGATGCAGCGATCTTGGTTCGGGCGACGGGCCTGCGTGGGGGTGCTCCTGGCGACGGTGCTCGCCTGCACGGGCGGCGGCGAGCAGACGCTCGACGACGTGCGGGCGCTCCAGGACTCGGGCGCCTACGCGGAGACGCTCGCGCCGCTGCGCGCGCTGCTCGAGCGCGAGCCGACCCACCCCGAGGCGAACTACCGGCTGGGGCTGGCGCTGGTCAACACCGGGCGCTCGACGGCCGCCGTGTTCCCGCTCAAGCGCGCGGCCACCGACGACGCGATGGCGCGCCAGGCGGGGCTGCTGCTGGCCTCGACGTTCATGCAGATGCGCAACTTCGAGGAGGCCGTGGCGGCCGCCGACGGCGTGCTGCAGCGCGATCCCGAAAACGAGGCGGCGCTGCTCGTGCGCACCCAGGCGGCTCTGGGCGCCAACGATGCCCCCTCGGCCCTCCCCACGGCCGAGCATCTGGTGGCGCTCCAGCCCGAGAACCCGGGCTACAAGTCCCTGCAGGCCGGCGCCTTGATGTCGCTTGGCAAGCTCGACGAGGCGGAGGCGATTCTGGGGGCGATGGAAGGGGTGCCGTGGGCGACCGACCCGTCGGGGGAGGGCAAGACCTGTCTGCTGCTCGCGAACTTCTACAGCCGCTTCCGCGCCAGTCCCGAGCGGGCGGTGGCCAAGGTCAAGGAGTGTCTGGCGCGCTACCCCGACGACCTGACGCTCCGTCCGCTTGCGTCGGACTCCTACGACCAGGCGGGGCATCCCGAGGAGGCCACGGCGCTGATGCGCCAGGCGCTCGAGAAGACGCCCGACGACATGGGTCTGCGTCAGGTGCTCGCCAGGCGGCTGATGGTGCAGGGCGACCGTCAGGGCGGCGAGCGGATGATGGAGGAGGCGGCGCGCACGAGCGGCAACCCGAAGGCGTGGCTGAATCTCGCCGGGGTGCGGCGCACGGGGGGGGATCCGGAGGGCGCGTTGCGGGCCCTGGACGAGGCGCTGGCGCTCACGCCCGACTCGGAGGAGTTCCGGTTTGCGCGCGCCGACGTGCTGATGGATCTGCAGCGCTTCGACGAGGTCGAGCCGATCGCCGCGAAGCTGCAGGAGGCGACGTTTGCGCGCATCCTGCGCGGGCGTCTGGCGCTCGAGCGCGGCAAGCCGCAGGAGGCGCTGGCGCAGCTCGGCCCGGCGATCGAGCAGTGGCCGACCAACGCCGGGGCGCGCGTGCTGGCGGCGCGGGCGGCCTACGAGCTGGGCGATGAGACGCGCGCGCTCTCGGAGCTGCGCGAGGCGACGCGCGCCGAGCCGGGCGAGACCGACGCGGCGCTGCTGCTGGCCCGCTTCTACTACGCGCGCGGCAACTACGACCAGGCCATCGAGTTCGCCCTGCGGCACACCCAGAAGCGCGGCACGGGCGCGCCCGCGGCGCACCAGATCGGGATCTGGGCGCACCTGGCCAAGGGCAACTTCGAGGCCGCGCACCGCTTCGTCGACGACCTGCGCAACAAGGACAAGTCCGGCGAGTTCGCGGGTGTCGCGCTGGCCGAGGAGGCGCGGCTGGTCGCCCGCGAGAAGGACGCCAACGCCGCGCTGCGGCTGCTGCACGAGCACGACGCCCAGCTCGCCGAGCCCGTCTACGAGCCCGCGCTGCGCACCCTCGTCGAGTTCGAAACCGCGGCCGGACGCGCGCGCCCGGTGAGCGCGTTCGTCGATGGCCTGGCGGCCAAGCGGCCCGACTCCGCCGCGCTCCAGGCCCTGCGCGGCGATCTCCAACTCGCCGCCCAGAACCCGAGCGGGGCCGCGGCCGCCTATGAGAACGCGCTCCGCCTCGATCCCCGCTGCGCGGCGGCGCTGGCCGGACAGGCCCGCCTGGCGGGCGCGCAGGGACGCCCCGCCGACGCCGTGGCGCTCTTCGATCGCGCCGCCGCCGAAACCCCGGCCAATGCCCAGTACGGCTACGAGGCGGCGCAGGCGCTGCTCGCCAGTGGCGACACGGCCGGTGCGCGCCAGCGGCTCGACGCGCTCGTGCGGCTCCACCCCGAGCACGGCGCCGCCGCCAACGACCTCGCCTGGATGCTCGCCGCCCAGGGCCAGGATCTCGACCGCGCCCTGCTGCTCGCCGAGAGCGCCAGCCAGCTCGTCCCCGGACCCGAAGTGCTCGACACCCTCGGCTTCGTCCGGCTCGCCCGCGGCGAGACCGCCGACGCCGCCGCCGCCTTCCAAAAGGCCCTCGCGCTGCAACCCGACTACGCCACCGCCCGCTACCACCTCGGACTCGCCCTCGCCAAACAGGGCGATCCCGCCGCCGCCCGCAACGCCTTCCAACAAGCCCTCGCAAACCCACCCTTCCCCGAAGCCGACCAGGCCCGCAGCGAACTCGCCAAACTCGACGCCGGCAAAGGAGAGACACAGAAGTGAGCGCTCGCCATACATTCGTCGCCGCCGTTCTCGCGCTCGTCGCGCTGCAGGGGCTCGGGGGCTGCAGTTCTCGAGAGCAGCGCCGCGACGCGCACGTGAGCCGCGCCGAGGAGTTCCTCGCCGAAAGCAAGAGTTCCGAGGCGCTGATCGAGCTGCGCAACGCGCTCAAGCTCGATCCCCAAAACGCTGAGCTGAACTATCGGATCGGCGTGGTCTTCGAGGGAATCAATCAGCTCGGCGACGCGCTGTTCTTTTACCAGGAAGCGCTCAGGCTCGCACCGCAGGACTCGCGCGCCGCCCTCGCCACCGCGCGCCTCGAGATCTTCGAGCACCCGGACCGCGCCGAAGCGCTGATCGACGAGGTGATCACGCGCGAGCCGGGGAACTCGCTGGCGTACATCCGCCGCTCGGAGCTCGCACTCGTGCGCGCGAAGACGGACGATGCACTCGCCGCCGCGCTGACCGCGAGCCAGCTCGACCCGAAGAGTCACATGGCGCTGTTCCAGGTCGGCATCGTGCATCGGGCGCGCATCCGCGAGCTCCAGCTTCGCAAGCAGCCGGAAGACCCGCGCATCTTCGAGGCGGCCCTCGCCGCCTTCGACGCCGGGCTCGGTGCCGCGGCGAAGGACGCGCCGGTGAAGGAGGTGGTGCGTGGCTGGATCGAGCGCGCGCTCGTGCTCGCTTCCTGGAAGGCGCGCGAAGCCGAAGCGGGCCCCGCGTTCCAGAAGGCCGCCGAGGTGGCCCGCGAGCGCAATAGCGCCACCGAGGAGCATCACGTACTCGTCGAGACGGGGAAGTACGCGCGCACCACCCGGAACCTGGCGCTCGAGCGCTGGGCCCTGGAGCGACAGATCGAGCTCGACCCGCGAAGCATTGCGGTCTGGTCGCGCCTCATCGAACTCAGCGACGACGACTCGGTGCTGAAGCGGCTGCTCGAGACCCTGCCAGAAGACCCGGATGCCCACGTGCTCTACGCCGACAGCCTCGTCCGGCGCGGCCGTGGCGAGGAAGCCGTCTCCCACCTTCGCGACGCCGAGGGCCGGATCACCGATGCCGTGCCGCTGCAGCACGCCCTCGCCTTGATCTTCCTCGATACGGACCGTCTCGACGAGGCCCACGCGATCGAGAAGAAGTTGCGGGAGGAGAACCCAACTCGTCCGGAGACCTACGATCTCACGGGCATGCTGGCGATGAACGAGCGCCGCTTCGCCGACGCAGCGGCAGCGACGCGCCAGCTCATCGAGCGGAAGGAGACACCCCGCGCGCAGCTCCGGGTCGGCGAGGCAGAGTACCGGCTGGGCAACTACGATGCGGCGCTCGCCGCCGTCAACCGGGCCATCGAGCTGGCCGGGGAAGACGGCCCGAACCGCAGCATGCTGCGACTCAAGGGGCGCATCGAAACCAAAGCAGGCGATCCCGAGGCAGCGGCCCAGACCTTCCGGCGCCTTCGCAGAGCTGGTGACGGCTCGTTCGCACCGAGGGACGTCGCGGCGGTGGCGCGCGCGCTGTACGCCAGCGGCCGTGCCGACGCCGCACGTGAAGTGCTCAGCGCCGCCCTGACTAGCGACGACCCCCCCCTAGCGGCCTCAATACTCTACCTGCGCCACGAATCCTCCAACAATCCGACGGGCGCTCGAGACGTGCTCGAGCGCGCCCTGAAGAAGAAACCATTCCATCCCGCGCTGGTCAGGTACCAGGTCGGCTTCGCGATCCACGACGGCAAGGGCGAACGCGCCGAGCAGATCGTCACCGAGGCCATCGCCGCCCAACCGCAATCCGCGGAACTGCAGCGGTTGCAGGCAGAACTGCTCGCCGCGAACAAGAAGCCCGAAGAGGCTCTCGCTGCTGCCGAGCGAGCCATGACGATGGATCCGGGCCTGCGAGGCGTCGTCGAGTTGTACGTCAACCTGCTCGGCTACCTCGGCCGCCAGCAGGAAGCCGTCGACCGCCTCGAGGCGGAGGCGAGCAAGGGAACCCTCTCGGTCTCCAACCGCATCCTGCTCGCGCGGCTGCACATCCTCGCGGGCAACGACGTGCGTGCGGTCGCACTGCTCGAGTCGGCCGTCGCCGAGCGCAGCGATCTCTCGGGCGCCAAGAACGACCTGGCCTTCCTGCTCGCCAAGAGCGGCTCCGATCTCGATCGAGCGCTCCGTCTGGCACAGGAAGCGCGTGCGGCGCTCCCCGGCTCGACCCAGGTGGCCGACACACTGGGCTACGTCTACCTGAAGCGAAACCTGCCCGAAGCCGCGATCGAGCAGTTCCGGACCGCGATCGATCTCGCAAAAGCGCAGAGCGCCGACTGGGCGACCGCGCAGTACCACCTGGGACTCGGACTGAAGGCGCTCGGTCGCCCCGACGATGCGCGCGAAGCCTTCGAGCGGGCGCTGGCATCGGCTGCGCAATTCCCCGAGGCCGAAGAGACGCGCCGCGAGATCGAATCCCTCGCCCAGCAGGCGCCAGCCGGTTCTTCGTAGCCGCGATAGCTGGTGCCCGATAGCCGGTGCCGCGATAGCCGGTGCCGGGCGTCAAGTTATTTCTTGTCAAGTTATGGAGCGACTCGGTCCGTCCTCGCCAGCTCATCGAATAACTTGACAGAAATAACTTGACGCCCGGCACCTCTCCTATCCTTCTCCTATCGAACGCGAATCGTCCGGCGCGGGAGCACGTCGCCCGCTTGGGCGGGAATCGCGCTGCGCGCGGCCAGCGGCGGGGGCGCCCGCCAGGGCCGGCTGCGCGGCGGCGCTTCGAGGAGGCGGTACACGCCGAGCCCGTCGATCGCGGCGATCCGCTCGAGGCGCGGCGAACGGCTGATTTGATCGGGCGCGCTGGTCTCCTCGACGACGACGTAGCCTGGCGCTTGCTCGTCGAGATAGCGCTGCACCGAGTGCGGCGAATCGAGGTCGGTGGGAAGCCAGATTCCGGCATTCCCGCACCAAAGATAGACGGACCACGGCTCGGGAGACGCAACGAGCGCATCGCGTTCGAGCAGCGGACACAGTTTTGAGACGCGCGCCCACCACGGGTTTCGCGCCTGCGTTCCGTGGATCGAGTAGGAACGCCACGCCGAAGCGGCGGAGCCGAGCTGGACCCTGGCGCTGGGTGAACAGGCGAAGACAACGAGAACGAGCGCGAGCGGCGCGAAACCGATCCACGTGCGGGTGCGTGCTGCCGCGAGTCGCGCTGCCAGCCACTCGATCCCCGCATCGAAGAGATCCGCCGCGAGGAGCCAGATGCCTAGCGCCAGGAACAAGGACAGCCGCATCGGATCGACCGAGCCCGGGACCAGCACCGCTGGTGGAATCAGCCAGAGCGTGAACCACGCGACGAAGCGCCGCTCGAACGCAGCCGCGCCGCGGGCGCGAAGACCGCGCGCAATCGCCAGAACCGCGAGCCAGCCGACATAGTGATAGTCGGGTGTGAGGAAGAAGCTGCGCAGGATCTGCTCGAGATTCCAGAGCAGCAGATGCGCGACCTGCTGCGTGTGGGTGGCGAGATACGAGAAGGCGCCGACGTAGTGGCGCTGATAGAGCCGCGCGTCTTCCGCGCCCACCGTCTCCAACAACAAGCCGTGGTGTGCGTAGGGAGCCAGCCCGGTGGCCGCCTGCATGCCGAAGCTGCAGCCCGCGACGAGCAGGGTGAAGACGCCGGCGCAGACCCAGAGCGGAGGCGCCGCGATCACGCGTCGCCAGGTCGTCGATCCGGCGAGCGCCGCCGTCAGCAGCGCCGGCACCGCGAGCGCGAGATTTGGGCGGCACAGCCAGGCCGCGAACGCGAGTCCGGCGAAGGTCGCTGCGCCACGCACCGATCCGAGCGCGCGCGGCGCGAATGCGACGAGCGCGAGCACCAGCGCGACGCTCGTGACCTCGGTGAGCAGCAGCCGCGCCATCGCGATCCAGCCGAAGGCCCAGCAGAGTCCCATCGCGGCGGCCAGCGCCGACGGCAACGAGGCCCAGCGGCGCGCGACGAGGAACACGCCGATCGCCACCAGCGACGCCCAGAGGACGTGCAGCACCGCCGTCGTCTCGATCGTCGCGCCGAGCCCGACGGGGATCGCCAGCAGCAGCGGCACGAGCGGGGGGCGTATCGCCGCCGCCGGCATCGGGTACTGGGGTGGCAGGTAGGTCGAGTACACCACCGGATCGACGAAGCCGGCGCCCGAGCTGAGGCTGTGCGCAATCCCGAGGTACTCGATCGAGTCGGCGGTGAGCTGCCAGGCCGAGAGCACATGGGGAAGCGCGAGCACCAGAACGCCGGCCGCGAGGATCAGGGCGGCGGCGGCATCGGCCCAGCGCCGGGCCGTGCGTGCGCGCGACACCGCGCTCGCCTCGAGATCCCGGGCGCTAGGGGTCGCGATCACGGCCCGCCATTATGACAGGCCCCCCTCTCGCGCGCCCTCGATCGCTCGGAAGTGTCGGTGCAGAGTTCCGTTTCCTGGAACGGCGAGTGATTTCCGGCCTCCGCCGCGGCCCAGCGGAACGAATACGGTGCGCTCGCGGCTCTCGTGCACTGCTATGGTGCGAAAAGTGGTGACGCCGAATCGCGGGACCCGGCAGCGCGACGTGCTGATGCTGTGCGCGGTGGCCGCTGCTCTGTTGCTGCCCAACCTCGGCGGGCCGCGGCTGTGGGCGGACGAAGGCGACACGGCGGTATTTGCGCGCACGATCGTCGAGCGCGGGCTGCCCTACGCCTGGGACGGGCGCACCTTCACCGACAGCGACCGGGGGCGCCGGCTGAACGCCGATCTGCTGCTGGTGGGGACGCCGTGGCTTCCCTTCTACGTGACGGCGGGCTCGTTCGCGGTGCTGGGCGAGTCCGCGTTCTCGGCGCGTTTGCCCTTCGCGCTGTCGGGCGTCGCGTCGGTGGCGCTGTTGTACCTGCTGGTGCTGCGCCTCACCGCCGACCGTCGCGCGGCTCTCGCGGCGGCCGTGCTGCTGCTCGGCTCCGTACAGTTCCTTTTGTACGCGAGACAGTGTCGACACTACTCGCTGAATGTCCTGCTCACGCTGGTCGTGCTGATCGGGTTCCTGCGCCTTCGGGAGCGCCCACGCGATCCGCTGCTCGCGATCGCGTCGGTGCTGCTCTATCACACGCACCCGCTGCCGGCGGTCGCCACGCTCGCCGCCGCGGGCGGCCTCACCGTGGTCCACCCCGCCTTCCGCGCAGCGCGTCGTCCCTTCTTCGGCTGGCTGGCCGTCGTGGTGCTGCTCGCGGTGCCGTGGCTCTGGGTGACCTTGGGCGGTTGGCAGGAGAATTCGAGTTTCCTCGCCAGCGCCGGCGAGCTTCCTCTGCGGCTGGCCCAGGTCGGCATCGAGGCGGCGGAGTTCGTTCCGCTGCTCGGCTGGCTGGTGCTCGCGATCGCGATCCATGCGACGGGGCGACTCGGCGCCGGCGACCGGGCGTTCCTCGCGCTCGCCGGCGCGGGGATCGCGATGCCGCTGCTGCTGCTCGCGCTCTCGCTTTCGGTCGGCGAACTCTTCGCGCTCGGGCTCCGCTACGTGCCCGGCATTCTTCCGCTCGCCGCCGGCATCACCGCCGTGTTGGCGGTGCGGGCTAGCGGCTCGAGCAACCTGGGGCTCGCGGCGCTGCTGGTCGTATTCACGGCCACTCACCTGCCGGGCGCGTCGCTGCTGTTTGCTGCCTTTCCCAACGGCGTCGCGCACGACCGCACGGGCTTGGCTTTCCACCAACCGCGGCGCCCGCTCGGGCCGTGGTTGCGGCTCGAGCTGCCGGGCTATCTGCGCGAACTCTGGGAAACCGATCCCGGCAGCGTCACCGGGATCGCCGAGGAGCTCGCGAAGCGCGCCGATCCCGAGGACATCCTGATCACGAACTACGAGTGGGAGCCGCTCTACTTCCACACCAATCTGCGACAGGGACTCAAGATCTTCCCGGAGCACGAGATCGCGGGCGCGGCGCGCGCACACGGACTCCCGCCCTACGTGTTCGAGGCGAAGGGAGCGCGCTGGGTGGTCTGGCGCGATCCCTGGGAGGGATCGCACCTGGGCTACCGGCTCGAACGCGTCCGGCGCGAACTCGCGCGCAGCGGCGCGCGATTGCAGCGCGTCGCCTCGGTGCCCGAGACCGTCTGGGAGAACCGGCCCGAGCTGCACTTCCACCGCTTCCCGGGTCGCAACCACATCTACCCGCTCGACATCGCCCGCTTCGGTTACGCACCCGGACGCAGTGCCACGATCTTCCGTGTGGTCGAAGGCGAGGTGCCGCCGGAAGGACCGAGCGCGGAGAGCGCCGAACGTCCGAACGCCCAGCCGTAGTCTGGTGCCGCGCGGCGGGTCCGAGCGCGCCCCCCGCGCACGCGCCGACCGTACCCAGCGCGCCGCTATAGTCTCGCCGCATGCGCCGCGCCGTCGCTCTCGCTCTCGTCGCGGCCGCTGCCGCGATCACCGCGGCGGCATTCCTGCTGCGCAGCCACGCCGAGAAGCCGCGCAACGTCATCCTGATCTCGATCGACACGCTGCGGCAGGACCGGGTCGGTGCGTATGGCTACGGCCGCCCGACGACGCCGCATCTCGACGCGCTCGCGGCGCGCGGCGTCTTGTTCGAGAACGCCACCGCGCCGAGTTCCTGGACCGTGCCCTCCCACGTCTCGCTGTTCACGGGGCTCTACCCGCATAGCCACGGCGCGACTGGTCAGGTGCAGAGCATGAGCCGATCCGCCGTCCCGCTGGCGAGCTGGCTCGGCAGCTTTGGCTATGACACGGGCGGCGTCGTGAACGCGTCGCTGCTCGACCGCTCGCGCGGCTTCGCCCGCGGCTTCGATCACTTCGAATTGGTCCACCGCCCGCTCCCCGAGCCCGCCGCCCCGCTGGTGGACGCGCAGGCGCTGGCATGGCTCGATCAACCGCATGACCAGCCCTTCTTCCTCTTCGTCCACCACTACGACGTGCACAGCGACTACGCCCCCAAGGACCAGTACCGGAAGATGTTCGTGCGGCCCTACGACGGGATCGCGACCGGCGCGACCGACCAACTGAAGGCCGCGCGTCTCGGCCGGCTCGAGCTCGGGCCCGCCGATGCGCAGCACCTCTCGGATCTCTACGACGCCGAGATCCGCCAGATCGACGACGAGCTGGGTCGCTTCTTCGACGAACTCGAACGCCGCGGGTACCTCGAGGGCACGATCGTCATCCTCACCGCCGACCACGGCGAGGAGTTCCTCGAGCACGGCCGGTTTCTCCACGGCTGGTCGCTGTACGATGAACTGGTGCAGGTGCCGCTGCTGATCTCGGGCCCGGGGATTCCGCGCGGCGTCCGGGTGGCGGAGCCCGTCTCGCTCGTCGACATCTTTCCGACCGTGACGGGGCTGCTCGGACTCGCGGCGCCGCCGGTGCTCGAAGGGATCGACCTGTCTCGCGGCTGGCGCGAGCGCGCTCCACTGCCGGCCGATCGCCCGCTGTTCTTCGAAACCGACTGGTGGCTCGGACGCGCGGAGGGCGAGTGGAAGCGGGCCGTGCAGCGGGGTTCCTGGAAGCTGCACTACGCGCACCCGAAAGAGCAGTGGGAACTCTACGACCTCGCGCGGGACCCGGGCGAGCACGAAGACCTCGCTGCGCGCGAGCCGGAGCGGGTGTCCGAGCTGCGCACGCTGCTGGCGCCGCGACTCGGCTCTACCGCCACGAGCACGCCCCGGGTCGAGCCCAGCGAAGAGGAGATGGAACAGCTCCGCGCGCTCGGCTATGTCGAGTGAACCCGCTCCGCCTTTCTGCGCGGCGCGCACCGCGACGCCGAGCGAAGGCCACCCGTCAGTCGGCGTCGCGCTTCGGCACGTGCCACTGCTCGCCGATCGCCATCACGACGGTGCGCGACGCGTCGCCGCCCGCCGCGCGCACCGCCTCGGCGAGCACGCGCGGCGCGCGATCGGCGGGCTCATCGGTGAGATCGAAGGTGCCCCAGTGCATCGCGAGCATGTGCTGCGCGCGCAGGTCCAGGAACGCCTGATACGCCTCGGCCGGGTCCATGTGCTGGTGCTGCATGAACCAGCGCGGCTCGTAGGCGCCGATCGGCAGCATCGCGACGTCGATCGGCCCGAAGCGCTGGCCGAACTCGGCGAAGCCGGGAAAGTAGCCGGTGTCGCCGGCGAAGAAATAGCGACGCTGCCCCGAGTCGACCAGCCACGCACACCAGAGCGTTTCGTTGGTATCACCGCTCGCCGCGCCGCGACCAATGTTGCGCCGGCAGGCACGTGATCGTGAAGCGCCCGTGTCGCGCGCTCTGCCACCAGTCGAGTTCGACGACGTTCGCGCGCCCGCGGCCGCGGAACCACTCGCCAAGCCCCATCGGCACGAACCACGGCATCGTCTCGGGCAACCGCTCGACGGTCCATTCGTCGAGATGGTCGTAGTGATTGTGCGAGACCACCGCGAACGCATGATCGGGAACCGACTCGATCGGAATGCCGGGTGGTACGAGTCGGCGTGGAATCAGCGCGCGCGGTCCGAAGTGGGGATCGGTCAGGAACACGTCGCTCTCGTCGTGCACCGCGAAGGTCGCGTGACCCACCCAGGTGACGGTGGCGGAGTGCTCGACGCCCGCGAGGCCCGCGCCGTCGTTGGCGACGCGCGGCACCTGGAGCGGTGTGCTCTTGTCGTACGATTTCGCGAGAGGAGCTTCCACTTCAGCACGTCGAGGAAGCTCCACGAGCGCGGCGCCCACGGATTGAAGTAGCGACCGTTCTCGCTGTGCGGTGCGTAGAGCGACGGCGAAGTGGTCTGCATCGGTTGCTCGGCGCGGGTGGTGGATGCGAAGCCGGCGCTGCACACTGCGATCAGCGAGAGCCAGTCAGCAGGCGGAGACGGCGTCGCGCCCGGATTCCGTTCACGGAGCCCTGGTCAGGAGACGGTCGATCGCGTGAACGGGCGCCGCGTCGCCCAGCCATCAGCGGCGTGATCGCGCGATAGACGAGCTGGTGCTGCTGCACCATCGACTTGCCGCGAAACACCTCGGCGACGACGCTCACCTCGAAGTGTCCCACGCCCCCGGCCGTCACCAGCACCTGCGCATCCGGGACTGCAGCGCGGATCGCCGCCTCGATCTGCTCGGCCACGCCGTCCTCCGCGCCGAGTATCATGAGCACCATCGTCTAGTAGCGGGGGACCGACGGATCGACGAGCCGCGACCAGGCGTCGATGCCGCCCGACCACGTTGTGCACGTTGCGGAAGCCGAGCTTGCGGAAATGCTCGGCCGCCTGCTGACTGCGACCGCCGTGATGGCAGTGGAAGACCAGCATCGCGTCCCTCGGCAGCTTCTCGATCTCGGCGGCGACGGCGGCGTCGACCAGGCGCGCGCCGGGGATGCTCGCGGTCGCGTGCTCTTCGGGCGTGCGCACGTCGAGGAAGTGGAAGCGCTGGCCCGCGTCGAGCAGTTGCTTCAGCGCCGTGACCTCCAGCTGCTGCACAGGCGCGGGCGCGTTCGGATTGTCGATCGCGAGATCGTGGCCGGTCTCCGTCTCGACGTAGTCGATCTTGATGCCGTCGGCGCGCCGCGCGCTCGCCAGGTCGAAGTGGAAGGTGACGCCGTTGCTCTCGCTCGCGATCTCGCCGGTCTCGTGCGGGCCGAGATAGGCGCGCGTCTGGAAGCCCGGGTCGATGCGCGAGGTGCAGCGACTCGCCGGCGCGCTCGGCCGCGGCCTTCAGGAACTCCGCGGCGCGATCGCTGACGTGCAGCGTCGGGACCACGCGTTCGGGCGCCGCAACGCCGAGCTTCTCGTGCAATTCGCCGCTGCCGTAGAGCTCGCGCACGATGTCGCAGCCGCCGATGAACTCGCCTTCCACGTAGAGCTGCGGGATGGTCGGCCACGACGAGTAGGTCTTGATGCCGTCGCGGATCGCCGGATCGGCGAGCACGTCCACCGTCGCGTACTCCGGCACGATCTCGTTGAGGATCTGGACGACCGTCGCGGAGAAGCCGCATTGCGGCTGGCCGCGCGTGCCCTTCATGAAGAGCACGACGCGGTCTGCGCGGATGAGGGAATCGATCTGGCGTCGGATGTCTTCGCTGGGCATGGGGCGCAGGATAACGAAGCGCGGAGGACCGACGACCCGCAAGGCGACCCCCGCGGCTATGGTGGACGTCGATGCGTCGCGACGGTCGGAAGAAATCGGGAGCTGCGCGGCGGTCGCGTCCCCGGTGCCAGGATGTCGGGCACAGCGCCGACCAGCGCCACCACCTGCGCTTCTGGCGTACCAGCGACCCCGGCGAAGGCGGCCGCCGGAAGAGCTGCCGTCTCCCCCTGCGATCACCATCAAGAATTGGTTCTTCGCGGGACTGCGTCCGCTGCTGCGCGCAACCCAGGACTAGAACGGCGCTGCGCCGCCGTTCTGGCCCCACAGATAGTTGAGCAGGTTCGTCATGCGCAGCACGCTGCCGATCTCGTAGAAGTCCACCGTCACGAAGTTCGGGATGTGGTCCTGGAACGCCCAGCACTCGCGCGCGCGCCGGGCGAGCAGCTGGCCGTAGTTCACCTGCCGGGCGAGAACGGTGCGACCCGACGTTCCTGGTGAGGAAGTGGTTCAGGATGAAGAGGTCGTTGCCGGGCGTCGCCGCGGTTGTCCAGACACGAGAAGTCCGCCGGCTTCTTGTACGAGAAGTTCGTCTCGAAGGCGAAGCTCGACCAGAGGTAGTGATACCAGGGACACGGCGTGCCGCTGGCGTCGCAGCCGTCGTGCGGCGAGGCGTCGTCGGTCAGCACGACGAGGCGCTGGTTCGCAGCGATCATCTCGCCGAGCGTCGGCCACGGCGTACCGGCCGTCTGCACGTGCGCGTAGGGAAGGATGCCGCTCGCGGCGAAGGCGTCGCGGATCTCCGCCTCCATGCCCTGGGTAGCCGCGCTGGTTTCGATGATGAACGAGATCACCTCGGCGGGACGCGCGTCGAGGAACGCGCGGATCTCGACGAGTGCGTCGGTGAGGAGCTGGTGACCGACTTCGCATTCGGCGTGACACAGGTAGAGATCGGGCGCGGCTGCATCCGCCGGCTGGTAGAGATGGATGTCCAGCATCAGCGCGCGAATGCCGTCGGCGAGCTGGGTCGGTACACCCGAGCATTGGTTGCTGATCACGATCGAGTACGAGTACGGTTCGAAGCGCGCCGACATCGCATTGTGGGTGGTGGCGTACGCAACCTGGTCGAAGCGGCGCCCGCACAGAACCTCGGAACCGTTGCACACCGGCTGACCGACTCGCTCCTCGACGAGCGCGACATCGGTGGGCGTCACGAGCCCACTGCGATCGACGTCCGCGGACTCGCAGCCCGTCGCCGGCGGACCCACCCGCACCGGACAGCCGCCCACGTCGACCGCGATCTCGGGGAGCCCGATCTCGGTGCCGAGGCACGCGTTCGCCGCCGCGAGATCCGCGCTCGTCACCAGGCCGTCGTCATCGAGATCCGCGTCGACCAGGAACGTCGGAATGCCACGGCAGGGCGCGACGCCCAGCGCGACCGTGAACAGCAGGGAAGCGGTGATTGCGTCGCGGCGCGACATCCAGGCTCCTCGAAGCGCCCGCTCGGTCGGTGGGCCTAGCCTTCGCGGTAGGTGGTGTGGGTGGGGCGCCCGGCGAGAACGTGCTCGCGGCCCCAGTTGGTGACCTTCTTGAACGCATCCGACGAGAGGAACGCCTGGAAGGCGGTCTCGTCCTTCCAGCGCGACACGATCAGGTACTCGGCCGGCGTGGCATCGATGTTCCGGTAGATCCGCGAGTCTTCGTGGCCGTCTGCGGCGTGCATGCCTTCGAGGACGCGCTTGCAGGCCGCCTCGAAGATTTCTTCCTTGCCCACGAGCACTCGGTAGTTCATGCCGATGGTCACCACGGCGCGCAGCCTAGCTTTGGCGCGTGGGCCGGTCCACGCGCGGCGAAATCGCGCTAGCGGCGTTGCCCGATCAGGTAACGGGCGCCGTCCGGCCCCGCACGAGCGCGATGCGTGACACCGGCGGGCAGCAGCAGGCGATCGCCGGGGCCGAGCGGAAATTCGCGACCGCTCACCTCGAAGACGATCTGCCCGCGCACCACCCAGAGGCTCTTGTCGCAGTCGTGACTGTGCTCGCTGTAGATGCGATCGGCCGGGTCGCGCCAGACGTGGACCTCGAAGCCCTCGTCTTCGAGACGGGCGCGCAGAATGCTCTCGCCGGGCTCACGGGGGTCGTTCCAGGGAATGCAGCCGAGTTCCATCGCTTCCCTCCTCGTCGCGAGACGTCTAGCGTACCGCGGTCACGGATGGAGAACATGGCGGCAACCCGACGGCCCACGGCGCTCACCATCGCGGGATCGGACTCCGGCGGCGGCGCCGGAATCCAGGCCGATCTGAAGACGTTTCATCACTTCGGGGTGTACGGGACGAGCGCCGTGACGCTGATCACCGCGCAGAACACCACGGGCGTCCAGCGTGTGGAGTTGCTGGCGCCCGAGCTGGTGGTCGCGCAGATCGACGCGGTCGCGGACGACTTCGAGGTGGCCGCCGCCAAGACCGGCGCGCTCGGCTCGGCAGCGATCGTCGCCGCGGTGGCGGAAGCCGTCGCGCGCCATCGCCTCGCACGGCTGGTGGTCGACCCGGTGATGATCTCGAAGCACGGGCACGCGCTGCTCGACGCCGGCGCGATCGACGTGATGCGCCGCGCGCTGCTGCCGCGCGCGGCGCTGCTGATGCCGAATCTTCCCGAGGCGGCCGCGCTCGTCGCTGGCGAAGTCGCGAGCGAGCGCGACATCGAAACCGCCGCTCGCGCGCTGCACGCGCAGGGCGCCGCCGCGGTGCTGGTGAAGGGCGGTCACGGCACGGGCGCCGAAGTGGCGGATCTGCTCTTCGACGGCCGCCGCTGCACGTGGCTGCGCGCGCCGCGCCAGCACACGCCGCACACGCACGGCACCGGCTGCAGCTACGCCGCGGCGATCACCGCGCGCCTCGCGCTGGGCGACGACCTCGCGCGCGCCGTGCACACCGCCCACGCCTGGCTCGCACGCGCCATCGCCACCGCACCCGGCCTCGGGCACGGCCAGGGCCCCGTGAACCACTGGGCGCCGACCTGAAAGCCGCGCCCCAATCGAGGAGGAAGGGAACTGTCGCTCCGTCCGCGTAAGGGGCGCCGGCTAGCCCCGATCCGGCATTGCCGGGCGCGATCGAACGGCCGTGATCGGCGGTGGAAGACCGCGGCCGTGCGCCGGGTGGCCCGTCGCGTCGGGCTGCCGAGGCGCGCAGCCGTGAGCCGGAAGAAGAAGGTCTCGTAGGGGTGGAGCCGGGGCGGGCTCGCTGCCGAGCGCGCACCGCGCGGGCGACCGCGCGTCCGATGTCCGGATCTCATCGCGATCGATTGACACATTTGTGGTTGACATTCGCGAACCATCGCCGTAATCTACACCGTGATGGGTCATCCGAGGCAAGCCGAGCTTCCCCTCCGCCGCGGCACCCACGGCGGCTGGCGCCCGGGTGCAGGACGCAGGCCCGGCGCGCGCCCGCGGGTCCGCCACGCGGCACGACCGGAGTTCGCCGGACGCTTCCCCTGTCACGTCACCCTGAAGGCCTTGCCGGGGCTGCCCTCGCTGCGGAACGCCGGCGTCGTGCGGGCTGTGATCGAGAGCTTCCGCGCGGGCGCCACGCGCAGCGCGTTCCGGCTCCTCGAGTTCTCGCTCCAGGACGACCACCTCCACGCGATCGTCGAGGCCGACGGACCCACGGCGCTCGGGCGCGGGATGAAGTCGCTGGCCTCGCGCTTCGCGAAGGCGGTGAACCGCGGACTCGGACGCAGGGGACCGGTGCTGCGCGACCGCTACCACCTGCACGTGCTGCGCACGGTGCGGGAGGTGCGGAATGGGATCCGGTATGTGTTGAACAATGCGCGGCGGCATCTCGCGAGGGCCGGACGCGCGCTGGCGCGCGTGGCGGAGGTGGACCCGGCGTCGTCGGGCGCCTGGTTCCTCGGCTGGCGGCCGGGGGTTCCGCTCCCGGGTGGGATCGGGCCACCGCCGGTGGCACGCGCCACGAGCTGGCTCGCGCGCGTGGGATGGCGGAGGCTCGGGCTACTCGATCCGGCGGAGATCTGAGGCGCCGCGCGCGAGAGCGCCCCTCTGCTGCGAGCGATGCACGCGCGCGCAAAGCCACGGAGCCCCGCGCAGCCTCCCCCTTACCAACCTTCCTCTTCCCGATTCTTTCCCTGCGAAACCGCGTCCCGATCCGATCTCTCCATCGATCGAAGCAATCCGCGCACGGCGGGCCCCGGGAACACGCTGCGGAATGTCGGATCGGGGTTAGCTGTCAGCTCCCGCGCGCAACGTGAGTTCGGTGATCTCGGACGGCGCGCCGAGTCGCATCGGCGGGCCCCAGAAGCCGGTGCCGCGGCTCACGTAGACGGCGCTCGCGCCGAGCCGGTAGAGACCCGCGACCCACGGCGTCGGAGCGCGCACCAGGTAGCGGAACGGCCAGATCTGCCCGCCGTGGGTGTGGCCCGAGAGCTGGAGATCGACGCCGTGCTGTGACGCCTTCTTGAAGGTGTTCGGATCGTGCGCGAGCAGCACCACGGCGCGCGCCGCCTCGCGACCGTCGAGCGCGCGCGCGAGATCCTCGCCCTGCCCGGGCCCGAGCAGCGCGCCGTGGTGATCGTCGACGCCGGCGAGGTCGAAGTGGGCGTCGCCGTCGCCGATCGCCACGCGCTCGTTGCGCAGCGCGCGCCAGCCGAGCTCGCGCACGCGATCCGACCCAGGCGTCGGCGCCGGAGTAGAAGTCGTGATTGCCGGTGATGAAGTAGACGCCGTGGCGCGCGCGGATCGCGCCGAGCGGCTCCACCTCGTCGCCGATGCGCGCGACGCTGCCGTCGACGAGATCGCCCGTCACCGCGACCAGATCGGGCGCGAGCGCGTTCACGCGCGCCGCGATCTCGGCGGCGAAGCGGCGATCGAGCAGCGGGCCGATGTGCACGTCGGAGATCTGCACGATGCGGAAGCCGTCGAGCGCGCGCGGCCAGCGCGCGAGCGGAATCTCGACGCGGCGAACGCCGGGCGCCGCGAGTCCCTGGCGCAGCGCCACCACCGCGGCCGCCGAAGCCAGGCACCGGCGACGAGCAATGCGCGAGCGCGCGCCAGCAGCAGCATCGTCCTGGGGCGCGGCCGAGGCCGCACCCAGGATCCACAGCGCCGGCGTCGGTCGCGAAGGTCGCCGTCAGCAGCAGGAAGGTGAAGCCGAGCCACGTGTACGCGACCCACGACAGCGCGCTCGACAGGATCGCCGAGTCGCCGCGGCGCACGAAGATCTGCGAGAGCACGGCGGCGAGACCGATCCCGAAGAGTCGCGACCAGCGCGCTGCGCAGCGGCTCCGGCCAGACGCGGCTCGAGCGCGAGGCGTTGGGTGAGATAGGCGTGCCCGCCCACGCCGACGGCGAGGATCACGAGCAGGAAGACGAGGCCAGCCAGCGTGCGGCGTTTCATCGGCCGAGCAGGCTAGCGGCCCCCACAGCAGGGTGCCGTTCGCGGCCGTTGGCGCTTCCGCCGCGCCGGGCTAAGGCTGCTGCCAGCATGGACGTCGTTGCAGCTCGATCTGCCGCTCCTCGACTTCGCGATCGCGCTCTTCCTCGGCGCGCTGGTCGGAATCGAACGCGAGAAGAAGCAGGCCGCAGACCCGGATCGCGGCATCGGCGGTCTGCGCACCTTCATGCTCTTCGCCGAAGCGGGTGCGGTGGCCGCGTGGCTCTCCATGCAACTCGCGACGCCGTTGATCTTCTTCGGCACTGGCGCGTTCGTCGCGGCGCTGCTGGTCGCGGGCTATCTGACCTGGTCGCGCCTGCACCCGGACGACGTCGGGCTCACCACCGAGGTGGCTGCGATCGTCGTGTACCTGCTGGGCGGCCTCACCATTTTCGGCCACCCGGCCCTCGCCGTCGCGCTCGGTATCGCGACCGCCGCGATGCTCGCATTCAAGCAGCCGCTGCACGGGCTGGTCGGGCGCATCGGACGCGACGACCTCTACGCCGGCCTGACACTGCTGATCGCCACCTTCATCGTGCTGCCGGTGCTGCCAGATCGCACGCTCGATCCGTGGGACGCGCTGAATCCGTATCAGATGTGGTGGCTCGTGATCCTGATCTCGGGCCTGTCGCTGGTCGGATACGTCGCGACGCGCTGGCTCGGCGCGGGACGCGGTATCCCGCTGACGGGTCTGTTCGGCGGGCTCGTGTCGTCGACTGCGGTCACACTGAGCTTCGCGCGGCGCAGTCGCGAATCCGGTGCCGGTCCGGTCGCTCGCCGACGCGCTCGCGGCCGGTATCCTGCTCGCCTGGACCGTGATGTTCGCGCGGGTCGGGATCGAAGTGGCCGCGGTGCACGCTGCACTGCTGCCGGTGCTCGCGCTGCCGCTGGCGGTGCCGGCAGGACTCGCGGCGATCGCGGCGGCCGTCGCGTACCGGCGCAGCGGAACGCGAGCCGAACGCGCGCCGAGCGAAGTGCCGTTGCGCAATCCGTTCAGCCTCGCGGCGGCGATCCGCTTCGCGCTGCTCTTCGCCGCCGTGCTGCTGCTGGTGAAGACTCGTCGATGACCTACGCACCAGGGCGTGGTCTCTACGGCGTGGCCGCGCTCGCCGGCCTCACCGACGTCGATGCCATCACGCTCTCGATGGCGACTTCTGCACGCGACGGCGCCACCGAACCGCGCGTCGCGGCGAACGCGATCGTGATCGCGGCGCTCACCAACTCGCTCGTCAAGTTCGGGCTCGTGCTCGGGCTGGGTGCGCCGCTGCTGAAGCGCCGCGTCGCCGCCGCGACCGCGCTGCTGCTCGCGGGTGCCGTCGCCGCGCTCGCGCGCGCTGACGCTCTCACCAGCCGCGCAGGTCGATCGGCCACACCTCGACCACGTCGTCGCCGTCCACCAGGTGCAGCTTCTCGTGATACGCGATGGTCGGGTCGACGTGCGCGGGCCAGACCCGCACGCGCTCGCCGACGCGCGGCGCCAGTGGCTCGCTGGCCTCGGCGTCACGCGAGAACGTCACGTGCTCGTCGGAGCAGAACCAGACCTTTGCACCGTCGATCGTGGGATTGCCGTGGTCCATGCCGAGCGACTTCAGCCCGGCGTCGCAGACCGCGAAGCTCGCGTTGACCGAGACGACCGTCGAGTAGACGCAGAACGCAGGCCGGAACGGCAGACCGAGTTTCGCGTAGGCGGTGTCCATCAGCGAGTACGAACCGGCCTGGATCTCGGTGGCGACGTCGTTCAGGTCGAAGGTGCCGGTGCCGCCAGCGGAGACCACGTCGCCGCCCACCAGCGCGTGCGCCGCGCGCAGCTTCGCCATCGCGGCGGCGCACGCTTCGGCGCGCTGGGCGCGCTCGCCGACCGCCATCGCGTGGCCCTCGTAACCCATCACGCCGCGCACCGAGAGGCCGCGCCGGCGCGCGAGATCGGCGATGCGACCGGCGTCTTCGGGTGCGCAGCCGCAGCGCGGCAGGCCCACGTTCACGTCGACCAGTACTTCGCGCACGCCACCGCTCGCGGCGGCTTCCACCGTTTCCGGCGAGTCGACCGCCACCGTCACGCGCGCATCGAGGCGACCGAGACGGCGCGCATCGAGCACCTCGTTCGCGAGCAGCAGGTCTTCGCCGAGCCCCGCGGCGGCCATGCCCTCGATCTCGCGCTGCGTGGCGCAGCAGAAACCGCGGTGGCCCAGCGCCAACTGGCGCTTCGCGAGCGACGTGCACTTGGTCGCCTTCACGTGCGGGCGCAGCCGCGCGCCCGGCAGCGCCTTCGCCATCGTCGCGAGGTTGTGTTGGAGCGCCGCGACGTACACTACGAGCGAAGGTGTCGGGAGATCGCGGAGCTTCACGCGGAAAGCCCGGCCGCTTCGTCGAGGCCCAGCATCAGGTTCAGGTTCTGGATCGCCGCGCCCGCCGCGCCCTTGCCGAGGTTGTCGAGGATCGCGACCAGCAGCACGTGGCCCGACGGGTGCGGGAGCACGTGGAGGTCGATGCGGTTGGTGTCGTTGCACGCCTGCGGGTCGAGACTGCGTTCGCTGACGGCGACGGTCTCGGCGTAGGGCGCGACGCGCACGAACGGCTCCCCGCGATAGCGCTCGGCGATCGCTTCCCAGACCGCCTTGCCGGTGGCGCCGCGGGCGAGCACTTCCGCGTGCAGCGGAATCTGCACGACGCATCCCGCAGCGGAACGGTCCCACCGCCGGCACGAACTGCGGCTCGCGCGCGAGTCCCGAGAAGCGCTGCATCTCGGGCACGTGCTTGTGGACGCGGTCGAGCGCGTACGGCGCCTCGTAGACGAGTTCGCGCAGCTTCGCGGCCGGGTCTTCCCACTTCGCGATCAGCGGATGGCCGCCGCCCGAGTAGCCGGAGAGCCCGTGGCACGTGATCGGCGCCTCGCGCGGCACGAGGCCCGCATCGACGAGAGGCCGCAGCAGCAGCACGAAGCCGGTCGGCCAGCAGCCGGGGTTCGAGACGCGCTTCGCGGCGCGGATCGCGTCGCGCTGCGACGGGGCGAGTTCGGGCAGGCCGTAGCTCCAGCCGTCGGCGACGCGGTGCGCGGTGCTCGCGTCGAGCAGCCGCACGCGCGAGCCCTCGCACCACGACGCCGACCTCGCGGGCCGCGTCGTCGGGAAGACACAGCACCGCGACGTCGGCGGCGAGCAGCTGCGCGCGCCGCGCATCTGCGTTCTTGCGCTGCGCGTCGGGCAGCGTCAGCAGCGCGAGGTCGTCGCGCCCCGCGAGCCACTCGCGGATGCGCAGCCCCGTCGTGCCGACGTGGCCGTCGATGAAGACGGTAGGTCGCATGGCCGCGCGATCTTAGCGCGCGGATCGCGGCCTCCAGCGCTTGCAACTCGCGAGAAGGGCGAGGCCCGCGCCGAGCAGCGCGACGGTTCCGGGTTCGGGCACGCCCGTGACACTGAAGGAGAAGGAGCTGGGCGGGGGGGCGGCGTCGGGCATCACGAGCGACGCACTGGTGCCGTTGCTGAACGTAAGCTGCAGCTGTGCGTTCGGCGCGGCGCCGTTGTTGAACCAGATGGTGCGCGCGTCGACGTTCGGGTTGCCCGTCGCGCGGTCGAGGTCCACCTCGAAGATCAGCTGCTCGCCGGGCGCGAAGTTCGAGAAGGACCAGATCAACGTGGCGACCGAGCCGACCGCATTCCGCCGATCCCCCGCGACCAGCGTCGCGCCCGTCGTGACCTCGGTGGCGAGGTTCGCGGCCTGGCCGCGCGGATTCGACGTCGGGCCGAGCACGAAGTCGTAGACGAAGGTCGCCGAGCCGATCGACATGCTGAAGCCGGAGATCTGCTCGCCCGCATCGGATGCGTTGGTGAGCGTGATCTTCGGCATGTCGAAGTTGTTCCCCGGGCCGCCGGGAACGATCGCCAGGCCGATGATCGGCGTCGCGCGTGCGTCCGGCGCGGCGCCGAGCGCAGCGAGAACCAGCATGATCGCGAGGACCTGCCTCTGCATGCGACTTCGAAGGAGCAAGGCGCGTGCCGGGCCCGCTTCCGGCGCGCGGCCGCGCGCTGCAACGGATGCGGCGGCGGATTGCTGGAGACTGCGGCTGCGTGCGAAGTGCCGGACGCCTCGCGACGCGGCCGGGTGCCGAAATGCGTCCCTTTCGCAACGAAACGCGTCACTGCAAGCACCCGCGCCTCGCCGCCTTCGCGCGCAAGAAAGGGGGCTCGCCTCCTGCGCGGGTGGTAGGATCGCGCGCCGTGTTCTCCCTCGAGTTGGCTGGCGCTACGAAGCGCTACGGACGTCGTCACGCGCTCGCGTCGGTCGATCTGGCGGTGCCGCAGGGCACGTCGGTGGGATTGCTCGGCGCCAACGGCGCGGGAAAGACCACCGCGCTGCGGCTGCTGCTCGGCTTCGCGCGACCCACGCGCGGCGCGGCGCGGCTGCGCGGCCTCGATCCGTTCGACGCGGCGTCGCGGCGCGGCGTCGGCTACCTGCCCGAGCGCCTGCGCCTGCCGCAATCGATGACACTGCAGCGCTTCCTGCATCGTACACGCCGCCCTCGCCGGTCTCGACGGCGCGGACCTCGTGCGTGAGATCGACGCCGTCACCGAGACGACCGGCGTGCGCGACCGCCTGCACGAACCCGTCGACGGCCTCTCGAAGGGGCTCGCGCAGCGCGCGGGCTTTGCGCAGGCACTGCTCGGCCGGCCCGAGGTGCTACTGCTCGACGAACCCACCTCGGGACTCGACCCGCTCGGCGTGCGCGACGCGCGCGGCTGGATCGAATCGGCCCGTGCGCGCGGCGCGACGGTGCTGGTCTCGTCGCACGTGCTCTCGGAAGTCGAGCGCACCTGCGAGTCAGTGGTGATCCTGCGCGAAGGACGCGTCGCGGCGAGCGGTGCGCTCGAAGCCCTGCTCCAGCCCGGCGAGTCACTCGAAGATCTCTTCGTTCGCGCGGTCGCAGGGCGCGCAGCGCCTGGCCCTCCGGATCATGAGGAGGGCGCGCAGCGCCTGGCCCTCCGGATGAGGACGGGCGCGCAGCGCCTGGCCCCCGTGATGGGCTCGGCGGATGAACGCCGTGCGCGCCTTCCGCATCTTCGCGGCCGAAGCGTTCCGCGACGGGCTGCGGCGCCGGCTCGCGTTCGCCGTCGCGCTGGTGCTCGCGATCGGGCTCGCCGGCGCGCAGAGCTGCACCCAGCTCGGCATCGGCTCGATGGAGGTCAACGGCGAGACGATCGACGGCAGCGCTGTCGGCGGCTTCCTCGCGCCGATTCTATTCGGGTTCCAGGCGTGGGCCGTGCTGGCGATCGCGGGACTGCTCGCCGCCGATCATCTGGCGCGACCGCTCGCGGAAGGCAGCGCGGTGCTGTGGCTGGCGCGCCCGGTGTCGCGCGGCGTCTGGGCGGTCGCGCGACTCAGCGGCGCACTGGGCGTCGCGCTGCTGTGTGGCGCGCTGCTGCTCGGCGGCACCGGCGCGATGCTGGTGTTGCGACAAGGCGTCGCGATCGAGCCGGCGTTCGCCGCAGCCGCGGCGACGGCGCTGGGCGCGCTGGTGGTCGCGTCGCTCGCGATGACGGCTTCACTCGCGCTGGGTCGCACGGCGGTGATCCTGTTGGTGCTGCTCGGACTCGTCTTCATCGCATTCGCGAACGGCGTCGGTCTCGCCGCCGAGTTGGCGCATCCCGAGATCGGAGTCGGCGGCCTGATCGGCGCCGTCGACCGCTACGGCCCGCCGCTCTTCACCGCCATCGCCAGCGCGGTGGCGCAATGGAACCCGCACCTCGACCCGGGCGACACCTATGCGCAGTCGATGCTGCGACTCGCGGTCTGGGCAGTGGGCGGTTGTCTGTTGCTGATCGCCGCGTTCCGCACCCGTGAGATCGAGAGCTGACGCGGTCCGGCTATCCTGCCGCCGCGGCGAACTTCGATGCGCTCCCCGGTGGTGATCTCGCGCGGCAGGGCCTCGCGGAGCTCGCATGCGGGGTCGAATCGCTCGAGTCCTTGCTCGTCGCGGTCGGCGCGCCGCGCCTGCGTGCGTGCGGGATCGAGGTTCCTGCGACAGGGATGGGGCACCCGGAGCATCGTCTCTACGAGCGGCTGGCGGCCTCTGATCCCGACTCGGCGCACTCGCGCTACAACGCGCTGATGCGTCGCCTCGTGAGTTTCGAGCGCAGCGTCGAGCGCACGGTGTCCCACACCCGCTGAGCCGCTGCTTCCCGATCGCTCCGGTTCCGGCGAAGCTGCCGTCGCGCTGCGCTTGCGCTTCCGAGCGCGTGCCGAGTCGCGCACGAGTCGCGCGTGAAACGCCGCTACTCGCGCGTCGGCTGCGGTGTCGCGCGGCACACAGCGCGGCGCGTCACCCACCGAAACGAAGGACGTGGACCGCACCGGCCTTGCGCTGCGACTTACGTCGTGCGTGGCAGGGTTGGCGCAACATTCTGGAGGCTCTGATGCAAATGGAACGACGATGGCGCGCTGTGTCGTGCGCGCTCGGACTCGCGGCGGCGATCGCGTCCGCCGGGGGCGCGAGCGCATTGACCTTGGCCGATCTGGATGGAGGGGCGAGTTTCTCGGTGGGATCGCTCAGCTTCGCCAACTTCGAAGCAAGCGTGGCGGGCGACCTCTCGCTGGATCTCGCCGACTACCCCGTGCAGTTGCTGTCCGACGGCTTCCGCTTGTCGGGGCCGCTGGCGGTGCTGCTCGGCGACGCGGGGACCCTGCTGCTCTCGTACCAGGTGACGGCAGCAGATCCGATTCTCGTCGGCGCGTCGCTGTTCGCGACGGGCATGACGATCGGGGCGGGTGCCCAGGCATGGGTCGGCGAGTCGCTGCTCGGGCCTGCGAACGAAGCGCTCGGTTCGCTCTTCGTCTACGACATCGAGGGTGTCGGCAGCGATGCGAGCGACGGCGTCGCATTCGCGGCGGTGCCGAGCCTGTCGGTGGCGAAGACCGTGGGCCTCGGCAGCGGGATGTTCGCAGCGATCCCGGTGATCGATCAGCGCTTCGCGATCATTCCGGAGCCGGTCACGATGTGGCTGGTCACGCTGGGCCTCGTCGGCCTCGCGTGGTGGCGGCCGCGACGCGTGCTCGTGCAGGAGTGAGGAGCGGGCGGCCGCGGCGCCCGTGCGCCGCGGCCGTCTCTTCGCGCCGGCTTTCAGCCGCGCCCGATCTGCTGCTGCGCCTCCGCGAGATCGCGACGCGTGAAGTGGAAGCGCCGTAGCGCGAGACCCGAGAGCAGATAGAAGAGCGCCGGGAACCACGAGTACATCCACAGCATCCAGAGCTTCACCGCCGGCGTCTGTGGCTGGCCCGGCACGTACCCGACGTGTTCGAGCACCTGCAGCGCGGCGAATCCCGTGATCGCGTTGCCGGCCTTGGTCGCGAACGACCAGAGCGCGAAGTACGAACCTTCGCGGCGCATGCCGGTCGCCGCTTCGTCGTGGTCGATCAGGTCGGCGACCATCGAGGGCGGCAGCGCCAGGTAGTTGCCGAAGCTCGCACCGCCGAGCACCAGGATCACCGAGAAGAGTCCGATCGACCCGTCGTCGAGCCAGAAGCACGCGGCGCTGGTACAGGTCGCGAGCGCGATCGCGATACCCCACGTCGCCTTCTTGCCACGCGTCGCCGCGACGCGACTCCAGAACGGCAGCGCCACCACCGCCGACGCGAAGTAGAGCAGCAGGTAGTACGACCAGGTCGGCAGCCAGTCAGGCGCGCCCTGCGTCCACCACGCGGGGGTTCCGATCACGTAGACCGCGACGTAGATCACCAGCGTCGCCGGCACCGCGCCCGCGATCGCCGAGAGCGAGAACGCCGCGAGCAGCGGCCGGAAGTGTGGATTCTGGAGCGTGCGCACGATGCCGCGGTACGGATGCATCGACGCGCGCCCCGAGAACTCGCGCCGCTCGCGGCTCACCACGCCCGCGCCGAACAGGAACAGCGCCGTCGCGGCGCCGAGCATCGCGCCCATCGCGGCGTAGCCGTCGCGACCGCCACGCAGGTGGATCAGGTACGCGGGCAGGATCGTCGCGCAGAGCAGTCCCGCGAGTCCCCAGCCCTCGCGAACCGCGATCAACTGGGTGCGCTCGTGGTAGTCGTCGGTCATCTCGGCGCCGAGGCTGTAGTAGGGAATCGCACCAACGGTCCAGAGCAGGAACGTTCCGGTGTAGAGCAGGATCAGGTAGCCGAGCAGCGCGCCCTGCCCTTCGAGCTGCGGCGGCGCGAAGAGACCGTAGAACGCGAGACCCAGCGGCAGCGCCGCCCCGAGCATCCACGGCCGGCGCCGCCCGAAACGCGTGTGCGTGCGATCCGACAGCCAGCCCATCAGCGGATCGACGAACGCGTCGAAGAGTCGCGCGAAGAGCAGCGCCCATGCCACGAGTCCCGCCGAGAGCCCGACGTAGTCGGTGTAGAAGAACTGCAAGTTGACCGCGACGACGAGCCCGAGCAGCGAAAACGCGAAGTTGCCGGCGCCGTAACCGAGGATCGCAGAGAGCGGAAGTTGCGTGCGCCGGCTGGCGGAGACGGCCAGGGGCTCGCCGCTCGCCGCTTGCCGGGGTGCGTCGGTCAATGGGCCGCCTCTCGGGCGCGACGTTCGCACACGCGCGTCTGCCAGAGTAATCAGGCATCTTGGGCGGGGCGCCTGAGCGATGGCGCGCGCGTGACAAGAAAGGGGTGGGCGCAGTGATCGGCATCATCGGCGGCACGGGGCTCTACGGAATGGCTGCGTTCGAGGAACGCGAAATGCACGCGGTCTCGACGCCGTTCGGCGACCCCACCGCGCCCGTGCGCATCGGCATGCTCGGTGGCACTCGCGTCGCATTCCTGGCGCGCCACGGCGAGCACCACGAATACCTCCCGAGCGAGATCAACTTCCGCGCCAACATCTTCGCCTTGAAGTCGCTCGGTGTGCGCACCGCGATCGGCGTATCCGCCGTCGGAAGCCTGCGGGCCGAGCTGCGTCCGGGCGACCTGGCGCTGCCCTCGCAGTACATCGACGCCACGCGCGGGCTGCGCGCGGCGAGCTTCTTCGGCGGCGGCATGGTGGCGCACGTCTCGACCGCCGAGCCGACGTGCCGCGCCACGGCGGACTGCATCGCGCGCATCGCGCGCGGCTTCGGCTGGACGCTGCACACGGGCTGCACCTACGCGTGCGTCGAAGGCCCGCGCCTCGGCACGCGCGCAGAGAGCCTGATGCTGCGCGGAGCCAGCGCCGACCTCGTCGGCATGACCAACGTGCCCGAAGCGTTTCTGGCTCGCGAAGCACAGCTCGGCTACTGCACGATCGCGCTCGTCACGGACTACGACTGCTGGATGGACGACCCCGCGCAGCACGCGAGCGTCGCCGACGTGCTCGCGCTGTACCAGGCCAACCTCGGCCGCGTACAGCAGCTCCTCGCCGCCGTGGTCCGGGAGCCGCCGGAAGGCGACTCGCGACCGTGTCGCAGCGCGCTGCGCGGCGCGCTCGTCACGCCCCGCGAGCGCCTGACGGCAGCGCAGCGCGAGATCCTCGCGGTGCTCGAGATATGACTTGCCGGCGCGCTCAGTGTCCGCGCGTCTCGCTGCAGGATGCGCCGTAGCGGAAGCAGCTGTAACAGCGCGGATGCTTCAATCGCACGCACATCCCGAGGCTCTCGCGCAGCGTGGCGCCCTGATCGTAGGCGGGATCGTCGTCCACCAGCGTGCAGGCGTACACGCGCATCCGGCCGCCCTGCTTGACGACCATCTTCGAGTAGGCGCACATGAACTCGCGCCGCGTCGCCTCGGTCTGGAACCGCGTCATGCACGACTCCGTCACGTCGGGCACGTCGCGCTGCGCGCCCGGCGCGCCGAAGTCCGGAAACGCGACCAGTGTGAGATCCTCCGGAAGCTCCTGGCGGCGCAACAAATCCCGGTAGGCCGCCTCGACGACCGCTCCCTCCTCATTGAGCGCCATCTGGCGTGCGATCGAAACCTTGAAGCCGCGCGCGTGCAGCTCGCGCACCGCCGCCCAGGCCTTCGCGAAGTTGCCCGCGCCGCGCCCGGCGTCGTGCAGCGCTTCGTCGGGATGGTCGATGCTGATCCGAAACGCGAGCGGATGCGCCGACGCGCGCAGCGGCTCGATCTGCTCGAGACGCTGCGTAAGCGCATCGATCCCGTTGCTGAGCACGAGGCACGGGGCGCGATCGAGCGCGTAGGCCAGGATGCGCACGACGTCGCGGTTCACGAACGGCTCGCCGCCGGTGAACGAAAACTGGCGCACGCCCAGCTCCACCGCTTCGTCGACGAAGGGACGCACGTCGCCGAGCGTGACGTGGCCGAGCCGGCCATCGCCCGGCTTCGACCCCTCGAGACAGAACGGACACGCGAGATTGCACGCCGTGCCGGTGTGAAACCAGAGTTCCGAGAGGGTGTGCGGCTGGATGTAACCGCGTCGTTCACCGAGCCGCGTCTCCAGCCACTCGTCGTTCGCCTGGACCAGCATCGTCCTCCCGTGCGGCTCGTCAGTCTAGAGCACGCGGTCCGTCACGGCGCTGCGGTCCAGTAGCGGCGCAGCAGGCACACCAGTTCCTCCTCGCGCCGCCCCACCGTGCCGACGCGGCGGTCGAGTGCGAAGCCGTGCGCGAGCGCGGTGAGCGCGTCGAAGCCGACGCGCGCGGAGAGGGCGGGATCGGCGCAGCGCAACTCCGGTCGCGCTGCGATCCAACGCGCGATCCGATCGCAGCTCTCGCGGTGCACCGCGCCGAGCGCGCGCAACTGCTCGGAGTCCATCGGCGCATCGGCGAACAGGATTCTGTGCAGCCGCGGCCGATGCGCGTGCGACGCGACCATCGCGTGGACGAGCGCCGGGATCGCGGTCGCGGCGGGCACGTCCGCCTCGAGCAGCGTCCACGCGGGCTCGAGGCCGGCTTGTGCAGCGAGCAGGTGACAGCCGGCGAGCGTCGCGAGCAGCGCTTCCTTGTTCGGGAAGTACTGGTAGAGCGACCCGATCGAAACGCCCGCGCGCTCGGCGATCGCGTCGGTGGTCGCGGCGGTCGTGCCGCGCTCCTCGAAAATGCGAGCCGCCGCTTCCAGGATCACCCGCACCGTCTCGCGCGAACGATCTTGAACCGGCCGTTTAAGCGGCTTTGCGCGGGGTCCGGCGGAACGCGGCCGCTTCATCGGGATGCGAGGTGCCGGCGCGGCATGACCGGGCGAGACTCTCCCAGCGCGCCCGGGACCACAAGGACGACCCCCATGACGACCCGCGGACCCTCGAACCCCGATGTCCTCGCACGCGCGTTGCCTCTGCTGCGCCCCGCGCCCGGCGCCGCGCTGCCGCCCGTCGCGGACGGGATCCTCGACCTGCTCGACCCAGCTTTCGAGCCGACCGCGACGCAGCGCTCGCTCGACACGGTTGCCACCGCGTGGATCTACGACGTGATGCGCGATCGCATCGTGCGCTGGATCGGCATGCCCGCGTTCGCGACCGAAGTGCATGCCGTCGTCGAGCGCCTCGACCTCGCACCCGGCGACGTCGTGCTCGACCTGGCCTGCGGGCACGGCAATTTCACCGTGGAGTTCGCGCGCCGCGTCGGCCCGGCGGGTCTCGTCGTCGGGCTCGACATCGCGTCGTCGATGCTCACGCGCGCTGTCGCCCGCGTGCGGCGCGAGGGACTCGACAACGTGCTGCTGGTGCGCGGCGACGCGCTCGCGCTGCCCCTCGCCGACGCCGCCTTCACGAAACTCAACTGCTCGGGCGGCCTGCACCAGATGCCGGATCTCGCGCGCGCACTCGCCGAGCTGGCGCGCGTCGCGAGGCCTGGCGCGCGGCTTGCGGCCAGCGGCCTGGCCCGGACCGGCGCCGACGAGGACGGAGTGCGCGACTGGCTTCGGCGCCGCTTCGCGCTGCACTTCGTCCCCGTCGCACAGCTCGCGCAGGCGATCGAGCGCGCCGGCTTCGAGCAGGTCGAGACGCGGATGGCGGGAGCCTGGTTCGGCTACGCGTCCGCGCGGCGGCCGCTCGCGGGCGCGTGAATCCGTGCGGCGCGGGTCGCGCGCCTCGCTCTTCGCGCCGCCCGCTGCTACCAAGCCGGCTTCGCGAGGGAGTCGCCGATGACTGCGTCCGTCCCGCTGCGCGTCTTCACGCCGTTCCGACTCGGTCCGCTCGAGCTGCGCAACCGGATCGTGAAGTGCGGCACGAACGAGGGCATGTCGCGCGGCGGGCTGATGACGGAACCGCTGCTCGCATGGCATCGCGAGTTCGCGGCGGGCGGCGTCGCGATGACGACGCTCGCCTACTGTTCGGTGTCGGCGGACGGGCGCACCTTCCGCGACCAGATCTGGATGCGCGACGAAGCGCTGCCCGGTCTGCGCCGCTTCACCGAGACGATCCACGCCGAGGGCGCGCGCGCCGCGATCCAGCTCGGCCACGCCGGCTGGTTCGCGGCGCCGGGCGTGATCCGCACGAAACCGCTGGGGCCCTCGCGCACCTTCAGCCCGCGCGGCATGTGCTTCTCGCGCGCGGCCAGCGAGGCCGACCTCGATCGCCTCGAGCACGAGTTCGCCGCCGCCGCGCGGCTCGCGGTCGACGCCGGCTTCGACGGCATCGAGGTGCACGTCGGCCACGGCTATCTGCTCGCGCAGTTCCTGTCGCCCTACAACAATCGCCGTCGCGACGCGTACGGCGGCAGCATCGAGAATCGCGCGCGCTTCCCGCGCCGCGTGCTGCGCGCGGTGCGCGAGGCGGTCGGCGGCCGCGCCGCGATCTGGGCGAAGCTCAACATGGAGGACGGCTTCAAGGGCGGCATGACGCTCGACGAGGGCGTCGCAGGTCGGCCGCTGGATCGAGGCCGACGGCTCGGTCGACGCGCTCCAGCTGACGGGCGGCCACACCACGCGCAGTCCGTTCTTCCTGATGCGCGGCGACGTGCCACTGCGCGGCATGATCGAGAACGAGAAGAGCGCGCGTCGTCCCGCCTCGCGATGCGCCTCTTCGGGCCGTTCCTGATCCGCCCGTTCCCGTTCGAGGAGGCGTTCTTCCGCGCCTCCGCGCTGCGCTTCCGCGCGGCGCTCCGGCTTCCGCTGATGCTGCTCGGCGGGATCACGCGCCTCGACACCATGGAGCGCGCGATCGACGAGGGCTTCGAGCTGCTCGCGATGGGTCGCGCGCTGATCCGCGACCCGGACCTCCCGCACCGCATGCAGGCGGGCGAACTCACGGCCTCGCGCTGCGTGCCCTGCAACCTCTGCGTCGTCGAGATGGAGCGCGGCGCGACGCGCTGCGTGCTGCGCGAGACCTGAAAGCCGGCCGCGCCTCGTGCGCTCGCGAAGGAGCCGCCCCCCTCGTGAAACTCGTTTGCTCCCATCGCATCCCGCTCTCTGCCGACGCATTCTGGTCGCTGCTTCACGAGGACCCCTACGAGTCGCAGTGGGCAGCGGCGATCGGCCTGCGCGCCTATCGGGAGCTGGAGCGACACGAGAGTGCGGGCGAGGTCTATCGCCGCATCCAAGTGGAGGTCGCCCTGCCCGACGCCTTGCTCGCCCTCATCCGGCGCGCCGGGGCGAGCGGGCCGCCGAGCTACGTCGAAGAGCAGTGGCGAAGCCGCAGCAAGCGCGCTGTGCGCTGGCGCATCACGCCGCACACGTTCGCCAATCGCGCGCGGGCAAGCGGGATCGTGCGCGTCGAGCCGCGCGGGCCGGCGAGCTGCGAGCGGCTGCTCGACGGCTCGATCGAGGTCGACGTGCCGATTGCGGGAAGGCTCATCGAGCGCATGGCGGTGGCGATGGTCGTGGACTCGTACGAGAAGGGAGCGAAGCTCGCCGCCCGAAGCTGAGACCCTCCGGTCGTGAGCCGTCCGCCCCGAGCACACGTCGCGCGCCGCGCGGCGTGAACCGCGAAGTGTCAGCGGCCCTTGTACTGCGGCTTGCGCTTTTCCATGAAGGCGCGCGGCCCTTCGCGTGCGTCCTCGGTCTGGAACACGGGGCCGGAGATCTCGGACTCGATGCGGAGCGCCTCCTGCTCGGGCTTGCCGAGGCACGCGCGAACGGACTTTCGAATCGCCTTGACTGCGAGGGGACCGTTCGCGGCGATCTTCTCGGCGATCTCCATCGCTTTCGCGAGCACCTGATCTGCGGGCACGACGTAGTTCAGGAACCCGATCGCCTGCGCTTCAGCTGCGCTGATGAGATCGCCCGTGAGCAGGAGCTCCATCGCCTTCGCGAAAGGAAGCTGCACGGGCAGGCGCACCGTGGAGCCGCCGGCCGGGAAGACCGCCCACTTCGCTTCCTGCACGCCGAACTTCGCTTCGGGGCACGCGACGCGAATGTCGGTGCCCTGCACCAGCTCCATGCCGCCCGCGATCGCGTGGCCGTTGATGGCGGCGATCACGGGTTTCACCGTGTCGAAGTTGCGCAGCAACGCGCGTGCGGGAATGCCCGGCTCCGCCACCAGGCGGTGATCCCATTCGTTCTCCGGCTTGCGCGCGCCCGTCATCATCGGGATGAGCTGGCCGAGGTCGGCGCCCGCGCAGAACGCGCTGCCGTTGCCGGTCACGATGCACACGCGCACCTCGTCGTCGTCGCGTGCAGCCCGCCAGGCGTCGGCGAGGCGTACGGCGACTTCGGGACTGATGGCGTTGCGGGCTTCCGGGCGGTTGAGCGTGACGATCGCCACGTGGCCCCTGGTTTCGTAGTTCACGACCGCCATGAAATTCTCCCGTGGCTGAACTCGGGTAGTGGCGATCTCGGCGACGCCCTGCGCGCCGGCGAGCGCCTCGCTGCAATCGAAGAGGAGGTAGAACACGAAACAGCTCGCCGCGAGCGGCGCCCGGTGGCTGCTCGCTGCCAGGTGGAATCCGCCATAAGCCTCGCTTAAGGAGACCCCGCGACGCTTGCTCCCGTCGAATTCCTCGACGGAGGTACCTGCCCATGCGAGCCACGATCCTGGTTGCCGCGACGTTCGCGCTCGGCGTCGCAGCTGCGCGCGCCGAAACGCCCGCGGATTTCGAAGCGGCCTTCGCGGCCGAAGCGCGTCGCGCGGATCCCGCGTTCGCGGGCTTCTCGGCGGAGCGCGGCCGGCTCTTTTTTGGCGTCGACCCACGGCGGCGACTGGAGTTGCGCTTCGTGCCACACCCCCGACCCGAGCGCGGTCGGCGAGCACAGCGTCACCGGCAAGCGCATCGAGCCGCTCGCGCCCGCCGCAAATCCCAAGCGATTCAGCGATCCCGCGTCGGTCGAGAAGTGGTTCAAACGCAACTGCAACGACGTCCTGAAGCGGCTCTGTACCGCGCAGGAGAAAGGCGATCTGCTGGCCTGGCTGATGACCGCGGGCGCGGGGGGTGGACGATGAAGACCTGCATCCGGATCCTGATCGTTTCGAGCGCCGTCGCGGTGGCGGCTCTCACGGCCGGCGCCAGTGCGGCGAAATCGCGGCACGCGCCGCTGCTGCCCGCCTACGTGGAGGAGTGTGGTTCCTGCCACGTCGCGTTCCCAGGTCGCATGCTCGATGCGGCTTCGTGGCGCGCCGTCCTCGAGGGGCTCGAGCAGCACTTCGGCGTGGACGCGAGCGTGGATGCGAAGACGCTCGAGCCGATCCGCGCCTACCTCGCGGGCACCGCGCGATCGCACGCGACGAGAGCCGACGGGGTTCCGCTGCTGCGCATCACCGAGACGCGCTGGTTCCGCCACGAGCACGACGAGGTTCCGGGACGCCTCTGGAAGGAGCCAGACGCGGTGAAACCGGCGGACTGCGCGGCCTGCCACCGCAACGCCGCAGAAGGCTCCTACTCCGAGCGCAGCCTGCACCTGCCCAAGAAAGGAGAAGCCAAGTGAGCAACCGCATTCTCGTCTGGGATCTCCCGCTGCGGGTCTTTCACTGGGTGCTGGCGGCGAGCTTCGCCGGCGCGTTCCTCACGGCCGAGAGCGAGCGAGTGCGCGACCTGCATCTGCTCTGCGGCTACACCTTCGCCGGCGCGATTGCGTTCCGCCTGCTGTGGGGCTTCGTCGGCACCCGTCACGCGCGCTTCTCGGCGCTGCGCTTCGGGCCCGGGGCAAGCCGCCGCTACCTGCTCTCGCTGCTGCGGGGCCGGCCCGATCGCCATCTCGGGCACAATCCGCCCGGCGCCGTGATGATCCCGCTGCTGCTCGGACTCGGTCTCGCGATCGCGGCGTCGGGCTGGGCGGTCTACGCGGACGCGGGCGGCGAGTGGCTCGAGGAGGCGCACGAGATCGCGGCCACGGTCATGCTCGTCGCGGTCGCCGGTCACGTGCTCGGCGTCGTGGTGGTGAGCGTGTTGCAGCGCGAGAACCTGGTGCTCCCGCTCGTCACGGGCCGCAAGCGCGGCGCGCCGGGCGACGGCATCCGAAGCTCGCGTCCGCTCGCGGCGCTGCTACTCCTCGCTGCGTTGGTTGGCTTGTGGCTGCCCGGGATCGTCGCCCGGGAGCGCCGGTTGGCGGCGAGCGCGCAGAGCGCGTCGATCGCGGCGGCCGGCGAGCCGGCGGCAGTGCGGGCCGGGCATACGGACTGAGCGCAACGGCGCGGGGGGCGAAGCGGCGCATGCGGGTGCTCGTCGTCGAGGACGATCGATTGCTCGGCGACGCGCTCCGTGTCGGCCTCGCGCAGGCCGGTTTCGCGGCGGACTGGGTGCAGGACGGCAGCGCGGGGCTCGTCGCGCTCGCGAGCGAGCCGTTCGCCGCGGTCGTGCTCGACCTCGGGCTCCCGAAGCTCTCGGGGCTGGATCTGCTGAAGCGCCTGCGCGGCGCGGGCAACGCGGTGCCCGTGCTGATCTTGACGGCTCGCGACGCGGTACCGGATCGCATCGCGGGTCTCGACGCGGGCGCCGACGACTATCTGGTGAAGCCCGTCGATCTCGGCGAACTCGCCGCGCGGCTGCGCGCGCTCGTCCGCCGCTCCGCGGGACGGGCGGCGCCGCTGCTCACGGTCGGTCCGCTCGACATCGACCCGGCCGCGCACACCACCCGCTTTCGCGGCCACGCCGTCGAACTCTCGGCGCGCGAGTTCGCGCTGTTGCATGAACTCGCGCGCTCCGCCGGCCGCGTGCTTTCGAAGGAACAACTCGCCGAGCGCGTGTACGGCTGGGGCGAAGAGGTCGAGTCGAACGCCGTCGAGGTGCACGTCCATCACTTGCGGCGCAAGCTCGCGCCCGAGGTGATCGTCACCGTTCGCGGTGTCGGCTACCTCGTGCCGAAGGATCTGCGATGAGCCGACCGGCCTCGCTGCGCGCACGGCTCCTCGCGGGTGTTCTCTGCGCGGTGTCGATCGCCTGGGTCGGCGTCTCGGTCGCCGGCTACCTGCGATCGCGCCACGAGATGGAGGATCTCTTCGACGCGCATCTCGCGCAGTCGGCCGCCCTGCTCATCGCGCAGATCTCCGAGGGCGGCAACGAGGAGGACGACGACGACGACGACGAAGGAAGGGAACTGGAGCTCGAGCACGCGCCCGAGCTGCACCGCTATGCGCGCAACGTCGCCTTCCAGGTCTGGGAGCGCGGCCGCAAGCTGCGCGCGCACTCGCGGAACGCGCCGCGCAAGAAGCTCTCCGCGAAGGAGGAGGGCTTCAGCGACGCCAGCGTCGACGGGGTGCGCTGGCGCGTCTTCAGCACCTGGGCGCTCGAACGCCGCGCGCTGGTGCAGATGGCCGAACGAGCCGACGCGCGCGACGCGGTGAGCGAGCAGATCGCGCGACACCTGCTCGCGCCGCTGCTCGTGGCGCTGCCACTGCTCGGCGTCGGGCTGCTGCTCGCGATCGGGCGGGCGCTCGCTCCGCTGCGCGCGCTCGCCGACGCCGTCGCCGCGCGCGACCCGCAGCGCCTCGAGCCGGTCGCGGCGGATCGCGTGCCCCGCGAGGTGCGCGCGCTGGTCGAGCGCCTGAACGAACTCTTTGCGCGCATCGAGGTGTCGCTCGAGCGGGAACGCGCCTTCACCGCCGACGCCGCGCACGAGCTGCGCACGCCGCTGGCCGCGATCCGCGCGCAGGCGCAGGTGGCGCGCGGCTCCCGTGACGACGCCGAGCGCACGCACGCGCTGGATCAGGTGATCGCCGGCTGCGACCGCGCGGCGCGACTCTCCGGGCAGCTCCTGACGCTCGCGCGCCTCGAGGCGGGGGAATGGCGCGAGCGGCTCGTCCCCTGCGAGCTCGGCGCCGTCGCACGCGAGGTGCTCGGGGAAGTCGCGCAAACGGCGCACTCGCGCGGCGTTGCGGTGGAGTTGCACGCGGAGGCGCCGGTCACGATTCGCGGCGACGCGTCGCTGCTGCACGTGCTGCTGCGCAACCTCGTCGACAACGCGATCCGCTACGGAGCAGGCGGAAGCGCCGTGCGCGTCGAGATCGGGCGCACGGCGTCGCATGCCGTGCTGCGCGTCGTAGACCAGGGACCGGGCATCCCGGCGGCCGAGCGCTCGCGCGTGCTCGATCGCTTCTACCGCGGGCTCGGCACGGGCGAGAGCGGCGCGGGGCTCGGCCTCGCGATCGCGGCGCGGATCGCCGCGCTGCACGGAGCCGCGCTCGAACTCGACGAAGGGCCGGGCGGGCGCGGCCTCGCGGTGACGCTGCGCTGGCCGATCCCCGGTACCGCCGCGTGAATCGCCGGCGCATCCCGTTCTCAACGAAGCGCAACGCGGTAGGCTGTCGGTCCCACCGGAGGGGGAACGACATGGCGACTCTGCTCGAACGGGCGATCGGCGCGGCGCGACTCGACGTCGCGACCTTCGAAGAGATCGAAGCCGACCAGAACGCGCTCGGCCAGGCGATGACGGTGGTGGCGATTGCATCGGTCGCGAACGGACTCGGCTCGGCGGCCGTACAGGGAGGCCATGGTTTCGGTCTCGTCGGCGGCGTGATCGCAGCGGGGATCGGCTGGCTCGCCTGGGCGTTCACGATCTATCTGGTCGGGACGCGCCTGCTCCCAGAGGCCAACACGAAATCCGATTTCGGCGAATTGTTGCGCATGACGGGCTTCGCGATGGCGCCCGGCGCCGTCGGCATCCTCGGAATCCTGCCCGGGATCGGCGGCCTCGTGCTGGCCCTCGTCGGGCTCTGGCAGATCGCCGCGATGGTGGTCGCCGTGCGCCAGGCGCTCGACTACACGAGCACGGGTCGGGCGGTGGCGGTCTGCGTGATCGGCTTCATCGCGCAGATGCTGGTGATCTTCCTGGTGATGGGCGTGCTGATCGGCGGAATCATGGCGATCTTCGGCGGCGGACCGCCGGCGACCATGACGCCTTAGCGCCCGGTGCTCTCGATCGTTGCTGCGAGGCGCGCGGGCGGTGGACTCGTCCGAAACGTCCTCGGCGGACGGAGATCGACGGCTTCGCGGCGAGAGTCTGATGGCCGCCTGCGGATTGTTTCGGCCGAGTCCCCCGCCCGCGCTGGGCTTTCCGTCTTTCTTTCATGAACCGAAGTCTCGCAACGGATAGCAGGTAGCGGGGGTGGGGCGTTCGGCCGAAACAATCCGCAGGCGGTTATCAGCGTTCGGCAAGAAGCTGCGGCGGCCGTCCGCCGAGGACGTTTCGGACGAACGCACCGCCCCCGCGCCTCACGCGCTTCGAGGGCCGTCTCACACGAAGGTGAGCCAGCCCTCGTGCTTGCGGTTCGCGGCCCGTCACGACGTCGAAGTACGCCGCTTGCAGCGTCTTCGTGATCGGGCCGCGCGTGCCGGCGCCCATCTGGCGGCGGTCGACTTCGCGGACCGGCGTCACTTCGGCCGCCGTGCCGGTCATGAAGACCTCGTCGGCGATGTAGAGCTCGTCGCGCGAGATCGGCGACTCGCTGATCGGGATGCCCCTGTCGCGCGCCAGCGTGATGACGGTGTTGCGGGTGATGCCGTCCAATACGGTCGGCAGCGGCGGCGTGCGCACCGCGCCGTCGCGCACGACGAAGAGGTTCTCGCCGCTGGCCTCGGCGACGAGGCCCTGCGTGTCGAGCAGGATCGCTTCGTCGTAGCCGTCGAGCAGCGCTTCGCGCTTCGCCAGGATCGAGTTGACGTAGTCGCCGCAGGTCTTGCCCTTGGTCATCTTGGCGTTGACGTGGTGGCGCGAGAAGGTCGAGATCTTGGCGCGGATGCCGCGCTCGACCCCTTCGTCGCCGAGATACTTGCCCCACGGCCAGGTGGCGATCGCGACGCGGATCGGGTTGTCGCCGGGGTTGAGACCCATCGCGCCATGGCCGATGTAGACGAGCGGGCGGATGTAGCCCTCGCGCATCTCGTTCGCGCGCAGCGTCTCGGCGATCGCCGCTTCGATCTGCTGCGGCGTGAACGGGATCACCATCAGGTTGATGTGCGCCGACTCGAAGAGGCGCCGCACGTGTTCGCCGAGGCGGAACACCGCCGAGCGGTCGTCGGCCGTGCGGTAGCAGCGGATCCCCTCGAAGACACCGAGCCCGTAGTGCAGCGTGTGGGTGAGGATGTGGACGTTGGCGTCGTCCCACGCGACGAGCTTGCCGTCCATCCAGATCGACTTGCCTCGGACCTGCGTCGTGCTCTTCGAACTCATCGGGATCTCCTGGAAGGGCGAGAGGCATAGCAGCTAGCGACCCCGCCGTGCTGCTTCCACCTGGGAGCGCAGGCTCCCGATGTACGGCGCTCGCGCAATGCCCATCTCGGTGATGATGCCGGCGATCAGATCGTGCGGCGTGACGTCGAAGGCCGGGTGCCGCACCGGCACGCCGTCGGGCAGGATCTCGGTCGTCACCCACCTTCGCCATCTCGGTGCGACCGCGCTCCTCGATCGGGATGGCGTCGCCGTCCGGCGTGGCGAGATCGACGCGTGGAGAGTCGGCGCGGCGACGTAGAACGGGATGCCGTGGCGCGCGGCCAGCACGGCCACCGTGTAGGTGCCGATCTTGTTGGCGGTGTCGCCGTTCGCGGCGATGCGATCGGCGCCCACCACGATCACGTCGATCTCGCCCTGCTTCATCAGGTGGCCGGCCATCCCGTCGGCGATCACCGTGACCGGGATCCCGTCCTTGTGCAGTTCCCACGCGGTGAGGCGCGCGCCCTGGAGGAACGGCCGCGTCTCGTCGGCGAACACGTTCGCGACGCGCCCCGCCTCGAAGGCGGCGCGCACGACGCCGAGCGCGGTGCCGTAGCCCGCCGTCGCGAGCGCGCCGGCGTTGCAGTGGGTGAGGATGCGCGCGCTCTGCGGGATCACCTCGAGACCCGAGCGCCCGATCGCGCGGCAGATCTCGACGTCTTCTGCGACGATGCGCTTCGCCGCGGCGACCAGCCGGGCGCGCACGCTCGCCGGATCGGCGCCGGGCGCCTGCGATGCCGCGTCGAGTTCGTCGCGCATGCGGCCGAGGCCCCAGAAGAGGTTCACCGCGGTGGGACGCGTGCGGGCGAGGCGCAGCGATCGCCGTCTCGACGTCGCGACGCAGCGCGTCCATCGACGTCGCGCCGCTGGCGGTCGCTGCGAGCGCCACGCCGAGCGCCGCCGCGCAACCGATCGCCGGCGCGCCGCGCACCACCATCGTCTCGATCGCCTGCGCCACGTCTTCGACCGCGCGCAGTGTCACGTAGACTTCTTCGCGCGGCAGCTTGCGCTGATCGAGCATCTCGACGCCGCCGTCGCTCCAGCGCAGCGTGAACCAGCCGCTCACCGCTTTGCCTTCTTGCCGAGCAGCTGGTCCAGCGCATCGAGGATCGCGCCGCCCGATCCCGTCGCCGAGTTGCTTGTCGAGCTTGCGCTCGAGCTTCTCGCGGCGCTGCGCCAGCGCGAAGCTCGCCGCGAACGCGAGCGCGCCCGCGCGGTCGATCTCGAGCTTCGGCTGCGCGACCGTTCCGCGCACGCGCGCCACCTCGATGACCCGCGTGCCGCCGTCAGACTCTTCCTGGGGCTGCCCGGCGAGCGCCGTGAGTACTTGCTCGTCGAGCGCGATCCGGCCCGCCAGGTCGAGGCTCTGATCGGCCAACCCGACGGAGCCGCGGAGTTCGAGCTGGTAGCCCGGATAGCGCAGCACCATCGCATCGGTGCGCGCGCGACCGCCACCCACCGCGAAGCTGTCCCGTGATCGACTCGAAGCGGTCGCCGAGATACGGCGCGAGCGACACTTCGGCGCGTTCGCGATCGATGAGCTTCGCGGATTCGGATTGGCGCGCGAGTCCGTCCACGGCGGCGCGCAGCGGCGAGACACGCGGGATGCGCCCGGCGCCGACGGCGAGATCGATGCCGCCCGCCACTCCGGCGAGCGCAGTCGCGCCGAGCGGTCCTGCGAGATCGGCGGCGATCGTCGCGGGTCCTTCGAGCAGGTCCGGCTTTCCGGTGAGCGCTTCGAGCAGCGCACGCGCGTCGGCGCTCTTCGTGTCGAGCTGAGAATGATGGCGCGGCGCGCCGTCGAGCCCGTCGACGCGCAAGGCGAGCGCGATGCGCTGGCCGCCGACGGTCGCGAAGAGCCCCTCACTCGCGAGGCTCGCACCTTGCCCGATGAGCGCGCCGCGCAGCGCGATCGGCGCACGACCGGCAGGGCGCAGGCGCACGCCGTCGAGGCGCACGCGACCGGTGAGCGCGAGCGGTCCGGTCGCAACGCGCACCCCTTCGATCGCGATGGTTCCCTCGGGTGCAACGCTCACGAGCGCGGGAATCACTTCGCCCCAACCCGTCAGATCGAAGGGCGCGGCGTCGAAGTGCACACCGTCGGGAGTCACACGCATCTGGCCGTTCATGTTCTTGATCGACAAGCGCACGGCGTCCACGCCGAGCTTGCCGTTCGGGTCGCGCACGAGCTTGCCGCTCGCCGTCGCCGGCGCGCCGGGCGGTTTCTTGAAGGCGCCGCCGTAGGCCGAGAGTTGTGCGCGCGTCGCGTCCACTTCGAAGTCGCCCTCGGGAACGGCGACGGCGCCGTGCAGGCGCGCCTTGATCGAGATCGGACCCTGCGCCGCCACGTCGCCCGCGCGCAGGCTCGCATCGGCGATTTCGAGATCGGCTTCGAGAGCCGCGAGAGCGTCGGCGGGCCCGCGCGCGCGCACTTTGCCGCCGACGCGTCCCGCCAACGCGAAGTTGCGGCCGAAGTACGCAGCGAACGGCGCGAGCTCGACGCCCTCGAGCGTCGCTTCGAGATCGAGCGTCCCGGCGAGGTCGGCCGTGCCGCCGACGCGCAGCGTGCCGCCGCTCGCGAGCGTGCCGGTGAGCGAAACGATCGCCGGGGCGTCGACGCTGGTCCCTTCCGCGCGGCCTTCGACGTCTCGAACCTCGATCGACACGGGCGGCGTCGCGACGCGGTCGTCCCAGACGATGCGCGAGCGATGCAGCGCGACGCTCCGCACGGCGAAGCGCAGCGCAGGGCCGCTCGCGGAAGGCGCGGCCTTGGCGCGTTGCGCGCTCGAGCCGGTCGGCGCGGGCTGCGCGGCGGCAGAAGGCGCGTCCGCGCTCGGCGTGTCGCGTTGCGCGTTCGAGCCCGATGACGCGGGCGGCGCGGCAGCGGACTCAGCCGCGCTGGTCTGCGCGCCGCGTTTCGCAAGCGGCAACTCGACGCCGTCCGCGCTGCGCACGATGCGCCAGCTGACGCCCTCGAGTGCCAGCGATTCGACGAGCACCACCCGCGCCAGCAGCGGCGCCACGGCGATGCGCATGTCGACGCGTTCGGAGAGGACGAGCGGCGCTGCGGCGTCTCCCACGCGCAACTGCGTCGCGACCAGGCGCGGCGGGAACAACGCGAGCGAGAGATCGTCCCACGCGACGTCGCGGCCGGTGGCGTCGCGCGCCGCGCCGACGAGCACATCGCGGAAGGCATCGCTTTCGATCCAGCGCGGCAGCAGCAACGCCGCCGCGCCGAGCGCGACCACCAGTAGCGCGCCGATCGCAACAGCAACCCGCCCGAGCGCGCGCACGCGCTAGACCGCGAGCTTGCGGGCGAGGATTTCGCGCACCGCCTTCGGATTGGCCTTGCCCTGGGTGCGTTTCATCAGCTGCCCCATCAGGAAGTTGAGGCCCTTGTCGTCGCCGCCACGGATCTGCGCGACCACGTCGGGATGCGCGGCGATGACTGCGTCGGCGGCGCTCTCGAGCAGGCCGGTGTCGGACACCGCTTCGAGGCCGCGCTCGCGCACCAGCGCCTCGGGATCGCCGCCGCGCTCGATCAGCACGGCGACCAGCGGTCGCGCGCTGGCCGCCGTGACGCGACCGTCCTCGACGAGTGCGATCAGCTTCGCGAGCGCGTCGGGCGTGAGCTGCGTCGCGTCGATCTCGCAGTCGCGCTCCTTCAACTGCGCGAGCACGTCGCGCAGCATCCAGTTCGCGACGACCTTCGGCTGGCCGCTGCGGATGGCCGCCGCCTCGTAGAAGTCCGCGAGCGCGCGGCTCTCGGTGAGCAGGCGCGCGTCGTATCCGGAGAGCGCGTACTCGCTCTCGAAGCGCGCGCGGCGGTCTTCGGGCAGCTCGGGCAGCGCGCTGGCGCACCGCGTCGATCTCGCTCTCGGCGATCACCAGCGGCACCAGGTCGGGATCGGGGAAGTAGCGGTAGTCGTCCGCGTTCTCCTTGAGGCGCATCACGCGCGTCGCGCGGCGCGCGGGGTCGTAGTGCATCGTCGCCTGCACGACGCGGCCGCCGCCGTCGAGCAGCGCGCGCCTGGCGCGCGATCTCCGCGTAGAGCGCTTCTTCGACGAAGCGGAAGCTGTTCAGGTTCTTGAGTTCCGTACGCGTGCCGAGTTGCGCGGCGCCGTGGCGGCGCAGCGAGACGTTGGCGTCGCAGCGAAACTGTCCCTTCTCCATGTCGGCGTCGGAGACGTCGGCCCAGCGCAGCAGCGCGCGCAGCTTGCGCAGGTACGCGGCGGCTTCCTCGGGCGAGCGCAGGTCGGGCTCGGACACGATCTCGAGCAGCGGCACGCCGGCGCGATTCAGATCGACGTGCGAACCCGCGGAGCCGGCGATCGCCGCGTCGTGGATCGACTTGCCGGCGTCCTCTTCGATGTGGATGCGCGTCAGCCCGACGCGGATCGTGTGCGGCGTCCCGTCCGCGGACGGGGCTTCGATCTCGAGCCAGCCTTCGGTCGCGAGCGGCTCCTCGTACTGGGAGATCTGGTAGCCCTTCGGCAGATCCGGATAGAAGTAGTTCTTGCGCGCGAAGATCGAGCGCGGGTGCACCTTGCAGTGGGTCGCGAGCGCAGCGCGCACACCGAGTTCGACGGCGCGACGATTCAGCACCGGCAGCACGCCCGGCAGCCCGAGATCGAGCGGATGCGTGGCGTGATTGGGCGGCTCGCCGTAGCGCACCGGCGCCGGGCTGAAGAGCTTCGACGCGGTGCGCATGTGCACGTGCACTTCGAGACCGATCACGACCTCGTAATCGCCGTGCGGCTGCAGTCGCGCGCTCATCCGGCGCTCTCCCAGCCCAGCGCGGGATGCTGCTCGTGCCACGCCGTGCGGCGCTGGTAGGCGTCGGCGACGCGCAACAGCGTCGCTTCGTCGAGCGCGCGGCCGAGCAGTTGCAACCCCACGGGCAGTCCGTTCGACGAAGCCGCAGGGAACCGAGAGGCCGGGGATGCCCGCGAGGTTCGCGGAGACGGTGTAGATGTCCGAGAGATACATCTTCAGCGGGTCGGCGGTCTTCTCGCCGATGCGAAACGCAACCTCGGGCGCCGTCGGCGTCGCGATCAGGTCGCAGCCGCGGAAGGCCTGCTCGAAGTCGCGGCGCAGCAGCGTGCGCACCTGCATCGCCTTGCGGTAGTAGGCGTCGTAGTAGCCCGCCGAGAGCACGTAGGTGCCGAGCAGGATGCGGCGCTTCACCTCGGCGCCGAAGCCTTCGGAGCGCGTGCGGCGGTACATCTCGCCGAGCGATTCCGCTTGCGCGCGACGGCCGAAGCGCACGCCGTCGTAGCGGGCGAGATTGCTCGACGCCTCGGCGGTCGCGATCAGGTAGTAGGTGGCGATCGCGTACGGCGCGTGCGGCAGCGAGACCTCGCGCGTCTTCGCGCCGGCGCGCTCGAGCTCGGCGACCGCTTCGCGCACGCGCGCCAGCACCTCGGGATCGGCGCCTTCGGCGAAGTACTCGCGCGGCAGACCGACGACGAGGCCGGACGACGTCGCCGCGCTGCGCGCCGCGAAGTCCGGAACCGGCTCGGGCAGCGACGTCGAGTCGGCCGGGTCGTGGCCGGCGATCGCCTGCGAGCGCGAGCGCGCAGTCGCTCGGCGGTGTGCGCGAGGGGGCCGATCTGGTCGAGCGACGACGCGAACGCCACCAGCCCGTAGCGCGAGACGCGCCCGTAGGTCGGCTTCATGCCGACGACACCGCAATGCGACGCCGGCTGGCGGATCGAGCCGCCGGTGTCGCTGCCGAACGCGATCGGCACGATGCCCGCGGCGACCGCCGCGGCCGAGCCGCCGGACGAGCCGCCGGGCGTGCGCGCGAGGTCCCACGGATTGCGCGCGGCGCCGTAGACCGAGTGCTCGGTCGACGAGCCCATCGCGAACTCGTCCATGTTGGTGCGGCCGACGATCACCGCGCCCGCGGCGCGCAGCTTCGCGACGACGGTGCCCTGGTAGGGCGCGACGAAACCCTCGAGGATCCGCGACGCGCAGGTGCAGGGCTCGCCTTCCTGCACCATCAGGTCCTTGATCGCGACCGGGATGCCGTCGAGCGGCGAGCGCAGGTCGCCGCGCGCGCGGCGCGCGTCGGCGTCGCGGGCGTCGGCGCGTGCGCGTTCGGGTTGGAGGTGCACGAAGGCGCCGAGCGCCGCGCGCCGCTTCTGCGCGCGCGAGCGCCGCTTCCACGAGCGTCGCGGACGCGACGCGCCGGGCGTCGAGGTCGGCGCGCATGCTGCGCGGCGGTCGCGAAGCGATCGCCGGCCACTAGCGTCTCGTCCTCGTCCAGCACCTTGGGCACTACGAACGCGAAGCCGGAACGCTCGGGTGCGTTGGCGAGCGCGCGATCCGGGTCGAGCGCCGCGACGGCGCGGTCCTCGCGCAGCGGCGTGGCGACGGGAATTGCGTGGACGGTCGGCTCGACCCCCGTGGTGTCGAGCGCTTGCAGCGCCTCGACGTAGCCGAGGATCGCCTCGAGTTCGGCGGTCATCCGCTGGACTTCGCCGGCGTCGAGTTCGAGGCGCGCGAGATCGGCGATCCGCTCGACTTCGGCGGGCTGCATGCGCGACATGGCCGCAACGTAGCGGTCACTCATGGACCTCGCCGCTCGCCGTTGGCTCGCTACGCGGGATAACTCATGGACCTCGCCGCTCGCCGTTGGCTCGCTACGCGGGATAACTCATGGACCTCGCCGCTCGCCGTTCGGCTCGCTACGCGGGATAACTCATGAACCTCGCCGCTCGCCGTTGGCTCGCTACGCGGGACGGGGATCGGCGGTCCAGGCGGGTCGCGGCGGTTGCTCGCGCCCCCTCCGAGCACTAGCCTGCGGCGCCAAATGTCTGAATCCTCACAAGGTTCCGCGCCGGGAACCGAAACCGCTCCGGCGTCACCCACCGCTCCTTCTGATTCCGAAGTCTTCGCTGCTCTTCCCGACGACGTGCGTCGCCGGCATCCGCGATCTCGGCTGGACGTCGCTGATGCCAGTCCAGACCGCCGTGATCCCGTTCATGCTCGCGAAGCGCGACCTGTTCGTGCAGGCGCGCACCGGGTCGGGCAAGACGGGCGCCTTCGGCATCCCGATCGTCGCGACGATCGACACGGAGCTCGCCGCGACGCAGGCGATGGTGCTCGCACCCACGCGCGAGCTGGCCAACCAGGTCGCGACCGAGATCATGACGATCGGCAAGCACAAGGGCGTACGCTGCCTGCCCATCTACGGCGGCGTCGGCTACGGCCCGCAGAACGAAGGGCTCGCCGCAGGCGCGCACGTCGTCGTCGGCACGCCGGGCCGCATCCTCGACCACCTCGGCAACGGCCGTCTGAAGCTCGATCACCTGAAGTTCTTCGTGCTCGACGAAGCCGACGAACTGCTCTCGCTCGGCTTCTGGCCCGACATGCGCGAGATCGAGAAGCTACCTGCCGCCCAAGGATAGGCGCCAGACCTGCCTCTTCTCGGCGACGATGCCCGAGAAGGTGCGCGCGCTGACACGCATCTTCCAGCGCGATCCCGAGTTCGTGACGCTCTCCGAGGGCCAGATCGGGCCCGCCGAGATCGAGCACTTCTTCTATCTGGTCACGGCCCAGGAGAAGGAGCACGCGCTGGTGCGTATCCTCGAATACGAGGACCCCGAGAGCGCGATCATCTTCTGCAACACCAAGGACGACGTCCGCTACGTGACGGCGTTTCCTGCAGCGCCGCGGCTTCGACGCCGACCAGATCTCGGGCGACTTGCAGCAGGCAGCGCGCGAGCGCGCGATGGCGCGCATCAAGGCCGGCGAGGTGCGCTTCCTGGTCGCCACCGACGTCGCCGCGCGCGGCATCGACATCTCGGACCTCACCTGCGTGATCGGCTACGCCACGCCGGACCAGCCCGAGACCTACGTGCACCGCACCGGCCGCACCGGCCGCGCGGGCAAGGCGGGCCTCGCGCTGTCGCTGGTGTCGGCACTCGACATCGGGAACTTCCGCTATCTCCAGAACGTGAACCGCATCACGATCCCCGAGCGCAAACTCCCGACCGAGGCGGACCTGCAAGAGCGGATGCGCGAGCGCCTCGCCGTGAAGGTCGAGCAGGAGATGCGCAGCGTGCCGGCGTCCGATCGGGATCTGGAAGATCGACCGCTTCGTGCCCGTCGTACAGAAGATGGGCGAGAGCGACGAGGGACGCCGCGAACTGGCGGCGATCTGCGCGGCCTACATGCGGGAACACCGCCCGCAGACGACCGTCTCCGAGGTCGAGCCCGCGCCGCAGCCCGAGTACCGCAGCCCGCGACCCGGTGGTGGCGGCGGCCGCAGTCGCAGCGGTGGTGGTGGTGGCGGTGGACGGCGCGGCGGTGGTGGCGGCGGCGGCCGCCGCGGCGGGCGGCGCTAGCGGTGCCGGGCGTCAAGTTATTCGCTCGTCAAGTTTTGAGTGGCGGCGGGCGACGCTAGCAGCCGGCCTCACTCAGGATGGACCGTTGACCCCGCGGCCGATGCGCGCCCTGCCGTGGCGCACCGCCTCTCGATCGTTGCTGCGAGGCGCGCGGGCGGTGAACTCGTCCGAAACGTCCTCGGCGGGCGGAGATCGGCGGCTTCGCAGCGTGAGTTGGCAGGCCGCCTGCGGATTGTTTCGGCCGAGTCCCCCGCCCGCGCTTGGCTTTCCGTCTTCCGTTCATGAACGGAAGTCCTAGAACGATGGCAAGTAGCGGGGGCGGGGCGTTCGGCCGAAACCCGCGAAGCCCTCCGGTCATCAGGCCGGCAGGCGGTTACCAGCGCTCGCCGCGAAGCCGCCGAGCCGCCTCCGCCGAGGACGTTTCGGACGAACGTCACGCCCCCGCGCCCCACGCGTCGGCTGTAGAGAGAAGCAATCCATCTTGGGTCACTCTCCCAGACGAAGCGATCGCAGCTACTCGCGCCGCGTTCCCAGACGACATACGCCGCCCACGGGGTGGCGCCGTCCCAGAGCGGTTGCTCGTTCCACATCGCGCGCGCGGGCTTGCCCTCGAGGATCCGGACGCTTCGATCGGCCGCGAACGGCAACACCGCAGCGACGTCGTAGTCGCGCTCGAGGCGATCGCGCAGACCGCGCTTCAAGGCCGGAGGGGTGCTCGGCCCTTCGAGCAACGAGGTTTGCACGAAGACGCCGACCACGAAGCGCGGAGGTGCGGCATCGAGTTCGGCCGAGCGCTTCGCTCTGCCGGGCTGCCGCGGCCGGCAGCGGCATGGTGAGCGGGTACACGTAGATGTAGCGGCTCGCGCTGCTGCGGCCGGCGTAGAAGAGCAGCTCCGGTTCGGAGCCGTAGATGAAGATGCGCTCGTCCGGCGCCGAGTGCGCGGCGAGCCAGGCGCCGAGCGCGGGCGCCTCCGGAAACGGGTTCGAGCCGTAGATGCGATGCAGCCTGGCTTCGTGTCGGGTCGGCCCGAAGTACCACCAGCTCGTCGCGACGCCGTGAGCGACGAGCGACAGCGCCGCGATCGGCGCGAACATGCGCGCGATCGCGTGCACGCCGAACGCGATCCGGCCGATCGCATCGAGTCCCATGCCGGCCAGCAGCGCTAGCGGCGGCAGTGCGAGCACGAAGGTGTGCTGGCGGAAATGGCCTCCCATCGCGATCGCGGGCAGCGACGCCGCGAACCACGCCGCAACCCAGGCGAGTCGTCGCCGCGTACTCGCTCCCGGGCTCGCGGCGCCGAGCAGCGCAAGCGGCGCCGCGAGCGCGGCCGCGTAGAGCGGCCCGAGCGGCAGCCGCGTCGGACCGACCTGGGCGGCGAAATAGCGCGGATAGTCGGCGAGCCTGGTGTCGCCGGCGTAGGCGAGGTTGTTCCAGACGACCGCGTCGAAGAACGCCTGCCCGGCTCCGTGCGCCGCGAAGTAGAGCGCGACCGGCGCCAACACCGCCGCGACGCCGCAGCCTGCCGCAATTCCGTGTGCGAGAGGGCGCCGCGCGAGACAGGCCGCCGTCGCGATCTCGAACGCGACGATCGGCGCCGTCACCGGCTTCAGCAGCAGCGCCATCCCGCCGAGCACACCCACCGCCAGCGAGAAGGCGAGCCGCCGCTGCGTCCCCGCGACGAGCGCACACAGCGCGCCGAAGCTGATCGGCGCGAGCGCGACCTGCTCGGTGTTGACCGCATTGCCGAGCCAACCCGGATCCGCCGAGAGCAGCACGCCCGCAAAGGCCGCGGCAACGCCCACCGCGGGCGAGAAGAGCCGCGCGCCGATCCAGACCAGCGCTCCCAGCGCCGCGATCGTCGCGAGCTGCGCGCCCCAGCGCACGGCGGCCGGCGTCTCACCACCCAGTGTCATTGCGGCGGCGTAGAAGGCGAAGACGCCCGGCGGTTTCTGGTCGAAGGCGTCGCGGTAGGGCACATCGCCCGCGAGCCAGCGCTGCGCGATGTACGCGTACCCGCCTTCGTCTCGCTCGAAGGGAAGATCCGCGACGGGAGCGCGCAGCGCGCAGGCGAGCGCCGCGGCCGCGATCCATCCCACGAACGCGAAGCTCAGCTTCCGTTTCGACGGCTGTTCCACCTGGACCCTCCAAGAGGTTCCGCACCGCGCGTCGCAGGACGGTGTCGTCAGGCGCCCGCGTCGAGCGCGAAGCGCGTGGGGGCGCTGCCGGCGGCTTCGATCCCGAGCGTTCGCGCCCGCGGATCCACGCGCACGACGAGGCCCATACCAGCGGCCGGAGCTGCGTCGCTGCGGTGGCGCTCGGCGCCGTCGATCTCGAGCGCGGCACTGGCGCCCGCAGCGTCGCGGAAGACGAGCAGCGCACGGCCGCCACCGGGCCGGTGTTCGCACCAGTCGAGCGCTTTCTCGACACTGTCGAGGCGCTCGATGCATTGCTCGAGCAGCAGCAGACCGGGCGCGACGCAGCGCTCGTCGCGAGCGGGCGCAGCGAGCGGGATTGCGACGCCTGCGAGGCCGCGGTCGTTCACGGCCGCTAGACCGCCGACGTGCGCGGGTCGCGCGAAGCTGAGGTTCGGGTAGCCGCCGTCCGGTGTGCACTGGCGCACCACGAAGCCGGTGAGCGGCCACGGCGAGGCGACACGAAGCTCGAGCCCGGCGCCGGCCACACCGCCCTCGCAGCGCAACGCGTCGGGCGCGTCGGCGCCGAGTTCCGTGGCGAGCGCGTCGATGAGCGCAGCGGGCGCGACGCCGGCGCCGGCGGCGAGGCCATCCACGCGCTCGGCGAGGTGCGGGAAGTGACGGGCGAGATCGCGCGCGAACGCGGTGCGCGCGGGCGAGTCGTCGCGCCGCAGCGCGCACAGGCGGCTGCGCAGATCGACGGCTGCGGCGAAGCCACGGGCGCGCGCGTCGGCGCGGATCTCGTCGCGACAGCCGCGGCCCTGATCGAGTCCGATGTCGCGCGGAGCCCCCGCGCAGTGCAGCAACGGCGTCGCGCGCATTCCTGCTAGTGGCTCGCGCCGAACTCGACCCACTCGACGAGCCCCTCGTTGAGTGCGCCGGTGCGGTAGCCCTCGAGGTCGAGCGAGACGTAGCGGAAGCCGAGCGGCTTGATCGCGGCGACCAGTGCACGCGCCATCTGCGGCTCGAGCGCGCGAGCGAGTTCGCTCGGGTCGATCTCGATGCGCGCCAGCTCGCCGTGGTGACGCAGGCGCAGCTGGCGGAAGCCGAGCGCGCGCAGGCGCTCTTCGCCCTGCTCGACCTGGCGCAGTCGCTCTGCCGTCACCTCGGTGCCGTAGGGAAGCCGCGAGGAGAGACAGGCGGAGGCAGGCAGGTCGGCGGTCGGCAGTCCCGCGGCGCGCGACAGCGCGCGGATCTCGGCCTTCGAGAGCGCGACGTCGAGGAACGGCGAGAGCACGCCGCGTTCGGCCGCGGCGCGATGGCCCGGGCGGAAGTCGCCGATGTCGTCGGTGTTGATCCCGTAGGCGACGGCGCGGAAGCCGAGCTGGTCGCGCAGCTTGCCGAGCACCTCGAAGAGTTCCGACTTGCAGTGGTAACAGCGATCCGGGTTGTTGGCGCGGTAGGCGTCGCTCTGCATTTCGTGGGTGTCGACGAAGCGGTGCGCGATCGAGAAGCGCGCGACGACCTCCTCCGCCATGCGCCGGTGGTGCTCGGGATAGGACGGCGACACCGCGGTCACCGCGAGCGCGTCGGCGCCGAGCGCCTGGCTCGCGGCGTGGGCGAGGTAGCTCGAGTCGACGCCGCCCGAGAACGCCACCAGCACGCGACCGGCGCTGCGCAGTCGCTCGCGCAGCGCGGCGTCCTTGGCGGCGAGATCAGCGGGAATGCCGGGCACGAAAGCGAGAGTAAGAGTGGCCTCGGAACGGGTCAACCAAGCGCTGCCCGAGCCGCGATCCAATCGGTATGATGCGCGACCAGGGGGGCATGGAGATGGCGAAGCTTCGCGTCGGACTCGTGTACGGCGGTCGCTCGGTCGAGCACGAGGTTTCGATCGCCTCGGCGACGTCGATCCTGCGCAACCTCGATCCCTCGCGCTACGAGGTGTGGCTGGTCGCGATCGATCACGACGGCGCCTGGCGCGTCGGCGCGCCCAGGCACGTCGCTCGACGGGGCGATGCAGCGCGGCGCCGCGGTGGTGCTGCCGCCGACGCCCGCCGCGAACGCGCTCGCGTCGCGTCGCCGGTGGCGACGCCGTTGCGGTCGACGTGCTCTTCTCGATCGTCCACGGCCACGGCGGCGAAGACGGCTCGCTGCAGGGCCTGCTCGAGTTGGCCGGCCTGCCGTACGTCGGTTCGGGCGTTGCTGGGCTCCGCGATCCAGATGGACAAGGAGATCGCGAAGCGGTTGCTCAGCTTCGCAGGCCTGCCGGTGACGCCTTGGCGTGTGCTGCACTCGCACGAACTGGCGCGCGATCCGAAGGGCGTCGCGACCCGCGTCGCCGACGAGCTGGGACTTCCGGTCTTCGTGAAGCCCGCGAACTCGGGTTCGTCGGTCGGCATCCAGAAGGTGACGAAGCTGCAGTCGCTGCCGCGCGCGCTGGCGGAAGCGAGTCGCTACGACACCAAGCTGCTGGTCGAGACCGCGCTCGACGCGCGCGAGATCGAGGTTGCGGTGCTCGGCAACGAGGAGCCCGAGGCGTCGCTGCCCGGCGAGATCCGCACGCGTCGCGATTTCTACGACTACGAGGCGAAGTACGTCGACGAGAGCACCGAGCTGCTCGTGCCCGCGCCGCTCTCGGAGACCGAGAGCGACGCCGTGCGCGACTCCGCGATCCGCGCCTACCGTGCGCTCGAAGGCGCCGGCCTCGGGCGCGTCGACTTCCTGATGGAGCGCTCGACGGGCACGTTCTACGTGAACGAGTTGAACAGCCTGCCCGGCTTCACCGAAGTGTCGATGTACCCGCGCCTCTGGGAAGCGACCGGCCTCCCCTATCCGCAGCTGCTCGATCGGCTGATCGAGCTGGCGATCGATCGCCACCGCAGACGCGCGGCGCTCGAGACGACCTTCCGCAAGTTGGGACACTGAAGCGCAGCGCCCGCCGGCGCCGGGCGCGGGTTCACTTGATCTCGTAGCCGAGTGCGCGGAGCTGGTTCAGTTCCATCTCGTCGAGATGGACTTCTCGGGGCTTGCCCCAGCTGGCGGGGAGCAGGCTGAGGTAGCCGTCCAGAGACTGGGCGAGTTCGAGCGGAAGCGTCCGCGTGCCGCCGTTCTTCGGCAACGCCAGGTTCTTCGCCTCCCAGGGATCCTGTCGGTGGTCGAAGTACTCGACTTCCTGTTCTCTGCCCGGCGCGAGCTGTCGCGTTGCGCGGTAGGGCCCCTGCGTCACGGCGATGAGTCGATCCGGATCGGCATTCGGGCGGCCCCAGGAGCGGTCGATCTCCGCGAACGCCGGGCGGTCGAACGCGATGCTCTCGCCGCGCGCGGCGGCCTCGATCAGCGGAAGCAGCGAGCGGCCGTCGGCATCCGCCAGCGCCGGCAGACCGACCAGGTCGAGGATCGTCGGCCAGATGTCCACGTTCGCCACCGTCTGCGGTACGACGATCCCGGGCGACAGCTCGAACGGCAGCGAGAGGATCAGCGGGACCTCGGCGACCTCGCGGTACAGCGTCCGGGCGTGACCCTCGAGCCCGTGCTCGCGGAAGCCTTCGCCGTGGTCCGCGGACACGATGATGACCGTCTTGCTCTGCAAGCCGCGGTCCTGCAATTCGCGCAGCACGGCGCCGACATTGCGGTCCACCCAGTGGATGGCGTTGTCATACACATCCGCGTAGCTGGTCCCGAACTTGCCCGAGACCTCGTCGTACGCGTACTGATGGACGTCCATGTAATGGAGGTAGAGGAAGAAGCGCTTGTGCCCGTAGGCCGCCAGGAACTCGGCTGCGGCGCGCGTCAGGTCTTCGTCGGTGCCGACCAGCGCACCCGCCGACGCTGTGCGCTTCTGGAAGCCATTCGGTCCCGGAAGCGGCCTCGGCCGGATGTAGGTGTTGAAGCCCTGCTGAAAGCCGAAGTTCGGCGCCACCCATCCGTTTCGCCAGATCCCGACGGTGTAGAAGCCCGCCTGCTGGAACAGCTCCGCGGGCATCGTGGCCTCCGGCGGGATCGCCTGCGACCAACGCGAGATGCCGGTCCGGCTCGGCCAGGTGCCGGTCCACAGCGACGCCATCGACGCCTTGGTCCAGCTCGATTGGCTGACCGTGCGGGCGAAGCGGATCCCCGTGCTGGCGAGGTAGTCCATCACGGGACTCGTCTCGCGGGGGTAGCCGTAGGAATGGAGGTGATCGGCGCGCAGCGTGTCGATCACCACGAAGACGACGTTGGTGTCCTTGCGCTGCGCGAGCGCGCGGATGTCGTCGGCGGACCCGTGCGGGCGAGTCGGTGTCCGCACCTCGACGTACCTGACGAGCAGCACGACCAGCAGCAACCCGGCCAGGCTGAAGTAGGTCCAGGGCGAATCGAGCAGGCGTTTCAGCACGATTGGTTTCGCCCCCAGAAACTTGGCGCGAAGGGCCCGGCATCCTAGGCGAGCCGCAACGGCGCGGCCACCGGCAGACGCGCCGCTTGGAGGATCGGAGGCCCGGCTGCCAATATCGACACTCTTATGTGTCCAACGCCGCGCGTCACGAAACGCCGCTAGCCGGACTCGAGGTGGGCTGTTGAGTCTGGGCCCGATGCGCTGCCCGTCGTGCCGCAGCTGCTCTGGATCGTTGCTGCGAGGCGCGCGGGCGGTGGACCCGGCCGCGCTTGGCTTTCCGTCTTTCCTTCATGAACGGAAGTCCCGAAACAGGTGGCAAGTAGCGCGGGCGTGAGGGTCGGCCAGAACCCGCGAAGCCCTCTGGGCATCAGGCCGGCAGGCGGCCTCGAAGCGCCAACGCAAAGCTGCGACATCCGTCCGCCGAGGACGTTCTGGACGACCCTCACGCCCCCGCGCCTCCCGCGTCGCGTTGGCCCGGTTTCTTCCCGCGCGTATAATGCCGCGTTCCGAGTGGAGGGAGAACACCGCTCCGATGCCCTCGCGCCCCCATTCTCGCTTCACGCTGCGTGCGCACGCATGGCGTGCCGGCGCGATCGCGGCGGCGTTGCTGTTCTTTGCGGCCTGCGCGGGCAGCGTCGAGGATCGGCTCGCAGAGATCCACGCGCTGCAGGACGCCGGGCAGTTCGGCGAGTCGATCGCACCGCTCCGACGAATTGCTCGCCGAGAATCCCGAGCAGGCCGAAGCGAACTACCTGCTCGGCGTCGCGCTGGTGCAGACCGGACAGCTCTCACTCGCGGTGTGGCCGCTCGAGAAGGCGAGTTCCGATCCCACTCAGGCGGTGACTGCGGGGCTGCTGCTGGCATCGACCTTTCTCGGGCTCCAGTCGCACGACGACGCGGTGCGCGTCGCGACGAAGGTGCTCGAACAGGATCCCTCCCGCGTCGCCGCACTGAAGGTTCGCGCGCAGGCGCTGCTCGGCGCCAATCGGCGCGAGGAAGCGCTGAAGGACACCATCCGCCTGCGCGAACTCGCGCCCGACGACTATTCCGCGCTGCTGATGCACGCGACGATCCTCGCCGAGCTCGGTCGGATCGAAGAGGCCGAGAAGGCGCACGAAGACCTCGAGGCGCTCGGCTGCCAGGAGTGGAGACGCGGGCGTCGCGGTCCGCGGTTGTCTCGCGCGCGCCACGTTCTTCAAGGACACCATCAAGGACGACGCGCGCAGCCGAGGCGCAGTTCAAGACGCTGCATCGAGAAGGGTGCCGACCGACGCGCTCGCACTGCGCCTGGTCACGCAGTTCTACGACGAGCTCGAACGCAGCGACGACGCCACCGCGCTCTGGGAGAAGGCGCTCGCGGAAGCGCCGGAGAATCCGCAGATCCGCGCTGCACTCGCCGGCCGCTACGAGTCGAATGGCAAGCCGGACAAGGCGCGCGCGCTGCTCGAAGGAAGGCGTCGAGCTGTTCGGCAACGCGCAGGCCTACACCCAGCTCGGCGAGTTCGAGCGGCGCAACGGCCAGCCGGACAAGGCGCTCGCGGCGATCGAGGAGGCGATCAAGGCGTCTCCGAAGGCGAATGACAATCTGAGCTTCCTCAAGGCCGATCTGCTCATCGACCTGGGCCGTCTCGACGAAGCCGAGACGCTGGTGAACACGCTCGCCGAAGCGTCGTTCCGTGATCTGCTTCGCGGCCGCATCCTGCTCGCGCGCGGCGACGCGAAGGGCGCCCTCGCCACCTTCGACACCGGCCTGAAGCGCTGGCCGAACAACGCCGGCGGCCGCTATCTCGCGGGCCTCGCCGCCTACCAGGTCGGCGACTTCGCGCGCGCCGAGTCGGAGTTCCGCGAGGCGCTGCGCGTCGATGCCAGCCGCGACCGACGCGGCGTACTGCGCTCGCCAACCTCTATCTCGCCCAGGGCAGGTACAAGGAAGCCGCCGACTCGGCGCGCCACTTCGTCGCCAAGCGCGGCGGCAGCCGCGCAGACGGCTTCCTGCTCTTCATCCGCGCAGCCACCGCACTCGACAACTACGACGCCGCGCGCCGCACCGCCAAGGCACTCGAGGAGGCGGGCTTCCCGCAGCAGGCCGCCGTCGCGCTTGCGCAGATCGAGCTGGCCACCGCCGGCGCCGACGCCGCACTGCGTCAGGCGAAGAAGGGCAATGTCGATCTCGGCGAGCCGCGAGCGAAGCCGCTGCTGCGATCCGATCGCCGATCGTCTGATCGCCGACGGCCGGATGCGCGAGGCGAACGACGTCGTGCGGCGGCGCTCGCGAAGCATCCCGACTCGGCGGCGCTCTACGAGATCCAGGGACTCCTGCTCGTCCGGCTCGATCGCGACGACGAGGCACGCGTGTCGTTCGAGAAGTCGCTCGAACTCGACCCGAAACACAGCCGCGCCAGGCCGGACTCGCGGGGCTCGGCGCGCGCCGGCGACGTCCCGCGCGCGCTCGCGCTCTTCGACGAGGCGGCGAAGGCCGACCCCGAACGACAGCGGGACCCGGCCTATGCGGCCGCGCAGCTCGTGCTCCGGACCGGCGATCGGAGCGCTGCCCGGCAGCGCCTCGCACGAGATCGTCAAGCGCGATGCGGGACACGCCGGGGCGCGCAACGACCTCGCCTGGCTGCTCGCGCAGCCGCCCGAACCAGGACCTCGACCGCGCGCTCGCGCTCGCCGAGGAAGCGCATCGCATCGACGCCAGTCCCGAGATCGCCGACACGCTCGGCTGGGTGTACCTGCAGCGCGGTCAGATGGAACAGTCGGTGGAACTGTTCCAGGTTGCGCTCGAGAAACGCCCGGAGTCGCAGTCGATCCGCTACCACCTCGGCGTTGCGCTCGAGACGCCAGGGCGAACGCCAGCGCGCGATCGAAACGCTGCGCCAGGCGCTGGAGGCCGGTTCGTTCGCCGAGGCCGACGACGCCAAGAGCGAAATCGCCCGCCTCGAAAAACAGTGAGAAGCCGCCCGTGAGTTCGCGCATCGCTCGCCGCTCGCAGCGGGTGCGGCGATCTGCTTCGCCATCTCGCTCGGCGCGTGCTCCTCGGAGGAGCAGAACTTCGCGAATCACCTCGAGCGCGCGAACGAGTTCCAGCAGAAGGGACGAGGCAAGGAGGCGCTGCTCGAGCTGCGCAGCGCGCTGCAGATCGACCCCGCGAGCGCCGAGGCCAACTACCGCATCGCCGAGCTGCTCGCGAAGGACAATCAGCCCGCCGACGCCGTCTTCTTCTTCCGCGAGACGACGCGCATCGACCCGACGCGCACCGATGCGGCGCTCGCCGAAGCCAAACTGATCCTCTTCGACGACACCGCGCGCGCCGGGAAACTGGTCGAGCAGGTGCTCGAGCGCGAACCGGGCAACGCCACGGCACACGTCAGGCGCTCCGAAGTCGCGCTCGCTCGCGGCAACGCGGCGGACGCGCTCCAGGCGGCGCGCACCGCCGTCGCAGCTCGCGCCGGACGACGGCATGAGCCACATGCAGCTCGCGATCGTGCACATGGCGCGGCTGCGCGAGCGGGCGATCCGGGGCGAGGAGATTCCCGACCCGATCCGTCAGGACGCCGAGCAGGAGCTGAAACAGGCGGCCGCACTGTTCCCGCACGGCATCAACGCGCGCCTCGAACTGGGCCGCCTCCATGCATCGTGGAAGGATCACGGCGACCAGGCGCTGGCGGCGTTCCGCGATGCCGATCGAAGTCGCCGAGTCGGATGCGGAGCGCGGCCGCGCAGCGGCGGCGGCGATCCAGTTCGCGCGTGCCACCCGGAACGGGGATTTCGAGCGCTCGTCGCTCCAGACGATGGTCGCATCGATCCCGGCGAATCTCGCCGCATGGGACGCGCTGGCTCGCCTCGAGGAGAAGCGCGCCAAGGGCACCGGGGAAGGGGTCTACGCCCGCCTGCTGGCGCTGCGCCCGCAGGACGTCCAGGCTCACCTACAATTACGCGGTGTTCCTGTTCGAGAGCGAGCGCTATGACGACGCCTTCCGGCAACTGGAAGAGCAGGCCCGCAGCGGCGCGGAGCCGCCCCTCGCACTCGACCAGATCGTCTCGCTGCGGCTCCGCCGCGGCGAGACGAGGAGGCGCGCGCCGCCGCTCGACCGGCTCGTGAAGGAGTTTCCCGCGCATCCGCGAACGGCGCTCGCCAGGGCCGCCTGGCGCTCGCCGAGAAGCGTTTCGACGAAGCCGCCGACGAAGTGCGCCGCTACCTGGAAATGGAAGAGACGGCGGAGGGTCAGAAGCTGCTGGCGATCGCCGAGCTGCGACGCCGCAACTTCCCGGCCGCCACCGCCGCGGTCGATCGCGCGATGCAGCTGCAGGCGAATCCGGAGCCTGCCCTGCTGCGCTTGAAGGCGACCGTATACGACAGGACGGGCGACTACCCGGTCGTGCTGCAGACGCTCAACCGAGTGGCGCGTGAGGTCGGCGCGCTGCGCCCGACGGAGAAGCTGCTCTACGCACGAGCGCTCTACGCGACGGGCCGGCGTCCGGCGGGCAAGGCGCTGCTCGAGGAACAACTCGCGATGGAGAATCCTCCCGTCCCGGTGCTCCTCGAGTTCGCGCAGCGCGAGTCGGCACACGAGCCGAAGCGCGCGCGCGGCTACCTGGATCAGGTGCTCGCCAGGACTCCGAACCAGGCCATGGCGCTGCGTCTGCTCACCGAACTCGACCTCGCGGCCGGACGCTCCGACGCGGCGCTCGCGCGCATCGACGCGACCGCCCGAGCCGGGCCGCTGTCGCCTCCGCTGGTGCTGCTGCGCGCGCAGATCCTCGCCGCCGCCGGCGACTGGACGCGCGCCGAGGGGGAGGCGCGCCGCGCATTCGCCGCGTCGCCCGAGCTTCCCGATGCAGTCGAGCTGCTCACCGGGATCTACCGGGCGCAGGACCGGCTCGAAGCGGCGATCGCCTCGCTCCAGGAAACCGAGAAGCTCGGCGCGCTGCCGGCGTCCGGGCTGCAGCTGCTGGCGCGCCTACACGACGCGGCGGGACACCCCTCCGCAGCGCGAGGAACTCTACGAGAAGGTGCTCGCGGCGCGCAGCGATCTGCCCACTGCCAAGACCGATCTGGCCCGGCTGCTCGCCGACGAGGGCGACGACCTCGACCGCGCGCTCGCGCTCGCAACCGAAGCGCTGAATGCCGAGCCGGAGCAGCGCCGAGATCGCCGACACGCTCGGCACCGTGTACTTCAAGAAGGGACTCTTCGCGCCGGCGCTGCAGCACTTCCAATCCGCGGTCGAAACGTCCGGGCGCGCCAGCCAGGACCTCCAGGTCGAGCGGCCCGTGTACCACCACCACCGGGGACTGGCGCTCAAGGCGCTCGGCCGCAACGACGAGGCTGCGGTCGCCTTCGCGCGCGCGCTCCAGCTCGACGCGAACTTCGAGAACGCCGACGAGGCGCGGCGCGAACTCGACGCCGCCAGGGCCCCCGCCGCTTCGAAACCGGGTTAGCCCAGGGAGCAGGCTGCTGTCTCTCCGACTCCGAGGAAAACGACCGCTCCGACTCCGCGGGAAACACCGCGCGCGGGGGTGGATCGCGACGCCGGCCCTGCTGGCCGTTGTGATCCTGCTCGGGCTCGGCCTGCGCGGCTTCACGTTCCAACGCGTCTTCCGCGGCGACGCAATCGTGTTTCCGGTCGGCGATGCCTATTACCACCTGCGTCTCGCCGAGTTCTCGCTGCGGCGCCTGCCCGACGTCCTGCGCTTCGACCCACTCGTGAACCATCCGGGCGGCGCATGGATCCCGTGGCCGCCGCTACACACGCTGCTCCTCGCCAGCGCCGGGCGCGCGCTCGGCGGAACGCAGCACGACCTGGAACTCGCCGGCGCCTGGCTTCCTCCGCTGCTGGGCGCGCTGACCGCGTTGCCGGTATTCGGCGCCACCACGGTGCTTGCGGGCCGTGGCATCGCGCTGCTCGCGGCGCTGCTCGTGGCGCTCTTCCCGATCAGCATCTCCTACTCCGACGTCGGCAACGCCGATCACCACTGCACGGTGTCGCTGTTCGGTGCGCTGTGGCTCTGGGGCGCGTTGCTCGCGGTGCGTGAGCAACCCGGGCGCTCGCTGAGAATTGCCGCGCAGGCGCTCGTGATGCTCGGGCGGCTCGGCGTCGTCTTCAGCTGGGGCGGCAGCCTGCTCTACGTGTTCCTCGCCGACGGCGCGGTGTTGACGGTCCTGGCGCTGCGCGGGCGCGCGGGCGCATTGCGCGCGCACGCCTTCGGACTCGTCGCGACGGCGCTGCCGGTGGCGCTCGCCGTGCCCGCGCTCGGCCCGCCGGTGGGCGGCAGCTATACGGCGCTCTCGCTGTCGTACCTGCACGCGCCCGCGCTGTTGGCGCTCGCTTCGGTCGCCTTCGTCTGTGCAGCGCTCGAGCGCTCGCGACCGACGCGCTCGGTCGGGGTGCGCGCCGCGCGGAGCGCAGCGCTGGCAGCCATCGCCGCGGCCGCGCTGCTCGCGCTGCCCGGGCTGCTGCCCACGCTCCGCGCAGGGGCCGGCTTCGTCGGCAAGGAAGAACCGTGGGCGGCGCAGCAACGCCGAACAGCAGCCGCTCTTCGCGCCGGGACGCGCCAACGGCTGGCTGCGCCCGCTCTGGTACTTCGGCGGCTTCGGCTACGCGATCCCGCTGGTGCCGCTGGTCCTGCTCTTCGTCGCGCGCGACCCGCGACGCCGCGATCCCGCGCGCGTGCTCGCGTTCTGGACCGCGGGCTTCGGCGCACTCGCAACGGCGCAGCTCCGCTACGGCAACGACTACGCGCCTGCCGCAGCAGTCGGCTTCGCAGTTTGCATCGACACGCTGCGCCGCGCGTTGCCGGAGCGGCGCGGGCGCATCGCCGCGACGCTCGCCACGCTGCTCGGAGCGGGTCCGATCGTCGCGCAACACGCGCTGCAGGCGCGTTTCGAGATCGCAGCACGCAACGCCCCGGCGGTCGCGGACGCGTCGCTCGCCACGCCGGCCGGAACGCTCCGGCGTTTTGCCGAGGAGGTGCGCCGCGTGACGCCCGAGACCGGCGGCTACTTCGACCCGCTCGAGCGCCCCGCCTATGGAATCCTGTGCCCGGCGAACGTCGGACACGTGCTCCACTACGTCGCGCATCGCGCGACGCCGTCGGACGGCTTCGGGCCCTACTCTGGATCGCGTCACTGGGAGCAGAGCCGGCGTTTCTTCGAGCTGCGCTCGGAAGATCCCGCGGTGCGCGCGGCCGATGCGCTGACGGCGCGCTACGTGATGACGGCCGAGTACGGCCCCGTCGAGTCCCGCAGCCTCACCCAACGCCTGCACCGCGAGGACGGCCTCGAGCGCGAAGATTCGCCGCGCTTCGAGCGCTTCCGGTTGGTGACCGAAGGGCCGCGCGGGGGACGCCCGCTCGACCGACCTCTACGGCGGAATCGCGGCGCCCGGCGTCGCGCCCTACAAGCTCTTCGAGCGCGTGGCCGGCGCCGTGATCGAGGTGCAGACCGAGGCGGGTGCGCCGGTCGAGGCGACGCTCGTGCTGCACTCGCCGTTCGGACGCCAGTTCAGGTACGTCGCAAAGACGACGGCCGGCGCCGACGGCGTCGCGCGCCTGCGCGTGCCCTACGCCAGCGACGCGAAGACGCCGGTCGCGGCGCGCGAACCCTGGGAACTCCGCGTCGGCGCTGCGAGGCTGCCGGTCGTGGTCTCCGAGCAAGCCGTGTTGCAGGGCGCGACCGTACCCATCTCGCTGCCGGTCGTGCCGGCCGGATGAGCGCACGACGCTGGCTGCAAAATCTGTTGCTCGCCGCCGCCTCGCTCGCGGTTTTCGCGGGCGCCGCCGAGCTGATCGCGCGCGCGGTCGACCTGCGTCCCGCGGGCGGCGGCAGCACCGCCAATCCGCCCTGGCTCGGCGACCGGCTGCTGTTGCGCGCCGACTACCGCGAAGAGATGAAAAAGGCCGGCGTACTCGCGCGCTACTACGAACTCTACGAATGGGACCGCTTCCTGTTCTACCGGCTGCGGCCGAACGTACACAGCGTGCTGCTCGACCCATTCGCGCCGCCGCGGGCGCGCGAACGCTCGCGCTGGAGCGTGCACACCAACACGCGCGGCTTCCGCACCGCGGAGTTCGGCGACGCTCCGGCGCCCGGCGTGGTGCGCATCGCGGTGCTCGGCGACTCCTCGACCTTCGGCTGGGGCGTCGAGCACTTCGAGACCTACGCGGAGCGGCTCGCAACGGCGCTCGCCGAGCGCTGGTCGGTGGACCGCTCCAGCATCGAGGTCGTGAACCTCGGCGTGCCCGGCTACTCGAGCTTTCAGGGCCGCATCCTGCTCGAGCGCTTTGCACTCGGACTCGCTCCCGACGCGATCGTGTGGAGCTATCTCTCGAACGACGGCGCCGTGACCGGCGAGGGCGACGAGGCGACGTACGCGAAGCGCCTCGGGGCGACCGGCGCGCTGCTCGCGGCGCTGCACCGCAGCCGCGCCTTCGAGACCCTCGAGGCGTGGATCGCGGCGGCGCGCGCACGGCTGCGACCGAGCGCGGCGCCGAACCCCTACGACGCCGCGCAGCGCAACATCGCAAGCTATCGCATCTCGGCGGACAACGTGCGCAGCGCCGTCGAGCTGGCGCGCGAAGCCGGCGTGCCGATCGTGCTGCTCGGCCAATGCACGCGCGGCGAACCCGCCGCCGTGATGGCCGCCGTCGCGAACGAGACCGGCACGCCCCATCTCGACGCAACCGCGCTGCTCGACGCGTCCCTGGACGCAATCACCACCGACGAGCACTTCGCCGAGCTGCGCGAGACACAGCGCGAGCGCTATGGGAGCGCAGAGCTGGAGCGTCATCCGCGCTGGTTGGCCTTCCTGCCGGACGCCTGTCATCCGAACGCATTCGGCCACCGGCTGGTGGCCGATGCACTCGCGGACGTGCTGGCGGGCGTGCTACCCGCCTCTCCTCGATGAACGCGCCCATCGCTGCAGCTGCCGCGCGCCGGCGCTGGTTTGCGCTGCTCGCGTGTTTCTTCCTGTCGGGTTTTGCCGCCCTGCTCTACCAGACCGCCTGGACGCGCGAGTTCGGCGCGGTTTTCGGAACCTCCGAGCTCGCCGTGGCCACGGTGCTCGCGGCCTACATGGGCGGGCTCGCGAGCGGCTCGGCCCTCGCCGGCCGCTTCAGCGCGCGTGTACACAAACCTGTCCTCGTGTACGGACTCCTCGAACTCGGCGTCGCAGGCGCCGCGCTGGCCGTGCCGCTCGCGATCCGCGCCGCCATCGCGGTCGAGGTCGCGCTGCTGGGCGGACGCGAGCTGCCCGCGGACGCCGGCGGCCTTGCGAGCGCGCTCTTCTACCTGCTGTGCGCGTTCGCGATCCTGCTGGTGCCCACCACCTTCATGGGGGCCACGCTTCCGCTGCTCGCAACGCACGCCGTCCGCAGCGACCGCGAGCTGGGCCCGCGCATCGGCGCGCTCTACGCGATCAACACGACCGGCGCGATCGGCGGCACGCTCGTGTGCGGCTTCGTGTTGCTGCCGGCGCTCGGCCTGCGTGCAACGGTCTGGGTGGGCGTCGCGCTGAATGCGCTCGTCTTCGTGCTGGCGGCGGCGGTCGCGCGCTCGTCTCCCGAGGCGGACGGCGCGAGCGACGCCGCGCGAACCGGCGAGACGACCGCGGCGCCGCTCGCGCATGCCGCGCGGATCCTGCCGATCGTGCTGCTCTCGGGCGCCGCCTCCTTCAGCTACGAAGTGCTGTGGACACGGTTGCTCGGCCACGTGCTCGGCGGCAGCATCTACGCCTTCGCGACGATGCTCGCGAGCGTGCTGGTCGGCATCGCAGCCGGCGGCGCCATCGGCGCGCGCGTCGCGACGACTCCGTCGCGGGCGGCGCGCGGCTTCGCGGTCGCGCAGCTCGCGACCGCAGCGCTCGCGCTGGCAGCGTTCCGCGCGCTCGACCTGGTACCCGCGCTGGCGGCACAGATCGGTGCCGGCGGTCGCGGCGGGCTGGGCGCCAACACGGCCCTCGCGATGGCGATCCTGGTTCCGCCCGCGCTCGCGATCGGCACCACCTTCCCGTTCGCGGTGCGCATCCTGGCGCGCGGGCGCGCCGACGCGGGACCCGCGAGCGCGCGCGTCTATGCCTGGAACACGATCGGCGCGATCGTGGGCGCCGTGCTCAGTGGCTTCGTGGTGCTGCCCGCGCTCGGCTACGCCGGCACTCTCACCGCGACGTGTAGCCTGAACCTGCTGCTCGCGGCGGCCACGGCGCTGGGGATCGCGCGCGGCCGGGCGCTCGGCGGCATCGCGTTCGCGGGCGCAGTCGGGCTCGTGTTGCTGGCACCGCAGGAACCGTGGCGCCTGTTGCTCGCATTCGCCGCTCTCCGGACGGCGGCGGGCGGCGCCGTCACGCAGTTCGCGGTCGGCCGCGCCGCCACCGTGATCGCTGCTGCGCCGCGAGGGGCGACACGACCTGCGCACCAACGGTCTGCCGGAAGCGAGCATCAAACCACGGGACGCGCGGCCGGGGGGCGAGCTGGTCGCGTCGTGGCTCACGGCGTTGCCCGCAGCGGCGCGACCGGGCCTGCGCAACATGCTGGTGGTCGGCTTCGGCGGGGGACTCGCACTCGAGCGCGTGCCGGCGAGCGTCGAGTCGATCGACGTCGTGGAACTCGAACCGGAAGTGCTGCGCGCGAACCAGCGCTTCGCCGCATGGCGCGATCGGGACCCGCTCGCCGACCCGCGCGCTGCGGGTTCGCATCAACGACGCGCGCAGCGCGCTGCTGCTCACCGACAAGCGCTACGACGCGATCGTCTCGCAGCCTTCGCATCCCTGGGGCGCCGGCGCCTCGCACCTCTACACGCGCGAGTTCTTCGCGCTGGTTCGCGACCGCCTCGCGCCGGACGGCGTCTTCGTGCAGTGGATCGGTCTCGGTTTCGTCGACGAGGAGCTGCTGCGCAGCTTGCTCGCGACGCTGCAAAGCGTGTTCCCGAACGTGCGCGTCTACCGGCCCGCCCTCGGCGGCGTGCTCTTCCTCGCCTCGGCCGCGCCGCTCGACGTCGAAGGCCGCGCGAACGACGCGATCGCCGCGGCGCCCGACGACTTCGCGGCGGTGGGCATCGTGGGTGCGGAGGATCTGGCCGCCGCGCTCGCACTCGACGAGACCGGCTCGCGCGCGCTGGCCGAAGGCGCGGTGCTCTCGACCGACGACTACAACGTCCTGGCGACCCGCTCGCCGAAGGTACTGGCGGCGCCCCTCGGCACAGCCGGTGCGTCGCAGCTCTTCGCCCGTCACGATCCGCTCGTGCCGATGCCGCCCGGCCTCGACGCCGGCTACGTGGTCGAGCGTCTCGTCTCGATCGGCGCTCGCGATCGCGCGGCGCGGGTGGCTGCGGCAGTCCCCGATCCCGCGCAGCGCGCGCTTGCTCGCGCGCGACTGGCCCATGCCGCGGGCGATCGCGCCGGCGTGCAGCGCTTCGCCGCCGAGGCGCTCGCACAAGACCCGGGGCTCGTCGCCGCGCGCGAGGTCGAGTTGGCGGAAGGCATCCACGCGGCCGAAGCGTCCGCCGAGGCCGGCGATCTCGGCCCGCTCGCGCAGGCGCTGGCGCGCGCGCGTCGCGCGTCGGACAGCGAGCAGCGCTTGCGCGGGCCCGGCTCGCTCGACGCGCAACTCGCCGCGATCGCTCCGCACTCGCCGCTCGCCGCCGAAGCGGTGCGCCTGCGCGCAGTCTGGCGATCCGGGCCCGGGAATCCAGCGGCTGCGCGCGAGGGCATGGAAATCCTCGACGCGCTGCTGCCGCGCCTGCACACGCGCGAAGATCTGCGCCTGCGCGCGCGCCTGGCGGAAGCCGCGCGGGCGACCTCGGGTGCACTCGCCACCTGGATGGAGCTGGCGAAATTCCCCGGTCCGCGCGCTGCCCGCGAGGGCGACACGCAGAGTGCGTTGCAACTGCTCCGCTCGGATCGCGCCGACGCGCTGGGACGCGAGGAACGCGACGCCTGGCTGCGCGACTTCGAGGCCCTCGAGCGATCCGCCGAGAAGACGCCCGGACCCATGTGACGCCGTCCCGCGTCGCCGCGCCCGGAGCGGTCGCTGCGAGCGCCCGGAGCGCAGCGGGTCAGCGCGGATCGGCGCGGAGCTCGGCGATCTCGTCGCGCAAGCGGGCGTCGATCGGACCGCCCTGCGCGAGCGCGCGTTTGAGCACCCCGATCGCGACCTCGCGTTCACCGCGGGCGAGGTGTGCCATCGCGAGCGTGCGCAGCTCGATCTGCGTCGGGTCGGCCTTCGCCTCGAGGTGCGTGACCCAGGACGTGGCGATCTCGCGCACGAGCGCCTCGAAGCGCGGGTCCCCGTGCAGCGCCGCGAGCGCCGGGTCGCTCTGGAGCTGTTCGTAGCGGTTGAAGCCGAGCTGTCGGGCGCGGCGCAGCGCGGCGATCGCGGTGTCGCCGTCGCCGACCTGCGCGGCGCGGCGCGCTTCCACGAGTCGCGCCGTCCGCCCGTTCGGATAATGGACCGCGGCGTCGGCGAGCACGCGAAGCGGCGACGCCCAGATCGCGGCGCGCTCGAGTGAGTGCGCGGCGAATGCGACGGCGAGCGCGAGCGCAGCGAGGCTCGTTGCGCGTGGCAACCAGGCAGGCGTGGCGACGCGCGGGGTGCTGCCGCGCGCGAGGTCGCGCGCCGCGAAGAGCGCAGCCCCCAGCAGACCGGGCAGGATGAAATAGAGATAGCGATCGGCCATCGGATACAGGAACGGGAAGAGCTGCGAGATCGGCAGGAACGACACCACCGCCCACACCCAGAACACCGCTTCGGGACTCCGGCGGCGCAACGTGACGACACTGCGCACGGCGACGCCGATCGCCAGCGCCGCGCCCGCGAGCCAGAGCGGGTCGAGCCACGAGCGCACCGGCGCGGGCTCGTGGAAGGTGGAGACACCGAGCGAGGTCGCCGACATCCACACGTAACGCGCCGCGATGGCAGCGCTGCTGCGCAGCCGCACCAGGAAATCGTCGTCGACCGGGTCGGCCGAGCCCGAGCGCTGATGGGTCCAGAACTCGGCGAAGAAGTAGCTCCCGAGCAGCACGGCCCAGAGCGAGAGCCAACCCCAACGCACCCGGCCATCGCGCGTCCAGTCGAGCAGGCCGGCCACCGGCAGCGCGAACGCCGCCGTCGGTTTCGCGAGCAGCGCCAGCCCGAAGCAGAGTGCGCCGAGCGCCGGCCGCCGCCGGTGCGCGAGCAGCGCCGCCATCGAGAGCACGAAGGCCGCCGGCGTCTTCGCCTGCGAGATCCACGCGACTGCTTCGACGTTGGCCGGATGCAGCAGGAAGAGCAGCGCAGCGCCGGCCGCGACCGCACGCGAAAGACCCGCGCGCACGAAGAGCGCCGCCAGCAAGGCCGACCCGAGCGCGTGCAGCAACACGTTGACGACGTGATGGCCGCTGGTGTGTTCGCCGAAGATCTGCCACGCGACGCCGTGCAGCAGCAGATGCACGGGTGCGTAGTTGACGACGAAAACGGTGGCGGGCGACCGCGGATCGAAGAGCGCGAGAAGGTTGGCGGCGCTGAGCTCGTGCACGTAGGGGTTGGTTGCGACGTAGTGCAGGTCGTCGGAAAGGAACGGCCCGTGCAGCGACGGCCAGTAGACGGCGAGCGCCAGCACCGCAAAGAGCGCTGCCAGCGCCGCCACTTCGCGGGCGCGCAGTGCTGACGCAGTCGTAGCAGCGGCGCCGGGCTCGGGCGCGGAGCCCGCAGCCGACTCGTCACGGCGGCGGCGCGTCATCGCCCCCCCCGCTGATGGATGCGCTCGCGCGCGCCGCCTCGCGCTCGGCGCGCAGCTTGCGGCCGCGCAGCTCGGCCAGATCCGCGCGGATGCCCTCGCTGCCCGGACCGCCGAGCGCCGACACTTCTTCGAGTCGCGCCAGCGCGGACTCCCATTCGCCGCGCGCGGCGTGGGCATGACCGAGCATGCGCAGTTCGGGCGCCGTGAGCTGGCTGCGCGGGGCGACCTCGGCGATCCACACGCCCGCGATCTCGGCGACGACGGCGCGGAAGCGCGCGTCGCTGCGCAGTGACTCGTAGACCGGCTCGCGTTCCAGGTCGATGAAGCGGTCGTAGCCGCGCGCACCCGCCGCCCGCAGCGCCGTCGACGGCAGCGTCGACGTCGCCACGGCGCGCCGCGTTCTGTGCGAGCAGGAGCTGCGCGGGGATGCCGTTCGGGTAGTGCGCGGCGGCGTCGCGCGCGAGTGTGAAGTCCGAGCGCCAGACGCCCGCGCGTTCGAAGGAGCGCCAGCCGAAGAGCGCGAGCAGCGCGACGGCGGCGAGCAGCGCCGCGCGCGAAGGCGCGCTGCGCGGTGCGCGCGCCAGGCGTGCGAGCGGCGCGCGCGTCGCGACGAGCCCGGCGCCGATCAGACCCGGCAGGATGAAGTAGAGGTAGCGGTCGGCGAGCGGATACAGGAACGACAAGACCTGCGACACGGGCACGAAGCCGCCCACCGCCCACGCCCAGAAGCTCGCCTCGTCGTCGCGACGCGCGAGCACGAAGAGCGCGCGCCCTCCGATCGCCGCGGCGCCGACGAGACCGAGCAGGCACCACGGGTCGAACCAGGAAGCGGGCAACTCGGGCTGGTGGAACGCAGAGACACCGACCGACGTCGTCGCCATCACCAGGTAGCGCCCCACGAACCCCGCCGAGGCGCGGGCGCGATCCCAGGGCGCCAGCGGCGTCGCGAGTTCCGTGTGGCCGAGGCGTTCGAAGGCGAGCAGCTCGGGCAACAGCGCGAGGGCGAGGATCGCGATCCAGACGCCGAGCACGGCGACCCGTGCGCCGCGCGAACGCGCGCTCGCCGGCGCACCGGCCCAGAGCGCAACCCCGAGCACCGGGATCGCAACGGCAGCCTGGATCTTCGCGAGCAGCGCCAGCGCGAAGACGATCGTCGCCGCGAACGGACGCCGCGGCTCGAGCAGCAGCGCTGCCGACGCGAGCGCCAGCGCGACGATCGTCTTCAACTGGAACACCCACGCCACCGCTTCGACGTTGGCCGGGTGCAGCAGGAACAGCGCGCCGCCGAGCGCTGCCGCGACGAACGGGACGCCCGCGCGCGCGAAGAGCGCGACGAGCAGCGCCGACGCGACGACGTGGAACAACACGTTCACGACATGGTGCCCGAGCGGGTTCGCCCCGAAGAGCTGCCAGCAGAGCGCGTGCAACAGCAGGTGCAGCGGCGCGTAGTTGGCGGTATGCGCCGCGGCCGGACCGGCCGGATCGAGGATCGCGCGCAGGTTGGCGACGCTGAGCGAGTGGATCCACGGGTTGCCGACGACATAGCCGATGTCGTCGGAGACGAAGTCGCCGCGCAGCGCCGGCCACAGCGCGGCGAAGGCGAGCGCCGCGTAGACGATCGCCATTCCGACGTACACGCCGGGTCGCTGTGCGTTCCCTCGCTCGAACATCGGCGAGGCAGTCTACCGCGAGCGACGTGCATCGTGGCGCGTCGCGCCGCCTATACTGCGTCGCTCGCCGCCGCGGCCGCGCCGCCGCAATCGGGAGGGCCGCATGCGCTTCGGAAGCAACGGGATGACGGGCGGCGGCAGCCGCGATGCCGGACTGCGATCAGCGCGGCGTGGCGACGACATGGACCGTGCCGCCCTTGCGCGCCAGCGTCTCGACCAGCGTGGCGGCGAATGCCGGGGCCGCACCGAGCACGAAACCGAGCATCAAGCGCCGACGCGTGCGGGCGTCGAAGGGCGGCGCTTCGCCCGGACTGCGGCGATAGAGCAGCGTGTAGAGCCCGTTGCGCGGCAGCTCTGCGCGGCGATTCTGCCAGCTCTGCAGCCAGCCGAAGGGATTCTGGCGCAGCGAGAAATGATGTTCAGAGGAAACCTCGAAGCCGGTGCGTTCGAGCAGCCGTCGCAGTGCCCCGAGTGGGAAGTGGTAGAGGTGACGCGGCAGGTCGAGATGAAACCAGGCCGGCCCCGCCCAACGCGCCTGCGGGCTCCCGAAGTTGGGCACCGCGACGACGAGGCGGCCACCGGGTCGCAAGATGCGGCGGATCGTTTCGAGTGTGCTGCGCGGGTCGCGTACGTGTTCCAGAACGTGCCAGATGATCACGCCGTCGAAGTGTGCGTCCGGATAGCCGGCGTCTTCGAGTCGCGCTGCGACGCAGATCTTCGCGCGCGCGTCCGCCCCGCGCGCCGCCGCCTCGCTGACCTCGAAGCCGTGCGCCTCGATGCCGCGGTCCGCGAGGGCGCCGAGGATCACGCCGCGACCGCAGCCGACATCGAGCACGCGGCCGCCGCGCGGCAGCCCGCTCGCGAGGAACGCCGCGTGGCGGTCGCCGACCCAGCGCACCAGGAACTCGATCGGTGCGCTGAACTTGGTACCGAGGTTGCCGTAGTAGTGGGGCGGGTAGAACTCGCGCAGCTCGGCGTCGCTCGGCAGCGGGTGCAGCCGCCCCGTTCCGCATTCGGTGCAGACGACGACGCACGCGCTGAGCCCCTCGATCGAGAAGCGCGGTCTCGCGCTCGTGGCGTCGCACACCGAGCAGGGCGGCAGCTGCAAGATGCCGGCCGCTCGCGATTCGACATTGGACACCGCGTGCTCGTAGAGCGCGTAGGGTTGCGGCGCGGGGGCTCGGCTCTGCATCGAGGGACGCGAGTGTGAGTGGCGCGCTCCCGAGCGTCAAGGCGAGTGCGGCGCGGACGCTCCGAATCGCGGCGAGCTTCGCCGCAGTGGCGCTGTTGCTCCACGGGCCGGGATTCGGCGGGCCCTTCATTTCGGACGATCTGTTCTACATCGAGCACAACGCTGCGCTTTCCCTGCCGCTCGGCGAGGCGCTCCGGACCGTGACGCTCGATCGCCACTACGTGGTGGGGAACTGGTCGCCGGTCCACCAGCTGCTGCTGCTCGCGGAGTGGCGCGCCTTTGGAACGAACCCCCTCCCCTACCGCGTGACGAACGCGCTGCTCCACGCGCTCGTCGCGCTCGCGATGGTGGCTGCGGGACGACGCATCGGGCTGTCGCGCCCCGCGGCATTCGCCGCAGGAACGCTCTTTCTCGTGCACCCCGTGGCGGCAGAGCCGGTCGGCTGGATCAGCCAGTCGAAGACACTGCTCTCGGTCGGTTTCGCGCTCTGCGCGCTCGAACGCTGGCTCGCGTGGCTGCACGAACCGCGCGCCGGCCGCGTCGTCGCGGCGACCGTGCTGGGCGCGCTGGCGCTGCTCGCCAAGCCCGCCGCACTCCCGCTGCCCGCGATCCTGCTGTTCGCGGCATGGACCCACGGCCGAGCCGTCCCGATGCGCCGCGCCGCGCTCGCGCTGATCCCGCTCGCGACGATCGGCGTGATCGCGTTCGCGCTCGGCCTGGCGGCCCAGTCGACCCAAGGAGGTGTCGCCCCGTGGTTCGGCGGAGGTCCACTCGCCACGCTCGAGATCCTGCCCTGGATCGGCTGGCGCTACGTGCGGCTCGTGTTCGCGCCCTTCGACCTGGTGCACGGCGTCCACCCGGCCGTCGTGAGCGGATGGTCCGACGAACGCCTGCTGTGGCCCGCCGCCTCGCTCGTCGCGGTGGCACTGCTGGTGGTGCGCGCGTGCCTGCTGCGACGCGAGCGCTGGCTCGCGGCCGCGTGGTTCTTCGGGATGCTGCTGCCGGTGATGCAGGCGATCCCGATGATCAACCTCTTCGCCGATCGCTACCTCTACGCGGCATTGCCGGGCGCGCTGTGGCTGATCGCCGACGTGGTCGACACGACGGCGCGTCGCCGCGGCGTCGGTGCGCAGCACGCGGTGTTCGGCCTGCTGGCGATCTTCACGGTGCTGATCGCCGGCTTCTCGCACGGCCGCGCGCGCAAGTGGGCCGATCCCGAGTCGCTCTACCGCGAAGCCACGATCGCGTATCCGCTGGGACGCACCGGCTGGACGGGTCTCGGCGCCGAACTCCAGAAGCAGGGCGACTTCGCAGGCGCCGCGCAGGCGTATCTGCAATCGCTCGCGGTGTTCCCCGACGACGGCCACGTGCGTCACCTGCTCGGCCGCGTGCGGCTCGCAGAGCAGCGCCGCGACCTCGCGCTCTACGACTTCGAGACCTCGTTGCGCCTCGCGCCCACGCACCCGAATGCGAGCTGGACGCGCCGCCAGATCGAGGAGCTGCGCGCGCGGCAACTGCGACCCGCGCCCGACGAGCCGCCAGCGCCCGCGCCGTGAGGCGTCGCGCGGCGTGCTGCTAACTTGACGCGAGAGGAGGACGAAGGCGTGAGCGCGATCGAGATCCGCTGCATCGATCACGTCGTGCTGCGCGTGCGCGACGTTGCCGCGTCGAAGCGTTTCTACTGCGACGCGCTCGGCTGCACGGTCGAGCGCGAGAGCGCGGCGCTCGGGCTCCATCAACTCCGCGCGGGTTCGAGCTTGATCGACCTGGTGCCCATCACGGGCCCGCTCGGCCGGCAGGGCGGCGCGGGACCTGGCGCTGAGGGCCGCAACCTCGACCACGTGGCGTTGTCACTCGCCGCCTTCGACGCCGACGCGATCGGCGCCCAGTTGCAAGGCCACGGCATCGAGCCGGGTGACGTCGGCGATCGCTACGGCGCCGAGGGCATGGGGCCTTCGATGTACATCCGCGACCCCGACGGCAACGTCGTCGAGTTGAAGGGACCCGCGCGTCCGTGCTGACGGCGCCGGCCGCGAGCGACCTCAGGCCGCCTCGAGCACCGCTCCTCCAGCACCGGGCGTGAGCGACCAGCGACGCCCGTGGTACTGCACGAGCGCGGGACGGTCCGCGATCGAGACGATCGCCGCGCTCGGAAGCCGCTCGCGGAACAGCTTGTAGAAGCGCGCCTCGGTCTCCTCGTCGAGACCCGACGTGGCCTCGTCGAGGAAGATCCAATCGGGCTCGATCAGGAACGCGCGCGCCAACGCCAGGCGCTGTTGCTCGCCGCCCGAAAGGAGCTGCTGCCAGTGCTCGGTCTCATCGAGTCGATTCTCGAGCGCGCCCAGGTCGACCAGTCGCAGCACCTCGCGAATCTTGTCGTCCGGGAAGGCGCCGGCCGGCTCTGGATAGGACACGACCTCGCGCAGGGTCCCGATCGGTAGGTGCGGCCGCTGCGACAGGATCAAGGTGCGCGTGTGCTCCGGCACCTCGATGACGCCCTTGCCGAAGCGCCAGATGCCCGCGATGGCGCGCAGCAGGGTGCGCTTGCCCGATCCCATCGGACCGACGAGCGCCACGCGATCGCCGGGTCGCAGCTCGGCGTTGGCATCCTGGACCAGCACGGCTCCGTCCGGCCGCGCGAGGCGTACGTGGTCGAGGCGCAACGTGCTGCCGATGGCTCGCTCGACGTGCACGCATTCGGTCCTCGTCGAGTTCGTCGCGCGTCGACTCGATCTCTTCCGCCAGCGTCACGATGCGCTCGATGTTCGCGCGCCAGCGGGCGATCTCCTGGTAGGCGTTCACGAACCAGGTGAGCCCGCCCGAGACCTCGCCATAGGCGATCCGCGTCTGCATGACGCTGCCGAGCGTCAGGTGACCGGCGAAGAATGCGGGAGCTGCCACCAGCAGGGGAATCAGCGAGTTCGCCTGGCCGATGCTCGTGGTGAGCAGGCCCAGATTTCGCTGGGCGCGGATCAGCTGCCACCAGTTCGTGATCACATAGTGGAACCGCTCGAGCGCGAAGCGCCGCTCGGCGCCTTCGCCGTTGGCGAGCGCAATCGGCTCCACGTTCTCGCGGAAGCGCACCAGTTTGAAACGGAAGTCGGCCTCGTAACGCTGGCGGTCGAACTGGATGCCGGCGAGCCTGCGGCCGACGCGGTGGGTGACCAAGGTGGCGATGACGGCGAAGAGGATCGCCACCCACATCATCAGGCCGGGGATCTGGATGTGGTTGCCGTCCACCCGGAACTTCCAGTTGCCCGACAGCCTCCAGAGAATCGCCGCGAAGGAGACCAGCGTCGCAATCGCCGAAAGCAGCGAGAGCGACAGCCCGAGCGCGCTCAACACGTACTCGCGCACGTCCTCGGCGATGCGCTGGTCCGGGTTGTCGGTCGCCTTGCGGTGCAGCTCGATCTGGCAATAGGCGTGCGAGGTGATCCACTCCTTGATGAAGTGATCCGTGAGCCAGTGCCGCCAGCGGATCTCGAGCGCCTGCCGCAGGTAGATCCGGTACGTGGACACGAACACGAAGCCGAGCGCGACGCCGAGAAAGAGCCCGATGGCCGAGGTGAAGGCCGCCATTTGCTTGTCCTGGAACGCGTCGAAAATGCGGCGCTGCACGTCCGAGAGCAGCACGTTGCCGTACACGGTGCCGAGCTCGAGCGCGACGGTCGCCCCGAGCAGCAGTCCCCCCTTCGGCGCGTCCGAAGAGGTCCAGTAGAGCCGCGTCAGCCGGGCGAGATGGCGGGCGAAGCGCGGTCCGAACAGGGCATGCGAATGCGTGAGCGGCACCACGAGCCTCCTTGCTGCGTCAGCCGCATCGTAGAAGCTCAGCCGCCGCCGCGGGAGACACGTCGTGTTGACTTGGGGACGTTCCTGGGATCGTTGACTTTGTTGACTTCAGGAACGTCCCCAAGTCAACGGGTGGTGCGGACTTCGGTCCAGGCCCAGTCTAGCCAGGGGAGCAGCGACTCGATGTCTTCGCGCTCGACGGTGGCGCCGCCCCAGATGCGCAGGCCCGGGGGTGCATCGCGGTACGAAGCGATGTCGTAGGCGACGCCCTCGTTCTCGAGCAGCGCGACCAGCGCAGCGATCGTCTTGCGCTGCGCGTCGGGCGCCTGAGCCGCGAACCAGTCGTCGGCGATCTGGAGGCAGATCGAGGTGCACGAGCGCGTCGCTGCGTCGCGCGCGAGGAACGCGACCCACGGCGTGCGATCGACCCAGGCGTGGATCGCGGCGAGGTTCGACTCCGAGCGCGCGATGAGGCCCGCGAGCCCGCCGGCACCCTCCGCCCAGGCCAGCCCGTCGAGGGCGTCCTCGACGCACAACATCGACGGCGTGTTGATCGTCGAGCCCTCGAAGATCGCGGCGTCGAGTTTCCCCTTCTTGGTGAGGCGGAAGATCTTCGGCAGCGGCCGTTGCGGCGTGAACGACTCGAGCCGCGCGACGGCGCGCGGCGAGAGCGCGAGCATGCCGTGCGCCGCCTCGCCGCCGAGCACCTTCTGCCACGACCAGGTGACGACGTCGAGCTTGCGCCACGCGACGTCCATCGCGAAGACGGCCGAGGTGGCGTCGCAGAGCACGAGTCCTCCGCGATCGTCGCGGATCCAGTCGCCGTTCGGGACGCGCACGCCCGACGTGGTGCCGTTCCAGGGGAAGATCACGTCGCGGGCGAAATCGACGCCGGCGAGATCGGGCAGCGCGCCGTACTCGGCCGCGAGCACGCGCGCGTCGAGCTTCAACTGCTGGGTGACGTCCGTCACCCACTCCCGGCCGAAGCTCTCCCAGGCGAGCACGTCCACGGCTCGCTCGCCGAGCAGCGACCACATCGCCATCTCGATCGCGCCGGTGTCGGAGGCCGGCACGATGCCGAGCTTCCAATCCGCCGGGATGCCGAGCAGCGCCTTCGAGCGCTCGATCACCGCTTGCAGCCGCTGCTTGGGCGCCTTCGCGCGGTGCGAGCGGCCGAGCAACGCGCCCGAGAGTGCGTCGAGCGACCAACCCGGCCGTTTCGCGCAGGGTCCCGAAGAAAAATGGGGGCGTTGGGGGCGAACACTCGGCTTCATCGCGGGTCCCGAATCGGAGGGAGGCGCAGTCTAGGCGCCGCTCCGCGGCTCGGCCATGCGCACGGCGCAGCACATGAGCTGGAGCGCCCCGTCACGTCCGCCGCACGAGCCATGCGAACAGCACCGCGACCGCGATGGCGATCACCGCGACGAGGAGCGCGGCGAGCGGCGCAATGATTCCGACCACGAAGCCGTCACCGAGGGCGGTGATCGCGACGGCCACGCCCGTGGCCACGATCGCGAGCTGCGCCCAACTGCGAGCCGTGAACACCGCGAACGCCGCCACGATCGCAAGCACGCATTGCACCAGACGCCCGGCGAAGGACCAGACACCGACGGGGCCGCCGCTCGCGATCACCGGAAGCAACTGCAGCAGCAACACGAGACCGAACACGGCCAGCGCACTCATCACGATCCAGCGCCGCTCTGCGGGCGTCATGACGCTTCCCCCACGGGCGGCGGAGACGTCCCACCCCACACGAAACGCACGGCGCCGCCGGGCAGCACCGGGACTTCGCCCGTCGACGCGAAGCCCGCGTCGAGCAGCGCCTGCTGCAGCTCGGTCGCGCTGGGAAGTCCGTACAGGTTGCCGTGCGCGCGCAACAACAGGTCGAAGAGCGCGGCGCCCGCTTGTAGGCCGAGCAGCGACGGCAGGATGCCCTCGGTGAGCACGAGCGTCTGCACGGCCACGACTCCGCTCTCGTTGAGGCGACCCTTGATGCGCCGTAGCAGCGCGGGCCGCTCCGCGGGCGCGAAGTAGTGGAAGTTGTGATTCAGCAGGATCAGGTCGAAGTTGCCGCGCGGCAGCTCCATGCTGCGAAAGTCGCCGACCAACACCTCGGCGCGGCGCGTGACGTCGGCCTCCGCGAGTCGCCGGCGCGCCTGCTCGGCGACGCCGGGGTCGATCTCGATGCCGAGGCCGATGGCGTCGCGATAGCGCGTCAGCAGTTCGGCCAGGTAGTCGCCGCGACCGCAGCCGATGTCGAGTACGCGCTGCGGATGGCGCGCACCCGGGATCGAATCGATCGCGCGCAGCGCGCGCGGCTCGACCAGCCGCGTGATCGCGGCCATGCGCTGCGCCTCGTTGCCGCCCCCGAAGAGCGGTCGCTCGGCGCCCTTCATCAGATCGGGCAGCGCACCGAGGCGACCCGCCATCGTATCGACCGCGTACTCGAGCAGCGCGTGCAGCGACTGCGCCTCCGGCGCGTCGAGCAGCCAGACCGTCGCGGGCGCCAGGCGGTACGCGTCGCCCTTCTCCTGACCGGGAGCGCCCGGCGCCTTGCGCCCGGTTTTCTGCAGCCATCCCTGCGCCTGGAGATTGCGCGCCCACGCTGCGACCAGATCGGGCGCGAGGCCGAGCCGACCGGCGAGCGCCTCCGAATCCTGCGGCGTGCGCAGCGCCTCGAACAGGCCGAGGCGCAGGCCGGCGCGCAGCAGCGGCACCTGCGCAAAGGCGTCGAGCGCCTGCGCGAGCGCACGACCGTGGCGAGCGTTCTCGAAGATCGACGCCATTAGCCGGGCTCCAGGTTCGCGAAGCGCGTGAGCAGCATCTTCACGCCGACGCGGTCGAACTTGATGCGCAGTTTCTGGGCGGGCCCGTTGCCTGCCACATCGAGAACCGTGCCATTCCCGAACACGGGATGGCGCACGCGCATTCCGCGCGGAATCTCGCCGCCGACGTCGTCGTATTCGGCGTGTGCGTACTCGTAATCGAGTTCGGGTTTGGTGGAGCGCGGCGTGGACGGACCGGCGCCCTCGATCAGCGACTCGGGAATCTCGCGCAGGAAGCGCGACGGCACGCCGAAGGTGCGCGACCCGAAACGGCGTCGCTCGCGCGCGCAGGTGAGCGTGAGCCGCTCCATCGCGCGCGTCATGCCGACATAGAAGAGCCGGCGCTCCTCCTCGATGCCGTTGGCGTCGCGCGACGACACCGCGTGCGGGAAGATCCCCTCCTCCAGTCCGACCAGGAACACGAAGGGGAACTCGAGCCCCTTGGCGGAGTGCACCGTCATCAGCGACACGCGTTCGGCGCGGCGGTCCCAGCCGTCGACGTCGGAGACCAGCGCCACCTGGTCGAGGAACAACTCCACGGCCGAGCGATCGTCTTCTCCGGGTGACGCGCTCTCGACGCTGAAGTCCTCCGCGGCGGAGAGCAGCTCGCGCAGATTCTCGAGTCGCGCCTGGGCCTCGGGCGAGCCTTCGGCTTCGAGATGGCGCAGATACCCGCTGCGCTGGAGCAGGTTCGCAATCGACTCGGCGAGCGGACGCGTGCGAATCTCGCGCGCGAGTTCCTCGTGCAGCATGGCGAACTCGCGGATCGGTGCCGCCGCGCGGCCGGCGCCGCCCTCCGCGGCGAGACGCTGCAACCCTTCGAGGAGCGTCACGCCGTCGCGCTGGGCGATCGCGCCGGCGCGCTCGACGGTGGTCTTGCCGATGCCGCGCGGGGGCGCGTTCACGATGCGGCGCAGCGCGGCGGCGTCGGCCGGGTTCAGCGCGACGCGCAGATACGCGAGGGCGTCCTTCACCTCGGCGCGCTCGTAGAAGCGCACGCCGCCGATGATCGAGTACGGGACGTTGTAGCGCAGCAGCTCTTCCTCGAAGGGCCGCGACTGCGCGTTGGTGCGGTAGAAGATCGCGAAGTCGCGCGGCGAACGACCCTCGCGCGCACCGTTCAGGATCTGTCGCACCACGAAGGCCGCTTCGGCGCGCTCGTCGCCCGCTTCGAAGAAGCGCAACAGCTCGCCCTCGCCGCGCTCGGCGCGCAGCTTCAGGCCTTTCGACGTCTCATTGTGTGCGACCACCTGCGACGCGCCCTCGAGGATCGCGCGCGTCGAGCGGTAGTTGCTCTCGAGCTTCACGACCTGGGTGTCGGGGTAATCGCGCTCGAAGTCGAGGATGTTGCGGACGTCGGCCCCGCGCCAGCCGTAGATCGAGTTGTGGACGAGCACACCGCCGGCCGAGAAGTTGCGCAGGTCGTCCACCGAGAGGTCGTAGACGATTCCGTCGTAGCTCTCCGTGGAAACGGACTCGACGACGTCCTCGACCACCGCGTTGCCCTCCAGAACGGGCACGATCATGCCGGCGTGAAGATGGGAAGCGGGTGTCAAGAAGAACGCCTTGCCCGGCGTCAGGCGTGCGCGCTTCACCATGTCGATGTCGCCCAGACCGCAGATCGAGCGCGCGAGTTCGAGACCCTGGTCGTAGTCCTTGCGCGACGTTTCGATCCGCCACGTGCCGCGCTGACCGGCGCGCACCCCGAAGCGCGCCTGCGCCTCCTCGCGCAGCGACGCATCGGAGCTGACGATCTGGACGCGGTGTTCGCGCCAGGGCCGCAGCGTGTGCGGCCGCGGATCTCCGAACATCGTGAACCACACGACGCGCCTGCTGCTCGCTCCGCGCATCAACGCGTACGGACGGTGGTGGGGAAAGCGCGGATCGATGTCGAGGTCGCGCATCAGCCGTTCGGCGGCCGCATGGGTGTCGATCGCGCCGAAGAGCCGATCGATCCAATCCTGATCGATCGCCATCCGCCGTCCGCGCACATGGAAAACCATCGTGGGGATGCCGTAGCGAACCGAGAGGAGCTGCTCGTAGTAGCGGGCTTCGGCGCCGTCACTGCACGCGTGCAGGATCCAGATGGCGTCGGCGACCTCCTGATTGGTGCGGATCTGGATCCCGTTGGCGAGATCGCCGCTGCGGCGACTGCGCACGCCGGACGTGGTACCGATGCGGAAGCCCTTGTCGCGCTTCCACATCAGGTAGACGTAGTTCATGCCGCGGACCGCATCGAGGCGCCCGAAGCAGACGTGATTGGGAGTCGCTTCGAGAACGCGGCCCGAACGCAGGCGGATGCGCCACAACGTTCCCTCGTGATACCGCGTGGCGATCTTGGAGACGCGGGTGACGGCTGCCTTGCCCCAGCCCGATCCGGCTAGGATCGCGTCGCCCTCGCGAAGCGACTCGATCGGCTTCGAGCCGCTCGGCGTCGCGATCTCGGTATGCGGCGGAACGCACTGGTCGCCATCGCCAACGACACACAGATTCTTGTGTTCACTCGCGAGCTGGGTCACGAGCTGGTACTGGACGCGGTTGGTGTCCTGGTACTCGTCCACCAACACGTAGTTCCAGCGCCGGCGGTAGTGCGCGAGCACTGCGGGGAAACGTTCGAAGAGCTGGGCGGTCTGCAGGATCAGGTCGCCGAAGTCGAGCGCGTTGGCTTCGGCGAGCAGGCGCTGATAGGTGGTGTAGAGCTCGACGGCCTGCTCCGAGTCGAGGTCGTGGGCGGCTTCGGCCGCGCGCGCCGGCAGCCACCCCTTGTTCTTCCACTGGTCGATGCGCCAGCGCAGGCGGCGCGGGTCGTGGAGCTTCGGGTCGAGGTCGTGGCGGCGCAGCGATTCCTTCACCAGCGACAGCGAGTCGTCCTCGTCGTAGATCACGAAACCGCGCGAAAATCCGAGGTGGCCGGCGTCGCGGCGCAAGATGCGGACGCAGGCGGAATGGAAGGTGGTGACCCAGAGGCCCTGCGCGGCGGGGCCGAGCAGCTTCTCGACGCGCTCGCGCATCTCGCCCGCGGCCTTGTTGGTGAAGGTGACGGCGAGGATCTGTTCGGCCGGGATGCCGCACGCGCCGATCAGATAGGCGATGCGGTGCACGAGCACGCGCGTCTTGCCGCTGCCCGCGCCCGCGAGGATCAGCAGCGGGCCCTCGGTGATCTCGACGGCGCGGCGCTGCTCCGGGTTCAGTCCCTCGAGAATCGTCTCGGCGAGCACGTGCGCCGTTTCTCCGTAGACCAGCGGCCAAAATAAGGGCGGACCGACAACGTAGCCGCACCGCGCGGCGACCGGAAGCGCAGCGGCGCGCGGCAGCTATCGTCCCGCGCCGTGTCAGAGGAACGCCGGCGCCTGCTCGTCGCCGCGCTCGTCTTCGTCGCGGCGCTCTGGGTCTACGCGCCCGTTCGCCAGCTCGGTTTCGTCGACTACGACGACGACGTCTATGTCACCGAGAATCCGCACCCGGCCGACGGTTTCGGCTGGGACGACGTGCGCCGCGCCTTCGCGGAGCCGTACGAGACCAACTGGATCCCACTCACGTGGATCTCGCTCGGCGTCGACCGGGCGCTCTACGGCACCTCGCCCGCCGGCTACCACGTGACCAACGCGCTGCTGCACGCCACGAGCGCGGCCTTGCTCTGCGTTGCGCTCGCGAACGCGACGGGCGCGCTCGCGCCGGCGGCCTTCGTGGCTGCGGTGTTCGCCGTGCACCCGTTGCGGGTCGAGTCGGTCGCCTGGGTGAGCGAGCGCAAGGATGTCCTCTCGGGCTTCTTCTTCATGCTCACGCTGCTCGCCTGGGGCGGCTATGCACGGCGACCGGGCGTCGCGCGCTACGGCGCCGTACTCGTCGCCTTCTCGGCGGGACTGCTCGCGAAAGCGGTCGCTGTGACGCTGCCGTTCGTGCTGTTGCTGCTCGACTTCTGGCCGCTCGCGCGCCAACACCCACCGGCCCGTGTTGGCTCGCCGCCGGTCGCTGGCGACCGGAAGCATCGGGTCGGTCGGCTGCTGCTCGAAAAGGTCCCGCTGCTGGGGATGGCAGCGGCCGTCGCGTTCGTAACGCTCGCCGTGCAGCAGCAGCGCGGCGCGACCGCGTGGTTCGCGGAACTGCCGCTGCAGGCGCGCGTCGAGAACGCGATCGTCTCGACCGCCTGGTACGCGCAGAAGACGTTCTGGCCGACCGAACTCGCGGTGTTCTATCCGCACCCGGGCGCGGAAATTCCCGCCGACGCGATCGGGCGCGCGCTGTTCGCGCTGCTCGCCGCGTCGCTGCTCGCGCTGGCGCTGGCCCGACGCCGGCCCTGGTTGCTGGTGGGATGGCTGTGGTTCCTCGGCATGCTCGTCCCGATGCTCGGCTTCGTGCAGGTGGGGATGCAGTCGCGCGCCGACCGCTACGCCTACCTGCCCGTGATCGGCCTCCAGATCGCAGTCGCGTGGGAGGCATGGGCGTGGCTCGGCCGCCGGCGGGCGGGGCGTGCGGTCGCGGCCGTCGTCGCGGGCACCGTGCTCGTGGCGCTCAGCGTCGCGACGCGCGCCCAGCTCGCGACGTGGCGCGACACCACGACGCTCTTCGAACACGCGCTGCACACGACGCGCGACAACTTCATCGCCCACGACAAGCTCGGCCGCGCCTACCTGCGCGCGGGCGACTTCGACGGCGCGATCGAGCAACTGAGCGCGGCGCTGCGCATCGAGCCGCGTTGGCCCGAGCCACGCGCGAGTCTCGGCGAGGCGCTGCTGCGCAAGGGTCGCATCGACGAGGCGATCTGGAACTGCCGCGAGGCCGTGCGCCTCGATCCCGCGAGCGTCGGATTGCGCGTGCACCTCGCGCACATGTTGCTCGACGCTGGCTGGATCGACGACGCGATCATCGAACTCCGTGAGGCGCTGCGCCGCGACGACGGCCCACGCACCGCGCGCATCCACGGTCTGCTCGGTCTCGCCCTCGCCCGGCGCGGCGACGCCGCGCGCGCCCTGGCGCAGCTGCAGCAGGCCATCGCACTCGACCCGGGCGCCGCGACGCCGCGCGCCAATCTCGGCGCCCTGCTGCTCCAACAGGGCGACGCAGTCGGTGCGGAACGCGAGTTGCGCGCCGCGCTTGGCGCAGCGGGCGAGCAACCGGAACTGCACAGCGCTCTCGGCGACGTGCTGCGAATCCAGGGTCGCGACGCCGAGGCGATCGGGGAATACCGCGCGGCATTGCGGGCGCAGCCGCACCAGCAGGGTGCCGCGAACAACCTCGCGTGGCTGCTCGCGGCCGCTGCGGATCCTGCGCTCCGCGCACCCGACGAAGCGTTGCGCTGGGCCGACGTGGCCGCGGCTGCAACGCAGCGCCGCGACGCGTCGGTGCTCGACACGCTCGCCGTGAGCCAGGCCGCGGCGGGCCGCTTCACCGAAGCCGTCGCGACGCTGGATCTGGCGCTCGCGCTGGTGCCGGCCGACCAGGAGGACCAGCGTGCGGGTGACCCGCGTGAAGGGGAACGGCGCGCACGAATGCTGGAACGGCGCGCGCTCTTCGCCGCGGAGCGCCCGTACGTGGAAACCCCGCGGCGTTAGAGTCCATGGCCTTCGCTCGGCTACGCCTCGCTGCGCGGCACCCGCGGTGCCTTGCGTGGGCTACTCGACCGTCACGCTCTTGGCGAGATTGCGCGGCTGGTCGACGTCGGTGCCCTTCAGCATCGCGATGTGGTACGCGAGCAGTTGCAGCGGCACCACCGCGAGCAGCGCCGTCAGGTACTCGCCGAGGTCGGGGATGAAGAGCACTTCGTTCGCCTTGTCGACGATCTCGGTGTCGCCCTCGGTGGCGATCGCGATCACCTGGCCCTCGCGCGCGCGCACCACTTCGAGATTCGAGATCACCTTGTCGTAGACGGCGCTCTTCTCCGCAATCACGACGACCGGCATGTTCTCGTCGATCAGCGCGATCGGGCCGTGCTTCATCTCGCCGGCTGCATAGGCCTCGGCGTGGATGTAGGAGATCTCCTTGAGCTTCAGCGCACCCTCGAGCGCGATCGGGTACATGACGCCTCGACCGAGGTAGAGGAAGTCGCGCGCGTCCTTGTACTTGTGCGCGATCTTCCGCACCGCGTCGTCGAGTTCGAGCACCTTCTCGACGTTGCGGCGCAGCCGCTGGAGATCGGCGAGCCGGCGGCGCAGCTCCTCGTCGCCGATCGACGCCGCGCGCGTGGCCGAGCTTCAGCGCGATCAGATAGAGCGCGACGACCTGCGTCGTGAACGCCTTGGTCGAGGCGACACCGATCTCGGGGCCGGCGTGGGTGTAGAGGACGTCGTCGCACGCGCGCGCGATCGTGGCTTCGCGCACGTTGCAGACCGAGAGCGTGCGGGCGCCCTGCCCCTTGCCCTCGATCAGCGCGGCGAGCGTGTCGGCCGTCTCGCCGGACTGGGAGACGGCGATCACGAGCGCCTTGTCGCCGACAATCGGCTTGCGGTAGCGGTACTCACTGGCGACGTCTGCTTCGACCGGGATCTTCGCGAGCTGCTCGATCATGGTGCGCCCGACCAGCGACGCGTAGTACGCGGTGCCGCAGGCGACCAGGTGCACGCGGTCGATCGCCTTCGCCGTCTCGGGCGAGAAGTCGATGCCGTCGAGGTCGAGGTCGGCCGAGCCGTCGTGCCAGACGACGCGCGTTCCGATCGTGTCGGTAATGGCACGCGGCTGCTCGTAGATCTCCTTCTGCATGAAGCGGTCGTAGCCGCCCTTTTCCGCCGAGACGGGATCCCAGTTGATCAGCTTGGGATCGCGGCGCAGCGGCGCACCCTCGATGTCGAAGATCGCGAGTTCGTCGCAACCGAGCACCGCGAAGTCCCCGTCCTGGAGGAACACCATCTGGCGCGTGTACGGGAGCAGCGCGGGGATGTCGGAGCCGAGGAAGGCTTCGCCCTCGCCGACGCCGAGGATGATCGGGGAGCCGCCCTGCTTGGCGGCGACGATGTGGTCGGGATCCGCTTCGGAAACGACGGCGATCGCGTACGAACCGACCATCAGCTTCGCGGCGCGGCGCACGGCCGTCGCCAGATCCGGCGCGCCGCGGCGCAGTTCGCGCTCGATCAGGTGCGCCACGAGTTCGGTGTCGGTCTCGGACTCGATCTCGCAACCCTCGGCCTCGAGTTCCTGCCGGATCGCGCGGTAGTTCTCGACGATCCCGTTGTGGACCACCGCGACCCGTCCGGCGCGGTGCGGGTGCGCGTTGCGCACCGACGGCTTGCCGTGCGTCGCCCAGCGCGTGTGGCCGATCCCGACGGTGCCCGGCAGCGGCTCGTCCTTCAGCAGCGCTTCGAGCGCGGCGAGCTTGCCGACCGCACGTCGCGTGGTGAGACCGCCGACCTGGAAGACGGCGATGCCCGCCGAGTCGTAGCCCCGGTATTCGAGCCGTCGCAGTCCGTCGATCAGCACTTCGACCGCGCGTCGCTCACGTCCCACGTAGCCGACGATTCCACACATGGGTCGTTACTCCTTTGGATGGTGCTTGCCGGAGCCCTTGCGCTTGCGGCGTAAGCGCCACCCCTCGACGTTGCGCTGCTTCGCGCGAGCGACGCCGAGTGCGTCCTTCGGAACGGATTCGGTGATCGTCGAGCCGGCCGCTACGAAGGCGTTCTGCGCGACGGTGACCGGAGCGATCAGGTTCGCGTTGCAGCCGATGAAGGCCTTCTCCTCGACGCGCGTGCGGTGCTTGTCGATGCCGTCGTAGTTCACGACCACCGAGCCGCAGCCGAAACTCGCGCCGGCGCCGACGTCGGCGTCGCCGATGTACGAGAGGTGGTCGGCCTTCACGCCCGCGCCGATCTGGCTGTTCTTCAACTCGACGAAGTTCCCGATCCGAACGCCCTTGCCGAGCCGGTTGCCGGGGCGCAGGTGCGCGGAGGGGCCGAGCACCACGTCGTCGCCGATTTCCGAGGACTCGATGACCGTGTGCGCCTTGATCGTGCAGCGCTCGCCGATGCGCGTCGGTCCCTGGACCACGCAGCCCGGCTCGATCACGGTGTCGCGGCCGATCTGCACGTCCCAGTCGAGATAGGTCGCGTCGGGGTCGATCAGCGTGACGCCCTCGTCCATCACGCGCTGCGCGGTCCGACGCCGCAGCACCGCGGTGGCGCGCGCCAGCTCGGCGCGCGAGTTGATGCCGAGCGCCTCGTCCGCGTCGTCCGTCGGCACCGCGTCGATCGCGCGGCCGTCGCGCACGGCGATCGCGACGATGTCCGTGAGGTAGATCTCGCCCTGGGCGTTCTTGTCGTCGACCTGGTCGAGCGCCTTCCACAGGAACTCGGCGTCGACGAGGTAGGTGCCGGTGTTGCCTTCCTGGATGCGCAGCTCGTCGGGCGTCGCGTCGGTCATCTCGACGATCCGCGCGACCCGCCCGCGCGCGTCGCGCACGATGCGACCCGGCAGCGGCTCCAGCGCCGAGAGAATCAGCAGGTCGACGCCGCGCGCGACCTTCTCGGCGCGCATGCGCTCGATCGTCTCGGCGCGCAGCAGCGGCGTGTCGCCGTACAGGATCAGCACGTCGCCGCTGAATCCGTCGAGCGCTGCGCGCGCGGTCATCATGGCGTGGCCGGTACCGCGGCGTTCGGTCTGCTCCACGAAGCTGGCGCGGCCGGAAAAGGCTTCGCGGACGCGCTCGCTGTCGCGGCCGACCACGACGACGAGTCGCTCGGGCGCCAGCGCTTCGGCGACCTCGATCGGGTAGGCGAGCATCGGTCGCCCGCACAGCTCGTGGAGCACTTTCGCGAGCCCCGACTTCATCCGTTTGCCCTGGCCGGCCGCGAGAATCACGACGGCGAGGGCGCGCTCGTTCGCCTTCATGGCGTCTCCTATCGGTCCCGGATCGGGCGAAGCTGACGGGGATTCGCCGCTGAGTTGCCTCGCGCTTGCAGGCCGCCGTGGCGGAACCCGGCAGGTTAGTGCCTGATGGGGATGCGCAACCAGGCATCGACCGGCCTGCGCACCCGTTGCCGGTTCAGCAAAGCTCGAACCACTCGACGTGACCCCGGGGGGCCGCGAGCCGACGAGGGGGTGGGCCTTGGGCTACGTTCGGCCATCGAGGAGACCGAGGCATCCAGATCTTCGGCAACACACAGGGCCTCAAGGCCAGCCAAGTTCGAGCCCTCGAGCGCCTGTATCGGCGCCGGCTTCCTGGTGGCCGTCTCGTGACCCAGGAATTTGCGCGGGAACTCACCGAACTCTCGCACGAGATCGGACGCGAGGTGGGTGTCCTCGTCGATCGACGCGGTGCCGTCACGCACGCGATGGTGGGCAGCAGATCCGCGATCGAGATGCCCGAGTGGGGGCGCCTGCGCGCTGGTCAGGGACGCCTGCGCGGACTCCGCTGCGTCCACACCTTCCTCGGCGACGAGCCGCTGACCCACGACGACCTGACCGACCTCGCCAAGCTCCGCCTCGACGCGATGGTGACGCTCGGAATGGACGCGTCCGGCATGCCGACGGACGCGCACGTCGCGCACCTGCGTCCCGCCAGGCTGGACGGCACCGTGGTCGAGCGCATGCCGCCGCGTCCGCCGGCGCTGCTCGACCTCGACTTCGAGGACTGGATCGGTGCGCTCGAAGAAGAGCTGGCCCGTACCGCGCGCACCCGTACGATCGGCTCGGGCGATCGCGCCGTGCTGGTGGCGGTGAGCGCCGGTCGCCCGCGACACGACACCGAGCAGTCCGTCGACGAGCTGCGCGAGCTGGCGCGTTCGGCAGGCGTCGAGATTGCGGACGTGCTGATGCAGGTGCGGCCGCAGATCGATCCGCGCACGGTCGTCGGCTCGGGGCGCCTCGAAGACCTCGTCGTGCTGGCCTTCCAACACGACGCCGACCTCGTGATCTTCGACCACGATCTCTCGCCCGCGCAGGCACGCAACATCGCCGAGCGGCTCGAACTGCGCGTGATCGACCGCACGCAGCTGATCCTCGACATCTTCGCCCAACGCGCGCGCTCGCGAGACGGCAAGTTGCAGGTCGAGCTGGCGCAACTGAAGTACCGACTGCCGCGACTCGCCCAGCGCGACGAAGGGCTGTCGCGACTCGGCGGCGGCATCGGGGGGCGCGGCCCCGGCGAGCAGCGTCTCGAAGTCGATCGCCGGCGCGTGCGCGAGCGCATCGCGCGCCTCGAGCGCGAACTCGACGAATCTGCGCCGCGATCGCGAAGGTCGCCGCAGCCGGCGCAAGCGGCGCGGCGTGCCGGTGCTCTCGATCGTGGGCTACACGAATGCCGGAAAGAGCACGCTGCTGCGCGCGCTGACGCACGCCGACGTCCTGATCGAGGACAAGCTCTTCGCGACGCTCGACCCGACGTCGCGTCGCCTGCGCTTCCCGCGCGAGCGCGAGGTGATCGTCACCGATACGGTGGGCTTCATCCGCGATCTGCCCGAAGACCTGAAGCAAGCGTTCCGCGCGACGCTGGAAGAGCTGCGCGATGCCGACGTCTTCCTGCACGTCGTCGATGCATCGGCGCCGGATTTCGAGCGCCGCATCGCGACGGTACGGCGCGTGCTAGACGAGATGGGGCTCGGCGACACGCCCGAACTGCTGGTGTTCAATCAGAGCGATCGACTCGAAGCGGTCACCGCCCAGACGATCGCCACGCGCGCCGGTGGCGTCGCGGTCTCGGCACTGCGCGGACTCGGATTGCGCGAGTTGCTCGCAGCAGGTGGAGAATACGGTCTGGCGAGAGTCGGTGTCGGAGCGCACCCGCGACCGCCTGACCTCGCTGGCGGGCGACGAAGAAGTACCGATCCAGGCCGTGGGGGGAGCATGACGACGATGATTCGATCGAAGATCACGGGAACCGGGATGTATGTGCCGAAACGCGTCGTGACCAACCACGACCTCGCGCAGCGCATGGAAACCAGCGACGAGTGGATCCAGCAGCGTTCGGGCATCGTCGAGCGGCGCCACGTCGACGGCACCGAAACGCCGGTGGATCTCGCGGAACACGCCGCGCGCCACGCGCTGGAGGCAGCGGGCGTCGGTCCCGACGAGCTCGACGGAATCGTGCTCGCGACGCTCTCGTCGCAGCACGAGTTCCCCGGAACGTCGTTCTTCCTGCACCACCGGCTCGGTGTTCCCGAGATTCCCTGCTTCGACCTGCGCGCGCAGTGCAGCGGCTTCCTCTTCTCGCTCGCGACGGCCGACGCCTTCATCCGCTCGGGCCAGATGCGGCGCGTGCTGGTGGTCGGCTGCGAGGTGCACTCGACAGGCCTCGAGTTCTCGACGCGCGGCCGCGACACAGCGGTGCTCTTCGGCGACGGCGCGGGCGCAGTCGTGCTCGAAGCGAACGACGGCGCCGACGATCGCTCGGGCCTGCTCGCGATCCGCTTTCACGCGCAAGGCGAGCACGCCAAACGGCTCTGGATCGAGGCGCCGGGCTCCGCGTTCTGGCCCGAGCGCATCACGAAGAAGATGATGGACGAGGGCCGGCACTTCGCGCGCATGGAAGGCCGCTTCGTCTTCAAGCACGCGGTGACCCGCATGCCGGAGGTGCTGCGCGAGGCACTCGACGCCGCCGGCACCAAGCTCGACGACATCGATCTCTTCCTGTTCCACCAGGCGAACCTGCGCATCAACGAGTTCGTCGCGTCGTCGCTCGGGATCGCGCCCGAGAAGTGCCCGAGCAACATCGAGCGCTACGGCAACTGCTCGGCCGCCTCGATCCCGATGCTGCTCGACGAAGTGGTGCGCGGCGGACGACTGCGCCCCGGCCAGCTGGTGGCGATGACCGCCTTCGGCTCGGGCTTCACGTGGGCGACCGCGGTGGTTCGCTGGTAGCGCGCAGCGGCGCCGCCGGCCATGCCGCGCTGCGTCCGGACGCGGTCTCGAAAATATCGATACGATCCGTAAACTAATCGCGAATCCAGCTGGATACCTGCGTCCTGGCGATCCCTTGACCACATGACGCGTCGTGTTATATTACGGCGGTTCGCGTCAACCGAGCCCCGATTTCGCGGGGCCGTGGCGAGCAAAGGAGAAATCGATGGCAAAGCAGGCCAGTGTGGTTCAGGACGGCGTCGAGCAGGTCCGTGAGGCCGTTCGGCGCGTCGATCAGGGTTTCCGCCGCATCCAGAAGCAGGTGGAGACCCGTCGGCGGCGGCTTGCGAAAGAGGTGACGACCCGCCGCCGCCTGATCGAGAAGCGAGCGCAGCGCGAGCTCGGGCGCATCCAGAAGCAGCTCCAGAAGCAGCCGATCGTGAAGCGCGCGGAAGCGCTCCGCGCCGACGCGACCGAACGCATCGAGGGCGCCGTTTCGAGCTTCTTCGACGTGCTGCCGATCGCGACCAAGAGCGACGTCGAGCGCGTCGACCGCAAGGTCTCCGCCCTGGGCCGCAAGCTCAAGGAGATGGAGAAGGGCCAGGGCGCTTCCGCCGAGGCCTGATCGCGCGTTCGTCTCGATCCTCGGCTGAGAGGAAATCCGGGAGCCCGGTGGCCATGGCCGCCGGGCTCTTCGCTTTGTTGAACCCAGAGTGATCGGCGACCCTTGCGGCGCTCCGCATGCGAGGTCGCGTTGCAGGTTTCCAGGCGCACACTCGAGACGTTGGAATGGCCGCTGCTGGTGGAGCGGCTGCGCGCGCACGCGCGCACACCGGGTGGCCGGCGCCGCTGCGAGCCCGAAGCTTCGAGCGAACTCTTCGCCGACGATCCGGACACCGCCCGCGCGCAACTCGCCGAAACCAGCGAGGCACGCGCCGTGCTCGAACGAGCGGCGCCGCCGTTCGGCGGTCTCGCGGAGATCGGCCCGGCGCTGCTGCGCGCCGAGCGCGGCGGTGAGCTGGGCGCCGGCGATCTGCTCGACATCGCCTCGGCGATCGAGGCCGTCGAGGCGACGCAGCGATTCCTCGCCCGAGAAGGCGCTCGAGCGCCGCTGCTTGCCGGGCGCGCCGCCAACCTGGGCCGTCACCTCGGCGTCGCCGAGGCGGTCGCCCGCTCGATCGACTGCCGAGGGCCAGGTGCGCGACTCGGTGTCGCCGGTGCTGGCCGAGGCGCGCGCGGAGTCGCGGCGCCTCGGCGGGGAGTTACAGCGCCGTCTCGACACCGCCGTGCGCGATCCGGAGATTGCGCCGCATCTGTCCGACTCGTTCGTCACCGTGCGCAACGACCGCTATGTGCTGCCGGTGCGCGCCGACGCGCGCGGCAGGGTTCCCGGCATCGTCCACGACGTCTCGGCCTCGGGCACGACGCTGTTCATCGAACCGCAAGCCGTCGTCGACGCCAACAACCGGCTGAAGGAAGCCGAGCTGCGCGCGGCGCGCGAGGTGACGCGCGTGCTGCGCGAGCTGTCGAGCGAAGTCGGCCGGGAGGCGCCGCTGCTGCGTGCGAGCCTCGCGCTTCTCGAGCAACTCGACGTCGCCTTTGCGCGCGGCGCGCTCTCGCGCGAAATGGAAGCGGTGGAGCCGGCCCTGCACGACGCGGGCGTCTTCGTGCTGCCGCAGCTGCGTCACCCGCTGCTGCCGCGCGAGCGCGCCGTTCCGAACGACCTGCGACTCGGCGAATCGCACCACGTGCTGGTGCTGTCGGGCCCGAACGCCGGCGGCAAGACCGTGGCGATGAAGTCGATCGCGCTCGCTGCGCTCTGCGCGCGGGCAGGGCTCCACGTCGCCGCCGCGCCGGGCGCCCGCGTCGACTGGACCGAGCGGCTGCTCGCCGATATCGGCGACGCCCAGAACCTGCGCGAGAACCTCTCGACCTTCTCGGCGCACCTCGCGAATCTCGCGCGCATCGTCGAAGTGGCCGACACGCGCACGCTCGTCGTGCTCGACGAGATCGGCGATGGCACCGACCCGGGCGAAGGCGCCGCACTCGCGCAGTCCGTGCTCGAAGCGCTCGCGACGGCGGGTGCGCGCGTGGTCGTGACGACGCACTACGCGCTCTTGAAAGAGCTGGCGCAGGTCGATGCGCGCTTCGAGAATGGCAGCTTCGAATTCGACGCAATCACGCTCGCACCGACCTACCGGTTGCGGGTGGGGACGCCGGGCGCGTCGTCGGCGCTCGCGGTCGCAGCCCGGATGGGTCTGCGCAGCGACGTGCTCGCGCGCGCCAACGAGCTGCTCGATCGCGAAGACCGCCGCCTCGAGCGCACGCTCGCGGAACTCTCGTCGAGCCGCGTCGCGCTCGACCGCGAACGCCGCGACGCCGAGAGCGCGCGCGAAGAGAGCGAAGCGACGCGCGACGAGCTCCGGCGCAAGCTGTTGCAGCTACAGGAGCGCCGCGATCGACTCTTCGAGGGCATGCGCCGCGATCTCGACGTCGCCTTCCAGCGCGCCCACGGCGATGTGGCCGCCGTGATCCGCGAGCTGCAACGCGGCGGCGCCGACGCGCGCGACGCTGCGCGCGCGAGAGAGAAACTGCTCGCAATCGCCGCGCAGGCGCGCGAAGTCGAGGCCGAGGTGGAACGCAGCGCGGAACCGTCCCCGAGCGAGCCGAGCTTCGAGGCGCTCGACTGGCGCGACGCGCGTCCAGGTGATCGCGTGCTGGTGCGCGGCGGCGGGCCGGGATCCCTCGTGTCGCTGCCCGATCGGCGCGGGCGTGTCGGAGTGCAGGTCGGCGGAGCGCGCCTGGTGGTTCCTGTCGAACGCATCGGGCGTATTCGCGAGACGGGAGACAACGCGTCGCCGCGCGCACGCGACTCGCACGTGTCGGTCAATGCCAGCGCCGTCGCCGGCGAGCACGCGGGCGGCATCGAGCGCTGCGACCTGCGCGGGCTGCGCGTCGAGCAGGCCGTCGCGCAGATCGCCACGGTGCTCGATCGCGCTGCGCTGCGCGGCTGCGAGCGCGTCCACGTCGTCCACGGCCTCGGCACCGGCGCCTTGCGCGACGCCATCCGCGCCCACCTCGCCACGTCCCCCTACGTCGCCCGCCTGCAACCCGGCCACCCCGACGCCGGCGGCGAAGCCGTCACCGAAGTCCTCCTGCGGTAGGAAAAGGCGGAGAAAGGGGACGGTCCTCGTCATGGACTGGCTTTGGACTCGAGGGACACACCTGCGAACTGTGTCCCTCGAGTCCAAAGCCAGGTCACCCGAGGACCGTCCCCTTTCTCCACGAGGCGACGGCGCCTTCTAGGGTGGGGGCGGCGAGCCAGTCGCCGGCGAAGAAGAGGGGGCGGCCCGCGGCGGCGCGGTCGGCCTCGACGGCGCGAAACTTCGCGAGCGCGCAGAAGTGACCCACGTCGAAGCGCGGCCACGCCAGCGGGAAGCGCCGCACGACGCCACTGCCCGCGACGACGCCGGGCAGCATGGGCTCCACCTCTGCCGCAATCTCCTTCGCGAGCGCGTCGTCGGGCCAGTCTGCGTGCGCGCTCACCCACGGCTCGCGCGCGATCGCCGTGACGACGCCGCCCTCGATTGCAACCGACGCGAACGGACTCGTGCCGCGCTTCTCGATCCGTACACGAGTCGGCGCCAGCGGTTCATCTGCGCGCATCGGCGCGGACCAGGTGATCGCCGCGTCATAGCGCACGCCCGCAAGCAGGGTCCGCTCCGAGGCGACCAGCACGGCATCAGCGATCCGTGCCGCCTCAGGAGCAGGTACAGCGAGCACGACTGCATCCGCGTCGAGCGTCTCGGCCGCGAGCGCGACGCGCAATCTGCGGCCACTCCCCGCTTCGACCCGCAGCGCGGCGGCCCCGGTTCGCACCTCGAGTCGCGCCGCGAGCGCAGCCGCGAGCCGCCCGACGGGAGCCGCGAGCGACCCCGACACGGCATCGCGCTCGGCTGCGAAGCGCATCAGGAATGCGACGCGACTCGCCTCGCGCTCGTCCACCGGAGCGCGCTCCGCGAGCCAAGGCTCCATCCACGCCGTGACGACGCTGCGACCGAAGTAGAGCGTGCCGAAATCGGCAAGCGAGCGGTCGTCGTGCGCCGCGGCGCGCTCGGGTGCTCCGGGATCGAGGTTCGCGCGGTAGCGCGCGAGCAGCCGCGGCAGCCGCACGAGGCGGAGCGCATCCAGGAAACGAACCCCGGGCGTACGCGCCACGGCGCGCGGATCGCCGCCCGGTGGAATTGCGACGAAGTGGCCACCGCGCACGAACGCGCTCCGCACCGGTCGCACCGGAAGGAATTCGTGAGCCAGACCGGCGGCGCGCACGAGCGCGTGCAGTGCGTGATCCGCCGTCGTGACGCGCGCGGCGATCGGATCCGTGTCGGATTCGCCGGCAGCAGCGCGTCCGCCCGCGCGCGTCGCGCGCTCCAGCATGGTGACGCGATGGCCTTGCTGCGTGAGCTGGAACGCTGCCGAGAGGCCGGCGAAGCCGGCGCCGACCACGATTACGCGTTGCGGCCCATGCGGCGCGCTCACGCGAAGTCGCCCGACGCGAGCCAGCGGTCGAGGTGCGCGACGACGTCGTGCAACGTCGTGAACCGTTCGAACGGAATCCCGCGCTCTTCGAGCACCTCGGCGAGCGAGTCCTTGGCATAGACGCGGTCGGCCACTTCGGCGGCGCACAGATCTGAGACACGTCCGTTGCCGATGTGCACGACTGGCACCCCCGGATGGCGCTCGCGGAACTCCGCGATGCGCGCGCGTTTGCACACGCCGGTGCCACAGCCGCAGTTCGGATCGGGCCAGCGCGCGCCGATGCGCCAGTTGCCGTTCTCGTAGCGCAGCCGGTTCGCGTCGTAGGCGAAGCGCAGGCCGTGGAGCTGCTGCAAGCGATCGAGGTTCCGGTCGAAGCCGTCCGAGAGCACGCGAAACGGCACACGCTGGCGCTCGCACCACGCGACCAGATCGCGCGCACCGGGATCCAGCTCGATCGTGCGCAGAAACGCCTCCAGCTCGGCCTCGGGGAGCGCCAGCCCGTCGAGCAGCTCCATGTTGTAGGCCCACGCGTCGAGTTCGCCGCGCTCGAGGCGGGGCCACAGCTCGGCGCGACGCGCGGCTGCGTAGCGACGCGCGATCGTCGAGCCCACGTCCTGCACCGCGAAGGTGCCGTCGAAGTCGCAGAACACCGCCAGACGCGGCACCCCGCGCACGCGATACAGGGCGGCGCCGTGGGGCGGCAGCTCGACCGCGAGACTTCCCTTCGCGACGCTCGCATGCGCGGATTCGAGCAGCGGGATCACCTCGGGCGTCACCACGCCGACGCCGTGCGCCTCGAGGTCGAGCACGCTGCGACGCGACTCTTCCGTGTCGTTGAAGAGCGCGACGAGCCAGTCCGCTCCGGCGCGCGAAACGACGGCCGGCGCGACCTCGGCGTCGAGCAGACCCGCGGCACGCGCCGTTCCCGCATGCGCCGCTTCGTCGACTTCGCGCGCCAGCGCGATCGTGTCGCGCACCATGGCGCGCTCCTCGGCCGTGAGCGCCGGCACGTCGTCCGAGAAGATCGTCATGCCGCCGGTCACCGCGATCGAGGCCGCCAGCGCCCGCACTTCGTCGCGCGTCAGGCTCGACTGCTTCGAGCGCGCCATCAGGCAATCGGGGTCGTTGAGCCAGAAGCGGCGGTGCTGAAACGCGCGTGAGAGCGTGTTGCGCAGCGCGTTGCGACCCGAAGGCAGCGTCCTCTCGAGGCCTGCGATGCGCGGTCCGAGTACGTGCCAGTAGGGCGCCGTGTCGGGTCCGATGCGCATGCCGTCGACGAGGCCCACGGCGGGACCCAGCGGGCAGCCGCAGCCGAGCACGAACGCCTCGTCGCCGGCTCCCGCACGCACCGCGGCGAGACCGCGCCGCAGCCGCGCCGCGCGCGTCACCCGCGGATCATGCGCCCGCGCGCGCAGCGACTGCGTGTAGAGAAAGTCGATCTTGTGATAGGGGAAACCCATCTCGACCAGCGTGCGGAAGACATGCTCGAGGTGCGTGACGACCTCGGGCCGTGTCGCATCGAGTACGAAGACCCAGCCGTCCTTCGTCCAGATGCCGTGATGCAGGCCGCGCAGATCGCCGTCGCCGTCGGGGGCGCCCAGCAGCCACTCGCGGCGCGTCTCATAGATGCGACTCTCGGGCACGACGCAGAATGGCGCCGTCCACAGGCCGGGCGTGAAGCCCGCCGCGCGAACCGCGCGCGCCACCGCCGCGAGGCCGCTCGGGAACTTCTCGTTGGTTTCGAGCCAGTCGCCGATCGCGCGCTGGTAGCCGTCGTCGAGTTGGACGAGTTCGATCGGGATCTCGTCGCGGGCGGCGACGAGCGCGTCGAGGTTGCGAACGAAGGCGTCCTCGCTGACGTCGTGGAAGAAGTGATACCAGGAGCACCAGCCGGCCTGGAAGGGCGCACAGGCGCGGGCGCCGGCGCGGCGTCCCTGCGCTTCGGCATGTGCTTCGAGCAGCGCGTTCGCGTCGCTGCCGAGCGCCAGGCGCACCGGCTCGAGCTCGATGGCTTCGCCCGGATCGAGCGGTCGCTCGACGCGCTGCTCGATCTCGATGCGGACGACGTCGCCCTCGCGACGCAAATAGACGACGGCGAATGCGACGCCACTCTCGAGTGCGCCGGCGCTGCACGCCGCAGCCCCGGCGCCGAGTACCGTCACGCCGTCGGACTCCCACCACCCCGCTCGATCGGCCGGCGCCTCCCAGGTTCCGTGATGGAAGCCGCGCAGCCAGGGACCCGACGGGAAGGGCGGCGTTCCGGCGGGATCGAGCGCGGCGCCACCCGCGAACGACCAGGACTGCGCGCCTTGTCGCAGGAAACGCAGGTGCGACAGGTCCGGCGCCTGCCACGCGAAACCGAGACCGAGCGACTCGACGCGCACCGGTGCGTCGCCCGCGTTCTGGACGCGCACCGACCAGGTGGCACACTGGCCATCGCTCGTGGCGGCGAGCGTCACAGCCAGGGACCCGACGCGACACGCATCGGAAGCGAGCGGGGTCTCGTCGAGTCGTTCGTCCGCCGCAAAGGCGTCGGCACTCGCGGCGTGCGTGCGTGCGAACACCCGCCTGGCCAGCACGGCGCCGGCCGGGGATCTGCGGAGGACGGGGGCGGAGACCATGGGCGCGCCAGTATACCCGCGGCGTTTCCTCGATCGACTCGCCAGCGACCCGCCGCTGCTGCTCGACGGGGCCACTGGCACCGAGCTCGAGCGGCGTGGCGCGCGCTGCGAAGGTCCGCTCTGGTCGGCGCGCGCATTGTTGGACGATCCCGCGATGATCCTGCGCATCCACCGCGACTACGTGGCGGCAGGCGCCGAGATCCTCACCGCCAACACCTTCCGGACCCAGGCGCGCACGCTCGCGCGCGGCGACCTCGGCGCACGCGCAGCCGAGCTGACGCAGATCGCGATCGCGCTCGCGCGCCGCGCGATCGGCGACACGGGTTTCGTCGCCGGTTCGATGGCGACGCTCGAAGATTGTTGGCGGCCCGAGCTCGCGCCGGACGATGTCGCACTCGCACGCGAGCACGCCGAACACGCCGCGAATCTCGCGTGCGCCGGCGCCGACCTGCTGCTCATCGAGACCATGAACAGCATCCGCGAGGCGTGTGCCGCCGTGCGGGCTGCGAAGGCAACGGGACTTCCCGTCTGGGTGAGTTTCGCGTGCGACGACGCGACGCGACTGCTCTCCGGCGAGTCGCTGGCGGACGCGCTCGCGGCGGTCGTGGCACTCGCCCCCGACCTGGTCGGAGTGAACTGCCTGCCTGCGCCGCACGTGATCCCGGCGCTCGCGCCGCTTGCCGGCTCGGGGCGCCCATTCGCCGTGTACGCGAATCTTGGCGCGCCGCTCGCCGACGCGAATACGGCGACCGCGGCGCGCACGCACGATGCGACGCCCGCGGAGTTCGCCGCACACGCGCGCAGCTGGCTCGAGCGCGGCGCGCGCGTCGTCGGCGGCTGTTGCGGCACGCGGCCCGCGCACATTCGCGCGATCGCGGAGATGCTGGCATCGCGCGTCTGACGCAACGTGGTTCACAGTGACGCAAACTTCGTCACCCCGGTTTGGAGCTCTGCCGTACGCCTGCCGGCGGCTTGCAGGGTTGCTGCGCGGTCGCTGCGGAGTTACTGCGCGAAGCGCAGTCTGCGCGGCGTCGTGCGGAGTCGGCACGCGCCTTGCTCTTGTCTTAGGTCACAACACAGAGCCTCGCGGTCCACCGCGCCCGGACTGGCAACCCCTCCTCCCGCACGTAAGTGTGGGATGCCAGTCCGGGCGCATCGCCTTTGGCCTTCGGCCAAAGGCGAGCCAACGCATGATCCCGCTCGGCCGCGGACGCGGCCGAGCCGAACACGGGTCAGGAGGCGTGGTCGCCAGAGTGCCGCGCTTCGGGCGACTGCTAGCGTGCTCGCGATGTCGAATTCCCGCGACGCTCTACCGGAACTTCTGCCGCGTCCTCGCCACTTCGAGATGCATACCGGCCGCTTCCGCTTGCGCGACGGCATCCCGATCGTGCTCGACCCGACGGCGAACGACACCGACTTCACGAGCGCGTGCGCCCTCCGCGACGCGCTGTTGCGCAACCACGGTCTGCGCCTTCCGGTGGAGACGCACGCGCGCCGCGACGGAATCGGGGCCTGCATCGAGTTGCGGCGCGACGCGGACGCCGGTGAGGCCTATCGGCTGCGCGTCGAGGGCGACCACGTGGTGGCGATCGCTTCGGGTGCTGCGGCCCTGCGCTACGCGATCGAGACGCTGATCCAGTTGGTCGACGCTTCCAGCGTGCTGCCCGCCTGTCTGGTCGAGGACGCTCCCGACTTTCCGAAGCGCGGGATCATGCTCGACGTCTCGCGCGGCAAGGTGCCGACGGCCGAAGCGCTGCACGCGCTCGTCGATCTCTGCGTGCGCCTCAAGCTCAACGTGTTGATGCTCTACGTAGAGCACACCTTCCGCTTCCGACGTCATCCGAAGATCGGAGCCGGCGCGTCCCCGCTCGAAGCGGAGCTGCTGCGCGAACTCGACGCCTACGCCGCCGCACGCCACGTCGAGCTGGTGCCCAACCTGCAGTCGCTCGGCCACATGGATCACATCCTCGCGCTTCCCGAGTACCAGCATCTGGCCGAGACGGATGCGCGCTGGACACTCGCGTGTGCGGAGCCGGGCTCCTACGAACTGCTGCGTGACCTGTACGACGAATTCCTGCCGAACTTCCGCTCGCGACTCTTTTGCGTGGACTGCGACGAGCCGTGGGATCTCGGCCGCGGCAAGTCGAAGGCGATGGCGGACGCGCTCGGGCCGGGCGGGCTGCTGCTCGATCACGTCAAGCACTTGGGAGAGCTCGCGCGCGAGCATCGACGCCAGTTGATGGTCTGGGCCGACTTCGTGCACAAACACCCGGAGCGGATCGCGGAGTTCGGCCGCGACGTGATCTTCCTCGACTGGTGGTACGAAGCCGAGCACGACTTCGACCAGGTGCGGCGCTTCGCCGAGCACGATCTCGCGTTCTGGGTGTGCCCCGGCACGTCGTCGTGGAATTGCCTCTTCCCGCGTCTGGAGAACGCCGTCACCAACATCTCGCGCTGGGCCGACGCCGGTCGCCGCCACGGCGCCGACGGACTGCTCATCACCGATTGGGGCGACTTCGGCCACTACAACCTGCAAGGTAATTCGTGGCTGCCCTACGCGTGGGCGGCGCAGCAGGCGTGGTCCGGCGACGAGACGCCGGCGCGTTTCGACCGCGCCTTCTCCCGTCTCGTGTTCGGCGACGCGAGTGGCGAGTCGGCACGGTTGCTACCGCGAACTGGGCGCGGTGCACGACGCCGGCTTCGAGATCTTCAACGGTTCGGCGTTGCAGTTCCTGTTCTTCGACGACCTCGACCGCGCCTATTTCGTGCGCGGCGCCAAACCTGCCGTGCTGCGCAAGAGTCGTGCGCGCCTCGAGCGCACGCGCAAGCGACTTGCGACCGCGAAGGCGCGCTTCGCAGCCGATCCGATCGCGCACGGCGAGCTGCTCTACGCCGCCGACGCCTCGATCCACGCGCTGCGCAAGGCGCTCGCGGGACTCGCTTACGTCGCGTGGCGCGAGCGGCCGGCGAGGCTCGACGCAAAGGCACGACGGCGCCTTGCGAACGAATGCACGCGGCTCGCAGAGGAGGAGCGCGCACTGCTGGCGCGACTGCGCGCGTTGTGGCTCGCGCGCAGCCGGCCCTCGAACTTCGAGATGACGAGCCGGCGACTGCGACGTTCGACTGCGAGCCTCGTACGCGCCGCGCGCGCGCTCACGGCCAATCGCCCGCCGGCGCCGCCGCCGGCGCACGAGGGCTTCAGCCCCGGCGTCGTGATCCGCGCGCTGCGCGACGCGATCGCGCCGCAGTAGCGGCGCCCCGGCGCGACGTCACCGCCATCAACGGCTCGCCGCGCGCCAGAGCCGGCGCGCGATCCCGGCGAGGTACACCGAGCCGCTAGCCACGAGTAGTCCATCGGGCGCCGTCGTCTCGCGTGCTGCGCGAAGCGCCAGGTGCGGGTTCGGAACCGCACGCAGCGCGAGCCCCGGACGCGCCGCGCGCGCCGCCGCGGCGATCTCCGCGGGATCGAGCGATCGCGTCGGCTCGGCGCGCGTCACGGTGACTCGATCCGCGAGCGGCAGCAATGCGTCGAGGATCGCCGCGAGGTCCTTGCCCGCCGAGATCGAGAGCACCAGATGCGTCGCCGCGCGCGGCAGAAGCGCGAGCGCGGCGGCGAGAGCACGCGCCGAGGCGGCGGTGTGCGCCGCGTCCACGATGATCCACGGCGCGCGCGAGAGCACCTCGACGCGACCGGGCAGCACCGCGCTCGCAAAGCCGCGTCGCACCGCGTCGGCCAGCGTCGCCTCGCTGTGCGCGCCGAGCGCGCGCACGCAGGCGACGGCCAACGCGGCGTTCGTGGCGTGGTGGATGCCGAGCAGCGGAAGCGCCGCGTCCACCTCGAAGTCGCCATCGCGCAGATGCAGCGACAGTCCGTCGAGATCGGCGCTGCGAACCGCGACGCCGAAATCACGGCCCAGAACGCGCGCCGGTGCGGCCACCGCGTGCGCGCGCGCCAGCACGACCGCTTCCGCCTCGGGCGCGAGCGCGCCCACCACCACCGGCCGCCTCGGCTTCACGATCCCCGCCTTCTCGGCGGCGATCGCGGCGAGCGTGTCGCCGAGTTGGTCGGTGTGCTCGAGTTCGATCGTCGTCACGCACGCGACGGCCGGGTCGACGACGTTGGTCGAGTCGAGACGCCCGCCGAGACCCACCTCGAGCACGACGCGATCGAGCTTCGCCTCCGCGAAGAGCAGGAACGCGGCGGCGGTGGTGACATCGAAGAACGTCGGCGCGCTGGCGCGATCTGCGGCGCACGACGCGACGACGTGCGGGCGCAGCCGTTCGAGGGCGGCGGCGAGCGCGGCGTCCTCGACCTCGCGGCCGTCGATTCGAATGCGCTCCGTCCATCGCGAAAGGTGCGGCGACGTGAAGGTACCGACGCGCTCGCCTGCCGCTCGCAGCACCGCTTCGGTGAGCAGTGCGGTGGAGCCCTTCCCCTTCGACCCGGCGACGTGCACGACCGAGAGCTGCGTCTGCGGATCGCCGACACGCGCCAGCAGACGACGGATCGGCGTGAGATCGAAGCGGGCGTAGCTCGCGTCGCGCTGCCGCTCGTGGTTGATCAGGCCTTCGAGGAAGGCGGTGGCATCGTCCAGCGTGCGGATCGGCGCTTGCGTGGGCGGCGTCACCATCATCCGCGCAACATAGCCGGCGCATCAAATGGAACGGGGCGGTTCGCGTGGAACCGCCCCGTCCTTGGATCGCAGTGCGTCGGCCCCGGCTAACGCATGATCTCGCACTACCGCCGGACGGCGGCGCGCTAATGGGCCATGTAGCGCTTCCACTGGCGGTAGTTCTGCACCGCCTTGCTGGTGCCAGCCGTCGCCGGGTAATAGAACTTCAGCGCATAGCCGCACTTGCGGCAGATCTTGTACGCGAACTTGAATCCGTCGACCTCGCGGGTGTTGCCCACGACCTCGCGGTTGTCGTCGTTGCAACAACCAGATGGCTGGGGCGGCGACACGATCCTCTTCGGGTACTCGTTGCGAGGCGACTCCTCGTTCGTGTAGCGGATGATGTTCTTGATCACCCGATGGGCCTTCGCATCGGAGTTCTGCTTGCGGATGTTGCTGCCGATTCTTCTCAACTCGCTTTCCTCGCCGCCGTCTCTCCCGTGCGAAGCAAGGCGGGGCTGCCGAGCTGTGCCAGGAGAGGAGTGAAATCGCGATAGGGGTTGGTGCAGGGCGGGCCCTCCGCGTGCTGCAAGAGGTCACCGTCGGAACCGAGACGCAGGAGCGTCGAGCTGCGCGTGCCGTAGGCGCCGCGGTGCACGCAGGTACTCGCGAGTGCGTCGTCGCCCGCTTCGTGCGCGCGGCAGATTTCGCGCAGGCCGCCCGCGATCTGCGCGGCCGGACCCGCCGCGACGGCCTCGGCGCGGTCGAGCGTGCGCGCGATCTTCGCGACCTCGCGCGCATTCGGGTCGGCGTTGCCAATCACGTGCACGCCGGGATCGAGCGTCATCGCACGGGGCGTCCCATCGTACACGACGGCGAAGGCATCCTGCTCGTCGGCCACGAAGAGATTGAAGGGGTTGTAGAGATTGGCGCCGAGCCTCGCGACCGCGTCGGCTGCGGATCGTGCGCAGCCCGCGGCGAGCGCGTCCAGCACGAGCTGTCCGCGCGAGCGGCGCGTGGGATCGAGGTCGGGTGTCGGTCGGTTGGTCAGCGCGGCGAAGACTCCCAGGGCACTCACGCCCCACCAGGTTCCGCCCGCGCGACGATCGAGCGGTGCGACCAGAAGACCGTTGCGTCCTTTTCGCAACGCCGGCCCGTCGGAGGGACGGTCGGCGTACTCATCTCGATTGGCCGCGATCCAGAGGAACGCGCCCGGCGTGCAGCGGTGGAGGGCGACCAGCGTACACATGCGCTGTCTCCGAACCGTCACGCGCACGCCATGGAACCGCGGTAAAACGGATTCCATCGCGAATCGCGCTCCGGGGGGTGGGGCGGAGGTTCGCGCGTATTCTAGCGGACTCAACCCCGCGGGGCCAGCCCTCGAGCCGAACGGTCTCGTCTCCGGTCTCGATCAGCCGGTTTCGGTGCGAACGATCCGCAGCGGCGCGCGTCCGCGCGGCGGCGCGGGCGACTCGGGCGCCGGCGACGACCAACCGCGCTCCGAGCGAACGCGATCCGCGCGCCGTCGTGCGGCGTCGCGATCCATTTCGAGGCCGTAGTGGCTCAGCACGTCCTGCACCGTCTCGAAGTTCTGCTCGATCGTGAGCCGCACCGACTCGAAGCCATGATGGATCGCATCCTGGCGCTTCCAGAATGCGAGCGGGTTCACGTTGAAGAACTCGGTATCGCGTTCACGGGGTTCGAGCAGCAGGATGTCGCCCTGGAAGCGGTCGTCGGTCAGGTAGCGCTGCAGGCCCAGCTTGAGCCGCGAGTGCAGGAGCGTCCGGAAGACCTGGTTCAACACCATCTTCATGCCGCGATCGGCGAGGTAGCGGCCGTTCGCGAAGTAGGGCGTGTCGCCGCCCTCGGCGTCGATGCGGTTCAGGAACGGGCGGAACGGGTTGTAACAGATGATCAGGTCGCAGCCCTTCTCGATCGCAACGTCGATGTTCGCCGTGCGCCGCACGCCGCCATCGACGTAGTCGACGCCCTTGATGCGCGCGGGCTTGTAGAAGACCGGAAGCGCCGTAGACGCCTGCACCGCTTCGGAGATCGAGATGTCGTTGCGCTCGTCGGGGCCGAAGGTCTCGCGCTCCGCCGTGTCGAGATCGCAGGCGGTGATGTAGAGGTCGCAGCCGCGCTTGCGCGAAAAGCCGCGGAAGTCGTTCGGGATCCGCATCCGTTCGAGGTTGCGGCGCAGCCAGCGCTCGAGGCTGGCGTTGTCGAAGAACCCCGACGGAATGTGGTTGGTGAGGGCCGGCATCTCGCGCGTCGGCGAAACGTGCTGGATCAGCGCCATCGCGGCGGCTTCGAAGTTGACGTAGCTGGGATGGCGCGCGAAGGCCGCAAACGGGCCCGAGACCGCGTCGGGCAGCGTCGGCAGCGCCCGGATCAGATCGCCGCCGATTCCCGGGAGGAACGCGAAGAGGTCGTAGAGCAGCTTCGCCGGCCGGACCGCGAACTCGCGCCAGTTCGGGTTGTAGAAATCGACCGGCCGGAGCATGTCCATCCGGCGGCTGGTGCCCTCGAGCACCTTCACCATCTCGCTCGGGGAAACGCCGGCGGCGAGCGCCACAGCGAGAATCGATCCCGCCGAGAGACCGACGTAGACGTCGAAGTCGGTGATCTTCCGCTCGACCAGGAAGTCGTCGAGCGCCTTGAGCCCGCCGACCTTGAATGCGCCGCCTGAGACGGCGCCCCCAGCAAGCACGAGAGCGACTTTGGGGTTCCGCTTGGGCGGCGCGCCCCGGCTCTTCCGAATCAGCGTCAGACCCACGCCCGCACCTCCTCAGCCCTGAGGAGATCGGCCGTTCCCGCTCACCGGAGTAGCCCGATGGAGGAACGGAGCGGCAACCGTTGCGCCGATGGGAACGCGCTGCACCGCGTCATCTTAGTGCGGATCGATTGGCGAGTCGACCGTTTCGAGATCGATTCCGGCTCGCGAAACGGTGCGCAGACGCGTGCTCTCCTGCCGCGACGCGTCGCGCGTTTGGAATGGACGCTCGTTGTGGTAGATAGGGCTATGGTCGATCGCAGGACGATCTCCATGGTGCGCACCCCCTTCGAGTCGCTCTCCAGCCGCATTCGAGTCGAGGCCGCCCTCCTGCTAGGCCTGCTGCTCCCAGCAGGCTGCGCGAGTTCGCCTGGACTGGCGCGGGCGAGGAGCCCCGCCGCCTGCCGATCGCCGCGCCAGCGATCACGGGCGTCTACGGCGAGACAAAGCTCCCGCAGCAAGCTTCCGTCGAGGACGAGATCCAGCGGGAACTGCGGCGCCAGGAAGAGCTGCTCCGCGAAATCGACAAGGAAGAGACGACGCGCGGCGCCAGCCGCGCCAGCGTCGCGCCGACCGAAGCCGAGATCGCCGTGACGTCCGACCCGCGCTCGGCGCCCGCCGCGCCGCGACTGCGCGCGCTTCCCGACTCGGTGTTCGAGGAGAAGCACACCTCGATCCCGACGCCCGATGGCAAGGGCAAGCGCTCCGTGCTCGCGCGCAGCCTCGACGCCGATCGCGACGGCCATCCCGAAGAGGTTCGCTACTTCGACGAGAAGACCGCGCAGCTCGTGCGCGTCGAGGAGGACCGCGACTACGACGGGCGCTTCGACGTGTGGAGCCGCTACGAGGGCGGCGCGCTCGCGCAGCGCGAGCTCGACGAGAACGGCGACGGCAAGCCCGACACCTGGGAGCGCTACGCGAACGGGCGCATGATCTCGCGCGAGGTCGACCGCGACGGCAACGGCGCGCGCGACGCCTTCTACCTCTACCAGGGCGACGCGCTCGTCGAAGAGCGCCACGACACCAGGGGCACCGGCAAGGTCGATCGCATCGTGCACTACGCAGGGCCGCCACCTCACCCGCACCGAAGAAGACCGCGACGGCAACGGCGCAGATCGACACGTGGTCGAGCTACGGCCTCGCTGCGAACGGCGCCGAGGTCGTGGTGCGCGTCGAGCGCGACACCAAGGGCGACGGCAAGCCGGACGTCTTCGAGAGCTTCGAGCAGCAGGACGGCAAGACCGTCCTCGTGCGCCGCGAAGAAGACACAATCAGGACGGCACGCGCCGACGTCATCTCGATCTACGACAAGGGCAAGCTCGTGAAGCGCGAGATCACCGATCCCAGCCTGACACCGCTCTGATTCGCGGGCTCGCTAGCGCGACTTCTCGACCTGGATCTCGAGTTCCTTCTTTTCCTTGTTGCGGAACTCGTCGATGCGCTTGCGCTCGCGCAGCAGCAGCAGCTCTTTGTTCATCCGGCGGATGCGCTCGAGTTCGGTCGCCATCTCGCGGGTCGTCAGCTGCGAGTGCGCGAAGGTGAGTTCCAGATTCGCGCTGCCGCTCGAGCCATCCGACGCCATCGCCTTCACGCGCACCACGTTCTTGCCCTCGCGCACCGGGACGAAGCCGTAGAAGGAGCCGTCGGGATTGAGCCGCACGTCGGTCGAGAGCTCGCCGGTCGTGAGGTTCGCGAACACGACGTCCTCGATGTTCGCGAAGCTGACGCCCTGGAGCAGCGCGACGATGTCGCCGGGGTTTCGCACGGGCGTGTAGGTGCCGAGCGAGACGCGCGACATCTCGATGAGGGCCTGGGGCAGCCCGAGCGCCATCGGTCCGAGCGCATAGGTGTTGATCGTGATCCCGGCGGTCTTCGCGAGGCTGGCCGCGTTGATGGCGGCCTCGATGTCGCCGGGATCGACCGTGTCGCCGCGGCCGATCGGAAACGACGGCGAGCCGTCGGTGAGGAACAGCATCACCTTCTTGGCGTTGGCGCGCGGCTGGCTGCGCGCGCCCGGCAAGCCGGAGAGTTCGCTCACCGCGAGCCGCGCGCCCGGCCGCGAAGTTGGTGGCGCCGTGCGAACCGCGCGCCAGCACGCCCTCGACGGCCGCCAGCACCTGCCCGACGTCGTTGGTGAGCGGCACCTCGAGCCACGCGTCCTGCTGGTCGCAACGAGCGGCGCTGGCCCGTCGTCGGGTCGACCTCGCCGGCGAACGTGACGAGGCCGACGCGCACGCGCCGCGGATCGAGACCCTTCACCAGCGCGCGCGCCGCCTGCGCCTCGGCGTGCAGGATCGAATCGTCGGGATCCGTCGACCTCATGCCCTCGGGAAACGCGCCGGGCGGGAGCAGTTCCAGAGCGGGATCGACGCCGATCTCGCCGTCGCCGTCGACGTCCGCGCCGCTCGGACTCTCGGTCGAGCCCGAGACGTCGATCACGACCATCACGTCGAACTCGGAGGGCTGTTCCGCCGTTGGCGATCGCGGTGCCGCGGATCGGCGCCTGGTCGACGCGATTCTCGACGCGTTCGCCCGGGTCGCGGCGACTCGATCACGACCCGCACCGGCTCGCCGGCAGGATCGGCCGCCGAAGACGGCGCTGCGACGCCCATGGCGGCGAGTGAAAGGATCAGAAAGCTCGAAGTTCGCGGCTTCATGGAGCGATGGATTCTCGGCATCCCGTGTTTTCTGGAGCGGGGCGCAGTAGAAGCAGCGCAACTCCGCAGATTACCCGTTCCCGCTGCTCTTTCGCGGCAGCCCCAGATTGCCAGTCACGGCGGCCGGACTGTCGGGTCTTCACACGCACGCGTGGTTTCGCTGCCACCTCTTCGGTTCCCGGGCCACTTTCCCTCTCGAGAAGAGCAGCCCCACTCCTGGCGGGGCTCTCCGAAAAGGGGGAAGGCAGGGTCTCTCGAGGACCCTGCCTTCTGTCTTTTTCGTCCGGCCCCCACCCGTCCCTCACCCCGTTTTTCGGAAACCCTCGGTCCCACGAGGAGCCGCCATGGCACGCGTGCTCGGCGCCGTGCTGTCGGGTGTCGACGGAGTGCCCGTCGAGGTCGAGGTCCGCATCCACGCGCAACTGCCGCGCGTCGACATCGTGGGGCTGCCCGAAGCGGCCGTGCGGGAGAGCGCAGCGCGCGTGCGGGCCGCAATTGCGGCGGCGGGGCATCACTTTCCGGAGCGCCGCGTCATCGTGAACCTCGCGCCCGCCTCGGTGCGCAAGAGTGGTGCGGGGCTCGACCTGCCGATCGCCATCGGCATTCTCGCCGCGGCCTCCGCGATCGACGGCGAGCGACTCGCTGGTCTGGGGCTGGTCGGCGAACTGGCCCTCGACGGTCGCGTACGGCACGTGCGCGGCGCCCTCTCGCTGGCGATCGCGCTGCGCGACCACGGCTGCACGCGCGTCATCGTGCCGCGCGCGAACGCGACCGAAGCCGCGCTCACCCCGCGCGTCGAGATTCTCGCAGCCGACGACCTGCCTGGCGTGCTTCGCTACCTGGCGACTGGCGCCGGGCTCGAGCCCGAGCCGCTTCCCGAATTGCCGATGGCTGCGCCCGGCGACATCCCCGACCTCGCCGACGTGCGTGGCCAGCAGCGCGCCAAGCGCGCACTCGAGGTCGCCGCCGCCGGCGGCCACGGCCTGCTCTTCGTCGGGCCGCCCGGCTCCGGCAAGACGATGCTCGCGCGGCGTCTGCCGGGTCTGCTGCCGCCGCTCGACTTCGAGGAAGCCCTCGAAGTGACGCGCATCCACGGCGCCGCCGGCCGGCTGGCGACGGAAGCGCCGCTGCTGCGCTCGCGCCCGTTTCGCGCGCCGCATCATTCGGCGAGTCGCGCGGGCCTGCTCGGAGGTGGCACGCCCGCGCGACCGGGCGAGACGTCGCTCGCGCACCGCGGCGTGCTCTTCCTCGACGAGTTGCCCGAGTTCGATCGCGGCACGCTCGAATCGCTGCGCCAGGTGCTCGAGGAGCGGCGCGTGGTCGTCGCGCGCGCGGGCGGAACCTTCGTGTTCCCGGCCGACTTCCAGCTCGTCGCCGCGGCCAACCCCTGCCCCTGCGGCTGGCGCTCGAGCCGCTGGCGCGACTGCACCTGCACCGACGTCGCGGTCGCACGCTACGGCGCGCGCGTCTCCGGCCCGCTGCTCGATCGCATCGATCTCCACCTGACGGTACCGGCCGTCGCGTGGCGCGATCTCGCCGACGTGCGCGCGCCGGGTGAATCGAGCGACACTGTACGAAGACGCGTGATCGACGCGCGTGAGCGGCAGCGCAAGCGCCTCGACACGTTCGGCGTGCGCACGAATGCCGAGATCCCGGACACGGCACTCGATGAGATCGTCGCTGCAACTGCCGAAGCGCGCGCGCTGCTCGGTCGCGCGGTCGAGCAAGCTGCGCCTCTCGGCGCGCGGGGCACGGCGATTGCTGCGCGTGGCGCGGACGATCGCAGATCTCGCGGGCGAGCGACGCAGCGAGGCGCCGGCGATGGCGGAGGCGCTCGGGTATCGGCGCGACGAGGCGCGGTGAACTACGGGAACTCTACACGGAAACGGGGCAAGGCCAGGCATCCGGTAGGGAGCGCCGGTCCCACCTTACCCGACCTTCAGCCGCACCGACGGAAACCCCCTTGAAACCCAGAAGAGCCTGATGCTTCAACTGCGAGCCGCCGTCCCGGGCAGCTTCAACCGCGAACGAGACATCTTGAAGGCAAACAGCATCACCAGCGCGGTGCCGAGAGACAGAGATGCGCCAGGTTCCGGGACGTTTACGGTCTCCGCAGTGGTAATCGAGACAAGTCCGTCTATGGCCAGCGCCCGGCCGTCCAGGGTGCCGCCGCCGAGGGTGATGCTCGTTAGCGCGAGAATGTTTCCGGCGAAGGTGTTGGCCGCACCAAGAGTCGCGGAGGACCCGATCTGCCAGAACACATGATTCGGCGACGCGCCATTGATCAAAACCACCGTGGCGCCGGCGGGCGTCGTCAGGTCGCTGCCGATCTGGAAGATCCACTCCGCGTTGGGATCGCCTAAACCGTTCAGCGTTAGAGTCCCGGCCGTCCACGGCGCGGTCGAAGCATAGGTGTAAACTCCCGGATCAAGGCTCACTCCGCCCAGGTCCGCAGGTCCGGGCGCGCCGCCCGGAGCGGTCTGCGCTGCAGTGTATGCGGTGATCAGGTCCGTGTGGGCTTGGGCCGTCACGGGGTCGGCGGTGGTGAACAGGATGCCATTGTTGACCACCCCGGGCGGGAATCCGCTCACCGCAGGTGTCGGAGAACTGCCCACATTGCCGTCATTGATCACCGACAAGCCGACATTGGACACGCCGGTACCGCCCAGGAGCCCAAAACTGCCCGCGGATTCCAGTGAGATGGCTCTTGCTTGCGTCTGTAAACTGGCGAATGCCAGAACTGCGGACAGAACCAGGAACTTGCGATTCATAGTGCAGATTCCTTCCTTTTCTGAGTCGTTGTGCCTGCGGCGGAGCGGACAGGCGATCCAATCGGGTTGTCGGCTCCGAGGGGTTGTCGGTTCGGAGCGCGTACTCGGCCGCCGCCGACTCGTGTCGAGCAGCGAGCGTCGCTCATCAGGTGTCATCCACTCGAGGCGGGCTACGCCAGGCGGTGCCACGGGGAGCCGGCGGCAGGGTGCCAAGCCTGTCGCCGACTCGAGGCAGGCTACTTGCAGTCGGAGTGACCGCAGCCGCACTTCCCGCCCGGCGTCTGCTGCTTGGAGCAGGCGTCGGAGCAGTAGCCATTGGGCTTGTCAGTCTGGCACTTGCATCCGGAGTGTTTGCAGCGAACCTTGCTGGCCATTTTTGATCCTCCTCTCGTCTGGATGCAAAAGCGAGGCCACCGCCTGCGCTCGGGGCGGAGCACGCGGGCCGATTGCCGCGAGCAGATTCGGCTATTCGACCCGGCAAGATGTACCAATTGCGGAGTGAAGGGCTCGCCGGCGCTGCTTGGCTCGGGCGATCGCCTAACAACGGTTGGATCTACTTGTCGATGGACTCGCGCGTGATGCCGCGCGCACATCCCTCGGTGCGCGAGGTCATGAACGCGCAGATCCGGGACGAGCCGTGCTCGCCGACGGACCTCAGTTCTGTAGGGAAAGGCCCCTGCTTTCGAGCCCTGCGCGTGATCCGGACGAACGACAAGAGGGCAACGCAACCCTGCGCTTGTGGCTGGCGTTTGAGAGCCGCTGACGCGACTGCAGCTGCACCGACGTGGCGGTCGCACGCTACGCGAGCGCGCGCGGCGCGCCGGCTGCTGCGCACGTCACGGACGATCGCGGACCTCGAGGGCGAGTCGCGGGTTGAAGCCGCAGCCATGGCCGAGGCGCTCGGGTATCGGCGCGGCGAGTGTGGTTCCGAGCACTGAAGAACGCGCCATGTGTTCGACATCGAACACACGGCGTTGGGAATCCGTCGGAGCGCAGCTCGCGGTGCGGCGCGGGGCTGCAGCGAGCAAACGGCAGAACGCGTGGATTTTGTGCGCAATTCGGCTCGGATCGAGATTTCGCTGGGCCGCTGGAAGAGGCTGGCACGCATCGTGCTCAGCGGAGGGGCAGAGGGGGAATCCATGAGCGCCCGTGCCGTCGCCGAGATCGCCACCGATGTGGAGTGTGAAGTGCCGGAAGTGACGTTGTGGGAACTGATCTGGGCGGTCACCGAGGTGGCCGACGACGAGCGCGAGGTCGTCGCGACCGTCGCGCACATGCTGACCTCGGGCTCCGTGCGCGTGGTCGGGAACCCGCGCGACCGCCAGATCCGCTTCGCCTAGAACTTCGAGGGCGTCCTACGCGACGCGCTTGCTAGCCTGCGCAGACGCCGCGCTCGGCAGCGCGGCTCTCTGCGCGGCTCGCTCCATCACGACGAGGAACGCCTCGCGCGACCAGAACAGCAGCGTGCGGCGCTGCTCGCGTTCCATCGTCACCACACGCCAACCCTTCTTCGCGTGCCCGTTGATGAACGCCGAGAAGCGCTGCGGGTCGACGCGGCCGCCGCCCGGGAGGAACGCCGAGAGCGAACCCTCCGTGTACAAGATCACCTGGTATTCGAACAAGATCGACCCTCCCGCGCGCCGAGTTCAGTCGACGAGCCGATCGCCGTCGCGATTGCGCGGCGCGCCTTGCTGCCAGTGACCCACCGCCGCGGTAACACCGAGCAGCGCGCTGACCAGCAGATAGGTCACGGCGATCCGCGCCAGCGTCGCGGACGACAGCACGACGAGTTCCCACACATGCAGCACAACGAGCGTCACCACGATCGCGGTGAGCGCGAGGAAGACATGGGCGATGCGCTGGAGCGAAATGCGCACGGCGGCGCTATCGGCAGCCCGCGACCCCGCGCTTGAGGCGCAGTTGCCGCGCCCAACGGCAACTCGACGGCAACTCCGCAGCCGGCTGCGACCGGGCCGGGCGAACGAGGCTGCTTTGTTATGGTCGCGGCGCTGCAAGGCGCGCCGTTCGAGAGTTCGCGCGGAGTCGCCGACCAGCGGAACGGCCCGGGCACCCATGCGGCCCATGCGACGAGGCGGAGACCGACGATGAAGGGAATCCTGCTCGCGGGCGGCTCGGGGACCCGGCTCCACCCGATCACGCGCGGCGTGAGCAAGCAGCTGCTCCCCGTCTACGACAAGCCGATGGTGTACTACCCACTCTCGACGCTGATGCTCGCCGGCATCCGCGACGTGCTGGTGATCAGCACGCCCGAAGATCTGCCGGGCTTCGAGCGACTGCTCGGCGACGGCGTCCGTCTGGGCATGTCGATCCAGTACGCGGCGCAACCACGGCCCGAAGGCATCGCGCAGGCGTTCCTGATCGGGCGCGACTTCATCGGCGGCGACGGCGTCGCGCTCGCGCTGGGCGACAACATCTTCCACGGCCACGGCCTCGGCGAGCGACTCGAGAGCGCGGTGCAGCAACGCTCCGGCGCGACGGTGTTCGGCTACTGGGTGAGCGACCCCGAGCGCTACGGCGTGGTCGAGTTCGACGCGCAGGGCCGCGTGCTCACGATCGAGGAGAAGCCGAAGAAACCGCGCTCGCACTACGCCGTGGTGGGGCTCTACTTCTACGATCACCAGATCGTCGAGATCGCGAGCGTCGCTCGAGCCGTCGCCGCGCGGCGAACTCGAGATCACCGACGTGAACCTCGCGTACCTGAAACAGGGGCAGCTGCGCGTCGAGCTGCTCGGGCGCGGCATCGCCTGGCTCGACACGGGCACCCACGAGTCGCTGCTGCAGGCGTCCGAGTACATCCACACCGTGCAGGAGCGTCAGGGCCTGATGATCTCCAGTATCGAGGAGATCGCGTTCCGGCAGGGCTGGATCAATCGCGAGCAACTCGCCAAACTGGGGCGCGCGCTGGCAAAGTCCCGCTACGGTTCCTACCTGGTGCAGCTCGCCGAGGAAGAGTCTTCGTGAAGTTCATCCCGACCGAGCTGCCCGGCGTGCTGATCGTCGAGCCGGACGTGTACCGCGATCGCGCGCGGCTTCTTCCTCGAAACCTACGTCGAGAGCAGGTACCGCGAAGGCGGCGTGGACGCCGCCTTCGTGCAGGACAATCTCTCGCGCTCGCTACGCGGCACGCTGCGCGGATTGCACGCTCAGATACCGCGCGCGCAGGCAAAGCTGCTGCGCGCCGTGATGGGCGAGGTGTTCGACGTAGCGGTCGACATCCGCCTCGGCTCACCGACCTTCGGTAAGTGGGTGGGCGTCGAGTTGTCCGCCGAGAACTTCCGCCAGCTCTACATCCCCTGCGGCTTCGCCCACGGCTTCTGCGTGATGAGCGACGTCGCCGAGGTCGAGTACAAGTGCTCGAACGTGTACCTGCCCCAGGACGAGATCACGATCCAATGGGACGATCCGGCGATCGGCGTGCGCTGGCCGCTCGCCGAGCCGCTGCTCTCGAAGCGCGACCGCGCGGGGCAGCCGCTCGCGAAACTCGAGGGCCGGCTGCCGATCTTTGCCGGCCCTTGAGCGATCTGCGCGCCGGAGACTAGAAGTCTTCCTCGGCTTCCCACGAGTCGGGCGAATCGGCCTTGCCCTGGATGACACACGGGGCGCCGCAATAGGTGCAGAAGATTTCGTCGCCGGGCTTCTCGTCGCCGCTGAGCGGGATGTCGGCCTGGCAGATCGGGCAGCACAGTTCGGGCGCTCTCACGGGCGCTGGATCGGAGGATCTCGGGCGAGCCTTGAGCAGCAACGGATGTCGCTAGAATGGCCCGACTTGGAGGGAATCACGATGGCCCATTTCGCTCTCTCGGATCCCCGCGCCCGTTTCCTGCTCTTCGCTGCCGCCGCGCTCGCGGTCGCGACGAGCGGTTGCGGCTACAACTCGATCCAGGGCGCCGACGAACAGGTGAAGGCGGCCTGGGCCGAGGTCACCAATCAGTACCAACGGCGCGCGGACCTGGTGCCGAACCTGGTCGCCACCGTGAAGGGCGCCGCCGATTTCGAGAAAAGCACGCTCGAAGCCGTCGTGAACGCGCGCGCCAAGGCGACCAGCATCCAGGCGACGCCCGAGCTGGTGAACAACCCCGAGGCCTTCAAGAAATTCGAGGCGGCGCAGGGCGAGTTGTCGAGCGCGCTGTCGCGGCTGCTCGTCACCGTCGAGCGATACCCAGACCTCAAGGCGAACCAGAACTATCGCGACTTGCAGGCCCAGCTCGAAGGCACCGAGAACCGCATCACGGTCGCGCGCAAGCGCTACATCGAGACGGTCGCCGAGTACAACAAGCTGGTGCGCTTCTTCCCGACCAATCTGACGGCGCGCTTCCTGCTCGGCGCCGCGGTTCGACCCACCTTCGAAGCGCGCGAAGGCACCGACAAGCCGCCCGAGGTGAAGTTCTGATCCGCAGCCTCGCCCTCGGCGCGGCGCTCGTCCTCGCTCTCGCGTGTCCGGCGCGCGCCGAAATCCCGGTTCCGGCGCTGCGCGCGCACGTCACCGATCTCGCCGGCGTGTTGCCCCGGGATCGCGCGCAACGCCTCGAGCAGACGCTCGCGCAATTCGAGAGCGAAACCTCGCACCAGATCGCCGTGCTCACGGTGCCGACGACGGACGGCGAGCCGATCGAGTCGTTCGCGCTGCGCGTCGCGGAGTCGTGGAAGCTCGGACGCAAGGGCGCCGACAACGGCATCCTGCTGGTCGTCGCGGCGACGGATCGCCGGGCGCGCATCGAGGTCGGTTACGGACTCGAAGGCGTCGTGCCCGACGCGATCGGCAAGCGCGTGATCGAGGACGTGATGATTCCGCGCTTTCGCGAGGGCGACATGCCGGGCGGCATCGACGCCGCAGCCGACGCGCTGATGCGCGCCGCACGCGGCGAGCAGATTCCGTTCGCCAAGCGGCCGCTTCGCGACACGGGATCGCAGGGCACCGACCCGATGGGACTCGTGTTCTTTGCGTCGGTCGTCGCGAGCGTGCTTTGGATCCCGTTCCGCGGCGGCAAGCTGCGGCCGCTCGGCGCGCTGCTCGGCGGTGTCACCGCCGCCGCTTTCGTCTTTCTGGTGTTGAAGGTGGCCGGCTGGGCGGCGCTCGCGTTCGCGCTCGGCACGCTCTTCGGTTGGATGGGACCCGCGATCCCAGCCGGCGCAGGGCACCGCGGCCGGATCGGTTCGGGCGGCGGCTTCGGCGGCGGCGGCTTCGGCGGTTTCGGCGGCGGCGGAGGCGGCGGGTTCAGCGGCGGTGGCGGTGGTTTCGGAGGCGGCGGCGCCTCCGGGAGTTGGTGAGCGATGCGACCCGGCAGGCTCCTCGATCCGGCGGCGCAGCTGCGCCTCGAGGCGGCGGTGCTGGAAGCCGAGCGGCATACGGCGGGCGAGATCGTGGTCGTCGTCGCGCGCGCGTGCGACGAGTACGGCAGCGCGGGCTGGCGCCTGGGTGTGTCGCTCGCGGCGCTCGTGTTCGCGGGGCTGCTCGCGTTCGCGCCGCCGCTCGCGGGATGGATCTACCTGGCGGCGCAGGCCGCGGCGCTCGCCGCCGCGCACGCCGTGGCGCGAATCGATGCGGTACGGAGACTGCTGCTCGCGCAGCCGCTGGTGCTCGCGCGCGTCGCCGAGCGGGCGCGTCACGCCTTCGTCGCGAACGGTCTCGCGTATACCCGGCAGCGCACCGGCATCCTGATCTTCGTCGCGCTGCTCGAGCGCCGCGTGGTGGTACTCGCCGACGAAGGCATCCACCGGACGCTCGACCCGAACGAGAGCTGGCAGCAGGTCGTCGAGCTCGCCGTCGACGGACTGCGCCGCGGCGACGCGGTCAACGGGCTCGAAGCCGCGATCCGCCGCTGCGGCGAGATCCTCGCCCGCCACGTCCCGGTCCCCGATCGCAATCCCGACGAGCTGCCGAACCGGATCGTGCTCGAAGACTGATCGCGATCCTCAGCGCGAACGCAGCGGGCCGGCGGGATTGGCGGGAAGCCGGTCGAAGCGACCCGCCGGGCGGATCGCGCGATACGCCTCGACGATCGGGGCCAGCTCGCTCGGCGAAGCGCCGTGCAGGATCACCGCGTCGGCGCCGAGGTCGAACTGTCCGAGGATCTTCTGCGCGCACTGCGCCGGCGAACCCGTCGCCGCCGCCGCGAGCCACTCGTCGGGTATCAAGCGCCGCCACGCGCTCCAGCTGCTCGGTCGTCGCCTTGTCGTCGAAGGCGCTGCGGAAAGCCGCGACGAACGGATCCGCGCGGAACTTCGCGAGCACCGCGGGATCCCAGCGATTCGTCTTCACCAACAGATCGCCGTAGCCCTGGAGGTACGTGGCGAGCCGGCCGACGGTCTTCTTGAGGCGCAGCGCGGGATCGAGGTGATCGCCGACGGTCGCGAAGCACGACCAGACGCGCACGCTGGCCGGATCGCGCCCAGCTTCTTCCGCGGCGCGCTTCACCGCCGCGACGCAGCGCGCGAGCGTCTCGTCGCTGAAGAAGGTGTGCAGCACGACGGCGTCGAAGACGCGACCGCCGAGCGCCAGCGAGTTCGGGCCGAAGGCGGTCCACAACAGCGGAATCGCCTCGTCGAAATCGGGATCGAGGCGCAACACCGGATAGCGGCCGGCCGGCCCGTCGTGACCGAGGATCGTCTCGCCGCGCCAGAGGCGTCGCATCAGGCCGGCGAAGTCCTCGACCTGCGCCGTCGTGATCCGCGGAATGCCGTAGACGCGGAACAGGATCTCGATGCCGCGACCGAGGCCGAGCGCGAAGCGACCGCCGGTGAGCCGGTGCATCGTCGTCGCGAACGAAGCCGTCACCACGGGGTGTCGCGTGTTGTGGTTGGTGGCGGCGGTCGCGATGCCGAGGCGCGTCGAGACGGCGCCCACCGCGCCCGAGAGCGTGCAGGCCTCCTTGATGTTCCAGCGCTCGGAGACGAACGCCGAGCCGAGACCGAGCGCCTCGGCGTCGCGCACTTCGTCGATCAACGCGCGAGGAGAGCGGGGCGCGCCCGCGAGCGTGTAGAAGCCGAGTTCGTTCATGGATTCCATGGGCGCGGAAGGTACCGGCCGGATCGGAATCTGCGCAGGCGGATACGAGCTCTAAGGCTGACGCGGGCGGACCAGAGGAGGAACGGCGAGCGTTTCCCGAGAGACGAATGGGACAGTCCCCTTCGTCCTCGATTGGGGCGTGGCGTGACGGCTGGGAGTGCGGCTCAGACCGAGAACTGCTTCTTGTAGTCCACCGCCAGCCAGCGCTCCGGGCGCATGCGCACGAGGATGCTGCCGCCCGCCTCGCGGTCTCCCAAAGTAGCCTCGATGTAGCGATCGCCGAGTACGGTACCGAGATAGCGGTGCGCCATCGGACGCGCGTCGCGCTCGCGGTCGGCCGGCACGATCGCGACGATCGGTCCCTCGACGCTCACGTACTGATAGGGCGCCGTCTCGGTCTGTGCGCACAGCGAGATGCGCTTGCCGGTCTTCAGCAGCTTGCCCTTGCGCGAGTCGCGGTCGGTGAGCACCCACAGCTCGCCGCCGGGTTGGTAGGCGTACCAGATCGGGACCGTCAGCGGCCCGCGGCCGGACTGCGAGATGCTGATCACACCGACGTGCAGCGCAGCGAGAAACGCTTCGCGTTCGGACTTCGGTCATGGCGAGCGACAAGGCAGGTCCTCCGTGCGGGCGCGCGGGCGGCGAGACTACCGCGCTGCGGCGTCGAGTTCTTCTCCGGGCCGGTATTCGCGTTCGAGATGCGCGCGGATCTCCGATTCGTCCAGCCACACCGGCTTCAACTGGTGCGCGATGAAGAGCGGCACCTGATCGGCGTAGTGCGGCGACTTCGGGCGACTCGTCGCGCTGCCGTACTGATGCAAGCTCTGCGAGCGGGCGCCGTCCTTGCCGAACGAGACCAAGAACATCAGCCCGTCGCCCGAATCCGCCGCGACGCGACCGTGCTCGAGCGAACCCTCGACGGCGTGGAGCACGTCCGGACCGCCATCGACGCCACGATCGAGCGGACCGCGGCGCAGGCGGTTCACCCAGCTCCACGGCGGATCGAGGCGGCCGTGACGATTCATCAGCAGCTTCGCCGCGGCGCGCAGGCTCGCGTGCGGATCCGGATCGGGGCGCCCATCGTGGCGCGCCTGCAAGACCGGGTAGAGTGTGAAGAGCGCGAGTGTCGTCGCGCGGTTCCCGGAATCGGCACGGCGGTCCCAGCTCCGCAGCAGCGCAGCGGCGCTCGTCTCGAGCGCGTCCGCATCGGCCCCCGCTGCGTCCACCGCCGCGAGCGCGCGCTCCAGATGGGCGAACAGCTCCGAGCGCTCGGAAACCGTCACGTCGAACTTGATCGCGCGCAGCTCTTCGTCCGTCAGCGACGAATCCGCTCCGAGCTGTTCGAGCGCGCGCAGCGAGCGATTCGTCATGCGCGTCTCGATGCCGGCGCTCTCCGGAAACTCCTCCGGCCGCGGGTTGCCGGCGCCGACCGTCGTCTCGAACGGCGAGCTGTTGCAGTTCTGCACGAAGCCCGACGGCGGGTCCACCACCTTCGGCAACGCGTCGAAGGGCAGGAACTCCGTCCACAACGTGCGGCTGGTATTGCCGGGCACGACGCCGGACCAGTCGTAGCCGGGCGCGCGCACGGGAATCTTCGCGTTGTAGAAGTAGGCGATGCGACCGCTGCGATCGGCGTACGCAGCGTTCAGCGACGGGATCGCCTGCATCCGCATCGCGTCGCGCCACGCGTCGAAACTCGTGGCGCGATTCATGCGGTACCACTGCTCCACCTGGCGAACCTCGCCCATGCCGGCCCAGCGGATCGCGAAGCTGCCGTGCGGAAGGCGCAGCACCGGGCCGTACACCGATCGCAGCACTTCGCGGTCGGCGGTGAAGGGCAAGAAGCCGAACAGCCGCACGCGGATCGCGATCTTCTCGACTTCGAGGTCGCGCCAGGCGCCGTCGAAGCGGTACTGGTTGCGATTCGCCGGGGTTGATCTCGAGCCGGTACACATCGACGAGGTCGGGGCGGTTCACGGTGAAGGCCCAGCCGAGATCGCGGTTGTGGCCGTGCAGGATCACCGGCGAGCCCGGGAAGACGCCGCCGACGGCGTCCCAACCTTCGTCGCTGTGGACGTGCGCTTCGTACCACGCGACCGGTCCCGTCCACGGCTGGTGCGAATTGACGAGCAGGTGCGCGCGGCCGTCCGCCGCGCGCGACGGCGCGACCGCGAAGCTGTTCGAGCCGATCGCCGGCGCCGCGAACGGAATCGACGCCAGCTGCGCCGCTTCCGCGGGCGCACCGCCCGTGCGGTAGAGATCGCGCAGCGTGGCATCGAGACCGAAGAAGAACGGCGAGCGCAGCGCGAAGCCCGCGAGCACGTCCTGACCGCGCACCGGAAGCAGGCCATCCCAGACTTCCGAGGGATGCAGCTTCGCGTAGAACTCGACGCCGGCGGCGTAGGCGTCGAGGATCGCGCGCGTGCGCGGGTCGAGGTCGCGCTCCCAGCCTCGCTCGACGTCCTTCCAGATGCCGAGCAGCGCGACGACGTAGTCGCCCGGCGCCGCGCTCGGGCCGCGCACCGAAGCCAGCTTTCCGCGCACGCCGAACACCACTTCCTGGATCGTCGCGAAGTCGTCCTCGGCGTGGGCGTAGGCGAGACCGAAGGCGGCGTCCGCGTCGCTGCGACCGAACACGTGCGGGACACCGAAGTGGTCGCGCAGGATGCGCACGTCGGTGTGCGGCGCCGCGGGCAGCGCGCTCGGCGCCGGCGGCCGCGCCGCGCAACCGATCCACAGCGCCGCGGCGGCGAAGGCGACGATCGTGCGAGAAACCTGCATTGCGATCACCCCGGTTCCGCCGCGTGCGGCGCTCATCTGTCGCGCGATGCGCGGCTCTGCACCGCGACCATTCCGACGAGCCCTGCCACGAACACGGCGAGATAGAGCTGACCGGAGAGCGCCGCCAGCACCGCGAGCATCCGCGCAATCGGCGTCGCTGCGACGATGTCGCCGTAACCGACCGTCGTGAGGGTGACGTAGCCGAAGTAGAGCAGCTCGCCGTACGGTCCGTGCACCTTGTGGACGATCGGAACGCCACCCTGGAGGTACGATCCCGGCTGTACGAGTTCGAGAACCGTGAAGACGGCGCCCCACAGCAGGCCGATCAGCAGGTACACGCACGCGCCGCCGGCGATCGCGTCGCCGGTCACCCGCTCGACGCGCAGGATGCCGCGCAGCAACGTGACGACCACGAACGCGAGGTACGACGCAAAGATCGCGTGCGCCGCGATCGAGAGCGACGCGTGACCGCCGAAGTCCGCGACGAGTTCGAGTGCGATCGCGCCGAATCCGACCGCACCGGGAATGAGCAGATGAGCGCCCGCCCGTTCCGACGACACGCAGGCTCGAGGCGATCACGGCGAGGAACAGCACCGCGTTGACCAGCCGCCACCCGCTCCCCGCGCCGAGCAGCGGCGTCACCACCAGGAAGCCGCAGAGCGCTCCGAGCAGCGCGACGAAGGAGAGCTGGATCCGGGGCCGCGGCACGGGTCAGCGCGAACGCGCGCGCGACGCCCGGCGCGTTCGCGCGGCGTCGAGATCGGCGGCGAGTTCGCCCAGCTCGCGAGCGAGCGCCCGGTTCCACGCCGCCGCGAGCGCGGGCGGCGACGCATCCGCCGCGTGCTCGCTCGCCGCATAGTGTTTCTGGAAGGCGATCGCCGCGCCGGCCGCGCGCGCGTCGAGCAGCCGCACCGTGATGCCGATCGCCACCTGCGGCGCCGCGGCGTCGCGCAGATCCGCGTAGAGCGACTCGAGGTCGACCTCCAGCAGCCAGTCGGCGGGCGCTTCGGAGCCCTGCACGACGGTCTCGAAGTGCGTGCCGTCGCGCAGCCACTCGATGAGGATGTCGCGCAGCAGAATGCCGGGCGGCGCGGCGAACTCGTTGTAGAAGTCGCTCTTGAAACTCTCGTCGCCGGTGCGATGCACGAAGCCGCGGTTCTGGAACGGCGTCGAGGCGTGCACCACGCCGATGCGCAGCACGCCGGCGCGCGCACCCGACACGGGATCGGGTCGCCCCGGCGCCAGCACGAAGCGCTGCTTCTCGAGCGGCTCGCGGGCGAGCACACCCGAGCAGCCGGCACCGCACAGGGCGGCGCCGAACAGGGCGGCGCCGAGCAGCAGCGCGGTGAGCGAACGCGGCATCGGCGTCGCGGCACTCATCGGGCCGGCGCCTCCACCGGCTTCGGCGGAGCGCCGAAGAGCAGGAACGAGGGATACGCGCGGGCCGTCTCTGACGCCTCGCGCAGGTTCTCGGTCGCGACGCGCAGGTTGTCGAGGGTGACCGCGAGATCGTCGCCATTGGCGTCGAGCAGGCGCTGTACGCGCAGCAGCGTCTCGGTCACCTGGTCGAGGCTCTTGCGCGCATCCTGGGTCACGCCGCGCAGATCGGCGGCAGCGATCGCCTTGCGCGCTTCGCTGCTGGTGTCTGCGCAGATCGGTGAGCAGTTCGCCGACGGACTTGCGCGCGCCCTCGACGTCGGCCTTGCCGAGCGACGTCGTTGAGACTCACCAGCAGCGTGTCGAAGTTGGTGAGCAGCCGCTCCACGTCGAGCTTGTCGATGCGCGACACCAGGCGCTCGGCCGCCGACGAGAGCTGGGAGATCGTGCTCGGGGCCGACGGCACGTAGATGGTCTCCGGATCGAACGAGATCGCCATCGGCGGATTCTTCGTGGGATCCACGTAGTCGGCCTGGATGAACGAGGTGCCGGTGATGCCGAGCGGCGTGATCCGCAGGCGCAGACCCTTCGAGGCCAGCTCCTTCACGTTCTCGATCCGTTCCTGGCGGCTGCGCTCCACCTCGCCGCTGCGATTGAGATCCATCCGCACCAGCACGCGGTTGCCTTCTTCCGAGGGGTTCGGGGAATTGTCGAGTGCGTAGGTGTCGGCGACCAGACCGATGTAGTCGACGGTCCCGATCTTCACGCCGCGCAGCTTCACCGGGGAGCCCACTTCGAGGCCCTGCACCGACTCCTCGAAGACCGTCTCGAAGAGGATGGGCTTCCGGAACAGACTCCCGCCGCCGATCACCAACGCGCCGATCACGGCGAGCGCGATGCCGCCGAACACGAAGGTGCCGACGCGGACAAATCGAGCTTCGTCGCTCATGCCGAATCCTCCTGCAGCTGCCACCGGCTCGGCTTCGCGGCGGAAGAAGCGGCGCACCCACTCGTCCGTCGCGTGGTCGCGCAGCTCCTGCGGCACTCCCGTCGCAACGATGCCATGGACGCGCGGGTCGAGCATGATGACGCGGTCGGCGATGGTGTAGATGCTCGGCAGCTCGTGGGTCACGACCACGAAGGTGACGCCGAGCGTGCGCGCGAGTCGCAGGATCGTCTGGTCCAGCTCGGCGGAGGTGATCGGATCGAGGCCCGCCGAGGGCTCGTCGAGGAAGAGGATCGCCGGGTCGAGCGCCATCGCGCGGGCGATCGCCGCGCGCTTCTTCATGCCGCCGCTGATCTCCGAGGGGTAGAAGCGCTCGAAGCCCTCGAGCTGCACCAGGCGGAGCTTGCTGGCGGCGATCGCGTCCATCGCGTCATCGGGGAGATCGGCGAACTCCTCGAGCGCGAGCCGCACGTTCTCCTGCAGCGTCATCGAGCCGAAGAGCGCGCCGCTCTGGTACATCACGCCGATCTTGCGCAGCAGCCGGCGTCGCGCTTCGCCCTCGGCGCTGGTGATGTCGTCGCCGTCGATCAAGATGTGGCCCGCGGCGGGGCGGTAGAGCCCGATCATGTGTTTCAGCAGCGTGCTCTTGCCGCAGCCCGATCCGCCCAGGATCACGAACACTTCGCCGCGCTTCACTTCGCACGAGAGGCGGTCGAAGATCAGCCGATCGCCATAGCGCGCGGTCAATCCCTCGACGCGGATGATCGTTTCGCCCCGTTCGGCCATCGCCTAGATCCCGAGCACGTAGAAGACCACGGCGAAGATCCCGTCGGTCGCTGCGATCAGGATGATGCCGCTCACCACCGCGCTGGTTGCGGAGGCGCCGACCGCCTGCGCGCCGTTTCCGGTCTGCAGACCGCGCAGACAGCCGACCGCCGCCACGATCACACCGAACACCAGCGCCTTGGCGAAACCGCCGACGACGTCCGACACCGTCACGGATTCGAGGATGCGGTTCGCGAAGGTCACCGGCGGAAACCCGAGCTGCACGAAGACCACGAGCCCGCCGAGCAGCGCGAAGGCGCTGGTCAGCAGCGTCAGCGCCGGCACGACGGCCACCGCGGCGAGCACGCGCGGCACCACCAGGAAGCGCACCGGTTCGAGGCCCATCGTCGAGAGCGCGTCGATCTCCTCGTTGACCTTCATCGTGCCGATCTCGGCGGCGAACGCCGAGCCCGAGCGCGCGGTGAGCAGGATCGCCGCCATCAGCGGTCCCAGTTCGCGCAGCATCGAGATCCCGAGCAGATCCGCCACGAAGATCTCCGCGCCGAAGCGCTGCATCGGGATCGCGCCCTGGAAGGCGAGGATCAGGCCCAGCAGGAAGCCGACCAGCGCCACGATCGGCACCGCGCCGATGCCGGCGCGATCGGCCACCGTCACCGCATCGCGAAAGCGCAGTTCGCCGGGATGGCGCAAGACGCGCAGCGTGAAGACCGAGAGTTCTCCGACGAACGAGACCAGCGCGCGCAGATCCGACACGACTTCGAGCGTCGAGCGACCCAGACCCGCGAGGAACGAGGGTGGCTTCGCGGGCTTCGCAGCCGCCGCAGTTTCGGAGGGGCGCAACATCGCGACGACCTGGCCGAACTCGTCGCGCAGACCCTCGATCGCGAAGGCGCCACCCGCCGCGCGCTGCGCGCGCTCGATCGCGACCAGCAGCGCGGCCCCGGCGGTGTCGCAGTACACGAGCCCGCTCGCGTCCACGACGAGCGCGTCGCGACCGGCCCCGCGCGCGGCCAGCGTCGCCTCGCGCCAGAGCGCGCCCGTCGAATCCACGTCGAGATGACCGGAGAGGATCAGGCGCAAGGCGCCCGCGGCGTCGCGTTCGGTGCGGAGTCGTGCTCGCGAAACGGACTCGGCCTTCGCTGCGGTGTTGCGTTGCACGGGGCGCGAGTATCCGCGATCGCGTTGGGGCGCGCCCGCGCCCAGGGCGGAGGCGCGGCGGACTCGGGTCAGTCTTCCTGGCAGTCCCTGGCAGTGCCCGTAGAGTTCGTGCCGGTGCCGGAGCAGCCGGAAGCCGTACTCGCCCGCAATCCGGTCCTGCGCCGACTCGATCATCGAGCACTCGAACTCGACGATCCGACCGCAGCGCACGCAGACCAGGTGGTCGTGGTGCTCGTGGGGAATCTCGAAGCGGGTGATGCCGTCCTCGAAGCTCCGCTCGATCGCGAGACCCGCCTCGCAGAAGATCTTCATGGTGCGGTAGATGGTGGTGAAGCCGATGTGCGGATGGCGCGCCCGGACGCGCTGATGCAGCTCTTCGCTCGAGATGTGACCCGTGATCTCGAGGAACACCTCGAGGATCGCTTCGCGCTGTTTGGTCCGCTTGAGGTGGCGATCGTCGAGATAGCGGGAGAGCGCCTTGCGCTCGATCTCGTGCGACATGGATCGAGTCTAGCCACCGGATCGATCAGGTCGCGAGGATTTCCTCGGCGCGCTCAGCCAACTCGTCGTCGGAGCCTGCGGCCAGTACACGGAGTTGCGAGCGCAGCCCCGCGGTGAGCGCGACGCCGCCCGCTGCGACCGCCTCCGCGAGCGCCGCGAGCCCCGCCACGCGCAGCTCGCGATCGCGCGCGTCGAGAAACGCCGTAAACAGCGGGGGCGTCGCGGGCGGGCCGACCTCCGCGAGATAGGCGCGACACGCGTCGTCGAGGCCAGGCGTCCCGAGCGCGTCGCGCACGGCGTCGGCCAGTCTCACAGCGGGCGTCGCGTTCTTGCCGCCCTTCGCAAACAGCTGCTGGTCGAGCTTCTTCAGATAGGACTGCGTGGCGGCGGCAGCCCGCGCCTCGGCCGCCGCCCCGCGCGGACGACGTTCGTTCGCAGGGCCGCGCGCCTTGCCCCGACGCTTGTCGAGCTCACTCCACGAAAGCCGCGGCCGCTCCCCCCGCTCGTCGTCCCCTCCCCGTTCGCCGCTCACCGCGCCCCCTGACCCGTGTTCGGCTCACCGCGCCCCCTGACCCGTGTTCGGCTCGTCGCCGTCCGGCGACGAGCGGGGATCATCAGACCCGAGATCACCGGCTCGACGCGCGCGCAGCTCGCGCAAGTTCGATTCGGCCGCGCGATTGTCGCAGTCGAGTGCGACCGCTCTCTCGTAGGCGAGCAGCGCGTCCTCGGATCGCCCTGCGTCCTCGTACGCAATGCCGAGATGATTCTGGATCGCGGAGATCTCGGGCGCGAGCGCCGCGGCACGCTCCAGATCGGCGACCGCGCGCTGCGACTCGCCGCGATCGAGGGCGTTGGTGCCAGCGCGATAGAAGCGCCGCGCCTCGATGTCCGCGCAACCCGCGAGTGCCGCGCACAGCGCGAACCCGACGGCGGTGGAAACGAGCTTCGCGGCGCGGTTCATGCCGTCGATTCTCCCCGTCGCTCCGCACGCTGGCAAGCTTCGTTGCGTGACGGAAGCGGGCGCCTGCGGTTTCATGCGCCGGGAGGAACCATCCTTGACCCCGATGCTCCGCACGCTCTGCTTCGCAGCGCTGGCCGTTGCGGGCCCCGCTCTCGCGAACGACGCCGGACCGCCGTCCGTCACCGTTTCCGGGACGGGTGAGGTTTCAGCGCCGCCGGACATGGCGAACGTTTCGGCGGGTGTGGTCAGCGAGTCGCCGCGCGCGGCCGACGCGGTAAAGGCGAACAGTGCGGCGATGCAGAAGGTGCTCGGCGCACTCGACGCCGCCGGCATCGAACGCAAGCACGTGCAGACCCGTCGCTTCGACGTGAGTCCTCTCTACGCCGAGGGGCAGGCGCGCGGCCGCGGCATGCCGGCAATCATCGGCTATCGCGCGGCGAACCAGGTGCAGGTGGAAGTCCACGGCGTGGACAAGGTGGGTGCCGTGCTCGACGCGCTGGTCGGCGCCGGCGCGAACGAGCTCGGCGGCATCTCGTTCGGCATCGCCGAGCCCGCGCCGCTGCTCGACGAAGCGCGCCGCAAGGCGATCGCCGACGCACGCCGCAAGGCCGAGCTGTATGCAGTCGCGGCGGGCGTCGCACTCGGTCGCGTGATCCAGATCGACGAAGTGGGCGGCGGCGGCCCCGTCCCCGTCGCGTACGGGCGCATGATGGCGGAAGCGGCTGCCCCGCCGGTCGCGCCCGGCCAACTCGATCTCTCCGCGTCGGTCACGGTCCGCTTCGCGATCGCGCCGTGACGAGCCTCTCGGGCTAGACTGCGCGCGCTTTGGGCGGGGGGAGAGAGATGCGAAGCACACGACGCAGCGCTCGAGGCTGGCAATGCGGCGCGCTCGCGCTGCTCGCGACGCTCTTCGGCTGCGCGACCGACGAGGGCTATCTGACATTGGCCTCGACACGCGCCGTCTCGCTCGACACACGCACCATCCGCGAACTCGACCTCGAGCAGCTTCCCGTCGTACGCGACATCCAGGGCAGCCACACGGCCGTGACCAGCGTGCTCTTCATCCCGACCTTCGCCGGTCCGAACCTCGAAACAGCCGTCGAGGACGCGATCACGCGCGGCCACGGCGACCTGCTTACGCGCGCCCGCGTGCGCACCACCAAGTGGTGGTGCCTGGTCGGCGTCGAGACGCTGACCGTGCGCGGCAACGTGATCGATCTGCCGGAGCCGAACTGATGCGCGCGCCGATCCGCGTGGCGCTCGCTGCGCTGCTCGTCTGCTCGGCCGGCTGCGCGACGCACAGCCACTTCGAAGCGCTCTCGACCGAGCGTGTCCCGTCCCTCGGCTACCAGCTCGAAGGCGCGCGACGCATGCCCGACGTCGCCGCCGAGGTCAGGACGCACACGATCCTCTGGATTCCGACCAACACGAAGTCGCCGACGCTGCAGGACGCCGTCGATGCGGCACTGAAGCGCGGCGGCGGCAACGTGCTGGTCGACGTCGACGTCGAGCACTGGTGGGTCTTCGTGCCGTTCCTCTACGGTCAGGAAGGCTGGCGCGTGCAGGGCGACGTCGTGCGGGCCGGGGATCCGGACTGACTCGGCGGGCCATCCGAGCGTTCTCGCCCTCCCCACGAAACGGCGCCTGAAGACCTCTCCGACGGGGTCCTTGCCCGGGCGCCCCGCGATCCGCCGGCGCGATCCAGCGCACGCCGCCCGACGTAGTGTCGGCGGAATCGAGGGACGACGTGCGGGAGAAGCGATGACCACGGCCTGCGCGCCGTCCGCGATCGGACGGGGACACAGGCGCGGCGCCCTGGGTTAGAGTGGTTCCGAACTTGGAACCGGTACAGCACGTGACCCTGCCCGTTCCCGACGACGTCGAGCTGATGGGTGCGATCGCCCGCGCGGAGGTCGGCGCGTTCGAGCGCCTCTACGAGCGCTATGCGCCGATCGTCTTCGCCACCTGCCTGCGAATCGTGCGCGACCGCGCCGAAGCGGAAGATCTGCTCGAAGAAGTGTTCTGGGAGATCTGGGCGCGCCGCGATCGCTACGACGCGTCGCGCTCGAATCCGTTCACCTATCTGATGACGCTCGCGCGCAGCCGCGCGCTCGACCGACTTCGCTTCCGCAAGCGCCGCGCCGGCGTCTGGCTCGAAGCGCAGCGACGCCGATCGCGACGCGCTCGCGGCAGCGGGCAGCAGCGGCGCCAATCCGTTCGAAGACGCCGCGGCGGGTCAGCGGCGCATCGCGATCGACCGCGCGCTCGAAGAACTGCCCGCGCCGCACCGCCGCGCCGTCGAGATGAACTTCTTCGAAGGGCTCTCGCATCGCGAAATCTCCGAGCAGCTCGGCGATCCGCTCGGCACCGTGAAGACGCGCATCCGGCAGGGATTGCTCACGCTCCGCAAGGTGCTGCGATCGATCGACGAACCCGACCTGAGCGACTCGTGAAGAACAGCGACCGGGACGACGCGCTCTTCCTCTACGTGGCCGGTGCGCTCGAAGCGCCCGAGCACGAGGAGGTCGAGGAGTGGATCGCGCCGGCCAGTGCCCGGAGTGAAGGAACGACTCGCGCGTGCGGAACTCGAAGTGGCTCGGCTCGCGGCGTGTCAGCCGCCTGTCGCGCCCTCGCCCGCCGTGCGCGAACGGCTACTCGCGCGCGTCGCGCACCGCGCAGCGCCGCCGACGCGGATCTCGATGCCGACGCGTCGCGGTTTCCGCTACGCGCTCGCGCGTCCCGCGATCGCAGCCGGACTCGCGGGAATCCTCGCGGCCGGCGTCGCAGCCACGCTGACGTTTCGAGCGCACGTGGAACGAGAGGCGGCACTGCGCGAGCAGGTCGCCTCGGTCCATGGAGAACTCGTGCAGGCGAACACCGAACTCGCAGCCCTGCGCGACGCGGAAGCCGAAGCGCAAGCAGAGATCGCCGACCTCGAGGCCCGCCACCGGTCCCTCGAATCGGACCTGGTGCTCGCCGGCAAGGCGATCATGGTGTTGCGTTCCGAGCAGATGCAATCGCTCGCGCTGGCCGGCACCAAGGCTCTGCCCAGCTCGCACGGTCGCGTCTTCTGGGACTGGAAGAACTGGTACTGCTACCTGCACGCGCAGGGCTTCGCGTCCGATCCGCGCAGCACCTACGCGGTGTGGCTCTTCATCGAAGACGGCAGCGTGGTCGGCGTCGGCACCTTCCATCCGGACACGCACGGCGAAGCCACCTTCCTCGCACCGGTTCCCCACGACGTCGGTCACGTGGTCCGCGCCGGCGTTTCGCTGGAGCCCGATGAAGACCTCGGAACGAAGCCACGCGGCGAAGTGGTGCTGTTGGGCAGTAACTCATGAACCTCGCCGCTTAGTTCATGAACCTCGCCGCTCGGCTTTGCCTCGCTACGCGGGAATGACAACTCATGATCCTCGCCGCTCGGCTTTGCCTCGCTACGCGGGAATGACAACTCATGATCCTCGCCGCTCGGCTTTGCCTCGCTACGCGGGAATGGGGTTCGCGGGAACCCGGTAGGGGGGACTGGGAGCGGGACGGTCAGAGCAGGGAGACGCGCGCCACTACGGGGAGGTGGTCCGACGCGCGACGCGCGGCGGGACTCTGGTGCGCGCGCACCTCGAGCACCTTCGCGCCGCGCGCGTAGATGCGATCGAGCGCGAGCACCGGACGCGCCGCGGGGAAGCTGGCGGGCCAGTCGATCTCGGAGTGCGCCGGCAGCTCGGCTTCGAGCGCCTTGGTGGCCTTGTCGTTGGTGCGCCACATGTTCATGTCGCCGAGCAGGATCACGGGACCCTGGAGGTTCGGGTGATCGAGCAGATGGCGCACCTGGCGGTGACGCGTGCGGTCGACGATCGCCAGATGCGTCGCGACCAGCGACAGCGGCCCCGCGTCCGAGATGAGCTGCGCGGCGACCGCCGTGCGGCGTTCGATGCGCGAGAAGTTGAGGTCGAGCAGCGACGCGCTCGAGATCGGCCAGCGCGAGAGGATCGCGTTGCCGAGTTCGCCGAGTCGGTGGATGCGCGTGGTGACGAACGCGACGTGCAGCCGCAGCTGGTCCGCGAGCCGCACCAGCGGGTCTTCCCCGGAGAACGGCCGCACGACCTCCTGCAACGCGAGCACGTCCGCGCCCAGTTCGGAGATCACGAACGCCGCGCGCTCCGCATCGGGTCCGTGGTTGCCGCTGCCGGAGCCCGTCCAGCGATGGACGTTGTAGGTCGCCACCACCAGTTCCTTGCCGGTCGGCGACGGCGCGCACGGGTATAGCGGCGCGCGCACCAGCCCGAGGAAAGGCGTCACGGCGGAGAGCGCCTCACGGCGCTCCGCATGAGGGTCCTCGCCGCGGATGCGGCGCACGCGCACGATCGGTCCCCGATTCATCCCGGTCCTCTTCGTCTTCATGGTGTGTCCGATCAAGGGGGATCCGAAGCAGGCCTTCCAGCCTGTGGAACCGGCAGGGTAGCCGAGAGCGCTGCGAGGGCCCCGCGCGGGGATGTCCCCGCGTCCGCCCGAGCGCGGCTTCCGCAAGCACCACGCGTGGCGAGCCGATACGCCCGGCGAGCCATGTCGCGCCGTCGCACCCCGAACTCCCTCGATTCGCTCGCCGCGGTCCCCGCGGTGCGCGAGGCCGCCGCTGCGCTCGCAGAAGCGGTGGCGCGCGCCGCTTCGGAGCGGGGGCTCGCCGAGCGCGATTACCAACGCGCCGTCGCGGCGATGGGTCGCTTGCGCGGTCGCCCGCTGCTGCTGCCCGCGATCGCTTCGGGCGTAGGTCGCGGCGCGCGCGTGCGACTCGCCGACGGAACCTGGAAGCTCGACTGGATCGGCGGCATCGGCGTCTACGCCTTCGGCCACGCCGATCGCGACCTCGTCGAAACCGCGGCCATCGCCGCCGCGGGCGACGCCGTCTTCCAGGGCCACCTGCTGCCGGGTCTCGAGTACCTGCGCGTTTCGCGCGCGCTGCTGCGTCACGCCGGTCGCCGGTTGCGGCACGTGTGGCTCTCGATCTCGGGCGCGATGGCGAACGAGAACGCACTGAAGATGATGTTGCAGAAGCGCCACCCGGCCGATCGCGTCGTCGCGTTCGAAGGCAACTTCGCGGGCCGCACCACGACGCTCGCCGAGCTGACCGACAAGGCCGCCTATCGCGAAGGACTCCCGCTGCGCGGCAACGTTCTGCTCGTCCCGTTCTATGACGCCGCGCACCCCGATCCGATCGGGCGCAGTCTCGCCGCGCTCGACGCGCACCTGCAGCGCCATCCCGGCCGGATCGCGGCGATGTGCTTCGAACTGGTGCAGGGCGAAGGCGGCATCCGCACCGCTCCGCGCGAGTTCTTCAGCGCGCTGATGCAGCGCTGTCGCGCGGCCGGTATGACGATCTGGATCGACGAAGTGCAGACCTTCGCGCGCACCGGCGAGCTGTTCGCGTTCCACACGCTCGGACTCGACGAGTGGGTGGACGTCGTGACGGTCGGCAAGGTGCTGCAGGGCAGCGCCGTGCTCTTTACCCGGGCGATGAAGCCGCGGCCGGGCCTCGTCGCGGGAACCTACGCGGGCGCGACCGTCGGAATGGCTGTCGGCGCGCGCATCCTCGAACGCCTCGAGCAGGACGGCTACCTCGGCCCGGAAGGACGCATCGCATTGTTGGGCCGCCGCGTCGAGCGACGCTTCGATGCGCTCGCCATGCGCTGCGAAGGCGCCGTCTCCCGCTACGACGGGATCGGCGCGATGCACGCGTTCGTCGCGTTCGACGGCGGGGCGGATGTCACCCACGCAGTCCTGCGCGCCGCCTGGGACGAAGGCCTCTTCGTTTTCACGGCCGGCGCGAACCCGGCGCGGATCCGCCTGCTGCTGCCCGTCAATACCACCGACGAAGAGCTCGAAGCGGGCTTCGCGATGCTCGAGAAGGCGCTGCGCCGCGTTGGCGACGAGAGGGGATTCCCGTGCTGATCCTGCGACCCGTGGCGGAGCGCGACCTCGACGACCTGGTGGCGCTCGCGGCGCTGCTCGACTCGATGAACCTGCCGAGCGACCGCAGCTTCCTCGCCCAGCGCATCCACGATTCGCTGCGCAGCTTCGCGGGCGACACCAATCGGCGCAGCGAGGCCGTGTACGTGTTCGTGCTCGAAGATCTCGCGCAGCGCCGCTGTGTCGGAACCTCGACGATTCTCGCCAAGCACGGCACTCCGGAGAGTCCCCACTTCTGGCTGGAACTGTCGACCGAAGAGCGCCAGTGCACCGAGCTGCAGCGCCGCTTCGCACACGACAAACTGCGGCTGCGCTCGTCGTCCGATGGTCCCACGGAGATCGGCGGCCTGATCCTCGACCCGCGCTACCGCCGCCACGCCGAGAAGTGCGGCAAGGCGCTCTCGATCGTGCGCTTCGCGTACATCGCGTCGCACCTCGAGTGCTTCGAGCGCGAAGTGATCGCCGAGATGCTCTCGCCCTTCGAGGCGAGCGGCGCGAACCGGCTCTGGGACGCCTTCGGCGCCCGCTTCACGGGCCTCTCGTTCCACGAGGCCGACCGCCTCTCGACGCGCACCAAGACCTTCATCGCCGATCTGTTTCCGCGCGATCCCGTCTACGCGACGCTGTTCCCGCCCGAAGTCCGCGCGGTGATCGGCCGGACGAACGACTCGGCGCTGGCCGCGCTGCGCATTCTCGAGAAGATCGGCTTCCGCTACCTGCAACAGGTCGACCCCTTCGACGGCGGCCCGTACTTCGGCGCCGCGCGCGACGCGATCACCTCGGTGCGCGAACGCAGGGAGCTGGTGCTGCCGTCGCTCGCCGACGACGAGCCGGTGGAAATGCACGAACCGCTGGCGTTGCTGTCGGCCGAAGGCAGCTTCGGTTTCCGCGCCCTCGTGGTGCCGATCGACGACGACGGCTTCCCGTGCGTCGCGAAGGAGTGTCGCGAAGCGCTGGGCGTCGCAGCCGGGGACCGCGTCGCGGTGACCCCGCTGCCCTGAGGAAGTTCTATGGCCGACACTGCTCGTCTCCCGCGCTCCCGCCGACCCTACCGACGAGATCGGTCGCTTCGCGGTGGCGGATGCGGGCGCCGTGGACGACGCCGTGACGCGCGCGCGCGGCGCCTTTCCCAAGTGGCGCGATCGCGGCTTCGAAGCGCGTGCCGCCGTGCTGCGTCGCTTCGCTGCGCTCGCGCGCGAGCGCAGCGAGGAGATGGCGCGGCTCGTCGCCCGCGAAGTCGGCAAGGCGCTCTGGGACGCGCGCGGCGAAGCACAGCTGCTCGCCGCGAAGGTCGATGCGACGCTCGCCGACGGCATGCGCTGGGTCGCGCCGATCGAGGCCGGCGCCGGCGCGCGCGCCACCTTCCATCCGCGCGGCGTGCTCACTGTGCTCGGCCCCTTCAACTTCCCCGCCCATCTTCCCAACGGGCACATCGTCCCGGCGCTCGCGACGGGCAATGCGGTCGTCTTCAAAGCGAGCGAGCTCGCACCCGCCGTGGGCGCGCTGCTCGCAACACTTTGGCGCGAAGCCGGCCTGCCCGACGGCGTTCTCGAAATCGTGCAGGGCGGCGCCGACGTCGGCCGTCGCCTGGCGCTGCACGCGGGCGTCGACGGCGTGCTCTTCACCGGCTCGTGGGCGGCGGGACGCGCGCTCGCCGAAGCGACGCTCGATCAGCCGGGCAAGTTGCTCGCGCTCGAGATGGGCGGCAAGAACGCAATGCTGGTGTGCGCGGACGCAGATCTCGAACTCGCCGTCGCCGAGGCCGCGCTCTCGATCTGCGCGACGACCGGCCAGCGCTGTTCGAGCCTGTCGCGCATCTTCGTCGAGGCGCCGCTCGCCGACGGGTTCAGCGAGCGGCTGGCGCGCGTGCTCGCCGGCGTGCGCATCGGCGCGCCGCTCGACGCTTCGGTGCTTCATGGGTCCGCTCGTCTCGCGCGCTGCACACGAGAAGGTGATGCACTACCGCGCACTCGCAGCAGAAGCGGGCGGCACGCGCGTCGCGACGGCCGAGACGGCGCTGCCGCCGCCGTGGCTCGCGCCGGGACTCGTGCGCTTCTCGACCGCGAAGCAGGACCACGCCTACCAGCGCGACGAGATCTTCGGCCCCGAAGCGGCGCTCTACCCGGTCGCCGATCTCGACGACGCGATCGCCGCCGCGAACGACACGGACTACGGCCTCGCCGCGTCCGTGATGACCCGCGACCGCGCGCGCTACGAGTACTGCATCGGACGCGTGCGCACGCGGCATCCTCAACTGGAATCGCGGCACGATCGGCGCGAGCGGCCGGCTCCCGTTCGGCGGCGGCGGCCGCAGCGGCAACGACCGGCCGGCCGGGATCCTCGCAACGCTGTACTGCACCGTTCCGCAGTCCCACCTCGAGCACGCCGGCGGCTTCGACGCGGCGTCGCTGCCGCCGGGGATGCCGCAACCGTGACGAACTGGCGCCGCACCGTACTGATGGGCGACCCGTCGCATTTCAGCGTGAAGGGCGGCGCCAATCCGCACACGCGCACGTGGCTCGGCACCCGGCGCAGCGTCGACCGCGGTCGCGCCGTCGAACAGTGGCACCGGCTGCGCGACGCGCTTCGCGCTCACGGTTTGCACGTCGTCGTACTGCCGGCGGACCCCGGCCAGCCGGGTCTCGTCTATCCCGCCAACGCGGGCTTCCTGCTCCCGCTCGACGCCGAGAAGCCGCGCTTCGAGAAGCTCTTCTATCTCTCGAACCTGATCGCGACGCGCGCGGGCGAGCGCGCGCACTACGACCGCGTCGTGCGCGCGGCTGGCTTCCGCACCGCCGCCGTTCCCGAGCATCTGCGCTTCGAAGGCGAGGCGGACTTCTTTCCCGCCGGCGCCGTACATCTACTCACGCACGGCCGACTCGAAGACCAGCGCTTCGTCGCGCAGCTCGGCGTGCCCCCCTGGAAGCGCGTCTACGGCTTCCGCACCGACGCGCGCGTCGAACCGTTCCTCGCCCCGCTGGTCGCGCCCCGCCCGGTGCTGCGCATCGAGCTGGTTCTCGAAGCGCACTACCACGGCGACACCGCGCTGTGCGCGTTCGGCCCGCAGCGCGAACACCTGCTCGCCTGGAAGCCCGCGATCGCAGCCGAGAGCTGGGAGCGCCTGCGCGAAACGTTCGGCGAACGCCTGCTCGAACTCGGCGACGACGACGCCGCGCGCTACGCGGCCAACGCGTTCTCGTACACGCCGAGCGGACAGCACAGCGCCGCGCGCGAGTCGTTCCTGTTCCTGCCCGGCGGCGTCTCCGATCGCTTGCTGGCTCAGCTGCGCGAGCGCGGCGTCTCACCGGTGACGATCGACGTCTCGGAGTTCCTCAAGAAGGGCGGCGGCTCCGTAAAGTGCATGATCGGCGACCTCGGGCCGGTCGAGGGGGTGTAGGCCGCCGTCGTCGGGACGGATTGGGGGACCCGCTGCGGCTCCTCCCAGGCGAGCCACCGCGATCCTTACAGCGTTGCGCTTGCCTCCTGCGGGGCCGACGCTGTCGCGGGTCACGAGGGCGCAGGGTTTGCTAGCTCGCGCGGCGTCTCCGTATCACCGCGAGACTCAGCACGGCCATCATCCCGAGCAATCCCGGGCCGAGCTCGGGGATCATCGCCATCCACGCTTCTCTCTTGCCACTCGGGTTGGTGCCGTAGCCTACGATCACCTGGCCGCCCGCGCGTTTCGGCATCATGCGCGAAGGGATCCACAAGTCGATCCCTTCTTTGTGGCGTGATCGCAGGAACGCGCACGGTTGACCGTAGGAAGAACAAGGGGGATTTCCGGGTCGACAGCGAGCGCTGTGGCAAACCCAGCGAAGCGGGCTGGCTTCGTCAGGAAACTGCGCCTGAGACTCCAGAAGCGTGCGCGGGGATCGCATTCGGTCGCCCTGCTCAGGCTTCCAGCATGCTCCCGCGTCGTGTCACGTGCGGTCATAGGCGGAGCGAATCGGATAGGCGGAGAACCGACCATCCGCTCCACCCACTCCACGGACGGAAGAGACCGCCCGACGCGAGCCGGGCGGTCTCTTCTTCTCTGGATCCCGCAATTCGTCGGACAGCGTGATTACGGCAGTTCCTGGATCAGGCTGCTCTCCACCGGTTCGGCGGGCGGATTCTTCTGGAACGAGGCCACGAGCTGCTGCCATGCGGGTTCAGCGTTGAGCTTGTCGATGAACTTGCCGTACGCTGCCCCGTCGGCGTGTTGGATCACGTAGAGGACCGTGCCGGCGTTGCTGCCGACCTGCGACTGCCAGATCCGCACCTCCGCTCCGAGCCCCTTGTGGATCTTGCGCGCCTCGTGGCAAACCTTGATGAAGTCCTCGTAGCGCCCCGGATTGGGAAGCCACGCGGCGACCTGTGCCAGTGCCATACTCGATGTCTCCTGAGGCCGCCCTCCCGGACGCCTCGATCCCGACCATGCCAGGTCCGTCCCGGTGGCCGGGAGCAGGCACCCTACCACGGCGGTATGACCGCCGTCATACCAAAGTTCGTTTTGCCAAGAAGAAGCGTGCGCCCTCCCGCCCAGTAGGTCGTTGGCGACCCAGAGTCGCCCCACTGGGAATTGAAATCACCGCACCAGGGGCACCTCGAGCAGTTCTTCGGGCGGGGCGCGTGGGTGCTGAGCGAGCGGCTGGGCGCTGTCGGGCTGTCCGTCCGCCGCGACGCTGCGCCGCTCGACCTGGTGGCAGAGGTGTGCTGGCCGAGATCCGTGGCGATCCCGCCGAGCAGACCTACCCGCCTGATACGGCTCGGTGCCTCGCTGAGCGACACGTTCGCGGGACTCGGAGTCGGGGCCGCTGGCTAGTTCCAGCGCGTTCGTTCCCAGCCGTAGAACCGTTTTCGCGTAGTGGAGCGTCGCCGATCACGCGATAGCGATCGCCTCTACGTGTAGATCCGACACCGTATCGTGATTCGGCGTGCGCGCCCGCGTGGCCAGAATGACAACGTGGGAACCCGGAAGGGGGTGCAAGCCAGCGAGGGACCCAGAGCCGGGGGTGCGCCTCGGGTGCGTGGTGCCGTGCTGGGTGCCGCCCCATGCCGCTGCCTGCATGCCCTTGCACACGGCATCCGGTTGGCGCGAGCGGACGTATCGTTCCGAGAACCCTTGCTGGGAGGTGAGATGGGCCTGCGGATCTCGAGAGACCTGGCCCTCGCGGCGGGCTTCGTCGTGCTTCTGGCGGCGGTTCCCGCTCGAGCGACGTTCCACCTGTGGCAGATCGAAGAGGTCTTCTCGAATGCCGACGGGACGATCCAGTACATCGAGTTCCATACCACCTCGCCTTTCGACCAGAACCTGATGCTCAACCATGTGCTCACGTCCAATCACGGACTGACCGTGCTCGATAGCTACACGTTCCCCAGCAATCTGGGTATCCCGACCGAGAACAAGTTCTTCCTGGTGGCAACGCCCGCGTTTGCTGCGGCGGCCGGAATCGAGCCCGACTACACGCTTCCCGATTCCGGATTCATCCAGCTGGGCGTGACGGACACGGTCAAATTGGTCGCCGCGTTCACGACGCCCTTCAGCTTCGATCCGGCCTCACTCCCCACGGACGGCGTGCACTCGCTCGACGCGTCGGCCGGATTCCCGGCGGTCGTCGCCGACAACACACCGACCAATTTCGCCGGGCAGACCGGTCATCTGGTTCCCGAGCCGGAAGCGGCTGCGCTCGGTATCACCGCAGCCGGGGCGCTCGGGTTCTTCGCGCGCCGGCTGCCGCGCTAGACGATCTCGGGCGGCGTCTTTGGCAGCGAGGCTCAGAACTCCGGGTCGTGGTCGAAGAAGATGCGCGAGCACACGCTCGCGCTGCTCTTCAATGCCGAGAGCATCGGGCGCGTTCACGTCGAGACCCTACTCGAATCCGTTTCGCCGTGGGAGCACAAGTGTCAGGAGCGATGGGTACGGGGGGAGGTCGGACAGGGGGGTCCGACAGGGTGCGCATAGGGTGCGCGTGCGCCCCGGTTGCCGCTCGTTGCCGCCGCCTGATCACCCCTCGCAACGCAGCAGACGCAACCCCGCGTCACTCCTCGGTGTCCGGCTCGACGTGCATGATCGGCGACCTCGGGCCGGTCGAGGTAGCGTAGGCCGCCGTCCTCGGGACGGATTGGGGGACCCGCTGCGGCTCCTCCCAGGCGAGCCGCCGCGATCCTTACAGCGTTGCGCTTGCCTCCTGCGTAGGCCGACGCTTTCGCGGATCACGCGGGCGCGAGTCCTCCAGGCTCAGCGCCACTAGCCCGGCATGTCGGCCTCGGCACGCGGTCCTGAACGACAACGCCCCGGCCGAAGCCGGAGCGTGTCGAGCCGAAACTGGGTGCTGCTCAGTTCGCCGCGCGGCGTCTCCGACTCGCGGCGAGTCCCAGTATGGCTGTCATCCCGAGCAATCCCGGGCCGGGCTCGGGGACGAGATTCGCGCTCTGCTGCACCCGGAAGAACGGCGACAGCTGGAAGGTGTTGGAACCCTGGCGCACGTCGAAGGTGGCCTGGTCGAGCTGGAAGCTCACGCTCGCGTCGGCGTCGCACGCCCAGGTTCCGCTCAGCGAGTTGTTGCAGCCGGCGGCGATGTCGACGAAGTAGACGTGATCGGGAGTCAGGTCGATCGTCTCGGTCCGATCGTAGGAATCGGTCAGGATGAAACTTGCGTTTTGCGGTCTAGTGATCGCGAGCGCCTGGAACACGTCGGCGTTCGAGAAGATCACCATCTTCGTGGAGCTGACGTAGGTGCTGCCGGGCCCCGAGCATCCCGAGAGTCGAAACAACCGCGCTGCCCATCGTCGAGATCACGACGGGAACGTTGCCGATGGTGTGCGGCGGAGTCGCGATCTGCGCGATGGTGAGCTCGTAGGAGACGCGGCTCGACGACCACGTCGATGTCTCGCCCTGGGCGTCGGCGCAATCGGCGTGGGCGGAAACCGCGGGAGCCGGTCCGAACTTGCTCGTGACGTTGGCGCCGCTGGTGCTGCTGCCGTCGCCGGGATAGGGCAAGCCGAGGCAGCTGTAGTCGACGGCCTCGTTGATCGGAGGGGACGTCGCGTCCTCGCTCACGCACAGCAACTGGGTGATGCTGACCGCGTCTTCGAGCACGACCGCCCGGGCCGCAGCGGGGAGTGCGAGCATCGCGAGCGCCGCGATGCAGGGGGCCAGCGCCGACGCGGCCCTCGCCCGGAGAGCCGGTCCCGCCTCGACGACCTCGACCAAATCTGCAACCACTGCAACCACTGATTTCTCCTGCGCCACTTCCGCGCCTCGGGCGAGCCACTGCCCTTCTACGCGGCTACCCGGTCCCGCGTCAAGCATGGAGCATTAGCGTTTCTCTGCCTATCCGATTCGCTCCGCCTCTGACCGCATATGACACGACGCGGGAGCATTCTGGCCGCCCGAGGAGGGCGACCGAATGCGATTCGCGTGCACGCTTCTGGAGTTCCAGGCGCAGTTCCCTGACGAAGCGAGCTGTTGAGTCCATCTGCGCGAGGCTCGCTGGCCGCAGTGGATTCCTCTGCCCGCGCTGCGCGAGTCGGGGAAGCCACTTCCTGGCGACGCGACGGCTCGAGCAGTGCCGCGCTGCCGTTATCAGGGATCGGTGACGGCCGGCACTGTCTTCCACGGCACGCGGGTGCCGCTTCGCGTCTGGTTCCTCGGCATCTTCTTTCTCGCTCGTCACAAGAAGGGCATCTCGGCCCTGCAGTTCCAGAGAGATACGGGCGTGGGCAGCGACCAAACGACCTGGACGCTGCTGCACAAGCTGCGATCGGGCCTCGTCGCCGACGCGACGCAGCGCCTGCAGGGCGCGGCGTCGGGAAGACCGGTGTCGCGATCGCTGTCGAGCGGCGAGGGCACAGCGCTGGCGCCGTGCGTCTCGCCGTGATTCCGCACGCAACGGCCGCCGTGCTCACGTCGTTCGTACAGGCCTCGATTCAGCCGCAGGAGACCACGGTCTTCACCGATGCCTCGGGAGCCTACGTGGCGCTGCGTCGGCTTGGGATCGATCATCGCCCTCGCAAGGGCGGTCGCGGGCACCAGTCCGTCCATCTGTTGCCGTGACCGCACACGGTCTTCGGGAACTTGAAGACCTGGGGCTCCGCGGAACCTTCCACGGCGTCAGCCCGAAGCACCTGCAGCGCTACCTGGACGAGTTCGTCTTCCGCTTCGATCGGCGCTGGCGCGAGGCATCGCGTGCCGACTGGCGTTGCGCACGATGGCACGCTGTTCGTCGGCGACCGCTCCGGCACGATCTTCCGCGTCGACCAGTCGGGAAAATCCGAAGCGTTTGCGTCGGTGCCGTGTGCCGTCGAGCGTGGCGGCCTTCCACCTCGCAATTGTGCCCGACGGCTCCGTGTGGGTGACGGCGCCGACGCTGTCGACGTACGAACCTGTGTATGAGGTCGCACCGGACGGGACCGTGACGACGGTCGAGGTGAGATTCGGCCGGCCGCAAGGCACCGCGTTCGACCCGAACGGCAACGCGTTTGTCGTCGAAGTACTCGCGGGCGCCAGCGGACTCTATCGATTGCCGCGGGACGGGCCGCCCGAACTCGTGCTTTCCGGTCCGAACCTGATTGGCGTCGCGTTCGATTCGTTCGGCAGCGTCGTCGTGTGTTCGAACGAGACCGCGTTCCGCCTGAAGTAGTGCCTACGCTTCGTAGTTGATCTGCACCGCGTCCTTCGCGACTTCGGCCGCGGCCTCTTCCTTGCTCAACCTGAGCGCGATGGCCCAATAGAAGACCACGAGCGCGAAGACAATCACGACGCCGACATCCACCCAGTTCGGCAGGATGTTCCTGCCTCCGCCATAGCGCCCGAGCCATCCGATCAGCACGTGGCCGCCCAACCACGGTCCCATCCAGATGGCGCTCCCGATCGCGCGCTGCGCTCCAGTGCGAGTCCGCCAGGCGCCGATCGCGAACAGCCCGAGACCGACGAGCATGGCGACGCCGAGCTTCCAGTTCGTCTCGAACCCGCCCCAATACATGATCAGATTGGCCGAGCAGAAGGCCGCAGGCAGCACGAGCGTTGGCATCGGCACGCGATACGGCCGCGGCCGGCCGCCGTCCACTTTGTGGAGTGCCGCCAGCGACAGCGGAGCGAACGCATACATGATGGCGGTTGCGGCGGTGACGACACTGACGAGTGCGTTCCAGTTCTTGAATGGCCCGAACGCGGCTGATCCAACGACAGCCGCCGTGAGGATGGACACAACCGGCACGCCCTTCCTGGTCGTGGCCAGCGCGGTCGGCATCTCGCGCTCCTCGCCGAGGGCGTACGAGAGCCGTGCCGATGTCGCCATGTACACGACGCCTGCGCCCGCCGGCGAAATGACGGCGTCGATGAGGAGGATCTTGGCGAGCCATCCCGCCGCCAGAGCCAGAGCGAGGGTGTACCACGCGCCGTAGTCCGATGGATCCGTGCCGAGCGGCATGGACCAGCCTTTCACGATGTTCGCCGGTTCGAGTGCGCCAATCATCACCACCTGCAGCAGGGCATAGAGCACTGCGCCGATGGCCATCGCCACCAGAATCGCGCGAGACAGATCCCGCTTCGGATCGCGCGCCTCGCCGGCGAGCTGGACCGCTTGTTCGAAGCCTTGCAGTGCGAAGACGACGCCGCCGGTCAGCGCGGCGAAGACTCCGTGAAAGCCGAACGGCAGGAACCCGCCGCCCGCGTGGAAATTCGACGGATTGAACTGCAGCGCGGCGATGACGCCGACCGCGAGCACCGGCACGGCCGTCTTCCAGATGACGACGATCACGTTGCTGTCGGAGAGAAACTTCGCGCCGGCAAGATTCATCAGTGTGAACAGCCCCATCAGGACGAGCGCGACGATGAGACCGTTGCCGTTCAGGAGGCCGGCTCTCTCGCCGACCTTGAAAATCATGTTGAAGTGCTGGTTGACCCAGCCGACGCTGTTGACGTACGTGATCGCCGCCAGCACTTCGATGGGCGCGATGAAGACGGCTTGCAGCCACGACGCCCATCCGGCGGTGAACCCGGCGATCGGGCCATGCGAGTAGTATGGAAATCTCGCGCCGCCGCCTGCCACTGGATAGGCTGCGCCGAGTTCGGCGTACGTCAGCGCCAGCAGCGACAGCATGCCGGCTGCGAGGATCCACGACAGCACCGATGCGGGGCCGGCCACTTCCGCCGCGTTGAGCGCGCCCAGCAGCCAACCCGACCCGATGATGGATCCGAGCGAGACCATCATCAGCCCGTAGAAGCCCACGGACCGCTGCAGGCGGCCGGCGTGGACGGGCGGAGGCTCGTGCGTCTTTGTGTTCATCCGAGCGCGAACGATACCGCGGCCACGAATCGGGTAATCGGGCAATCGAGTGATTGGGCGATCGGGGGATTCGATCAGCGGGTGGGAACCAGGAACACGAGGAGTCAGACGAGGATGGCGGTCTGGGCAATCGAAAACAGGATCGACCAGAGCAGAAGGTCTCGGAGGTCCTGCGGTCTGTGTCGCCGACGGTGCCGACACCGCGGCGCGGTAAGCTGCGCCCGCCGGCACTCGCCCCCAAGCGGGGTTTGCCATCGCGCTCGCTATCGACCCAAGATCCCGCTTGTACCACCCGATCGCAGACGCCATACCGCCTATGATGCTTCTGCTCCCGACCATTCATGACGCGGCCGGCCCCGGACCCCGGCCGGCACGACCGGCAATCGGGAACCGGTAGCCTGCACGCCATGCGCCCACCGAGCTGCGAGAGGATCACCCATGACCCCTGCATCGATCACGCTGGCCGGCTCGACCGTCGCCATCCCTCCCCTCGGCGTCGGCACGTGGGCGTGGGGAGACAAGTCGACGTGGGGCATGGGCGGCTACGACGCGGACCTGAGCGAGCAGACCATCCGGGAAGCTTGGGACGCCAGCCTCGACGCCGGAGTCACGTTCTTCGACACGGCCGAGGTGTACGGCAGCGGCGAGAGCGAGCGCATCATCGGCCGGCTGCTGGCCGAGGACCGTGCCGCGAACCGGGGAACGACACCCGTCATCGCCACCAAGTTCCTCCCCGTTCCGTGGAAGCTGAACGTGAAGAGCGCGCTCCTGGGATCGCTCCGCGCGTCGGTCGAACGGCTCGGGGTCGAGAAGGTCGACCTCTATCAGATCCATGGCCCGATCAGCCTCCGCGGGCACGGAGCCATGGCTGACGCGCTGGCGGCTGGGCACGAGGCTGGTCTGCTCGACGCCGTCGGAGTCTCCAACTACTCGATCCAGGAGATGCGCTCGATCGCTCGCGAACTCCGGTCGCGGGGCCTGCGCCTCGCCAGCAACCAGATCGAGTTCTCGCTGCTCCGGCGCTCGCCCGAGAGCACCGGGCTGATCGCGGCCTGTCAGGAACTGGGCGTGGTGCCCCTCGCCTACTCCCCGATCGGCCAGGGCCGCCTCACCGGCAAGTACTCGGCCGCCAACCCGCCGCCCGGCAAGCGCGGGTTCTCGGCGCACCCGATGGAGCTGGTCGACGCGGTCGTGGCCGAACTGCGTCGCATCGGCGCGCAGCATGACGGCCGTACACCGGCCCAGGTCGCGCTGAACTGGCTGATCGCCAAGGGCGCGGTGCCGATCCCCGGGGCCAAGAACCGCAAACAGGCCGAGGAGAACGCGGGCGCGTTGGGGTGGTCACTCACGGACGAGGATCTGGCCGCGCTCGACACCGCCGCGCTCGACGGCACGCGCGGTCTCCAGAGCCTCTTCTGGCAACATGGCTGAGGCCCAGCCCGACGCAGCCGGGGCGAGACGACGGCGCGCGGTCGGAGCTTCGCGTGAGGGTGCGCCTGGGGTGCGTGGTGCCGTGCTGGGTGCCACCTCGTGCCGCTGCCTCGCAGGTTATGCTGAGCCGCGATCCCATTGGAACTGAGGTCGATCCCATTTCGGAAAAACTCTTCGACGTCGATCCCGAGTTGGTTCGCCGCTTCGCGGCGGATCAGATTCCGAGCCCTGCGACCTTCCACGCGGCCATCAGCCGCGAGGATGAGATGCTCCTGCACGCTCTGGAGGGCTACCACGGCGATCTCGAACGGGCTTCGGTCGTCTATCTGCTGCAGGGCAAGCAGATGATGGATCAGCTCCGCCAGATCGTTGACTGGGCCTTTGGTGGGTGGGACCAGGTCTCGTCGTTCCTCGATTTCGCCTGCGGCTACGGGCGTTTCACCCGCCATCTCGCCCAGGAGCTCGCGCCGGCGCGCATCTGGGTAAGTGACATCTACACCGACGCGGTGCGTTTCCAACGCGAGCAATTTGGCGTGCACGGAGTGACGTCGGCGACCACGCCGGATGCGCTTTCGCTCGACCGACGCTTCGACGTGATCTTCGCCTCGTCGCTCTTCAGCCATCTCCCGCGGCGTACCTTCGAGCCCTGGCTCGCCAAGCTGTTGTCGCTCCTGACAGAACGTGGCGTGCTGGTCTTCACCACCCATGGTGTCGATCTCTCGGGAAGGACCGGCGAGCATTTCCTCTTCGAAGCGTGTAGCGAGAGCAGGACGCTCGACGCCAACGACTACGGTACGACCTTCGTCTCCGAGCGCTTCGTGGCAGATGCGATTCGCCGTGCGACGGGAGGCCGAGTTCCGTGGAGGCGCATCGCACACGGGCATCTGGGATTCCAGGATCTCTACGTCGTGTCTCGTGATCCCGGCAGGGATCCACGTACACTCGCCTACGACATCGGCTGCTTCGGCCACGTCGACGGCTGTTCGATGGACCACGCTCGCTCGCTCCGCCTGGGAGGCTGGGCCGCCGATCTCGGCAGCGAGGACGGCTCTGCCCGCGTTCGCGTGATGGCGGAAGGGAAGATCCTCCACGAGTGCGCGCCCGACCACGATCGCCCCGTGGTCGCCACGCTGCTGTCAGCCAAGGCGCTTCGCTCGGGCTGGTGGTGCAGCTTCCCGGCCACCGAAATCGAACCAACCGATTGGATCGCGGTCAAAGTCGTGAACTGGGCCGGGCGCGAGAACACAATTTCGCTCGCGCCACTCGAATCGATGTTGCGCTGGTGAACTCTTGACGTCAGCCCTGCAGCGCGACGCGGCCGAGCGCCTGCGCAGCCCGCGGCGATATGCTGGTACGCATCGGAGGTGCGATGACCGCGCGAAGCGTCCCCGGACTCGGTGCTCTGCTCTGGCTGCCCCACGGCATCTACTGTTTTCCCCAGCCCGGCGAGTTGGCCGATGCGGCCGGCGTCTCCTCTACACCGCCGACCGGCGCCAACGAGCGGCGCGCGATCTGCGGCGGCCGCCATGCGTGACACCCTGCACGCCGGTCTGCGTCACAGCTTCACGTACCGGGTGCCGGAGACGAAGCTCGTTGCCGCACTCTTCCCCGAGGCGAGCGAGTTCCAGGCGATGCCCCGCGTGTTTGCGACCGGCTACCTGGTCGGCCTGGTCGAGTGGACCTGCGTCCAAGCGCTGAACCCGCACCTCGACTGGCCGCGCGAACAGACTGTGGGGACGCGCGTGGACCTGAGCCACGCGGCGCCCACGCCGCCGGGCAACGACGTCACGGTCGAGGTCGAACTCACCGCCATCGACGGTCGGCGCCTCCGCTTCCGCGTCAGCGCTCGCGACGACGCCGCCGTGATCTGCGAGGGTACGCACGAACGCTTCGTGATCGACGCCGAGAAGTTCAACGCGCGTCTCGCGCCGCGTGTGCGGGCTTAGCAGGTTGCGCGTGCCGCTCAGCGCGGAGCAGCGCCGCTTCCTGTGGATCGGCCAGTCGCTGGTGCCCTTCGCGATCAACCTGGTGCTGAACGGCGGGATCGGCTGGGCAATGTTCCGCGGCGCCGAGGCGATTCCGCTGTGGGGCGAGTCGAGCATCGGCGGCGACGCGTTGGGCACGAGCTTCTTGCTACCCGCGATCACCTGCCTGATCGTGACGCCGCTGGTGCGCAGCCAGGTGCGGAAGGGCGCCGTTCCGGCCTTTCGCGGGACGCTGGCCGGCTGGCTACGGCCCTTCCAACAACCGCTCGGCCTGCGCGCTTGTGTGCTCGGCCTGGCGTGCGTCGCGCTCGCGGGCGGCCTCGCGATCGCGCTCTTGTCCGCGCTCGGCGTGGAGACGCTGGGCTTCGCGCCCTTCCTGTGCTCGAAGGCGATCTACGCCGGAGTGCTCGCCGCGCTCGTAACGCCGGTCATCGCCTTGCTCGCGCTTGCCGACCCAGCGGGACGCTGAGCGACCTCGGGCCGGTCGAGGGGTGTAGAACCCATCTGGGGGCGTGGGTTCTGGTCTCCGTCGGTGCGCGCCGGATCGGCACGCGAGACCCCGGAAACGCGAACGAGGCCGTCCGGGTACTCCCGGACGGCCTCGCAGCATGCGAAACCGCAAGGTCTCTTGGCATCAGGCGATGCGGCGAGTCCGCTTCTTGCCCGCGGCCGTCAGGCCGACGAGGCCCAGTCCGAGCAGACCGAGCGTCGCCGGTTCAGGCACCACGTTGTTGTCGGCCGAGAACGAGAAGACCACGCCCCCGGAGTTTCCCGTGAAGTCCCAGTCGGCCGGCGTGTCGTCGAAGCCGGTGGCGTGCAGGGTACCCGACCCGGTCAAGTTGAGTGCAGAGCCACTCTGGAACGCCACAGCCACGGTTTCCAGGTCGAAGCTGTAGTCCACCCCGCCGCTCGAGAACGACCAGAGCGGAACGACGGGACTAGGACTCAGGGCGGGAAGGAAATCGAAGTTCTGGAACGTGGCGCCGGTCCCCGCCAGAGCCGTGGCGTAGTCACCCGTCCCGACCAGCACGATCTGAAAGCCGGGGGCGGATGTAAAATCGATGCCCGTCGCGGTTCCGATTCCGCTCCCACCAGTCGGATTCCACAACCCACCGAAGTGGACTTCGCCGGTGATGGTTGCGGCTTGCGTCGGGGCTCCGAGCGCGACCAGACCCAATCCGCAAAGCGCCAGTGCAAACAACTTTCTCATCGCAGTCTCCTCGTTGACCCGCCCCAGAAGGCGACAGCGGCCGCCTTCTTCATCGCAATGCCGGCGATACGCCGGAGGCGAGGAATCTTCTGTCGTTGAGGTGGCGATCCCGGCGTGTTGGTGGCAGGGGGAAATTCCAGGAGGCGACAATTCCGCCCTGGGAGGGGCGCCAGGAGAACCACCCAGGCTCGTGCGGTCGCAGGGCAACCGGCAATACTCGACCCATGTCGTCGAGGATCGGACCGGGTCTGCGCGCCAATCTCGACGTCATCCTGCTGGTCGCCGGCGTCCTCCTCGCGACGAGCCTCGGTGTGGTAAGGACCCGCGCGCTCTACGAAAACAGCCTATCGGTTCACCCCGAATGGATTTCGACGAAGGCCACGCTGCGCCGCGGCGTCATGGGGGCGCTCGCGTACACGTCCGGACAGCAGGCGCTCGCGCGAAATCGCTTGAACCTGGGCGCGTGGTTCGGATTCCAGGAGCTGCTGTACCGCGACGCCCAGGACCTCGCGAAGCTCGAGTTCCGCTTCCGTGTCGAGGCGGACGGCTATCTCCACGTGCTCTACGACCACCGGAGCGACGGCTTCTCCGGCGTGCGGCTGAGCAGCCGCCCCGATTCCCCGAGCTTCCATTACCGGGCCAGCGCCGACGGCGAGTTCACGGCGACCGACCCGCTGCGGTTCGAAGTGGTGAGCCCGGCCACGTGGCACCAGGTCGCGCTGTCGTTCACCGATCGCGACGTCGTCGTGACGCTGGATGGCGCAACAGTGGGATGCTTCAAACGCGAGCCGGGCGCGCAACGCGTGGGATTCCGCGGTGGCCAGCGGCACGCAGAAGTCGACGACGTGATCTTCACCGGCGCGGACGGACGGGTCCACGCCGAGCGCTTCACGAACCACCACCGGCAATGGCCACGGCTCGGTTTCGCATTTGCCGGGCTGCTCTCGATCACCGTCGTCGGGACGGCCATCGCGCTGCGCTTCTCGTCGCTTCCGTTCCGACAAATCGGCATGGCGACCGCAGTCGTCGGGCTGGTCCTCGCGTGCATGGTCGCGGCCGCCTATCTGCTGCAGTACGAGCGGGGGCGCGATTACGGAACCGCGAGCGACGAGACCGCGCGTGCAGAGGCCTATTGGATCAAGTCCTCGCGGCGCGACATCGTCGCGGGAATCCGCGCGAAGTACACGGCGCAGATCCCGCCGGATGTGTTTCGAATCCTCGTGCTGGGCACTTCGCAGACGTGGGGAGCGGGAGCGAGCTCGGATGACGAGACCTGGGTGCGCCAGCTCGAGCGCCTGCTCGACGAGCGCCCGGGCGGGATCCGGGTCGAATGCATCAATGCGGGTGTTTCGGGAATGGGGGCGGGACAAGTCCTCGAGCTGCTGCGCACGGACCTCGCCGACATCCAGGCGACGGCGGCCCTGGTGAATCTCTCGAACAACGACGTCGACACGGAAAAGTTCCGGCAGAGCCTCGATGCGATCGCCCGGGAGCTGCTCCGGCGCAAGATGCTCGTGGTGTTCGCGCTGGAGCCCAACTCGCCGGAGCGACGCCCGACGGACAGCCGTCACGGCGATCTGTCCGTCAAACACGAAATCGTGCGGACCATTGCGGCCCGCTACCAGCGGCCCGTGATCGACCTGCACGCGTACCTCGCGGAACGCAAGGACGCCGGCTTCATATGGTGGGACTTCGTACACCTGACGTCGTTCGGACAGCGCCTCGTCGCGCGCAAGCTGGCAGGCGAACTGCCGCCGTTGCTGGGCCTCGGCGAGTGACGGAACGGCGCAGAAGGTGGCCACCAGCGGCGTGGATTACCATGCGCCAATGCGGGTGCCGCGCCTTCTCGATGCCTCGCTCTACTCGATCTGCCTCGCGGTGCTGCTCGTCGCGCTGGCCGATCTCGCCTGGCTGCATCGGTTGGCGCCGCTCGAGGCGGGTCTCTCGGATGCGATGATCCGGCTGCGCGCCACGTCGCGAGCGGCCGACCCGACGATCGTCGTCGTCGACATCGACGACCGTTCGCTCGCGGTGATGGCCGACCGCGTCGGCCGCTTTCCGTGGCCGCGCTCGGTGTACGGCGAGGTCCTGCTCGCGCTGAACCTTCAGGGCGCGCGGGCCGTCGTGATGGACGTCGAACTCTACGAACCCGACCGGATCCGACCCGAACAGGATCTGGTGCTGAACGAGGCGCTCTCGGGCAGCACCAACACGTTCTTCCCGATCCGGCTGCTCGAACGCGTGAACGACGAGGAAGGCGTGCGGCTCGCGGAGTTCGCGGACGTGCTGGCGCTCTCCGCGTCGCCCGGCGCAGATCCGGCGGCCCGCGCGCCGATGCAGCTGCCGTTCGTACTCGATCCGCCGGCGTGGTCGCGCACCGGTCTCATCAACTACGTGGAAGACGCGGATGGCATCGGTCGCCGCTACTGGCTGTATCGAGAAGTCGGCGGCTGGCGGATTCCCTCGCTTCCGGCGCGCGTCGCCGCGGCGCTCGGCTACCGGTTGCCGGCCGGCGATTCGTTCCGGCTCGACTGGTTCCGCGGCAACTCGCCGCACCGGCAGGTGGCCTTCGTCGATCTCTACGAGGATCTCGACCGGGCTGCGCGCAAACGTCCCGCGGATGAGTTCCAGGACGCGATCGTCATCATCGGCTCGTCGTCGAATCACCTGCGCGATTTCCGCGCCACCCCGGTCAGCAGCCTGCTGCCGGGCGTCGAGATCCTCGCCACCGCGATCGACAATCTGAAGAACGGCGAGCGCCTCCGGGAGACGGCCGGATCCGCGCCGTACCTGCTGGTGCTGCTGCTCTTCCTGCCGCTTCTGCTCGCGCTGCAGCGGCGCTGGAACCTGCTGCAGATCCTGGCGTTGCTCGTCGGCGCAACGCTCGCGTTGTTGGGTTGCGCCTACTTCGCGCTCGGCCGGAGTCTGCTGCTGCCGGTGGCCGCGCCGCTCGTCTTCGCGTGGCTCTTCTTCTTCCTGGCCGCGCTGCGCGCCTACCTGAAGGAGCAACGCGCGAAGGAGCAGCGCGAAATGGTCCTGTCGCGCTTCCTCGACCCGCGCCTGGTGAAGGACCTGGTGGCCGAGGGCGTGAAGCTCGAGGACATCAAGAGCGAGACGCGGACGATCACGGTGCTCTTTTCCGATATCCGCGGCTTCACCCCGCTGTCGGAATCGCGGCCGGCGGAAGAGGTGGTCGCGCTGCTCAATCGGTATCTGTCGATGCAGACGGAGCGCGTGTTCCATCACGGAGGCACGCTCGACAAGTTCATCGGTGATGCCATCATGGCCTTCTGGAACGCGCCCACGGGTGACGCGGACCATGCCGAGCACGCCGTCGCCTGCGCACTCGACATGGTCGAAACACTCGCGCGCTTCAACGCGAGCAACGCCGAATCAGGCATCGAGCTGGATATCGGCATCGGGTTGCACACGGGCCACGCGGTGGTCGGTTTCGTGGGCTCGCAACGCAAACTCGAATACACGGCGATCGGGGACACAGTGAACCTGGGCAGTCGACTCGAAGGGGAAACCAAGGGGCGCACGCGGATCCTCGTGTCCGCCGCCACGCGCTACGCGTGCGGAAATGCGTTCCGCTTCACCGATTTCGGAACCGTGACGGTCAAGGGCCGGCAGGCGCCGGTTCAGGTGTTCGCGCCCGCGCCGGCGACGCCGGGCACGAGCGCGGAGGCCGCATGAGGATCTCGATCGCGACCGTGGTGGCCTCGCTGTTCTTCGGGTCCGCGCTGTGCAGCGCCGAACCCGCTGTCACCGTGAGGCAGTTCGACCTGAAGCAGCAGCCCGCCGGCGACGCAAAGGCCGTCGCCAGCGTGGCGGCGGGCACCGCCGTTGACGTGGTGAAGCGCGAAGGCGCCTGGGTGCAGTTGAAGGCCGGGAGCGACACCGGTTGGACGAAGCTCTTCGACATCAAGATGGGGACCGCCGGCACCGGCGCCGCCGCGCCCGCCGCGAAGAGCAGCGGCATCTCCGGCATCGCGCAGACGCTGAACCTCGCCACCGGCAAGCGCGACTCGAGCGTCACGACCGGCGTGCGCGGTCTCGACGAGGAGATGCTGAAGAAGGCGCAACCCAACCCGCAGGAAGTGACGAACCTGGCCGGCTACGCGTCGACCCCGGAGCAGGCGCAGGCGTTTGCGAAGGCCGGCAAGCTCGCGCCGCGCAGCGTCGAATTGCTGAAGGCCGGGGAACCGCCCAAGGGAGCACCCGCCAAATGACGACCCGAAACATTGGTCATGTCTCTTTCGCCACGCTCGCGCTGCTGCTGCCGATCGCGTGCGCGACACCCGAAAACGACGGTCCGATGACCGGGAAGGACCTCGCGAGCGCGGTGCTCGGTGGCTACTCGATCGGCGGCATCAACCTGGGGGCGGCGGCAGGCGTGGCAAAGGGCGCAAACGAGGCCTATCGCGACATTCCGGAGGCCGAAGAAGTCGAGATCGGTCGCAGCGTTTCCGCCGGCCTGCTCGGCGCCGCGCCGCTCACCGTCAATGCGCTGCAACAGAACTACGTCAACAGTGTCGGGATGTGGCTCGCGCTGCAGTCGGGGCGCCCGGGCCTGCCGTGGCATTTCGGCATCATCGAAGCGCCGACCGTGAACGCGTTCGCCACCCCGGGCGGCAACGTGTTCGTCACGCGCGGCCTGGTCGAGCGCTGCGCCAACGAGGCTGAACTCGCCGGCGTGCTGGCGCACGAGATCGCGCACGTCGTGCAGAAGCATCAACTGAACGACATCCGCAAGAACGCGAAGAAGGGCATGATGCTCGACCTCGCGTCGCTCAAGAGCGGCGGGCTCAGCGGCGATGCGGCGCGCGCCTTCGCGCGCGTCGGACTCGAAGGCTACGTACGAGGATTGTCGCGCGAGGACGAACTCGAAGCCGATCGGATCGGCGTCGTGATCGCCGCGCGCGCGGGCTACGAGCCGTACGGACTGGTCAGCGTGTTGCAAACACTGCAGTCGATGGGGCAGGACGATTCGACGATGGCGTTCTTTCTGAGGACGCATCCGTCGCCGAGCGACCGGCTCGCCGCGCTCGAGCTCGTGATGCCGCCGTCGTTCGAACAGCTGGCGAAGCCGAATCCGGCGCTCGTTCGCTACGCGCCGGTCTTCAATCGCACGCACAAGTAGCGGCGATCGGGTTCCAGACCGGCGCGCGTGAGGAGCCTCGTTCGCGGACGGAGGGGGACAGTCCCCTTCGTGCTCGAGGTCGCGACGGTTTAGGGCTTCACGCCTTCGTGCACGGCCCAGCCGAGCGCTTCGAGGCGCTCGCGCGCGCGCGACGTCGTGCGGCCGGAGATCCAGACGCCGCGCTCGGGAGCGGCGAGGTCTTCGCGTTGCGCGAAGCGCGCCATGCGCTCGTTCCATGACACGTAGTCGGCCGGGAACGGTGCCACGAGCTGACCGCCTTTCTGGCGCGCCACCAGCGTGCCGCGCGCGAGCAGCACGTCGATCGGCGCCTGCTCGTTGCGAGCGGCGAGGATGCTGACGGCGCTCACCAGGTAGAGGGCCTGATCGGGCGTCGCGGCCGTAGCGGCGAGTGCGACCACATCGCCGCGGCCCTGCACATCGGCGAGGCGTCCGAGCGCTTCGACGAACGCCGTCTGCATCGAGAGCGAGAAGCCCGGCGCCGTCTGCAACGCGCGAATCTGTTCGTCGGTAGCGCCGAAGCTGCGCAGGCGCTGCTCGTTCTTCGCCCGCAGTTCAGCGGCTGGCAGGTCGTAGACCCAGTGGTGCGCGACTTCGGTCCCCGGCACTGCGATCGTTTCCGGCGTCGCCGACGGCAGCAGCGCGCTCAGCGAGACGCGGCCGGCCGCAGCGACCCACGCGATCTGATCGAGCCGCACGGCGAGCACCGGGTTCGTGGTGTAGGGATCGACGCCGAGTCGCCGCGCGGCGTCACGAAGCTCCTTCTCGCGATCCATCGGGACCGGCGCGGACTCGGCGCCTGGCGTTTCGGAAAAGAATCGTCCGAGTCCACTCCCGGTCGCTTGGAGCGGACGCGCTGCCGTGTTGGCGGCGGCTCGCGCGAACGCGTCCGACCGGCACGCCTCGTCGAGCAGCCGGATCGCCGGGATCTCGGCGACGCGCAGGGCGAGGGTCTCGACGCCCCACGCCTCGAACACGCCCACGTCCGAGAGGATCGTGAAGCGTGCGGTGAGGCCGTCGGTCGGGACGGCGTCCTCGACGCGAAAGCTGGGGCCGAGGAGAAGTTTCGCAGGCGCGGTGTCGACTGCGTGCAAGATGGTCGGCTTGTCGAACTCTTCTGGTGTCTGCGCGCGCGCCGGGTCTGCAAGGAGGCAAACGATCGCCGCGAGCGCTGCGGCCTCGAGGGCGCGCCGCGTGCGGCCGTTTCGGTCTGCCTCGCTCACGGCACCTCGCTCCAGCTCGAGAACAACGGATCGCCTCGCAGGGGAGCCGCAGGACGGGCGAGTCTAGCTGGCGCTAACCTCGCTTCCAGCGCCAAGACCGGCTATCGGTAGCCGTCGTGGTCTGCGAGGATCGTCCACTGGCCCAGCCGCTTCCCGACACCGAGCCGCGCGCAACCTCGATGCGGTTTCGCGACCTCGACGAACTCGCCGCGTCGAATGGCGTGCTCGACGCCGAGTACCTGCAGCTCGGTTCGGACCCGATCGATGCACAGGTCTTGCGGGTCTCACTCGACCGGCTGGTGCTGATGCGCGGTGCGGAGAACGTCGCGCATGTGGCGCGCATGAGCGGCCCGCCCGACATCAGCGCGCTGGTGCTCCAACTGAACAGCTCGGGCACGACGGTCTGGCGTGGTCGGGAAGTGAACGAGCGAACGCTCGTGTCGTACCAGCCAGGCTCCGAGCACGTCGGCCACTCGACCGGCGGTATGGTGTGGACGGCGATCTTCTGCAAGTCCGTCGTACTGGACGACGCGGCGCGGATGCGGCGCGGCGTCGAACCCGCGCAATCCCTCACAGCCTCGGCGTTCGCGGAGCCTCCGCCGGCAGCGCTCGCCGTGCTGCGCGATGCGCTGCGACAGGCTTTCTTCATCGCCGAGGCAGCGCCGCACGTGCTCGAGTCACCCACCACGCGCCGTGCGCTCGAAGAGTCGATCTTGACGGCGGCAATCGACGCGGTCGATCCGCAGGGCGGTCGCGCCGCTTCCGACGGCCCGATGTTTTCGCACGAGCGCGTCGTGCGTCGGGCCGAGGATGTGCTGGCCGACAAGCTCGATGCGCCGATCTACGTGGCGGAACTGTGTGACGCGGCGGGCGTCAGCGAGCGAACGCTGCGCAACGCGTTCCAGTCGCTCTACGGCATGAGCCCCATCCGTTTGATTCAGCTGCGCCGGCTGCATCAGGTGCGGCGTGCGCTGCGCAGCAATGCACAGGCGAGCGTCACCGAGGTCGCGCTGCGCTACGGCTTCGGCAACCTCGGGCGCTTTGCGGTCGAGTATCGCCAGCTCTTCGGCGAGAGCCCCTCGCGCACGCGACGCAATGCCAGCTCTCGCTAGCGCCGCCGCGCCAACGCGAGCGGCAGCATCATCGCGATTGCCGCTGCGACCGACACGGGGCCGAGCCACTCGCCAAGAGCGAGCACGAGCGTCGTCGCAGCCCGCTCGGGGTGCACGTGGCCGGTGAGCGCCGCGCGCTCGTGCACGCCGGCCGTAGCGACGAGTTCGCCGGTCGCGTCGATCAGTGCGGAGATCCCGGTATTGGTGACGCGCAGCTGCGGGCGCCGCGTTTCGATGCTGCGGAAGGCGGAGACGACGAGGTGCAGGCGCGGCCCGCCGCCCGTGGCGAACCACGAGTCGTTCGAGAGCGTGACGAAGAGCTCGGCGCCGCGGCGCACTTCCTCGCGCGCCAGGTCGGCCGAGACGGCGTCGTAACAGATCAGCGGTGCGACGCGCAGCGTGCGGCCGTCGCGCAGCGCCACGTCGACGACCTGCGCTCCCGGCCCCGGCTGCCAGGTGCCGAGCCAGGGAAACACGCGCCGCACGCGCTCCGATGCGAAAAGCGCCGGCACGCGCTCGGTGAGCGGGAAGAGCTGCGCCTTGCGGTAGGTGTCGAACTCGACGCGCGGGCCGCCGGTGGGCGCGAGGAATACCGCGGCGTTGTACTCGCGGCCGCCCTCGACATCGTAGGCGCCGAACACGAGTGGCACGCCGGTCTCTGCGACGAACGCGCCAATCTCGCGGTCGAAGGCCGCGCCGGCTTCGCTCTTCGGTGCGCCGAAGGTGGTGGGGTACACCGTTTCGGGCCAGAGCAGGAGATCGAGCGGCCCGCGTTCGAGCGCCTCGCTGGAGAGCGCAAAATGGGCGTCGAGGATCGCGCGGACGGCGTCGTGGGTGCCGAGCTCCGCGCGCAGGGCGCCGTAGCGACTGATGTCGGCCTGCACGAGGCCGGCCGCGACGGCGGGACTCGACGCCTCACGCGCGGCGGCTTCCCGCACGCACAGCTCGCCATAGGCGAACAGCGCGGTGAGAAGCAGCGCCAGACCGAGCAGCGGACGCAGCGATCGCCGCCGCCGCGCCGCACACACGCACTCGTTGCCGAGCAGGATCGCGAGCGTGAGTCCCGGCGCGCCCGCGAGATCCGCAGCCTGACGCAGGTGACGCGACGGGAAGAGTCCGTGTCCCAGCGTGTCCTCGAAGAGTTTCGGGAGCGCCCACTCCGTCGCGACGTAGACGCAGGCGCTCGCGAGCGCCACGTGCAACCAGCCCGCACTGCGTCGCGCCAGCCAATTTCGGACCAGCGCGTGGCTGATGAACTGGGGTTGGAGCAGCGGCGCGAGCAGCGACGAGCGCGAGCCAGCCCTGCCACGCGGGCGCGTCCGCATAGGCCGCGATGCCGCGCGCAAACCAGCCGAACACGGCGCAACTGAAGGCGACGTCGAAGAACCAGCTCGTGAGCAACACCGTGCGCGTCCGCTCGGCGCGCGCGAGCCACAGCAGCCAGGGCACGAGCGCCACCCAACAGAGCGGAGCGAAGCGCGCCTCGACGCGCGCACAGAGCGCGAGCAAAGCGACACTCACAAGTGCTGCGACGACCGGGAAGCCGCGAACCGCCCTCGCGCTCAGGGGTCGCCGCCCGGCTCGCGCTGCGCGCTGGGAACCTCGAGCATCTCGATCGGCATGCCCGGGGGCGCGAGTTCCGGCGGGACGACGCGATCGGGCGGCAACGGGATCGGCTCGCCCGCGTCGTCCACCCACTCGTAGTCGGGATGGAAGAGCAGGATCGCCGGCAGCAGCTCGCCATCCGCGTTGGCCTGGAAGTGCCGCAGGTACCCTTCGGGCAGCTCGAAGTCGTCGGGCACCACGATGCCGATCTTGATGGGCTTGGTTCCCATCGCCGGAAAGAGTTTGATCCCGCTGGTCTCGCCGGGCTTGCCCAAGCTGAAGGGCGCGTCTTCGCGCGACGGCGGCTCGACGGCTCGTGCGGCTTGCGCAGACGCGGGATCCGGCGGCGGCGACTGCGCCGCTGGAGCCACGATGCGGCGCGCGTGTCGCGATACGACGGGCTTCGTCTCCTGCTCGCGAGTCGGCGCCGCAGTCATCGCCGCCGAACTCTTTGGCGGCTTCGCAGGAGAGGCGCCGACGTCGGCGGCGACCTGCTCAGCCCCGACTCGCACCAGCAGCAGCGCCGCGAGCGCGACGAGCGCGATCGCGGCCGCTACCAGCCATACGCTCTTGCGAACGCCTGGCGTCGCAACGATCTTCACGCCGTCGTTCACGCCGTCACTCCGCTCGCGGGATCCCCGGGTCACGTTCGGATCATATCGCCCATGACGAGAAGTCGTTCAGGCACAAGAGATCCCGGGGACGGCGCGTCGTGGCGTGTGCGCGCATGGCCGGCATGGGGTCGCGCCAGCGCTGCGCTGCTGGTTGCGACGAGTCGCGTCGCGCCGGCCAGCGTGACGGTCGCATGGGCCGTCGGAGCGGATCTCTCGCCGCGTCTCGCGTTCGCCGCCTTGATCGCGCTCGGCCTGTTGCCCGCGCTGGCCGCGCTGCTGTTGGAGCGCGCCTTCACGGCCGCGGTGGACGTCGTGGATGGCGAGCTGCGCGTCACGCGCGATGGCCAACGCATCTGCGCGCCGATCGCTTCGCTCGCGGCCGTTCTGCCCTGGCGCATCCCGCTGCCCGCCGCGGGTGCGTCGCTGCGGCTGCGCTCCGGAAACCGGTTTCCGCTGGCGCTCGCTCCCGCCCCTGCGCCGCTGCTCTCGACGCTGGCCGCAGCGGGCGTAAAGGTTCCAGCGCATCCCAACTTCGCCTACGGCGCCGCCAAGCACGGCTTCGCGCGCAGGCTCTGGCATCACCCGCTCGTGAAGTTCGGGCTCTTCGGTCTGGCGCCGACCGCGGTGTTGTTCCGCGTTCACCAGATCATCGCCTTCGGCGGCCTGCTCGGGCAGTATTACCTGGAAGGGCTGCGCCCGTATCTCGAGACGCTAGTCGAGTTCTGGGGCACGACGCTGCTCTATCTCGTGCTCTTCGCGTGCACGCTGCGAGTGTTCGGTGAAACGGCTGGCTTCGCGGCGACGTGGCTCGCACCCGGGCGCGCGCGATCGGTCCGGACGGCGGTAGAGGGATTCTGCACGGTCGCGTACTACGCCGGCGTACCGGCGCTGCTCGCGATCCGCTTCCTGGCCTGAAAAAAACAGCGCGGGATCGCTCGGCGATCCCGCGCTGCTCGCGTTGCAACGGCTAGGGCGTGGCCGGGTCGAAGACCGACATGCCCTGGCCCATCCGCTCGTGGCCGAACTGGTTCCACACCGGGTTCTTGCCGCCGACGATCTGCGCGTCGCTGAAGGTCGGCGCGCCCGAGCCGGAGCCGCTGCCGAACAGGCCACTCGAGATCGTCGCCGACGTGTAGTAGGTCGGGTGCGTGTCGTCCGACTGGAGGTAGTCGTAGCTGGTGCTGGCGTTCGCGAGATGCGTGTTCGAGTCGCGCAGCGTCGAGCGCAGCGTGCTCGTGATGCGCGTCACGTAGGCGGCCTCGGACTCGCCCTGCTGGTAGTGGAGCGCCACCGAGTCGACGGCGCCGTCGCCGTTCGAGTCGTAGTCCGCGCCCATGTACTGCGCGAACGAGTCGACGCACGAGAAGCCGTTCTGCGCGGCGAAGTTGCAGGTCCGCCAGTTGATGCGCGCGACGTAGGGCAGGAACATGTTCTGCTTGTTCGGCTTCGTCCCGGTGGTCGGGTCCGTGCAGCCGGCGAGCCCGTTGTCGGCGTTGTAGCCCGGGTAGTAGAGGTTCGAGACCATCTTCCGGGTGGCCGTCGTCGCGTAGGTGTTGATCGCCTGCATCGCGAGCTGCGTGTAGGTGGTGCAGTTGTTGAGCGCCGTGTCCAGCACCCCGTAGTTGCAGGTGCCGCTCTGGCCGGCGAAGGAGGAGCGCGCCTGCAGGCCGTCGTTGCCGCACATCTCGAACGATGACCACGCGCGTCGTCGACGCCTGCATGTACGAGCGCTCGCCGACGATCTTGTTGTTGTAGATGTCGCTCGCCACCGCGCCCGACTTGGTGCGGCGGATCACCTCGATGTCGGTGCCCCACTTGTTCGACAAGTATTCGCCGTTCACCATCGGCGCCGCGCGCCGCGCGACGTTGAAGACCGAGCCGCGATAGCCGGCGTAGATCGAGTCGCCGTACGCGACCACGCGGTACTTCGTGCTCGTGCCCGCGCGATCGATCGTCCAGGACGTGTTCTGGTTGATCGTGCTGGCGCTCGCCGCGACGCTCCAGCCGATCGCCGCCACACCCGCCAACACGAGCGCGGCGCCTCGCAAAGTCGATGAGAGTCGACCCATGCTTCCCCCTTTCAGCGGATGCACCCGTGCCCCGCTCTGATGGGCCAGCAGCTTCTCACGCGCGGCCGCATCCGAAAAGAAAAAAGTGAGACAATCTCGGCCCGGACAAGGCCGTCGCGGCGCTTCGGGCAGGGGGCTGCGGCTATGATCGGCAGCCATGTGGATCCGCATCGCTGCTGTGTTCGGTGTCATCGGGGTCGCTCTCGGCGCGTTCGGCGCCCACGCGCTGCGCGCTCGCCTCGTGCCGGAGCAACTGGCGTCGTGGCAGACCGCCGTCCACTACCAGCTGTTTCATACCGTCGTCCTGCTCGCGCTCGGCCTCTACGGCGCCGCGAGCGGGCGCGCGCTCGGTGCATCGCCCTGGCTCTTCGCGGGCGGCATCGTGCTCTTCTCGGGCTCGATCTACGGGCTGGTGCTCGGGTCCGGGCGCTGGCTCGGTCCGGTGACGCCGCTCGGAGGGGTCGCGCTGATGGCCGGCTGGATCTCGCTCTGGTTCCTGGCGCGACCGCATTGATCCCCCTCAACGATGATCGTGCCGGTGGTGCAGGTCGGGCCAATGTGGGTGCGCATGGGCGAGCGGCTCGTGGCGATGCCAGTGGCTGTGCCGCCCCTCGGAGGCGAGCGCGGGATGCTCGTGGGTGTGGTGGCCGTCGTCGTGGCGGTGGGCGTGCACGTGTTCGATCTCGCCGTGGACGTGCTCGTGCTCGTGTTGGGAGCGCACGATCGTCGCGACAGCTGCCGCCAGCACCGCCGCGCCCGCCAGCTGCGCAGCGGTGATCGGCTCGCCGAGGACGCCCCACGAGAACGCCGCCCCCGCGAACGGTGCGACGGCGAAGAGCGCCTGCGAGCGCGTCGCGCCGAGCTGCTGCGCCGACGCGATGTAGAGCGCGACGCTGGCGCCGTAGCAGAGCGCCCCGACCGCGAGCCCGCCCGCTGCCGTCGCGGCGGATCCCGCGAACGGCGCCAGCGCGAGCCCGAGCGAGAGGTTGGTGGTCCCGGCGATCGCGCCCTTCCAGAACGTGCTCGACGCGGGCGTGATGCCGTCGATGCGGGCAGTCAGGTGGTTGTCGATTCCCCAGCACAGACATGCGCCCGCAACCCAAAGCGCCGCGACGACCCCCGGCCAGCCAGCGCCCCACGACACCAGCAGGCCGGCCCCCACGACGCCGATCACACCGAGCCAGCCTTTCCGGCCGAGCGGCTCGTGAAACAGCAGCACGCCGAGCACGGCAGTCGCAGCCATCTCCAGATTCAGCAGCAGCGAGACGGAACCCGCCGACGCGACGCGCAACCCCACGAGCAGGAATACGGGACCCGCGACGCCGCCGAGGCCGATGGCTCCGAGCAGTCGCAATGCATTGCGCCGGCCCATCGCGCGCAGCGAGCGCTTGCGGCGCTCGCGTGCGAAGGGCAGCGCGGTGCCGAGCGCCGCGCCGAGATAGAGCAGTCCCGCGAGCTGGAGCGGCGTGGCCGAGGCGAGCAGCCACTTACTCGCGGGCGTCGAGGCGCCGAAGAGCAGCGCCGCGAGCAGCGCCTGCGCGACGCCGCTCACGATCGCGCCCCACAACGCGCGACGAAGGGAGCTTTCGGGTCGTGCGACAGCGGGCGCTCGACTACGAGTCGCTCAACCCTTGACGGAGCAGGAGAAGAACGCCGACTCGTCGTCTCGCTGCACGGCCTGGTACTTCTGCCAGAACTCGGTGTCTACGGCCTTCAGGTGCGGAGACGTCTCGGTCTTGCGGTAGCGGCGCAGATGGCCGGGCCCACCGTTGTAGGCGGCCCAGGTCGCGCGCGCGAGGTTGTCCTCGCCGCCCGGCGCCATTTGCTCCTTGGCGCGGAGTGCGTGCTTGCGGAAGTAGCGGTAGAGGATCTCGGCGCCGGCATTGCTGTTGTATTCGATACTACTGGAGACGCTGCGGGGGTCGTAGAGGCCGCGCCACACGCGCGTGTTGACCTGCATGAGTCCATACGACGGTCCGGGGCCGCGAACCGCCGCGACCTGGCCCGCCCGCCTCTCGTATTGGCGCCAGCAGCTCTCCTGCCACGCCGTCGTCACCACCAGATCGCGGTAGATCTCGAAGTGCTCGGGCGGCAGCTTCCGCTCCGCCACCTTGTGCGCCGTGCCGTCGAGCATGTCGCGCACGATCGGCAGGTACTCGCGCAGCTCACGCTCGCCGCCGGGCACCCAGTTGTTGAGCCGCCTGACGAGCGCTTCCCATTCCGAGCCCGAGGATGCGGCACTGGCCGCCGGCACGATCCAATTGCCGGCGCCCTCCGCGATGCGTGCGAGCAGCGCGAGCGGGCCGAACGGGAACGCGGCCGTGGGGCTCGCTCCGAGCAGCGGGCTCTCCTCGATCGGCGCGAGCGGCTCCTCGAAGTCGAAGACCCGCCGTAGCTCCGGATCCACCGCGGTGTCGTAGGCGAGCGGATCGGCGCCGCCCTTCGGGAGGATCGCCTGGGCGAGTTCGCGCAGCTTGGCCGGCGTCGCCGCGCTGTCGCCGAGCCAGCCGCGCGCGCGTGCGGCGTTCATCAGGCGACCGCTCTGCAGGAAGCGCCGGTACTTCTCGGCGACCTCGGGCGCCAGCTGCGTCGCGACGCGGTCGAGCAGCGGGTCGAGGCGCTCCCACGAAGAACCGAACTGCGCAGCCAACCAGGGCGGCGCGTCGACGGTGGCCTTCGCGAGCGTGGCCACGATCTCGTAACGCTGGTCGAGCAGCAGCGCGAACAGGTCGTCGCGAAGATCCTCTTGCACCGAGTCCTGACCCGCGCGCTTCACGACGGCGGTCAGGAACGCGTCCCAGAGCTGGGCGGCTTCCTCACGCGAAAGCGGCGGCGGCGCATCGCCCGAGGCGCTGACCGCCTGTTTCTCCTGGAAGCTGCGCAACAGCCCGGAGAGGTCGGCCGCCCCACTGGGAGGCGCCAGGGCGAATAGCCCGATCAAACCCACCGCCAAGGCGGCTGCCGAGTTCCTGCACCCGCTGCGTCGTGCCATGTGGCTCATTGCGCTCCTCCGTCTCTTCTTGAGGGACGGCATGGCGGGCTAGCCTAGCGGAAGCATCGGCAGAGCCGGACGAGTCTCCGCCGGGCCTTCATGCCACCGTCAGCTCCCGTCACAGTCGGGAGGAGAGAGAGAGCGTCCCTTTGGGGCGCCGTGACGCGAACGTCGCCGCAGATGAAGAGGTCCTTACGCCCCCGGGGGGCGGCGGTCAGATCGAAGCAGGCAACAACCGCGACGGCGTGCTGGTCGTGGTCACCCAGAGTTGGTGGACGGCGCGCGTCGCGCCGACGTGTAGCAGGCGCCGGTTCGATGGCGTCTCGCGGAAACTCTCGGCGGAAACCTCGACGAGGATCACGTAGTCGAACTCGAGTCCCTTGGCCTGCTCGATTTCGGTGACCTCGACGCCGGGCGCGAACGCGAAGCGACCGCCCACGACGCGCCGCAAGCGCGGCACGTCCCCCTGTTCCAGCCCCTCGGCGTAGAGCGCGCTGATCTCACTCGTGGGCGTCAGCACGGCCACCGACGCGAGCGGTTCCTCGTCGGCGAGACGGCGCAACGCCTCGGCCAGGAACGCCACACACGCGCCAGCGTCGGTGAACGCGAAAACCTCGACGGGCGGACCGCTGCGCAGGACATCGGGCGGCTCATCCTCGGCGAGTGGACCGAGCAGGGCCCGCGAGAACGCGACGATCTCGCGCGTCGAGCGGTAGGCGACGCGCAGCGTGCGCAACTCGGGCGTGGGAACGTCGAGCCCGCCGAGGAGATCGGCCCAGGAAGCCGACCCGGAATGCTCGACGGTCTGCTGCTGCGTGTCTCCCGCCAGTGTCATGCTCGGTGATTCCGAGAGACAGTCGCGGATCACGCGTAACTCGAGCAGCGAGAAGTCCTGCACCTCGTCGACGGCGACGTGTCGGTAGCGCAGCGGAACGCCCGGCCGCTCGGGCAGGGGCCCGGCGCGTCGCTGCCAGGCGCGCAACAGCAGCGCGTCGTCCTCGGCGTCGAGAGCGGCTGGCGATTCGGCGTCGCCCTCGAAGAACGCGACGCGTTCTTCGTGGCGCGCGCGACACCAGTCGGCCGCGGCGCGCAGCTCGGCGGGCGAGAGCACGTTCGACGGATGGCGGAGCAACACGCTCTCGAGCAGGGCGACGTTCGTCTGCACGCTCGCCCAGTCGTCCACCGCCTGTGCGACGGTCGCGGGACCGGGCGTCGTGCGCACGTGCTCGCCGAGCGCGAACTCGAGCGCCGGATGGAGCTTCAGGCGCCGCACGAAATCCGGTGTGTCCATGCGCCGCTCGTGCGGCAGCACCGGGAAGAGCCGGCGCACCTGCTGCTCGGCCCATTCCGGGAAGGTGAGCACGCGCACGCGCGCGATGCCGAGACCCGGCAGCACGTGCGAGACGTAGTCGCGCAGCGCCGGCGAGAGCGTGAGAAAGAGCGTCGTCGGCGCGTCGATCTCGGGATCCTGGTAGGCGAGATACGCAATCCGGTGCAACGCGACCGTGGTCTTGCCCGAGCCCGCCGTACCGCGCACGACGAGGAAACCGGGACCGGGCCGGCCGATCGCGTCGAACTGCTCGGGGTCGAGCAGACCCGCGATGTCGGGCAGGTGTTTGTCGACGCGGCGCCGCACGCCCTCGGGGTCGGTACCGAGCCGGCGCTCGGCTGCGGCGCCGAGTGCATACGCGCGCAGCGCCGCCCCTTCGCCGCCCGCGAGGCGCGGCCCGCGCGCAGCCGTCGCCGTCCAACCGGTCGCGCCGCGCACGAAGCTTCCCTCCGGCGCGTCGATGCGTTCGAGGGCGGCGTCGCGGATCGCGACGGTGCGTCGCGCCGCCACTTCGCCCGCAACGACGCGCCCGCCGAGTTCTTCCTCGTAGCGGTCGCCCTGCTCGTAGCGATAGAAGAGTTTCGAGACGGGTGCGTGACGCCAGTCCACCACGCGCACGCCGTTCTTGATGCAGGTCGCCTTGCCGATGCACACGTCGCGCTCGCGGTCGCCCTCGCGCAGCCGCAGATGCGCGAAGTATGGTGAGTCGGCGTCCACCTCGGGCGCCTCGCCCGAGGCCCGGAGCTGTCGCAGCAAGGCGCTGCCGCGGTCCCATTGTTCGAGGAGGGCCTGGTGGTCCTTCTGTTCTTCGCCGCTCACCAGCAGTTCGCGGACGCGCTCGAGCTCGCGAACCAGGCCGTTCTCGGCGCTGCGATCGCGTGGCGGCACCTTCGCAAGCGCCTCGCGCACCTGCTCGAGCAGGCGAAGCTCTTCCTCGACGACGGGATGTGCCACCGCGGCCCTCGCAATTGAAGAGGAAGGGGTGTAGACGAGCCGCGCGCAGCGCGCCAAGTTGCCGGCGTGACGGAAGACGCAGGTCGGAAACGCTACATCACGGCGCAGGGCTTCCGAGTCCTGCAGCAGGAGCTGGTGCAACTGCTGCGCGTCGAGCGCCCGCGCGTCACCCGCGAGGTCGCAACGGCCGCCGCCCAGGGCGATCGCTCCGAGAATGCCGAGTACATCTACGGCAAGAAGCGACTGCGGGAGATCGATCGGCGCATCGAGTTCTTGACCAAGCGGCTCGACGAACTCCAGATCGTGCGCCCCGATCCCTCCCAGGCGGGTCGCGTCTTCTTCGGGGCCTACGTCGCCGTCGAAGACGAGGCGGGAACAGCGACCGAGTATCAGGTGGTGGGTCCCGACGAGTTCGACGTCGCGGCCGGTCGCATCAGCATCGATGCGCCGCTCGGTCGCGCACTGCTCGGCCGCCGCGAAGGCGACGAGGTCGCAGTCGAACGACCCAAGGGTCGAGTGACCTTGACCGTGATCGGGATCCGCTACGACGACGCTGCTGCACAGTGACTCACGACGCAGTGCGTCTCGAGCGTTTTTCGTTGTGACCAGAGCTGCGAAGCTGCCATCATGCCGGCCCGCGCGAAGGGTGCTGGCGACCGGCTGAGCGCAAGGGGGGAGCGCGTGCACGGGCGTAGCGAAGTGCGGGGCGCGGCGGCTTGCCTCGCCGGGATCTTTCTTCTGCTCGCCGCGGCGCCGGCGCGGGCCTTCACCTTCTTCGACGGTCGGCTCGAGGTGCACGGCTACGTCGAAGGGCAGATCCGCACGCTCGCCAAGAACCTGAGCGTCGGTGAACAGTGGGACCTCGCGCAGTGGTACAACGTCGTCGACGTCGAGGTGGAGGCGAAGCCGTTTCCGAAGGGCCTCGGCCCGATCGAGATCCTCGAGTTCTACGCGCGCGCCGAGGCGCGCTACGACTGCGTGTGGACGCGCGCCTGCGGCATCTTCCCGTCGGTCGACACCTACGGCGACCGCGCCGCGCGGCTTCCCAATCGACTCATCCAGGGCGACGCCGCCGGCTTCACGGGCACGCTGCGCAACGGCGACTCGCGGCTGGCGTCGAACGTGGACCGCAACAACTACCAGCTCGCCTACCGCGACACGCCCCCGCGTCAACTGCACGAGCCGCTGCGCTTCGACCAGTTGCCCGGCATCGTGAGTCTGTTCGGGGGCGGTTCGGGTCCCAACCTGGTCTTCGAGCCGCTCCTCGCGGGGCTCAGCGACGACCCGCCCTCGAGCTACTTCGACAGCATCCTGAAGCGCTGCAAGTTCGGCGTGAAGAACTCACGCGGCGGCGAGAACGGCCAGGTCTTCGACATCCTCGGCCCCTGGAATCCCGGCTGCGAGATCGACGAGATCGGATCGCTGCGCTTCAAGCCGAATCCGCTCTCGCGCAACGAGTTCCTTTCGGTGCTGGCGGGCGTCGACGGCATCCCGAACACCGGCGACGAGTGCGTGAACCCGTACTACGCGAACCCGCCCGAGCAGACCGGCTGCCCCGGCGATCCGACCCGGCCGATCATCGCCCCGACCGGTCGCGGCGCGATGCCGTTCCGCGCCGTGCCGTTCTACCGCTCGGGCGACCGCGGTGTACCCGAGGCCACCGCGCAGGGACTCTACCTGCCGAGTGCGGCGCTGGTGCGCGAGATCAACGGCGGGAAACTCGACTCGATCGACCAGAACTTCAGCGAGGCGGAACTCGCCTGGAACCGCGGGTCGAGTCAGCACGACGAGAAGGAGCTGAAGGAGGCGTACGCCGACCTCGAGATGTTCGAGGGCCGTTTGTGGATGCGCCTCGGCAAGCAGGCGATCGTGTGGGGCAAGACGGAGCTGTTCCGCAACACGGATCAGTTCAACCCGCAGGACTTCGCGCTGGCGTCGCTGCCGGGACTCGAGGAGTCGCGCATCGCGCTGTGGGCGGCGCGCGGGACCTGGTCGTTCTACAACTTCGGGAAGATCGAAGACGTGCGCCTCGAATTGGCGGCCAACCTCGACGACTTCGAGCCCGCCGATCTCGGCCGCTGCGGCGAGCCCTTCGCGGTCGAGTTGGTGTGCGGCATCACCTTTGGCTATTTCGCGCACGGCTTCTCGGGTGCCGGTCTCGCCGGCCAGGACAAGCCGCCGGCGCCGTGGGAAGACGTCTCGGGGATCGAAGCCGGCGCGCGCCTCGAGTGGCGCTACGGCCGCTTCAGCTTCCAGCTCTCCGACTTCTACGGCTACGACGACTTCCCGTACCCGCGCCGGATCTCGACCTACGAGCACAACGTCGATCCGGACACGGGACGGCCGCGACGCGCGGGCCAGCACGACTCGTGCACGACCGGCGCGGAGCGCGCCTGTCTCGGCGTCGCCCACGGCGTGTTGATGGACGCCGCCGGCGACGCGATCCGCTACGCGGACAGCAACGCGGACGGCGTACCGGACACGTTCTACGAGCGCGGCGATCCGCTGTGGAAGACCGGCGACCTCGTGATCGACGCGGCCCAGCAGGCCGATGCGCTCCAGAACCACGCCGCCAACCAGACCATGTTCGCCCTCGGCAGCATCCTGTGCGGAGCCGCCGGCAACAATTCCGATCCTTCCCTCTGCAGCTGGGTCTCCCTGGACGGAAAGGAGGGCCCGGGCGCACAGGTGAGCACGATGGCGAACGGCGCATCGGCCCTGATCGCCGGCAGCAGGTCCGCCGGGCAGTCCGCCTTCAACAACGGCTTCCTGTGCACGCTGGTGATCGGCACCACCGAGACCAGGAGTCAGACCTGCATCCGATCCGTCCTCCGCACGTTTCGCGCGCTCAACGTCGATCTGAGCGACTGCGGAACGCAGATCCCCAACGCGGCGCTGCCGTGCGCGATCCCCGGCGGCGCGAACCTCGGCGCCTTCAGCGACGGCGGCGACAACCCGTACCAGAGTCCCTCACTCATCCCCGCCGCCTACTCGGTTGCCCTCGGTGCGAGCCTCACCCCCGAGCAGGAGGCGCTGCTCGGCTGCGGGCCGTTCTACCAGAGCGACTGCGACGTCGACGGCGTCGACTTCCTGAACGCCGACGCCAGCGTACTGATCCAGTCGTGGCCGGGCTTCGAAGGCACACGCGGGAGTGTCGACACGTACGACCTCCGGGACACCAGCATCGCGCACCCCGGCACGGTCGGCTTCGTGGGCGGACCGGTGGGCAGCGTGTTCGAAGGCGGCCGACTCCGCTTCCTGCCCGGTACGCTCGGACCGAACGACCCGGGTTACGACTCGCTCGTCGACGGCTGCACCGGACCGGGCCCCGCAGGCTGCAACGCGGGCGACGTCGCGACGATCGACGCCAACCGCGACGGCGTCCCCGACGTCACCGTGACGCGCGCACGCGACGCGTTCGTCCTCACCAACCCGCTCAACGGCCAGCGCTTCGCCTCGGAACTCGCCGCGGTCTCGCACAACGTCCTGATGTTGTTCGCGACGGGCGGCGCCATGCCACAGGACCCGGACCGCCCGTCGCTCTCGGAGTTCGACGTCTTCGATCCCGAAGGGCTCGGCATCATCAACAACCCGAACTCCCCCTACAACGGTCAGGTCCGGCCCGGCGTAGACCCGTCCACGGTCGACGTCGCAAACAAGAAGGCCGTCGCCTGCGGCATCTACAAGCCGCAGCTCTGCGACGGCATCCGCGGGGTGCTCAGCAGCATCGGCGTGCGGCGCAATGCGGTGCGCGCGGGCGCCAACAACGGCTTCGGCCGTCGCGACTTCGTCTGGCATTCGGGCGGCGAGCTGGTGCTCGACTACACCAAGCGCAACGTGCTCGGCTTCGCCTTCGACTTCGACGAAAACCGCACCAAGAGCAACTGGGGCGTCGAGGCGACCTGGGTCAGCAAGCAGAACTTCGTCGACAACGACGCGTATGACGGCATCTCGGACGTCGACACCTTGAACCTCACCGTCTCGGTGGACCGGCCCACCTTCATCAACTTCTTGAATCAGGGCCGCACCTTCTTCTTCAACTCCCAGTGGTTCTTCCAGTACATCCCCGACTACGGCAAGAACTACTACGCGAACGGGCCGCTGAACGTGCTGGCGACCTTGACGGCCTTCACCGGCTACCACCAGGACCGGCTGATGCTCTACTCGACGGTGGTGTACGACTTCACATCGAACTCGGGGGCCCTGCTGCCGTCCGTGATCTACCGCTTCACCGAGAACCTCTCGGTTTCGATCGGGGTGAACGTCTTTTTCGGGAAGCAACAGCTCCGCGACGCCCCGATCAACGAGATCCGGCCGGGGCTCAACCGCGTCGGCCACGACGCCTACCAGGACGCCGTCGAGAACGGCCTCAGCGCGCTGCGCGAACGCGACGAGATGAACCTCAACGTCCGCTACACGTTTTGAGGAGCGGGAACGTGCTGGAACTGCCGAGCGAGCAGGGACCCCGGCGCTGGCGGCGGCGATGCAGACGCGGCCCGGCGAGCTCGCGCCTCGCATTCCGCAGCCACGGCCGTTGCCGGGGGGGGACCGCTGGGCTTCCATCCGAAGTCGTTGGAGCAGGATCTGCGCAGCGAGCGCGTTTTCTGTAGGAGCTGCCGCATCGGCGCAAGGAGGATTCGCGTGCATGGGCGAAGCGAAGTGCGGGGCGCGGCGGCTTGCCTCGCCGGGATCTTTCTTCTGCTCGCCGCGGCGCCGGCGCGGGCCTTCACCTTCTTCGACGGTCGGCTCGAAGTGCACGGCTACGTCGCCGGGCAGATCCGCACGCTCGCCAAGAACCTCAGCGTCGACGAACAGTGGGACCTCGCGCAGTGGTACAACGTCGTCGACGTCGAGGTGGAGGCGAAGCCGTTTCCAAAGGGCCTCGGCCCGATCGAGATCCTCGAGTTCTACGCGCGCGCCGAGGCGCGCTACGACTGCGTGTGGACGCGCGCCTGCGGCATCTTCCCGTCGCGTCGACACCTACGGCGACCGTGCCGCGCGCCTCCCCAATCGACTCATCCAGGGCGACGCCGCCGGCTTCACGGGCACGCTGCGCAACGGCGACTCGCGGCTGGCGTCGAACGTGGACCGCAACAACTACCAGCTCGCCTACCGCGACGACGCCCCAGCGTCAACTGCACGAGCCGCTGCGCTTCGACCAGTTGCCCGGCATCGTGAGTCTGTTCGGGAACGGTTCGGGTCCCAACCTGGTCTTCGAGCCGCTCCTCGCGGGGCTCAGCGACGACCCGCCCTCGAGCTACTTCGACAGCATCCTGAAGCGCTGCAAGTTCGGCGTGAAGAACTCACGCGGCGGCGAGAACGGCCAGGTCTTCGACATCCTCGGCCCCTGGAATCCCGGCTGCGAGATCGACGAGATCGGATCGCTGCGCTTCAAGCCGAATCCGCTCTCGCGCAACGAGTTCCTCTCGGTGCTGGCGGGCGTCGACGGCATCCCGAACACCGGCGACGAGTGCGTGAACCCGCGCTACGCGAATCCGCCCGAGCAGACCGGCTGCCCCGGCGATCCGACCCGGCCGATCATCGTCCCCGTACGGTCGCGGCACGCTGCCGTTCCGCGCCGTGCCGTTCTACCGCTCGGGCGACCGCGGTGTACCCGAGGCCACCGCGCAGGGACTCTACCTGCCGAGCGCGGCGCTGGTGCGCGAGATCAACGGCGGGAAACTCGACTCGATCGACCAGAACTTCAGCGAGGCGGAACTCGCCTGGAACCGCGGGTCGAGCCAGCACGACGAGAAGGAGCTGAAGGAGGCGTACGCCGACCTCGAGATGTTCGAGGGCCGTTTGTGGATGCGCCTCGGCAAGCAGGCGATCGTGTGGGGCAAGACGGAGCTGTTCCGCAACACGGATCAGTTCAACCCGCAGGACTTCGCGCTGGCGTCGCTGCCGGGACTCGAGGAGTCGCGCATCGCGCTGTGGGCGGCGCGCGGGACCTGGTCGTTCTACAACTTCGGGAAGATCGAAGACGTGCGCCTCGAATTGGCGGTCAACCTCGACGACTTCGAGCCCGCCGATCTCGGCCGCTGCGGCGAGCCCTTCGCGGTCGAGTTGGTGTGCGGCATCACCTTTGGCTATTTCGCGCACGGCTTCTCGGGTGCCGGTCTCGCCGGCCAGGACAAGCCGCCGGCGCCGTGGGAAGACGTCTCGGGGATCGAAGCCGGCGCGCGCCTCGAGTGGCGCTACGGCCGCTTCAGCTTCCAGCTCTCCGACTTCTACGGCTACGACGACTTCCCGTACCCGCGCCGGATCTCGACCTACGAGCACAACGTCGATCCGGACACGGGACGGCCGCGACGCGCGGGCCAGCACGGCTCGTGCACGACCGGCGCGGAGCGCGCCTGTCTCGGCGTCGCCCACGGCGTGTTGACGGACGCCGCCGGCGACGCGATTCGCCTCGCCGACAGCAACGACGACGGCATTCCCGACGCTTACTACCACCGCGGCGATCCGCTGTGGAAGACCGGCGACCTCGTGATCGACGCGGCCCAGCAGGCCGACGCGCTCCAGAACCACGCCGCCAACCAGACCGCGTATGCCTTCAGCAGCATCCTGTGCGGAGCCGCCGGCAGCAATTCCGACCCTTCCCTCTGCAGTTGGGTCTCCTTGAACGGAAAGGAGGGCTCAGGCGCGCTGGTGAGCACGATGGCCAACGCCGCATCAGCGCTGGCGGCAGGGAGCAAGTTCGCCGGGCAGTCCGCCTTCAACAACGGATTTTTCTGCACGCTGGTCGTCGGAAACACCGATATCCGGAGCCAAAGCTGTTTTCGGGCCGTGTTCAACGCGATTCGTCCGCTCAACGTCGACCTCAGCGACTGCGGAACGCAGGTCCCCAACGCGGCGCTGCCGTGCGCGATCCCCGGCGGCACGAACTACGGCGCCTTCAGCGACGGCGGCGACAACCCGTTCCATCGCCCCTCGCTCATCCCCGCCAGCTACTCGGTTGCCCTCGGCGCGAGCCTCACGCCCGAGCAGGAGGCGCTGCTCGGCTGCGGGCCGTTCTACCAGAGCGACTGCGACGTCGACGGCGTCGACTTCCTGAACGCCGACGCCAGCGTACTGATCCAGTCGTGGCCGGGCTTCGAAGGCACACGCGGGAGTGTCGATGGCTACGACCTCACCGACACCAGCATCGCGCACCCCGGCACGGTCGGCTTCGTGGGCGGACCGGTGGGCAGCGTGTTCGAAGGCGGCCGACTCCGCTTCCTGCCCGGTACGCTCGGACCGAACGACCCGGGCTACGACTCGCTCGTCGACGGCTGCACCGGACCGGGCCCCGCAGGCTGCAACGCGGGCGACGTCGCGACGATCGACGCCAACCGCGACGGCGTCCCCGACGTCACCGTGACGCGCGCGCGCGACGCGTTCGTCCTCACCAACCCGCTCAACGGCCAGCGCTTCGCCTCGGAACTCGCCGCGGTCTCGCACAACCTCCTGATGGTGTTCGCGACGGGCGGTGCGTTTCTGAAGAACCCGGACGCCGCGCTGATGTCGGAGTTCGACATCTTCGATCCCGAAGGGCTCGGCATCATCAACAACCCGAACTCCCCCTACAACGGCCAGGTCCGGCCTGGCGTCGATCCGTCGAAGGTAGACGGCGTGACGGCGGTCGCCTGCGGCGTCCGCAAGCCGCAGCTCTGCGACAACATTCGCGGGGTGCTCAGCAGCATCGGCGTGCGGCGCAATGCGGTGCGCGCGGGCGCCAACAACGGCTTCGGCCGTCGCGACTTCGTCTGGCATTCGGGCGGTGAGCTGGTGCTCGACTACAACAAGCGCAACGTGCTCGGCTTCGCCTTCGACTTCGACGAAAGCCGCACCAAGAGCAACTGGGGCGTCGAGGCGACCTGGGTCAGCAAGCAGACCTTCGTCGACAACGACGCGTACGACGGCATTTCGGACGTCGACACCTTGAACCTCACCGTCTCGGTGGACCGACCCACCTTCATCAACTTCTTGAATCAGGGCCGCACCTTCTTCTTCAACTCGCAGTGGTTCATCCAGTACATCCCCGACTACGGCAAGAACTACTACGCGAACGGGCCGCTGAACGTGCTCGCGACCTTCACGGTCTTCACCGGCTACCACCAGGATCGGCTGATGCTCTACTCGACGGTGGTGTACGACTTCAACTCGAACTCGGGCGCCCTGCTGCCCTCCGTGACCTACCGCTTCAACGAGAGCTTTTCGGTTTCGATCGGGGTGAACGTCTTTTTCGGGAAGCAACAGCTCCGCGACGCCCCGATCAACGAGATCCGGCCGGGGCTCAACCGCGTCGGCCACGACGCCTACAAGGACGCCGTCGAAAACGGCCTCAGCGCGCTGCGCGAGCGCGACGAGATGAATCTCAACATCCGCTACACGTTCTGAGCGGACCCACTCGTCCCGGGGCTGAACCCCCACGACCTCTGTTTGCTTCAGCGTGCGGCTGATTCGGCCGATAGCAGCTGTTGCGCAGGCGCGCGGAGCGAGCTGGGATGCGACCGTCGACCCATCAGATGTCCATCGTCTCGCAGCCGCTCGATCGGGCGGCCTTCGTCGCCTACTTCCTCGGCGCCATCGTTCCGCTCCTCGCACTCGCCTACGTGCTCAGCCAGTACGTGCTGCCCGCGCTGCCCGACGGTCCCTGGAGGCTCGGCCTCGTCGCGCTGACGCTCTCGATCAGCCTGCTCTCGGCGGGCGCGTTCCTGCTGCTCCGTCGCGTGACTCTGCAGACCGTCGCGCGCATGCGCGGCGACAACCGGCGCCTCGAAGCGCTGCTCGAAGCGTCCGCTCGACTCGCTTCCGCGCAGCACGAAACAGAAGTCGCGACGGCCGCCGCCAACTGCGCGCAACGCCTCGCCGTCGCGCAGGCGGCCTTCTTCGTGACGATGCCGACCGGCGGCGCGCCCAAGCTCGAAGGCGCAGCCGGCGACCGCGCCCTCTTCACGCCGCTCGAAGAGCGCCTCGGCGACCTGCTCGCGCAGGCGCTCGCCGAAGGACGCGCGGTCGTGTGGGGAGCGACACGCTCGCGCAGCGACGCCTACGGCGCCGGCGTTCTGCTCCCGGTCGAAGGCATCGGCGCAATCGCGGTCCTCGCCGCGCCCGGACGACCTCTCGAGCAGGCCGACCTGCGCTCGCTCACGACGCTCGCGCAGCAATGCTCCGTCGCGGCGCGGCGCGCGCAGCTCGTGGATTCGCAGCGCAACTTCTTCGCGCACGTCACCGACATCCTGGTCGCGGCGCTCGATACCCACATGGACCTGCAGGCGGGCCACGCACGGCGCGTCGCGCAGCTCTCGAACCGCATGGGTCGCGAGTTGGGACTCGACGAGGCGCATCGCCAGCGCTTGCACTTCGCCGCGCTGCTGCACGACGTTGGCATGCTGCGCATCGACCCCCTGCGGATGAACGAGCAGCGCATCGCGCGCCAGCACCCGATGCTCGGTCACCGGATGCTCGCGCCGATCCAGCTCTGGGAAGAGGTGGCGCCGCTCGTGCTCCATCACCACGAGTGGTTCAACGGGAACGGCTACCCGGAGCAACTCGCCGGCGACACGATCCCGCTCGAGTCGCGCATCATCGGCCTCGCCGAGGCTTTCGACTCGATGACGAGCGCAACGAGCTACAAGGATCCCGTGGAGCGCGACGAGGCGATCCGCCGCGTGGAAGCCGGCAGCGGCACCCAGTTCGACCCGAACGTGGTGCGCGTCTTCCTCGAACTCGCGCGCCGCGGCGACCTCGACCTCTCCTAGCGCGCACACCGCGGAGCACTCCGCTCGGATCGGCCGCGAAGCCCTCAGGTCGGATCGGCCGCGAAGCCCTCAGGTCGGATCGGGCTTCGGCGTCTTCGGACCGCTCGGAAGCGCCTTTGGCGCCGCGATGTAGGTCGCGTCGGGCTTGCCGGTCAGGCTGTTCAGGAACGCGGCGATCGACGCGATGTCGGCCGGCTCGAGCTTCTTGCCGAGCTGGTGCCACGCCATCAGCCGGATCGCCTCGTCCAGCGACCGAACGCTGCCGTCGTGGAACCAGGGACCGGTCTTCGCGCTGTTGCGCAGCGACGGCACCTTGAAGAAGTACTTGTCGCTCTCCTTCTTGGTGACTTCGTAGCGGCCGAGGTCCTTGGTCTCGTAGGGGTTCACGAGGCCTAGTTTTTGGAACATCAGGCCGCCCACCGTCGGACCGGCGTGGCAGGTGGGACAGCCCACCTCGATGAACTTCGCGAGGCCGGCGACCTCGGCTTCGGAGAGTGCATCGAGCTTGCCGCCGAGGAACGCGTCGAAGGGCGAGGGCGTCGTGAGCTTGCGCTCGAAGGCGCCGACGGCCCGGCCGAAGTTGTCGTAGTTGATGGGATCCTTCTCGCCCGGGAACGCCTTGGCGAAGAGCGGCGCGTAGCCCGGGATCGACCGCAGCACGCCCAGCACGTGGTCGGGGTCGGGCATCGCCATCTCGACCGAGTTCAGCACGGGGCCCTTGGCCTGTTCCTCGACGTCGGCGGCGCGACCGTCCCAGAACTGCGCGACATGGAAGGCGGCGTTGTAGACGCTCGGCGAGTTGCGGGCGCCGCGCTGTCCCTTGTGTCCAGGCGACGTGGCTTCGTTGTCGACGCCGAACTTATCGAGTCGGTGACAGCTGTTGCAGGAGATCTCCTGGCTCTTCGAGACCCGCGGATCGAAATAGAGCAGGCGCCCGAGTTCCACCTTTGCGTCGGTGACCGGATTGGCCGGGTTCGGTGCCTCCGCAGGCAGCACACCGAATAGCTGTTTGGCGCGCGGCTGCAGCGCGTCTCGCGATTCGGCGCGCGCCACGGCGGACGCCGCGAACAGAACCAGCGCTGCCGCGCCGAGTCGGGTCCACAAGTACTTCGCCATGACGGATCTCCTTGCTAGAGGACGGCAGCCTAAGCCCCTCCCGCGCGCAGCTCAAGTGGAGAAAGGGGACGGTCCTCGAAGTGACCTGGCTGTTGACTCGAGGGACACACCTCGACCTCGCAGCGCACGCCGACGCCCCGAGACCCCACCCGCTCGGGGTTCCGCGATGAGTATCAGCGATCTCGACGTCGCAACGCTGCGCATCGACCGCCGCGGCCTCGTCCTCGAAGTGACGATCGACAACCCCAAGGGCGATCTCAACGCCGTCGACGGGATGCTGCACGAGGAGCTGGCGGCGCTGTTCCGTGAACTGCGCAGCGAGAACGACGCGCGCGCCGTCCTCCTCACCGGCTCCAAGCGCGCCTGCTGCGCCGGCGACGACTTCGCGTGGTTCCCCGAACTCCAGGGGCTCGAGAAGCTCGACACCGTGCGCCGCGACGGCAAGCAGATCCTCTGGGACCTGCTCAACGTCGAGGCGCCGATCGTCGCGGCGCTGAACGGACCCGCGGTGGGCCTCGGCGCATCGATCGCGCTGCTCTGCGACGTCATCTTCATGGCACCACGATCTGGCCGCTGGTGCTCGGCCCCGCTCGCACTTCGTTACACGAAGCTCGCCGTGAACCCGTGGATCAAGTCGGTCGCGAACGTCGCCTTCGAGGGACGCTGAGGGTCAGGCGGAAACGGCGCTCGGCGCGAAGCGCCGCCGATACGACTGCGGCGGGAAGAACGCCAGCCAGATCGCGAGCGCGCAGGTGCCGCCCAACAGCGACGCGACCAGATAGAACTCGGCCGTGTCGTCGTTCTGCGCGAGCTCGCTCCACAGCGAGTAGGCCCAGATGCCGTTCGCCGCGAGCGTGCTGACGCCCCAGAGCAAGAAGCGGTTCGCGACGAGCGGCTCGAGTGAGCCCGATCCGCACGCGCCGGCGCGCCAGCGTGGCCTGGCGCAGCGTTTCGAAGCCAGCCCAGCCATACATCGCAAAGCGACCGACGTAGTCGGCCGTCATCGAGAAGCCGGAGCGGCGCACGCCGAGATAGTGGCCCGAGACCCAGTCGCTCGCGAAGGACAGGAAGAGCAGCGCGGTGCAGGTTGCGACGACCGTCGCGCCGACCAGCCCGGGCCGGAACACCCGCCAGGTGAAGACGCCGAGCACCGTGATGCCGCAGTCGATCGCGAGCATCGCCGCGGTCGAAAAGACGCCGCGCGCCGGCCCGGCGAAGCCGGAGACGATAAGCAGCGCGGTGCCGAACGCCGCCGGCAAGGAAGAGCGATCCGCCGATCAGCTTCTCGGGGAGCATCCCCGTGCGGTGGGCGAGCCAGAGCAGCCGCCAACCGACCACGAAGCTCGCGACCGCGAACAGCGAAATCCCCAGCAGAGCGAAGAGCGCCACGCAGGCCCCTCCCGGTCGGAAACGATCCGGGAGGACATCGGCGCCCGCCCGCGGATCCTTGAGCCTACGCTACTCACCGTCGCTCGCGTCGCTGCGACTCGCGAGCACACGCTCGAGGCGGCGCGGATCGCGCCGCAGGCGCAGCGACTTGCCACCCGTCACGTAGACGAGACCCGGCTTCGCGCCGCGCGGCTTCGAGACGCCCTTGATCGGCGCCACGGTCACCTGCGCTTCCGTCACTTTTCGGTGCTTCGAGAAGTGCACCGCCATCTCGGCCGCCTCGAGAATCGCCTCGGCAGGCGGGTCGCTGCGGCCTTCAGTGCGCAGCACTACGTGGCTGCCCGGCGACGCTTCGAGGTGGAAGAAGAGATCGTTGCCGCGCGCGAGCCGCGTCGAGAGCAGGTCGTTGCCCTCGTCGCTGCGGCCGACCCAGATCTCGAGGCCGCTGCTGCTGCGATACACGCGCGGAACGAGACGGGCCGGGATCTCCTGCTTGCCGAGCCGCCACACGCGACGCTTCGGAGCGGGTTCCGCGGTTGCGCCGGTCGAGGTCGCCGGCGCCGACTCGGCCGCGTAGCGCGCGAGCAGCCGCGCGACTTCGGGGATGTCCGCGAACGCAGCGAGCCCCGCGACGTCGCCCGCCGCGATCGTGTCGAAGGCCGCACGCAGAGCAACGAGCGCATCGCGACGCGCCTCCGCCTCGCCGGTCTCGCGCAGCGCCCGCGCCGCGCGCCGCTCGGCCTTGCGCGCCTTCGCGAACAGCGCGTCGAGATTTGCGCGCGGTGAGAGCGCGGGATCGAGCGGGATCGCAACCTCCTCGCCGCTCGCGAAGTCACGCACGCGCACTTCGCTCGCGCCGCGCTTCACGGAGCCGACGGCGCCCTTCAGCACTTCGCCCTGCTGGCGCAGCGCGCCCACGACGTCGCCCGCCGCCGCGTCGCCGCGCAGCAACGACAGTTTCTTCTCGATCGCCGCGAGCGCGCGGCGCAGCGCGCGGTCGAGCCGCCGCTGCGATCGTGTCGGACTCCCGCGCGCCCTCGCGTTGCGGCGGCGAGCGCTTCGAGCGCCGCGAAGAAACGCTCGTCGGGCTCTGCGGCGAAGCGATCCTCGCCCTCGCTCGGCGACTTCGAGCGCGGGACTCTTCCAGACCGCACCGACCGCGAGGTCGCGACGCGTCTCGGCGAGCGGCCGCAACGCGCCGAGGATGCGGCCCTCGGCGTCGAGCAGATGGAGATTGGTGCGCGGGCCTAGGAGCGCGAGCAGCAACTCGAAGACGCCCGCTTCGCCCTCGAAGCGCAGCGCGGCCTGGCGATCGCCGTCGACGATGCGCGCGCCCGCGACGCGCGCTCCGCCGAGCCGCGCGCGCAGCAATTGCGCGAAGCCAGGAGGCGCCGGCGGCGCGGCGGGGCGTCTCTCGACCAGCGACAGCCGCGCGCTCGGCGGCTCGCAGCAGAAGAGCAGATGCAGGTCGCCGCGACCGGCTCGATACAGCGACACCACCACGCGCCGGTCGTCCGGCTGCACGATCTTCTCGACGCGCGCGCCCGCGCAGCTCGCGATCGACGATCGCCACCGCGCGGCGCAGCTCCGCGAGCGGCATCATCGCTGGCAGCTCGGGCAGTAGTGCGCGCTGCGCTGACCCAGCACGATGCGCTTCACCCGCGTGCCGCACACGAGACACGGCTCGCCCTCGCGCGCGTAGACCCGGCGCTCGTCCTGATAGGCGCCATCCGCGCCGTCCGGCGCGATATAGTCGCTGATCGACGAGCCGCCGGTCTCGATCGAGCGCAGCAGCACGCGGCGCAGCGCGCGCGGCGATGCGCTCGTACTCGTCGCGCGTCACGCGACCCGCGCGACGCGTCGGCCGCACGCCGGCGCCGAAGAGCGCTTCGTCGGCGTAGATGTTGCCGACGCCCGCCAGCACCGCCTGATCGAGCAGCAGGTTCTTCACCGCGACGCTGCGACCGCGACTCGCCGCGAACAGCGCGGCGCCGGTGACCTCGAGCGCGTCGACGCCGAGTCGGTCGAGTCGCTCGCGAATCTGCACCCGGCGCGAGCCACTGCACCTTGCCGAACTTGCGCGCGTCGCGCAGGAAGATCGTCGGGGCCGGCGTCGCGAAAATGGAGACGCAGATGCGTGTGTTCATCGGGCGTCGAAGCGCGACTGCGCCTCGGGCGCGAGGCTGCCGCGCGCCGAAGCGCGCAGCAGCCGCGGACTCGTGACGGCGCTCGAGAAGAGCTGCCCCGTCATGCCGAGGTGGAGGAGCAAGCGGCTGCCGTCGTCGAGCTTCGCGACGAGGTACTTGCCCTGGCGCGCGAGCCCCTGCACGCGGCGGCCGCCGAGTGCGCGACGCAGCGCCGCGGGCGGCGTCAGGAAGAAGTAGCTCGGCGCCGTGGTGTGGACGGCGTCGATGGTGCGACCGACCAGCAGCGGCGCGATGCGCCGCCGCGTGGTCTCGACTTCGGGGAGTTCGGGCACGCGCAGCCTTCTCGAAACGGCGAGCTGTTCAACTCCGCCAGGGTTCGACCAGGATCTTCGCGTGCGCCTCGGGATTCGCGAGCGTGCGAAACGCCTCGCCGACGCCCTCGACGCCGGTCTTGCCCGTCACCATCGGCGCCACGTCGACTTCGCCCTCGGCGAGCGCGCGCAGCGTGCGCGCGAACTCGTCGGGCGTGTAGCCGAGCACGAACTGCACGTTCAGTTCCTTGTTGATGCCGAAGATCGGCCGGATCGAGTCGTTCTCCATGCAAACGCCGGCGACGACGATGCGCGACTGCGGCGGCGCGCTGCGCATCAGCTCGTCGATCACACCCGGCACGCCGACGCATTCGAAGAGCACGGCGGCCTTCGCGCCGGCGACTTCGCGCCAGGCGTCGATCGGGCGCTCGCACGTTCGGATCGACAACGACGTGCGCACCCATGTGTTGCGCGAGGCGGCGCCTCATCGGCGAGTAGTCGGCGGCGACGATCGTCTCGACGCCTGCGAGGCGCAGCCCCGCGATCACGGCGAGTCCGACCGGCCCGCAGCCGACGACGAGCGCGGCGTCGCGCGGCGTGAGGTTCGCCCTCGCGACGGCGTGGACGCCGACGGCGATCGGCTCGGTGGTCGCGGCGTGCTCGGTCGGCGAGGCCGTTCGGCACCTGCGAGCAGCAGCGGTTCGGTGAGCACCATCAGCTCGCCGTAGCCACCAGGCACCTCATCCGAGTAGCCGACCGCTTGCGGCCTGCCGCCGCGGAAGCTGATCGGCATCGAGACGACGCGGCTTCCGACCGGGATCCGCTTCAGCGTATTCGGCCCGAACTCGACGATCTCGGCGCAGAACTCGTGGCCCATCACGACGTCGGCGCGCAGGTTCGGCACGAACGGCGCGCCGGTGTCGCGCATCGACTCCATCATCTTGTCGGCGTGGCGGAGCATGTGCAGATCGGAGCCGCAGATGCCGCAGGCGAGCGTCTTTACCAGCACCTCACCGGAGCCCGGCACCGGGATCGGCCAGCGTGTCCGTCACGATCTCTCTTGTTGCGCATCACCGCCGCACGCATCTGCCCACCTCGTCACTCGAGCCGTGTTCGGCTCGCCGCGTCCGGTGGCGAGCGGGGTCATCGTGTCGGCTCGCCGCCGTCCGGTGGCGAGCGAGGTCATGAGCCCGGCTCCGCCGGCGTCCGCCATCGGAGCCAGGATCATGAGTTGCACTCTAGCGGCATTCGGTCCCGATCCATTCGACCACCGCGTGCGCCAGCGCGATGCGCTTGTCGGAGAAGGCGTGGTCGGCGTCGAGCACGACGCTGCGGGTGTGCTTCGCGCCGGCGGCGGCGAAGGCGGCGACCAGCGGGTCGTGATGGACGGATGCGGGCGTCACGGCGTCGCGCGTACCGGCGACGAGCAGCACCGGCCGCGTTGCGAGTGCTGCGCCGCGTCGCGTGGTGTCGAAGCGATCCAGCGTTCTTCATCAGCTCCGCGACCAGCTTCTTGCCGGATGCGCCGCGGATCGGTCCGCTCCAGCCTCCCAGCGTCTTCTCGAACTCGGCGCGGCGATCGGGATTCGCGGCAGCGCGTCCGAGCAGCCCCAGGTTCGCGCCGGCCAGCGACGCGACGCAGCGCACGCCGGGATCCTCCGACGCCACGGTGATCGCGAGGAAGCCGCCCATGCTGTGACCCACCAGTACGACACGCGACGGATCGGCGCGGAAGCGCTTCGCGAACGAAGCCGTTCGCGCCTCCGCGAGCGCCGAGCCCACGTCTTCGAGCGCGTTCGAGAAGCTGAACTTCCCCTGGCTGCCCCACGCCCCTCGATAGTGGAAGATCAGCACGTCGTAGCCCGCGCGCCGCAGCGACTGGGCGAGATCGGCATTGCGCTCGTCGCCCGGATAGCCGTGCAGCAGGATCACGAGCGGATGCGGGCCCGCTCCCTGCGCGACGTAGACGATCCCGACCATGTACGACTCGCCACTCGCGATGCCGACCTCCTCGATCGCCGCCGGAAAAGCCGCGTCGATCGTGGCGGGGTCGCTCGTGACGGGATCGGTCGCGACGGCACGGCTCGCGTCCGTCGACCGCGCCGCGGCCGCTGCGGGGCGCGCCTTCGGCTGCGCGCAGGCGACGAACGTGGCGGCGATCGCGAGCAGGACGAGGCGTTGCGTGCGGAACATCAGGACCTCGCGGCGGGAATGGCGCAGTCTAGGTTACGGTCGCGGCGGGAGGAGTGCATGAGCGACGAGCAACGATCGGTCGTTTTCGATCGCGCGGCCGACTTCTACGACGCCACGCGCGGCTTCCCGCCGGGCGTGGAGACGCGCGCCGCTGCGCTGATCGTGCAGGCGGGCCGGCTCGGCGCCACTTCGCGCGTGCTCGAAGTCGGCGTCGGCACCGGGCGCGTTGCGCTGCCGCTCGCCACGCTCGTGGCGAACGTCGTGGGCGTGGATCTCTCGGTGCCGATGCTGCGCCAGCTGGTCGCCAAACGCGGCGCGCAGCGCGTCGCAGTGATGCGCGCCGACGCGGTGCAGCTCCCGTTCCCTGCCGCCCGCTTCGACGCAGTGCTCGGCGTGCACTTCTTCCACCTCGTGCCGCGCTGGCGCGAGGCGCTCGCGGAGGTGGCGTCGCGTGTTGCGTCGCGGCGCGCCGCTGCTGCTCGGCGCGGACGAACCGCAGGACGCCTGGGCGCGCTTTCGCGAAGAGCTCGCGGCCTGCAGCGAGGTCGACCATCCCGGCGTGCCGCGCGATCGATTCTTCGATTTCCCGGCGGACGAGGGCTGGCGTCCGCTCGGCGAGCGCCACCGCATCGCGTTCCCGCGCCGGATCCGCCCGCGGCAGATTCTCGAGCGCCTCGCAGAGCGCAGCTGGTCGATCACCTGGCGCATGAGCGACGCGCAGATCGAGCGCGCGGTGGAGGCGCTGCGCCCGGAACTCGTCGCGCGCTTCGGCGACCTCGACGCGGAAGCCGAGGTCGCCGGCGGTTTCAGCATCCAAGGCTGGCTTGCGCCGGAGTAGACCGGAGTGAGTAGAATGGCGCCGCGCCCCCGCGCCGCTGGAGAACGCCGATGAGTGAAGTCGCTTCCTTCGACCCGCGCAAGCTCGACCCGATCTCGTCCGCCCACTACGAACGCAACGGGTATCCGTTCCGAGAGTGGGCCTGGCTCCGCAAGAACGATCCGGTCTCGATGATCACGTATCCGGGCTACGACCCGTTCTGGGCGATCACGAAGCACGCCGACATCATCGAGCTGTCCAAGCAACCCAATCTCTTCCTCAACGAGCCGCGCCTTGCGGTCTTCAACAACAGCGTTCCGCCGCCGCCCGAGGCGACGATCCGCCATCTGCTGAACATGGACCCGCCCGATCACGGCGAGTACCGCAACGTCGCGGCGAAGCGCTTCACGCCGCGCGCCGTGCAGACCTGGGCGCCCAAGGTGCAGCGCATCACCGACGAAGTGCTCGACGCCTGTTCGCAGCGCAACGGCGGCGACTTCGTCCAGGACATCTCCGCGCGCATCACGATCGCGGTGATCGCCGAGATGCTCGGCGTACCCGCGAGCGACCGCGGCCTGCTGTTCCGCTGGACCAACGAGGTGATCGCACCCGAGGATCCCGAGTACCAGACGGGGGGCAATCCCGAGGCGACGCTCGAGAAGGCGCGCATCGAGCTGTTCCAGTACTTCGACGCGATGTCGAAGGACCGCCGGGCCAACCCCAGGGACGACATCGTCAGCGTCGTTGCGAGGGGTACGGTCGACGGCGCGCCGCTCGGTCCCGTCGAGCTGCTCTCGTACTACCTGTTGGTCGTCGTCGCCGGCAACGAGACTACACGCAACGCGATGACCGGCGGCATGCTCGCGTTCCTCGAGAACCCCGCCGAATGGGAAAAGCTCCAAGCGAACCCGGACCTGCTCGATCTCGCCATCGAAGAAGTCGTGCGCTGGACGACGCCCGTGATCCAGTTCTGCCGCACCGCCACGCGCGACTACCCGCTGCGGGACAAAGTCATGAGAAAGGGCGAGAGCGCCTGTCTCTTCTATCCGTCGGCGAATCGCGACGAGGAAGTCTTCGCGGACGGCGACGTGTTCCGCATCGACCGCGACCCGAACCGCCACCTCGCCTTCGGCGTCGGTGAGCACGTCTGCCTCGGCGCGCACCTGGCGCGCCTCGAACTGCGCTGCGCGTTCGCCGCGCTGCGCGAGCGGCTGCGTTCGGCCGAACTCTCGGGCCCGGTCGAACGCGCCCGCTCCAGCTTCGTCGGCGGCATCAAACGCGCCCCGATGCGCTGGCACATCACCGGATAGGTGCCCACCGGATAGGTGTCGGGCGTCAGGTTATTTCTAGTCAGGTTATTCGCCGCGCCCTCGCGCGAATGCCCAACAACTTGACAGCAAAATAACTTGACGCCCGGCACCGGTCAGACGTTGAAGCGGAAGTTCACCACGTCGCCGTCCTGGATGACGTACGACTTGCCTTCGACGCGCAGCTTGCCGGCGTCGCGACACCTGGATTCCGAGCCGAGTTCGACGAGGTCCTGCCACGCCACCACTTCGGCGCGGATGAAGCCGCGCTCGATGTCGGAGTGGATCTTGCCGGCTGCGCGCGGCGCGGGCGTACCGCGCGGCACGGGCCAGGCGCGGCACTCGTCAGGGCCGGCGGTGAGCATCGAGATCAGGTCGAGCAGCTCGTAGGCGGCGCGGATGAAGCGGTTCTTCGCGGGCTCGCTGAGATCGAGCGAGGCGAGGAAGTCGGTCTGCTCGGACTCCGCCATCTGCGCGATGTCCATCTCGACGGCCCCCGAGAGCACGACGAGCCCCAGCCCGCGCGCGCGCGCCGCCGCGACGACGCCTTCCGCGGGCGGCTTCGAGACGTCGCCCTCGCCGACGTTGAGCACCAGCAGCAGCGGCTTCTGCGTTAGAAATGTGTAGCCCGCGATCGCCTTGCGCTCTTCGGGCGAGAGCTCTAGTTCGCGGATCGCCTGCTCCGACTCGAGCGCGTCCTTCAGACGCTCGAGCAGCGGCAGCTCGACCTTGCCGGCCGGATCCTTCGCGAGCTTCTTCATGCGCGACTCGATGATCTCGAGGTCGGCGAGGATCGTCTCGGTCGCGAGTCCCGTGATCTCAGCGAGCGCGTCGGGCGCCTCGCCCGCTGCGTCCGGGAAGGCGCGCACCACCTGGCAGAGCGCGTCGAGCGGGCGCATTGCGTTCAGCACGCCGCGGTCGACCCCTTCGCCGTGACCGCCCGCGAGATCGGTGAACGCGATCTCGGCGTAGGTCTTCTTCTTCGGGCTGTACAGCTTCGCGAGCGCATCGACGCGCACGTCGGGCACCTTCACCACACCGATGCGGGCCTTGTCGCCCACGCCGCGCGTCTCGACCGGCAGGCCGGTGAGCGCGCCGAACACGGTGCTCTTGCCCGCCCCGGGATAGCCGACGAGTCCGATCTTCATGGGGCGCGGAACCTAACGTTTCGGCCAGAAGCGGCCCACGCTCTCGAAGCGCTCCCAGAGTCCGGGCAGCGCCCCGCTCTCGTGATTCGCGGCGTGGGCGGCCCAGCCCGCGAGGAAGCCGGCGGCGCCCAGCAGATCGGGGCTCGCGCCGAGCTCTTTCGCGAGCTGTCCGGCGACGCGCTAGGCGACGAGCGCGTCGTTGGCGATGCCCATTGCGTCCTACAGCGCGGCGAGACGGCGCGCGTAGCGATTCGCCTGCTTTCCGGGAAACAGGCTCGACGTGAATTCCGCCGCGTAACGCAGCTTCTTCAGCTGGATGCGGAGCTGGTGGCGCCGCTCGGGCGGCGCCGCTGCCAGATGGCGCGCGAGCGCGACGTCGCCGGCGCGCGCGCACAGCGCCGACGCGAGCCACTCGCCGGCGAAGACGTCGAGGTCGCGCGGGACCGAGCGGCGGTACCGAGCCAGACGAGCGGCTCGCGCAACGCCAACCGCTGTCGCTCGGGCAGCACCGGTCCTCAGAACGCCAGCGCCGAACCCAGTCGCCGCGCGCCGACGCGCAACTGGTGGACGCCTTCGGGATCGACGCCGAGAACGGCCGCGTCTTCGTTGTCGCCGATCTGACGCAGACAGCCGGAAACCACGGCGACGATCAGCTCTTCGAGCGTCGAGTCGGTCGACACTTCGACGGCGTCGGCCCTGCGTGGCCGGGCGCCGTCGCCGAGCAGGAGTGCGCGCTCGGCCGGGTGCGCTGCGACCGGCCGCAGCGGCAGCGCTTCGAGCAGTTCGAGCGCGAGCTGCGCGGGATAGCCGGGATCGCCGGCGCGCGCCGGCGAGGTGCAGACGGGAACGGGCCGCGCCGTGCGCAGCTCGCCCCTTCGAGCGCGAAGCCGATCTCGTTGTCGTCCTCGCGACAGGCGCGTCTCGCGCGCGATCTCCACTCGAAGGCGGGCGCGAGCGGCGCCGCGACGCGGCACGACCAGCGCCCGCAGCTCCGGTCGGAATGCGCGCGAGATCGGCGCGTCGCTCGCGAGCACGTGTCGCCGGCGCGGCGCGCACGCGGGCGCGCGTCGCAGTCGCGAGACGGTCGCACGCCACGCGCCGCGCGTCGCACGGCAAGTGCGAGCGTCGGCGCGCGCGGCGCGAGATCGGGCGTGTCGCAGTGGACGGCGCGAGCTCGCGGAGCGCGGCGGCGGCGGCCATGGGACGGTCCCAGTGTGGACTTCTCGCGACCGTTGGGACAGTCCCGGCAGCGAGGTCTGTCCCCCTGATCCACAGCCAGTCCACGAGGAGGACCGTCCCCTTTCTCCGCCTTACTCCCCGAGTTGCGCGCGAATTGCAGGCTAGAATGCCGCGCACGATGGCCGTCGACGCCCCGCCGGAGCTTCCGAGCAAGCGCAACCCGCTGTTCCGCCATCCGTTTCGGCGCAAGACGCTGAAGCCGCGGACGGGGGTGCTCTATGTGTTGGGAGCCGCGGCGCTCTTCGCAGCGCGGCCCGAACTCCCACTCTTCCTTCCCGGGCTGGTGTTGGTCGCCGCCGGCCAGTCGCTGCGCCTGTGGGCAACGGGCTACCTGCTCAAGACGGACGAGCTGACGACCGCCGGTCCCTACGCCCACCTGCGTCACCCGCTCTATGTGGGCTCGCTGCTGATGGGCTGTGGCTTTGCGCTGGTGGCGGGTCGTCTGGTCGCGAGCGTGGTGATTCCCGCCGGGCTCGTCTTCTACTTCGGCTACTACCTGCGATACAAGGAACGCGTCGAGTCGAAGCGGCTCGAAGACATCTACGGCGACGCGTTCCGCGCCTATCGCGCCGCGGTGCCCGCGATCTTCGCGCGTCTCTCGCCCTGGCACCCGCAGTCGCAGACCGAGACGCCGCCCTGGCGACTCGAGCGCGTGATCGAGAACGACGAGCAGACCGCCTTCGTCTACACGGTCCTCGCGCTCGCGGCCATCGTCGCGATCTGGATCTACCGGGGGATGTAGCCCGCGCGTTGACTTGGGGACGTTCCTGACTTCGTTGACTTTGTTGAATTCAGGAACGTCCCCAAGTCAACACAGCTGCGCGAGAGAGTTCCCATGAGCGACACACCCGAGTTCGAGATTGTCGCGTACGAGCCGAGTCCCGTCGGCATGATCTGCCTGCGGCGACGCGCGTCGAGCGCCGAGCCGGGCGGTTTCGTCACCGAGATCACGCTCGATCACCGCTTCCTGATGAGCAGCGCCGTCACCGACTCGGAGCGGGCGCTCACGTTCCACGCGCTCGCGATACACGACGGGCGCGAGCTGCAGGTGCTCGTCGGCGGGCTCGGTCTCGGCTACACGGCGCGCGAAGCGCTGCGATCGGAGCGCGTCGCGCGCGTCGACGTCGTCGAGTTCCTGCCGCCGGTGATCGACTGGCTCAGCCGCGGTCTGGTGCCGCTCGCCACCGAGTTGCAGGCAGATCCGCGCTTCGCCGTGATCGAGGGCGACGTCTATCAGCGACTCGCGAGTCCTCCCGCACGGCGTTACGACATGATCCTAGTCGACGTCGACAACTCCCCCGACGAGCAACTCGGCAACGCGAACGCCTCGTTCTACACCGAAGCGGGGTTGATGCTGGCGAAGCGCCACCTCGCCGACGCCGGCGTGCTCGGCGTGTGGTCGTACGCCGACAGCGCGACCTTCGAGCGCGAACTCCGCCGCGTCTTCCGCGAAGTCCGCGTCGAGCCAGTGCAATTCTCGAACGGCGTAGTCGGCGAAACCGAGACGAACTGGCTGTTCTTCGCGCGGGGATGAAGGCGCGCACTTGCATTCGCAACCCGTTGCCCCGCCCGATGCCTGTATGCGGGCCGCAACCTGCGGAGGGGAAACCGTGAAGACTCGATGCGCGGTTCTGCTCGCCTCACTCGCCTCGATGCTGCCGTCCGGATGCAACGTGGAGATGGAGCACATGGCGCAGCCGACCGCCGCCGATGCCGGCGCCGGCGCGCAGGGGAACACCGCGCCGACGCGCTTCACCGAGGCGGCGAACGCCGCCGTCGCGAAGGCGCTGCCGCTCGCCGACCCACAGGACTTCGAGGACGCGCAGCGCGGATTCGTGGCGAGCGATCCAGACTTCGTCGTGAAGAACGCCACGGGCGACACGATCTCGGAAGCTCGCGCGTACGCCTTCGTCACGGGCGACGCGCCGTCGAGCGTGAACCCGAGCCTCTGGCGCCAGGCGAAGCTCAACAGTGTCCACGGTCTCTTCCAGGTGACCGACGGCGTCTACCAGGTGCGCGGCTACGACGTCGCGAACATGAGCTTGATCCGCGGCAGCAGCGGGTGGATCGTCGTCGACCCGCTCACCGCGAGCGAAACCGCGGCGGCGGCGCTCGCGCTCGCACGAAAACATCTCGGCGACGCGCCGATCGTCGCGGTGATCTTCACGCACAGCCACCTCGACCATTTCGGTGGCATCGCGGGCGTATTGCCGGAGGAGGATGCGCAACGCGGCATCCGCATCATCGCGCCGCGTAGCTTTGTCGAGGAAGCGACCAGCGAGAACGTGCTCGCGGGTGTCGCGATGGGGCGTCGCGCGAGCTTCATGTACGGGATGCCGCTCGAGCGCTCGCCGCGGGGCCATGTCGACACGGGCCTCGGCAAGGCGCCCGTGCGCGGCACCTTCGGAATTCTCGAAGCCCACCGAAGTCGTCGATACGACCGGGCAGGAGCTCACGATCGACGGGGTCCGCTTCGTGTTCCAGTTCGTCCCGCACTCGGAGGCACCCACCGAGCTGACCTTCTACCTGCCGGAGCACAAGGCCTGGTGTGGCGCCGAGATCGTGTCGCACACGCTGCACAACCTGTACACGCTGCGTGGCGCCAAGGTGCGCGACGCGCTCGCATGGAGCGGCTACATCGACGAGGCGATCGAGCGCTTCGGCGATGCCGAGGTGGTGTTCGCGAGTCACCACTGGCCGGTCACCGGCAACGCGCGCGTACTCGACTATCTGGAGAAGCAGCGCGACCTGTATCGCTTCCTCCACGATCAGACGCTGCGCCTCGCGAACGCGGGCCTCGGACCCGCGGAGATCGCGGAGGCGGTCGAGTTGCCATCCACGTTGCGCACGGCGTTCGCAAACCGCGACTACTACGGCACGGTGAGCCACAACACGAAGGCGGTGTACCAGGCGTACTTCGGCTGGTATGACGGCAATCCTGCGAACCTGAATCCGCTGCCGCCCGCCGAAGCGGCCACGCACTACGTCGAGGCAATGGGCGGCGCCGGCGAAGTGCTCCGCAAGGGCCGCGAAGCAGCCGCGCGTGGCGAGTATCGCTGGGCCGCGATGCTGCTCAACCAACTCGTGTTCGCCAATCCCGCGAACGACGATGCGCGCGAAGCGCTTGCAGGCGTCTACGACCAGCTCGGCTACCAGGCCGAGTCGGGTCCCTGGCGCGACGTCTACCTGACAGGCGCGCTGGAACTGCGCCGCGGCGTGCAAGGCGGAGGCCCGAAGATCGCCGCCGCGGCGGGCTTGCTGAGCCATCTGCCGGCGGGCGAGTTCTTCGACTCGCTGGCGACCCGGCTCGACGCCGCCAAAGCCGACGGCAAGCAGGTCGCGATCAACTTCATCTTCAGCGACCTCGGCGAGACGCATGTGGTGACGATCGAGAACGCCGTGCTGCACCACCACCAACGCGACGCCGATCCCGCCGCCGCCGCGACGGTGCGTCTCACGCGCGACTTCCTGGTGCAGCTGGCGACCGGCCAGGCCGGCCTGCGCGAGATGATCTTCTCGGACGATCTCGCCGTCACGGGCAGCCGCCTCGAACTGCTCTCGTTCTTCTCGCTCTTCGACAAGGGCGAAGACCGCTTCCCGATCGTGACGCCGTAGCCTGATGAGGTCTCGCCGCTCGCCTGCGGCTCGCTACGCGGGAAACGGGCGATCTGAGCGTCGAACGGGGCGGCGGCGCGTCGTGCGCGGCTGATGGGTCAGCGCTCCTCTTTCTCTTCCTCGTCCCACGCTTCGGTGACGAGGTCGAGCGTCGGAAGCGGATCCTGCGCGGCGAAACGCGACGGCGCGAGCCAGCTGCGGACCCGGTAGTCGAGGATCAGCTGGATCATCCGCAGGCCCACGCGCACGGCCACCCGGGTGTTGCCGGTGACGGACGAGGTGCCGACGCGCTTGCTGTAGTTCACCGGGATCTGGATGATCTTCCGCTTCATCAGGATGCTGAGCACCATCATCTCGGGACCGAAGAAGGACCCGTCCACGGTGAAGAACGGCTCGAGCCGGCGCAGCACGTCGCGACGCACGCAGCGAACGGTGCAGCCGACGTCCGTCAGCGACGTCGTGTTGAACAGGAACTCCATCCGCTTCGCGACGCTGTAGTTGCCCCACTTGAGGAAGAGCCCCATGTTGGCGCCACGCCAGATCAACTCTTTCACGGTGCGGCTGCCGTACACGACTTCGAAGTCTTCGAGTAGGCGAGCAGCTTGCGCACGTCGCGGGCGTAGAAGGTGCCGTCGGGTTCCGAGACCGACGATCAGGTCGCCGTCGGCTTCGCGGAAGCCGCGCCGGATCGCCGCTCCGTAGCCCTGGATCGGCTCGTGCACCTCGCGCGCGCTCGTCCTCGCAACTTCCTCGCTGGTGCCCGGCGCCGCGTTGTTGTTGACGACGAGGATCTCGTCGACGACGCCGGTCGCCTCGAACTCCTGGATGCAGCGGCGGATCGAGTCCTTCTCGTTGTAGGTCGGCAGGACCACCGAGACGCGCTTGCCGCACCACATCAGCGCAGGCTCTGCCGCGCGGCGACGATCTCGGGCGCGCAGGAACGGGAAGCGCTTCTCGTAGATACGCCGTGATCATCCCGGCGTTGCGCGCGAGCTGGACGGGGTCGCGGCCCGGAGCGCGCCACGTACTCCAGGAAGTAGGCCCACGAGCTTGCGCACGAGCCGCTCGCGATCGGCTTCCGGCGCGCGCTCCGACAACTGGAGATTCAGCTCGGCGAGGAGGAAGGCGCTGGCGCGATTCGGGCGCGATCGCGTGGGCGGTCTCGTAGTGCGCGAGCTGCGCCGTCGAGCGATTCGCCGAGCAGCGCGCCGCTGCGCCCGAGCAGCGTGTGCAGGCGCGACACCTGGAGCGGCTCGGAGGTCGCGTAGCCGGCGGGTCACGCGACCGAGTGCGCGATCGCGCGCGAGGCCGCGCTCGATCTCGCTGCGCGCCTGCCCCGCGAGTTCGCGCCGCCGCGCCGGATCGGGCTCCTTCTCGGCGCGCTTCACGGTCGCCGTCGCGACCGACTGGAGCGCGAGCAGCGACGGCTCGTCGAGCGCCGCCTCGTGCGCCACAGCGAAGTCGCTCGTCGCGCCAGACCACCTGGTGGAGAAGCGTCTGCGCGGCGGAGCCGAGCGCGAAGACAGCGCACGCCGCGGCGATCGCGACGACGAACCGCGCGCGTGCCGCGCGCGGCGAGCTGCGCGAGCAGCAGCGCCGGAACGGCGAGCGCGCAGAACGACGCCAGGTAGATGTATCGATCGGCGCGCCAGATGTCGACGTAGACGACGTTCAGGTACGGGAAGAGCAGCGCGAGGAACGCGAGCGAGATAGAAGGCGAGATCGCGGCGGCGCAGGCAGCAGTAGCGACCGCCGCGACGATCGCGAGCGCGATCGCCATCGCAGCCGAGCTTCTCCGCGGCCGCTGAGCGCGAATCTCGACGTGCGGCCAGCGGTAGAAGACCGAGAGCTGCGCCGGCCAGACGAGCGAGCCGAGTAGCCGCCGATCACCAGCGGCGCGAAGATCGCGACGGTCGCGAGATGCTCGGGATCGAGCGGCCCGCGCCCGCGCCAGCCGATCACGCCGTACTCGGCGACGGCGCGCCTGATACCAGGCGACGATCGCCACGACGTCAGCGACGGCGTGCGGCAGCACCGGCGGAATCGCGACGCGCAACGTGCGCAGCACGCCGAGAGCGCGACGTCCGGCGCGCGCCGCCGTCGAGATACGGGCTAGAAGACGCGGTGTAGCGCGAGCAACGCGACGCACGGCAACGCCGCGATCTTCGCGAGCAGCGCGAGGCAGGTGCAGAGCAGCGTCGCGAGGTAGAGCTGCCGGCGGCGGCTCGCGTCGGGCTCGTCCAACTCGTAGGACTGCGCGAGCAGCGCCGCCGAGCACGAAGAAGGCCGAGAGCGTGTCCTTGCGGCCCATCACCCAGGACACCGCCTCGACGTGCACGGGCAGCACGGCGAAGACGCCGGCGATCCGCGAGCGACAGCCGAAGCGTCGCGTCGCGCGCGCGAGGAACCAGAAGAGCAGCGCGACGTTCGCCGCGTTGAGCAGGACGTTGCCGAGGTGGTAGCCGACGGGATTCTGGAAGCCGAAGAGCGCGCGTCGAGCGCCCAGGAGACGTCGCGCAGCAGCAGCGGCTCTTCGCGCGGGAAGTACTCGTAGAAGATCTGGGAGAGGCTCGCGACGAAGGAGGTCTCGTCGTAGAGCTGCGGGATGCGCGAGCAGCACCTGCGGGTCGTCGAAGTTGACGAACTCGAAGCCGACAGCGCGCGGGCATAGAGCGCGAGGCTCACCACGACGAGCGCGAGCGCGGCGAGCGCCGTCTCGTGACGCACAGCCCAGCTCGAGCCGGAGACCGCTCGGCTCACCCCGCCTCCTCGCCCGCATGGCATGCCCAGGAGGGTTCATCGGCACGCAGCCGCTCCTGCTAAACAGCAGAAACGGCAGCCGTGACGGCGCTCGGATGCGAAGGCCCGGAGACGTAACCGCCTCCGGGCCTTCCTCGTTCCACTCGATGCTGCGGCCGACTACTGCGGCTTGCGATACACCGCCACGACCGCCGCACCGCCGAGCCCGATGTTGTGCTGGATCGCCGACCTTCGCGCCCGCGACCTGGCGCTTGTCCGCGGGCCGCGCAGCTGCCAGGTGAGCTCCGCGCACTGCGCGAGGCCCGTCGCGCCGAGCGGGTGGCCCTTGCGAGATCAGCCCGCCCGACGGATTCACGACCCACTTGCCGCCGTAGGTCGTGGCGCCCTCGTTCGACGAGTTCGCCGGCCTTGCCGATCGGGCCAGGCCGAGCGCTTCGTAGGTGATCAGCTCGTTCGCGCTGAAGCAGTCGTGCAGCTCGATGACCTGCGCGTTCTCCGGGCCGAGGCCCGCCTGCTCGTAGGCCTTGCGCGCCGCGTTCTGCGACATGTCGAAGCCGACCATCTTGATGCAGCTCTTCTCGTCGAAGCTGCTGGGCAGTGTCGGTCGCCATCGCCATGCCGGCGATCTCGATCGCCTGGCCCATCAGGTTGTGCTTCCGGACGAAGTCCTCGCTCGCGACGATCGCGGCGCCGGAGCCGTCCGACTGGTCGGGCAGCACTGCAGCTTGGTGAGCGGCTCGTAGACCATCGGTGCGTTCAGGATGTCTTCGAGGCTGTACTCCTGCTGGAACTGCGAGTACGGGTTGTTCACCGAGTGCTTGTGGTTCTTGTAACCGATCTTCGCGAACACCTCGGGCTTGGTGCCGTACTTCTCCATGTGCTCGCGACCGGCGTTGCCGAACATCTGCGGCGCGGCGGGCGCCTTCGCGAAGCCGCGCAGCTCGACCATCGTCTTCATGTGCTTGTCGAGCGGAACGGTGCGGTCGGTGTACTTGATGCCGAGGGAGCCCTTTTCCATCTTCTCGAAGCCGAGCGCCATCGCGCACTCGACGATGCCGCCCTCGACGAGCTGCTTCGACCATGAAGAGCGCCGTCGAACCGGTCGAGCAGTTGTTGTTGACGTTGTAGATCGGCACGCCGGTGAGGCCGATCTCGTAGACGGCGCGCTCGCCGCAGGTCGAGTCGCCGTAGCAGTAGCCGACCGCCACCTGCTCGACGGCGGTCGTACGGAATCTTCGCGTCGGCGAGCGCCTTCTGGCCCGCCTCCTTCGCCATGTCCGGATAGTCCCACTGCTTCGAGCCGGGCTTCTCGAACTTCGTCATGCCGACGCCAATCACGTAGACCTTGCGACCCATCTTTGCGTTCTCCTTTGGGGGTTTCGTGCTAGAGCGATGAACCTCGCAGCGCTTGCGCCGCCATCTCCCGCCACAGGTTCTGGAGACGGCGACGCGCGCTGTCGTCGCTGCGCAGGATCTTCTGGAGCGCCATGCCGCGCGCCATGTGCATGGTGAGTTGCGAGCAGCGCGTCGAAGCGCTCGTGATGGGCGAGGTCGCCGGCCACTTCGCGCCACAGCGACGCGAGTCCGCGCCCCGCGACGCGCTCGAACTGGTAGAGCGAGCGGTGCAGCTCGGCGTCGGTGCGCGCCGCCACCCAGAGTTCGAGCGCGGCGTCGAAGAGGGGACCGCCGAAGGCGTCCGTCACGAGGTCGAGCAGCGCGTCGAGTCGATCGGCGCCGTTCGCGTCCGGCACGGCTTCGGCCCGCCGGCGCAGTTCCGCCGCGCGGCGCGCGGCCAGATGCGCGACGGCCGCGACGACGAGGTCCTGCTTGCGCGGGAAGTGGTGCACCTGCGCGCCGCGCGAGACGCCGGCGCGCTCGCAGACCGCGGTGGTGGTGGTGCTCGCGTAGCCGACCTCGACCAGCGAGGCGATCGTCGCGTCGAGCAGCCGTGCGCGCGTCTCGGCGCTGCGCTCTTCCTGGGTGCGCCGCGGTCGCGCGTCGCGCACCGCGAGGGGGGCGGTGGAGCTGGGGGTCTCCGACATCGGGACCCGCACGCTAGCCGCGAGAAACAAACAGTCAAGACTGACTGTAAGTTCACGGTGCAGAACAACCCGACAACGCAATAACTTGACGCCCCAATAACTTGACGCCCGGCACCGGGGGGAGAGGGGGCGAGATGGAACGCGCTGTCGTGGTCGGGGCGATCGGGGGGGCCGAGGTACTGAAGGTCGCGGAGCGTGACCCGGGGGCGCCGGACGCCGGGCAGACTCCGCATCCGGGTCGCCGCGGCCGGCGTGAACTTCATCGACGTCTACTTCCGCAGCGGCCTCTACCCGCGCCCGCTGCCCTTCGTCGCGGGACTCGAAGGGGCCGGCCGCGTCGAGGCGATCGGCCCGGACGTCGCGGGCGTCGCGGTCGGCGATCGCGTCGCGTGGGCGTCGGTGCCCGGTTCGTATGCGGACGTCGTCGTCGCGCCGGCCGCGTCGGTGGTGCCGGTGCCGGACGCGGTGCCCGACGAGATCGCCGCCGCCGCGATGTTGCAGGGCATGACCGCGCACTATCTGGTGTATGCGATTCGCCCGCCCGAGCCCGGTGGCACCGCGCTGGTGCACGCAGCCGCGGGCGGCACCGGTCTGCTGCTGGTGCAGCTGCTGAAGGCGGCGGGAATGCGCGTCGTCGGAAGCTGCGGCAGCGCGGAGAAGGTCGCGTTGGCGCGAGACGCCGGCGCCGATCTCGTCGTGCGTTCCGACGACGCGGACTTCGTCGCCCGCGTGCGCGGCGCGACGGGCGGTCGCGGCGTCGACGTCGTCTACGACGGCGTCGGTCGCGTCACCTTCGACCGGAGTCTCGCGTGTCTGCGGCCGCGCGGCCTGCTCGCGCTGTTTGGACAGGCGAGCGGACCGGTGCCGCCCTTCGACCTGCAACGCCTCAACGCAGGCGGCTCGCTGCTGGTGACACGCCCTTCGCTCGCGCATTTCGTCGCGACACGCGACGAGCTGCTGATGCGCGCGGGAGCCGTGTTCGGCGCGGTGGCGCAGGGCCGCCTGCACATCAGGATCGGCGCGCGCTTCCCGCTCGCCGACGCGGCCGACGCGCACCGCGCCCTCGAAGGTCGCGCGACGACGGGCAAGGTGCTGCTGCTCCCCTGAGCTACACGCGATAGGGAAAGAACCGCTTGAGCTGCAGCGCGGGCCCTTCGAGCAGCAACCAGCTCGCGCGCGCCAGCGTGTAGCTGACGCCGATTGCGAGCAGCCAGAAGCAGAGCTGCGCGAGGGAGAAGTGCTGCGGATGGTTTCCGGGTGTAAAGAGGTTCACCGCCAGGATGGCCACGAAGAAGTGGAAGAGATACATCGCGTAGCTGTAGCGCCCGAAGCTGCGGAGCCACTTCATCGCGAAGCAGCGCGCGCGCCACGAAGCGGCCGGCGCAGTGAGCACTTGGACCAGCAACGCACCGTAGACGCCACAGAGCAGCGAGAAACCGATCGTCTGCATCAGCGGATCATTGTTGAGCTCGAGTACCTGTCGGGTAATCGCTTGATTGCCGCTCGCCGCCGGTTGGCCGAGCCGGATCCACGCCTGCAGGGCGGCGAAGAGTGCGAGCGCGACGGGCAGCACGACGCGCGCCGCCCGCGCCAGCGCCGCGAGGCCGCCCGCGCGCCGCGCCAGGATCGCGATCGCGGCGCCGGTGGCGAGCGTGTCGAGCCGGCACGGCGTCAGTGTGTAGGCGGCCAGCGGCGACGCGCCGGCCGCGACCAGCGCCGCGCGCAGCAGCAACGCTGCGACGATCGTGCCGGCGCAGATCTGCAACAGGCGCCGCTCGCTCGCGCACCGCACCACCAGCGGCCACAGCAGGTAGAAATGCTCTTCGATCGCCAGCGACCAGCTGATGTCGAGCGTCTGGTGCTGCCACGCGCCGCTGAGCGCAGCCTGCACATTCGAGAGGAAGAGCCAATACCAGAACTGTTCGCGACTCGCGCCGGGGTTCCAGAAGGAGTCGACCGCAGCGAAGAACGGTAGGCGCGGGACCACGAGCAGGAAGAACGCCAGCGTCGTGTAGTAGAGCGGGAAGATGCGCAGCACGCGGCGCGCGTAGAACGCGCGGTAATAGGTCGTGCCGTCCCGAGCCCCGAGCAGGATGCCGGTGATCAGGAAGCCCGAGAGCACGAAGAAGAGATCGACGCCCGACCAGCCCACGGACGGCACGATCGTGAGCGCTGCCTCGAGCTTCGTACGCACCAGTCCGTAGTGCGTCGTGTGGTAGAGCATGACCAGCAGGATCGCGAGACCGCGCAGCCCGTCGAGGCGCGGGTCGCGCGCTGCGACGGTCGCACCGCCGTGCGTCACTGCATCTTGCGGGCGCGCGCTCAACGGCGTGACCCTCGGCCAGAGGACGCGGGAGGATCGCAGGCAGGGGTCGGCGAGTCGAGCGCGCGCGGCCGCTCTGCTAGCGCTTCCGACTCGCGCAGCCCTCGACGGGCAGCGCCTCCATCGGATAGAGCGGCACGCCTTCCTTCGCGAGTTCGAAGAACTCCGGGCCCATCGGGTTGATGCCGCGGATCGGCATCGAACCGCGGCGGATCGTCCAGTCCTTCGGAGCGAGTTCGCCAGCGCGCACGAAGTGGCGTTCGGCCGCTTCCGTGCGGCCGTGCCGGTGCAGCCACCACGCGAGCGCGCGGTGCGCACGCGCGAGCTGCGACTCCGGCGTCGGCAGCAGCTGGTGACTGCGCACCGTCGCCGGATCGAGGGCGCCCTTCCCCTCGCGCACCCAGGTGCGCAGCGCAGCGAGGTACGGCGCCGAGTGCTTGCCGTGGAACGCGGTGAAGGTGTCGGTGCCGAACTGCGAGTCGTGCGGACGAACGATGCGACCCTGTTCGTCGATCCAGATCATCGTCGGCACGTTGACGAGGTGGTACAGCTCGGCGACGACGTGCTCGGTGTCGATCACGCTGGGATGCGTCGGAGCGGCGCGCTCGATGTACGGCCGCGCGTCCTCGGGATCCTTGTCGAGCGCAACGGTAATCGGGACGAAGCCCTGCGAGCCGAGTTCTTCGTACAGCGCCTGCCACACGGGCAGGTCCTCGCGGCAGCCTCACCAGGAGGCGTAGGCAATCAACAGCGCCTTCTTGCCGCGATGTTCCGAGAGCGTATGCAGCCGGCCATTGAGATCGGGGAGCGAGAAGTCGGGCGCTTCGAGCGTGGCGAGGCGCGCACACAGCGAAGCGGCAGACGTACCGAGCGCGGCGGCGCGTTCGGCGACGTCGAGCGCGAGCGGACGATCCTGCGCTCGCGCGAAGACCGCGAGATCGACGCCGCGCGCGTCGGCGAGCGACGCGCGGTCGCGCACCGGCACGCAGAGGTCCCCCTGGCACAGGCCTTCGGGCTTCAGCTCCCAGCCGGTGCCGTCGCGCAGCACGTCGGGCGCGACGCGCACGGCACCGCCGTCGACGCTCGCGCGCAGCGGGACCGCGCGGTCGCCGTCGATCAGCGTGAAAGTTTCGGCGATGGCCATGGCGGCTCCTCCGGTTTCGCAAGCTAGCATGGGCCGCAATGCCGACGATCGAACGAGAGGGCGCTGCGCTCTACTACGAGACACACGGGAGCGGTCCCGCGGTGGTGTTCGTGCACGGGTCGGGTGGAAATACGCTGTCGTGGTGGCAGCAGATTCCGCACTTCGCGACGCGCCATCGGGTCGTGGCATTCGATCACCGCGGCTTCGGTCGCTCGAGCTGTGCACCCGAAGCGATCGACCCGCGCCACTTCGCGAGCGACCTCGCGGCAATCCTCGACGCGGCCGGCGTCCGGCGCGCCGCGCTGGTGTGCCAGTCGATGGGCGGTTGGACGGGACTGCCGTTCGCGATCGCCCACCCCGAGCGCACCGCGGCGCTCGTGCTCGCGGGCACGCCCGGTGGCGTCGTGACGGAGCGCGTCCGGCGCGACTCCGCCGAGGTGCCGAGGCGCGCCGCCGAGCGCGGCTTCCTCGGCATGGCGCTGGCGCGCGCCTTCGTCGAACGCGATCCGATGCGCAGCTTCCTCTACGACCGCATCGGCTCGCTGAATCCGCCGGCGACGCTGGGCACCGTGCTGCCGAAGCTCGCCGCACTGCAAGTCGACCGCGCGCAGCTCGCGGGGTTCCGCGTGCCGACGCTGCTGTTGGTGGGCACCGAGGACGCGTTCTTCTCGGTCGAAGGACTGCGCGAAGTCGCGGATGCAATCCCGGCCGCGCGACTGCACGTGCTCCCGGGCATCGGCCACTCCGCCTACTTCGAGGAGCCGGAAGCCTTCAACGGGCTCGTCGAGTCGTTCTTCGAGGAGATCGAGCCATGGGCCTCTTCGTCCTGATCGGTCGCGACGGCGCGAGCGGCGCACCACTGCGCAAGCGACACCGCGACGCACATCTCGCCAACCTGCGACCGCTCGCCGACGCGGGCCGTGTCGTCTACGCGGGACCGCTGCTCGACGACGCGGAGCAGCCCTGCGGCAGCGTGATCGTGTTCGAAGCCGAGAGCCTCGACGCCGCCCGCCGCGTCGCCGCGAGCGACCCGTACGTGGTGCACGGCGTCTTCGAGAGCTACGACGTATTCGGCTCGCGCCAGGTCTTCCCCGGCGCCGGAACGTGACGACCAACGGGCTGCTAGAGCGTGAGCTGGAGTGACGCCTCGGCCACCACGCGACGGATGCGCCCCAGCTCGACGTCCGGGATCCCGTGGAAGTGCACACCCATGCCGTGCGGCAGGTTCGCGCGGCGCAGGTTGCCGGGCACGCTCGTGTAGACGACGACCCCGGCGGCGCACACCGGACTCGGCCACAAGTCCAGCTCCACCGAGATCGCGGCGCTGCGCATCGACGGGCGCTGCGTGTCGAGATAGACGCCGCCACTCGACAGCGTGTAGACGCGCGCCGGCTTGCGGCGCCCCGCCTGGATCACGTGAGCGGGGATGTCGAGCGGAGCGCGCATCTCGGTACGCGAGACTTCCTGCGTGCCGAAGCCCGCGAGCGCGCGGTTCACCTGGAAGCGCAGCCGCGCATCGTCGATCGGTTCCCAGAGCGCGAGCCGCAGACCGGCCCCGCGGAGTTCGGCGAGCGACTCCTCGCCGGGGCACGCACCCACGACGACGTACGAGAGACGTCCCTGCGGCGCGCGCGCTGCAAGACTCGCCAGCGCCGCGCCGAGATCGGCGACCGCGAGCTGCGGAGGAATCAGCGCCGCCGTGACTCGATGGCGGTGTTCCTCGACGATCGCAAACGCTTCCTCGGGCGTCTTGGCGCGCATCGCGCGGTAGCCCATCTTGCGAATGCGGTGGGTCAGCGCAGCCCGCGGCGCGTCGCTGCCATCGATGACGAGTACCGTGGACTCGATCGGCATGCTCCCCACTCCCTCTCCTGGGTTTCATCGGTTGGTCGAGGACCGGGTGTGAGCAGAGGAAGCGAGCGAGCAGGCGCGCGGCAGGACGGGATCGGCGAGACGCGGGCGCTGCGCGCGGGACGCGACAGAAGGCTACGCGGGCGGGTCGATGATCTCGGAGACGACGAGGCCCCGGCCGGGCTCGTCTGCCGCTTCGAGCACCGGCAGCGAGCCGACCATCTTTGCGAGATAGCGCTCGGCAGGCGTGGAGAGATCGCGGAATCGCAGCGCGAAGCCGCGCTCGCCGTCGTCGCGCAGGATTTCGGCGTGCACGACGAGAGGCGTCTCGCCCGCCGTCACGTGGATCGCGAGCTGCAGGACCTGACCGGCGTGGAGATTCGGCGCGCGATCGACGCGCATCCCGCCAACCGAGAGATCGCGCCCGATCAGCACGCGCGTGGCCTGCTCGCCGAGCGCGACGACGCGGCGACCGGCAAGCGCGTGGCGCTCTGCGCCGCGTCGCTCATCGGCGTCCTGGGGTGTGGCGGTATCGGCGACATCGCATGCGGAATCGGGAGCGAACCCTTCGTCGATCTCAGCGGGCGCGCGGGCGACTTCACGGCGCACCGAGCCGGTCACCTTGTAGGTGACGGGCTGTGTCGCGCCAGCGTCCGGTGTCGGAACTTCCGGCGGCGCAGCTTGCGCCCGTGCGATGGCCGGCGAAACCAGCTCCTTCGATCCAGCGGCGGGACCGTCGAGATGCGCGGCGACCGCCGCCTTGAGGTGCGGGACGAACTCCTTCGCGACCTTGCCGAAGTCGACGCCAAAGCCACGCTCGCCGCCGTCCGTCGTCATCGTGCGAACGACCGAGCCGCGCAGCGCAAAGCTGCGGCCGTCGGTCGCCGGATCGGGCACCCACACGACGACGCGCTGCCCGACGCGCACCTGATGACGCGAGAGCAGCAGACATCCCCGCATCGAGAGATCCGCGAGCGTGCCGTCGCGCTTGAACAGCCCCAGCCGGAAGCGCACCGGCGCTCCAACCGCGACGCGCCGGGTGCGTCGCTCGGGACCGCGATAGAGCGCATGCACCAACAACAGCCGCAGCGCCGCCGGATGCACCGGCCGCCGCACCACCAGATCGACGCCCGAACGCCGCAGCAGCGTGCACAGCGTGCGCGAGTTCCGGTCGAGCACCGCGATGCGCACCGCCTTCGCGCGACCGCCGGCGAGATGTTCGCTCTTGGCGTAACGCGCGGTCGTGACGAGCACGTCCCACTCGGGTGCAACGCCCGCCTCGACGCCCTCGATGACCTGCACGCCGATCGACGTGGCAAGCGCCTTCACGTCGGCGAGCTCGCCGTCGTGGATCATCAGGAGTGTGCGATTCGAAGCGTCGAGACCCACGTCGCTCCAGTCTGGACCGGCGGAAGACGACCAGTACGCGTCGCATCGGCAGCTCCTGCGCGGGTCTGAAGCGACGCGGGCCGGTTCGATCCCCTCAATCGGGGCGGTCGTCTGGTCGATCCGATCCGTCGGACCCAGGGGCGCGCGGGAAGGGACCCCAACGTGCGAAGACGACTCCTGGCCCCGCTCCTGATTTGCGCGCTGCTTGCGCTTCCCGGCTGCGGGATCGCGAAGGGCGCCGCCCAGCGCTCGCTCGTCCGCTTCCTCGGCGGCACGGTCGCCGCGATGATCCTCGGCTCCGACGAAGCCGCTGCCGATGACGAGGCGTACGTCGAGCAAGACGACACGACCGTCGCCGACGACGAGGGCGGCGGCGCCTTTTTCGGAAACGGCGAAGACGCCAGTGACGACGCGGCCGGCTCCGGCTTCTACAAGGTCGTCGAAACCAACGGCACCGTGCGCTTCGTCTCGAGTCTCGAGGAAGTACCTGCGGCGCAACGACCAAAGGCCGAGCGCATCGCTTCCCGATCGATCAGCGGCGGGGGCGACGCGAAGCGCAGCGCTCCGTCGCGTCGCGCTGCGCAGCAGCTCGCGGCCGCGAAGTCTGCGGAGCCGGCGGCGTTCCCCAACGGCGGCCATGAAGTCGTCGTCTACACCACGTCCTGGTGCGGCTGGTGCAAGAAAACGCTCGCCTGGCTCGACGCGAAAGGCATCGACTACGAGAACCGCGACGTCGAAACGAGCGCGGCGTGGGCCGAAGAGATGCACGATCTCACCGGCTCGGGTGGCGTCCCGGTGATCGTGATCGACGGCGAGGTAATCAAGGGCTTCAACCAGGCGCAGATGGAAAAAATGCTGCGCGGCTAGTGATCGTTTCCTGCACGCGGCGCGATTGCGCGGGATGTTTTCGGTAGTCTGTGGCGACCACGAGGACGCTGATGCCGCGAACACGCGTGTTGGAAGCTTTGGAAGACGGCGTGCTGCTGCTCACGCTGAATCGCCCCGAACGGAAGAACGCCTTCGACGAGACGATGTGGCGCGAGGCACGCGACGCGCTGGCCGACGCGCTGGCCGACGACGCCGTGCGCGCGGTCATCGTGACGGGCGCGGGCGAGGCGTTTTCCGCCGGACAGGATCTCGGTCAGATGGCTGCCCGACCCGACGACGAACCGCCCGGCTTCCCGGGCTTCATGGACCGCCTCAGCGCTTTCGACAAGCCGCTGCTCGCGGCCGTGAACGGTGTCGGCGTCGGCATCGGGCTCACCATGCTGCTGCACTGCGACGTGGTCTGGATGGCGGAGCAAGCGCGGCTGCGCGCGCCGTTCGTCCAGCTCGGCGTCGTACCCGAAGCGGCGAGCAGCTATCTGCTGCCGCTTCAGTTGGGCCACCAACGCGCGGCGGAGATGCTCTTCGTCGCGGAGTGGATCGATGCGCGACGCGCCGTCGAACTGGGCATCGCGACGCGCGTGGTGCCGCGCGCGCAGCTGCTCCCCGAGATGCGTGCGCTCGCGATGCGCATCGCGGCGCAGCCGCTCGGTGCGCTGCGCTGGACCAAGCGGACGTTGCTCGCCGTGCGTGCCGACGGGATCCGCGCGGCGCGCCGCCGCGAAGATGCGGCCTTCGCGGTACGCATCGGCTCCCCGGAGAATCAGGAGGCGCTGCACGCCTTCTTCGAGAAGCGCCCACCCGACTTCAGGAAGGTGCCGGCAAGCGATCGCGAGTAACACGCGGCGCCGGCGAGGTCGGCGGCTCGACGTCGCCGCCTTCGGTGTCGGGCTCGCAGGGGGCGCGGTGGCGCGCCGCCTTGCAGGGCTTGGGGCTGCGCTGGTGATCGCGGTAGCGAATGCCGCAGTCGCGGCACTGGAGATCGGGCCCGAAGCGGTGGCCCTGCGCCGAACTCGGTTGCGGCTCCGCGCCCTGTGGGTCGCGGCGACGCGGCGGGCGCTCGGGCGTCATCTCATCTCCTGCCGAGCCCGCGCGGCTCGTTTGCCTCGATCTCGCTGCCGGATCGCATTCGCACGGCGGTGTCGATCTGCGACGTGATGACGTCCCAGCTCCACGCGTAGAAGTGATCGTTCGCCTTGGCTGCGACGGGCTTGGTGCACGACGCGCTGCGACGGCCCCAGAGCAGCACATAGGGCTTGCCCTGTTCTTGCACGATGCTGAACTCGCGATTCACGTTCGACGCCGCGACGGTGTGTTCACCACAGATTACGACGACGACGTCCACGCCGTTCATGCGCCCGCGCAACTTGTCTTCCCAGCCGGAGTGCGGAACTTCCTCCCGCGACCAGTCCTGGACGGAGAGCGTGGAGCCCGGCGCAACGCACTGCTTCGCGAAGAGGGCATGCAGATCGGCATCGTGCCCGGAGTCGAAACACGCGAAGATGCGGAGCGCCGTCATGCCCTCACCCCTTGCGGTCTTCGAAGGGATCTCCGGATGCGCCGCGCGGGAGGCCGTACCCGTCGAGTTCCTCGCGCGTCGCGACGCGCGGGCCAGCGTCGTCGGACCCGCGTTCCGGGCGGCGGGTGCGGTCCTCGCGTTTGCGGGCAGCTTTCTCGTCGCGCGCCCGCTCGCGGTCGCGCTTCAGCATGGACGGCTTCTTGGCAGCCACGGGGCACCTCGACTCGGCAAGGGAAAGCGTGGAGTTTTCCGCCGAGGGACAGCGCCCAATCGGCGAAATCGACCGCAGACTAGCATTTTCGACGCGGCCGACCCCACGAAGGACCCGAGCTGCGCGCAGCGTCGTCGCGAGCGACGATTTCGCCGGCTCGCAGCGGCGTCCGTCGGTCTCCGGTCCTGTCATGCCGCGGTAGCCCGGGCTTCATCTGCAGACGAAGTTCTCCGACGACTCCTCCGTCGAAGCGCGCCCCGTACGCACGAACGCATGGGAGGAGCCATGAAGATCTGGCCCGTACCCGGCACCCTGCTCTCGCTCGTCAGCGGTTCGCTGCCCGATGCAACGCCCAACGACCTCGACGACGTAGACGAGAACGAGATCGTCCACGTCGCACCCAGCGGCTTCGGCATCGAAGGCGACGGCTACTACGTCTGGGACGAGGACCGCCGCGAAGCAGAAGACTGGGCGACCCTGCTGGCCAGCCCGGCGTTTCCGAAGCGTTCGTGACTTCGCCTCGGGCTTCGCGCGCTTTGCTGTGCAGCGACTCGACCTGCGCGCGCGACCTCCGCGTGGAGCTCGGGTCCGGCTACTTCCACTCTTCGGGCTTCGCCGTCGCGAGATGCTGGATCCACCACTGCGGCGCGCGTCCGAGCAGCGTCTGCAAGTCCCAGTAGTCGCGCCAGGCGGCGATCTTGCCGTCGTCGCGGATCTCGTGGATCGAGACGAACGGCAGCTCCACGACCTCGCCGGTCGGGAAGTGCCAGTCTTCCTGATGCTCGGTGACGACGGTGTCGCCGTCGCAGACCATGAACTTCAAATGGTGTACCTGCTTCTCGAGCGGCTCGAGCCCGAGCCGCAGCCGCGCCGCGACGCCGCGCGGACCGACCGCGCCGGCATCGGGCGTCGGCACGTCGACGTAGCTGCCGTCGGCGGCGAAGAAGGCGCCGACGCCGTCGAAGTCGCGGCGGTAGAGGGTGTCCCAGAAGCGGCGGATGAGGTCGAGGTTCTGCTCGCGCGTGCGCATCGCGGCGAGCATACCAGCGACCGGCTCGATGCGAGGCTCGGTCCGCATGACGTTGCAGCGAGGCCACGCCCTCCGCTATCCCGCTCTTCGTGACGACGCGCTTCGACCGCGACACCGCCGTCCGCAAGCTCGACGCGCCCGCCGGCGCGACGGTCCACGAGGCGTGCATCGACCGCGGCTGGTGGGTGGTGCGCGGTCCCAACGGCGGCTACGTCGCGGCGCTCGTGTTGCGGGCGCTCGCGGGCAGCGTTGATGCGGATCGCGCGCCGCGCTCGCTCACCGTTCACTACACGGCCCCGCCGGTCGAAGGCCCGGTGCGCATCGAGACACGCGTCGAGCGGGTCGGTCGCTCGATGAGCGCCGTGTCGGGACGCATGCTGCAGGGCGATCGCGTGCTGGCGCTCGCGCTCGGCGCGTTTTCGAAGCCGCGCGTCGGCCCGAGCTTCGACGACACCGCGATGCCCGACGCGCCGCCGCCCGAAGACTGCGAGTCGTTCGCGAAGATGATTCCGATCCACGAGCGCTACGACTACCGCTTCGCGGTTGGCACGCCGCCCGGATCGGGCGCGGATCGGGCGCTCATCGGCGGCTGGATCCGCAGCGCCGAGCCGCGTGTCGCAGATGCCGCGCTCGTCACCGCGTTCACCGACGCATGGCCGCCGGCGTGCTTCGCGTGGGCGAAGGATCCCGACGGGATCGGCCCAGTGCCCACCGTCGACCTCACCGTCCATTTTCGCCGCGAGTTGCCGCTCGCGAACGCGAGGCCCGACGACTTCTATCTCGCGGTGTTCCGCTCGCGCTTCGCAGAGCAGGGCTTCGTCGAAGAAGACGGCGAAGTATGGAGTCGCGACGGACTGCTACTCGCGCAGTCGCGCCAACTCGCCGTGATCGGCTGAGGCGCGCAGCGACCGGGGGGGTGGGCATGAACGGCGACCTCGACAAACACTCTTCGACGCGCGACTCCACCTGGCTGCTCTGGCTCGGGCTCTCGCTCACCGCGTTCTGGGTCGCGATGCAGCTCTACTACATCGTGGACATCGTCGGCTTCCGTGACTTCGTCGACGAAGGCCCGCCTTCGGTCGGCGGATTCCTGGAAGGGGCGTTCGCGCCGCTCGCCTTCCTGTGGCTCGTCGTCGGTTTCTTCCTGCAGCGCGAGGAGCTGCAGCGTTCGAGTCGCGCGATCGACCTGCAGTACCAGGAGATGCGCCGCGCTTCCGAGCACGCGGAGGTGCAGGCGCGCGCGATCGCCGGGAGCGAGCTGCACGCGCGGCAGGAAGCGTTCCTGCGCCTCGCGGAGTTGATCCATCAGCAGCTCGCGACGTCGCTCGGCCTGCTCTTCATGTCGAGCCAGACGGTTGCGGCGGGCGGCACCGCTTCGGTCGAAGAGACCACCGCGATGTGGACCCAGCTCGGCAACGGCGACGTCTTCGTATTCGGCCGCGGGATGATGGGGGCGCACTTCCGGGGCGACGGCGAACAGGACAGCTGGGCGCTGTTCTGGTCGACCCCGATCCGCACGCGCCACAGCGAGACCTTCATCCGCATCTTCGATCGCATGATCGAGCGCGCACGCGGCTGCGACGCCGACGGACTGCTGGTCGAGACGCTGCTCGGCAGCATGCATGGGCAGGTCCGCACGCTGATGGACGCGGTCCGCGACTTCGCTCCACCGGCAACTCGCGCGCAAACCCTTGGGGACGCGTGATCCGGCCGCCCTTCCAGTTCAGTCTCGATGCCGGGCGTCCGAAACGAGACGGCGACGCCATGCCGATCGATCGCGATACACCCAAGATCACGCTCACCGATCCGGAGGTCCTCGCGCCGTCGGGTGGTGAGACCTGTCTGGTTTCGATCTACGGGCCGAATCTCGGTCGGCGCTGGTCGGTCGACCGCGACGAAATGATCGTCGGTCGCGAGAACGAGTGCGACGTGATGGCGCCGATCGACACCGTGTCGCGGCGCCACTGCCTGCTGCGCCAACGCGGAGGAGCGGTCTTCCTCACCGACCTCGGTTCGACCAACGGCACCGCGCTGAACGACGAGGTGCTCCCGCCCCACGAGGAGTTCACGCTGCACTCCGGCGACCGGATCCGCGCCGGCTCAGCGATCTTCAAGTTCCTGCGCGGCGACGACGTCGAGTCGCTCTATCACGAAGAGATCTACCGCACGATGATCGCGGACGGTCTCACCGGCGCGCACAATCGGCGCTTCTTCAGCGAGTTCCTCGAGCGCGAGATGGCCCGCTGCTCGCGCCACGGTCGCCCGCTCTCGCTCGTGCTCTTCGACCTCGATCACTTCAAACTCGTGAACGACGGCTTCGGTCACCTGAGCGGCGACGAGGTGCTGCGCGAAGTGGCGAAGCTGGTGCGAGAACAAGTGCGCCGCGAGGACTGCTTCGCGCGATACGGCGGCGAGGAGTTCGCCGTGGTGCTGACCGAAACCAATCTCGAAGCCGCACTCGAGTTTGCCGAGCGACTGCGCGGGCGCGTCGAGGTACACGAGTTCAAGGCCGGCAGCGAGTCGATCCCCGTCACGATCTCGGTGGGCGTCGCCGCGATGACCCGGGACACGCGCGATTCCGCCGACTTCCTCGCCGCCGTCGACACCCACCTCTACGAAGCCAAGTCCGCCGGCCGCAACCGCATCGCCAGCTAACCCCGTTGACTTGGGAACGTTGACTTGGGGACGTTCCTGCTGCTGTTGACTTAATTGCCAGCAGGAACGTCCCCAAGTCAACACGCGTTGACGCGGTTGGCGGGGGCCTAGTGTCGGGCGTGTTCTGTGCCTCGCCGGAGTAGCCATGCCGCTCGACCCGCAGGCCCGTTTCGTGCTCGACCAACTCGCCGCGCAGGGTGGTCTGGAGCTGCATGAGCTGACGCCCACGGAGGCGCGTCGGGTGTTCTCGGCGCTGCAACTGCCGATTCCCGGCGAGCCGGTCGCGCACGTCGAGAACCGCAGCATCCCCGGTCCCGCCGGTGCGGTGCCGGTGCGGGTGTACCGTGCCGAAGGCGTTGCGACGCCCGCGCCCGGCGTCGTCTACTTCCACGGCGGCGGCTGGGTGGTCGGCGACCTCGAGTCGGAGGACAACTTCTGCCGCGCGCTTGCGAACCGCACCGACGCCATCGTCGTGTCGGTGGACTACCGGCTCGCGCCCGAGCACCGCTGCCCCGCCGCTGCCGAAGACTGCTACGCCGCGACGCGTTGGGTCGCCGACCACGGCGCCGCGATCGGCGTCGACGGCACGCGCATCGCGATTGCGGGCGACAGTGCGGGCGGCAACCTCACAGCGGTCGTTGCGCTGCTGGCGCGCGATCGCGGCGGGCCGTCGCTGCGCCATCAGGTGCTGATCTACCCGGTCGCGGATCACGACTTCGAGACGCAGTCGTACCGCGACAACGCCACCGGCTACCTGCTCACGCGCGCGAGCATGCAGTGGTTCTGGAGCCACTACGCCCCGGACGAAGCCCAGCGCCGCGCGGTCCACGCATCGCCGCTGCGCGCCGAGAAACTCGTCGGGCTCCCGCCCGCGACCGTGATCACCGCCGAGTACGATCCGCTGCGCGACGAAGGCGAAGCCTACGCCGCACGCCTGCGCGAAGCCGGCGTCGCCACCGTGGCGACGCGCTACGACGGCCAAGTCCACGGCTTCGTCAGCCTCTTCGACGTCTTCGAGCAGGGCAAAGTGGCGACCGAGCAGATCGCCGCGGCGCTTCGCGCGGAGCTCGCCTAGCCTACGGCCAAGGGGTGAACCTTCATGAAGAACGGGCTGTCGATACTCGTAGTCGCACTGAGTGCGGCGTTGCTGGCATGCGCTTCGACCCAGGAGACGGCGAGTTCCCAACCGCCGCCGAGCGGACTGATCTCGGAGGGCGCCGTCACCGCAACCGCAGTCGTCGAGAAGATCGACGTCGCGAAGCGCTTGGTCACGCTGCGCAAAGCCGACGGCCAGTTGACGGAGCTGCAGGCCGACGAGTCGGTCAAGAACCTGCCGCAGGTGAAGAAGGGCGACCGGGTCGTCGTGAAATACTACGAGTCGCTCGCCTACGAGGTGAACAAGCCTGGCGCGGCGACACCCGGCACCGCCGGCGCCGAGCAGGTCGCGACGGCCGCACCCGGGGCGAAGCCGGGGAAGGTCGCGGCGCGCCAGGTCGAAATCACCACCACGATCGAGGCGATCGACAAGAAGATGTCGATGGTCACGCTGAAGGGCGCCGACGGGAAGCTGACCCCCGTGAAGGTGAAAGACCCGAGCAAGCTCGACCGCGTGCGCGTCGGCGACCTCGTGACGATCACCTACTCGCAGGCGGTCGCGGTGGCGGTGGAACCGGCGCCGAAGTAGCGGCGCTGCTCACGGGTGCCACGAGTTGCGTTCGCCTGCGGCTCGCATCGCACCCTCTACACTGATCTGCACAAGCTCGCCACCGCGTTCGCGACGAGACGCAGCCCCAGTTCCCCCGGCGTCAGGATCGACTCCGGGTGGAACTGGACGGCGGCGAGCGCTTCGCTGGCGTGTTCGAGCGCCATCACCACACCGTCGTCACTCTCCGCCGTCACGCGCAGCTCGGCGGGCAGCGTCTCGCGAAGCGCGTAGAGCGAGTGGTAGCGACCGGCACGGAAGCGCTTCGGCAACCCGTCGAAGAGCGCGCCGCCCCCCACTTCGATCCAGGACGACTTGCCGTGCACCGGGTAGTCGAGCACGCCGAGCTTGCCTCCGAAGTGTTCGACCATGGCCTGCAGTCCGAGACACACGCCAAAGACCGGAATGCCGCGCGCGCGCAGCGCCGCGAGCGTTCCCGAGACGTCGAAATCGGACGGTCTCCCCGGCCCCGGTGAGAGCACCGCGAGATCGGGTGCGAGCACGTCGAGATCGGCGTGCGGGAAGCCGCTCCGCCACGTTTCCACACTCGCGCCGGTCTGGCGCAGATAGTTGGCGAGCGTGTGCACGAACGAGTCCTGGTGATCGACGAGCAGGACGCGCTTGCCGAGGCCCACCTTCGTGAACGACTCGCGCGACGTTTCGGGCACGACACCGTCCGGCCGGCGGATCGCGTCCACCAGCGCCGACGCCTTGACGTGCGTCTCCTCCTCCTCGGCTTCGGGATCCGAGTCGTAGAGCAGCGTCGCGCCGACGCGAATCTGCGCGATGCCGTCCTGCACGCGGATCGTGCGCAGCGTGAGCCCCGTATTGAGATTGCCGTCGAAGCCGACGAACCCGACGGCGCCACCGTACCAGGCACGCGACGAGCGTTCGTGGTCCTCGATGAACTGCATCGCCCACGCCTTGGGCGCACCCGTCACCGTGACCGCCCACGCGTGGCACAGAAACGCGTCGAGCGAGTCGAAATCGGGGCGCAGCGTTCCCTCGACGTGGTCGACGGTATGGATCAGCCGCGAGTACAACTCGATCTGACGGCGACCGATCACGCGCACCGAACCGGGTTCGCAGATGCGCGACTTGTCGTTGCGATCGACGTCGGTGCACATCGTCAGCTCCGACTCGTCCTTCTCGGAGGTGAGCAGCGCCTTGATCTGCTCGGCGTCCTCGATCGCATTGCTCCCGCGGCGGATCGTTCCCGAGATCGGACAGGTCTCGACGCGGCGCCCCTCGACGCGCACGAACATCTCGGGCGACGCACCGACCAGGTACTCGCTCTCGCCGAGATTCATCAAGAAGCCATAGGGAGCGGGGTTGCGGCGCCGCAGGCGACCGAAAACGGTGGCAGGCGAATCGAGCGCCGACTCGAAGAAGGTCTGGCCGGGCACCACTTCGAAGAGATCGCCGCGCCGGAACGACTCCTTCGCGCCCCGCACGACGCCGGCGTACTCGCCGGGCGCGTGGTCGGTCGCTCGTTCGATCTCGGCGCGACCCGTGTAGGGCGTGGCGATGCCCGTGCGCGGCAGCCCGTGCGTCGAGGCGCCGTCGCTGCGGAACTCGTAGCGACGGCGCATCGCGAGCTCTCGGCGATGGTCGACGAGCAGCAGCTCGTCGGGCAGATAGAGCAGCAGATCGCGCTGGCGCGCGGGCCGCTCGAGTCGCAGCCGCAGCGGCTCGAACTGCAGCGCGAGGTCGTAGCCGAAGGCGCCGTAGAGGCCGAGGTGCGCATCGGCGTCCGATCCGAAGAGTTCCACCAGTGCGCGCAGCACCGAGAACACCGACGGCTGACGACTGCGTTCTTCTTCGGGGAAGTGACCCTCGGACTCGCGCACGCTGCAGCGCAGCGACGTCTCGCCCCCCTCGAAGCTCGCGACCGCCGCGAGATCCGCGAGAGCGCGCGCGATCGGCGACAACAGAACGACACCGCGTGGATTCAGCGCTTCGATCGCGACGTTGCGCCCGCGCGCCACCAGCACCAGCGCCGGATCGACGAAGCCCATGTCCCAACGGGTGTAGCGACCGGGGTACTCGTAGCTCGACGCCAGCAGCACGCCGCGATGCGCATCGAGCTGCGCCGTCAGCGCGTCGAGCGCGACCTGACCCGCGACGGGCTCGATGCTGCACTCGACGCCGATCCCACCGCGCGTTTCGTAGCTGCGAACTTCATTCATCGGGACTCTCCTGCAACTTCGTCCCGTCGCCCCCGCGATCGGCCTCTCGCATCCACAACGAAAAAAGCCGCCTCGGAAGAGACGGCCTTGGAAGACTTCACGCCCAAACCCGGCAGCCGCCTCAAGGGAGAGAGCGCCACCACCACGGCGTTGCGGTTCGACCAGTTCGCGCGTTTCGCACGTTTCGCATCTTTCGCACGTTTTCGCTTCGAATCATCGCGATCGGCACCTTCCCACAGATCCCTGGAGGCGTCAAGCAGCGGGCCGCAGCTCGGGCTGCGCACGGAGCATGGTTGCGATCCGTGCAATCGCTTCGTCGATGTCGTCCGTCGAGACGTCGAGGTGCGTCACCGCGCGGAAGCGCCCCGGATCGAGCGGGATCACCCCCACGCCGCATGCATGCGCCGCGCGCGCGAAGCCCATCGTATCCGCCACGCCGAACATCACGATGTTGGTCTCGGGCCACGGATCGACCGGCAGGCCGAGGTTCTGAAGCCCTTCCGCGAAGCGGCGCGCATTCGCATGATCGTCGGCCAGCCGCGGCACGTGATGGTCGAGTGCATGGAGCGCGGCAGCCGCAATGATGCCCGCCTGCCGCATCCCGCCGCCGAACCGCTTGCGCAGCCGGCGCGCGTGGCCGATCGCGTCGCGCGAGCCGCACAGCACCGACCCGACCGGCGCGCCGAGTCCCTTCGAGAAGCAGAACGACAGCGTGTCGAAGTGCGCGGCCCAGAGCTTCGCGTCGATGCCCGAGGCGACCGCCGCGTTGAACAGGCGCGCACCGTCGAGATGCGCGCGCAGGCCTTTGTCATGCGCGGCCGCGGTGGCGGCGGCGAGCTGCGCGAGCGGAAAGATGCGACCCCCCGAAGCGTTATGGGTGTTCTCGATGGCGAGCAGCGACGTTGGTGCGAAGTGCACGTTGCTGGCGGGCAGCACGGCGGCGCGCACGTCTTCTTCGTCGAAGAGCCCGCGTCTGCCGATCGGCGTGATCTGTACGCCCGAGAGCGCGGCCGCTCCGCCCGCTTCGTAGCGGAGGATGTGCGCGCCCTGGCTCGCGAGCACCGAGTCGCCGTGCCGCGTGTGAAGGGCGATCGCGATCTGGTTCGCCATCGTGCCCGAGGGAACGAAGACCGCGGCCTCTTTGCCGACGCGCTCGGCCGCCGCCGCTTCGAGGCGGTTCACGGTCGGGTCCTCGCCGAAGACGTCGTCGCCGACCTCGGCGTTCGCCATCGCCTCCCGCATCGCGGGTGTGGGGCGCGTCACGGTGTCGCTGCGCAGGTCGATCGGTCGCATCGCGCGCAGAGTATCGCCCGCTGGCAGAGCGCGCAGCCGTCGATCTCGGAGCTGGCCGAAGGTCATCGCCGTGGAAGCGCAGCAAGGCTCGTCGAAGTCGGCCGCGTTGCGATCGCGCGCATGCTGCGCGTCGATGCGTACTCGATCCATCACTCGTCCAACGCCTACCTCGGCGTGATCCTCGCCGAGCGCGCGCTCGCGGGGCTGCCCGCAAAGCTGGTGCGGCGCCCGCTCTGCGTGCCGAAGCAGCGCGGCGTCTGGGTGGCGGATCTCGTCGGCGGTCGCGCGAACCCGCGCCAAGGCAGCTACCACCGCGAGGACTGCCTGCGCTGGGCGGCGAAACACGGCATCGAGATGCGCTTCCTGGCGCGCGAGGAAGTTCCGGCGCGCGGCGACGAAGCGGGGTGCCTGCTCGACGCAGCGCTCGCCGACTTCGACCGCATCGAGTGTCCAGGCGGGCCGACCTTCGTGTTCGAGGGCGAGCGCTTCTGGGGCAAGGATCGCGTCGACTGGCTCGCGGACGCGGTGCGACGGCGACTCGCTTCATGAACGCCGGACAGTGACGGTCCGCGTCAGGCGCCGGCGCGCGTCGGCAACTCGAGCTTCGGTTCGTCGGGGTGACGCCGGTACAGGATCACCGTGTGGCCGACCAGACCGACGAGCACCGCGCCGCCGACCCGTGCCAGCTCGGCAGCCGCCGCGCGCTTGTTGGAGGGCGAGCGCATCCGGACCTTCACCAGCTCGTGTACCGCGAGCGCTTCGCGCAGCGCGCGCAGCACGCCCTCGCTGAGACCGCCGTCGCCGACCCACACGACCGGATCGAGTCGCTGCGCGAGCGAGCGCAGGTACCGCTTCTGGAAGCCGGGGAGTTCGGGGGAGGCAGCAGGGCGATCGGACATCGCGGCGCAGCATAGAGCGAGCCGGGAGCGGCGCGAGCGCGCGGGAAATCGCAACGATCTGACGCCGCCCGGCTTGCCACCTTGCGACGCGCGCGGCATCCATGTGCCGTGAACCCGAAGCGCCGCGTCGGCCTGCTGCTCGGGCTGTCCTACGTGGGCTTCGTGAGCCTGGGCCTGCCCGACGGCCTGCTCGGCGTCGCATGGCCGTCGATCCGCGCGCGCTTCGGGCTCGAACTCGATGCGCTCGGTCCGCTGCTGGTCGCGCTCACCGCGGGCTACGTCTTCGCGAGCTTTTCGAGCGGGCGACTGCTCGCGCAGATCAATCTCGGCGCGCTGCTCGCCGCGAGCTGCGCCGCGACCGCGGCGAGTCTGCTCGGCTATGCGCTCGCGCCCGCCTGGTCCGTGCTGGTCGGCTTCGGTCTCCTCGCGGGACTCGGCGCCGGCGCGATCGACGCCGCGCTCAACACCTACGTCGCCACCCACCACAGCGCGCGCACGCTCAACTGGCTGCACGCCTGCTACGGCGTCGGCGCGGCGAGCGGACCCGCGGTGATGACGAGCGTGCTGACGGCGGGACGTCCCTGGCAACGCGGTTACTTCCTCGTGGCGCTCGGCCAGATCGCGCTCGCGCTCTGTTTTCTCGTCACGCGCTCTTCGTGGCCCACAGTCGCGGGCGGCCCGCGCGACGGCGCGACCCGCGCTGCGAAGACCGCGTCCGGTCGCGCAACGCTCTCGCTGCCCGCCGCCTGGCTCGGCATGGCGGCGTTCTTCCTCTATGTCGGCCTCGAGCAGTCGGCCGGCGCGTGGGCATACAGCTTCTTGACCGAAGCGCGCGGCGTCGGGGTCGCTGTGGCCGGCACCTGGGTAACGCTCTACTGGGGCGCCCTCACGGTCGGACGCGTGGTGTTCGGCATCCTCGCCGGTCGCGCGCGACTCGACGCGCTGGTGCGCGGCGCGCTCGTCGCGATCGCCGCCGCGGCGGCGCTGATCGCGTTCGATCCCTTCCCCGCCGCCAGCCCGATCGGCCTCGCGCTGCTCGGCTTCGCGTGTGGACCGATCTTCCCGTCGCTGATCGCCTCGACCGCGCGGCGACTCGGCGCGGCACACGCCGCCAACGGCGTCGGCTTCCAGGTCGCGGCGGCCGCGCTCGGGCAGGCGCTGATCCCGTGGCTGGTCGGCGGCATTGCGCAGCGCAGCAGTCTCGATGTGCTCGGTCCGCTGCTGCTCGGCTTCGCGGTCGTACTGATCGCGGTGCACGAGTGGCTCGCCCGTTCCGCTAGCGTGGGCTCGAGCGAAGTGGCGGTCGGCGCGTCCTGACCCGCGCGGCTGCCGGTCAGGAGGTGACGTGACACGAGCCGACGAGAAAACGCGCTGGGATCCGGCGCAGTACCAGCGCTTCGAGCGCGAGCGCTCGCAACCGTTCCACGATCTCGTCACGCGCATTCCCGAAGGACCCGTGCGGCGCGCGGCCGATCTTGGCTGTGGCACCGGCGAACTGACGCGCAGCCTGCTCACGCGTTGGCCCGACGCCGAGATCGTCGGTGTCGATTCTTCGGAGACGATGCTGGAGCGCGCCGGGGCGCACTCCACTTCGAACTCGCCGTCGGCGCGGCTGCGCTTCGTGCACGCCGATCTGCGCAACTGGGAGCCGCCCGCGCTGCTCGATCGCATCGTGTCGAACGCGGCGCTCCAATGGGTGACCGATCATGACGCGCTGCTCGCGCGTCTGGTCGGCTTCCTCGCGCCGGGCGGCGCGCTCGCCGTGCAGATGCCGCACAACGACGAGTCGCCCACGCAGGAAATCCTGCGCGCACTCTGGCGCGAGGCGCGTTTCGCATCGCAACTCGGCAACGCGCCGCGCGACCGGCGCGTCGCCGAGTCGTCGTGGTACGGCGAGCGCCTACTCGACCTTGGCTGCGACGTCGACGTGTGGGAAACCGTGTACCTGCACCGCATGGAGAACGCCGCGGCGATCGTCGAGTGGGTGAAGGGGACGGCGCTGCGCCCCGTTCTCTCGCGGCTCGACACTGCGGCGCGGGAAGCCTTCCTCGCCGCCTATCGCGAACGCGTGTGCGACGCCTACCCGAGCGGACCCCACGGCACCTGGTTCCCGTTCCGCCGGCTCTTCTTCGTCGCGACGCGCCGCGGCAAGTAGACGCGAGGCCGACACGAAGTGGGCAAAGTCCCCCTAGCCCTCCTCGAATTCTTCTGCGTCCCTCGAAAAACGGGCCCACATTCGTTCGTTCCAGGGTTAGGCTGGAATCGCCCGCTCACCCCCAGTCTCCATGGAGGATTGGAATCATGTCGATTGGAAGTCGCGCCTCAGCGGAATTTCTCGGCACGTTCTGGTTGGTGCTCGGCGGTTGCGGCAGCGCCGTCATCGCCGCCGCGTTCCCGCAGGTCGGGATCGGCCTGCTCGGTGTCGCGCTCGCCTTCGGCTTGACCGTCCTCACGATGGCGTATGCGATCGGCCACGTGTCGGGCTGCCATCTCAACCCCGCGGTGTCGGTGGGACTCGTCGCGGGCGGCCGCTTCCCGGCCGGCGAGCTGCTCCCGTACGTGATCGCGCAGGTCGCGGGCGCGATCGTCGCCGCCTTCGTGCTCTCGGTGATCGCGAGCGGCAAACCCGGCTTCGATCTGGTGGCGTCGGGCTTCGCGGCGAACGGCTATGCCGATCACTCGCCTGGTCACTACTCGCTCGTCGCGGCGTTCGTCTCGGAAGTGGTGATGACCTTCATGTTCCTGATGATCATCCTCGGCTCGACCGACAAGCGCGCGCCGGCCGGCTTCGCGCCGATTGCAATCGGGCTCGGGCTCACGCTGATCCATCTGATCAGCATCCCGGTGACCAACACGTCGGTGAACCCGGCGCGCAGCACGGGGCCGGCGCTCTTCGTAGGTGGCTGGGCGATCGGACAGCTCTGGCTGTTCTGGGTGGCGCCGATCGTGGGCGCCGCGCTCGCGGGCATCGGGTACCGCACGCTCTTCGAAGAGAAGTGACCGAGCGCAGGGCTGGCGCTTGTCCCAGATCTCGGTGTCGATCGGACCGGGATGGATCAGCGCGACGTGGATTCCGGATCGCGCGAGATCCAGCCACAGACCTTCGCTGAAGGCGTTCAGAGCCGCCTTGGACGCCGTGTAGACACCGTCGCGCGGCGGCACCACCAGCGACGCGAACGAGGACACGTTCACGATCGCCCCGCCGCCGCCCTGCAGCATCTGCGGGATCGCCGCGTGCGTCGTCCAGACGCACGACAGGAAATTGAGACGCAACGTCGCCTCGACGTCCTCGTCGGTGACGCCGTACGCGAGCTTGTGCATCGGGATCGCCGCGTTGTTGACGAGCACGTCGATGCGACCGCAGCGCGCGACGGTCTCGTCGACGATGCTCCTGGCGAAGGCGCGCTCGCTGAGATCGCCGGCGAGATGGAACGACCCCTGTGCATCGGCGATGAGTTCGGCGACGAGTCCGCGCAGCTTCGCTTCGCGCCGTGCCACGACGACCACGGATTGCCGCGCCGCGCGAGGGCACGCGCCGTCTCTCGGCCGATCCCGGCGGAGGCGCCGGTGACGACACAGATGCGATCGTGCAGCTCCACCGCCGCAGTCCTCCAGGGCTCGCGGACGCCCCATCTGTTCCGAAAAGGGGGTGGCGACGCAAGCGCCAGGCGCGCTCGCGCGGCGGGCTGACTGCGAGTTCCGTTTGTGCCCGCCTAAGTGGCAGGTTAGCTTGGCCTTTTCTCGCGAGGACCGAATGCCCGAAGCCCCCGCCGCGGCCCGCTACCCGAGCGTCGATCCGCAGCCGCGCTTCCCCGAGATCGAGAAGCGCGTGCTCGCATACTGGGCGCGCGAGGGGATCTTCCAGGCTTCGGTCGAGGCACGACGCGCCGGCGCGAACGGCGCCAACGAGTTCGTCTTCTACGACGGCCCGCCGTTTGCGAACGGGCTGCCGCACTACGGGCATCTCGTCACCGGCTTCGTGAAGGACATCGTGCCGCGCTACCAGACGATGCGCGGGCGCCGCGTCGAGCGACGCTTCGGCTGGGACTGCCACGGATTGCCCGCCGAGATGGAGGCCGAAAAGGAACTGGGCGTCAGCGGCCGCGCGCAGATCCTCCAGTACGGGATGGCGCGCTTCAACGACCACTGCCGCCATTCGGTGATGCGCTACACGCAGGAGTGGGAGCGTTACGTCACCCGCCAGGCGCGCTGGGTCGACTTCCGGAACGGCTACAAGACGATGGACCTCTCCTACATGGAGAGCGTCCTATGGGCCTTCAAGCAACTCTGGGACAAGGGCCTGATCTACGAGGCCGAGCGCGTGCTGCCCTACTCGTGGGCGGCCGAGACGCCGCTCTCGAACTTCGAGACGCGCCTCGACGATTCCTATCGCGAGCGTCAGGACCCCGCCGTCACCATCCGCTTTCAGGTCGAGGCGCCAACCTCGGAGCAGCCGACCGAACTCTGGGCGTGGACGACGACGCCGTGGACGCTGCCGGCGAACCTCGCGCTCGCGGTCGGCCCCGAGATCGACTACGCGCTGCTGCGACTCGCGGCCTCGAAAGCGACCGGCGAGCGGCGCGTGCTGATCGCGGAAGCGGCGCGCGAGCGCTTCGCCAGGGAACTGGAGGGCGCCACGACCCTCGCAACGCGCAAGGGCGCCGCATGGGGCGGCCTGCCGTATCGCCCGCTCTTTCCGTTCTTCGCGAATACCGAGAACGCCTTCCGCGTGCTCGCTGCCGACTTCGTCGCGACCGACGAGGGCACCGGCATCGTGCATCTGGCGCCGGGCTTCGGCGAGGACGACCTCGAAGTCTGTCGCGCGGTCGGGATCCCGGTCGTCTGCCCCATCGACGACACCGGCCGCTTCACGCACGAGGTCGTGCCGTGGGCCGGTCACCAGGTCTTCGACGCGAACCCCGATATCATCAAGGCGCTCAAGGCGCGCGGCGACGTCGTGCGCCACGAGACGATCGTCCACAACTACCCGCACTGCTGGCGCACCGACACGCCGCTGATCTACCGCGCGATGTCGTCGTGGTACGTGAAGGTTTCGTCGTTCGCCGAGCGCATGGTCCTGTTGAACCAGCAGATCCACTGGATCCCGGAGCACATCCGCGACGGTCGCTTCGGCAAGTGGCTGGAAGGCGCGCGCGACTGGTCGATCAGCCGCAACCGCTTCTGGGGTTCGCCGATCCCGGTGTGGCGCAGCGACGACCCGCGTTTCCCGCGCACCGACGTCTACGGCAGCCTCGACGAGATCGAGCGCGATTTCGGCGTGCGGCCCACCGATCTGCACCGCCCGCACATCGACGACCTGACGCGCCCGAACCCCGACGACCCGTCGGGCAACAGCACGATGCGTCGCGTCGGCGACGTGCTCGATTGTTGGTTCGAGTCGGGCTCGATGCCATTCGCGCAGGTGCACTACCCGTTCGAGAACAAGGATTGGTTCGAACACCACTTCCCGGCGGATTTCGTCGTCGAGTACGTCGCGCAGACGCGCGGCTGGTTCTACACGATGCACGTGCTCGGCACGGCGCTCTTCGACAAGCCGCCCTTCCAGAACTGCATCTGCCACGGCGTGCTGCTCGCCGAAGACGGCCAGAAGCTCAGCAAGCGTCTGCGCAACTACACCGACCCGCTCGAGATCATGGACACGCTCGGCGCCGACGCGCTGCGCTGGTACCTGGTCTCGTCGCCGGTGTTGCGCGGGCTCGACCTGAAGCTCGACGAGAAGGCGATCGCCGACGTGGTGCGGGGCGTCGTACTGCCGTTCTGGAACGCGTATTCGTTCTTCTGCCTGTACGTGAACACGGACTGCTACGCGGCGAAGCTGCGCAGCGACGCACCGGGCCTGCTCGACCGCTACATCCTCGCCAAGACGCACGAACTGGTCGCCGCAGTGACCGAGCGCCTCGACGCCTACGACCTCGGCAGCGCCTGCCACCAGGTGTTCGGCTTCCTCGACGCGCTCACCAACTGGTACATCCGGCGCAGCCGCGAACGCTTCTGGCGCAGCGGCATGGACGACGACAAGCGCGACGCCTACGACACGCTCTACACGGTGCTCGTGACGTTCGCGAAGACGGTGGCGCCCCTGTTGCCGTTCGTGTCGGAGGAGATCTACCGGGGCCTCACGCGCGAAGAGCAGCGTGCACCTCGCCGATTGGCCGGACGCCGCGACACTGCCCGCCGACGCGAAACTCGTCGCCGAGATGGACCGCGTGCGCGACGCCGCGAGCGCCGCGCGCACGCTGCGCGAGAAGGTGAGCGTGCGCGTGCGCCAGCCGCTCGCCGAGATGACGATCGCCGGCCCGGGCGTTGCTTCGCTGGCGCGCTACGAAGCGTTGCTGCGCGACGAAGTAAACGTCAAAGCCGTTCGGCTCGCCGAGTCGATCGATACCTGGGCGCGTTTCCAGCTCCAGGTGAACGCGCGCGCCGCCGGCCCGCGCCTCGGCACCAGGATGAAGAGCGTGCTGGCGGCGGCTAGAGAAGCTCGCTTCGAGCAGCTGGGCGGCGGTCGCGTGCGCGTCGCCGGCGAGGTGCTCGAAGACGGCGAGTGGCAGCTCCGCCTCGACCCGAAGCCCGGCATCGTCTGCGAGCCGCTCGCGTCCGGCAACGCGATCGTCGTGCTCGACGTGACGCTCAGCGACGAACTCGTCGCCGAGGGCGTCGCGCGCGACGTCGTGCGCAGCGTCCAGCAGGCTCGCAAGGACGCCGGCCTGCACGTCTCCGACCGCATCCGCCTGTCGCTGGTGGTACCCGACGAGTGGCGTGCGGCCATCACGAATTTCGGCGACTGGATCGCCGAGCAGACGCTCGCGCGCTCGATCGAAGTGGTCGACGCGCTCGGCGACGACACGCTGTCACGCCACGAGGCACAGCTTGGTGACGCCAAGGTGTCGATCGGCCTCGTGCGGATCGAGGAGGCTCCCCAATGACCGACTACTACACCCCGACGATGCGCCTCTACATCGACCGTCTGGTCGACTGGGAGGGTTACCTGCGCCTGCGCAACGGTGGCACGCCCGACGTCGGCACGGAAGTCGGCGCCTACCGCACCGTCCTCGAGACGACGGCGCTGCTCGCCGCGAGCCTCGAGCGCCGGGCGCGCGAGGATTGGCACATGGAGGCGGAGCTCACGCCGGACGGCGGTGCGCGGCCGCCCGCTCACATCCGCGACGCCTACCAGGAGCTTTGCGAGGCCGGGCTCGTGAGCCTGACCGTCTCCGAAGCCTACGGCGGCGCCGCGCTCCCTACGCTCGTGAATGGCATGTACATGGAGATGATGTCGCGTGCCGACGCGAGCTTGTTCACGTTGGTCGGCCTCCAGAACGGCGCGGCGAACGACATCGAGCGATACGCGAGCGACGAGCTGAAGCAGCTCTGGTTGCCGCGCTTCGTCTCCGGCGAGGCTCTCGGTTCGATGGATCTCACCGAGGCGAAGGCCGGCAGCGACCTCGGCGGCATCACCACTCGGGTCACCGAGCAGCCCGACGGCACGGTGCGCGTGGACGGCACCAAGATCTTCATCACCAATGGTGGTGCTGACGTCCATCTGGTGCTGGCCCGCGACGGCGACAGCTACGAGCAGTCGAAGGGCACCACCAACGGCCTCTCGCTGCTGCTCGTACCGTGGAAGCTCGAGGATGGCAGGCGCAACGGTGTGCGCGTGGCGCGGCTCGAACACAAACTCGGCATCCACGGCTCGCCGACCTGCGAGGTGCTCTTCGAAAACGCGGTGGGCTACCGGCTCGGCGCCAAGGGCCAGGGCTTCCGCGCGATGCTCGACCTGATGAACAACGCGCGGCTCGGGGTCGCGGAGCAGTCGGTGGGTGTGGCCAGCGCGGCGTTCCATGAGGCGCGTCGCTACGCGGGCGAGCGCGAACAGTTCGGGCAGCCGGTGGCCAAGCAGCCGCTGGTGGTCGCGATGCTGGCGAAGATGGCGATCAACGTGGAGTCGGCGCGCTCGCTGCTCTACCGCACCTTCGCGCTGATCGACAAGAACATCGCGCGCGAGGCGGCGCTCCGGCGCGGCGACCTGCCGGCGGACGAAGCGGCGAAGCTGCAGCTCGCACTCGACCACGACCTCGCGCGCGTGCGGCTGCTGACACCGCTCTGCAAGTACTACGGGACCGAAATCTGTCCCGACGTCACGCGCGACGCCATGCAGATCTTCGGCGGCCTCGGCTACACGATGGACGCCGACGTCGCGAAGCTGCACGCCGACAGCCTGATCATGACGATCTACGAAGGTACCAGCGAGATCCAGGCGAGTTTCGCCTTGCGCGAGATGGGCAAGGGTGGCCTCGCTGGCGCGCTCGCGCACCTGAAGGACGAACTCGGCGCGATCAGCGGCGACGCGAAGCGCGCCGAACTCGCCAAGCTCGTCGGCACCCTGCTCGGCCGCATCCAGGAATGCTCGCAGGTGCTCTTCACCGACCTGCCCTACGCACTGCTGCGCGCCAAGATGATTGCGGAGATGGTGATCAACGCGAAGTGCGCCACCGAGCTGCTCCACCAGGTCGGCGCCGACGCGGCTCGCATCGACCTCGCCGAAGCCTTCATCCGCCGCCGCGTCATCGAGAGCGAGGCGCTCGCGAAGCGCATCGAGCAGAACCCCGTGGGCCGGCTCGAACGCGATGCGCGGATCCTGGCGGGGTACGCGGCGGCTGAGGGGTAGAGCCCCCGCGGCTCTCTTGTCCCTCGCTGGCCGGTCTACGACGCGCCGCGCCCCGTTGCTCAGCCCACTCGCCGTCGGCGCGCCCCCGCGCCGAGTGCCACGCAACCGAGCGAGACGAGCAGCGCGGCCGTCGGCTCCGGCTCCGGCACGTTCACGGTGGCGAACGAGAGGGTGACCGCCTCGAGCGGGATCGAGCCCCCGCTGCTCGCGGGCGCGATGCTGCTGATCAGCACGTCGCCGAAGACGAACATCGCGATCGGCACGTTGGGCAACACGGTCGTGTCGACGCGGTCGACCTGCGCGGTGGCGAACGAGGTCCCAAGGACCGCGGCCATGGAGAGCGCCGGCGAGGCCGAGTCGACTTCCTTGGTGAACGAGAAGGTGTTGCTCCCCAGCGACCAGCTGAGCAGCTGGATCGAGCCGGCGGGACCCGGTGGCCCGGCCTCGCCGGTGATCCCCGGGAGTGTGAGGTAGTAGAGCTGGAGCGCGTAAGCCGGTGCGGGGGCGGCGAACACGGCAAGCGTCAGGCAGAGGGCGCGGACGAACGGCACCACAGCTCCTTCTCGGATTGAAGTCGGACGAGCGGAGGCGCCTGCCTCCCCCTGGAGTAGGTAGTCCGGGAGAGGAGTTCGTGTCAGCCGATCCGGGGCCCGCGCATCGGAGACAGAAAAGCCCCTGCGGCAAGCGAGCCTTGCGTACATCGACCCAGCAGCTCGCGTCGTCGGGGAGCTGCGTTTGAGACTCCAGAAGCGTGTACAGGAATCGCATTCGGTTGTGTCCTCGAGCTTGTGCACGATCAAGCTCCCGCCGAACTGCGAGCTCTTCGATCAGAAGCAACTCGCCTGGTCCGAAGTCCACGCTGAACTCTTTCACTTCCGTACCGCCGCCGGTCGGCCGTGATCGGAACCGCCGCCGTCCTGGGTACCCGTGCGCACCTGGAGAGCACCGGGGCGTACCGTGAACACGAGGGCGAGGATGGGAGGACGGACCTCGCCGTCCAGCTCGTAGGGGCGCGGGGTCGCGGTTCGCACGGCGACCGTGCGACCGCGGTACCTCGCCACGAGGTCGAGCCGCTGCGGGAAGCCGCGCACGAGTCGCCACAGCACCGAGGCCCACTCGATCGGGCCTCGGGCGGACAGCACGGCCACGTCGAGGATGCCGTCGTCGGGTCGGGCGTCGGGGAACACTTCGACGCTACCCGTGACAGTGCCGCAGTTGCCGACGAGCACCATCGCGGTGCGGCCGTCGAACACGGTCGCGGCGCTGTGCTTCGCGCCCGGCGCTCATGCGCAGGACGCCGCCGCGCTGCATGCGCGCCGGACGCTGCTGAGGCGTCTGCGCGACTGGTTCGCCGCGGTCGAACGCTACCCGCGGCAGCTGCACGAAATGGGGCGCGACGAATACCTGTCGATGCAGCGCAGGGAGCTGGCGCGGCAGCAAGCCGCCTCCGTCGAAGCGAACTGAGCGCGTGTCGGAACACGGGGGATGCGCGTATGGCGATGGCGGAGAAGGTCCTCGCGCGGGCGTCCTCTCGCACGAGCGTCGCGCCCGGCGAGTACCTGACGGCGCTCGCGGGCTCGACGTACGTCGGCAGCTTGATGAGCTCCTGCGGGAGATTCTCTCTCTCGTCCGCCACCCGAGACAAGTTCTCACTTCAAGACCGTCCAGAGCGCGTGAATGACGCCGGGAACCCAACCGAGGAGACACAGGATGATGTTGATGATCGTGCTCTCCGCCGAATTGGTCTTCAGGTAGACGGCGAGCGGTGGCAACAGGATCGCGATGATGACGAGCAGTAGTTGATTCATGCCACAGCGTCTCCTCGTTCGGTGGGACAAGGATCATCGCACCTGGTGGCGAGGCGCCCCTCTCGATCCGGTCAGCCGTCCTGGCATAGATGGGACACGGGATCGGACGAGGCGTTTTGGCACTGGTGTGGCATGGGGCGGGACGGTCTTGATCGGCGATGGGTGCGGACGCCGCGGCTCAGTTTGGTGCGGCCCCGAGGCGGGCATGATACTTGCTGATTCGTAGGGCACGGAGCGCGACATCGCGCTCGCAGGAGCTCACCATGAGTGGAAAGATGGATCAGGCGAAGGGACGGGCGAAGGAAGCTGCGGGCGTGGTGGTGGGCGACAAGGAGCTCGAGCGCGAGGGCAAGCTCCAGCGCGCAGCCGGTGACATCAAGGAGAAGGCGGGAGAGCTCGCCGACGACGTCAAGAAGGCGACGGAGAAGGTCGTCGACAAGGTGAAGCACGCGATCAAGCGCTGATCGCGCGCTGAGAATCCCGCGCGATATCCACGACTCCCTCGGGCGAGTGCTGACCTACATGCCCAGGGAAATCACCGCCGGAGAGTTCAGCTTCAAGCTGTCAGCCGGCCAACGAAATAGGAGTGGTTAATGAAGGGCTTCGTGCAAGACATCGAGCGGCTCGCTGTCGAGAATAACGAGTTTCGCCGAGTGCTTTATACGGCAAAGCACTGCCAACTCGTCGTCATGACACTAAAGCCCAAGGAAGAGATCGGGGCGGAAGTCCACAAGCTCGACCAGTTCTTTCGCGTGGAGGAGGGGACCGGTGAGGCGGTTCTCGATGGCGTTCGGACAGCGATCCGAGCGGGCTTCGCGGTAGTTGTCCCGGCTGGGACCAATCACAACATCATCAATACCGGCAATCGTCCACTGAAGCTCTATACGCTCTATGCGCCGCCGAATCATCGGGACGGTGTTGTCCACCATACCCGCGACGACGCGGAGGCCGACAACGAACACTTCGACGGCAAAACGACGGAATAGAGATTCGAGTGAGCGCCCGGCTCATCTCCGTCGCCGACAGCTTCGAGCGCTTCCGAGGCGGCTCTCGTTCTCCGCGGGAGTTGGCCGATCATCCCTACACGGACGTATAATGCCCGCTTGAGTCGGCTATCCGCTTTCCGGTGAAAAACGGATCCACAAGGAGTAAGACCATGTCGCACTTCGATCGTGTTGCCGCCTCTGGAATGCTGCGCTCGACCGTCATTCTATTGGGGGCGGCTACTCTCGCCTCGTGTTCCGCGCACAGCCGGCCGGCAGTGCAAACATCCTCGAGCAAACCAACCGTAAGCTACGTGTATGGCGACGATCAAGGGCTGCTGGATGCCACGCGAAAAGCCGAAACCTTCTGCGTGCAATACAACGCTTGGCCGACCGCCACGGGCTCCGAGGCACGATCTGACGGTCGTCATCTTACCTTTGTCTGTGACCAGCAGCGTACCTCTTCGCCGGCACCCGCCACAGTGGTAGTGCCGCCCGCTCCGCCGGCTCTCAACTACCCTTATCGGGATGACCGGGGTTTGATTGACGCGGTCAACCAGGCGCAACGGTATTGCATGGGATTCAATGCGAATGCGCGTTCGACTCGCGTAACCAACAATGCGGATGGCAGCCGAACCGTCTCGTTTGAATGTGAGCGCATGTAAGTATCCATTGGCGTCCACCGGCTCTTGTGCGGCGAATTCACCGTCCATCAACACGCGCGCAATCGCGGCTCGCGAGCCGGCGCGAAGTCGTTCGAAAGCCTCCAACGACGGCATTTCGCTGTGGTGTCGCTGTGATCTCTTGGAAATGCAGCAGAACATGGTCGTGAAGGCAGCGAGGAGGGGTTTGAAGCAGATGAAGCTCGAAGCGACGGCGTCGGTCGTGAATCGCCTTCGCAACGTGACCTTGTTCTGAATACCGGACAGCGTGCTCTGCTGCTGCGCGTAGCGCGCCGCGCGATGCTCGAGCGCGGCCTCGAGCCCGATTTTCCGGCGGCCGCGCTCGCCGAGGCGCGTGACCTGTTCGTCCCGACTGCTGCGTCCGGCGCGGACCGGCGCGATCTGCGCAGTCTCCCGTGGTGCTCGATCGACAACGACGATTCGCGCGATCTCGACCAGCTCAGCGTTGGCGAATCACTCAATGGCGGCGGCGCGAGGATCTTCATCGCGGTGGCGGACGTGAGCGCCAGCGTCGTGCCCGGCTCGGCTCTCGACCGGCACGCGCACAACAACACCACGTCGGTCTACACGCCGCCGAGGAACTTCCCGATGCTGCCCGACCGGTTGAGCACCGATCTCACGTCGCTGGTTCAAGGCGAGGACCGTTTGGCGATGGTGGTCGAGATGGAGCTGGATCCCGCGGGCGCGATGGGTGCGGCGCGTGTCTACCGGGCCGTGGTGCGCAACCAGGCCAAGCTCGCGTATCCCGGCGTGGGCGCATGGCTCGAGGGGACCGCTGCCATGCCGGCAGCCGTCGCTCCGGTGCCGGGGTTGGTCGACAATCTTCGGCTTCAGGATCAGGTCGCACAGCGTCTCAGGGCACGCCGACAGGAGGCCGGCGCTCTGGAGCTCGAGACGGTGGAGGTTCGGGCCCAGTTCGACGGCGACGCGGTGAGCGGGCTCGTGGCGGAGCGACGCAACCGTGCCAGGGAGCTCATCGAGGAATTCATGATCGCCGCCAACGGCGGCATCGCCCGCTTCCTCGAAGCGCACGGATTCCCCGTCTTGCGGCGCGTGGTGCGCTCACCGGAGCGCTGGGAGCGGATCGTCGAGATCGCAGTCTCCCAGGGCGGGCGGCTCCCGCGTGAGCCCGACGCCAGGGCACTGAACGAGTTCCTCCTCGCGCGCCGGGCGGCAGACCCGCTTCAGTTCCCCGATCTCTCGCTCTCGGTCATCAAGCTGCTCGGCAGGGGCGAATACATGGCGAGCTTCCCCGGCCAGGCGAGCACCGGCCATTTCGGCCTCGCCGTGAGCGAGTACACCCACTCGACCGCACCGAACCGACGCTACCCGGACCTCGTCACCCAGCGGCTGCTGCAGGCGGCGCTGGCGGCGCGCGAGGTGCCCTATCCGCGCGATGCACTCGACGCGCTGGCGGTCCAATGCACGCTCAAGGAGGACGGCGCGCAGAAGGTCGAGCGGCTGGTTCGCAAGGCCGCGGCAGCGTGTCTCTTGAGCGGGCGCGTCGGCGAGGAGTTCGATGGCATCGTGACTGGCGCCTCTCCCAAGGGAACGTGGGTGCGCATCTTCGAACCACCCGCCGAAGGCCGCGTCGTGCAGGGTGAGGCCGGGCTCGACGTCGGGGACCGGGTGCGAGTGAAGCTCATCCACACCGACCTGGAGCGCGGCTTCATCGACTTCGCGCGCGCGGTCCGGCGAGCAGACGCGGCGAACCGCTAGGGGCCGTGGGGTGCGAGGCGGCGCTCCCCAAGGAGCCGCCGCGGTCGGGGTGCGTACGATAGCCCGAAACGCCGCAGGCCCACGTCGCGCACGAGCGTCGCTGCCTCCTCGGGCGAGTCGGTGAGCGTGAGATAGCGCAGATCCCCAGCATCGATCGCGCCCGCGGCCGCCACGTCGCGGAGCTGGGCAACGAGCGGCCCCCAGTAGTCGACCCCCATCAGGACGATCGGGTAGTCGCGGACCTTGCCCGTCTGGACGAGCGTGGCGACCTCGAAGAGCTCGTCCAGCGTTCCGAAGCCGCCCGGCAGCGCGATGAACGCGTAGGAGTACTTCACGAGCATCAGCTTGCGGACCATGAAGTATCGAAATGTCACGCTGCGATCGAGGTAGGGGTTTCGCAGCTGCTCGCGAGGAAGCTCGATGTTGCAGCCGATCGACGCGCCGCCCACCTCCTTGGCCCCGCGGTTCGCCGCCTCCATCACGCCCGGGCCGCCACCGGTCATGACGGTGAAGCCGGCGCGCGCGATGTTGCGGCCTACCAACCGCCCCATCTCGTAGGCCGGGTGACCCTCGCCGAAGCGCGCCGAGCCGAAGACCGTTACGCACGGCCCCACGAAATGGAGGGCGCGGAAGCCACGGATCAGCTCCCGGAAGATCCGAACGGCGCGGAGCAGCTCGAAGCTGCGCGATCGCGGACCTTCGAGGAAGGGGATCTCCTCCGCGCCAGGACGATCGGCGACCGCGTCCTCCGTCACGCTCCGCTCCTCCTCGTACGGGACCACAGTGTACGGCAGCAGCGAGGTGAGCAGAACTTGCGGGCGGAAGCCACGGCGCTGGTCGTGCACGTTGCGACTCTCACTCCGTCGATGCAGAACCACTCGCTGCGGACCTTCGTATTCGGGCTCGCCCTCGCGAACCTCGACGGCGTTCGACTCGATGTCGAACACTTGTGCGTCGCGTCGCTGCTGCACGACCTCGCGCTGGAGACGCCGACGCCCGGGCGCTGCTTCGCGGTGGTGGGCGCCGAGCGGGCGCTCGCGATCGCGCAGCGCGCCGGGGCAGATGATGCCTCGGCGCGCGCGATCGCCGAGGCGATCGCGATGCACGTGACACCCGGCGTCGGCTTCGAGCGCGGGCCGCTCGGGCCAATGATCGCCGCCGGTGCGCTCGTCGATGTCGCGGGCGTGCGGCTCTGGGATCTCGATCCGGTATTCGTGCAGGCCGCGCTCCAGCGCCACCCGCGCCTCGCGATGAAGCGCCATCTCACCGCGTGCTGGCGCGCTGAGGCGCGCGCCGTGCCGGGCGGTCGCGCGGCGTTCCTCGCGCGCTGGGCCGCGTTCGGGCTCTTCGTGCGACTCGCGCCGTTCCACGAGTAGGAGATCGGGCAGCGTGAGCGCGACGCGAGTCAGGTAGTCGTCTGGAACTCGACCTTGCGCGGCTCGGTGATCCGACTCGACGCATCGACGACCTCGAGTGACACCAGTTCGCCTCGTTCGTCGTAGTCGAGGATCACACCGGGACGATCCTCTTCGCTCTCGGCGATTGAAGCGCCTTCCTTGAAGATGACCGTCACGGTGTCGGTCCGCGCGTCGTAGGTGACCTTAATCGGTCGCGCCTCCAGTACTTCATGATCTTGCTGGTCCGATACGCCGTGACGGTCTCGGGCGCCTCGCGATCGACGTCCACGAGTATGTGGACAAGACAGATGCGCCGAGGGGTATCTTGCAGGGTCCGCGACTGCAACAACCCCCGCCCCGGGCGAACCTCCCACCCTTGCTCTGGACTCAGTAGCACCCGAGCGATGAGATCGGTCGATAAACGGCGCCGCGTGATCGCAGTGAGCGCGTGGGGCGTGAGAGTCCAGCCAGAGGGCGGACGAAAGGGCGGTCCCAACGGCAGCATCCGCGGGACAGTGGGGTGCTTGCTCGGATAGCACGCTGGGCGCCGGCAACCCATGTCGCTGCGCGTTGACACGCGCATCCGCGCTTCGTCGGGTAGGCTGTCGCCCATGGCCAGGCATCCCGACGTCGGCGACTCCGCCCCGGACTTCACGCTCGCCTCGACACAAGGTGAAGTCACGCTCTCGAAGCGGCTCGCGAGCGGCGCGGTGCTGCTCGTGTTCTATCCGGGCGACGACACCCCCGTCTGCACCAAACAGCTCTGCGACTACCGCGACAACCTCGCGATCTTCAGCGGGCTCGGCGTGCAGGTGATCGCGCTCAACCCGCAGCCAATCGCGTCGCACGAGAAGTTCGCGAAGAAGCACACGCTGCCATTTCCGGTTGCAGCCGACGAGGGCGGCACGGTCTGCAAGCTCTACGGTGCGGCGGGACTCTTCGGAATGACGAAGCGCGCGCTGGTACTGGTCGGTCGCGACGGCCGCGTGCAGTGGCGCAAGACCGACTTCCCGATCTTCTACGAAAGCGCCGACGAAATCCGCAAAGCCATCGCCAACCTGTCAATTCGGGGACGTTCCTGAACTCAACTAAGTCAACGGGGCAGGAACGTCCCCAAGTCAACGGGGCAGGAACGTCCCCATGAGAATTCGCGTACTCGGGTCGGCGGCGGGGGGGGGGCTTCCGCAGTGGAACTGCGGGTGCGAGCGCTGCGTGCGGGCGCGTGCGGGCGACCCCGCGGTGCCGCCGCGCACGCAGCCGTCGATCGCGGTGTCGGCCGACGGCGTGCGCTGGTCGATCGTGAACGCGAGCCCCGACGTGCGCGACCAGCTGGCGCGCTTCCCCGCGCTGCACCCGCGACCGGGCACGCGCGACATCCCGCTCGACACGATCGTGGTCACCAACGCCGACGTCGACCACGTGCTCGGCCTGCTGGTGCTGCGCGAGTCGCTGCCGTACCGGATCGTGTCGACGCCCTTCGTGCGCGACGCGCTGCACGATCACAACGCGCTGCTGCGCCTGCTCGAACCGGCGTGGGGGATCGCGAAGCTCGACCAGCCCGTGACGCTCGACCGCGACGGGCACCTCGAAGCGCGCTTCTTCCCGGTGCCAGGCAAGGTGCCGACGTGGCTCTCGAAGCTCGCGCCCAATCACCCCGAGACGACGGTCGGCGTGCGCATCACCGATCTGCGCAGCGGGCGGCGGCTCGTGTACGCACCCGGCGTCGCAAAGCTCGACGCCGGCACGCTCGCGGAGTTCGAGGCCGCGAGCTGTTCGTTCGTGGACGGCACCTTCTTCCGCAACGACGAGCTCTCCGCGACTGCGGCCCGGCGCGCCCGACGCGACGGCGATGGGGCACGTGCCGATCTCGGGCCCCGGCGGTTCGTTCCCGATCCTCACCGAGCTGCGCGGACGCGTCGTCTACATCCACATCAACAACACCAACCCGATTCTCGATGCGGGCTCGCCCGAGACGTCGCTCGTGCAGCGCGCGGGGATCGAGATCGCGATGGACGGGATGGAGCTGGAGCTTTGAGGGAAGCCGCGACACCGTGGACCGTCACCGAGTTCGAAGCGCGCCTGCGCCGCGTCGGCACCGAGCGCTACCACGACAAGCACCCCTTCAACCTGCGCATGCACGAGGGCCGGCTCTCGCGCGAGGAGCTCCAGACCTGGGTGCGCAACCGCTACTACTACCAGACGCGCATTCCGGTGAAGGACTCCGCGATCCTCGCGCAAGTCGGGCGATTCCGCGTTCCGCCGCGAGTGGGTGCAGCGCCTGCACGATCACGACGGTCGCGCGCCCGGCGAAGGCGGCCTCGAGCTCTGGCTGCGGCTCGCGGAAGCCGTCGGCCTCGCGCGCGACGAAGTCGCGAGCCTCGCACTTCGTGCTGCCCGGCGTGCGGCGCGCCTGCGACGCGTACGTCGATCTCGTCGAGCGCGCCGATCTGCTCGTCGCGGTCGCGGCGTCGCTCACCGAACTCTTCGCCGGCGACATCATGGTGCACGCGCATCGCCGCCTTCGAGCGCCACTACCCGTGGGTCGACGCGGAGGGCCTCGCCTACTTCCGCACGCGCACCACCGCGGCGCCGCGCGACGCCGCCTTACGGGCTCGCCTTCGTCGCCGAGCACGCGCGCACGCGCGAAGACCAGCAGCGCTGCATCGACGCGCTCGAGCGCAAGTGCGAGATCCTGTGGAGCCTCCTCGACGCGTCGAGGCGGCGCACCGCCGCCCGCGCGTCGCGCCGCAGGCGATGCTGCGCGAGGACGCCGAGCGGCCCGGGCATCTGCTCGCGGTGCTGCCCGAGCGCGGCGTGCGCGTCTCCGAATCCGGCCGCGAGATCCTCCAGCTCTGCGACGGCGCGCTCAGCTCGGACGCCGTCGCGACGGCGCTGCGCGCGCGTCATCCCGACGTCGCGCACCTCGGCACCGACGTCCACGAGTTCCTCGACCAGATGGAGAAGCTCGGCGTGATCGTCGTGACGCCTGATCCGGGCGCAACGGCAAGCCAGCCGCGCGTCTGGAACCTGATCGCCGAGCTGACCTACCGCTGTCCGCTGCGCTGTCCGTACTGCTCGAACCCGGAGAACTTCGCGTCGATCCGCGACGCGCCTCGACGCCGACGCGTGGGGCCGCGTGTTTCGCGAAGCCGCCGCGCTCGGCGCCGTGCACGTCGGGCCTCACCGGCGGCGAGCCGTCGGCGCGACGCGATCTCGCGGCGATCGTGCGCCACGCCGCGGACGCGCGATCTCTACCCGCACCTCGTCACGGCCGGCGTTCCGCTCGGCGCGGCGGGACTCGCGCCGCTGCGCGACGCCGGCCTGCGCAGCGTGCAGCTCTCGATCCAGGACGCGACGCGCCGCGGCGTCCGACGCGATCGCCGGCACGGCGAGCTTCGAGCGCAAGCTCGAGGTCGCGCGCGCAGCGCGCGCGCTCGGGCTCGCGCTCACGCTGAACGTCGTGCTGCACCGCCACAACCTCGCGAACGTCGGCGCGCTGATCGCGCTCGCGCGCGACGCTCGACGCCGATCGCCTCGAGCTCGCCAACGCGCAGTACGACGGCTTCGCGCTGCGCAATCGCGACGCGCTGCTGCCGTCGCGCGAGCAGCTCGAAGCGGCGTCGCAGGTCGTCGCCGACAGAGCGCGCGCGCGCGAAGCGACCGGAGCTGCAATGGGTCCTGCCCGACTACTTCTCGGGACGCCCGAAGCCGTGCATGGGCGGCTGGGGCCGCAGCCTCGTCGTCGTCGCGCCCGACGGGCTCGTGCTGCCCTGTCACGCCGCGCGCGATCTGCCCGGGACTCGAGTTCTGGAACGCTGCGTGAGCACTCGCTCGCGAGAGTGCTGGAACGACGCGCCCGGCATGAACGCGTATCCGCGGCGAAGCGTGGATGCGCGAGCCGTGTCGCTCGTGTCCCGAGCGAACGCGCGACTTCGGCGGCTGTCGCTGCCAGGCGTATCGGCTCACCGGCGACGCGGCGAACACCGATCCCGCCTGCGCGCTGGCGCCGCAGCGCGACGCGATCGCCGCGGCGCGCGAGCGCGCGAGCGGCGCCGCGCAGTGGGTGTACCGCGGCAGCTGACGCGACGGCGCCGAAGCTCCGTCCGGACGAGGCGGGAGGCGCGGCCGATGCGCGCCGCACGCGGGCCCGCCTCGGCGCATGGCCGCGCTTCGCTACGGCAGGTTCGAGGCGTCGAGGTCGAAGCGCAGAATCCCGTAGCGACCGCTGGCGGAAAGTGCGCTGCGGCCGTCGATCAGGATCCGCGTCAACCAGCCGTAGGTCGGGAAGAATGCCCGCGCGCGCGGCGCCGAGGCGTCGTCGAGATCGATCACGAGCAGCCCTGCGGAGGTCCGGAACAGCACCCGACCGGGAATCGTGTCGAGCAGCGAGGCCGAGCTCTCGACGGGCAGCTCCGACGACACGTCGAGCTCGTCGGACTCGGCATCGAGAACGGTCAGCGCGCTCGCGGGCTGTTGCACAGCGGGCCAGATGAACGATTGCCACTGCGGCCCGTGGCTCACCAGCACGTGGCCGGCCCGATCGAGCACGACCTTCTCGACGTTGCGCTCCGAGAACCAGCGCACCGCCTCGACGCGAGCCATCCCGGGTTCGAGCGCGAGTCGCACGACGGCCGTCTCGAGTAGGTCGTCGTTCCATTGCAGATCGCGCGTGAAGATCGTGTCGCCGTCGACGCCGACCAGCTCGCCCGGCACGTTGATCGGTTCATCGGCAACGGGCGACGCCGCGTCCGACACATCGACGCGCACCGCAAAGTAACTGGCACGCGCCCGCCCGAGACGATCTGCGCCGGTGGGGCGCTTCACGGTGACCCATGCGTCGCTGCCGTCGACGAGCAGGCCCACGCCCTCGGCCCCGGGCGCCAGCGCGACGGGAGCTGCGAACTGGGGCGCCTCGGGTTCGCCGAGATCGAGCACGTCGAGCGTCCAGGGGCGATCGAGTTGCCCTTGCAGGAACGCGAGACCGTCCGGGACAGCGGCGACGTGGCTGCTCGCAAACGACTGCGGTGCGGTGCAACGGAAGCAGTCGAAGAAGGGCATCCCGAGCGATGGCGGCCAATACGAAACCGAATAGGCCGGCTGCAAGCGGTCCGTGCGGAGCTTTCCGGCCAGCTTCGGCTGGGCCGGCTCGCGCAGGTCGTAGACCGCGATCTCGGTTTCGGGAGCGGCATCCGGCGCCCACGCGGCGATCTCGGACGCGATGCTCACCAGGAACGGGCCGCTGCGATGCAGGGCCGCGTGCGACGGGATCTCGAAGCGGGCGACCGGCTCCGCGAGGTCCGGATCGGCGTCGCCGGGGACCACCTCGACCACGGCCGGCGGATCCTCCACGCCGAAGTTCCAGACGCCGAGGTCGCTGCTGCTGCCGTTCACGACGCGCACCCAGAACGCGCCGAATCGGAACACGTCGGTGTAGTTCGGTGCGAGATCCACGCGGCCGATCTCGGTGGGCTGGTCCGGGTCTGCGGTCGCGAACAGGCTGAGTTCCGTCTCCGAGAGGTTGGCAACCCGCTCGTCGCCGGCTTCGAAACTGCGCCGGACCGGCGAGCCATGGAGCATCAGGCCGCGCCGGGTGAGGGTGCGGCCCGAGAAGGTGAAGATCTGCACCGCGGCGGCGTATTCGTTCCGGGCGCTGTCCCAGCCCGAGAAGGGAAGCAGCACGAGTCCCGTCTCCAGGACGCCTCCCGGCCCCGCCACCGAAACGGCGTCTTCGAGCACCGAGAACGCGCGATGATCGAAACTCGCCTCGGACCAGCTGCGGCGTCGGCGACGCGCTCGCGCGCCAGCAGCGGCTCGGGATTCGTGATCTCGGTCATGTCGTAGAGGCTCACCGCGAGGGTCTGGCCGCCCTCGTCGTCGATGCCGATGCCGATCAGGCGCGAATCATCCGAGCACCGGGCGGAAGAAGTCGTTCCAGCCCGAGACGACGAACTCGGCGCCGGGCGTGATCACCCCGTCGTCGCTGATCTCGAAGGCGTGGAACGGATCGACGCGGCGGTAGGTGACGCAGAAGGCCCGGTTGCCGAGGAAGATCGTCGCGTAGAGATCCTCGTTCGCGCCGAAACTCTCCGCGTCGATCTCGATGAGATGCGACGCGTCCGACGCGTCGAAGGTCTGGAGATGATTGGTCCAGTCGCTGCCCCAGCGGCTGCCGGCCGAAACGATCCGCAGCACGCCTTCGTGGTAGTCCATGTTGAACTGGCTCTCGATCCAGCCCTCGACGCCGACCTCGTCGCCCGGCTGCATCGCGCCCGACGGATCGCTGATGTCGATCAGCGCGACGCGGCTCTCGCTGCCGACGACGCTCGAGGTGTCGTTGCGCGCGACGAGCAGCAGCTCGGGCGTCGCATGCACAGCCGAAACCGAGCCCCCGAGGTCGAGTTGGCCGGCGGGTTCGAGGCGCCCGCTCGCGACGTCGAAACTCGCGACGGCCGTGCGGCTCTCGAAACTCGCTTCGGTCCACTGCGACCACTGCTGCGCGACGACGTAGAGCGCCGCACGATCGCCCTGGCGGGTGAGGCGACTCGTCTCGATGAAGCCCGGCACGACTGCCTGGTCGAGCAGCACCGGATTGGTGGGATCGCTGAGGTCGACCGACAGCACCATGCCGCTGTCGGCAATCTCGTTGGCGCCCGGTTCGAGCACGCCGGTGTAGCCGCGCAATCCGTTCACCAACACGAAGGCGATGTCGCCGACCACGTAGAGTTCGACCGGCGAGCCAGACACCGGCAGCCGCCCGACGATCTTCGGCTTCGTCGCGTCATGCAGATCGATCACCTGGAGTCCGCGGAATGCGTTCAGATTCAGCAGCCGATCGGGAGCCAGGACGCGGAACAGATCGCCCTCGACGACCGCAGGCTCGGCACCCGCATCCGCCGGCGCGGACAGCAACGCGATCGGCAACGCGAAGTCGTCCAGGGCGAGATTGCCCGCCCCATCGCCGGAGACGAAGAAGGTCTGCCCGGGAACGGGGCAGCGAGCGGCCAGCAGCAAGCTCGCGAGGGAAGAAGTGCGCTCCACGCGATGCGCGGCGACGACACGGCTCTCTTCACGCTGCCACCCTCCAATTTCCCCTCGTCATGTTCTTCCTTGGATCGGGCCAGGTCAACCGCAAGTCTGGGAACCGCAATGGCACGCCCAAGAGTCGCGCGAACCGCGCCCGCGATCGGCCCACGACCACCAGCCCGAGAATCGCTGCGATCGCGGCAATGTCTGCCCGAGCCTCGGGCAGCCGCGCGACGAATGGTTCCGCTTCTCCGTTCGGGTTGCGCGCCGATCCAGCGATCACGGTGCCATCAGACGAAATGGCGAGCGGCGCAAGCGCCGTCCAACCGACGAGCTCGTGCCCAAGCTGTTGTTCGAGCACCGACTTGAGCGAGCGCATGCCGCGCGCTTCATCCCAGATGAATCCGGCGCGGACCGTGACCGCCAGATTGGGGGGCGCGTCGCCGCTGACACCCACGACCGTCGATCCGTCGGCGGTCGTGGCGAACGCTTCGAGTCGGGATAGCGCGAGAGTGCCGAGCAGCATGAGCCCCGCGCCGGCGGTCCAGCGGAAGGCGACGCGGTCTCCCGCTTCGAACGCGTATCCGACCGCTACTTCACCGTCCGCGGATACGCCATGCGAAAGTCCGAACGCGATCGGGTCGCTTGGCGCCGGAAGCCGCAACACGTCCCCGTAGTTGTATCCGCGATGAGCGGCGAGTATCGCGCGCTCCCAGAGGTTGCGGTTGCGCGTAGATCCTCGAAGTGGTCGAAGCCGCCCACGGCATCCCGACGGAACGCCGAGACGCGTTCAGCCCGCCGGCCCAGTACGAGTTGCCAACCAGCACGAGACCGTCATCCGATACATCGACGAGTTCAACGTCGTACGGGAAGCCTGGATGGAGGCCGGACCGAAGACCTCACTCGGCGTCACGACTTCATCGTCATCTCCAACCCTGTGCCCGGCGCTGGGGGCTGAAGCCGCTGGTCATCTCCGGCAATCTCGTCATCGCGCTGCAGTATCCGCTGTTGGCCGAGGTGCACGGGGTCGACCAGTCACTCCTCGCGTACTGTCTGGTCTCGGCGCTCGGAGACACTTTCTACTGGACGTCGTATCACTCGTACTTCGCGCTGCTGGGTGACAACGAGCATCGCGGCCATCAGATCGGCGCGAACGTGGCGCTGGCGGCGATCGTGGGGATCGTCGCGCCACTCATCGGCGCGTGGACGCTCGGCGAACTGGGCCCGCGCCTCGCCTTCGGCGCAACCGGCTTGGTTCAGGCGCTCGCGGCCGTTCCACTGTCAGCCACGCCGAACGTGAGGGTTCCGCGAACGGCGCCCGGCGCGCTCCTCGCGGCGCTCCCGGGTGTCGGGCTGTTCATGGCCGACGGCTGGTTCGCAGTGAGTTACGTCCTCGTCTGGCAGATCGCGCTGTTCCTCTCACTCGGCGCGAGTCTCGCGGCGTATGGCGGCGCGATGGCGCTCGCCGCGCTCGTGGGCGCAGTGAGCGGGCTCCTGCTCGGGCGACACATTGACGCAGGCCACGGGCGGCGCGCCGTCGCCATCGCATTCTCCGTGGTCGCGGTAACTCTGATCCTACGCGCCGTGAGTGTCGGGACGCCGTGGCTCGCGGTCGCCGCAAACGCGCTGGGCGCGCTCGCGTCGTGCCTGCTCGGGCCGGCACAGATGGTTCCGGTCTACAACCTCGCTAAGGCGTCGCCCTGCGCGCTGCGCTTCCACGTCGCCGCCGAGGGAGGTTGGGACATCGGCTGCTTCTCGGGCTGTCTCGTCACGGCGGCGCTCATCGCGCAGGGCGCGACGCTGTCCGCGGTCATCGCGCTCGCGTTCTTGGGCTGGGCGGGGCAGCTGGTGCTGCTGCGCCGCTACTACCTGCGCCTCGATTCGTGGTGACTCAACCCAGCTTCGGTAGCCACTCGTTCGGAAAGCGCTCCACCGCTTCGACGGGCGGCGCGCCCAGCTCCTTCAGCAGTGGCTCGAGCTGCGCGATGTCACTCTTGTGCTCGACCACGTCGCCCGACCACGCTTTGCGCATCGCGACGACGTAGTCGTCGCAGCGCGCGCCCGGGCGCGAGGCGAGGTCATTCGTACACGTCCGGTGCGTCATGCCGTGTACACGAAGCGCCGCTCAGCTCACCCCACTTCGCCCTCTCCGGGGTTCCGCACCGCGGCCCATACAGGTAACCTGTTCCGCATGCCGGCTCGCACCCAAACACGAGACACCTCCGCCGAGATCGAGCGGCGCCAGATCGATGAGTGGCGCGCGATGAACGCCACTCAAGAGCTGGCAGTCGTCTCGCAGCTCACGCTCGCCGCCGAAGCGCTGGCGCGCGCCGGGATCCGCGAGCGCCGCCCGAACGCGACCGGGCGCAAGATCGAGCTGCGACTCGGCGCGCTGCGCCTCGACCGCGACACGATGATCCGCGTCTTCGGGCGGGACCCGGAGAAGCAGGGTTACTGAGTGCCGTCCGATCCGATTCGCGTGCTCCTGCACGTGACGCCTGCTCTCCTTGCAGCGCTCGGCCCCGAGTTCTACGTCGACGAGGGCGCCATGCGGCACGCGGGTCTCTCGCGCATCCTCGCCCATGGAGACATCCACGAAGCGTCGTAAGTCGGACGATTCTCGATCACCCACTCCTTCTCATTGTGCTGCTAGCCTCGCGCCGCGCCGGCTCCCGCCGGTCCATCCAGGAGGAAGTGCATGCATTCGATTCGGATCGCTCGAAAGACAGGGATCGCTGCCGCGTGGCTGATGGCCGCAATCGGGATTGCGGGCGCCGCCCCGGCGCAGGACGCCGCGAAAGCGGACGAGGGCGCCATCCAGTACCGCCAGAGCCTGATGGAGTCGGTGGGCGGCGACATGGCCTCGATCGGGAACATCATGAAGTACGGGCTGCCGCTCACCGGCAACCTCGTCGTCCACGCGGAAAGTCTGGCCGCGCACGCCAAGCTGGTCAGCACGGCGTTCGAACGGAAAGTCACCGCCGGCCAAACCGACGCCGAGCCCGCGATCTGGGCGAAAGCGAACGAGTTCAAGGAAAAGACGAAGGCCTTCGAGACCGAGACGGCGAAGCTGGTCGAAGTGGCGAAGACGTCGGATCCCGCCGCGCTCGGTGTGCAAATGAAGGCCACCGGCAAGGCCTGCGGCGGCTGTCACGACAACTTCCGCAAGCCGAAGGAAGAGTCGTTCAAGCGCAAGGGCGGTGGCGGCGAGTGAAACGCCTGCGCGACGCGGCGATCGTCGCACTCGCTGCGACGATCGCTGCGCTGCTCGCCGTGGCGCGAGCATCCGCCGAGGACGGCGCGGCCCTGCGCGGTCGCGCCGTCCTCGAAGCCGCGGGCGGATGCAGCTGTCACAGCGACGTGAAAGGCGGCGGCGGACCGCTCGCCGGCGGTCGCGCGATGAAGACACCCTTCGGCGTCTTCTACAGCACCAACATCACGCCCGATCCCGAAACCGGCATCGGGCGCTGGAGCGACGCCGACTTCGTGCGCGCGATGCGCGAAGGCCTCGCACCCGGCGGTCATGCGTACTTCCCGGTCTTCCCGTACACCGTCGTTCACCGGGATGCGCGACGAGGACGTGCTCGCGCTGAAGGCGTACCTGTTCTCGCTCGCGCCGGTGCGGCGCGAGAACCGGCCGCACGACGCCTGGCCGCCGTTCTCGCTGGCGGATCGCCGCGGCGGCCTGGCGCTGGATGTTCTTCGAGCCAGGGCGCTTCGCGCCGGATCCCGCGCGCACACCCGAGTGGAATCGCGGTGCCTATCTGGTTTCGGCGGTCGCGCATTGCGGCGAGTGCCATACGCCGCGCACGCTGGCCGGCGCGCTCGATCGCAGTCGCTGGCTCGCCGGTTCCGAGGACGGACCCAAAGGCGAGCTGGCTCCGAACCTCACGCCCGACGAGGACACCGGTATCGGCTCGTGGACGCGCACCGATCTCGTCTGGTTCCTGCAGACCGGACAGCTGCCCGACGGCGACGACACCGAAGGGCTGATGGCGGAGGTGATCGAGCACGGCTTCGGGCACGTACCCGAGTCGGATCTCCAGGCGATCGCCGCGTACCTGGCTTCGCTACCGCCAGTCCGCAACGACGCGCTCGCCAAGCATGAGCATGAACACGAGCACGAGCACGATTCCACGGAGTAGCTGGCGGCTCCGGTCAGCCGGTGCGCCGCGCTTCATTCGCGGCTTCCACCTGCACCACGAGTCCGCGCGCAGACGCGAAGAGCAGCGCACCGAGCCAGTTCCCGCGTTCAGACCCGCTCGAAGCACGCGAGCGTCTCGACGTGCTCGGTGTTCGGAAACAGCGACCACGCCTCGAGCGCCGCGAGCCGCATGCGACCGCCGCCGCCGAGCTGCGCGGCGTCGCGGCGGAACGACAGCGCGTCGCAGCTCACGTAGATCAGCACCGGCGGCGGCTCTGCGGCGAGCCGCGCCGCCAGCGGCGCATCGAGGCCGCGGCGCGGCGGATCGACGATCACCACGTGCGCGCCGTCGCGCGCTTCGAGCACTTCTCCCGCGCTCCCCGCAACGACGGCCGCGCGCAGCTGCTCGTGCTCGGGCCGCGCCGCGATCCCCATCGCGAGTCCGCGCACGGCGTCGGGCGCGCTCTCGACGAACACCACGCGCGCCGCGCGCCGCAAGAGTCCGAGCCCGATCGGGCCGCAGCCGGCGTAGTACTCGGCCACGCGTGCGCCATCCGGCACCCAGGCGTGGACGCGCGCAACCAGCGCGTCGGCCAGCTCCAGGTGGCTCTGTCCGAACGCACCCGGCGGAAAGAAGACGTCCGCCCCGCACACCGACTCGCGCACCGCGTCGGGTCCGCGCAGGCGCTGCCAATGGGGACCGAGAATGGTGTTGGTGTGCTCGGGGTTGCCGTTCCACCAGAGGCTGTGCAGGCATGGGCCGAGTCGCTCGCCGATCGCCTCCGCCAGCGCGTCGAGCGGATCGGGCGTCGCCGCGTTTCCCACCAGCACCAGCTGCGCCGTCCGGCTCGGGCGCTCGACGACGATCTGCACCGCGCGCAACGCGCCCGTGTGGGTACGCTCCGCGTACGGTCGCGTGCCCGTCGCGCGAATCGCTTCGCGCAGCGCCGCGCCGACCTCGTTCACGAGCGGGTGGTGCACGCGACACCGCGGGATGTCCACGACGTCGTGCGTGCCCGCCTGGAAGATCCCGAGCTTCGGCGAGCCCGCGCGACCGCGCACCATCAGCCGCGCGCGGTGGCGATATCCAAGGGCCGCGCCCTCGATGACGGCCGGCGCCGCGAGTCCCGACTCCCGCGCGATCGCATCCAGCACCGCGCGCGCGGCGGGCGCGATGCCCACCTCGCCGTAGCGCGGGCAACCGGGGCACGGCGGGCGATGCGGGCAGGCTTCGACGCGCGGCATCACCGACTAGAAGCGCCCCGAGCGCAGCACTCCGTAGGCCAGCAGCCAGAAGCCCGAGCCCGCGAGTCCGAGGCCGGCGAGGCCGAGCCACGCGGTCACCGGCAGCGGACCGACCAGCGGCCCGGTGCCGCTCGCGACGAGGATCGCCGAGCCGAGCGTGGTGGCGGCGACGAGCAACGCGAGCAGACCTCGATTGGCGCTGCGCGCCTGCTCGCGGAGCAGCGTGTCGAGACCTTCGTGGCGTGTCGCGAGCCGCAGCTCGCCGCGGCGCAGATCGCGCACGATGGCGCGCAGGTCGCCCGGCAGCGTCGTCACGGTTTCGACGAGGTCGCTCGCGGCGCGGATCCAGTCGCGGGCGAGGAAGCGCGGGTCGGCGAGCCGGCGCAGCCAGGTCTTCAGCACGTACGGACGCACCGCTTCGATCGGGTCGAGCGTCGGGTCGAGGTCGCGCGCCATGCCGTCGACGGTCGCGAGCGCCTTGCCCATCAGCAGCAGTTCCGGCGGCACGCGCACGCGGTGGCGCTGCAACACTTCGAAGAGATTTCCGATCAGCGCGGCGACGTCGACCTCGCCGATCGGCAACGCGGCATAGCGCTCGAGCAACGCGGCGATGTCGCGGCGCAGCCGCACGCGGTCGACGCGCTCGTCGATCAGGCCCAGCCGTGCGAAGAGACGCGCGATCTTCTCGGCGTCGCGCAGCAGGATGCCCACCAGCAGCTCGAGCAGCGCGTCGATCATCTCGGGCTCGAGGTTTCCCATCATGCCCATGTCGATCGGCGCGATCACCTCGCCGGGCAGCACGAAGAGATTGCCCGGATGCGGGTCGGCGTGAAAGAATCCGTGGTCGAAGACCTGGCGCAGGCAGAACTCGACGCCGCCGGCGGCGAGCTTTTTGCGGTCGATGCCCGCCGCATCGAGGCCGGCGAGATCCTTGGCCTTGATGCCGCGCACGAACTCCATCGTCAGCACGGCGGGACTCGAGTACGCCTCGAAGAGCTTCGGCACGTGGACCTGCGGATCGCCCGCGAAGTTGCGCGCGAAGCGCTGCATGTTCGACGCCTCGTGTGAGAGGTCGATCTCCAGCGTGATCGCGCGGGCGAACTCTTCGACGATCTCCGCGGGCGCGTAGGCGCGCAGCTCCGGCGCGTTCTCTTCGAGCAGCGACGCCAAGCCGCGCAGGATCTCGAGGTCGGTGCCGATCACCTGCTTCGAGACCCGGCCGCCGCACCTTCACCGCGACTTCCTCGCCCGAGAAGCAGCCGCGCGCGGTGTACCTGCGCGATCGACGCCGCGGCGATCGGCGCGTCGTCGAACTCGGCAAAGAGTTCCGCGATCGGACGTGCCGAGCGCACGTCTCGATCTGGTGCGCGCCGCCGCGGAGCCGAACGGCGGCACGGCGTCTTGCAGCTTGCGCAGCTCGATGATGACGACTCATCGGGATCAGGTCGGGCCGCGTCGCGAGGATCTGGCCGAGCTTCACGAAGGTGGGGCCCAGCTCCTCGAATGCCATCCGGATGCGCTCTTCGGTCGTGTAGCGCACCAGTTCGCGGCGCCGGCGGCGGAAGCGCACGAGGCTGCGCGCCGAGCTCGAGCGTGCTCTCCAGTTCGAGCCGCGCGACCAGATCGCCGAAGCCGTACTGGACGATCGACGCCCAGGATCTCGCGCAGGCGCGCCAGGTTCTTGAAGGTGCGCGGAATGCGAACGAGCGCGCCGAGCTGCACGGCTAACGCTTCGGGTCGTCGCGCTTCGCAAGCGCGCGTTCGATGCATTCGAGGCGCGACTCGATCGCAGCGAGGCGATCGTGCAGGGCGTCGTTACCGCCACCGGGCGAGGCCGCCTTCGCCACCCCGCGCAGCGCACGGCCGAGCGGCGAGAGCAGGTTCTCGTCGACCCAGCGGCGCTGCGTCTCGGCCGCGTCGGCGACGGCCGCCTCGATCTCGTCGGCCTCGGCCCGCGACAGGTCGCCGCGTTCGACCAGCACGTCGAGGACGCGACGCGCCTCGCCCCGCGCACCCGCGCCGAGCGACTGCGCGCCGCCGGCGAGCATGCGCGCGAGCGACTCGAAATCGACCATGCCGGTAACATCGCGCAAGCGCGCGGGCCGGTCCATTGCGCGCCGCCTCATGGGAAGCGCGCGGCGCGACTCGCCGAGGACGCGACCGCGCCGGGCTGAGTGTCAGCGATCGCGCGAGCGGAAGGTCAGCGATCGCGAGCTGGCTTGCGCTCCGAGCGCGCGAGCAGCGCGCGCAGCGCTTCGCCGATGGCGCGCGGCGAGTAGGGCTTGGCGAGGAAGGCGGTGGGACCGTCCACGCCCACGCGACCAGTGGAGTCGTCGGCATCGAAGCCGCTCTGGAGCAGGATCGGAATTTCGGGATCCAGTTCGCGCAGCGCGCGGGCCGTTTCGACGCCGCCGCCCGGCATGCGCAGATCGAGCAGCGCCGCCGCGAACGGCGTTTCGGCTTCGCGCACGCACTCGATCGCGGCGCCGCCGTCCGTTGCCTCGGTGACCGTGTAGCCCTGTCGTTCGAGGATACGTCGCGCGACGCGGCGCACCGCGTCCTCGTCGTCCGCAATCAGCACACGCCCGCTTCCGCGCTGCACGGGCGAGTCGTCGTCGCGGCGCGGCTCGGCGGCCCGCGACGACGCCGGCAGATACACGCGGAAGCAGGTGCCCGCGCCGGGTTCGGACTCGAGCGCGATGCCGCCCCCGTGTGCGCGCACCACGCCGAGCGCGACGGGCAGGCCGAGTCCGTGTCCGCTGTCCTTGCTGGTGTAGAACGGGTCGAAGAGGCGCTCGCGCGTCTCGGGATCCATGCCGCAGCCGTCATCGCTGATGTCGAGTCGCACGTACACGCCGGGCTCGAGGCCGGCGCCGACCACGAGATGCACCAGCTCGGGCCGCTCGAGGCGCGCGAGGCTGGTGCGCACGAGGATCTCGCCGCCTGCCGGGCCGACGGCGTCGGCAGCGTTGCGGAGCAGGTTCATCACCACCTGCTGGAACTGACCCGGATCGACTTCGACGGCCGGCAACGAGTCGGCCAGGTCGAAGCGCAGCACGACCTCGGGCGGCAGCACGCGGCGCAGCAACTCCGCCACTTCGCGGGACTGCTCAGAGAGATCGACCGCGACGCGCTCGGTGGGCGCACGACCGGCGTAGGAAAGGAGCTGGCGGGTGAGCAGCGCACCGCGCTCGGCGGCGATCTGGATTTCGGTGATCGCCGGGCGTTCGGGATGATCGGCTTCGAGCGCTTCGAGGGTCAGATGCGCGTTGCCGAGGATCGCGCCGAGCAGGTTGTTGAAATCGTGGGCGATCCCGCCGGCGAGCAGACCCAGACTCTCGAGCTTGCGTGCCTCGAAGAGCTGGTGGCGCAGCCGCTCGCGCTCCGCCTCGGCGCGCTTGCGCACCGACTCGTTGCGCAGAACGGTGAGGCTCGAAGTCGTGCCGTCCTGCATCTCGACGAGGGCTGCGTCGAGCAGCACGTCGAAGCTCGATCCGTCGCGGCGCACCAGACGCACAGCAACGTCCTGGATCGCCCCCTCGCGCCAGAATCGCGGCAGCGTCTCGCGCACCACCGTCTCGGCGGATTCGGGCGTCAGTACGGCGGTCACGGCGCGACCGATTACCTCCTCGCGCGTATAGCCGGTCTCTGCGATCCACTTGTCGTTGACCGCGACGATGCGCGCCTCGCGGTCGATCGAGTACATCATCACCGGCGCGTGCTCGAAGATCTGACGGAAGCGCGTTTCGCTGGCGCGCAGCGCCTGCTCGGCGCGACCGCGCTCGGCGAGTTCGTGAGTCAACTCTTCGAGACTGGCGCGCAGCCGTTGCAGCGTGCGCAGGCGAACCTCGTGGAGGAGTAAAGCGATCACCATCGCGAAGGCGATCGCCACACCGAAGTGCGCCCACATCGGGTCGGTAGGTACGCTCCACGCGGCGGCCGCGAAGACGGCGAGCGCACCGCCCAGATGCGCGGCGAGCCAGCGCCGCGAGAGCAGCACGCTGCCCGCCGCGATCACGATGAGCATGAGCGTCGTGGTGTGTCGGGGCTCGTGCAGCTCGGCGAAGTAGACGCCCGTGTTGAGGTAGCCGAGCAGCGCCATCCCGGCGGCAATCGGATGCGCCAGGCGGGTCGGCGGCGGGAAGCGCCGCACGACGAACCAGATCGCGGCGAGGGTGAGCGCAGTCGCAATCGAACTCAGCGTGATCACGAGCCGCGACTCGGGCGGCACCAGCAACGGCTGCGTGATCGCGAGCAGCGCCATCACCAGCGTGGCGGCAAGCGCGGTCGGCGCGAGCGAGTCGCGCACCATGCCGTTCAACCACTGTCTCCGCTGCCCGTCCACCACGCTCGCTCATCGACCGCCCGCCCCGTTGACTTGGGCGTTGACTTGGGGACGTTCCTGCCCTGTTGACTTGGTTGACTTCAGGAACGTCCCCAAGTCAACAGGCCGGGGCGGGGCCAGGGGAAGGAGACGAGTTTGCCGGTGCCGGAGAGGGTGGCGTAGGCGGTGCGGAGGTCGGGGCCGCCGAAGCAGAGGTTGGTGGTGAGCGGGTCGGGCAGCGCGACCTTCTCGACCTGGGCGCCGTCGGGCGAGATCGACGTGATGCCCGGCTCATTGCCGATCGTCGCGACGCACACGAATCCGCCCGCGTCGACGGCGAGCGAATCGAACAGTTGGAGGCGCGGCAACCCGACGAGCAGCGTGCCGCCGCTCGTGCCGAGACCGAAGGTGGGCTTCACCTCGCCCGGCCCCGCGACCTCCCACCACCACACGCGACCGGTCCACGTCTCCGCGACGTAGACGCGCCGCCCGTCCGGCGAGAGGCCGACGCCGTTGGGCGAGTCGAGCGGGTAGACGACTTCGCGAATCTCCGAGCCGTCCGGCTTCGCCCAGTAGAGACCGCCGCGATCGCGGTCGCGCTTGCGCGTCTTGCCGTGGTCGGTGAACCAGAAGCCGCCGTGCGTGTCGAAGACGAGATCGTTGGGACCGCGCAGGGCGTTGCCGTTGCAGCTGGAGTAGATGACCTCGACGGCGCCGGTCGCGAGGTCGATGCGCTCGATGCGCCCGCCGCTGTAGTCGGCGGGCTGCTCGCCGGGCAGCGTGAGACCGCCGACGTCGTGCCATTCGAAGCCGCCGTTGTTGCAGACGTAGAGCTTGCCGTCGGGACCGATCGCCGCGCCGTTCGGCCCGCCGCCCGGCGTCGCGATCGTGCGCTTCGATCCATCGGGCGCAACGCGCGTCACGCGCCCGCCCTTGATCTCTACCAGCACGATGCTCCCGTCCGGCATCCAGACGGGGCCCTCGGGAAATTCGAGTCCACTCGCGAGCTCACGGATCGGCATCGGCTCCTCCCTGTCCACGGCGCCGCATTCTAGTACCGTGGAGACGATGCCGCGCCCGCCCCACGTCGCTCCCGCCGTCGCCGCGATGCCCGGCGCCGTCTATTCGCCGCTCGGCGATCGCATCGCGCAGCGCACCGGCCCCGTCTACCCGCTCCACGTCGGCGACACCTGGCGCGAGCCGTTCGAGGGCGGCCGGATGCAGGACCTCGCGCAGGCCGCGCATCCCGGTATCAACCGCTACACGGCGACCCGCGGCATCGCACCGCTCGTCGATGCGATCGTCGAGAAGCTGCGCGCGCGCAATGGGATCGCCTGCGAACGCGACCAGGTGCTCGTCACCGGCGGTGCGACGGCCGGGCTCGCGAACGTCGTGGGCTCGATCGCCGAGCGCGGCGACGAGGTGCTGATCCTCGCGCCGTTCTGGCCGCTGATCCGCGGCATCGTGCAGAGCGTCGGCGCGACGCCCGTCGAGGTGCCGTTCTTCGACCGCGTGGGCGGCGTCGAAACGGCGCTCGCAGCCGTCGAGGCGCGGCGCAGCGAACGCAGCGTCGCGCTCTACGTCTCGACGCCGTCGAACCCGAGCGGTCGCGTGTTGCCCGAGCCGTGGCTCGCGGCGCTCGCCGAGTGGGCGCGGCGCCACGACCTCTGGCTGCTCGCCGACGAGGTCTACGAGGAACTCGTCTACCGCGGCGAACACGTCTCGCTGGCGCGCTTCGCGCCCGAGCGCACGATCACGTCGTTCTCGTTCTCGAAGTCGTATGGGATGGCGGGGTATCGCGTCGGCTATCTGGTGGGCCCGCGCGACGTCGTCGACTGCGCGCACAAACTGCACACGCATTCGACCTACAGCGCGGCGACGCCCTCGCAACTCGCCGCACTCGCCGCCCTGCAGCGCGGCGACGCGTGGCTCGCCGAGACGCGCGAGCATTACCGCCGCGCCGGCGCCGACGCCGCGCGCGTGTTGGGCCTGCCCGCGCCGGAGGGATCCACCTTCCTGTTCCTCGACGTGCGCGAGCGGCTCGGCGCGCGCGGCATGCTGGGTTTTCTCGAGGATGTCTTCGAGGACGGCGTCGTGCTCGCGCCGGGCGCGTCGAGCGGTCGCGACTACGAGGGCTTCGCGCGGCTCTGCTACACGGCTGCGAAGCCGGAAGACGTCGCCACCGCCGTGCGTCTGCTCGCCAAGCGGCTCGGCATGGCAGAGCGGCGATGAGCAGCACCGTCGCCCGCGTCGCCGATCTGCTGCACCGCGAAGCGGCGGGTGGCCTCGTGCGCGTCCAGGGCTGGCTCAAGACCGCGCGCCACGGCAAGGGCGTCTCGTTCCTCGAAGTCTCGGACGGCTCGTGCATGGCCGGCATCCAGGTCGTCGCCGAGCCCGCGCTCGCCAACTACGAAACGGAAGTTCTCGCGCTGCGCACGGGTTGCGCAATCGAGGCCGAAGGCGAACTCGTGGAGTCGCCGGCGGCCGGCCAGCGCTTCGAGATCCGCGCCGCGCGCGTCACGGGAATCGGCCCGGTCGGCGACGACTACCCGCTCCAGAAGAAGCGCCACTCCTTCGAGTTCCTGCGCACGCTCGGTCATCTGCGGATGCGCACCAACACGCTCGGCGCGGTGATGCGGGTGCGCCACGCGGCGTCGCGCGCGATCCGCCGTTTCTTCGACGAGCGCGGCTTCCTCGAGCTGCACACGCCGATCCTCTCGACATCCGATTGCGAAGGCGCCGGCTCGATGTTCCGCGCCACGCACTTCGACCCGGCCAGCGCACCGCGCACACCCGACGGCGCGACCGACTGGAGTCAAGACTTTTTCGGGCGGCCTGCTTTCTTGACGGTGTCGGGCCAGCTCGAAGCCGAGATCGGCGCGCTCGCGCTGTCGCGCGTCTACAGCTTCGGCCCGACCTTTCGCGCCGAGAACTCGAACACGAGTCGTCACCTCGCCGAGTTCTGGATGGTCGAGCCGGAGATCGCGTTCCTCGATCTCGACGGCGACGCCGCGCTCGCCGAGGAGTTCCTGCGCGCCGTGTTGCGCGAACTGCTCGAGCGCTGCGGCGACGACCTGCGCTTCTTCGACGAGCACATCGAGCGCGGCGTCGTCGCGGCGCTCGAACACGTCGTCGCGACGCCCTTCGAGCGGATGACCTACACAGATGCCGTCACGCAACTCGAACGCAGCGGCCGCCCCTTCGAGTTCCCGGTGGGCTGGGGCGCGGACCTGCAGAGCGAGCACGAGCGCTGGCTCACCGAGGAACACGTGAAGCGCCCGGTGATCGTCACGAACTACCCGCGCGAGGTGAAGGCGTTCTACATGTACCAGGACGACGACGGGCGCACCGTGCGCGCGATGGATGTGCTGGTGCCGCGCGTCGGCGAGCTGATCGGCGGCTCGCAGCGCGAGCACCGCCGCGACGTGCTCGAGCGCCGCATGCGCGAGAGCGGTCTCGATCCCGCAGAGTACTGGTGGTACCTCGACCTGCGCCGCCACGGCTCCGTCCCCCACGCCGGCTTCGGCCTCGGCCTCGAGCGCCTGCTGCTCTTCGCAACGGGCATGACCAACATCCGCGACGTCATCCCCTTCCCCCGCACCCCCGGCTCAGCCGACTTCTGAACCCGGTGCCGGGCGTCAAGTTATTTCGTCAAGTTATTTCGTTCGACTCAGCTCTGGTAGACGAAGACCGCGAGGGCGCGCGGACCGTGTGCGCCGTGCACGAGCGTCTGCTCGATGTCGGCGGTCTTCGACGGGCCGCTCGATCGAGGGTGAGCTGCGACTGCCAGGCTGCGGCCGGCAGCGCGCGCATGGCGCTGTGCAGATCGCCCACGATCGAGGCCGCGTCGAGCAGCAGGATCACGCGCTCGGCGAGGAAGAGCAGCGCGCGATGCGGCGCGTCGTCTGCCGTCACCGCGACCGCACCGTTCTCCGCGACGCCCACGCTGCCCCGCGCGATCGACACCGCGACGTCCGCGAACGAGTGCGGCGCTGCGTCATCGCGAGCCACCTCGACCGCGCGCCGCACCGAGCAGCGCCGCCGTGCTCGGCTCGGCGACGATGCGACCGCCCGCCGCCCAGCCGCGCGCGTGCTCGAGCACGGCATCGGCGAGCGACGCCCGCGCGAGCGGGCCGTGCGCTTCGCCGCCAACCGCGGCGAGCGTCGCGGCGAAGCTCGCGAAGTCGGCGGCAAGCAGCGGCGCGGGATGCGCGCCCGGGTGCGCGACGCCATGGCGCGTCGCGCGGCGCACCGCGGCGAGCACGCGATCGCGACCGCTCACGGCGGCGCTCCGCGCGTCTTGCGCCAGCGTTCCGCGAAGCTCGCGCCCGGGATGTTCGGGCCACTCGCGCGCGCGGAGCCACGGCGAAGCGGGGTTGCCGGGGAAGCGCCGCGCGAAGAGCGGCCACAGCGTACGCGCGACACGTCCGGCTGCGCGGAACAGGCGCGGTCGCGACAGCAGCGCAGCCGCGAACCGCGAGCCGCGCCGCAGCGACACAGGCAATGCGGGCGCCTCGCGACGCCACGCGAGCAGCTGCTCGTGCAGGTCGATGCGCACCGGACACACCGCCGTGCAGCTCCCGCACAGCGACGACGCGTAGGGGAGTTCCCTGGCTTCGCGCGTCGCGACGAGCGCGGGCGCGAGCACCGCACCGATCGGCCCCGCCACCGGCACGCCATACGCATGACCGCCCGCGCGCCGGTAGACGGGACAGGTGTTGAGGCAGGCGCCGCAGCGGATGCAGCGCAATGCGCGGCGATGGCTGTCGCTCGCGAGCAGCGCGCTGCGCCCGTTGTCCACCAGCACCACGTGCAGCTCGCCGCCCGCGCGCGGCGCCGAGAGGAAACTCGTGTACACCGAGAGCGGCTGTCCCGTGGCGCTACGCGCGAGCAGCCGCAGGAACACCGCGACGTCATCGAGGTTCGGTACCAGCTTCTCGATCCCGAGGCATGCGATGTGGAGCGGCGGAAGGCTGACACCGAGATCGGCGTTGCCCTCGTTGGTGACGATCACCAGCGAGCCGGTCTCCGCCACCGCGAAGTTCGCGCCGGTGATGCCGGCCTCCGCGGCAAGGAAGCGCGCGCGCAGGTCACCGCGGGCGTGCGCCATCAGCCGCTCGGGATCTGTCTTCACCGGCGGGCGAACCCATGTGACGATGGAAGAGCGCGCCCACCTCCGCACGTGTGCGGTGGATTGCCGGCACGATGATGTGCGAAGGCGGCTCGCCTTCGAGCTGCACGATGCGCTCGCCGAGGTCCGTGTCCACCACTTCGATGCCGCGCTCTTCGAGGCACGGATTGAGCCCGCACTCCTCCGTCAGCATCGACTTGCTCTTCACCACGAGCCGCACGCCGCGCTCGCGCAGCAGCGCTTCGACGATCTCGCAGAGAGCGCGCGCGTCGGCTGCCCAGTGGACGACGGCGCCGTTCTCGCGCGCGCTTCGCCTCGAAGCGCTCGAGCTGGCGATCGAGATGATCGAGCGTGTGGTCCTTGATCGCGGCGGCGCGCGTGCGCAGCGCCTCGAAGTCGGGAACCTGCGCGACGGCGGCGTCGCGCTTCGCGCGCAGCAGAAAGACGGCGGCGTCGTGGCGCGCGACGGCCGCAGCGTCGGGAAGCGTGCTGCCCGCGCGCGCGTCGAGACCGAAGCCGGACCCGCTCACGCGGCGTCGCGACTGCGTTCGTTCGTGAGCCACGCCGCGTACACGGCGGCGAGGAAGCGATCGACCCCGCGCACGATGTTGCGCGTGCGCAGCGAGTGAAATACCTCGAAGGCGTGCTGGGCGTGCGGCAGCTCGACGTAGCAGACGGGCGCCTGCGACGCTGGCGCGCAGCAGCTCGGCGAAGTGACGGGCGTCACGCACGGGCACCAGGCTGTCGAGCGCGCCGTGGATCACGAGGAAGGGCGGCGCGTCGTTGCGCACGCGACTCATCGGCGACGCGCGCTCGAAGGCATCGCGATCCGCTTCGAACTTCTTCTTGATCACCATCCGCTCGATGAAGTGCACGAAGCCACGCCGCGGGTCGAGGCCCTGGCGATCGGTGAAGTCGTAGACACCGTAAAAGGGCACGGCCGCCTGCACGCGGGTGTCGACGTCCTCGAAGCCGGGCTGGTACTCCGGGTCGTTCGCGGTGAGGCCGGTGAGCGCAGTGAGATGTCCGCCGGCCGAGCCGCCGGTCACCGCCAGGAAGCGCGCGTCGCCACCGTAGTCGGCGACGTGCTCGCGGATCCAGCGGATCGCGAGCTTCACGTCGACGAGGTGATCGGGGAACGTCGCGCGCGGCGAGAGCCGGTAGTTGGCAGCGACGCAGACCCATCCACGCGCCGCGAGATGATTCATCAGCGGCAGCGCCTGCTGGCGCTTGTGGCCGATCGTCCAGCCGCCGCCGTGGATCTGCAACAGGACGGGTGCGCCGCTGGTACCGTCGCGCGGGGTATAGACGTCGAGCAGGTGTCGCTTGCCGAAACCTTCCGCGTAGCGGATGTCGTGGACCACGCGCACCGCGGGGTGCCGGAAGCGGAACGGATTGACCAGGCGTCCTTGCGGCTCGAAGGCGTCGCGCAGCTTCGCGGCGCCCGGTTCGGCCGCTTCGCGATAGCCCGCGCCGAGGCCCCGCAGCAGCGCGTTCTCGATTTCGCGCTCGGAGCGACGCGCCACGGGCACCATCGCGAGCAGCGCCGCCCAGGACGCGAAGGTGATGCCGAGCCCGAGCCAGCCCGGCCAGGCGGAGAGCGCGCCGGCCCAGACAAAGAAGAGCGTCGCGGCCAGCTGCCACGCGAAGTGATGCGCCACCAGCTCGCTGGTGAGCCAGCCCGCAAAAAAGCTGGGCGCGGCGAGAAGACTGTTCGCGGGTCGCGGCAGGTAGGCGTTGAAGGTGAAGAGCGCGCCCACGATCGTCACGAGCAGGAAGAGCCAGGGAATCGTCATCGGCAGGGATCCTAGCCGCGCGCGCCGCGTCGCGCGCGAAGTTCGGGGTTCAGGACTTGCGGCGCGGCAGCGCCGCGAGTGCCGGGTCGGCGCCGGCGACGATCAGCGCGTCCGAATCCTTCAGCACCGCGTCGGGATCGGGCGGAACGTGCACGACCTCGGTGAGCGCGCAACGCACCGCGATCACCTGGATGCCGAGTCGGCCGCGCGGTTCCAGGTCGCGCAGCGAGCGACCCACCCACGCCGGCGGGATCGCGATCTCCTGGATCGAGTGACCCTCGCCGAGCGGCAGGTAGTCGAGCACCTCCGCGGCGCCCATGCGGTGCGCGAGTCGCACGCCCGCCTCCTTCTCGGGAATGATCACTTCGGTGACGCCGAGCGCATTGAGCGCGCGCGCTTCCGCGTCGCCGGCCGCCTTTACGTAGAGTTCGCGCACGCCGAGGTCGCGCAGCGCGACCGTCGCGAGAATGCTGGCCGCGAGGTTGTGGCCCATGCTGATCACCGCGGCGTCCACGCCCGCGACACCCGCGCCGCGCAGCACCGCCGGATCGGTTGCGTCGCCCTGCACCGCGCGACTCACGAACTCGGCGTGGCGATCGATCAGGATGGCGTCCGCCTCGATCGCGATCACCTGGTGGCCGAGCGATTCGAGGGTGCGCGCCACCCACGAGCCGAACTTGCCGAGCCCGATCACCGCGTAGCGACTCATTCCACTTCCTTCTTTCGGTGCTCGTCAGCCGACCAGCACGTCTTCGCGGCCGAGACGATAGGGCTGCTTGCGGCGGCTGCGACGCGCCATCGCCTCGAGCGCCGCGAGCGGCCCCACGCGGCCGAGGAACATCAGCAGCACGATCAGCACGCGGCCGGGTGGCGACAGATCAGCCGTCTTGTTCATCGAGAGCCCGACGGTGCCGAGGGCGCTCTGCGCTTCGAAGACCAGTTGGATGAAATGCTCCCGGTCGAGGGCGGCGCTCGCACGCGGCAGCTCGACCCAGAGCAGCGCGAACACGAAGGCGAAGAGCAGCAGGATCGCTCCCACCGCGAGGCCGACGGCGCGCTGCACCGTGGCGTCGGGCACCGAGTGGTTGGCGAACGACACGTCGGTGCGGCCGCGCAGCCGCGAAAAAAAGAGCAGCGCGAGCAGCGCCGCTGTGGTGGTCTTGACGCCACCTGCCGTCGAGCCCGGCGAGCCGCCGATCCACATCAGCGCCAGCGTCAGCACCAGCGACGGGTTCGTGAGCTGCGTGTAGTCGATGGTGTTGAAGCCCGCCGTGCGCGGCGTCACCGCCATGAACGCCGCATTCGCGACCCGCGCGACGACGCCTTGACTGGCCAGCGTATGGCTCCACTCGAAGAACAGGTAGAGCGGCGTAGCGCCCGCAATCAGCACTGCCGTGGCGATCAGCACGAGCCGCGTGTGGAGCGTCACGCGACGGCGTCGGCCGAGCAGCCGCGCCTGCAGGTCTTCGAAGACCAGGAAGCCGAGGCCGCCCGCGATGATCAGCAGCGCGATCACCGCGAGCGCCGGCAGATCGCCCGCGTGCGTGGCGAGGCCGTCGCGGAACGTCGAGAAGCCGGCGTTGCAGAAGGCGGAGATGGCGTGGAAGAGCGCCGGCCAGAGCGCGCCGGCGTTGCCGAGTGAGTCGCGCCAGGTGAGCCAGAGCAGCAGCGCGCCGAGCACTTCGACGGTGAGCGTGACACGCACGACGGAGCGCACCACCGCACCCACACCGCCTTCGGGTATCAGCACTGTTGGACCCGCCGCCACCTCTTCGACTTCCAGCGACGTGCGCCGCCCAAGCGAGGCGGCAGCGAGCGCGGCGAGCGTCACGATGCCGATGCCGCCGAGCTGGATCAGTGCGAGCAGCCAGAGCTGACCGGGAAAGGTCATCCGGCTCGAGACGTCGAACACCGAGAGGCCCGTCACGCACACCGCGCTGGTGGCCATGAACAACGCGTCGACGAAACTGGGACGTTCGCCGATCCACAGCCCGGGCAACACCAGGAAACCCAGCGTGCCCATCGCGATCAGCGCGGCGAACGAAGCAACGAGCAGTTGCGGCGCGGACAGATCGACGCGCGCGCGAGCCGACTCGCGACCGTTTCCTCCACGCCGTCGGCCCAGATCCACGCGGGCACTCTAGCGACTAGACGTCCTTCGGCTGGAGTTGCTCGAAGCGGTCGACCGCGTCCACGTAGTCTTCGACGAGCTGCCGGATCACGTCGCGCACGGAGCGCTCTTCGTTCATCAGCCCGACCACCTGCCCGACCGGGTTGAACGCCACCGACTGCGCCTTGGCGGCGTAGCGGTTGGTGCGCGACACCGCGTCGGCGGTGACCATGAACTGCAGCGGCATGCCGAGCGGCTTGGGGTTCTCCGGCCTCTCCCACGCCTCGGTCCAGTCGTTGCGGAGCATGCGGCACGGCTTGCCGGTCCAGGCGCGCGAGCGCACCGTGTCGTGACTGGTCGCCGCGAGCAGCGACTGCTTCGCCGCCGGCGCCGACTCGGCCTCTTCGACCGTCAGCCAGATCGAGCCGGTCCAGACGCCCTGCGCGCCCAGCATCAGCGCCGCCGCCATCTGGCGGCCATCGCCGATGCCGCCCGCCGCGAGCACCGGCAGCGGCGACACCGCGTCGATCACCTGCGGCCACAGCACGATGCTCCCGATGTCGCCGGTGTGACCGCCGCCCTCGCCGCCCTGCGCGATCACGAAGTCCACGCCCGCGGCCTTGTGCGCGAGCGCGTGCTTGACGCTGCCGCACAGCGCGCCGACCAGGCGACCCGATCGCTGGATCTCCCGGATGATCTCCGCGGGCGGCGTGCCGAGCGCGTTCGCGACGAGCTTCACCTTCGGGTGCTTCAGCATCACCTCGATCTGCGGGCCGGCGGTGGCTGCCGTCCAGCCGAGCAGCTCGCGGGTCTGCGTGCCTTCGGGAAGTTCCGGCACGCCGTGCTCGGAGAGCAGTCGCTTCGCGAACGCGCGGTGCTCGGGCGGAACCATCGCGCGCAGCTTCGCTTCGAGTTCGGCGGGGTCGTCCATCCCCTTCCCCTCGTACTTGCCGGGGATCACGATGTCGACGCCGTACGGCTTGTCGCCCACGTGCTCGTCGATCCACTTCAGCTCGATCTCGAGCTGCTCGGCGCTGAAGCCGACCGCCCCGAGCACGCCGATCCCCCCGGCATTCGAGACCGCGGCGACCACGTCGCGACAGTGCGTGAAAGCAAAGATGGGGAACTCGATGCCGAGCTTCTCGCAGAGGGGGGTGCGCATGGGGTCTCCTGAGAACTAGGGACCGCCCGGCGTGCTTGGGCTCGTCCCGCGTAGCGAGCCAAAGGCGAGCGGCGAGGTCCATCAGGACGGTATCGCGGAATTGAAACATGTTCTAGTCCTGGACGGAGTCGCACTGAAGGAGAAAGGGGACGGTCCTCCAAGTGACCTGGACGAAGACTCGAGGGACAGACCTCGCCGAGGTGTGTCCCCAAAGTCCTCGACCCGTCAACGTCGAGGACCGTCCCCTTTCTCCTCTGCCACGCATGCAACGGTACGGGCACCTTCCCTCCGGGCGGCGACCGCCGTAGTGGGCTCATCCCAGGTAGGGGAATCCGATCTCCTCGCCGAGCCAGTTCTCGTGGCGGATGCCGAGGCGTTCGAAGGCCGCGTCTGCGGTGACGACGATCAGCCCGAGGGCGATCGACGTGTGCGGCAATCGCCAGGTCGAAGTCGCTCAGTCGATTGCCGGTCCGTTCGAGGCGGGACTTTCGCTCTCCACGGCTCGGCTGATCGCATCGTTCCGGCGACGGCTCAGCTCAGGGGCGACGCCTCCGATTGCGTTTGGAGCAGCCGCCGCCGCTTCGACGCCGGCAGATCGCGACGCCCGCTCGATCTCGGCCACCGCGACCTGCGCAACGGAACGTCCGCTCGCGGAGTCTCGGCGAGCCGGGCCGCAACGGTTGCCGCACCGCGCATCGGGCGGCGACCGTGTTGGCGAGTACGTGCTCAGAGGCGGTGCGACCGCGATCTCCGCCGACGGGTCCGCGGTCGTGGGATCGAGTCAATCGGGCAACGGTCGCGAAGCCTTCCGCTGGACCGCCGCCGGCGGGATGGAGGGACTCGGCGACATCGACAGCGCCCGCGTCCACTACTTCTTCAGTGAGGCCTACGACGTCTCAGGCGACGGCCGGGTCGTCGTCGGAATGGGATATGCGAAGAACTACGAGGCGTTCGTGTGGACCGCGGCAAGCGGGATCCAACCGCTCGCAAAGCTGCTCACGCAGGACTACGGCCTCGATCTCGCGGGCTGGCATCTCACGCGCGCGGTCGGCGTGTCCGACGACGGCTTCACGTTCAGCGGAACCGGCGTGAACCCGAGCGGCAAGACGGAAGCCTGGATCGCCACGATCCCAGAACCCGCCAGCGCGGCACTCGTGACACTTGGATGCGCGCTGCTGTCGGCCCCGAGGCGCCGACACGGCTGACGGCACCGCTCCTCGGACACGTGCGCGTGATCTTGCGCCCCTTCCCATTCCCTCGTGCATGAGGGTCTGCTCGTAGGACTTCTTCGCCCGCCGCTCGTAGAGCGGCCCATACAGCGTGATGAAGTCACGAATCGAGGTCGGAAACCGAACGCGGCGATCACTCGATGCCTGTCACCGGTGCTGCGAGACCGGATGAGATCGGAGTGATCGCGAGAAATTCCGCTCACGCGGCGGCGCGCGCGGGAACCTTCCAGCGCCGCGTGCCACTCGCGTCGTACGCGACGGTCAGCCCGAACGTATCGATCGCGTACTGCTCGCGCGCGCGCTGAGAAAGATCTCGTCCAGTCAGATAAGGCCGAATTAACGCGTCGCGAGTCTCCACGCGGCCGTGCCGCGCTTTGCGGTGCCGAGCTTCGGGTTTCCCGTCTCGGAGCCCTGCTTCGCTTCGAGCAGGAAGCAGCCGTCCTTGTAGAGATCGATCTTGCCAATCGACTGCTTCTGGCCCTCGGCCACCTGGATCGCGTCGCGCTCGAAGACGTAGAGGTCGCGCGCGGGATCGCCGGTGGTGGGATCGGGGCGCGGCACGTCGATCGCGTCGCACAGCTCGGCGAGGAACTGGTCCTTGTTAGCGCGCTCGGCGGCACCCGAGTTCGACCAGCGCTCGATGAATGCATCCAGGTTCACGTCGCTCGGATACTACGCCAGTCGCTTCGACAATCTTTGCGGCCCATCGAAACTTTTCCGTTTCTATTCGCCTTTTGTTCGCGTATAGTGTTCTCGTCTCACCCCACGACTCCCGCGCGATCTGCGGACGCAGAGACTTTCGATGCGCGTACATGCGTTGCTCGAACCTTCCGGCGGGAGGGATCGAGGCAATGCGCGGCCGACGGATCGCGCCGATGCGGATGCGCGACTCGTGGCGCTCGTGCACTCGCACGCGCCACTCCGCGTCGCGCTCGCGCGCATTGCAGCGCGGCTCGTCGCGACGCGTGCGTGGGAGCGGCTCGGTTTCGCGCGGCTCGCGGACTACGCGCGCGAGCGCGTGGGGCTCTCGGCGCGACAGCTCCAGGATCTCGCACACGTGAGCGACGCGCTCGCGCGGCTGCCGCGCGTCGAGGCCGCGCTGCTGGCGGGTGTCCTCTCGTGGTCGAAAGCGCGGCTCTTGTGTCGCGTTGCACGCGCGGAGGACGAGGTTGCCTGGGTGGCGTTCGCGCAGCGCGTGCGGGTGCGCGCGCTGGAGCGCGAGGTGCGCCGCGTCGATCGCGGGGCGCTCGAAGCCGTCGTGTTGCCAATCTCGGAGAATGCCGGCGACGACGAGGAGCCGCGCGAGGGCGTGGTGATCGCGTGTACGCCCGGCGTGCGCGGCAAGTGGTGGCGCGCGCGGTCGCTCGCACAGCGCGTGGCGGGCGAGCGGCTCGCGCCCTGGGCTTGCATGGAAGCGGTGATGGCGGAGGTGCTGTCGGGGCTACCGCAGGGCGCGGAGGAAGACTCAACGGGATCACCTGCCGCGAATCCCGCGGCAGACGTGTGCGCGGACGACGCGCTTCATGCGGGTACTTGCTGGCAGGACGCGGCGCAGCCCGATCGCCGCTTCGACTCGACGGCAAACGTGTGCGCAAGCGACGACGGCGGCGAGGCGCCGGCTCAGCGCCCCGCCCTACCGCCATTCCTCCGAGTGATCGTCGAGGATCTCGACGAACCGTGCGCCGTCGATGCGTTCGCACTCGATGAGCGGCTGCGACGCGCCGTTGCGCTGGAGCAACGCGTGTGGGCGGAGGTCGGGGCATGGCTCGCGGCCGTCGCGACGAGCCGCCGTCATGTGCTGCACGGCTTCCGGAGCCTCGATGCGTACGCGCACGAACGACTCGGCATCTCGCCGCGCAAGGCGCGCTCGCTGCTGCGGCTCGAACGCGCGGCTGCGCGCTGTCCCGCTCTGCTACGCGCCTACCGGGACGGCCGCATCTCCTGGGTGCAGGCGCAAGTGCTGCTGCCGATCCTGCTGGGCCCGGGCGCAGCGAAGTTCGCAGTGGAGTTCGAAGCGAGATGGGTGGCTCACGCGGCGCACGTTTCCGTGCGGCGACTCGAGGAGGACGTCGAGCGGGCGCTCGCCTTCGATCGAGTCGAGCCGCCGTCGCTGCAAACGTGTGCGCCGTCCACGGGCAGCGCGATGCCGGCTGCTGAAACACATCACGAGCAGCAAGAGCAACAAGAAACTGCCGAGCTCTTCTTCTGGGCACCGCGCAGCGTCGCGCAACTGCTTCGCGCGACGATCGGCTCGGTGCGCCGCCACATTGAACGCAGCTCCGGCCACCTGCCGAGCGTCGGCGAGGCGGTTGGCGCGATGCTCGATCACGCGCTCGCCGCGTGGGGTGTGGACGATGAGCGCGTGGCACGCGCGCACCGCGTCTTCGCCCGCGACGGCTGGCGCTGTACGGCGCCGGGCTGCACGTCGTTCCGCAACCTCCACGATCACCACATCGTATTTCGCTCCGCCGGCGGCTCGAACGAGCTCGCCAATCGCACGACGCTCTGCGCCTGGCATCACTTGCGCGGGGTTCACGCGGGCGTCGTGCGCTGCACGGGCGTCGCGCCCGATGGGCTGCGCTTCGCGCTGGGTGTGCGCCGCAACGGGGCGGCGGCGGCGGTGTACGGAGCCGGGGAGGTCATCGTGGCGAAGTGAATCACTCCGCCGCGAGGATCTCCGCCAGGTGGATCGCGCGCGGCCCCGATCCTTCGCGACGGCGGATTCCGTCGAGGTGGAGCAGGCAGCTCGTGTCGGTGGAGGTCACGAACTCGGCGCCGGTGGCGGCGAGGTCCGCCAGCCGGGCTCTGCCGATGCGGCCCGACAGCTCCGGGAACTCCACCGAGAAGGCGCCGCCGAAGCCGCAGCATTCGTCGCGCGACGGCGCGAGCAGTTCGAGCCCAGCGACGGCGCGCAGCAACTGTTCGGTGGGGCCAGGTTCGCCCGCCGCGCCGACCGCTTCGCTCGGGCGGCCGAGCCCCAGTTCGCGCAAGCCGTGACAGCTCGGGAGCAGCGCCACCTTGTGGGGGAAGCGGGCGCCGAGTTCGACGCGACCCAGCTCGCCCACCAGGAACTCGGACAGTTCGAAGGTCCGCTCGCGTGCGCGCAGGCCCGCCGCGTCGGCGCCGACGCCGAGCGTGCCGTAGTGGAGCCGCACCGTCGCGACGCAGCTCGCCGACGGACAGACCACGGCGTCGTGGCGCGCGAAGCGTTCGAGGTGCGCCCGCGCGAGGCGGGCGGCTTCGTCCGCCAGGCCGAGGTTCCAGAACGGCTGCCCGCAGCAGGTCTGATCGGGGTCGTAGTCCACCGCGCAGCCCGCCCGTTCGAGCACCGCGACGGTGGCCTCGCCGACCGCGGGGGCGAGCTGATCGACGTAACAGGGAATGAAAAGTCCCACGCGCACGGCGCCAAGCTAGCGCCGAACGCCTGACTAGCGCCGAACGCCAAACAAGCGTCTAAGATGGAAGCTCCACCTCGAACCGACTCGGGCGGTGCCGCGGCGATCGGACCCGCGGCCCGGCCTGGGCAAGGAACTGCGCATGGCGGCCAGCAAGCTTCGCAACGTCACTCGCTTCGACTACGGAAACTCCCACGGCTGGTGGGTTCGCATCCGCCGCGGCGACCGGGCGGTTTCGCAGTTCTTCTCGGACGGCATCCACGGCTCCAAGCGCGCTGCGCTGGCGGCAGCAACGAAGTACCGCGACAAGCAGTTGCGTCGCCTCGGGCCGATCGCGAGGAAGCGTTCACGCCTCTGCGCTTGCGGCTGCGGCAGGCGCATCACGCGGCGCTACCCGAGCGGGCGCTTCGTGCGCTTCGCGGCCGGCTGCCCGTCCTGACTCAGTGACGCAGTGACCCCCTGAGGCGATGACTCAGCCGCGCGGCGTGCGCGGCCGGCGCAGCAGGCCTTCCTGCGCGACGGTGGCGATGCGCTTGCCAGCCGGCGTGAGCATCCGCCCGAGTACCCACGCCCGACCGCTCTCCGCGATCGGACTCTCGCTCGCGTAGAGGATCCAGCCGTCGAAGCGCGGCGGGTGATGCAGCCACACCGCATGGTCGAGGCTCGCGGGCAGGCGATCCTTCATGCCGCCGTGCATACGGGCGGCCGTGCGCAGCAGGGTGCGGTCGCTCGCGTAGATCAGCATCGCCGCGTGGAAGCGGGGATCTTCCGGGAGCACGCCGCGCGTGCGCATCCACACCCTGCGCGTGGGCGGCGCCGCAGCGCCGGGGCGATCGTCTTCGGGACGCACCACGCGCACTTCGATCGCGTCGTGTGGTCGCGGCGCTTCGCCCGTTTCGCGCGCGCGTACGGTCTCCCAGTCGGGGAGATCCTCGGGATCTGGGAAGCGCGCCGAGCGGCGCTTCGTGGGCGTGCGCAACGCCGTCTTCGTGATCGGTGAAGCTCGCGGACAACTCGAAGATCGCGTCGGCGCCCTGCGTCGCGAGCACGCGGCGCGTCGCGAAATTGCGTCCGTCGCGCACGCGCGCCACAGCGAAGCGCAGCGGCGCTCCGGGTCGCCCGGCGCGCAGGAAGTAGCCGTGGATCGAGTGGAGGCGCCCGCTCTCGACGGTCTGCATCGCAGCCATCGCGGACTGCGCAGCCGTGAGACCGCCGAAGACTCGCCGCATCCCGCTGCTGGGCGGCGCCTCGAAGACGTCGTCGCCGACCCGCGCGAGCGCCAGGCGATCGAGCACGCGCGCGAGCGGATCGCGCTGCGCGTCGTCGGCTTGCTGCGACATGGCGAGTGGATAGCGGCTCACCGTGGCGCCCGGCAGGGGGAGATCAGTCGTCCTCGGAATCGGCGGCGTGCTCGAGAGCGGGATCGTCGGGGAGATCGATGTCGATCCATACTCCGTTCATCAGGCGCGCGACGCGCACCGGTTTGCCCGCACGGATCGCGGCGAGGACCTCCTCGAGCGAGAGCCGGTGTGCATCTATCGTGTTTTCTCGCAGTAGCGCGTCGCCGCTGCGCAGACCGAGTCGCGCGGCGGGCGTGTCGGGCAGCACCGCGTCGACCATGAAGTTCTTGCCCGAAGCCGCGAGGAACGCGCCGGTCTCGCGCGTCATCTGATAGTCCACGCCGAGGTAGGTGACCGTCTCGCTCTGTCGCCGCAGCCAGATCCGCTTGCGCGGGTAGTCGATACGCACGAGGAAGCGCGAGATCAGGTCGTAGCCGATCACCGAGTCGCTGGAGGAAGCCTGATTGAAGTAACCATGCGGCGAGACGATGATCGGCACGCGTGCCATGTGCTGGCCCGCGATCTCGACTTCGCGCGCCTCGTAGAGGCGGGTCGGCGTGCTGCCCACGACGGTTCCCAGCGTGCCGAACGCGGGGAGCGCATCAACGTCGATCCCGATCGATTTCGCGGTCGGACCCGACAGGACCGCCGTCGTGGGCGAACCGGTTTCGAGCACCGTTTCGACCACGATGGCCGTCGATGCGTACCTCGAGGATCGGCTGTCTCGATGACAGCTTCATCGGGAGCACCACCTCGTCGACAGACTCCGCCTTCTCGGGTATCGCATAGCGATCGGGGTCGAGGAAGCGAACGGTGCGCTTGGTGAAGTCCAGTTCGACGACGTAGTTCTCGAGGAAGTTGACGCCGAGAAAACCGTACTCCCATCCGGTTTTCGATCCCGTGTCGCTGCTGCTCGTATCAATGTGAAACTGCACATCACGGCCCAGCCGCGTCGCGCGTCGATAGGGCGTGTCCTTGGTCGCGCGCACCGAGACGCCGGCCGCGCGCGCGGCGAGCGGCGTCAGCCTCGAGAAGCTGGCGCCGGTGCCGAGCATCAACCGAAACGGATCGGACCCTTCGGGAGCGAGGTCGACGTAGATCCGATTCGCCTCCTCGACCGCGAGGAACGGCAGCTCCGCAACGACGGCATCGGGCGGCACCTCCGAGCCCGCCGACGCGAGCGACGCGAGCGAGAACGCAATCACGAGAACGGCGCGCGTCAGGTGGTGCATGATCGTGTCATCCTACGACCAACGGGGCGGAGAAAACAAGAGGCAGCCTCTTCCAATGACACATGAGCCTGAAGGACTGAGGCAAGCGCGCACGCGGCGGATCGCGGTATCGTGCGCCCCGTGTCCCGGAGGAGCAGGCGATGATCCGTCTCTACACGGCCCCTACGCCGAACTGCCGCAAGGTTTCGATCGCCCTCGAAGAGCTGGGCCTCTCCTATCAGGTCGAGCGCGTGCGCCTCGACGCCGGCGAGCAGCTCACGCCCGCCTTCCTGGCGAAGAACCCGAACAACAAGGTGCCCGTGCTCGACGACGACGGACTCGTCGTCTGGGAGTCGGGCGCGATCCTGCTCCACCTCGCCGAGAAGCACGGCAAGCTGTTGCCGGCCGATCCGGCGGGTCGCATCCACGCCATCCAGTACGCGTTCTTCCAGAATGGCGGCATCGGCCCGAACCTCGGGCGACTCGGCGCGCAGCTCCGCAAGCCGGCGGCCGAGCGCAACGTCGAGATGGTCGAGCTGTTCGGCGACGAGGTGTCGCGACTGCTCGCCGTGCTCGATCGCATCCTCGAAGACGGTCGCCCCTACCTCGCGGGCGAATACTCGATCGGCGACATCATGCACTTCCCGTGGCTCCAGCCGCTGCACGCGCTGAAGGCGCCGCCGCTGATGGACCAGCCGCACGTCGTGCATTGGATCGAGCGCATCGCCGAGCGACCGGCCGTGCAGCGCGGCATGCAGGTTCCCGAGTAGCGCGATGCAGATTGCAGGCACCAAGGAGCTGTTCGCGCGACGCAGCGCGCCGCCGGGCTCGCGTCCCGGCACCTTCGTGCTTCCGCCCGACACCCACCCGACGTCGATCCGCGCGTTGATCTATCGGAAGGAACACTCCGAGGAACGCATCATCACGTCGTCCGCGGAGTTGGAGGCGGCCGCCAACGCGCCGGGTGTCACCTGGATCGAGATCCAGGGCCTCGGCGACGGCTCGGTGCTGTACTGGCTGCGCGACGTCCTCGGCGTCCACCCGCTCGCGGTCTCCGATCTCGCGAACATCGGCCAGCGGCCCAAGTTCGAGGACTACGGCGAGCGCGACCTGATCATCACCCAACTCGTGCTGGCGAACGACGACGAAGACGTCTCGATCGAGCAGGCGTCGATCGTCGTCGGGCCGGGCTGGGTGGTGAGCGTGCTGGAACGCCCACTCGACGTGTTCGAACCGATCCGGGAACGCATCCAGTCGGGCACCGCGATGATCTGTCAAATGGCGCACGACTTCCTCGCCTACGCGCTGCTCGACGCCGTGATCGACTCCTACTTCCCGTTCGTCGAGCAGGTGGGCGACGTGCTGAACGACATCGAGGAGGAGGTCACGGGCCAGCCCGACCAGCGCTCGCTGAACCAACTCCACGCCGTGCGTCGCACGCTGCTGACGGTGCATCGCGTGATGTGGCGCCAACGCGACGCACTCTCCCAGATCATGCGCGACGAGCGCTCGCCGTTCGGCGACTCGGTGCGCGTCTACCTGCGCGACCTCCTCGACCACGCGATGCAGGTGCTCGATGCGATCGAGACCTACCGCGAAATCGGCGTCGGGCTCTCCGACCTCTACTACTCGAGCGTGAGCAACCGCCTGAACGAAGTGATGCGGACGCTCACCGTGATCTCGACGATCTTCATCCCGCTCACCTTCCTGGTCGGCGTCTACGGCATGAACTTCGAGAACATGCCGGAGCTGCGCACGCGCTGGGGCTACTACGTGGTGTGGGCGGTGATGATCGCGACGGCCGCGATGCTGCTGTTGTGGTTCCGGCGTCGCGGCTGGCTCGAACGCACTGGGCGGCCACGCCGCCGGGACGACGAATAGGGCGAACGGCGCGTCGCGATCCGCGTCACGCGTCCCGCGTGCGCGTTCGCTCCACTTCGAGCGCCAGCACGCGGACGCTCTGGCGCAGCACCACCATCTCCTCGCGCAGCCTCAAGATTACCGAGGCGCCAGCCAGATTCACCTCGAGCTCATGCACCAGCTCGTGCGCGATGCGCGCGCGTTCGAGCATGCGCTCCGAGTAGCGTGCGCCGAGCGCATCGGGGTCCGCGGCCTCGACGTCGGGCGAGAGGATTTCCTCGCGCTCCAGCTCGTCGAGGAAAACCAGGTCGAGACCCAGGATCTCGGCGATCTCGCGCAGTGTGTAGCGGCTCATCGCGCACCTCGGAGTTTCGCGCGCACGTCGCGACCTTCGTAGAGCGGCTCCATCGACTTCGCGACCTCCTCGAGCCGCTCACCGCCGTCTTCGGGGAACGCGGCTTCGAGTCGCAGCATCAGGTCGCCGCGTCCGCCCGCGCGCTTCACGGCGCCCTTGCCGCGCAGGCGCAGGCGCGCGCCGGGACGCGAATGCGGCGGCACGCGCACGCTTGCGCTGCCATCGGGTGTCGGCACCTCGACGTTGGCGCCGAGCACCAGCTCCGGGATCGTCACCGGGACGTCGAGCAGCAGATCGTCGCCGTCGCGCTTGAATGCCGCGTGCGGGCGAACCCGCAGCGTGAGCAGCAGATCGCCGGGCGGCCCGTCCGCTGCGCCGGGCTCGCCCTGCCCGGCGAGACGCACGCGCGTGCCGTCGCTGGCGCCGCCCGGGACGTGCACGCGCAGTCGGCCGCGTCCTTCGATCTCGACCGCGACCTCGCGCGCCAGCACGGCGTCGAGGAAGTCGATCTGGATCTCCGCGCGCGCATCGCGGCCGCGCCGCGGCAGACTGCGCCATGCACCCGCCCCTTCGAAGCCGCCGCTGTCTTCGAAGCCGCCCTGCCCGCGCAGGCGCGACAGCAGATCATCGAGATCGAACGCGGCGTCGCCGTGCTCGCCGTGTTCGCCGTGTTCGCGATAGGGAGAGCGGCGCGCACCCTCCGACCAACGGCGGAATGCGCGCGCCTGCTCCGGGTCGAAACCCGCTTCGAGGCCCTGGCGCCCGAACTCGTCGTACCGTGCGCGCTTCTCGGGATCCGAGAGCACGTCGTAGGCGAACGAGACATCCTTGAAGCGATCCTCGGCCGCCTTGTCGCCTGGGTTCACGTCGGGATGGTGCTTCCGAGCGAGCTTGCGATATGCCGTCCGCAACTCGTCCTCGGAGGCGCCTTTGGCGACGCCGAGCACCGCGTAGAGATCGTCTTCCGGCATTGCGCCGAGGGTATCCGAGGGCCACCGCGCGAGGTACCCTGCGCGGCCCATGCAAATGCTGGATATCGCGGTCTGGGCGGGCTTTCTCGCCTTCGTGCTGGGCCTGCTGGCTCTCGATCTCGGAGTCTTCCATCGCGAGAATCGCGCAATCCGCACCGGCGAAGCGCTCGCATGGGCCGGCTTCTACGTCTCGCTCGCGCTCGCCTTCAACGTGCTCGTGTTCTTCCTCTACGACCGCAACTGGCTCGGCGTGGGCGTCGGCGTCGGCCATCCCCTCGACGGCCACACGGCTGCGCTCCAGTTCCTCACCGGCTACCTGCTCGAACAGAGCCTTTCGCTCGACAACGTCTTCATCATCGCGTTGATCTTCTCGTATTTTCGCGTGCCGCTCGCTTACCAACACCGCGTGCTGTTCTGGGGAATCCTCGGCGCGCTGGTGATGCGCGGCGCGATGATCGGCCTCGGCGCCGCCCTGATCGCGCGCTTCGACTGGATCATCTACGTGTTCGGCGGGATCCTGATCATCACGGCGGGGCGCATGCTGCTCGCCGGCAATGAAGAGCCCGACCCGGAAAAGAGCCCAGTGATCCGCCTGGCGCGGCGCCTCTATCCGGTGACCCCCGAGCTCCACGGCGAGCGCTTCTTCGTCGACATGAGCGGCCGCCGCGCCGCGACGCCACTCTTCCTGGTGTTGCTGATGGTCGAGAGTTCCGACGTGCTCTTCGCCGTGGACTCGATCCCGGCGATCTTCGCGGTGACGCAGGATCCGTTCTTGGTCTTCACGTCCAACGTCTTCGCGATTCTCGGCCTGCGCAACCTCTATTTCGCGATTGCGCCGCTGCTCAACCACTTCAAGTATCTGAAGCAGAGCCTCGTCTTCATCCTCGCGTTCGTCGGCGTGAAGATGATCCTCTCCCATAGCCAGCCGATCCCCACCGTTACGTCGCTCGCGGTGATCATCGGAATCCTGGCCGTAGGGATCCTCGCGTCGGCGTTCGCAGCCGGACGCGAGACGGCTCCGCTGGTATCGCCGCTGGCGAATGACCGGGAGACGCTGACGCGCGTCACGCTCGCGGCCGGGCGCAAGATCATCGCACTCGTGCTCGGCTCGACGCTGCTGATCCTCGGCGTCGCGGCGCTGGTGGTGCCCAGGCCCGAAGCGATCCTGGTTCCGCTCGGTCTCGTCGTGTTCGCCGTGGAAGGGGTCTGGGCGCGGGCTCTGCTGAGTCGGCTGCGCGAAGAGGTCAGGTCCGTCGCCGACGTTTCCGATCTCGCCAAGCCGAAGTAGCCGCGCGCATGAACCGGGTCGTCGCCGCCGTCGGATTCGTGCTCGTCGCCCTCGGACTCGCCGTCTTCGGCTGGAAGGTCTTCGTCTACGACCTGCCGATACTGCCCACCGACCCCGAAGGATTGTGGCGCGTCGAGCTGAGCGTGACGGTGCGCGGCGCGGGCGGTCGCGGCAGCGTGCGGGCGCCGGTGCCGTCCACGACGCCCGGCCAGGAGGTGTACGACGAGCGCTCCTCCGCCGATCGTCTGCTCTTCACGCTGCGCACCGAGGACGGCGGGCGCACGGCGGTCTGGCGCGGCGCCTTCGACGGCGTGCACGAAATCGCGTACGGGTTCCGCGTGCGACTCGCGCCGGTCGAAACGCCGCTGCCGACAGAAGTCGGCGCGCCGCCGCCTGAGAGCGCGCAGCGCTACGCCGGAGCGACGCGCGAGTTCCCGATGGACGCGGCCGAGATCGCGGCGACGCTGCAAGTGCTCGCGTTGCCGCCGCCGAGCGACGTCGCCGGCCGCCTTCGCTCGATCTACGCGATGGTGGCGCATGAAGTGGCGACGACGGCGGGCGGCCCCGACGACGCGCTGCTCGCACTCGCCAGTCACGCCGGCAGCGAACGCGGCAAGACAGCGCTGCTCGTGACACTGCTGCGCGCGGCCGGCGTGGCGGCGCGCCCCGTCACGGGACTCGAGCTGCGGAGTGGCGCGGCGCCGCGCGAAATCCCCTGGGCCGAGGCCTGGGCGGGCGGCGCCTGGGTGCCGCTCTCCCCCACTGGCGCGTTCTTCGCGACGCGCCCCGCGTCACTCGTCGCGCTGCGCGCGGGTTCGTTCGCGAACGTCGAGGCGACGGGCGCCGAAGCCTTCACCTATCACTACGAAGCGCTGCGCGAACACCTGCGCCCCGAAGATCTGGCGGCGATGATGGTGCCGGCGAACCGCGTGCTGCGCGCGCTTTCGCTGTACCGCCTTCCGGTCGCCACACAGGCGGCGTTGCGCCTGCTGCTCGCGCTGCCGCTCGGCGCCCTGGTCGTGGCGATCTTCCGCAACCTGATCGGCGTGCCGACCTTCGGCACCTTCATGCCGGTGCTGATCGCGTTCGCGCTGCGCAACGTCCCGATCTACGTCGGGCTCGCCATGGTGGTGGGCGTGATCAGCGTGGGCGTGTTCGGGCGGCTCGTCCTCGAACGCCTGCGCCTGCTGCTGGTACCGCGACTCGCGATCCTGCTCTGCCTGGTGGTGCTCGGCGTCGCGCTGTTCGCGCTGCTCGGTCGCCGGTTCGAGACGCACGAATTGTTCTCGGGCGTACTCTTCCCGATCGTGATCCTCACGATGCTGATCGAGCGCTTCT